>NZ_CP044522.1:0-1403002 GCF_016495405.1 Cobetia sp. cqz5-12
GTGTCGCTCGCACTTTGGCAACAATGTCTTGACGCCCTGCAAGACGAGCTGAATTCACAGCAGTTCAATACCTGGGTTCGCCCCCTGCAGGCTGAGGAAGGCGACAGCGGAGAGCTGTGCCTGCTCGCCCCCAACCGCTTCGTGCGTGACTGGGTCAATGACAAGTACCTCAAACGAATTCACGAGCTGCTGCGTGAGCTGGCACCGGGCAAGCCGCCCAAGGTCGAGCTGAGCGTCGGTAGCCGTCGGACCGTCTCGAATCCGCGTCCGGAAGGCGCGGCTGCGTCGCCGGTATCTGCTCAGGCGCAGGCGCCGGGCCAGATGCCGAGCCCGCGTGCCCCTTCCGTGCATACGCCACCGCGGGGCAATTTCGCGGAAGAGCGTGAGATGGCCGGCGATGGCGCCCGGGAGCAGGCACCGCGTCGCAACACGCGTCAGGTGCAGGTAGAAGGTAGCCTCAAGCATTCCAGTGGCCTGAATCCGAACTTCACCTTCGAAACCTTTGTCGAGGGCAAGTCCAACCAGCTGGCCCGCGCGGCCTCGCGTCAGGTCTCGGAGAATCCCGGCGGTGCCTATAACCCGCTGTTCCTGTATGGCGGCGTGGGTCTGGGCAAGACCCACCTGATGCACGCGGTGGGCAATCATCTGGCCAAGCAGGGCGGCGAGAATGCCAAGGTGGTCTACCTGCATTCCGAGCGCTTCGTGGCGGACATGGTCAAGGCGCTGCAGCTCAATGCCATCAATGACTTCAAGCGTTTCTACCGTTCGGTAGATGCGCTGCTGATCGATGACATCCAGTTCTTTGCCGGCAAGGAGCGCTCCCAGGAGGAGTTCTTCCACACCTTCAATGCGTTGCTCGAAGGTGGTCAGCAGATGATCCTGACCTCGGATCGCTATCCGAAGGAGATCAATGGGGTCGAGGAGCGTCTCAAGTCACGCTTCGGCTGGGGGCTGACCGTCGCCATCGAGCCGCCGGAGCTCGAGACGCGCGTCGCGATCCTGATGAAGAAGGCCGATCAGGCCAAGGTCGATCTGCCTCACGATGCCGCCTTCTTCATCGCGCAGAAGATCCGCTCCAATGTACGCGAGCTCGAAGGTGCCTTGAAGAAGGTCATCGCCGACTCCCACTTCATGGGACGCGCGATCAATCAGGACTTCATTCGTGAATCCCTGAAGGACCTGCTGGCACTGCAGGACAAGCAGGTGGGTGTGGACAACATCCAGCGCACCGTGGCCGAGTACTACAAGATCAAGATTTCCGATCTTCACTCCAAGCGTCGCTCGCGTTCCGTCGCCCGTCCGCGTCAGGTCGCGATGGCGCTCGCCAAGGAGCTGACCAACCACAGCTTGCCGGAAATCGGCGATGCCTTCGGTGGGCGAGACCACACCACGGTGCTGCATGCCTGTCGCAAGGTGGCCTCGCTGCGTGAAGAGAACGCCGATATCCGCGAGGACTACAAGAATCTGCTGCGTCTGTTGACCAGCTGATCGAATTGCAGCGGCAGGTCGGGTTGGCGACAATCACGCTATCGGCCTGCTGTGCTCCGGGCTTGCCTGTCGCGGCCCCGAATTTCTTTTGCGTGCGCGCTGCCTGTCAGCGAGCATTGCCCCGTTTCCAGAGAGTGGAGTCTCCATGAAATTTGCCATTTCGCGTGAAGCCCTGCTGCGCCCGCTGTCCCTGGTGGCGGGTGTCGTCGAGCGTCGCCAGACACTGCCGGTGCTGTCCAATGTGCTGCTTGAAGTGTCCGATCAGCAGCTGTCGCTGACCGGGACTGACCTTGAGGTCGAGCTGATCGGGCGCGTCGAGCCCAGCCGTGTCGATGAGCCGGGTTCCGCGACGGTGCCGGCGCGCAAGCTGATGGATATCTGCAAGTCACTGCCCGAAGGCAGCGAGATCATTCTCGCGCTGGAAGAAGGGCGTGCCATTCTGCGCAGCGGTCGTTCACGCTTCACCCTGTCGACCTTGCCGGTGGCCGAGTTCCCGAACATCGATGATGGTCAGGGCGACATCACCGTCAGCCTGCCGCGCGGCACCCTCAAGCATCTGATCGACGCGACCTCCTTCGCGATGGCACAGCAGGATGTCCGCTATTACCTCAACGGCATGCTGCTGGAACTGACCAGCAACCTGGTGCGTACCGTGGCGACCGATGGTCACCGCCTGGCCGTCTGCGAGCAGGCCGCTGACATCAGCGTGCCGGAAGCGCAGAAGCTGATCATTCCGCGCAAGGGTATCCTTGAGCTGACGCGTCTGCTCGACGGCAGCAATGAGCTGATGACATTGACGGTCAGCGGTACGCACGTGCGTGCCCAGACTGGTGACTTCACCTTTACCTCCAAGCTGGTGGACGGCAAGTTCCCGGATTACGAGCGCGTCGTCCCGCGTGGCGGTGACAAGGTCATCGTGGCCGAGCGTGCCGAGCTGCGTCAGGTACTGTCGCGCACCGCGATCCTCTCCAATGAGAAGTACCGTGGCGTGCGCCTCTATCTGGAAGCAGGCAACCTGCGCGTGCTGGCCAACAACCCGGAGCAGGAAGAGGCCGAAGAGAATATTGCCCTTGATTATCAAGGGGCTGGTCTCGAGATCGGCTTCAACGTCGGTTATCTGATCGATGTGCTGGGAGTACTGGATGCCGATCGCGTGCAGCTGACGCTTTCCGATGCCAACAGCTCAGCGCTGCTGGAAGAGCCGGGTGGTGGCGATGCGCGTTACGTAGTGATGCCGATGCGTCTGTAATATCGTAATTGTTATTTAAATCAGCACCTTGAATCGTAATTGTGGCGCTATTGACGCGCGCAATCGCAGAATGAGCCTCGACAACACCCGCCATTTTCACTCCTGAATGGCGGGTGTTGTCGTATTTGAGCCCCGAAGGCGGCCATGGCTCTTTTTCTCTATCGAATGAGGCCGTCATGGCGCTTGAACGACTCCAATTCCAGAATCTGCGCAACCTGGCGCCAGTCGATATGGCGCCGGGGAAAGGGGTAAATCTGGTCAGTGGTGCCAATGGCAGTGGCAAGTCGAGTCTGCTGGAAGGTATCCATGTGCTGGGGCTGGCGCGCTCTTTCCGCACGCACAAGCTCAAGCATGCCATTGCGCATGACACGGCGGGCATGACGTTGTTTGGCCGCTTGGCAGGCGATCCGCCGCGCCCTTTGGGGGTAAGGCGCGATCAGGCCGCAGATGGCCTTGAGATGCGGCTGGATGGCGAGAAGGTCGAGCGAGTCGCCCAGCTGGCTCAGGCATTGCCGTTGCAGCTGATCAACCCGGATGCCTTCCGATTGCTGGAGGGCTCGCCCTCTGCCCGACGTGAGTTTCTCGATTGGGGAGTGTTTCACGTGAAACACGACTTCTTCGACGTCTGGCGCCGCGTGCGTCGGGCGCTCAAACATCGGAACGCACTGCTCAGGCATGGTAAGATGGACGTTCAGGCACTTAACGTCTGGGATCGAGAGTTTGCTCACTGGAGCGAGCGTCTTGATGCCCTGCGCATGGAATATATGCAGGCGCTGGCGCCTCTGTTTCAGGCCACGCTTGCCGAGCTGATTGATTTACCCGAGCTGACTCTGCGCTATCAGCGCGGTTGGGATGCCAAGCGCCCTCTGGGCGACGTGCTGGCAGCAGGGCGCGACAGTGATAGCCATATGGGCTTTACCCAGACTGGCCCACAACGCGCCGACTTGCGTATTCGCCTGGGGCGACGCCCTGCAGTCGAGGTGTTGTCTCGCGGCCAGCAGAAGCTGGTGGTCAGCGCTCTCAAGCTGGCTCAGGGTCGCTTGCTTGAAGAAATGAACGGACGTACCTGTGTCTACCTGATCGACGATCTGCCGGCGGAACTGGATGGCGAGCATCGCCGTCTGTTCTGCCAGCTGTTGGCAGGCCTCGAGTGCCAGGTCTTCGTGACCTGCGTCGAACCCGAAACATTGGATCGGGTATGGTTGCCGAATACTGATGTCAGGATGTTTCACGTGGAACACGGGCGACTGCACACGGAATGATTTCACGACGGAGAAGCCAATGAGCGAACAGGCTTACGACTCATCAAGCATCAAGGTCCTCAAGGGCCTGGATGCCGTACGCAAGCGCCCCGGCATGTATATCGGTGATACCGATGACGGCACGGGGCTGCATCATATGGTGTTCGAGCTGGTGGATAACTCCATCGACGAGGCGCTGGCCGGTCACTGTAGCGAAGTCCGGGTCGTTATTCATGCCGACGAGTCAGTTTCCGTCAGCGACAACGGTCGTGGTGTGCCGACCGAGATCCATGAAGAGGAAGGCGTCAGCGCAGCGGAAGTCATCATGACCGTGCTGCACGCAGGCGGTAAGTTCGATGACAACTCCTACAAGGTCTCCGGCGGTCTGCACGGTGTGGGTGTCTCGGTCGTCAACGCGCTATCCGAAGAGCTCAAGTTGACCATCTGGCGTCAGGGCAATGTCCATGAGCAGATCTATCGCCATGGCGAGCCGCAATCGCCGCTGGGCATCGTGGGCCAGACCGAGAAGACCGGTACCCTGGTACGCTTCAAGCCTTCTCCGCTGACCTTTGCCAATATCGAATTCCACTACGAGATTCTGGCCAAGCGTCTGCGCGAGCTGTCCTTCCTGAACTCCGGTGTCGCCATCCGTCTGATTGACGAGCGCAGCGGCAAGGAAGAGCTGTTCCATTACGAAGGTGGCCTCAAGGCGTTTGTTGATCATATCAACACCAACAAGGCGCCCTTGAATCCGGTGTTCCATTTCGAGATGGAGCGCGAGGATGGCATTGCTGTCGAAGTGGCGATGCAGTGGAATGAAGGCTTCGCCGAGAATATCTTCTGCTACACCAACAATATTCCTCAGCGCGATGGCGGAACGCACCTGGCCGGTTTCCGTGCGGCACTGACGCGTACGCTCAATAGCTATATCGAGGCGGAAGGTCTGCTCAAGAAATCCAAGGTCGGTACGACCGGGGACGATGCCCGTGAAGGTCTGACCGCGATCATCTCGGTCAAGGTGCCGGACCCGAAGTTCTCCTCGCAGACCAAGGACAAGCTGGTCTCTTCCGAGGTCAAGACGGCCGTCGAGCAGGAAATGGGCCGTCTGTTCTCCGAGTATCTGATCGAGAAGCCCAACGAAGCCAAGGGCATCGTCAACAAGATGCTGGATGCGGCGCGGGCGCGTGAAGCCGCACGCAAGGCGCGTGATATGACGCGTCGCAAGGGCGCTCTGGATATCGCAGGTCTGCCGGGCAAGCTGGCTGACTGCCAGGAGAAGGACCCGAGCCTCTCCGAACTGTACCTGGTCGAGGGTGATTCCGCTGGTGGCTCCGCCAAGCAGGGGCGTGATCGTCGTACCCAGGCGATCCTGCCGCTGAAGGGCAAGATACTCAATGTCGAGAAGGCGCGCTTCGACAAGATGCTGTCGTCTGCCGAGGTTGGCACGCTGATCACCGCGCTGGGTTGCGGTATCGGTCGTGAAGAGTTCAACCCCGACAAGCTGCGCTATCACTCCGTCATCATCATGACGGATGCCGACGTCGATGGGTCGCACATCCGTACGCTGCTGCTGACCTTCTTCTTCCGCCAGATGCCGGAGCTGATCGAGCGCGGTCATATCTTCATTGCCCAGCCGCCGCTCTACAAGATCAAGCGTGGCAAGCATGAGCAGTATCTGAAGGACGAGCAGGCGCTGCAGGACTATCTGACCGCCACGGCGCTGGACGGCGGCAAGCTGCACGTCAACGCTGATGCCCCGGGTATTGCCGGCGCTCAGCTGGAAGCACTGGTCAACCAGTATCGTGGCGTGATGAAGCGCATCGATCGTCTGGCGCGTGTCTATCCGTCTGCCGTGCTGCGCAAGATCGTGCACGCTCCGCATCTGGATGAGGCCGCTCTCGCGGACAAGTCTCAGGTGCAAGGCTGGATCGACGGTCTCCAGAAGGAAATGGATGACCTGATAGCCTATGAGGGGGGCCCGCACTACAGCTTCACTCTCAGCCACGACAGCGAGCGCAACCTCTATCTGCCGGCGGTGACGCTGACGGCACATGGTGTCAGCAGCGATTACCTGTGGGATGTCGACTTCTTCAAGTCCGCCGACTACCGCGAGATGAGCGAGCTGGGCAACATGCTGGAAGGCCTGCTGGAAGCTGGCAGCTATGTCTCGCGCGGTGAGCGCAAGAAGGAGGTCGTCACCTTCTACGAAGCCCTCGATTGGCTGATGAAGGAAGCGGCACGTGGCTTCAGCATCCAGCGCTACAAGGGGCTGGGCGAGATGAACCCGGATCAGTTGTGGGAAACCACCATGGATCCGGAGTCTCGTCGCATGCTGCGCGTGACCGTCGAGGATGCGATCGGTGCCGATCAGATGTTCAACACCCTGATGGGTGATGAAGTCGAACCGCGCCGTGACTTCATCGAGCGCTTCGCGCTGGTGGCCAACCTCGACGTCTGATGGCGTTGAGCTAGCGCCTGGCGGATGCCTTGCCAAGCTGAACCAGAAAAACGGCCCCTGATCTTCGATCAGGGGCCGTTTTTGCATGTGCGTGTCGTTCTAAGCGGTGCGTTGCTCGGTCAACCAGGCGGTGATTCGCTCTGCCGTGATGGAAGCCGTCGCAAGCCCCAGGTGATCGATTGTCTCGAGGACTTCCACCTGCGCCGCGGGGTGGTGGGGCTGCAGACATTGGGCAAGGCGCTCGGCATGAAACGCCTCGTCATGCTCGCCGATCAGCGCCAGTACTGGCAGCTGATGGTGGGCGAGCGCCTTGAGGTCATCCTGATAGTCGCGAGGATTGAGGCCTGTCATCAAGCGCCACGAGTAGGCGTCGGTGGTATGTGCATCTCGGTACTCTGGCGGGATATTGAAGCCAAGGACCTCAATATGATCCAGGCGATGGATGCCGAGCCGGTTAAGGAGTGCGCAGGCCAGCATCCGCGCGATGCGTGGCTGCACCCAGCGCGAATCACGGCGCATGTTGGGCGCGAGATGATGCAGGTACGGCGCCAGCAATATCACGCCGTGCAGCGGAATACTGGCACACTGGCGCTGACAGACAGCGGCCGAGAAGCGCAGTGCCAGGCCGCCTCCGGCGGAGTGACCAGCGACAATGACTCTGGCATCGTCTGGTAGCTCTAGCGACAGGATCAGGTCCTCGAGATCCTCCTCGAGCTGGAGCAGGTGGTCGATGTCGCCACGTCGCTGCGGGGCTGGGCCGTGGCCGCGCAAGTCCGGCGTATGCACATGATGACCAGCCTCAGCCAGGCGCGTTGCCAGCGACGCGAGATAACGGCTGTCAGCACTGGAGCCATGCAGCAGGATGAGGTGTGAGCGGCACTCTGACATGCCTGCTGCGGGATAGTGACGACAGCCCAGGCGGCTGTCATCGCGGCAGCGGTAGGGGACGAGTTCATTCGGCGCTGACCACGCTTCCTTGTCTGCCAGGAAGGTCGTGAAATCAAAGGCATGGCGGCTGGAATCTGGCATTGGCTACTCTCGCTCGGATGTCACGTCATGAAAAAAGCCCGCTATCTGATCCGGTCAGATAGCGGGCTTTTTTGTTCAAGTGCTCGGCGCACTCGACAGGCTGATCAAGCCCGGTGCCTCAAGCCCGGTGCCTCAAGGCTGATGCCTCAAGACTCAGTGCGCCTGATTGAGGAAGCCTTCATCCAGCTTCAGCTCGTCATTGCGGTTGACGCCGATATCGCGGGACAGGATGTTGCTGGCGATCTGCTTGGCTTCTTCCAGAGAGTGCATCTGTGCGGTGCCGCACTGATAGACGTTGAGCTCCGGAATCTCTTCCTGACGCGCCACGTTGAGCACGTCCTGCATGGCAGCAGACCAGGCGGCGGCAACGCGAGCTTCTTCCGGTTCACCGATCAGGCTCATGTAGAAGCCGGTGCGGCAGCCCATCGGGGAGATATCGATGATCTCGACGTCATCACCGTTGAGGTGCTCGCGCATGAAGCCGGCGAACAGGTGCTCGAGGGTGTGAATGCCTTTCTCGGAGAGAATCTCTTCATTCGGCACGCAGAAGCGCAGGTCGAAGACGGTGATGTTGTCGCCTTTCGGGGTGCCCATCTTCTTGGCCACGCGCACGGCAGGCGCCTTCATGATGGTGTGATCGACAGTGAAGCTATCCAGCAGTGGCATGTGAAGCCTCCAACATGAGGAAGTGTGACAGGCAGGCAGTTGCCCGCCCGGATTCATGTCTGAAGGGTAGCATATCGCCGCTACTGATTAGAGAGGCAGGCGCGCCTCACAGATAGCTTTCGGCAGCGGCTTCACAGCTCACGCAGCGGCGCTGGGACTTTCCCGGCTCACCATCCGACATGGGGTGGTTGAGCTCACCATCGAGCAGGCGATTGGTGAAGTCGGCCAGGTTGGCCACTACCAGCACGTCCTTGAGGCCCTCACCATCTGCCAGCGTCTTCTGGCCCTTGCCGGTCATCACCAGCGCGGCGCGACAGCCGGCCTTCTGGCCCGCGATGAGGTCACGCAGGCTGTCACCCAGCATCCAGGCACCGTCAAAATCAGGAATCTGCAGGGCATCCTGGATCTGGTGGAGCAGACCGGGTTCCGGCTTGCGGCAATCGCAGCCGTCGTCCGGGCCATGCGGGCAGTAGGCAATGTGAGCGATATTGCCACCGGCTTCCTTCACCAGCTGCATCATCTTGGTGTGCATCTGGTCGAGTTCACGGTGGCCGAAATGGCCACGGGCGATACCGGACTGATTGGTCGCCACGGCCACGGTATAGCCTGCGCGGGTCAGGCGGGCGATGGCCTGGATGGAAGTGGGGTATTCGATCCACTCCTCGGCGTTCTTGACGAAGGCATCGGAGTCTTCATTGATGACACCATCACGGTCGAGCACGATCAGTTTTTGCATAGTCAACTCTTCACTTCAGGGCAGTCAGGGGCGTCAGCCGGGCTGCTTGTCAGGGGTCGCCGCTTTGCCTGGAAAATTGTGAGCCGAGTCACAAGATGACGCTCGCACGTGGGGATGGGCAAATGGCGCCGAGTGGTCGAAGTGCGTGGTGCGACAGGCTGCCGCGCTTTTCGAACACTGTTTCTATACTGGAATACTAGTGCGACCTAGGTAGGGGATCAAGGCAGAAATTGTGACATCGCTGCCGTGTTGCGTGAAATCCTGTCACGCAACACGGCATTTCGGGGCCCCGGATGCAAAAGAACCCCGCCGTGGCGGGGTTCTTTTTGCAGAGACTGCGCTTTACCGATGTCAGGGACATCGTGGATCGGCAGTTCTTATTGGGTCAGCAGACTGATGTCGGCCACACCCATGAACAGGCCTTGCAGACTGGCCAGCATCGCCAGACGATTGGCGCGCACGGCGGCATCGTCGGCGTTGACCATCACCTGATCGAAGAAGGCATCGACTGGCTCGCGCAGGCTGGCCAGTGCATCGAGGGCCTCCTGGTAGCGCGCCGCGGCGAATAGCGGTGCCACTTCCGCGCCACGCGCCGTCAGGGCGTCTGCCAGTGCCTGTTCGGCCGGCTCGCTCAACAGGCTCGCATCCACCTCGGTGCGACCATCGTGCTCGGCCTTGGCGAGGATGTTGGAGACGCGCTTGTTGGCAGCTGCCAGAGCAGCGGCTTCCGGGCGTTCGCCGAAGGCATGCACGGCACGCAGACGACGTGCGAAGTCCAGCGGGTTGCTGATCTTCAGGGTACGCACGGCCAGGTACAGCTCGGCACCCATGCCTTCATCGCTGGCCCAGGCGCGGAAGCGATCGAGCATGTACTCGAGCACGTCCTCGACCAGTCCTTCGGCCTTGGGCAGGTCACGATGCTGCTCGGCGCTGACGGTCAGCAGCTCGCGCAGGTCGAGGTCCAGCTCACCCTTGATCAGGATGTTGAGCACCCCGATGGTGGCGCGACGCAGCGCGAACGGGTCCTTGGCGCCGGTCGGACGCTGACCGATGCCGAAGATGCCGGTCAGGGTGTCGAGACGGTCGGCCAGGGCAATCGCCATGCCGGCCTTGGTCGTGGGGATCGCATCGCCGGCGAAGCGCGGCAGATACTGTTCTTCCAGTGCGAGAGCGACGGTGGCATCTTCGCCATCGTGACGGGCGTAGTAGTGGCCCATGATGCCCTGCAGTTCCGGGAACTCCAGCACCATCTCGGTGACCAGGTCGGTCTTGGCCAGCTGTGCGGCACGTGCGGCGTGGTCGACATCGGCACCGATGCGTTCCGCGATGTGGCGTGCCACGGCTTCGCTGCGGCGGGCCTTCTCGGCCATGCTGCCCAGCTTCTGCTGGAAGACGACGCTCTCGAGCTTCTCGCGACGCGATTCCAGCGTGCTGCGCAGGTCGGTCTCGTAGAAGAAGGCGGCATCGCCCAGACGCGGACGAATCACCTTCTCGTTACCGGAGATGACCTGTTGCGGGTCCTTGCTCTCGATGTTGGAGATGGTGATGAAGGCCGGCTTGAGCTTGCCGTCATTGTCCAGCAGGTGGAAGTACTTCTGGTTGGCCTTCATGGAGGAGATCAAGCACTCCGCCGGCACTTCCAGGAAGCGCTCGTCGAAGGTGCCCGTCAGCGCCACCGGCCATTCCACGAGGCCGTTGACCTCGTTGAGCAGGGCCTCCTCGATGACAGCGTTGGCACCATAGACTTCCGCCTCGGCCTGGACCTGTTCGCGGATGCGTTCACGACGCACCTCACGGTTGGCCAGTACGCGAGCATCTTCCAGCGCGTCGAGGTAGTCCTCGGCGTGTGCCAGCGTGATGGCCTGCGGGGCGTGGAAGCGGTGGCCGAAGGTGGTGCGGCCGGAATCGAGACCCAGCACGCTGGCCTCGATCACTTCGCTGCCGTAGAGCGCGACCAGCCAATGCACCGGACGCGAGAACTCGATGCGTGAGGCACCCCAGCGCATGTTCTTCGGTACCGGCAGGCGAGCCACGACCTGCTCCAGCATGGCCGGCAGCAGGGCGGAGAGATGCTCGCCCGGCTGGGTGTGGCGATAGCCGAGCCAGGTGCCCTTGTCGGTTTCCAGCTCGATCAGGTCACTGACTTCGACGCCGCAGGAGCGGGCGAAGCCCTGCACCGCACGGGTCGGTTCGCCATCCTTGAAGGCGGCGGCCTTGGCCGGTCCGCGCTTCTCGATCTCGCGGTCCGGCTGACGCTCGGCCAGTGACTCGATCATCACCGCCAGACGACGCGGTGTGGCGTAGGCACGGACCTGACCGAAGGCGACTTCGGCCTCGCGCAGGCCATCGGCGAGGCCTTTGGCGAGACTGTCAGCGAGTGCGTCGATGGCGCCCGGCGGCAGTTCTTCGCAGCCCAGTTCGATCAGCAGGGTATTCACGGAGGCCATGCTTACGCGTCTCCCTCGGTAGTGGTGTCATCGGCGGCGAGCAGCTCATCACGCAGCGCCTGCGGGGCCAGCGGGAAGCCGGCGGCCTTGCGCGAATCGTAATAGGCGTGGGCCACATCACGGGCGAGAGTGCGCACACGCAGGATGTAGCGCTGACGCTCGGTGACGGAGATGGCGTGACGCGCATCCAGCAGGTTGAAGGTATGTGATGCCTTCAGCACCTGCTCGTAGGCCGGCAGCGGCAGGTTGGCGGCCAGCAGCTTCTGGCACTCGCTCTCGCAGTGATCGAAGGCAGCGAACAGCTCCGGCACGGCAGCGTGCTCGAAGTTGTAGGCCGACTGCTCCTTCTCGTTCTGCAGGAAGACGTCACCATAGGTCACGACGGAGCCGTCCGGCGCGGTGGTCCAGATCAGGTCGTAGACGCTGTCCACGTCCTGCAGGTACATTGCGATGCGCTCGAGACCGTAGGTCAGCTCGCCGGTGACCGGGAAACATTCGATGCCACCTGCCTGCTGGAAGTAGGTGAACTGGGTCACTTCCATGCCGTTGAGCCACATTTCCCAGCCGAGGCCCCAGGCGCCGAGGGTCGGGGATTCCCAGTTGTCCTCGACGAAACGGATGTCGTGGACCAGCGGATCGATGCCCAGACGCTCCAGCGAGCCCAGATAGAGCTCCTGCAGGTTGGCCGGTGACGGCTTCATCACCACCTGGAACTGATAATAGTGCTGCAGGCGATTGGGGTTTTCGCCGTAGCGGCCGTCGGTGGGACGGCGGGAAGGCTGCACGTAGGCAGCGTTCCAGGTTTCAGGACCGATGGAGCGCAGGAAGGTCGCCGGGTGGAAAGTCCCCGCGCCAACCTCCATATCCAATGGTTGCAGAATGATGCAACCCTGTTCGGCCCAGTATTGCTGCAGGGCCAGAATCAGGCCCTGGAAGGTTTTCACGTCTGGCTGTGTCATTGGTGAAGCCCGTTGGCCCATGAATTCGAGAACTGCCGAGTATACAATCCCCGCTTATCGGGTTATAGGCCGCAGACGAAACCGAGTGCGTGCCATTTCCAAATTCTGATGTGTCGCGTTGCTGAACGCGTGCGTCGCCTACAAGCCTCTAGAGGCTCTGGGAGCTCAAATGATCGTCGTTACCGGAGGCGCCGGCTTCATCGGTGCCAATATCGTCAAGGCACTCAATGACCGCGGCCGTACCGATATCCTGGTGGTGGATGACCTGAGTGACGGCACCAAGTTCGTCAATCTGGCGGACCTGACCATCGCCGATTACCTCGACAAGGACGACTTCCTGATTCGTGTCCAGTCGAGCCTGATGGGCGAGTATGCCGAGTTGCCGAAGATCGAGGCGATCTTCCATGAAGGTGCCTGCTCGGACACCACCGAGTGGGACGGCCAGTTCATGCTCGAGAACAACTTCGAGTACTCCAAGGTGCTGCTCAACTTCTGCGAAGCGAACCAGATCCCCTTCCTCTACGCGAGCTCCGCGGCGACCTATGGCGACAGCCAGGTCTTCAAGGAAACGCCGGAGTTCGAAGGTCCGCTCAACGTCTACGGCTACTCCAAGCTGCTGTTCGATCAGCACGTGCGTCAGCGCTGGGACAGCCTGACCACCCAGATCGTCGGCTTCCGCTATTTCAATGTCTACGGCCCGCGTGAGCAGCACAAGGGCAAGATGGCCAGCGTTGCCTATCACCATCACACCCAGGTGAAGGCGGGCGAGAACCCCAAGCTGTTCGGCGCTTACGATGGCTTTGAAGCCGGCATGCAGAGCCGTGACTTCGTCTATGTCGGTGACGTGGTCGACGTGAACCTGTGGTTCCTCGATCACCCGGAAGCCTCCGGCATCTTCAATCTGGGGACCGGTCGCGCCGAGCCGTTCAAGGCGATCGCCGAGACCGTCATCGAGTACTACGAGAAGGGTGAGATCGAGTACATCGACTTCCCGGAAAACCTCAAGGGTCGCTACCAGAGCTTCACGCGTGCCGATATCGGCAAGCTGCGCAAGGCCGGTTGCAACGTCGAATTCAAGACCGTTGCCCAGGGCACGCGCGCCTATCTCGAATGGCTGAATCGCTGAGTCCGAGCACGTGTGGACTGAGGATGAGTGTCCGCATCGCAAGAGCGATGCTGCAGGGCAAGCGCACCCGCAAAGAGGATTGGCCGTGAAGAGGAGCAAGGCATGAGTGAGCGCATTCTGGTGGTCGGGCCCAGCTGGGTCGGCGACATGGTGATGGCGCAGAGCCTGTTCATGACGCTGAAACAGCGCTCGCCCGGCTGCCGGATCAGTGTGCTGGCGCCCGCCTGGTCGCAGCCGATCATCGAGCGCATGCCCGAGGTCGAGGAGGCACTGGCGTTGCCGGCGGGGCATGGTGACTTCGCCCTCAAGGCGCGCTGGCAGCTCGGACGTTCGCTACGCGGACGCTTTGATCGCGCCATCGTGCTGCCGCGTTCGTGGAAGTCAGCGCTGGTGCCGTTCTTCGCACGCATTCCGGTGCGGGCCGGCTTCACCGGTGAGCAGCGCTATGGTCTGCTCACCGAGTGTCGCAAGCTCGACAAGACGGTGCTCGATCAGACCGTCAAGCGTTTCACCTCGCTGGGTTTGCCGGTGGCGGAAGCCAATCCGCCGGTGGGCATACCGGAGCCCTCTCTGGTCACCGACAGTGCCAATCAGCTGCGCTTGCGCAGCGAGTTGGGACTGGTGGCGCCGCCAGCGCCCATCATCGGCATGATGCCGGGGGCGGAATATGGCCCAGCCAAGCAGTGGCCGCTGACGCACTTTCGCGCGCTTGCCGAGTCATTGACCCGCCAGGGGGCCGAGGTGCGCATCTTCGGTGGCCCCAAGGATGTCGCGGCGGGGGAAGAGATCGCCCAGGGACTTGCGGGCGTTCACAACCTGTGTGGCAAGACGCGGCTGGCGGATGCGGTGGATCTGATCGCCGAGTGTCGGGAAGTGGTCAGCAATGACTCCGGCCTGATGCATGTGGCGGCCGCGGTAGGGGCCCGTATCCAGGGCATCTACGGCTCCTCGTCGCCGCATTACACGCCGCCGCTGACGGCCAATCGCGAGATCCACTGGCTGGCGCTGGAGTGTTCACCCTGCTTCAAGCGTGTCTGCCCGCTGGGGCATACCAACTGTCTGAACCATATTGCTCCCGAGCGACTGTTGACGGCGATCTCACTGGATGAGGATGCGCGGTGAACCTGCCGAGAAACCGTACGACGGATGATCTGATCCACCCGCGCATGCGCGGAGCCATGCAGCGTGCTCAGCGGATCGAGACGCTACGTGCCTGGTGCGAACACCACCTGATACTGCCGTTCAGTCGTTGCTGGTTGATGCGCTGGAAGCGCCAGCGTGCACGCCACCAGTCCCTCGAGCGCCGTGGCTTGCCACGTCATGCAGTAGAAGACGTGATGGGGCAGGAGGCGTTGACGGTCTGGGTCAATCCGCGTGAGCTGGTGCGCGACGTCAACTTCGGGCGGGACAAGCGCAATCGGCCTTCCTCCAACGCCTTCATCTGGGATGGCGACTGGGATCTGCGGCGCGGCGCCTTCCGCTTCGGGTCACGCTCGCGCCTGATGCGTGACTTGATCGAGCATGGCGATGACCTGACGGTGACCGAGCGTTATCAGCAGCTCAAGGCCTTGCTGGAGGCGGGCAAGCCGTGGGCGTCTCCGCGTGATGGGCTGTTGATGGACAGTGAGGAACAGATTCTGGGATATCTGCGCTGTTATCGCGGTTATCTGCAGGACATGGCCGCCAATGGCTTCCGTCAAGGCATCACCAAGGACGAGATGGGCGTCGCGGTGACGCGCGATGGCCGTCTGCTCAAGATCAATCGTGGCCTGCATCGTCTGGCGATGGCGCAACAGGTGGGCGTGCCCAGCGTGCCCGTCGTCATCAAGGCGGTGCACCGCGAGTTCTGGGACAGGGTGACCGCCGGTGTCGAAGGTGGTGAGGCCCTGCAGCGGCTGCAGGTTGCGCTGCGAGAGTGTCGCCCCGAAAGCGAGCCAGGCCCGCTGGATCCCAGAACCTATCCCGTGCTGGGAGTGGATGAGGGTTGGCCCGACCTGCGGGGTCTGGAGGACGGGGATTCGCGCTTGAGTCGCTAACCTGCTGTTTATAAAAATGAAAAAAGCCCTGTTTCATTGTGATGTTTCACATGAAACAGGGCTTTTTTCGTTCTTTAGCCGAGCGATAGGTACTTGGATGATAGGTGCCTGGACGATAGGTGCTTGTGGGCCAGGTACTGGGGCGATAAGTGTCTGAGATGAAAAGCGGTCTAGCGTGCCAGCCGCTGATAAAGCCCCAGATAGGCCTCGCCCATGGCGCTGGGGGTGAAGCGTGCCAGATGCGCCCGCGCGCCCGCGACCAGTCGCTCCCGACGTAGTGCATCAGCGACGAGTGCCACGATGGCGCTGGCCAGCGCCTGTGCATCGTCGGTGGGTACCAGCACGCCGGTACTGTCGTCATGCACGATATCGGGGATGCCATCCACATCGCTTGCGATGATCGGAACGCCGTGATCCATCACGTCGAGCAGAATCGAGCCGAGACCCTCGTTGCGCGACGGGAAGGCGAACAGATCGAAGGCTTCCAGATAGTCGCCGACATTGGTGTGGAAACCTTCCCAGACCAGATTGTCGAGATCGGCACTTTCCGCCTTGAAAGCCGCTTCATCCTCACCGGCCCCCAGGCAGACGAACAGCAGCTGCGGGTGACTGTCACGCAGCCTGCGGGCCGCCTCGATCAGCACTCGCTGGCCCTTGTGGCGGTCCACCAACGCGCCGACATGTCCGATGACGATGCGCCCCCCTTCGGGCGTATTGCCGAAGCGCTGGCGCAGCTCGGCCACGGTTTCCTCATCGCTGGGCAGGTGGGCGAGGGTGCTGGGAATCAACGCCGTCTCACCCCATTGGCGCTCGCGCAGATGAGATTCGATCACCGATGAAATCGCCACCCGGCAGGCGGCCGCGCGATAGGTCAGGCGATTGAACGGCTTGTCCTTCACCCGCTGGGGCACCCGGCGTGTCAGCAGGTAAGGCGTACCGGTGAGGCGCTGATGCAGCCATGCCCAGTGCACGGCCTTGGCTTCGTGAGCATGCACGATATCGGCGCGGGGCTGGCCGAGATGGCCCTTGAAGCGTCCGCTGATCTCGATCACGTCTACCGTGACGGCAAGCTCGAGCGCCGCCAACTCGCGGATCAAGGGCGAGCCCTGCAGGCACACCAGCGACTGACGGATAGGCGCACCGGCATCCCCGTTCTGCCCTGGGCTTGCGCGTCGCGCCAGGTCCGCGATCAGATTGAGGGTCTGGCGCTCACCGCCGCGAAAGCCGCGTGCCAGATTGACGTGGCGTACGTGAAGCGGGCGGGAGGCAGTCGGCTCACAGGCAGAGGTCATGGTTACCATACCTTGTTGAAATCCTCGGCCTCACGCACCTTGGCGTCGCGCTGGAATTCCAGCAGCTTGGCGTATTTCAGGTAGGCATTGACGCTGGCCGACAGCGCCACCGAGAAGCCATCGACGCCATCGCGGAAGCCGGCCTGGAAGACGAACTTGCGCATGAAGGCATTGCTGGCATGCAGAAAGGGCGTGAAGGCGTTGGCGCGTTTTCCCTTCTGATACATGATCTTGGCGGCTCGATTCGAGAAGCGACCACTGGCCTTGACGAACAGCTCACCCAGATTGGCGAAGCTGTAATGCTCAAGGTCCGCATCCAGCTCGCAGGGGTGGCTGGCCTGAACGGAGCTGTGCTGGCGCGAATCGCGGAAGGCGAGCTTCTCGCGGTCATACAGGCGCAGGCAGTAATCGGGGTACCAGCCGGCATGGCGCACCCAGCGCGAGCCGATGAAGTTGCGACGCCGCAGGGCGAAGCCGTCGTGGGGCGTGCTGTCGAGTGCCAGTTCACGGATGGCGCTGACGGCGCCGTCGGTCAGGCGTTCATCGGCATCTAAAGACAGCACCCAGCGGTGGCTGGCATGGCTCGGGCCGACATTCTTCTGCGGCCCGTCGCCCAGGTAGGGCTGGTCGATCACCACGGCACCCATGTTGTGCGCCAGCTCGCAGGTGGCATCGGTGGAGCCGGAATCGACCACGATCAGCTCATCGCAGACCTGGGCCAGCGAGCGCAGGCAGTCCTCGATGTTGTGCGCTTCATTGAGGGTGATGACGCAGCCAGTGATGGGCACGGCGGTGCGCAGCTTGCCATCGGAAGGAGGGGCGGCCGGGGCCTCGTCGCTCGGATTCATGACGGTCTCTGTCTTGAGAGCGCCTGGCTCACGTGTGTGACAGGCGCCGATGGGACGCAGTGGCAGGCGGGAATCGGATGATGCGCTTGCCGACGATTCATCTCGCTATCCTACACTGCATGGGCGTCGATGCCTGCAGGGCGATATGCTGCAGGTTCAGGCGTGATAGGCGCTGCGGATGCGGGCCAGGCACGCTGCATGATGGGTCGGCGTGAAGCGTGCCAGCGAACGCCCCAGGCGGGAGAGGTTGCCCTCGCGCCAGCGTGCGTCGGCAGGTGCCTCGGCATGCAGCTGGCAGCGATCGAGATCGATCACGTAGACGCGTTCGTTTTCGTCGACCAGCAGATTGCGTGCATTGAGATCGACATGCTCGAGCCCGGCATCATGCACGGCGCGAATGGCGTCTCCTGTCGCGTCGAGCAGGCGCAGCACGGCCTCGGGCAGCCCGGTCCCGGCAGGCAGGCCCCGTGTTTCGAGGGCGATCAGATCATCGGCGAAGGCGTGCGCGCCGGGAATCAGCACCGTGATCAGGGCGGCTTCGTAGGTCAGGCCATGGCGCCACACGCAGGCACCGACAGGCTCTGGCACCGGCAGCCCCTGGCGATGCAGCGTTTCCGTCAGGCGCAGCTCCGCGAAGGCACGAGTGCGCTCAAGGCCGGTATAGAGATAGCGCTGACTGGCGAGCTTCGCGATCAGGCCGCCGCGTCGATAGGGGCGCAGTGCCCAGCGGCGAGCCGGTGTCGCGGTGGTATTGACGGGTTGCAGTTCGGCGGGCAAACGACAGACATCGAGGAACAGACTCGCCCCGCGCCCCGGTGCTTCGCCGGTCACGGCGCCGTGTTCACGCCAGAACGATGGCATGAACCAGTCCGGCGTCATTTGTGGCGCTGTTTCGCCATCATATAGAATGTGGGCATTCTCATTTCGGAAAACTGCCATCCGCATGAAGCATCCTCTCCCTGCCCAGCCCGCACATATCTGCGTGCTCCGGCTCTCCGCTCTCGGCGATGTCTGCAATCTTGTGCCAACGGTACGCGCCTTGCAGCGTCAGTGGCCTGAGGCCCGCATTACCTGGATCGTCGGCAAGGGGGAGCACAGTCTACTGTCCGGCCTGACCGGGGTCGAGTTCGTGGTCTACGACAAGTCCACCGGCCTTGCGGGCATGCGCGCCATCTGGCGACAGCTCAAGGACACGCACTTCGATGTGCTGCTGCACATGCAGCAGGCACTGCGCGCCAGTGCGCTGTCGCTGGGCCTCAAGGCCAAGGTGCGCATCGGTTATGACCGTGCGCGTGCCAAGGACTGGCAGTACCTCTTTACCTCCCATCAGCTGGCCCCGCGAGAGCGTGCCCACGTGCTGGAGTCGTTCATGGACTTCGCGCGTACGCTGGGTGTCGAGGACTGTCGCCTCGACTGGCGTCTCGACGTGCCGCCCGAGGCCTACACCGAAGCCGCCCGCGTGACCGGTGAGGCGCCGTATCTGATCATCAGCCCGTGTGCCAATCCGCGACTGCGCAACTTCCGCAACTGGTCGCCGGAAGGCTATGCGGCGGTCGTCGATCATGCCTGGCAGCAATATGGCATCCGCAGCGTGATGACCGGTGGCGGCAGCCCGCAGGAACGTGAAATGGGTGCGCGCATCAAGGCGCTGGTCAGCGAAGGCGCGGTCATCGATGCCATCGGTAGCACCTCGCTCAAGGGCCTGCTGGCGATGATCGATCGCGCCGTGGCGGTGATCGCGCCGGATTCCGGCCCGGTGCACATGGGCAATGCGCTCAACACGCCGGTGATCGGTCTGTACGCCACCACCAATCCCGAGCGCGCCGCGCCGTATTGCTGGCAGCATCTGGTGGTCAATCGCTATCCGGACGCCGTGAAGACCTACCTTCACAAGCAGATGGACGAGATCAACTGGGGCCAGCGCGTGCGCCATCAGGACGCCATGAGCCTGATTCGCGCCGAGGATGTCATCGCGCGCCTCGCGGAGTTGCTGGCGGATACCGATGGCGTCATTCGCACCCAAAGCTGCGAACGTCTGCCGGTCGCGGCTGTCTCCTCTACGGATACCTCTTCCAATCAATCCCCCTCTGCACGCGGAGACGCTTGATGAAGCTTGATCTGACTGCGCTTGAACAGGCTCGCCTGCTGGTCGTGGGTGATGTGATGCTCGACCGCTACTGGCACGGCGGTACCTCACGCATCTCGCCGGAAGCACCGGTACCGGTGGTGCGAGTCGGCGAGAGCGAAGACCGCCCCGGCGGTGCCGCCAACGTCGCGCTCAACATCGCCTCGCTCGGCGCACATGCCACACTGGCGGGCGTGGTTGGTGAGGATGACAATGCCGCCATCCTCACGCGCGCGCTGGAAAACGCCAATGTCGTCACACGCTTCCAGGCCAGTGACAGCGTGCCGACCATCACCAAGCTGCGCGTGATGAGCCGCAATCAGCAGCTGCTGCGCCTCGATTTCGAGGAGCCGCTGCACGAGGTGGATACCAGCGCGCTGGTGAGCCAGGTCGAGGCCGAGCTGGGCGCCAGCGGCGTGATGATTCTCTCCGACTACGGCAAGGGCTCGCTGAATCAGGTCGAGGCGCTGATCGCCGCCGCACGTGCGGCGGGCAAGCGTGTGCTGGTCGACCCCAAGGGCAGTGATTTCTCGCGCTATCGCGGTGCCAGCATCATCACCCCCAACCTGACCGAATTCGAGACCATCGTCGGGCCGTGCCGCAGCGATGAGGAACTGGCCGAGAAGGGCGAGGCGCTGCGTGCCGAGCTCGAGCTGGAAGCCTTGCTGGTGACGCGCAGCGAGAAGGGCATGACCCTAATCCGCGAGGGCTATCAGCCGCTGCACCTGCCGACGCATGCGCGTGAGGTCTACGATGTCACCGGTGCCGGCGATACGGTGATCGGCGTGCTGGGGTTGGCGCTGGCGGCTGGCCATGCCTTCCCGGAGGCCGTGATGCTGGCCAACCTGGCCGCGGGCCTGGTGGTCGCCAAGCCGGGTACCGCGACCCTGTCGGTGGCCGAGCTCTACACCGCGCTGCACGGCGACAAGCTGGCGGAATTCGGCGTGATCCAGGAGTCTGCGCTCATTCCGGCAGTCAAGGCCGCCCAGGCACGCGGCGAGCGCGTGGTGATGACCAATGGCTGCTTCGACATCCTGCACGCCGGTCACGTGGCCTACCTGCAGGAAGCGGCGAGACACGGTGATCGCCTGATCGTGGCCGTCAATGACGACGACTCGGTGGCACGCCTCAAGGGGCCGACACGCCCGATCAATCCGGTGCTGCGCCGCATGCAGGTGCTGGCGGGCCTCGGTGCGGTCGCCTGGGTGGTGCCCTTCAGCGAAGACACCCCGGCACGCCTGATCGAGGCCGTGTTGCCGGATGTGCTGGTCAAGGGCGGCGACTATCGCCCCGAAGAGATCGCCGGGGGAGAGGCAGTGATCGCCAATGGCGGTGAAGTCCGCGTGCTCGGTTTCGAGGACGGCGTCTCCACCACCGCGATGATCGCCACCATTCTCGATCGCGAGGACTAGGCGTGAGCCTTGCCCGCGGCCTCTACAGCACCGCGCTGACCCTGCTGTCACCCCTCATCTGGCAGCGGGTCTGGCGCGAGCACGATACCGAGCATTCGCGCATTGAGCGGCTGGGTATCATTCCCGCCACGCCGAACACCGCGCCCGACAGTGCGTGCCCCATCTGGCTGCATGCCGCCTCGCTGGGCGAGGTGGTGATGGTGGCGAGTCTCGTCGAGGCACTGCGTCAGCGCTACCCACGGCGCCCGCTGGTGCTGACGACCATGACAGCCACCGGCGCTGCACAGGCCGCACGTCTACTGCATACGCCCCAGGGCTCGTCAGAGCTTGCTCCGGCCCGTCACCATTATCTTCCGCTGGATTTCCCGTTGAGCGCGCGGCGCTTCGTGCGTCGGCTGCGTCCGGCGCTGGCGATCATGGTGGAAACCGAGCTGTGGCCCAACCTGATGGCGGCCTGCGCGCGGAATGACATTCCGCTGTGCGTCATCAATGGTCGCCTGTCACCGCGCGCCTTCCAGCGCTATCGCAGGATCGGCGCCCTGATGCGCGACAGTCTTGCCCACGTCAGTGGTCTGTCGGCCAAGTCGCAGCAGGATCTGGAGCGTTTCATGGCACTTGGCCTGCCACCAGCGCGCGGCACGGCCGTCGGCTCTCTCAAGTTCGAACTGGACATTGCCGAACAGGTCATTGCCGACGGACAGGCGCTGCGCCGGTCGTTCGCGCAGCGGCCGGTATGGATCGCCGCCTCGACGCATGACGGTGAGGATGGCCAGATACTCGCGGCGCATGCCGCGGTGCGTGACCAGCACCCTCAGGCCTTGCTGCTGTTGGTGCCGCGCCATCCGCAACGCTTCGCGGCAGTGACCGCTCAGGTGGCGCAGTGGTGTCAGGCGCGCGGCGAGAGCAGCCTGCGGCGCAGTGCCATGTCAGAGAGTGGCACCGGGGTGGCTGACGCCACATCGGTGCTGGTCGGTGACAGTCTCGGGGAGTTGCTGACGCTGTATGCGGCCAGTGATATCGCCTTCATCGGCGGCAGCCTGGTGCCCATCGGCGGGCACAACCTGCTCGAGCCCGCTGCGTTGGGGCTGCCGCTGCTGAGTGGCCCATCGCTGGACAACTTCAGCGAGATCGCCGAGGTGATGGCCGCGGAAGGTGCGCTCCAGGTCGTCGCGGATGATGCGGCATTGGCTGGGGCGGTGAATGCACTGCTCTCGGATCAGGCCGCGCAGCAGATGGCGGGTCAGGCGGCCAGTCAGATCGTGGAGCGCAATCGTGGCGCGCTGAGTGGCACCTTGGCGATGCTCGAGCACCACCTGCCGCTGTGACGTCCCCGCGCACGCAAAGTGTGCATTGACTGTCTGGTCAGACAGAAAACGCCGCACAATCGTGCGGCGGTTATTCTATGAATCCAGGTGTTTGTCAGTGGTCTGGCGCTGCGAGTGGCCAGGCTCCTTCCTGTGATGCAATCGACAGGTTCGGAAATCGGCAGCTCAGCAGTCGACAAGCTCGGCCGTTACGCCCATTTCTGCCTCCAGCGCCCCCAGGCAATCGCGTGCGGCGGGACTGGCATTGCTGATCACCACATCAAAGTCACTCAGCGGGGCGATGAAGGCGGGGCGTACCATCTCGAACTTGCGCGCATCGACGATCAAGAAGCGCTGCATCGCGCTTTCCAGAGCGGCCTGCTTGGCCGCGACCTCATGGAAATGGAAGCAGCTGACGCCTCGCTCGGCATGCACTCCGCCTGCCGAGAGAAAGGCCTTGTTGATGCCGAGACGGCGGATGGCTTCCGGCATGTCGGTGGCGGTGAATGACTGGGTGGCCGGGTGAAACAGCCCGCCCAGCATCACCAGCCGCACCCCGGGCAGATGGCCGACCGCATTGGCCACATTCAGGGCGCAGGTCACCAGGGTCAGCGTCTGCTGGCGGTCGATGGCGGCCGCCAGATGGACCAGCGTGGTGCCGCAATCCACATACAGGGTGTCGCCATCCTCGATATGACTGGCCAGCTGCTGGCACAGCGCTTGCTTGATCGGGGCGCTGGCGTCGATCTCGCGATCCAGGCGATAGACGCTGCCGGCGGAGGAATCGACCAGCAACAGGCGGCCACCCAGAATTTCCAGCAGTCCGTTGCTGTGCGCCACGTCGCGACGAATGGTCATCTCCGAGACGGCGCATAGCTGTGCGGCGTCGCTCAGTTGCAGAGGGCTGCCTTCGCGCAGAATGGCCTGCAGGCGGTCGAGTCGGGCGGCGCTGTGATTGTTCATGCGGCTTTTGTCCTTTGGTGCCGGTTCCGATGAGGGAGCGTTGGCGAAAAACTGGGCTGAAGCGCCACGTCCCACGTCAGAAGCAGATGATAAACCACTGACACACAGGGAGAACCTCAAAAATGCCCCTGACACTGCCAGTCTGGCACTGGAAGACAAGTGGGCGTGAGGTAAAACGGACGTATTGACTATTTGGTCAGGCTGTGACTTTTTGAACATGGTGAGAATGCAGGATAACACTGCACGACGTTGAGAACGGGTCGTCGCAGTCCTGCACGCAGCACCCATAACAACCACAAGAACCCTCAGGATCTTCCCAATGAATCCCCTCATGAGTCTCGTCGGGATGGCTTCGCTCATCCTCATTGCCGTGGCGCTGTCGTCGAATCGACGCGCCATTCGCCTGCGTACCGTGGGTGGTGCCTTTGCCATCCAGTTGGCCATCGGCGCCTTCGTGCTCTACACCTCCTTCGGCCAGGGAGTGCTGGCCGGTGTCTCCGGTGCCGTCAGTCAGGTCGTCAACTATGCCGATCAGGGCATCAACTTCCTGTTTGGCAGCCTGGCCAATCCGGGCAGTGGTGTCGGCTTCATCTTCGCGGTCAAGGTGTTGCCGATCATCATCTTCTTCTCGTCGCTGATCGCGGTGCTCTACTACCTCGGCATCATGCAGTGGGTGATTCGCCTGCTGGGTGGCGGCCTGCAGCGTGTGCTGGGCACGTCGCGTACCGAGTCGCTCTCGGCCACGGCCAACATCTTCGTCGGTCAGACCGAGGCGCCGCTGGTGGTCAAGCCGTATCTGGCCAGCATGACGCGCTCCGAGCTGTTCGCCGTGATGTGCGGTGGCCTGGCCTCCGTCGCCGGTTCGGTGCTGGGCGGCTATGCGGCGCTGGGCATTCCGATGGAGTACCTGGTGGCGGCATCGTTCATGGCCGCGCCCGGCGGGTTGCTGTTCGCC
This sequence comes from Cobetia sp. cqz5-12, assembly GCF_016495405.1. Lineage (NCBI taxonomy): Bacteria > Pseudomonadati > Pseudomonadota > Gammaproteobacteria > Oceanospirillales > Halomonadaceae > Cobetia > Cobetia sp. cqz5-12. Next base: position 24,335 of record NZ_CP044522.1, read on the forward strand.
AAGCTGCTGCTCCCGGAGACGGAGAAGCCGGATGACTCGATCGCCCTCGCCGATGCCGCCCTCAAGGATGATGATGCGCCTTCCAATGTGCTGGACGCTGCGGCCTCCGGGGCGTCTTCCGGCCTCAAGCTGGCGGCCAATGTCGGGGCGATGCTGCTGGCCTTCATCGCGCTGATCGGCCTGATCAACGGCATTCTCGGCGGCGTGGGTGGCTGGTTCGGCATGGACACGCTGAGTCTCGACATGATTCTCGGCTGGTTGTTCGCGCCGCTGGCCTTCCTGCTGGGCGTGCCGTGGAGCGAGGCGACCCTGGCAGGTTCGTTCATCGGCCAGAAGCTGGTGGTGAACGAGTTCGTCGCCTACATCAACCTGGCGCCCTACCTCAGCGGTGACAGCATCGTCGCGGCCACCGGTGCGGTGATGACGCCCTACACCATGGCAGTGCTGTCCTTCGCGCTGTGTGGCTTCGCCAATCTGTCGTCGATCGCCATCCTGCTGGGTGGGCTGGGCAGTCTGGCACCGACACGCCGTCATGAGATCGCAAGCCTGGGGCTCAAAGCGGTACTCGCCGGCACGCTGTCCAATCTGATGTCAGCGGCGATTGCCGGTTTCTTCCTGGCGCTGGCGGCCTGATGCATTCCTCGCTCTCCACCCGGTCAGTCGACAGGGCCATCCTGCCGGCATTCGCTGGGTGGCAAGCGAGGAGACTTCGGGATGTCACAGCGAGGTAGCCGGGAATGGCAAGGTGCCTGACAAGAGTGTGAAAAAGTTCACATTGTCGTCGATGGCGCGTTGATCATCCCCGAAATGTCGCTCTGTCGTTTTTGCGAGGAAGTGCTAACATCGCCGCCTTTCCAGACTGGGCCTCGTGCGAGTTTCACTCCCGCGCCTTCGTCGGACTTCATAGCGACAAGACCCGCTCAGCGGGCAAGACCACAAGAATTCGAACAGTCTCATCATTCAGGACAGGACCGTTACGCGATGACCATGCTCAAGACCCTCGCGGCCAGCACTCTGGCTGCCACCACGCTGCTGACCGCGGCAGCTCCGGCACAGGCTACTGACTTCAATGGCGACATCCACGCCAATGATTACAAGTGGCTGACCTTCAACCTGATGCGCAGTGAAGACAACCGCCTGCCGTTCCGCAACAGCGAAGATACCTACCTGGAGATGGAGTTCGGCGGCCGCTCGGGCATCGTCGATCTCTACGGGTATGTCGACTTCTTCGACCTGCTGGACGACAGCTCGGATGACCTGAACGACGGCGACAACTTCTTCGCCAAGCTGGCGCCGCGTTTCTCGCTGGACGCCATGACCGGCTATGACCTGTCCTTCGGCCCAGTGGATGAGCTCTACATCGCCACCGTCACCAACATCGGTGACAACGGCGCATTCGGCGGTCTTTGGGAGCACTACGTCGGCCTGGGCAGCGATGTGCAGGTGCCGTGGTTCGGCAAGATGGGCTTCAACCTCTACGCGCGTTACGTGCGTGAGAACTACGGTGGTGAAGACGAGAGCAAGTGGGACGGCTACATGGCCTCCACCAACTGGTTCAAGCCATTCGTCAACTTCGATGATGGCAGCTTCATCGCCTATCAGGGCTACCTGGATTACAAGTTCGATGCCGATGAAGTGGGCAGCCAGGCGGGCCGCAGCGTCAACAGCATGGAGTGGTTCAACGGCATCTACTACCACACCCAGCGCTATGCGATCGGCTATGGCCTGAAGTACTACAACAACATGGCGTTCTTCACCGATGGTTCCACTGCCACCGGCGTTCGCCAGGACACCACCGGCTTCGGCAACTACTTCAGCATCAACTACAAGTTCTGATCTCCGCTTCGCTCTCGCTGAGCGACCGGCGCGCAAACAGAAACGGGAAGCCCCTCAGGGCTTCCCGTTTTTCGTCTGGCTGCCGTGGCATCTGACACCTGAAATCCGGCATCTGATGATCAGCGGAACTCCACCTCGGTGACTTCCACGCGTACCAGCTGGCGAGACCACTCACCCTCGGGCAGCGAGACGCGCACCTCACGGCTATCGCGTGTCTGGCCGGGGCGCAGGTAGGTCTGGGGCAGGCGATATTCACCGACCCACAGCGGCACTTCACGTGTCGCGAGCAGATGGCCATCATCGGCGTACAGACGCAGTCTGGCCTGCACGCCGATGACACTCTGGCCGGCCGTATTGTCGAGGCTGAATTTGAGCAGCGCCTCGTCATCCTCTTCGCTCACCGAGGACAGGCGCGCGATGAGTCCATCGCGATGGCCTTCACTCAACAGTTGCGGATTGTCCAGCGCGCTGCGGTTGAGGCGTGACGCGCTGTCAGGCGCTGTGTTGCTGGCGCTGGCGGCAGCCGCACCGGCTGATGGTGAGGCCGAGCCGCCAGCCGGAGTAACCGCCGCCGTCACCGGTACGGCTGTCGAGGTCGGTACCAGCGCGCTGCCAGCGCCAGCCTGCGCGGGGGGCTGTGTGGCCGGAGCAGAAGCGGCCTGCACCTCATCCAGCTGATATTCCCAGCTGTGGTCAGGCTTGAGCAGGATCTTGACGCCACTGTCGAGCGTCACGGTGACGGGCTGGCTGATCGGCAGGCTATCGGCCAGCGCCAGCGGACTTGCGCTGGCTGCCAGCAGCAGTGCGGTCGCCAGGCGCAGTCGTGGGTGCAGATTCGTCGTCATGCCAGCTCCTCAGGCAGTGATGCGTTCGACGCCACTTTCGCGCCCCACCAGCAGCACATCGGCACCGCGTGCCGCGAACAGGCCGTTGGTGACGACACCGACGATGGCGTTGATGCGCGCTTCCATGGCGATCGGGTCCTCGATCAGGAAGTTGTAGCAATCGAGGATGCGGTTGCCGTTGTCGGTCAGCACGCCATCGCGGTAGACCGGGTCTGCGCCCAGCTTGACCAGCTCACGCGCGACATAGGAGCGCGCCATCGGGATGACTTCCACCGGCAGCGGGAAGCCGCCGAGAATATCCACCTGCTTGGAGCCATCGGCGATGCACACGAAGCGCTCGGCGCAGGCCGCGACGATCTTCTCGCGGGTCAGCGCGGCGCCACCGCCCTTGATCATCGCCAGGCGCGGGTCGATCTCGTCGGCACCATCCACGTAGACCGGCACGGTGCCGACATGGTTGAGTTCGAAGACGTCGATGCCATGGCCCTTGAGGCGCTCGGCAGTGGCTTCGGAGCTGGCGACAGCGCCGGCGAAGTCGTGGCGCACTTCCGCCAGCGCATCGATGAACAGATTGGCCGTCGAGCCGGTGCCGACGCCGATGATGGTGTCGCGGCTCAGCAGTGGGCGAATCTCGTCAAGGGCGGCGCGGGCCACGGCCTGCTTCAGCTCATCCTGGGTCATGTGATACCTCGGGTCGGTGGGGCGGTGGTGAAAGTGGGCATTGGCGCGATGTTCCCTGCGTGGCCAGCAGTTTACCGCCGACAGGCACTGGAAAACGGCTTGACGTGAAGCGCAACGCCGGAAAACGCCACATTATAACGGCAAACCCGGCGATGGCGCTGGACGCTCTCGCCAGCGGTCTGATAACAATGGGGGTTCGGTCGCGCTCATGCGGCCCGCGCTGTGACACATCAGGACATTCCTATAATGCTCGAACATTACGTCAAGAAAATCCTGTCGGCTCGTGTCTACGAAGCCGCCCATGAAACTCCGCTCTCGCCGGCACCCTTGTTGTCGCGTCGCTTCGGCAATCACATCTTCATCAAGCGTGAAGACCTGCAGCCTGTCTATTCCTTCAAGATTCGCGGCGCCTACAACAAGATGGCCCAGCTGACGGATGAACAGAAGGCGTGTGGCGTGATTGCGGCCTCGGCCGGCAATCATGCGCAGGGCCTGGCGATGGCGGCCAAGCTGATGGGCGTCAAGGCAGTGATCGTGATGCCGCGCATTACGCCGGAAATCAAGGTGCAGGCCGTACGCGAGCGCGGCGCACGGGTGATTCTCAAGGGCGATGCCTTTCCCGAGGCACTGGCCCACGCGCGTACCCTGATGGACGAGCACGGCTACACCTTCATCCCGCCCTATGACGACCCGGATGTCATTGCCGGCCAGGGCACCGTCGGCATGGAAATCCTGCGTCAGCACCCCGGCAAGATCGATGCGATCTTCGTGCCGGTCGGCGGTGGTGGTCTGATCGCCGGTGTCGCGGCCTATGTGAAGTACCTGCGACCCGAGATCCGTGTCATCGGGGTCGAGGCGGAGGATGCTGCCTGTCTCAAGGCCGCGATGGAAGCCGGTAAACGTGTGGTACTGGACCAGGTCGGGGTGTTCGCCGAGGGCGTGGCGGTCGCGCAGATCGGCGCGGCACCGTTCGAGCTTATCCAGCACACCGTCGATGAGGTCATCACCGTCAATACCGACGAGATGTGTGCGGCGGTCAAGGATATCTTCGAGGATACGCGCGCCGTTTCCGAAACCAGTGGCGCACTGTCACTGGCGGGCCTCAAGAAATATGTCCAGCAGTCAGGCGCGGAAGGGGAGACGCTGGTCTGCATCAACTCCGGCGCCAACACCAACTTCGATCGCCTGCAGCATATCGCCGAGCGCACCGAGCTGGGCGAGCAGCGCGAGGCGATTCTGGCCGTGACGCTGCCGGAGCGCCCGGGGGCCTACAAGCAGTTCTGCAAGGTGATCGGCAAGCGCATGGTGACCGAGTTCAACTATCGCTATGCCAATCCGGAGGAAGCGCATGTCTTCGTCGGCGTGCAGGTCAAGCCGGGCGGTGAAGACCGCGCCGCTGTGGTCGAGAAGCTGCGTGAGGCGGGCTATGCGGTGGAAGACCTGACCGACAACGAACTGGCCAAGCTGCACACGCGTCATCTGGTCGGTGGGCGCACGACCAGCGATCTCGAGGAAGAGGTCTATCGTTTCGAATTTCCGGAGCGCCCGGGCGCCCTGATGAATTTCCTCACCCACCTGCCGGCGGACTGGAACATCTCGCTGTTCCACTACCGTAACCACGGCGCGTCGCATGGACGGGTGTTGATCGGCATGCAGATCCCCAATGGGGACCGCGCGCGGGTCGAGGAGTATTTCAATGAGATCGGCTATCGCTTCTGGAAGGAGAGCGACAATCCCGCCTATCGCCTGTTTCTGTCCTGAGCGAGGCAAGCGATGGGGCGATGACGGCCAGATGAGTCATTGGCGTTGAAGGTGGCGAGCTGAGGCGCAACTCATCATGCTTCATTGGTCACATTCGTGGATAGAAAAGCCCCGGCCTTCGCGTGGAAGGTCGGGGCTTTTTCATGCGTATCCGGCGGGCATACCGCAGGAAATTCCACATTTCATGCCAGGTGCGAAAAAGAACGCTGTTTTTGACGGAAGCCCTTGTCGGCTGGGGCCACCAGACATCAAAAGCTGCGTGGAAAAGCGTCCATTCAAACGATTGCATGGTGATTGTCATACAGAAGTCAGATGCCTATCATCTGGTCACTGTCAGGAAGACAGTCATCGACAACCGTCACGCGAAAGCCACTGACGATATAAGAAGAAGCCCGCTCTCATGAAACGTAAGCCCGATCTGGTCATGGCCCTGGTATTCATCTTCGGGATTGGTGTAGTGGCAACCGGCTACGCCCAGACCGTAATGGGTTCCTGAATCCTGCGCTGCTGCCATCACCGGTGGTAGCGGTGCTGCTGGCGCCAGTCTCTCTGGCGCCACGCATAGATGCCATGACCCTCCTGCCAGGCTTTCCAGCTTTTCTGTTTCCAGCTCCCGACTCCCCAGCTTCACCTCAGTTTGATCCCCCGGCTGGCTTCACTGCCTTGCTGCTTCGCCTCCTTGCCAATAGCCTCTTTCAGCCTGTTTTCCCCTCGCCCTCTGTCGTGGCCGTCTCATGGTCGTTTTATCGATCTCGCCATGAAGTCTGTCGTCTCATTCGGCACGAGCAGGGCGCACGACTTCGCGATCACTGACGATGGCATCCAGCGGGACATCCCAGGGCTGTACCGGCAGGGCGGGGACCTTCTGACAGTGGTGGGCGAGACCGATCAACAGCGGCCGTGGGCCGGGGCGGCGGGTAAAGGCGAAGCTGCGATCGTAGAAGCCGCCCCCCATGCCGATGCGCGCCCCGCGCCCATCGAAACCGACCAGTGGCATCAATACGACGTCCAGCGCCCAGGCAGGCAGGCGCCGCGCTCTGGAAGCACCATGACGGGTGTCCGGTTCGGCGATGCCGAAGCGATTGCTGACCAAGGGTGTCTGATCGTCGTAGCGCACGAACCATAGAGAATTGGCCGCGAACGGACGCAGTACCGGCAGATAGACCTTCGCCCCTCGTCGCTGCAGCCAATCGCACAGGCGCGTGGCATCGATCTCGCCATCGTAGGGCAGATACAGGGCGACGTGGCGGGCGCGCAACAGTTCCGACAGCCGTTTCAGCTGACGCAGGAGCGCATCTTCGGCTTGCAGGCGAATGGCAGGTGGTAGCTGACGGCGGCGTTGGCGCAGCAGACGGCGAAGCGCACGGCGGTCGGCCTGAGGGTGATCGAGCTCGCTGGGCAGTGCCCAGAGCGTGGTATCGAGTGCTGCAGAAGGGAGTGGCGAGCTTGGGCTCGCGGGTGCGGCATAGACCGCGGGGGGCTTGCGCATGCCTGACAATCTCCGTCAGACAGGGTTCTCCAAGGTGCCGGTGTTACCGGGGGCCCTTGAACCCAGCGGTTCAAGGTGGGTAGTCCCGCGCAGCGCATCAGGCGTTCCGACGCACGGACATGCACACAGCACTGCGCAGTGGACTCCCTGGGAATAGCTTATAAGCTCGAGGGACATCGGCAACTGTCGTACACCCCAGAGAACTCATTCAGTCTACCAAACCCCGCCTGCCTGCCCAAGGGCTAATCCTGTCGGGAACAATCTGTTGCCTGAATGTATCAGTTGTTTGATTCTGAAGCGTTTTTACGCTCAGCGGCGCGCGCCTTCGCCTGATCGGCATAGTCGGCTGGCAGCTGACTGAGCGCGGCATCCAGTTGACGGTCCAGCGCGGTGAGGCGAGTCTCGAAGTCGCGCTGCAGGGCGCGCTCGCTGTCACGGCTGTTGATCAACTCATGCGAGATATTGAGCGCTGCCATCAGGGCGACCTTGTCGGCGCTGATGGTGTTGCCGCGCTGCTGGATGCCTTGCATGGCGAGATCCAGATAAGCCGCCGCACGGGTCAGGCCATCTTCCTCGCCGGGCTGACAGCTGACGGTATAGCTGCGGCCGAGCAGGCTGATCTCGGTGGTATTGCGTGGGGTGGCGGAATCGCTCATGTAGATCCTCTCGGGCCTTGTCCGGCGTCATCCAGATTGATGCCGACGTCCTGCTGTCAGTGCGTCACCGTCGCAGTCAGGACGGCAAGCCAGAAGGAGGGCCAGTGCGGTAAGATGGGGGCATTCTCGAGCCACTATAGAGAGCCGCTTCTGGAGGGTCAACGCGCCGCGCGGCGCGGCTGCCCTGTGCTGCAGCACATCCCTCAGATGCCATTCTCCCGCTACAGAACCACTTCTCACTGACTCAATGGGGCCGCATCATGGCGATCATCAACGATACCTTCGACTTCTCGCTCGTCGCAGACCACTTCCTGGCTCACGGCAGCCTCAACAATCCCTCCTTCCTCGATGGTCAGCTGGTGGCTGCACTGGCGCTGGATGACATCAGTGCCGAGGATTGGCTGGCGCGCGTCTGCGCCTCGCTGGGGGTCGAGCAACCGGCCACGCGTGAGGCCGGTGAAGTCTTCCTCACCTGGCGCACGCGCAATCAGGAGCGTCTGGCCGCCAGCGAGATGAGCTTCGAGCCGCTGCTGCCGGATGACATGTTCTCGCTGGCCGAACGCGGTCAGAGCCTGCGCGAATGGACGCTGGGCTTCCAGGAAGAACTGGCAGGTGCCGATGACGATGTCCGCAGTGGCTGGAGCCAGGCACTCAAGGATGCGCTGGGCGATGTTGAAGCTATCTCGAGCGGCCTCGCCAATGCTGAAGACCTCGACGACGACAACGCCGAGGACGAGGCCGATCTGTTTGCGCTGGCTGACCATGTGCGCATGGCGGCCTTGCTGCTTTACACCGAACAGCACCCGGGCAACCCGGACGTCGAGAAGCCCAGCGATGACCAGCTGCCGGAAGGCGGTCTCGAGGGCAGCCTCGGCGTCAGCTCGCGTACCGATACCCACTGAGTCCGTACTGTAGCGTCCGGCCCTGCTGAGCCAGCACCTGTAGCACCAGTACCGGTAGCACCCGTACCTGCTCAGTCGATAGCCACTGAATCGATGGTCACCCACCGCTTGCGCCGCGTCTGACGCAAGGCTGGTACAAGAGGGCGGGTGACCCCACCTACAGCATCACGCCTGTTTGTCACTCGAACGCGCCATGTTCGGCGGGTTCTCGACGGAGATTGCCATGACTGCCCCAGCCATCCTGCCCGCACCTGCTGCCCTGACGGCAGAGGATTTTCGTGCACGCCGCCAGCGTCTGATCGCGCAGCTGCCGCAGGGGGCGGCCGCATTGGTGGTCTCGTCAGGCCTGGCCCAGCGCAACCGCGACAGTGAGTACAGCTTCCGTCAGAACAGCGACTTCCACTATCTGACTGGCTGGCCAGAACCCGAGGCCGCCTTGCTGTTGCTGCCCGGGCGCGCCGAAGGGGAGAGCGTGCTGTTCTGTCAGGAGAAGGACCCGCTGGCCGAAGCCTGGACCGGGATCCGCATCGGCGCCGAGGGTGCCGTCGCCACGGCAGGGTTCGATCAGGCCTTCACCAATGAGGCACGTGATGAGGTGATGGCCAGCCTGCTGGATGGCCGCGAGCGTCTCTATGTGCTGTTCGAGGATGATGAAGCCCTGGCGCTGGCTCAAGCGCTGCGCGATGAGCTGGCCGCCGCGGTGCGTCGCGGAGCACGGCCGCCGGCCGCCTTCGAGGATCTCGCGCCGCTGCTGCATGAGCAGCGCCTGATCAAGGATGAGCGTGAACTGGCACTGATGCGTCACGCCGCCGAGATTTCTGCGCGCGCGCATGTGCGTGCGATGCAGATCAGCCGTCCCGGCCTGCACGAGTATCATCTGCAGGCCGAGATCGAGCATGAATTCCAGTGGCAGGGCGCGCCGGCTCCGGCCTATACCAGCATCGTCGGTGCGGGTGTGAATGCCTGTGTGCTGCACTACATCGAGAATCGCGCGCCGCTGGAGGATGGTCAGCTGGTGCTCATCGATGCCGGCGCCGAGTACGCCCTGTATGCCGGCGACATCACGCGTACCTTCCCGGTCAATGGTCGCTTCAGTGAGCCACAGCGCCGTCTGTACGAGATCGTGCTCAAGGCCCAGGAGCGCGCGGTGGCCGCCGTGGTGCCGGGTGCAACGTTGGTGGGCATTCACCAACAGGTGGTGCATGACCTGACCACGGGGCTGGTCGAGCTGGGCCTGTTGCAGGGGGAGGTCGAGGAATTGATCGAGAGCGATGCCTATCGTCGCTTCTACCTGCACTCCACCTCGCACTGGCTGGGGCTGGATGTGCACGACGTGGGCAGCTATCGCGAAGCGGGGGAGCCGCGTCCGCTGGTGCCGGGCATGGTGCTGACCATCGAGCCGGGCCTCTACATTCCGCAGGACGCCGACATTCCCGTTGAGTATCGCGGGATCGGCATTCGCATCGAGGACGACGTCGCGGTGACTGCCGCGGGCCACGAGGTGTTGAGTCATGGCGTGCCCAAGTCCGTCGAGGCCATCGAGGCGCTGATGCGCGCGGAGGCCTGACGCCATGAGCGAGCCTGAAGCCATGAGCGGGCGTGATGCCGAACACTTCGACATCGTGATCATCGGCGGCGGCCTGGTCGGCGCCAGCCTGGCCTGCGCGCTGGCACCGCTGATGGCGCGTGTGGCCGACGAGAAGGGGCGTGAGGCCGCGGCGTTGCGTGTCGCCGTGATCGAGGCCAATGAGCTGCCCGCGGCGACGGCAGATGCCCAGCGTTTTCAGCCCAGTTTCGATGCGCGTGCCAGCGCCATCGCGGCGGGCTCACGCCAGCGGTTCACCGCCTTCGGGGTCTGGGAAGCGATGTCCGAGCACGCCACGCCGATTCGCACCATCCATGTCAGCGAGTGCGGCCACCTGGGCGCGACGCGCATGCGGGCCTCCGAACTCGAGGTGGCTGCGCTCGGTCACGTGATTCCCAATGCCTGGATGGGCCAGGTGCTGCATCGCCAGCTGGCTGAGTTGCCGCTGGCCTGGTATTGCCCGGCGCGCGTGGCAGAAATCGCCGTCACGGCGGAAGGCCATCGCCTCACGCTGGAGGATGGTCGTCTGATCGAGGCTGACCTGACCGTGCTGGCGGATGGCGGTCGCTCCGGGCTCAAGGAGCGTCTCGGCATCCACAGTGCGGCGCAGGACTATGAGCAGCATGCCCTGATCGCCACGGTGGAGATGAGCCAGCCTCACCAGGGAGTCGCCTACGAGCGCTTCACCAGTGAAGGCCCGATGGCGCTGCTGCCGCTGGCCGGCAAGCGCATGGAGCTGGTCTGGACGCGCTCCCCCGCTGACACGCAGAGCCTGATGACGTTGCCCGACAGTGACTTCCTGCAGGCACTGCAGCGCGCCTTCGGTGAGCGCGCCGGACGCTTTCGTCGCGTCGGGCAGCGCCACGCCTATCCGCTGTCGTTGGTGCGCGCCAGCGAAGGCACGCGCCCCGGCCTTGCGGTGCTTGGCAATGCCGCCCACGCCCTGCACCCGGTGGCAGGGCAGGGCTTCAATCTGGCGCTGCGCGGCGTGACCGATCTGGTCGCGGCCATCGAGGCGGGCCTGACGCGTGGTGAGTCGCCGGGGGCGACCAGCGTGCTGAGTGACTTCGAGGAGCGGCGCGGCGCGGATCGCGACAATGTGGTGCTGTTCAGCGATGGCTTGATCCGCCTGTTCGGGATCGAGAGTCGCTGGCTGGGGCATGCACGGGCAGCGAGCCTGATCGGGCTCAATCTGGTCTCGCCGCTGAAGCGCCTGTTGGCCAGACGCTCGATGGGCATTGAACGCTGAGGTTGATGGGCGCTCGCTGACAGGCCCTTTGTGGCGAGCTGCGAGATGGGGCTTCGAGATCAGGCCACAAGACAGACGCACGAGACAGAACTACGAGACAGAACTACGAGACAGAACTACGAGACAGGGAGCAGGCATGAAGGACGATCGATCAGCAGGTGGCGCACATGACGCCGATGTCGCCATCGTCGGTGCCGGTATCGTCGGTGCCACCCTGGCACTGCTGCTGGGGCAGGCGGGACTGCGGGTCATGCTGGTCGAGGGGCGTGAGTCCGCGACCCGCTGGCAGCCAGATAGCGCCCCCGAGCCACGGGTGAGTGCATTGACGCCGGTCTCTCAGCAGCTGTTGAGCGGTCTGGGTGTGTGGCCGACGATCGCCGCCAGTCGCCTGATGCCCTATACCGGCATGCAGGTGTGGGACGCGGAGGGCAATGGCGAGATCCAGTTCAGTGCCGAGGACAGCGGTGTGCCGGTACTGGGGCATATCGTCGAGAACCGGGTCACGCTCGCCGCGCTGGAGCAGGCCATCGATGCCTGCCCGGCAATCACGCGCTGCTTCGGGGCGCGTGTGGCAGGTATGGCACTGCCACGCTCGGGTGCTACATCAGTAGTGAATGCTTACCAACTCGATGCGGCGGAAGCGACCAGCCTGACGCTGACCGATGGACGGACAGTCACCGCGGCGCTGGTGGTCGCGGCGGATGGTGCGCGCTCACGGCTGCGCGAGCTGGCCGGGATCGCCACGCGGGAAAACGACACCGGCCAGGTCGCGCTGGTGACCACGGTGCGCACCGAACTCGCGCATCAGGCCGTCGCGCGTCAGCGCTTCCTGCCGACCGGGCCGCTGGCCTTCCTGCCGCTGGCCGTCAATGACGCCCTGGCTCAGCCGGTCGAGGGAGCCTCGGCTGCAGAGCGGCACTGCTCCATCGTGTGGTCGACCACACCAGGAGAGGCTGAGCGCCTGCTGGCACTGTCAGCGGCGGCATTCTGCAGTGAGCTGGCAGACGCCTTTGAAGGTCAGCTCGGCGCCATCGAATGGGCGAGTGAGCGCTTCAGTTTCCCGCTGCATCAGCGCCACGCTGAAGACTATGTGCTGCCGGGGCTGGCGCTGGTGGGCGATGCCGCGCACGCCATTCACCCGCTGGCAGGGCAGGGCGTCAATCTGGGCTTGATGGATGTGGCGGTGTTGGCAGACGAGCTGCTGGCAGGACATCGCCGTGGGGTAGCGCTTGGCGACGAGCGCTGGCTGGCGCGCTATCGCCGCCGGCGCCGCAGCGACAATGCCATGATGCTCAAGATGATGGATGGCTTCCGGCTGTTGTTCGGCAGCCGTCAGCCGGGCGTGCGGCTGCTGCGCAACTTCGGGCTTGGTTTCGTCGACGGACAGGGCGAATTGAAGCGCATCCTGATGCGCCAGGCGATGGGGCAGCGGGGTGAGTTGCCCGCCAGCTGCAAGCCGTAGCAAGAGTGAAGGTATTTTGATGTCTGCTCTGTCGGGTATGTAAGTGCCCACCATCATTGTTTGGACGCAGGGGCAGCCGACCGCTGCCACACATGCCACACATGCCTCCAGTATGACGGTGCATGTCATGGTCCCTGCAACGACAAGGCTCTGCAACGACAAGGCCCCGCCATCTGGCGGGGCCTTGTCGTTGTGGCCTGATGATCTGGCGATCATGGCGTCATGCTTACTCGTCGCTTGTGGGCACGGTGGCCTTGAGCGCCGCGCTGCGCCCCAGCACGTTCATGCCCTTGAGCAGATTGAGCGCCTCACCCAGCTGATAGTCACTTTCTGCCACTACCGGGCTATCGGGTGTCTTGCTGCTGGCGGACTCGCTGGCGGCGTTGGCATTGTCGAGGCGCCCGTCGAGGTCTGCCTCGCGCACGCTGAAGTCACGTCGCGTGTCGCGCTCGAGACGACCTCGCACGACCTCGACATCCGGGCGGATGCCCTCGGCCTGGATCGAGCGTCCGCTCGGCGTGAAGTAGAGCGCGGTGGTCAGCTTGAGCCCATCGCCATTGCCCAGCGGCATCACCGTCTGGACCGAGCCCTTGCCGAAGCTTTCGGTGCCCATGATGATGGCGCGGTGTTGATCCTGCAGTGCGCCGGACACGATTTCCGCGGCCGAGGCCGTGCCGCCATTGATCAGCACCACCAGCGGGGTGTCGCCTGCCGGGGTATCGGGCTTGGCCGAGAAGGACAGCTCACTGTCGGGCAGGCGGCCTTCGGTATAGACGATGCGGCCGCTGGACAGGAACAGGTCGCTGATCTCGACGGCGGCCGAGAGAAGCCCGCCGGGGTTGTTGCGCAGATCAAGCACCAGCCCCTTGAGCGGCTTGCCATCGTTGTCCTCCCGCAGTCTGGCCAGCGCCGTATGGGCCTCGTCACCGGTCGCGCTCTGGAACTGGCTGATGCGCAGATAGCCATAGCCCGGGTCCAGCAGGCGCTGACTGACGCTGCTGCTCTTGATGATGGCCCGCTCCAGCACCACTTCGCGCGGCATGTCGGCGCCTTCGGACAGGATCAGCAGCCGAATGCGTGAGCCTGCCTCACCGCGCATCAACTTGACCGACTCCGACATCGACAGGCCGTCCAGCGGCGTATTGTCGATCTTGAGAATGACGTCTCGCGGCTGCAGGCCTGCGCGCGCCGCCGGGGTGTCGTCGATGGGGGCGATGACGGTCAGCTGACCATCGTCGCCGGTGCCGACCTCGATACCGATGCCGCCAAACTCGCCATCGGTATTCTCGCGCAGGTCCTGCCAGTCTTCCTGATCCAGATAGGCGGAGTGCGGGTCCAGCCCTTCGAGCATGCCGCGCATGGCATTCTTGAGCAGCGTGCGGTCATCGACCTGATCGACATAGGTGCGCTTGATGCGCTCGAAGACCTCGGCAAAGGTGCGCAGCTCATCCAGCGGCAGGTCAGTGCCCTGGCGGGCATCCTGAGCGCTGTCGGCCGGTGAGGTGACGTCTTCTGCACTGGCCGGCAGTCCGCCGCCCAGCAGGGCAAGGCTCAGCGGCACGCTGACCGCCAGCTGACGCAGGCGGTGCGGGGCAGGACGGAACGGCGACATTGCAGACATGCGATTTCCTTCTAGACGGATACTGACTCGACGGGTACCGAAATGCGCTGAGCGCCGGGGCCGGATGTCGAGGCATGGCAGGGGGGAACACCGACCAGCATGCTCGCAGTCACAGGCTACTGCGAGCATATCCCGCGCGGGTGTCTGGCGACTAGCCCGCTGGGCACCGGTGGCATTCAGCGCTGGCAGAAAATCAGACGATGCGCGAGGTGCCGGTGTCGGGCACTTCAGCGGCGCGCGAGCCAGCGACTCGGGTCTGTCGGCTGACCACTGCGGCGCACTTCGAAATAGAGCGCCGGACCATCACGGCCGCCGCTGCTGCCGACGCTGCCCAGCTGCTGGCCACGTGACAGGCTGTCGCCCGGGCCCACGCTGAAGCTTGCCAGATGGGCGTAGAGCGTCAGCACGTTGTCACCGTGATCGAGTATCAGCAGGTTGCCATAGCCGCGCATCCAGTCCGCGAAGACCACGCGACCGGCGTGCGGCGCCGTGACGGCGGTGCCCTGCGTCGCGCGAATCAGCACGCCATCACGATTGACGCCCTCGCCACGTCCATAGGCGGAGATCACCTTGCCCGGTGCCGGCCAGTCCATCTTGCCCATCGCACGCGTGATGCGGGTCTTGGGTGGCGGCGCGCTCTTGATCGACTTGAGGCGTTTCTCGAGGGTCTGGATCAGCTGGTTGGCATGCGCGCGGTCCTGGTCCAGTTCGGCGATCTTCGCTTCATGGCTGGCATAGCGCGCATCCAGCTTGCGCAGAAGGGCGGCGCGTTCATTCTGTTGCGCGATCAGCTGACTGGCCTGCCGCTTGAGGTCTGCCTGTACGTCATCCAGGCGCGTCTGGCGCGCCAGCAGCTGCGCACGGGTGTCGGCCAGTGACCGGTTCAGCTCGGCCAGGCGCTCCAGCGCCGCACGTCGTGATTCGCTCAGGTGGTTCAGATAGACCTGCAGGCGCTCAAGACGTGCGGGATCATCCTGGTTGAGCAGCAATTTCAGCTCAGGCTGACGACCGAGGCGATAGAGGGCGGCCATCTCTTCGGCAACCGCTGCCTTCTGGGCCGTCTGCTGCTGACTGAGGGCTTCACGCTTGCGCGTCAGTGCCACCAGCTGCTGCTGGATGTCATCGCGCTCATCCTCGAGTTTGCCGGTCTGCTGGCGCGTGGCGTTGAGCTGTCGTTCGATCTTCTCCAGCCCGTTGCGCGTGTCACTGCGCCGCGCTGCCGTGGCCTTGAGCTCACCTTGCATGGCCTGGATCTCGCGCTTGAGGCGCGTGAGGTCCTCCTGGGAGGCCTGCTTCTTCTGGGTCAGGGTGGCGGTGTCATCAGCGGCCAGCGCGGTGGTAGCCACCACGGGGCTGAGTGCCAGCGGGGCAAGACTCAGCAGCCAGGCAGACAGCACAACGCCGGAGACTCGGCTCCGGCGCTTGAAGATTCGGGGGCGATCGCCCGGCCCGAGCGGCTTGCTCGGGCCGGGCGAGAGGCACGACGCACCGAAGGGTGCGCCATGCAGCCTGCTATCAGGCCTTGGCATAATCGACCAGCACCTTGCCATCCATCTCTTCCGGCACCGACTGGCCCATCATGGTCAGCAGGGTCGGGGCGAGATCGCACAGACGCCCGTCGGCGGCCAGCTTGGCATCGCGCTGCGTCACGTAGATCAGCGGCACCTCGAAGGTGGTGTGCGCGGTCTGCGGATTGCCGGTTTCCGGGTGCACCATCTGTTCGGCGTTACCGTGATCGGCGGTGATCAGGCATTCGCCTCCTACCTTCTCCAGCGCCTCGACCACGCGTGCCACGCACTTGTCGAGGAATTCGACAGCCTGGACGGCGGCGTCGAACTTGCCGGTATGGCCGACCATGTCGCCGTTGGCGTAGTTGCAGACGATGAGGTCGTAGCTGCCGGACTCGATGGCTTCCACCAGCTTGTCGGTGACTTCGCCGGCGCTCATTTCCGGCTTCTCGTCGTAGGTCTTCACATCCTGTGGGGACGGCACGAGGATGCGTGTCTCGCCGGGGTATTCCTCTTCGCGGCCACCGGAGAAGAAGAAGGTGACATGCGCGTACTTCTCGGTCTCGGCGATGCGCAGCTGGGTCAGACCACGGTCGGACACGACCTCGCCCAGGGTGTTGTGCAGCTCGGACGGCGGGAAGGCTGCCGGCGCCGGGATGTCGGCGGCGTACTGGGTCATCATCACCAGGCCGTCGTGGGCCAGCTTGGGCGGCGTGCGCTCGAAGCCTGCGAAGTCCGGCTCGACGAAGGCGCGGGTCAGCTCGCGGGCACGGTCGGCGCGGAAGTTCATGAAGATGGCCGCATCGCCTTCCTGCATGGCGACGGAATCGCCGATACGGGTGGCGGTGACGAATTCATCGGTCTCGTCGCGCTCGTAGGCGGCTGCCAGGCCGGCAACCCCGGTGGCGGCTTCATGCTCGGCTTCGCCGTTGGCGATCAGACGGTAGGCCTGCTCGACGCGGTCCCAGCGGTTGTCGCGGTCCAGTGCGAAGTAGCGACCGACTAGCGTGGCGACACGGCCGTCTTCCAGGCCCAGGCCCGCGAGATGCTCATCGGCCCGCGCGATGGAGGCCTCGGCGCTCTTGGGCGCGGTGTCACGGCCATCGGTGATGGCGTGGATATAGATGCGCTTGGCGCCCCGCTCGGCGGCCAGGTCGGCCATGGCCAGGGTGTGGTCTTCGTGGGAGTGGACACCACCCGGAGACAGCAGGCCGATCAGGTGCACGGCACGCCCGGCCTTGACAGCGGCATCGATGGGCGCGGTCAGGATGTCATTGTCCTTGAGGGCATTCTCACGCACCGCCTTGGTGATGCGCGTGAAGTCCTGATAGACGATGCGACCGGCACCGAGGTTCATGTGGCCGACTTCGGAGTTGCCCATCTGACCGTCCGGCAGGCCGACGAAGCCACCATCGGTATGAATCAGTTCGCTGGGATATTCACGACGCAGGCGGTCCATCACCGGCGTGTCGGCGGCGAGGATGGCGTTGTCCTTCTCCTCTTCGCTGTGACCGTAGCCGTCCAGAATGATTAGGGCGACGGGACGCGGACCTTGTGCTTGAGCTGCCATGACTTCCTCGCTGTGATGACGAATGATCTGGGGTGAGCAGGGGCCGGGATGACAGGATGATGCTCGACGGACGACACATCATGCAGCTGTCATGTCCTGCGGCCATGCTGTGGCGCATCCGCGAGGCAGAATCCTCGGCGGAGACGACATGTAGTGATAAAACTACCTGCTCGTTCTGCCCTCTATTAGAGGGGTGGTAAGGTGCCGAGTGCAAGTGCCGAAAGTGTATCGCCGGGATTGGGTCGCGTTATCGGTGAATCGCCCCGTCCCGGCTGAGCTGATAGCAGCCGGTGCATCGCCCGGCTACGCCTTTTTGATGCCATGCAGCGGCATTCATGCCTGGGCCTGTCATGTATAATGCTGGCTCCGTTACCTCAGGTAGCGGTCTATTTCCTTTGCCGCGTACGCGTCGGCATGCACGTCACAGCGGAGTTAGCCCGTCTCATGATCGAACAGCTGCTTCAGTTCGCGCAGAATCATCCCTTGCTGGTCGGCGCCTTCATCGCCCTGCTGGTCGCCCTCATTGTCATGGAAACCATGCGTGGCAACCACGGCGTCAGCGTCAGCGAGGCCACGCGACTGGTCAATCGCGAAGAGGGTGTCTTCATCGACATCCGCGACAGCAAGGAATTCAAGGCCGGTCATATCGCCGGTGCCGTCAACGTTCCCAGCAGTCAGCTGACCAGCGAGACCACTCCGCTGGCCAAGTACAAGGAACGCCCGGTGATCATCGTCTGCAAGCACGGCCAGACGGCGGGACCGCTGGTGGCGCGCCTCGAGAAGGATGGCTTCAAGCAGGCCGTCAAGCTCAAGGGCGGCATGGGCCAGTGGGAAGCCGACAGCCTGCCGGTCGTGACTCGCTGAGTCGCAGACTCGTACGTCGTGTGTCTGCCAGCTGTCACTGCTCCGCTGGCTGGGCAAGTTTGCGGGTCTGCTGGAGGCCGGCTCGCAACCAAGAATAAATCTCCGAACCCTCAAGGATATGTCTCATGGCTGAAGAACAGAACGCACAGGCAGCAGCAGGCGCAGAACAGGCTCAGGATCAGCTCCAGTTTGCCCTGCAGCGCATCTACGTGAAGGACGTGTCCTTCGAAGCCCCGAATTCTCCGGCGGTCTTCTCCCAGCCGTTCCAGCCGAAGGTCGCGCTGGAGCTGGATACCGAGCACCAGCAGGTCGGTGAGGAGCTGTTCGAAGTCTCCATCAAGGTCACCGCTCAGGTCACCAACGGCGAAGACAAGACCACTGCCTTCCTGGCGGAAGTCGAGCAGGCTGGCCTGTTCCGCATCGCTGGCCTGTCTGCCGAGCAGCTGGACCACACCCTTGGCGCCTTCTGCCCGAACGTGCTGTTCCCGTATGCGCGTGAAGCCATCGACAACCTGGTCAACCGTGGCAGCTTCCCTCCGCTGATGCTGGCCCCGGTCAACTTCGAGGCCATGTACGCGCAGCGCAAGCAGCGTGAAGCCCAGGGCGCCGCCGAGGCGACCGCTCACTGATCCATGAGCCGGCCTTGATTGGCCACATGACAGGTACGACCAGCGACGGGCCCCAGTGGCCCGTCGCTGCGTTTTTGGGCGACAATGGCCGCCGCCTTGCCTGCGATGCTGCATCGACTCATCGCGGTTCACCTTCATTGCTTCTTAGTCCGCGAGACCCCGTCCATGGCCATCCGTCTGCACTGCCCCGATCTTGATCTCAATGTCAGCGCCGGGGCGTCCTTCGCGCTCCCCGAGGGGCCTGCACGCCACCTCGGGCTGGTGCTGCGTGCCAAGGTCGGCAGTGAGGCGCAGCTGTTCGATGGCCGTGGCCAGGAGGTGCGCGTGGTGCTGGAGGAGGTGACCCGCAAGGGCGTCAGCGTACAGGTGATCGAGGCGGTGCCCAATGACCGCGAGGCGCCGCTGGCGGTGCATCTTGGGCAGGCGATCTCCAAGGGTGACCGCATGGATTACGCCATCCAGAAGGCCTGTGAGATGGGCGTGGCTGCCATCACGCCACTCTATACCGCGCGGGGCGACGTCAAGCTCAAGGGCGAGCGCGCCGACAAGAAGCTGGCGCACTGGCAGGGCGTGGCGGCCAGCGCCTGCGAGCAGTGCGGAAGAAGCGTCGTGCCGGTCGTGCATGCCCCGGTGGCGATGACGCAGTGGCTGGCCGAGCGTGATGAGCCGCTGCGCCTGATTCTGCAGCCGGGCGGTGCCGAGGCGCTGAACGTGGCCGAGGCCGAGGGCGGCGTGACCCGCGCCAGCCTGCTGATCGGCCCGGAAGGCGGCTTCACTCAGGAAGAGGTGGCAGAAGCGGCCGCCGCCGGTTGTGAAGTGCTTGGCCTGGGGCCGCGTATCCTGCGTACCGAGACGGCGCCGGTGGTGGCGCTGACCTTGCTGCAGCAGCGATTTGGTGACCTGCCGCGCTGATCTCCCATCATCTGGCACCCGGGCGAAATTGTTGATCTGTCGGCAACACAGCGTGAGCCGGCAAGGGCGTTTCGCCAGTGGTGAGCAGCACGGCGCTGCTGCATACTTGTCCCATCGCTCCCGCGCCATGGTGTCATGTCGCGACGGGAGTCTCCGTTATCCCCGCTGCCTGCCGCGTTCTGGGCTGGCAGTGTCGTCACAAGGTTGACTCAATGACTGCTCGCAAGCTCAAGATCGGCGTGGTGATGGACCCGATGTCCAGCGTCGCCTACAAGAAGGACACCACTCTGGCCATGTTGTGGGCCGCCAGCCAGCGTGGCTGGTCGCTGCACTATCTCGAGCAGGAGGACCTCTATCTCGAGAATGGTCGCGCCATGGGCCGGATGCGTGATCTGGAGGTCTACCACGACCCGGACAACTTCTATCAGCTGGGGGAGGTCGTCGCGACTCCGCTGGCCGAGCTTGACGTGATCCTGATGCGCAAGGATCCGCCCGTCGACGAACACTTCCTGAATGCCGTTCACCTGCTGGGCTTTGCCGAGCGGGAAGGCGTGCTGGTGGTCAATCCGACGACCGCGCTGCAGACCTGCAACGAGAAGCTCTTCGCTCAGCAGTTCCCGCAGTGCATCCCGCCGACCACAGTATCGGCCAATGACAAGGTGCTGCGCGCCTTCCACGCCGAGCATGGCAACGTGATCTTCAAGCCGCTGGATGGCATGGGGGGCAGTGGCATCTTCCACGTCGCCGAGGATGGCCGCAATCTGGGCTCGGTGATCGAGCAGCTGACGCTGCGGGGCACCCGTCAGATCATGGCCCAGCGCTATGTGCCGGAAATCAGTGCCGGCGATACGCGCATTCTGCTGGTGGATGGCGAACCGGTACCGTTCGGCCTGGCACGCATTCCCAGCGCCGGCGAGACGCGCGGTAACCTGGCGGCTGGCGGACGTGGTGAATCGCGTGAGCTGACCGACCGCGATTACTGGCTGGTCGAACAGGTCAAGCCGGTGGTGAAATCATT
Source organism: Cobetia sp. cqz5-12 (assembly GCF_016495405.1). Taxonomy (NCBI): domain Bacteria; kingdom Pseudomonadati; phylum Pseudomonadota; class Gammaproteobacteria; order Oceanospirillales; family Halomonadaceae; genus Cobetia; species Cobetia sp. cqz5-12. The sequence goes on from NZ_CP044522.1 coordinate 44,923, forward strand.
GGGTCTGATGTTCGTCGGCCTGGACGTGATCGGCGACTACATCACCGAGATCAACGTCACCAGCCCGACCTGTGTGCGCGAGATCGACACCCAGCGCGGCACTGATATCGCCGGCCTGTTGATGGATGCCATCGAAGCGCGTCTGGCGGCGCAGCCGTCCGCCTGATCAACGGCGCGATGAGGCCAGTGTCAGTGGCTGGCCTGCAATGGATTCGCAGTAAACGGCAGGGAAGCCGAAGCTGCCAATGAGGTTCCGTGGACAGGGAGTGGGGTATGGCAGCACCCGTCGAATGGTGGGCAGGCAATCATGGCGTCACCGACCCGATCACCTATGTTCCGGTGACTCGGGTGCATCGCCGTGTGGTGGCATGGGGCGCGGCACTTGCCGTCCATGCCGTCATCGGCTGGTGGTTGCTGGGCAGCGGCCTGCTGACGCCGCCCGAGGTGCCACCCATGCCCAAGCCGGTGATGCTCGATGTGACGCTGGTCAGTCAGGCCAGCGCCACTGCCGTCGACTCGCAGGTGGTGGCCGAGCAGGACCAGCAGGCCAGTGGCAGCGGGCGCGAGGCGGCGGTGCAGGCTGGGCCAGCCAATCAGGCGCCACCGCAGCCGGGCGAGCAGAGTGCGTCCGAGGCCAGCGAGCCGGCCGTGGCGGAAGCCCAGGCCACGCAGGAGCTGGTACTGCCGGAGCGCATCCCCGAAGTCATCGCGACCCAGCAGGCGTCGTCACAGCAGGTGACGCGATCCGAACTGCTGCCGGATACGCCGGACAACGAACAGCAGGCCAGCGAGCAGGACGTTCAGCGAATCCAGGCCTCCGGCCAGTCGCGTGAGGTGGTGGGTGACACCGCCTCACGCAAGGCGGCGCGTGCCTCGGCCCGCGCACGCTATATCAATGACTGGACCGGCACGGTGCAAGCATTCGGCAACCAGCACTATCCGGCGCCTGCTCATCTGAGCGGCGAGCTGCGGATTCGCGCCGTCGTGCTGCCCAGCGGTCAGCTTGAGTTCGCGGAAGTGTTACAATCCTCGGGACATGCCGAACTCGACCAGGCGGCTCTGGACACGGTCTACGGCGCGGCTCCTTATGCGCCCTTTGATGAAAGTCTCAAGGGGATGAGCCAGCTGACCATCACCCGCATCTGGCGATTCGGCCCCGGCAACGATTCTGGCGCGCCCTGACGCCTCGGGAGGACCATGCAAAGTCTGCGAGACTATTTCCTGCTGGCGATGCCGCATCTCGATGATGACAATTTCTCCGGCTCGCTCAGTTACCTCTGTGATCATGATGACAAGGGCACCCTCGGTGTCATCGTCAACAAGCCGATCAAGCTGACCATGCGCGGTCTGTTCGAGCAGCTCGAGATCGCTGCTGACAGCTGTGAACGCCTCGATGAGGTGGTCTATTACGGCGGCCCCGTCCACAAGGACCGCGGCTTCATCCTGCATCGCGGCAAGGCCAGCGAGTGGGATTCCAGCCTGCAGGTCACCGACGAGCTGGCGCTGACCACCTCGTTGGACATCCTGAAGGCGATCGCCGGCAACGAAGGTCCTGATGACTTCATGGTCTGCCTCGGCTGCGCTGGCTGGGAGCCGGACCAGCTCACCAACGAGCTGAAGGAAAACAGCTGGCTGATCGTCGAAGGCGACAGCGGCATCCTCTTCGATGCCGACAGCGAGTCCCGTCTCGAGGCGGCTGCCAGCAAGCTGGGCGTCGACATGACGCTGATGTCGCGGGAGATCGGGCATGGCTGAGCGGCAAGTCAGCCGTACGGCGCTGGCGTTCGATTTCGGCACGCGCCGCATCGGTGTCGCGGTGGGCACCGAGATGCTCGGCACCGCGACGCCTCTGGTGCCGCTGCATGTGCGTGATGGCATACCGGACTGGAATGTCGTCAATCGCCTGATCGAGGAATGGCAGCCCGACCTGTTCGTGGTCGGCCTGCCGCTCGAGCTGGACGGCAGCGAGACACTGATGTGCAGCCGAGCCCGCAAGTTCGGCAAGCGCCTGTATGGCCGCTACGGCAAGCCGCTGGAAATGTGGGACGAGCGTGGCTCCACCAAGGCGGCCAAGGGCTTGGCGCGCGAGCGCGGCCACCGCGGCAATTATCGCGATGATGGCGTGGACGGCCTCGCCGCTCAGCTGATTCTCGAGAGCTGGTTTGCAAGCCAGCGAGGCGAGGGCGACCTTGTCGGTTACTGAATACTCCACCCGCTTCCTTTCCGGAAGCGGGTTTTTTTTGTCTGTTTGCCGCCATCCGGCAGGGAAGATAGGAAGCGATATCCATGCAAGAGTCTGAGATGCACGAAGAACATGAGGCACTGCCAGAGGTCGAGGCACTGCTCGAGGCCATGACCGAGGAGCTCGAATTGCTGTTCGAGCGCCGTGAACTCGATCGTGAACGTCTGATTCCGGTCGGCATTCATACCGGCGGTGTCTGGGTCGCCCAGGCACTGCGTGAGCGGCTGGGACTTGAGGAGCCCCTCGCGACACTGGATATCGGCTTCTGGCGCGACGACTTCGGCCACAAGGGCCTGCCGGATGGCGGCCAGGGGTCACAGCTGCCGGATATCGAGAACCGCGATCTGCTGCTGGTGGACGACGTGCTGATGAGCGGGCGAACCGTGCGCGCGGCGCTCAATGAGCTGTTCGACTATGGCCGTCCGCGCCGCGTGCTGCTGGCCTGCCTGGTCGAGCTGCCGGGGCGTGAGCTGCCGGTGCAGCCGGACGCCCTGGGGGCCAACCTGGCGCTGGCGCCCGGCAAGCGTATCAAGCTGGAAGGTCCCGACAACCTGCGCCTGACACTGGTCGATACCGGCGAGGTGACGGCATGAACCTGTTTGATCTCTCCCTGGCCAGTGCGGACGTGCGGGCTGCCTCGCCGGCACAGGTCCAGCTGGATGAGCAGGGCCGGCTACGCCACTTCCTGGATATCGAAGGCCTGCCGCGCAGCGTACTGACCGAGATACTCGACACCGCCGATCACTTCCGTGGCATCGGCGATGCCGAGGTCAAGAAGGTGCCGTTGCTGCGTGGGCGCACGGTGGCCAACCTGTTCTTCGAGAACTCGACCCGTACGCGTGCCACCTTCGAGCTGGCCGCCAAGCGTCTGTCGGCGGATGTGCTCAATCTGGACATCAAGACCTCGTCGGCCGCCAAGGGCGAGTCGCTGATGGATACCCTGGTCAATCTCGAGGCCATGCAGGCGGACGCCTTCGTGGTGCGTCATGGCGACTCAGGCGCAGCGCACTTCATCGCCAGCCAGATCACGCCGCATGTGGCGATCATCAATGCCGGCGACGGTCGTCATGCGCACCCGACCCAGGCGATGCTCGACATGCTGACCATCCGCCGCCACAAGGGCGAGTTCGCCAACCTGCGCGTCGCGATCGTCGGTGACATCCTGCATTCGCGCGTCGCTCGTTCGCAGATTCAGGCGCTCAATACGCTGGGCGCAGCGGAGGTGCGGGTGGTCGCGCCGCAGACGCTGCTGCCCATCGGGGTCGAGACGCTGGGCTGTCAGGTCTTCACTGAGCTGGCAGCAGGGCTGAAGGATGTCGATGTCGTCATCATGCTGCGCCTGCAGAAGGAGCGCATGGATGGCGCGCTGCTGCCCTCGGAATCGGAATACTACCGCCGCTATGGTCTGACCCGCGAAAGCCTGGCACACGCCCATCCTGACGCCGTGGTGATGCATCCGGGGCCGATCAACCGGGGTGTCGAGATCGAATCCGCCGTCGCGGATGGTCCGCGCTCGCTGATACTCGATCAAGTCACCAACGGTATCGCGGTGCGCATGGCGGTGCTGTCGATGGCGGTCTCCGGACAGATGAAGGCGCGCGCCGAGCGCAGGGGTGAACGTTCACGAGGAGCTGGCGCATGAAACGCAGCCTGATCAATGCACGGGTTATCGACCCGACCAACGGCCGCAATGGCCAGTACGACCTTCACCTCGACGGCGGTCGTCTGATCGCGATCGGCGAAGCGCCGGCGGATTTCAGCGCCGAGCAGCACGATGACCTGGCGGGCAAGCTGGTCACGCCGGCCTTCATCGACCTTGGCGCGCACCTGCGCGACCCCGGCCCGCGCTACAAGGGCAGTCTGGTCAGTGAGTCGGCTGCCGCGCTGGCAGGTGGCTACGCGACCATCCTGCCGCGCCCCGACACCAGCCCGGTGCTCGACAGCGCCTCGCATATTCGTACGCTGCTGGACCGCGCGCGTGATGTGGCGGGGGTGCGTCTTGCGCCGCTGGGGGCACTGACGCAGGGGCTGGAAGGTGATCTGCTCGCCAATATGGCTGCGCTCAAATCCGCGGGCTGTGTGGCGCTGACCAACCTGCGCCAGCCGATACGCGATCTTGGCGTACTGCGCCGCTGTCTGGAGTACGCGCGGACCTTTGATATCACCGTCGTGTTCCAGGCCCAGGAGGCCGCCTTGGCCGGGCAGGGCTGCGCCCATGAGGGTGCCATTGCCTCACGTCTCGGATTGGCCGGTATTCCGGAGTCAGCCGAGACGGTGGCCCTGACCCAGTGGCTGCTGTTGATCGAGCAGACCGGCGTACGGGCGCATGTGTCACTGCTCTCCAGTGCACGGGCCGTCGAGCTGGTACGTGATGCCAAGGCCAGGGGGCTGGATATCAGCGCGGATGTGTCGATGGCGCAATTGCACTGGACCGATGAGCAGCTGGAAGGCTTCAACGCCAACTTTCATCTGGAGCCGCCACTGCGCAGCGCGGTAGACCGTGATGCGCTGCGTGCCGGTGTGGTCGATGGCACCATCGACGCCATCGTCAGTGACCATCTGCCCCATGAAGCCGCTGCCAAGAGCGCGCCCTTTGCAGTATCCGAGCCCGGCATGACCAGTCTGGAAACCATGCTGCCGCTGGGGCTGGCGCTGGTGGAGGCCGAGCTTCTGAGCCTGCCTCGCCTGATCGAGACATTGACGTTCAGTGCCAGACGCTTCGGACTCAAGGGCGGCATGCTGGAAGTGGGCGAATACTGTGATCTGGCGGTGATCGATATGGAACAGGAATGGCGTGTCTCAAGCGAGACGCTGGTCAGTGCCGGCCATAACACACCGCTGCTTGGCATGCTGTTGAAGGGCCGCGTTGAGGAAGTGCTGCTGGGCGATACCGGCTACGTCTAAGCGGTGTTTCACGTGGAACATGCTGCTTGAGATATTTAGCACAACCCCATCAACATACTGATAACTGAGTGTTTTTTGGATGGCGTGTGTAGGGATTGGCTGTTCTGTCGTAAGCAGTCAATCTCTTTACCAGACTATGGCGCAGAGTCGCATTGCTGGGCAACGCTTATTGCTGCCGGTAGATGTTTCACGTGGAACATCTTCCGTAGCGCCATGACTCGTCTGTTGCAATAGCGAGCATGGCGGCTGGTCAGCAGGCTGATCTGGCACGCAGGAAAGAGATCTGAACAACAAGGAGAGAAAACCATGCCGATGATTCGTGCGGAATTTCTGACTGGCAAGACACAGGAACAGAAGCGGGAGCTGGTGGAGGCGTTGACTCGCGAGACGGCTCGCGTGCTGGGTGTGCGTGAGCAGTCCGTCTGGGTGGTGCTGCAGGAAGTGGAGCCGGAAAACTGGGCCGTCGCTGGCACGCCATTGTCAGAGCGCTGAGAGAAGCACTGTCAGCTGGACGCTTGATCTCAACTTGCTGATTCGCAATATTTTTTATAAGGAGTTGAGATGTTCCACGTGAAACACGCTCCCTGGTTTTGGTCTTGGTCGGCAGTGCCTGAGTATGGGGAACCGGCTGAGGCATGACAGAGGCATGAAAGGAGGGGAGTGGCAAGCAAGACTCGCGACGAGCAACGCGCCTGGTAATCCGGAACGAAAAAAACGCCGCAGCCATTTCTGGCTGCGGCGTTTTCATTTGCCTGCCCTCCGCTCCACGGCCATGAAGCAGAGCACGGGCTCAGTTCTCGAAATCAGCTTCCGAGTAGAGAGTCCGGATACGCAGGGTATGGTCGACGGTCTTGAGCGCTTCCAGCGCTTTCTTGCCGTAGGCCTTGTCGACATCGATGACCACATAGCCGACCGTGTTGTTGGTCTGCAGGTACTGGCCAGAAATGTTGATGCCTTCCTCGGACAGTACGCGGTTGATGTGAGACATCACGCCCGGGACGTTGTCGTGGATATGCAGCAGGCGGTGCTTTTCCGGGTGCGCCGGCAGGGCGACTTCCGGGAAGTTGACCGAGCCGATGGTGGTGCCGTTGTCGGAGTAGGTCACCAGTTTCTCGGCGACTTCGACACCGATGTTTTCCTGGGCTTCCATGGTGGAGCCACCGACGTGCGGCGTCAGGATGACATTGTCGAACTCGCGCAGCGGAGACACGAACTCTTCGCCGTTGCCTTTCGGCTCTACCGGGAAGACGTCGATGGCGGCGCCCAGCAGCTTGCCGCTGGAGAGGGCTTCGGCCAGGTCTTCGATGACGACGGTGGTGCCGCGGGCCGCATTGATGAAGACGCTGTTCTGCTTCATCAGCGCGAACTGCTGCTTGCCCATCATCCACTTGGTTGAGGGAATTTCCGGCACATGCAGGGTGACGATATCAGCGCGCGCCAGCAGCTCTTCCAGGCTTGCCACCTGACGGGCATTGCCCATGCCGAGCTTGGTGACGGCATCGTAGTAGATGACGTCCAGGCCCAGGGATTCGCTGAGCACGGACAGCTGGGAACCGATGCTGCCGTAGCCCACGATGCCCAGCGTCTTGCCGCGGACTTCATGGCTGTTCTTGGCGGATTTCATCCACTGGCCACGATGTGCCTTGGCGCTCTTCTCCGGCACGCCGCGCATGAGCATGATGGCTTCGGCCAGTACCAGCTCGGCAACCGAGCGAGTGTTGGAGTAGGGCGCGTTGAACACGGGGATACCGCGCTTCAGTGCGGCTTCCAGGTCGACCTGGTTGGTGCCGATGCAGAAGCAGCCGATGGCGGTGAGCTTCTCGGCAGCGGAGATCACGCGCTCGTTGAGCTGAGTACGGGAACGAATGCCGATGAAGTGCACATCGCGGATCTTCTCGATCAGTTCTTCCTCGGCCAGCGAGGTCTGAAGCAGCTCGATATTGGTGTAACCCGCGTTGAGGAAATTATCCACGGCGGATTGGTGGACACCCTCGAGCAATAGAATCTTGATCTTGCTCTTGTCCAGGGACGTCTTGGCCATTGTCGGATCAACCCTCTCGCCGGTCATGCCGGCGTTTCTGTTCGTTTGGTCTTTTTCATGACCTGCTGGCGTGTCACACCTCAAGAAAATGCCAGAGAAACAGCGGGGCGTGCTGTCAACAGGGGAGCAAAGAATATCACAGCAGACGGGGCCTCCGGATGAAATGTCCGCGTGCCGGGCATGAAAAATTCACAGCACAGCCGTTTGATGTGACTCTCCCTCCGTGCGCAGGGGGTGGGCAGCGTCGTGGAGCCCTTCGGGTTATACTGGCGCTCCACACAGAGACACCGGGCCCGCCCGGTCGGATGAGCGAGAGCACCCATGGCCGAAAAGGAAGTGCCACAGGATTTCGCCGCCACCCTGGCCCGTCTTGAAGGGTTGGTGACGCGGCTCGAGGCTGGCGACATGTCGCTGGAAGCGTCACTGGGCGCTTTTGAAGAGGGCGTGAGTCTGGCGCGCGAGGCGCAGCAGCGGCTCGATAGCGCCGAGTTGCGCCTGCAGGCATTGGTGGAAGGCCCGGAGGGGGCGCTGACGCCCACGGCGTTTACGGCGCCCGATGCCGCAGGCAGCATGGCGGGTGAAGCGGACGAGGAGAAGGACTGGTGATGTCAGGTGGATTGAATACGCAAGTCACGCCGACTGCATCGCAGGCCAGCGAGCTGATCCGCTCTGGACAGGCGCGCAGTGAGGCCGTGCTTGAGGCGTTGTTGACTCCCGGCAGTGCGGCGGTGAGTGAGCGTCTCGAGGACGCCATGCGCTACAGCGTGCTGGGTGGCGGCAAGCGTCTGCGCCCCGTGCTGCTGTATGCGGTGGGTCGTGCCCTTGGCTGCGATGAAGAGGCCGCTGACCGCGCTGCGCTGGACGCGGCAGCAGCGGCGCTCGAATTGGTGCATGCCTATTCGCTGGTCCATGATGACCTGCCGGCCATGGACGATGACGACCTGCGGCGCGGACGTCCCACCGTGCATCGCGCCTTCGATGAGGCGACCGCCATTCTCGCGGGCGATGCCCTGCTGACGCTCTCCTTCGAAGTGATGGCGACGACCGGGCATGTACGGACACCTGCCCTGGTGCGCACCCTGGCCGAGGCCTCCGGGCGGCGCGGGATGGTGGCCGGTCAGGCGCTGGATCTCGAGGCGGTCGGGCAGTTCCGCGAGGTAGAGGCGCTGTCACGCATGCATGCCTACAAGACCGGCGCGCTGATTCGCGCCGCGGTCCGTCTGGGCGGGTTGGTGGCAGTCGATGAGCAGGATTCGCGTCTTGCTGCCCTGGAGCGCTACGCTTCGGCTATCGGCCTGGCCTTCCAGATCCAGGATGACATCCTGGACGTGACGGGCGACACCGCAACGCTTGGCAAGACGGCCGGTGCTGACGCTGCGCGCGACAAGCCGACCTATCCCTCGCTGCTTGGACTCGAAGGTGCTCAAGAGCGAGCAGGTCAGCTACTGCAAGAGGCCCTGGATGCCCTGGCACCGTTGGGAGAGGCCGCAGAGCCACTCGCGGTGCTGGCGCGCTACATGATCGAGCGAGACCACTGATTCCTGACGCCTATGAAGCTGTTTGACGAGATACCTCAGGCGCGCCCCGCGACGCCACTGCTCGATGCGGTCGAGACACCTCAAGCGCTGCGCGCCATGAGCGCGGCACAGCTGCGCCAATTGGCTGACGAACTGCGCGCCTACCTGCTGTACAGCGTCGGCTGTACCGGCGGGCACTTCGGTGCCGGGCTCGGTGTGGTCGAGCTGACCGTGGCGCTCCACCATGTGCTGGAAACGCCCCATGACCGTCTGGTGTGGGACGTGGGTCATCAGGCCTATCCGCACAAGATCCTGACCGGCCGTCGTGAAGCCATGTACAGCATGCGCCAGTACAACGGCCTCTCTGCCTTTCCCAAGCGTGCCGAGAGCGAGTTCGACACCTTCGGTGTGGGCCATTCCAGCACCTCGATCAGTGCAGCGCTGGGCATGGCGCTCGGCGCCCGCACGGCGGGTGAGTCACGGCGTGCCTGTGCGGTGATCGGCGATGGTGCCCTGACGGCTGGCATGGCGTTCGAGGCACTGGCGCATGCCGGGCACGTGAAGGCCAATATGCTGGTCGTGCTCAACGACAACGAGATGTCGATCTCCGAGAACGTCGGCGGCCTGGCAAGCTATCTGGCACGTATTCTGGCCAGCAAGCCGTATACCCAGATGCGCGCCAACGGCAAGCGACTGCTGTCGCCCTTGCCGGGTGCGCTGGAGCTTGCCAAGCGTACCGAAGAGCACATGAAGGGCTTCATCAGCCCGGCGACGCTGTTCGAGGAGATGGGCTTCAACTACATCGGCCCCATCGACGGCCATGACCTGCCGGCGCTGGTGCAGACACTGCGCAACATGCGGGATCTGGATGGCCCGCAGTTCCTGCATGTGGTCACGCGCAAGGGCAAGGGCTTCCTGCCGGCGGAGCGTGACCCGATCGGCTATCACGCCATCACCAAGCTCGAGAAGGCCGCGCCTCAGGCCGCCGAGCAGGCGCCTGCCGTCACCGACGCACCGGCTCCCAAGCCGCAGAAATACTGCAGCGTGTTCGGCAACTGGCTGTGTGACGCCGCTAGCGCTGATGCGCGCGTCATCGGCATCACGCCGGCCATGCGGGAAGGCTCGGATCTGGTGCGCTTCTCGAAGGAATACCCTGATCGCTACTACGATGTCGCCATCGCGGAGCAGCACGCGGTGACAGTGGCAGCGGGCATGGCCTGTGAGGGCATGAAGCCGGTGGTGGCGATCTATTCCACCTTCCTGCAGCGTGGCTATGATCAGCTGATCCACGATGTCGCGGTGCAGAAACTGGATGTGACCTTCGCCATCGACCGTGCCGGTCTGGTCGGCGAAGACGGCCCGACCCATCACGGCAGCCTGGACATGTCGTTTCTGCGCTGCGTGCCGGAGCTGGTGCTGATGGCGCCGGCCGATGAGGCCGAGTGCCGTGGCATGTTGAGCGCGGCACTGGCCCACCCCGGGCCGGCCGCGGTGCGCTATCCGCGCGGTACCGGGCCGGGAGTGGCCACCGATGCCGACCTGACGCCAATGGCCATCGGTCAGGGGGAATATCGTCGTCGTATCAGTGGCAGCCCCGAGGTGCGTGTCGCCATCGTCGCCGTGGGCAGCATGAACACGCCGGTGGCCGAGGTCGCCGAGGCGCTGGACGCGACCCACTTCAACCTGCGCTCCATCAAGCCGCTGGACCGCGAGGCATTGCTTAAGATCGCCGCGGAGCATGACCTGGTGGTGACGGTGGAAGAGAACGCCATCGCGGGGGGCGCGGGAGCCGGCGTGGCCGAGCTCTACCTCAACGCGGGGCTGGCTCAACCCATGCTGCTGCTGGGGCTGCCGGATGGCTTCGTCGAGCATGGCAAGCCGGTCGAGCTGCTGCGTGATTGCGGTCTGGATGCTGCCGGCATCCGCGCCAGTATCGAGGCTCGCCTCGGCAGCTGATCCTGGTGGCATGCCATACCGAAACGCCTGTGGATGACTCGAGAGTTCGAGTTGTCCACAGGCGTTTTTCGTTGCGTGACTGCCAGCACCGAGACGGCGAATGATGCATGGAAACTCCGCGACTTCCCGCCCATGCTGGATGACCATCAAGCCCTCTGCTCAAGCAGCCAGGGCCTGGCTGGCGCGAAAGCCGTCGCCTGCGCCAGTCACCACCGCAACGCCACGGAGTGCGCCCGACCATGTTGACTCTCTACAGCTACCCGAATTCCCGCTCGCTGCGGGTCGCCTGGACGCTTGAGGAACTGGGGCTCGATTACCGGATTCATAGTCTGGATCTGAAGGCCGGTGAGGGGCACAGCCCTGAATACCTGGCCATTCATCCCGATGGCAAGGCGCCAGCCCTGGTGGATGGTGAGCTGGCCCTGTTCGAGTCCAGTGCCATCTGTCGCTACCTGGCGGCGCGAGAAGGGCGACTGCTGCCGCCATCGCTGGCCGGACAGGCACAGATGGATCAATGGCTCAGTTTCCTCACCACCGAGCTTGAGCAGCCGCTGTGGACATTGGCCAAGCACACCTTCGCGCTGCCGGAGGACCAGCGCTGTGATGCCATCAAGCAGACAGCCCAATGGGAATTCCAGCGTGCCCTCAAGGCGCTCCAGCGCCGCTTCGATGGCCAGGGCTGGCTGGTGGCCGATGAATTCAGTGTCGCCGATATCTTCCTCGCCCAGACCCTCAGCTGGGCGCAGATGGCTGGGCAACCTCTGCCGGCCGTGCTTGAGCATTGGAGCGAAGAGGTGCGGGTGCGTCCGGCCTGCGAGCGCGCCCGCCAGCGCGAGCAACAGGCCGCCCAGGAGCGTCAGCAACACTGAGCCCCGTTGTCGTAACCGGCATCGAATGCCGCCACAGGCCAAGCTGACGGGCTGATCTGTCCTGCCCTGGCCTGCCTTTCCTTGCCCTGCAAGTTCTGTAGTGAAGTCATGAAAGCGCTCTGAGAGCGCGTACACGCCACGAGGCGCCATTCTGATATCAGGGTGGCGCCTTTTGCGTTTCTGGGCCTCAGAGAGGCTTGCAGGAGGCCTGATGAGGTTGAGAGGTCGCCTTGCTCGTTCAGCGGCGACCATCGTCTGGGGCGCGCCCCAAGCTGTCTGGTGGCGGGCTACGCAGGTCAGTTCGAGACAGGTCGGTTCGCGGCAGGGCGGCGCGAGGCAGGCCCTCGATCGAGGGCGGGTTTCAGGCATTCGGTGGTGAATGATGCGCTGTTGAGGCTTTTTCGCATCTATTTTTGATTCGATAATTGAGTGTTTTCGTTATGATGGTCAAGTGTTGATCGTGATGAGGTCGAGGGGAGCACTCATGCGATGTGAGCGGCGGCATATCCGATGAAAATCATGAGGTTGCGAGGTTTATTAGATTTTTATGACATGACATTGATCAAATTGAGAGCAGTGATCGCATCTTGCCTATTTTGCGAATCATAAAATGATTCGCTGTGTGGTTTATTACGGATCTTTTTGATAAGATGTTGATTAAAACCTCAATGGGAATAACAACTTATGTGGATCTGGCAGCAGCCTGACTGGCCACGAGGACGGTTGGAGGTCATGCCGTTGATGGGGCAGTTGGCGGCGACCCAGGCGGTGATGTCGCCGCTGGTCGCTCAGGGGCAGAATCTCTATCCCCGACAACGCCTGCGTCTCGAGGCGACGCTCCTCAGTGAAGAGATGGAAGCCAGTGCCCAGCTGTCCGGCGTGGTGCTCGGGCGGGCGGCGTTGCGTGATGCGCTTTATCAGGCACTGGGGCTGGAGTCCGGCCATCAGGAGTCACCGCGCGGGCCGGCACCCGGTGTCGACGTCTTCGTGGATGTGACACTGGAAGTCGTGCGCACGGCATTTCAGCCGCTGACCCGCCAACAGGTACTCGAGTGGCATCGACGTCTGGGACCTTTCCTGCCGCGCAGCAGTGGTCAGCCTCTCGGGGCATGGCGCGAGGCGCGCTACGAAGCGGTCAGCGGTCGTTACGGTCTCAAGCGGCTGCGCTATCGCGCCCCGGCGGAGAACCCCGATGCGCTGGACCGGGAGCTGGATGTCTTCTGGCAGCGTCTCGCGACGGAAGAACCGGATGTGGATAACTCAGGGGTGTTGAATGCCCTGCAGCTGCATGCGCACTGGCAGGCGCTCGCACCGCTTGCCTTGGGCAACGGCTTGATCGGGCGCTTGCTGCTGATGCGCTGGCTGACACGAATCGATGCCCTGGCCGCGTTGCAGCAGCAGGGTGAGTTTGTCGGCAAGGTTGCCGAGCGCTGGGAGCCGGAAGCACTGGAGCAACTCTGCTGGCGCCGCCAGGCGCTGTTTTCGGTGGTGCTTGAGCATCAGGATGAGTTGCGTGAGCTGGAGCAGCGTTATCTCGGCAAGCCTGAGACCTCGGCCAGCGGGCATCAGCTGCCGCCGCAGCTGGACCGCGCGCTCAATGGTGAACTGGAGGATGCACCGCCCGGTGACATGAATGTCTGGGCCGAGTGGTGGCTTTTGCGTCTGCGCGACGCTGGTCGTCGGACGGCCTTCCATTACCAGCGCGTCCAGCGTGCCGAGCGACTGTGGCTGGAGCACGCGCGTACGCCGCTGAATGCCCGCCAGCGCGAGCTGGTACTGACATTGTTGGAGCGAGACGACGAAGAGGGCGTGGGGCGCGCCGAATACCGCGCCTTGGTCGATACCTCTGACCCTACCGCCGCCCGCGATCTCGCCGATCTGACCGCCAAGCAGGTACTGGAAAGCTACGGTGTCGGGCGCGGTACCCGGTATCGCTTGCCGGTCTTCGCTCCTCAGGAAGGCAGCCCCGCAGGAAGATAGCGCCACAGGGAAATAGCTCCCCAATAAAATAGCGCTGTAAGGGATGAGCCCTGAAGCGTCAAAAAATCGCGAAAAAAAGCGGGAAGGGTCATGTCGACCCTTCCCGCTTTTTTGAGGTGGCTTGCCTGTGTTCTCAGTGCCGTGTTCTCAAACCGGAGTGCCCAAGAGCGCCGGCCAACGTGGCGGCCCCCGATGACATCACACGGAATACGGCAGCACTGCGGTATAGATGGCGAAGAAGTGGCAGGTACTGCCACCAAGCACGAACAGGTGCCAGATGGCGTGGTGATAGCGCAGGCGCGTCATCAGAAAGAAGATCACGCCCAGGGTATAGGTGATACCGCCGGCGACCAGCAGGATGAGCCCCGTCTCGGAGAGCTTTTCGACCAGCATCGGCGAGGCGAACACGATCAACCAGCCCATCAGCAGGTAGACGCTCACCCGCAGGGCGCTGAAGCGTTCAGGCCAGCGCAGCTTGAGGAAGATGCCGCCCAGCGCGAGCGACCAGATGATGGCGAACAGCGTCCAGCCGGTCGGGCCGCGAAGATTGACCAGCAGGAAGGGCGTATAGGTGCCGGCGATCAGTAGATAGATGGCACAGTGATCCAGCAACTGGAAGGCGTATTTCAGGCGTGGATGACGGATACCGTGATAGAGCGTCGAGGCCGCATACAGCACCACCAGGGTCAGGCCGTAGAGGCTGACGCTGACGATCTTCCAGGGGTCGACTTCGGCGGCGAGGCTGGCCATCACGATCAGCACGATCATGCCGACGAGGCCCATGACGGCGCCGATGCCGTGGCTGGCGCTGTGCAGCCATTCCTCCAGCCGGGTATAGAGGGCAGGCGTCGCGGAGGTGTCGCGTGAATCGGCGTCATCGGCAGGCGATGCGCTGGAAGAGGGTGATGCCTGGCGTTGTGAAGAAGGGCTTGAAGATGAGAGCCGTGTTGCAGAGGGCTGTGATGACTGAGGTCGTGATGAAGAAGGCTGTGATGATGGATCCGTTGAGTCTTTGCGCATGGCGATGTCTCCGGCGCGGGTTCGACTCCAGCCTACTCCCTGGCGGGTGACGTCGTCATGTCACGCTCGCTGTGCCAGCCAGTCACTTTGCCTATAAAGGAAGGGGGAGCCAATCAGGCTCCCCTGTGCGCGGCTACTCGCTGCGCTCGATATCCACGTCACTGGCCTGGGTGAAATCGTCCAGTGCCATCATGTGGCCCAGCTTGCCCGCCTTGGTCGAGAGATAGTGCTCGTTGTGCGGGTTCAGGCCGGTAGTGATCGGCTGGCGCTCACTGACGGTGACACCATCACGGGTCAGGGCATCGACCTTGCGCGGGTTGTTGGTCATCAGCTTGAGAGTGCTGACACCAAGATGCTCCAGCATCGGCACACAGATATCGTAGCGGCGCATGTCAGCCCCGAAGCCGAGGCGCTCATTGGCTTCGACGGTATCGGCGCCGCCATCCTGCAGCTCATAGGCGCGAATCTTGTTGAGCAGACCGATGCCGCGGCCTTCCTGACGCAGATAGAGCAGCACGCCGCGGCCTTCGGCGGCAATGCGCTTGAGCGCTTCCTGCAGCTGATAGCCGCAGTCGCAGCGCATCGAGAAGAGGGCGTCGCCGGTCAGGCACTCGGAATGCACACGGCCCAGCACCGGCGCGCCGTCATCGATGTCGCCCAGGGTCAGGGCGATGTGGTCCTTGCCGGTGGTCTCATCCTCGAAACCGTGCATGGTGAAGGTCGCCCAGGGCGTTGGCAGCCGCGAGGCGGCGATGAATCGAATGGTCACTGTTCACCTCGAACGCCCGGACAATCGCCGGGCTGAAAAAGCGCGGGCATGCGGTGGTCCGGCAATGTCTCGATGAGTCGCTCGAGATACCGGCGGCCAGCATGCAGTCATGTGGCGAGTTTACCAGTCTGTGGCCGATGACTCATCGCTCTGTATGGAAAAGCGTTGTTGCCGCCATCACCACAATGGCCGGATGACGCCAGCAAAGGGAAGGACAAAGGCGGGGCGATTTGCCAATGCATTTGTTGCATCACCACGATGGGCGGGATTTTTCTCAGGCTCTGATAGAATGCCGAGACATTCCCCGAGCTGATGTGTGATTCCGATGACCTTGAAGAATGATCGCTTCCTGCGCGCGCTGGCCCGTCAGCCGGTCGACCGTACTCCCGTCTGGATGATGCGCCAGGCTGGCCGCTATCTGCCGGAATATCGCGAAGTCCGCGGTCAGGCCGGTGGCTTCATGGACCTGTGCATGGACACCGCGCGTGCCTGCGAGGTGACGCTGCAGCCGCTGGAACGCTTCCCGCTGGATGCCGCCATCCTGTTCTCCGACATCCTGACCATCCCGGATGCCATGGGACTGGGCCTTTACTTCGAGACCGGCGAAGGCCCGAAATTCCGCAAGACAGTGCGGACTGCCGAGGAAATCGCGGCGCTGAGCGTGCCGAATGTCGAGCGTGATCTCGATTACGTCATGCGTGCCGTGTCCACCATCCGCCGTGAGCTGAACGGTCGCGTACCGCTGATCGGTTTCTCCGGCAGCCCGTGGACGCTGGCCACCTATATGGTCGAGGGCGGTTCCAGCAAGGACTTCCGTCACGTGAAGGGCCTGATGTATTCCAATCCGGAAGCCATGCATCAGTTGCTCGACACACTCGCGCAGGCCGTCACCGACTACCTGAACGCCCAGATTGCCGCGGGTGCACAGGCGGTACAGATCTTCGATACCTGGGGCGGCACCCTGTCCACGCCGGCCTATCTCGAGTTCTCGCTGCGCTACATGGAGCAGATCGTCGCTGGCCTCAAGCCGGACAGCGAAGGCAACCGTGTCCCGGTGATCCTGTTCACCAAGAATGGTGGCCAGTGGCTCGAACACATCGCCGCCACCGGCTGTGACGCCGTCGGCCTCGACTGGACCACCGAGATGTCCAATGCGCGTGAGCGCGTCGGTCATCGTGTGGCCCTGCAGGGTAACCTGGACCCGAATGCGCTGTTCGGTACGCCGGCCGCCATTCGTGCCGAAGTCGGGCGTATCCTCGACAGCTACGGCCAGGGCCCGGGCCACATCTTCAACCTGGGGCACGGCATCAGTCAGTTCACCGACCCGGGTAACGTCAATGCCCTGATGGACGCGCTGCACGAGCTGAGCCCGGCCTACCATCAGGATGACGCCGCCAATGCGACACCGGTCGCTCGCGGCTGATGGGAGAGCCCTTCATGTCCATCTCTGCTGTCACTCCTGTTGCTGCCTATGGAAGGTGGCAAGCAGCAGGGCGCCGCGCAGCGTGCTCGGCGCTGTGGCAGGCCGGGCATTACGATGGCCGCAAGGCGGGGGAGGCAGCATGACGCCGGTCGAGCAGCACCTCATTCCGCGCCGCGGTTGGGCGTTCGTGGCTCTGTTGTGCCTGTTGCTGATCCTGTTCGGCACGCTCTCCCCGGGCGTGCCGCATCCGGAGCAGACCTTCCCCTGGGACAAGCTGCAGCATTTCTCCGCTTTCGCGTTGCTGGCGCTGACCACGCGGCTGGCGGGCTTGACCAGCTTGATCATCCTGCCGCTCCTGCTGCTGCTGGGCGTCGCCATCGAATGTCTGCAGCTGGCGATTCCCTATCGCGGCGCTGAAGTGCTGGATGCGCTGGCGGATCTCGCCGGCATCCTCATCGGGCTGGGAGTGTTTCAGTGCGTCAGGCTGATTCTCCGTCTGGTCCGCCTCGGGCCGACCTCTCGCTGAGCCTCTCCCTCGGGCCGCGTGTCATCGCTACGCGGTCTGTCTGAAATTGTCATGCATCAACACTTTCCACTCCGCCCGTCTTTGGCTATGGTGCAGCGCCTGCGCCATGCTGCCGCTTGCCCGGCATGTCACGTATCACGACATCACGCCGCGCGACTGTCACGCAGGTCGTGCACTGCCGGCCTGACACTGGCGCAGTGCTGGTTGGCGCAATTCCCGATGGCCATCGTGCCGTCTCTATCCATACCTTGATATCCCGTCTGTGATATCCAATGCGAGGGTCCCCCATGACCGAACGTCTCGATGGCTCCTGGTTTACCGAAATCTTCGATCGCCACGGCAGCGCCTTCTCGCTCAAGGTCAGCCACAAGCTGCATGACGAGCAGACTCCTTATCAGCACCTCGAAGTCTATGCCACCGAGACCTACGGCAATCTGATGGTGCTGGACGGCTGCGTGATGCTGACTGACCGTGACAACTTCCTCTATCACGAGATGATGTCGCATCCGGCGCTGTTCGCTCATGCAGACCCCAAGCGTGTCGTCATCATCGGCGGTGGCGATTGCGGCACCCTGCGTGAGGTGCTCAAGCACCCGGGCGTGGAGAAGGTCACCCAGATCGATATCGATCCGGCGGTCACGCGTGCCTCCGAGCAATTCTTCCCGGCGCTGGTCGAGTCCAATGATGACCCGCGCGCCGAGCTGCTGTTCGAAGATGGCGTCAAGTGGGTCGACAACTGCCCGGATGAGAGCATCGACGTGCTGATCGTCGATTCCACCGATCCGGTCGGCCCGGCGGAAGGTCTGTTCAAGACCGACTTCCTCAAGCGCTGCCACCGTATCCTCAAGCAGGGCGGCCTGATGGTGCAGCAGAGCGAGTCGCCGCTCTATCACACCGATTCCATCATCAAGGACCTGCGCAACGACATGGGCGAAGCAGGCTTTGATAGCGTCGCGACCCTGCCGTTCCCGCAGCCGGTGTATCCGTCCGGCTGGTGGAGCTGCACCCTGGCGGGCAAGGGCTGTGACGTGAAGTCCTTCCGCGAGGAAGATGCCGCTGCCGCCACCTTCGCGCGTGACTTCTATACCGTCGAAGGCCATCGCGCCGCCCTGGTGCTGCCGCCCTTCATGCAGCGCCTGCTGGAGAAGTGATCCGCATGCACCTTGCGGTGGCAAGCAATATCCATCAGGCACGAAAACGTGCCTGATGGGATGAACAAGCGTTGAGTCAGTCAGACCGAGACATTGGTCGCAATCTGCCACTCTCGCCACATCGCTGCACCGCCTACGGCCGTTTCGCAATGAAACGGCCGTTTTTATTTTGCACCGATATGAGGCGAACTGGTCTTGTCAGGCGCCTAACTGCGCGGCAATCGCGCGGAATGATCCGCCATCCCGCCACGCGGCTTTGGCCTATATCACTGGGTTTTAGCGCTTTTTTCAGCGTTGAACGCAGCGGATCAAGAGATAGGCGGAAATTGGAACGCGGCTTGCTATTGTCGGTAGGTGCCATGCAATGCATTGCACCACTTCTGACTCGAGGCTGATCGAGCGGACTCCAGACTTTCGCGAGGGAATCACGATGCATAACAACAAGAAGCCACTGCTGATCGCTAGCGCCGCTGTCCTGGCCGCCTCCATGGCGACAGGTGCCAGCGCCGCGACCCTGGATAGCGTCAAGGAAAAGGGCTTTGTCCAGTGTGGCGTCAGCACCGGCTTGCCGGGCTTCTCGGCACCGGATGACGCCGGTAACTGGCAGGGCCTCGATGTCGACGTCTGCCGCGGCGTCGCGGCAGCCGTGCTGGGTGATGCCAGCAAGGTGCGCTATGTACCGCTGACGGCCAAGGAGCGTTTCACCGCGCTGCAGTCCGGCGAGATTGATGTCCTGTCCCGCAACACCACCTGGACGGCCACCCGCGACACCTCACTGGGCCTCAACTTCGCTGGCGTGAACTATTACGACGGCCAGGGCTTCATGGTCAGCAAGGACCTGGGCGTCTCCAGTGCCAAGGAGCTGGACGGGGCAGCCGTCTGTATCCAGTCCGGCACCACCACTGAGCTCAACCTGGCGGACTACTTCCGCCTGAACGACATGTCCTTCGAGCCGGTCGTCTTCGATACCTCCGACCAGACCGTCAAGGGCTTTGAAGCCGGTCGTTGTGACGTGTTGACCTCCGACCAATCCCAGCTCTACGCGCTGCGCATCAAGCTCTCCGATCCGGCGTCCGCGATGGTGCTGCCGGAAGTCATCTCCAAGGAACCGCTGGGCCCCGTCGTCCGTCAGGGCGATGACCAGTGGTTCAACATCGTCAAATGGACCCTGTTCGCCCAGATCAACGCCGAAGAGATGGGACTGACCTCCGACAACATCGAAGAGAAGAAGGCGGACACCAACCCCAACGTCGCGCGTCTGGTCGGTGCCGATGGCAACTACGGGGAAGCCATGGGCCTGCCGGCTGACTGGGCCTACCAGGTCATCAAGCAGGTAGGCAACTACGGCCAGATGTTCGAGCGCAACGTCGGTACCGGCTCCGC
Source organism: Cobetia sp. cqz5-12 (assembly GCF_016495405.1). Taxonomy (NCBI): domain Bacteria; kingdom Pseudomonadati; phylum Pseudomonadota; class Gammaproteobacteria; order Oceanospirillales; family Halomonadaceae; genus Cobetia; species Cobetia sp. cqz5-12. The sequence goes on from NZ_CP044522.1 coordinate 64,704, forward strand.
ACTGGGTATCGAGCGCGGCTTGAACGCACTGTGGACTGATGGCGGCGTCCAGTACGCACCGCCCGTTCGCTGATGTCTCGGCTCGCCTGGAGGTCCAGTGCGAGCCGGGTGAAACGTGACGCAGGCTGAGCAAGGACGCTGGCCAGGGAGAAGTGGCCATGCGGTCATTTTCCCTGGCCAGCGTCGTGAGGGGCTTGGTCTGTTCCCCGTGATCCTTTCCTCGAGTGCCGAGAGATAACTGATCTGCCGTTCGATAGGGCGGCAGGCGGAAGTCGCATAGCTTTCCGGCGGAGATTGCCTGTATGACACAACCTGCTTCTCGCCCGCCGGCCACGGTCAAGCCGCCCTTCTGGCGTGACCCGGCCAAGCGGGCACTGATCTTCCAGCTATTGATGCTGGCAGGCGTGTTCGGTGTGTTGGCGATCATCGTCAGCAATACCCTGACCAACCTTGAAAGCCGTGGCATCACCACCGGCTTTGCCTTTCTGGACAACACCGCAGGCTTTGGCATCCTGCAGAGCCTGATCGACTATTCCGAGCAATCCACCTATGGCGATACCTTCATCGTCGGCCTGCTCAATACCTTGTTGGTATCCGCCTTGGGTGTCATCGCCGCGACCGTGATCGGTTTCATCATGGGGGTCGCGCGTCTGTCCCCCAACTGGCTGATCTCGCGGCTGGCGGCGGTCTATATCGAAGTCTTCCGCAACATCCCGCTGCTGCTGCAGATCTTCTTCTGGTATTTCGCCGTCCTGAGAACCCTGCCGAGTCCACGAGGTTCGCTGTCGCTGGGCGAGGCGTTCTTCCTCAACGTGCGCGGTCTGTTCGTGCCGGCCCCCATCACCTCCAGCGGTTTCTCGGTGGTGATTGCCGTGTTCGTGCTGGCCGTCGTCGCCAGCGGCATCTTCAGCTACTGGAACCGCCAGCGGCAGGCCCGTACCGGTCAGCGCCTGCCGGCGGGCTGGATCTCGCTCGGTCTGATCATCGTGGCGCCGCTGCTGGCCTACTTCGCGATGGGCATGCCGCTGAGCTGGGAGCTGCCGGAGCTCAAGGGCTTCAACTTCCGAGGCGGCATCACGGTCGTCCCGGAGTTCCTCGCCCTATGGGTCGCGCTGTCGGTCTATACCGCAGCCTTCATTGCCGAGATCGTGCGTTCCGGCATCGAAGCGGTACCGCACGGCCAGACCGAAGCGTCACGGGCGCTGTCGCTGTCCGGTGGCATGACACTGCGTCTGGTGGTGGTGCCGCAGGCGCTGCGCGTCATCATCCCGCCGCTGACCAGCCAGTACCTGAACCTGATCAAGAACTCGTCGCTGGCCACGGCCATCGGCTATCCCGACCTGGTTTCGGTCTTCGCGGGTACCACGCTCAACCAGACAGGTCAGGCCATCGAGGTGATCGCCATGACGATGCTGGTCTATCTGACCATCAGTCTGCTGGTCTCCATGTTCATGAACTGGTTCAACGCCCGCATGGCGTTGGTCGAGCGCTGAGGGTCTGCCCATGTCGATTGAAAAGACCCTGTCACGGGTCACCGAGAAGATGATCGATTCCCGTCCGGCGCCGAGCGACAGCATCGGCGCGGTGGCCTGGCTGCGAACCAATCTGTTCGCCGGACCGATCAATACGCTGTTCACGCTGTTCGCGCTGTATCTGGTCTACCTGCTGGTGGTGCCCAGCCTGCAGTGGGCGCTGATCGATGCCAGCTGGAGTGGCACCTCACGAGAGGACTGCACGGGGGAGGGCGCCTGCTGGGTGTTCATCAGTGCGCGTCTCGATCAGTTCATCTACGGCTTCTACCCGAGCGAGGAAACCTGGCGGGTCGATATCGTCTTCGCCGTCTTTGCGGCGCTGATCGCCTGGCTGGCGATACCGAAACTGCCGGCCAAGGGCTGGGTCGCCATCGTCACGCTGGCGGTCTTCCCCTTCATCGCCTACTTCCTGCTGCATGGTGGCAGCTTCGGCCTCGAGATCGTCGGTACCCATGAGTGGGGCGGTCTGATGCTGACACTGGTACTGGCGGTGGTGGGTATCGTGGCGGCACTGCCGCTGGGGATCCTGCTGGCGCTTGGGCGTCGCTCCGAGATGCCGATCGTGAAGAGCATCTGCGTGGTGTTCATCGAGTTCTGGCGCGGTGTGCCGCTCATCACGGTGCTGTTCATGGCCTCGGTGATGCTGCCGCTGTTCGTGCCCGGTGAGGTCAATCTCGACAAGCTGGTGCGCGCGCTGATCGGCATCACCCTGTTCCAGAGTGCCTACATGGCGGAAGTGGTGCGTGGTGGCCTGCAGGCGATCCCGAAGGGACAGACCGAGGCCGGCATGGCGCTGGGGCTGGGCTACTGGCGCAACATGGGGCTGATCGTGCTGCCCCAGGCGCTCAAGCTGATGATCCCCGGCATCGTGAATACCTTCATCGCCCTGTTCAAGGACACCTCGCTGGTACTGATCATCGGGCTCTTCGATCTGCTCGCCATCGTGCAGGCCGGTCTCGCCGACCCCAAATGGCTGGGCTACTCCATCGAGGGCTATGCCTTCGTGGCGCTGGTCTTCTGGGTCTTCTGCTTCAGCATGTCGCGCTACAGCCAGTATCTCGAGCGCCTGCTGCATACCGGTCACAAGAAGCGCTGATCACGGCGCCAAGGAATCTTCATCATGACAACGACAACATCCGCCTCGCAGGGCAACACCGGCGCCGATGAGCGCCCGATGATCGAGCTCAAGGGCCTCAACAAGTGGTACGGCGACTTCCACGTGCTGCGTGACATCAACCTGAGCGTGCGCAAGGGCGAACGTATCGTCATCTGTGGCCCGTCTGGTTCCGGCAAGTCAACGATGATCCGCTGCATCAATCATCTCGAGGAGCATCAGGAAGGCGATATCGTGGTCAACGGCATGCCGCTGACCCAGGACATCAAGCAGATCGAGGCGATCCGTCGCAACGTCGGCATGGTGTTCCAGCACTTCAACCTGTTCCCGCATCTGACGGTGCTCGAGAACTGCTGTCTGGCGCCGATCTGGGTGCAGAAGCGGCCGCGCCGCGAGGCGGAAGCGGAAGCCATGAAGTACCTGGAGCGCGTGCGTATCGCCGATCAGGCCCACAAGTTCCCCGGTCAGCTGTCCGGCGGCCAGCAGCAGCGTGTGGCGATCGCGCGCTCGCTGTGTCTGAGCCCCGAGGTGATGCTGTTCGATGAGCCGACCTCGGCGCTGGACCCGGAGATGATCAAGGAAGTGCTGGATGTCATGGTCGAACTGGCCAATGAAGGCATGACCATGCTGTGCGTGACCCATGAAATGGGCTTCGCCAAGACCGTCGCCGACCGCGTCATCTTCATGGATCAGGGCCAGATCATCGAAGAGAACGCGCCGGAGCCGTTCTTCAACAACCCGCAATCCGAGCGGACTCAGCTGTTCCTCAGCCAGATTCTGGGACATTGAGGCCACGAACTGATCGGATGATGTAAGCCGAAAAAGACAACGCCCCGCGTGGTTTCCATCACGCGGGGCGTTTTCGTGTGAGTCGCAAGGCAGTCAGTGGGTACTCACTCTTGCTGGATCTCTGTGAATAGGGAGATCAATCAGAGGCTGGGCTCGGTGCGGCGTACTTCGCTGCTGCGGGTGTCTGGCAGCTCTTCATCGCTGCCCAGACTTGGCTCCTGCGGCTTGGCAACGGCCTTGGGCGATGCAGCGGCAGGTGTATCGGCAGATGTCGCCGTCGCCGCTGTGGCAGCGGGAGCATCTTCGCCTTCGCGCGGCCAGGTGACGCTGCGCGGCTTGCCGACCCAGCTGTCGTCATTGTCATGCACCGCCGGGCGGCGCGAGATGGAGCGCGTCACCAGCGCCGCGGCATCCAGCGCGTGATTGGCCCCGCGGATGCTCAGCAGGTGATGCGGCGCCATCAGCAACTCGAACAGCAGGCGCGTCATCACGAAGGCCAGCAGGAAACCGCCGACACCCTGCGCCAGTACCGGCCACTGCGCGACCAGCGAATTGTCAGGCCCGATGGGCGTCAGGTGCTGCAGCGTCCAGCCGCTGGCAGCCGCCAGCAATCCCAGCTGCAGCATCAGGTGAGCGGTGACCAGCACGCGCCGGGGCAGCGGGCGGCGCATCAGGAGCAGATTGCGCATCGAAACTTCTCCGAGAAAAGACCACAGGATGAGGGGAGCGGTGGCAGAAGGGCAGGCGGCACCCCGCGTTGGGCGGATGTTAGCACGCACTTCGCCATCGACGTCATGTCCGGGAGTCGCGACGGCCGTGTCGGTACTGGCGGTTCTGAAGGAGCGTCGCGTGCGGCTGGCGGGGTAAAGGAAAGGCCGGGCATGCCGATACAGAGGGCGGCACGTACCGATGATGACGCCGGTACACCGCATGCCTGCATGCCTTGCCACCGAGGGCAGACCAACGCGCTCTGCGCTGGTGCCCCCGGTCCCCTTCCCGATGGATTCGAACCAAGGAGTGGCGATGTTTGCCTCGTTACGTGCGCGCATCACGTTAGCCTGTGTGGCGATAGTGCTGGTGGCGCTGGTGGTCGTCAGCAGCCTGAATGCCTGGACCACGTTCCGCAATACGCATGCCGATGAGAGCGACTACCAGCAACAGGTGCTGAGATCGAACGCCGCCCAGCTGAGCCAGTGGTTCAGCGTGCATATCAATGCGGTGAGCGGCATCGCGGCCAGTAGCCTCGAGAGCTTCCCCGATGCCGCCTTGACCCAGGCGATGAAGCAGGGCGACTTCAGCAAGACCTATGTCGGCTTCCCGGATGGTCGTTTCCGTTACTTCGATGGTCGCCCGGGGCGGGCAGGGTATGACCCGCGCCAACGTGGCTGGTATCAGGCGGCGGTGGCGGCCGGCAAGCCCGTCATCACGGCGCCCTATGTCGGAGCCACCAGTGGCGAGCTGGAGATCAGCGTGGCGGCGCCGATCTATCGCGGCTCACGGCTGGTCGCCGTGGTCAGTGGTGATCTGCCGCTGGCGTTCATCACCCGGACGGTCGCCGAGCTCTCGCCGACGCCCAACAGCTTCGCCTTTCTGATCGACGATACCGGCACGCTGATCGCCCACCCGGATGATGCCTTGGTGCTCAAGCCGATGAGTGTACTCGCAGCGGCCCTGACGCCCGAGACCCTGGCCAGCAGCAATCGCCTGGTGGCCGCTGGCCAGTCGGCACTGGTGGTCGATATCCAGCAGCGTGATTACCGCATGTTCAGTGCCGAGCTGGATTCGGCAGGGCTGGGAGACACCGGTTGGCGTCTGGCGCTGGCCCTGGATGTGGCGGACTCGGATGCACCGCTTTATGCCCAGCTGTGGACCACGCTGGCCATGACGCTGCTGGTGTTGCTGGGAGCCGCTGCCGTGATGTCGTGGATCGCCAACCGCAGTCTGCGCGGCCTGGCGCTGGTGCGTGATGCGCTGGTGGATATCGCCGCGGGCGAGGGCGATCTCACGCGACGCATTCAGGTCAGCGGGCGTGATGAAGTCGCCGAGATCGGCAATGCTTTCAATCGCTTCGTCTCGACTCTCAATGGCGTGCTCAGCGAGATTCGTCTCGCCAGTGGTGCGGTGCAGACCGCCGCCGCCGAGATCAGCCAGGGCAGCCAGGATCTGTCATCACGTACCGAGCAGGCGGCGGCCAATCTGCAGGAAACCTCGGCCTCGATGGAGCAGATCTCCGGTACCGTCGCCCAGTCCGCGGACTCCGCACATGAAGCTGACGGGCTGGCCAAGTCGGCCAGTGAGGTCGCGCGTCGCGGTGGCGAGGTGATCGGAGAGGTCGTTACCACCATGCAGGGCATCGATGACGACTCGCGCAAGATCACCGAGATCGTCAGTGTCATGGATTCCATCGCCTTCCAGACCAACCTGCTGGCATTGAATGCCTCCGTCGAGGCAGCCCGCGCCGGCGAGCAGGGGCGTGGCTTCGCGGTGGTGGCCGGTGAGGTGCGTACCCTCGCCCAGCGCTCTTCCGAGGCATCGCGGGAAATCGCCACGCTGATCAGCTCCGCCAATGAGCGCACGCGTAATGGTGCCGAACAGGTCAGGGTGGCCGGCAGCACCATGAACGAGATCGTCGCCAGCGTCATGCGTGTCAGTGAGGTGATCGGCGAGATCAGCCATGCCACCCAGGAGCAGAATCACGGTGTCGGACAGGTCTCCAGTGCCGTGGCCGAGCTGGACCAGGTGACGCAGCAGAATGCGGCGCTGGTCGAGGAATCCGCCGCGGCCGCGGATGCGCTTTCCGAGCAGTCGGCGCGTCTGGCCGAGATGGTGGGCCGCTTCCGTCTGGATGGCCCTGCGCAGCCGCCGGCAATGGCGCCGCGCAGCGCAGGCACTCTCTCCGCACAGGACTCCAGCCCCCGCGCTGCCAGACCCGTCGCAACGGAGGAGCTGGATTGGCAAGCCTGGTAAGGCCGTCAGCACGCGGGCCTGTCAGTCGCAAGTGACAGGCACCAGACGCCAGGGCCGCCCTTCGGGGCGGTCCTGGCGTTTCTGGTTATCGGCGGCCTTGTCGATCTACAGGGGGAGCGGGCTGGCGGGGCGGTGTGCGGGAAATGAGCGGCAAGGGTTGAATGTGCGCAAGGGTGCCAGCATGTAGTCAATTGAAAGCGAAGCGATGATCGTCATTCTTCATCAACGACGCCTCACGAGAGACAGGGAGTGTGTAAATGGTTACTTACATCGTTGCTGCCGACGCCGCACGTGCACGTATCTTTGCCCGTGCCGCTGGCAAGGTCACCGAAGTGGAAAGCCTCGTACATCCTGAAAGCCGCCAGCATACCGGTGACCTGAGAACCGGTGGCAAGGGGGAATCCAGCGGCGGTCATGGCAGCCTGCATCAGACTGGCGATGACGGCGCGACCTCTGACAAGCATCAGGACTTCTTCGCCAAGGAAGTCGCGCAATACCTCAAGCAGACGGCCAATGACGGCAAGTTCGATCAGTTGATCATCGCCGCTGCTCCCAAGTTCCTGGGTGCGCTGCGCGACAAGCTCGACAAGCCGGTCGCCAAGCTGGTGACGGAAACCGTCGACAAGGACCTCTCCCACGAGAGCGCTGATGAGATCAAGGCACGTTTCACCGGCCTGACTCACTGATCACACCCCCTTCGCCTAGAGATCTGGACGCCGCCAGCGGAAACGCTGGCGGCGTCTGTATGTGAGCGGTCACTATTGTTGTGACCCTCATTTCATAAAGGCTCGTGACATCGGGTTCGGTTGCCAATGGCAAGACGTGTGCGAATCACGGCACCTGCGGCAGGATGATCTCGTCACTGCGTGAGGCGCTGCCGCTCAGGTTGCGGCAGCCGGCGACGAATTCGCGCATTGCCTGAGTGATGAAGCGATCACGATGGTGGACGAAGCGATAGGCGCGGGTCAGCTCCAGCCATGGAGTGGGCAGCTCGACGAGGCTGCCGCGTCGAAAGGCATCTCGCAGCGCGAGGCGCGAGATGCAGCCGATGCCAAGCCCCGCTTCCACGGCGCGCTTGATGGCTTCGGTGTGTTCCAGCTCCAGCATGATGTCGAGGCGCTGGGAGACGCTGGTCGAAGGCCCGTCCAGATGTGGACGCAATGCCTGCTCGAAGGTGCCGCGTGTGCCGGAGCCACGCTCGCGCATGATCCAGCGTGCCGCCAGCAGGCGCTCAAGCGTGACCTCACCCTGTGCCAGCGGGTGTGACGGCGCGCAGAAGATGCTCAGCCGATCACTGACCCAGTGGGTCGCCTCCAGCAGCGGATGCTCCACCTCGCCTTCCACCAGTCCGATGTCCAGTTCGAAGTGCACCAGCTTGTCGATCAGCTGATGGGTGTTGTGCACGTGCAGTTCGACGCGGCTGGCAGGGTGATGGTGCAGAAAGTCACCGATGATCTGAGGTGCCAGATAGTTGCCGATGGTCAGCGTCGCGCCGATCTCCAGCGAGCCGGTGGCATCCTGCTGACCGAGCAGTTGCTCCAGCTCCTCGGCCTGGTCCAGCAGCGCGATCGCCTTGGGCAAAAGCTCACGCCCCAGGCCATTGAGCCGCAGGCGCTTGCCGTGCCGATCGAACAGCCGACAATCGAACTGGCGCTCCAGCTCGGCCAGTGCGGTGCTGGCCGCTGATTGCGACATGGCCAGGCTGTCGGCGGCCAGCGAGACATTGTCATGCCGCGCGACCGCCACGAAGACGGCCAGCTGGCGAAGGCTGTAGCGCATTCGACCTCCCGGGGCATGCAGTGAAGGGACAGAGATGAGGAGGCGAAAGTGAACGCAACGCAGGATTCGCCGTCAGAGCGGGCGAACTCTGCAAGACCGAGGTTGAAATGCGATTCATTCGCAACCAATATTGGTAAACTAGATAACCTATATCCAGATAAACCATTTAACGCATAACCCTGCAGTGACTACAATCGCTGCATAGTTCATTGGGGTATAAGCTGTTATTTGCTTATTCCAATAGAAAATATAGAATTCGAGGGGCCATGCCCCGGGAGGCCATCAGGTGAGCAGTCTGACCACAACCGAAGTCATCGACGTCCATCACTGGAACGATTCGCTGTTCAGCTTCCGCACTCAGCGTGAAGACAGCCTGCGCTTCAAGAACGGCCAGTTCGTGATGATCGGCCTGGAAGTCGACGGCAAGCCGCTGATGCGCGCCTACTCGATCGCCAGCCCGAACTACGAGGAGCACCTCGAGTTCTTCTCCATCAAGGTGCAGGACGGCCCGCTGACCTCACGCCTGCAGCACCTGCAGCCGGGCGATCAGATCATGGTATCCCGCAAGCCGACAGGCACGCTGGTACTGGACGACCTGCTGCCGGGCGAGAACCTTTACCTGTTCTCCACCGGTACGGGCCTGGCGCCCTTCCTGAGCGTCATCCAGGACCCGGAAACCTATGAGCGCTATGACAAGATCATCCTGATGCACGGCGTGCGCCATGTCTCAGAGCTGGCCTATGCCGACATGATCGCGGAAGAGCTGCCCAAGCACGAGTATCTTGGCGAAGAGATCGCCGAGAAGCTGATCTACTACCCGACCGTGACGCGCGAGGAGTTCCGCAACCAGGGTCGCATCACGGACCTGGTCGAGAACGGCAAGCTGTTCGAGGACATCGGCCTGCCGCCGCTGGACCCGAAGCGCGATCGCGCCATGATCTGTGGCAGCCCGGCGATGCTCGACGACATCAGCGCCATGCTGGATGCGCGCGGCTTCGCCATCTCGCCGAAGATGGGCGTGCCGGGTGACTACGTGATCGAGCGTGCCTTTGTCGAGAAATGATCAGGTCGAGAAGTGATTCGCGAAGATCACTTATGAGCGACAAGTGCTGAAACGAAAAAACCGCAGGCCGATGGCCTGCGGTTTTTTGTGTGCTCATGTCACCCGTGGGGGCAGCACGTCAGTGCCAGGGGCTTGCGCCAGAGGCTCAGACGGCGTCCTTGCCGGTCTCGCCGGTACGGATGCGAATGACCTGCTCCAGCGGTGAGACGAAGATCTTGCCGTCGCCGATCTTGCCGGTGTTGGCGACATTGGTGATCGCCTCGATCACGGAATCGATCATGGCGTCATCCACCGCGACTTCCAGCTTCACCTTGGGAAGGAAGTCGACCACGTACTCGGCACCCCGATACAGCTCGGTGTGGCCCTTCTGGCGGCCGAATCCCTTGACCTCGGTCACGGTGATACCCTGCACGCCAATCTCCGACAGGGATTCGCGCACGTCGTCGAGCTTGAATGGCTTGATGATGGCAGTGACCAGTTTCATCGTCTCTCTCCTTGGGTGATGGTGCGGGTAACGAGGCCTGCTCGTCACGCCGGTCTCTGACTCAAGCATACACCGCTTATCCAGTCAGGAAAAAAGACTCCCGCCAGGTGGCGGGAGTCTTGATGGTGCAGGTGCTGTCGCGATCAGGCTTACTTGCGGCTGGAGGTGAATTCCGGATAGGCCTCCATACCACATTCGGCCAGATCCACACCTTCGTATTCTTCTTCCTCGCTGACGCGAATCCCCATGATGGCCTTGATGATCAGCCACACCACGAAGCTTGCGATGAACACCCAGGCGAAGATGGAGGCGGCGCCCAGCAGCTGTGCGGAGAAGGTGGCATCGTCATTGGTCAGCGGCACGGCCAGCAGACCCCAGAGGCCGACCACACCGTGCACGGAGATGGCGCCGACCGGATCATCGATCTTCAGCTTGTCGAGACCGACGATGGAGAACACGACCAGCAGACCGCCGACGGCGCCGATCAGGGTGGCAGCACCGACGCTCGGTGCCAGCGGGCCAGCGGTGATGGCAACCAGGCCAGCCAGCGCGCCGTTGAGGGCCATGGTCAGGTCAGCCTTGCGGAACCACAGACGGGCGAGGATCAGCGCGGCGATGACACCACCACAGGCAGCGGCATTGGTGTTGACGAAGACCTGAGCGACCGCGTTGGCCTCATCGATGTTGGACAGCACCAGCTCGGAGCCGCCGTTGAAGCCCAACCATCCCAGCCACAGGATGAAGGTACCCAGCGTGGCCAGCGGCAGGTTGGCGCCCGGGATGGCATTGATCTCGCCGTTCTTGCCGTACTTGCCCTTGCGAGCGCCCAGCAGCAGCACGCCTGCCAGAGCGGCGGATGCGCCGGCCATGTGCACGATGCCGGAGCCGGCGAAGTCGCTGAAGCCCGCTGCGCTCAGGAAGCCGCCGCCCCAGGTCCAGTAACCCTGCACAGGATAGATGACGCCGGTCATGACCACGGCGAAGGCCAGGAAGGCCCACAGCTTCATGCGCTCGGCGACCGCACCGGAGACGATGGACATGGCGGTAGCCACGAACACGACCTGGAAGAAGAAGTCGGAACGTGCGCTGTAGTAGATGTCGCCACCGGAAGCGATCGCTTCCTCAGCGGTATTCTCGGCACCGATCAGGAAGCCCAGGCTCGGCAGGAAGCCGCCTTCGGCGCTCGAGTACATGATGTGGTAACCGACGACCATGTACATGGTGCAGGCGATGGCGAACAGCGCCACGTTCTTGGTCAGGATCTCGGTGGTGTTCTTGGCGCGGACCAGACCGGCCTCGAGCATGGCAAAGCCGGCTGCCATCCATAGCACCAGGGCGCCACAGACCAGGAAGTAGAAGGTATCAAGTGCGTACTTGACCTCGATGATCTCGTTCATGCGGGGTTCTCCTTGTTATTGTGCGCGGGGCTCAGACAGCGTCGGCGCCGCGTTCACCGGTGCGGATACGGATGACATCGTCCAGCGGAGTGACGAACAGCTTGCCGTCGCCGATCTTGCCGCTGTTGGCCGCCTGGGTGATGGCGTCCAGTACCGATTCCACACTGCTGTCATCGACAGCCACTTCAATCTTGACCTTGGGAAGGAAGTCGACGACGTACTCGGCACCGCGATACAGCTCGGTGTGCCCCTTCTGACGTCCGAAGCCCTTCACTTCGGTGACGGTAATCCCCTGCACGCCGTTGTCGGCCAGTGCTTCTCGCACGTCGTCCAACTTGAAGGGTTTGATGATGGCGGTGATCAGTTTCATGTGCTGCCCCCGTTCGCTACCGGAATGATCATTCTTGTTAAGCATGGCCAGTCAGATGAGCTGGCGGCCTGTTCCTGACAAGTGCATCGCACGAGATGTGCCATGCGGCTGAAAATCCTTGTAACTCATCTGGTTATCGCAGGATGGCTGACAGTCTTTCGGCCTGTGCAAAGATGGCTGAATCCGAAGGTCACCTGGCATGCACCGTAATGGTGCTGTTTCTGCGCCTTTGGGTGTGGGGGCAAGTGCTAATGTGGTGCAGATGTGTGCCTGCCGATGAGGATTGTCTGGTGCAGGACGATGCGGGGCATGCACCCGTCTCCAGGGTTGCGTATCCTTGCAGCAGGACACGACGGCCCCATGTACAGGGGTGTCATCATTTTCTGACCGGCAGTCCGCACGACGCGGCTGCCGGCCCGCAACGGCTGAGGTGCAGCATGTTCAAGAATGACGTCATCGGGCGTATGGCCCAGCAGATCGGTGAGCGCCTGCAGGATGCCTCGCATGGCCCGGAAGAGTTGCAGAAGTCCGTGCAAGGGGTGATGCGCGGTGCCTTCGACCGCATGGAACTGGTTTCGCGTGAAGACTTCGACATCATGATGGATGTGCTGACGCGCACGCGCAGCCGCGTCGAGTCGCTGGAAAAGCAGGTCATCGCCCTTGAGGCACTGCTGGAGAAGCAGGGGCTGGTGGCGGGCAACGTGCCGGCAGCCGAGCCCGCCACGCCAGTGGATGATGAGGGGGAAGCCGCGGTAGCGAAGCGTGAAGCCGCCAGTCACGCCGCGGAGATCGAGCGCCAGCGCGACGCCTGACCCCCTCAGGTGACGGCTGAATCAAAACCGCCACGCCCTTTCGGGGCGTGGCGGTTTTTTGCGTCATGGGCGCCGCTGATTCCGGGAGCGGCCTCAGGCAGTCTGGGGTCGAGTGCCCAGCATCCAGCGTACCAGACCTACCACAGACGCGATGATCCAGAAGACCTCGATCACGAAGCTGGCGAGGTTGAAATTGATGCACAGGCTGATCAACAGCAGGATCGCCCCGCTCAGATTCATCAGGTTGTAGGTCAGGCTGCGGGCATCGAGTCTGCCTATCTGCAGCAGGAAGAAGGCGCCGACGACCAGAGTGGTGCCTAGCATGCCGATCACATCCGCCAGGGGTGCCAGCGGGGCAAGCATGTCTTGCATGGGTAGTGCTCCTGAAACAAGCCGAAGTCGTCCTGAATGGCTGGCCCTTTCCGTGGGTTGGACGATTCTCTGCCGCGCATCGGCGGCGTTCCGTGAGACAGCTTGGCGGTCGTCGCGGCCAGGCCGGGACAACCGATCAAATATACCGCAGTCCCGGTCTGGCGGCACTCTTGTGGCTCTCTCGAGGACGCTATCGCCCCTGTATGAGCACTTTCTTGGTGCAGGCAGGTAGCGAGTCGGCCCCACACCATGCCCGTGTGGCGTCTGCTGGCGCTGAAATGCGCCAAAACAGGCGCTTTTGCGTGGAAAGTACTGTCACAACCGCTACTTTTAATTCGCCATGAGCGTTTGTTGGCCATGTCAGCGAGCGATCCGCCTCGCCATCCCCGGGCGCGTCGCGGCGCGTGAAGCTGAAATGGCAGACGTAGTCACAGCTGCAGGGCGCCAGACGCTCTCAATCACCAGGCAGCAGTAGGCCGTCACCAAGCGCCAGGGCCTGAGACTCCAGACCCTGAGCATCAACGACTCGATGCTCGTGCAAATTCTTCGAGTGCAGTGCTTGCGCCTTATCTGATCCCTCCCCGTCAGGCGCCTCATGAGCTCTTCTGGCTCAATCTTGTCTCTGATATGGCTTTCATCGCTCGACTGAGTCGAGTGTCCAAGTACCCTGCCTGCGCTTATTGGGTTTAATTTCTGTTGGCTGGTGCTTGTGAGTTGAGGTCGGGCTGTGGGTTGCCTGGTCTGGCGTTGGCTCGCTTGTTCATCGTTGGTGTCGGTGCCTTGAATGCTGAAGTTTTGAGCGCTCAAAAAATGTCCACAATCGATGATTATGTAATGTTATCCACAGTCTGTTTGTGTGTTACGTATTCAGTAATTGCGTGAGTATGGGGCGTAATGGAAGTTACGAAATAGCGGCGAATATTGTCGCCGGAATACGTATTTACAGGCGGCGCATGGCCGTGTCGTGGTGGTATGCGAAGCCTTGCGGCAATTGTCGAGTGTCCAAGCGTTGAGGCGCTCGCCTTCTGGGGAGTATGAGGTTTGCCATGCTGGGAGGGTTGGCAGCGGTGTGTGCCTTCGCGCTCATGGCAGGCCAGTGCCTGCTCCGATTGCGCCGTGCAACTGAGAGGCGGCATCACGCAGGGAAGACTCATGTCATTGGCAATGTTGCGCACGCGCGCGTCACTTGGTCTCGAGGCACCGGAAGTTCAGGTGGAGGTACACCTCTCCAACGGCTTGCCGGGTCTGTCCATCGTCGGCTTGCCGGAAGCGGCGGTGAAGGAGAGTCGCGAGCGGGTGCGCAGTGCGCTGCTCAATGCCGGCTTCGAATTTCCGGCGCGCCGTATCACGCTCAATCTGGCGCCAGCGGACCTCCCCAAGGAAGGCGGTCGCTTCGATCTGCCGATTGCGCTGGGGATTCTGGTCGCCTCCGGGCAGATACCGGAAGAGGCCGTGGCAGCGATGGAGTGCCTCGGCGAGCTGGCGCTCGATGGCAGCATCCGTGCCGTCACCGGCGTGCTGCCAGCCGCACTCTGTTGTCGCAAGGCGGGGCGGACGCTGGTGGTACCGCGCGGCAATGCCGACGAGGCGGCGCTCGCCGAGGAGTTGGAGGTATTGGCGGTGGGCCATCTGCTGGAGTTGGTGGCCCACCTGCTGGGGCGCGAGCGCCTCACGCCGCATGTGTGCTCGATCATCCCCCAGGCGCGTCTGCCGGAGCCCGACCTGAGCGAAGTGCGTGGCCAGCATCAGGCGCGCAGGGCATTGGAGATCGCCGCGGCCGGCGGTCACAACCTGCTATTTGCTGGCCCGCCGGGCACCGGCAAGACGATGCTGGCCAGTCGCCTGTCCGGCATCCTGCCGCCACTGGGCGAGGGAGAAGCGTTGGAAGTCGCTGCGGTGCGCTCGGTATGTGGTCTGCCGATCATGGAGCGCTGGGGCCAGCGGCCATTCCGTGCTCCGCACCATACGGCCAGTGGGGTCGCGCTGGTGGGCGGTGGCTCCAAGCCGCGCCCGGGCGAGGTGTCGCTGGCGCATCATGGCGTGCTGTTTCTGGATGAGCTGGCGGAGTTCGACCGCGGCGTGCTCGAAGTGATGCGCGAGCCGCTGGAGAGCGGTCGTATTCTGATCTCGCGCGCCAGCCATCAACGCCGTTTCCCGGCGCGCTTCCAGCTGGTCGCGGCGATGAATCCCTGCCCCTGCGGCTACCTCGGTGACAGTCGCCGCAATTGCAGCTGCACGCCGGCGCAGATCCAGCGCTATCAGGCGCGTCTGTCCGGCCCGTTGCTGGACCGTATCGACCTGCAGGTCGAGGTGCCGGGCCTGCCCGCCGAGGAGTTGACGTCCGCCACTCCTGGCGAGGCCTCGGCCGGCGTGCGCGAACGGGTGCTGGCAGCCCGCGCGCGCCAATTGGCACGCGGCGGCCTGAATGCCCATCTGGATACCCACGCGCTGGAAGCCGCCTGTCAGCTGGAAGACGGCGAGCGCCAGTGGCTGGCCGGCGTACTGTCACGGCTCAATCTCTCGGCGCGCGCCTATCACCGGGTGCTGCGTGTCGCGCTGACACTGAGTGATCTGATCGACCAGGACGGTGTGCAGCGGCCCCAGCTGATGGAGGCCATCGGTTATCGCCAGCTGGACCGCATGATGGGCAGGGACCCGGCTCGCCCGGGTGCTAGCGCCCAGCAGCGCAGCGCCTGATGCCACCGGATCATGTTCTCGGCACTCTGCGAGGGTTCAGTAGGAGGGCCTGTCCGCGCCGGGAATGCCTTCACGAATCAGGCGTGAGAAGTCGCCGTCCGGATGATTGTCGGCGGCGATGGCGGCGGGGCTGATCAGGCTGCTGGCCTTGAGTTCCGCGAAGGGGGCAGCGTCACTCAGGGCGTCCTGGTCCGCGACATATTCCGGCAGATAGCCTGAGAGCAGCAGGCGGTAGTCCAGCGGCAGGCCGTCGGTCAGGCGCGTCATCATCGCGTAGACGAGGGTGGTGCAGTTGCTGGTGGCGGTGTTGTAGAAGCGTGGCTGAGTGCGCAATGCCTCGGCTTCGTCGACGTAGGCCAGCAGCAGCTCGCGGATCATCTCGCGCGGCATCTGCACCCGATAGAGGTGTACCTGCTCGCCGCGCACGTTGCTGCGCACGCGGATGATGTCGCGTTCGTCGGCGGCGATCACCGCCAGTTCGTACTGCTTGAACATGCCGCCGAGGGTCGAGAACTGCTCGGTGCGCTCCTTGCGGATCTCCACCGAGAAGGCCAGATAGCGGCCATCGGCAAAGCCGAAGCTGACCAGCGTATGGGCGATCTGCGGGCCCATCCAGTGACTGGTCAGCAGGTCCACCGAGGTCAGCTCCTCCAGCGGATAGTCGCGGCTTTCCCAGCGCGGCGTGTAATTCTCAATGCTGTGCCACACGAAATTGCGTACCTGCTCGAGATGCAGCACTTCACCCTGGGTGGCAGCCTCGTCCCGTGCTGGCGTGACCACCTGCCCCTCGACCAGATGCGCTACCTCCGGCGCCCAGTCGCGGTCCGCCCGAGGCGTGATGCTGGCCCACCAGGCAAGGCTTGCGACCAGCAGCATCAGGTAGCAGCCCATCAGCCGCCAGCGAATCGCGCTGGCCTGCGGCCACCACAGGGCAATCACGCACACGAGACTCAGCACCGCTGCGAGAGCAGCCACGATGGTGCGCAGGCCTTCCGGCCCCGGCAGCCGGAACCACAGTGCGGGCACCAGCCAGAGGCTCGCGCCCACCACGGCGAGGCTGCCCATGGCGCGGGCCGCGAGGCTTGCCAACGTCATCGCGAGGCCCTCACGCTAAATGGTTCATGAACGGCGCTCTTCGGCGATGGCCTGCTCGAGACGCGCGAGACGGCCCGGCACCAGACTGTCTTCGAGTGTCGAGATACGCAGGATGTGGCCAAGCGAAGGATGCGGGGAGCGAGTGATCAGCACGCCCTGAGCCATCAGTTGCTGTTGCACTTGCGCTGCCAGCTCGGCGCTCTTGAGGCGCACGCAGAGGAAGTTGGTCGCGCTGGGCAGGACTTCCGCGCCCAGCGAGCGCAGATGCTCGGCGAGACGATCGCGACAATCGATGACGCCGGCGACATGCGCTGCCGCCTCTTCAGGGTGCGCCAGCAGTAGCTCACCTGCCGCCAGCGCCGGTGCACTCACGGCGTAGTGGATACGCACCTTGTTCAGCAGAGCGATGTCCTCGGGCTCGGCGATCATGAAGCCGAGACGCAGGCCCGCCAGGCCATAGGCCTTGGAGAAGGTGCGCAGACGGAAGGTGCGCGCCATCGGCGCATGGTCGGCGTGGGCGGCATCCGGGCGGAAGTCGTGATAGGCCTCGTCCAGCAGCAGGCTGCAGTTCTCCGGCAGGGCGTCGCACAGGGCGCGTACATCGGCGTCAGAATGCAGATGGCCGCTGGGGTTGTCAGGGTTGGCGAGATAGACGACGCGGGCATCGTGTTGCCTTGCCGCAGCGAGCAGCGCCGCGAGGTCCGGTGCCAGTCGCGACGATGAGGTGTCATCAGCCGTGGCGAAGCTCTCGTCGTAGGGCACCTCGATGACCTCGGCACCCAGCCCGCGGGCAAAGTACGCCAGGGTCGGATAGGTGCCGGCGCTGGTGATCACGCACTCGCCCGCACAGACGGTGGCGCGCATCACCAGTGCCAGCAGGCTGTCGGCACCGGCGTCGACCAGCAGGTTCTCGTACGCGACTCCCAGACGCTCAGCCAGTTGCTGGCGCAGTTGCCAGGCATCGGCGTCGGCATAGCTGCGACTCAGGTCGGCCAGCGCAGTGCCCAGCGCGCCACCCAGCGTATGGTGCGGCATGTCGAGCCCTTCGTTGGAGCCATACTGATACGGCAGCGCGTGTCCCAGTCTGCGTTCCAGCGCCTTGATGCCGGGGAACGGGTTATGCGGCCCATCCTGATAGAGGTGGGCAAGAAAGCGACGGGGACTGGCGGTGGTCATGTTGGCTCCGGAAAAGCAGAAAACGATAAAGGGCGCATCAAGGGTGGCGAGTGGCTCCGGCGCAGCAGGGCTCAGGGCTTGAAGCTCAGGGCTCAGGAGGATTGCGCGCCAGTGACTCGAGGGCTGCCTGGTCGAAGGCGCCGCTCAGGGTGAAGGTGCGCGTCTCATTGCGCTCGGCGCTGGCGCTGCGGACCAGCGTCAGCTGCAGCTGATACGGCTGCAGGATGCGGTCTGACAAGGTCAGTGCGACGCCGCTGGCCTCGAGGGTGGTTTCGAGACGCCACTGGCGGCTATCGACGGCGGGGCGGTCAGTGCTCCAGTTGAGCACCTGAGGCCCGTTCTTGAGCGCCAGCAGTGCGCGGGTCAGCGCCTCGTTCAGCGCTCCCGGGTTGGCCTGCAGCGTGGCATCCACCTCGGGCGGCGCGAGCAGCAATACCTGTTGCTCGAGCGGGGGAGTCCAACGCTGCTCGGCGATCAGGCGCGCCGCGCTCTGGCCGAGACCATAGATGGGATCGCGTTCGGCACGTGGCACCTGGTCCAGGCTCATGCAGCCCGCCAGCGTGGAGAGTAGCAGGGCCGCGGCCAGCATGGGCAGGCGATGCATGGCCATCATGCCGTGCGCCCCTGCTGCGGCAGGTCTGACGGGCGCTGCGACAGAGCATCGAGGAAGGCGTCCAGCTCGGCGAACAGCTCCTGGCGAATCGGCTCGGCTTCATTGACCAGATGGTGCTGGGCCTCGGGGTGGCGGTAGATGCGCGCATTGGGGAACTTGCTGGCCAACACGCCGAGATTCCATTGCCAATCGACGGTGGTGTCCTGTTCGCCCTGCAGGATCAGGGTCGGCAGAGAACAGGGTGGCAGGGCGCGCAGACGGGGAATCCATTCCCGCATCGCCGTCACCCACTTCACCGCGAGGCGATCAGCCTGCAGCGGATCATTGGTGCTGAGAAACTCGTAGAAGTCCACATCGTTGGTGTTCGCGCGGTACTTGCGCGGAATGGAATCGATGAAGGGGCGCGCCATGCTGTGCAACCAGCGTGACTGCGACCAGCCCCACGGCCGTACCAGCGGTGCGAGCAGGGCGATTCCCTGCCAACGCGATTCATCGCCGCGCATCAGGGCGTCGGTGGCCAGCACCGAACCGCCGGTGCTCTGGCCGATGCCGAACCACGGGTGCGGCGCCAGGCTGTGGTCTTCCAGGTAATCCTGGAAGGCCTGCAGGCAGCCGACATAGTCGCCGAAGTCATCGATGGAGGCGGGCTCGCCGGATGACAGGCCGTGCCCCGGCAGGTCCCACAAGGCGACCTGCCAGCCGTTGCGCAGCAGGTGCGCCAGCAGATGACGATAGAGGGCGAGGTGATCGAAGTAGCCGTGGACCACGAAGACGGTGCCGCGCGGCTTGCGCGGTGTCCACAGCTGGGCCCACAGGCGAAAGCCCCCGGCCTCCAGGTGGCCGGCATGCACGGCGATGTCCTCGCTGCGCAGCGCATCGAGACCGTAATGGCCCAGGTAACGCTCCAGTGGACTGGACGTCTGGCCCGGCAGCATGTCAGGCAGGCGGATAAAGGGGCCGTGGTCGAGCAGTTCACTGAAATCGGGCATGGTCATCTCCATAATGCTGCCATGCTAGCGGCTGGCGCGGCTGCGAGCTACACAAAGAACAGTGTTTCTTCACTGTTTTCCCCGCCTGTCGCCGAGCAACAACAGCGACGCGGAATCAACGCTGGGCGGGTAATCGGGCTCCATGAGCTTGTTCATTGGTCATAGCAGTCCTTTCGCCGGCCTCGCCATCGGGTATGGTGATGGGATTCGTCCCCGCCCGGCAGGTATCAGCGTCTTCCTGCCCGGCGCCTCGATGGCTCACGCTGGTCGGGCAGTTGCGCGTCAGCAGTCGCGTCAAACGCCGCGCCAGTGAGTGCCGTCTGGCGAAAATCCTTTTGAACACCACTGCTTGCAGTGTTGTCAGCCGTTGAGGGTTTCCAGCGATTCGTTTTCAGGGAGAGCAAACGCATGACCGACCGTATTCAACTTCAGCGCCTGGCCATCGACGCCAGCCTGCACCGTTTCATCGAGCAGGAAGCGCTGCCGGGCACAGGGATCGCGCCGGAGACCTTCTGGGCGGGTGTCGATTCACTGCTGCACGAACTGGCACCGCGCAACCGCGAACTGCTGGCGACCCGCGATCAGCTGCAGAGCGAGATCGATGCCTGGCACCGCGAGCATCCGGGCAAGGTAGACCTCGAGGCCTACAAGGCGTTTCTGCACAAGATCGGCTATCTGCTGCCGGAGCCGAACACGGTCGAAGCCAGCACCGCCTTCGTGGATAGCGAGATCTGTCAGCAGGCCGGCCCGCAGCTGGTGGTGCCGGTGATGAATGCCCGCTACGCCCTGAATGCCGCCAATGCGCGCTGGGGCTCCCTCTATGATGCGCTCTACGGCACCGACGCGATCAGCGAGGAAGATGGCGCCGAGCGTGGCAAGGACTACAACCCGGCGCGCGGCGCCAAGGTCGTCGCCTATGCGCGCCAGGTGCTGGATACCGTCGCGCCGCTGGCTGGCGGCAGTCACCACGACAGCGAAGGCTACACGATTCGCGATGGCCATCTGCTGGTGCGTGCCGGAGGACGTGATCTCAGCCTCAAGTCGCCGGAACGCTTCCTCGGCTATCGCGGCGACGAAAGCGCGCCGAGCGCGATCATCTTCGCCCACAACGGCCTGCACGCCGAGCTGGTGATCGATGCCGAGCACCCCATCGGCAAGACTGATCCCGCCAACGTCAGTGACCTGATCATGGAGGCCGCGCTCTCCACCATCATGGACTGCGAGGACTCGGTGGCCGCCGTCGATGCCGAAGACAAGGTGACGGTCTATCGCAACTGGCTGGGCCTGATGAAGGGCGACCTGACCGAGACGCTGGAGAAGAATGGCCGCAGCATGACGCGCAAGCTGAATGCGGACCGCGAATACACCGGCGCCGATGGCACCACGCGCGTGCTGCATGGTCGCTCGCTGATGCTGATTCGCAACGTCGGCCATCTGATGACCAATCCGGCCATCCTGCTCGAAGACGGCAGCGAAGCACCGGAAGGCATCATGGATGCCATCTTCACCAGCCTGATCGCGCTGCACGACCTAAAGGGCGACAAGCAGGACCGCGGCGGCATCTGCAACTCGCGTACCGGCTCCGTCTACATCGTCAAGCCCAAGATGCATGGCCCCGAGGAAGTCGCCTTCGCCGATGAGCTGTTCGCGCGGGTCGAGCAGCTGCTGGGGCTGCCGGGCTCCACGCTCAAGATGGGTATCATGGATGAGGAGCGCCGCACCACTGTCAACCTCAAGGCCTGCATCGCGGCCGCCAGTTCCCGCGTGGCCTTCATCAACACCGGCTTCCTGGACCGCACCGGTGACGAGATGCACACCTCGATGGAAGCTGGCCCGATGCTGCGCAAGGGCGACATGAAGGGCGCCGCCTGGATTCAGGCCTATGAGAAATGGAACGTGGATGTCGGCCTGGAATGCGGCCTGCGTGGACGCGCCCAGATCGGCAAGGGCATGTGGGCCATGCCCGACCTGATGGCCGCGATGCTGGAACAGAAGATCGGCCATCCGCGCGCCGGCGCCAATACTGCCTGGGTGCCGTCACCGACCGCCGCCGTGCTGCATGCGCTGCACTATCACCAGGTCTCGGTGAAGGATGTGCAGCATGATCTGCTCAGCCGTCCGCGTGCCAGCCTCGATGACCTGCTGACCATCCCGCTGGAGCTCGATCCCCAGTGGAGTGCCGAGGAGATCCAGGCCGAGCTGGACAACAATGCCCAGGGGATTCTCGGCTATGTGGTGCGCTGGATCGATCACGGCACCGGCTGCTCCAAGGTACCGGACATCCACGATGTCGGTCTGATGGAAGACCGCGCCACGCTGCGTATCTCCAGCCAGCACATCGCCAACTGGCTGCATCACGGCATCGTCGACAGTGCCCAGGTGCAGGACACGCTGGAGCGCATGGCCGGCGTGGTGGACCGCCAGAATGCCGCGGACTCCAGCTATCAGGCGATGACGGATGACCTCGAGGGCTCCATCGCCTTCCAGGCCGCCTGCGAGCTGGTCTTCCAGGGGCGCGTGCAGCCGAGTGGCTACACCGAGCCGGTCCTGCATCGCCGTCGTCTCGAGAAAAAGCAGCAGGCGCGCTGATCACAGGGCGGCTGACGGCAGGAAACACTGAAGACAACAACGGCGACCCTGGGTCGCCGTTGTTGTCTGTCGCCGAGCAGGAATTGCCCAGCCATTATTTTGCCAGACGCATGTTTCCCGAGACCGCATTTGCCGCTAGCCTTGCCCCAGAAACCGCGTAACCGCGCGATCGGACCCAGTGTGTCGAGGAGAATGTCATGCCCGTGATGAGCGCCGCCGCCATCGAGGATTTCCTCGATGAAGTCTTCCCCCAGCGTCTGGGCACCATCGAGGCCGTCGGCGATCGCTGGGCGACCATGGGGTTGGCCATCGAGGATGAGCACCTGCGTCCTGGCAGCTGCGTGTCCGGACCGACGATGATGGCGCTGGCGGATGTCTGCCTGTATGTCGCGATTCTCGGCGAGATCGGCCCGGAGCCGATGGCCGTCACCAGTGATCTCAGCATCCACTTTCTGCGTCGCGCGCGCGGCGACCGCGACCTGATGGCCACCGCGCGTATTCGCAAGCTGGGCCGGCGGCTGGCTGTCGGCGAGATCGAGCTTTACAGCCACGGTGACACCGACCCGGTCGCCATCGTGACCGCGACCTATACCTTGCCGGACAGCGATGACTGACCTCGGCAGCGTCACGGGAAGGCGCGCTACAGCTTGTTGATGTCCTTCTCCTCGCTGCCGCGCTGACGCCAGCCGGTGACGGCCAGGCTCAGCCAGCCGGCGATCAGCAGCAGGCCGCCGATGGGTGTGATGATGCCCAGCTGGGTGCGCGCCGTGGTCGCCAGGGCATACAGCGACCCCGAGAACATCAGGATGCCGGCGGCCCACAGCCCCAGCGTCAGCATCTGGCCGCGCAGCGGCTGCACCGAGCGCCAGGCGAGTACCCCGACCGCCGCCAGCACGTGCCACATCTGATAGCGGACGCCGGTCTCGAACACGCGCAGCATGTCCGCGCTCAGGGTGCCGCGCAGGCCATGGCTGGCGAAGGCACCCAGCGCGACGGTGGACATGCCGGCCAGTCCCATGGCCAGCCACCAGTGGCGGGAGTGGGAGTCGTTGTGACGCATAGACATTAATTCCTTGAGGGCAGATGGCGCGGCACGATGTGCCTACGCCTGCACACGTAAAGCCGCTACAATAGCGGCCTCTTTTCGCGGGAGGACAGCATGCAGATACAGCTCAACGGTGAAGACCACGTGGTGACGGACGACACGACGATTGCCGCTCTGGTCGAGAGTCTCGGTCTCCAGGGCCGCCGACTGGCAGTGGAACGCAATGAAGACATCGTGCCACGTAGCGCGCACGCCGACACCCGTCTGCATGCCGGTGACCGCATCGAGATCGTCCATGCCATCGGTGGTGGCTGATCCGTCCTGTTTCCAGGAGTGACACTTTTCACTACTCGCTCGCGCTCAGCGCGTTCACGTCCAGCTCGATGAGGTCATCATGACAGACAGTTCTGCCCCGACATTGAACAACCCCGTCACCCAGGTCGCCGGCGACAGCCCGTTGATCGTCGCCGGTCACGAGTTCTCCTCGCGCCTGCTGGTCGGTACCGGCAAGTACAAGGACATGGACGAGACACGTTCCGCCATCGAGACGTCCGGTGCGGAAGTGGTCACCTTTGCGGTTCGCCGTACCAACCTGGGCCAGAACGCTGACGAGCCGAACCTGCTCGACGTGCTGTCACCGGATCGCTATACCTTCCTGCCCAACACCGCCGGCTGCTACAACGCGCGTGACGCGGTGCGTACCTGCAAGCTGGCCCGTGAACTGCTGGATGGCCACAACCTGGTCAAGCTGGAAGTGCTGGGCGATCAGGACACCCTGTATCCCAATATCGTCGAGACGCTCAAGGCCGCTGAAGCGCTGGTCGCCGATGGCTTCGACGTGATGGTGTATACCTCCGACGACCCCATCGTCGCGCGCCAGCTCGAGGAAATCGGCTGCTGCGCCATCATGCCGCTGGGCTCGCTGATCGGCTCCGGCCTCGGCATTCTCAACCCGCACACCCTATCGCTGATCATCGAGCGCGCCAATGTGCCGGTGCTGGTCGATGCCGGTCTGGGTACGGCGTCAGAAGCCGCCTTCGCCATGGAACTGGGCTGTGATGGCGTGCTGATGAACAGCGCCATCGCCCACGCGCGCCAGCCGCTGTTGATGGCAGATGCCATGCGTCAGGCCGTGATTTCCGGCCGTGGTGCCTTCCTGGCCGGCCGCATGCCGACTCGCCTGACGGCACGTGCTTCCTCACCGGGCGCTGGCCTGATCACCGGCTGAGCCCTGAAACATTCGAATCCGATGCTCGCGCATCGTTCATGCAAAGACCAAGACGACCCCATGACTGACGAGACTTCCAAGCCGCAGGACGACACGTCCACTTCTGCTCCCGCTGACGACGCGCAGCAAGAGAGTGTGCAGAACGAGCGCGCGCAGCCCGAGAGCGTGCAGACCGAAAGCGCGCCAGCGACCCCTTCCGTTGCCGATGAAGCCGTCGCCCGCAAGCGTGGCATCAAGAGCTACGTGATTCGTGGTGGCCGCATGACCCAGGCCCAGACCCGTGGGCTGGAAGAGGTCTTCCCGCGCCTTGGCCTGCGTCACGAGCAGGGCGAGCTGGATCTCGAGGCGCTGTTCGGGCGTCGTGCGCCGCTGGTGATCGAAGTCGGCTTCGGCATGGGCAAGTCACTGTGTGAACAGGCACAGGCCAACCCGGACACCGACTTCATCGGCATCGAAGTGCACGCGCCGGGCGTCGGCAAGCTGCTGGATGATGCCGACAAGCTGGGCCTGACCAACCTGCGCGTCTATCGCCACGACGCGCTGGAAGTGCTGGCGGATTGCGTGCCGGCCGGTTGTGCCGACACCTTCCAGCTGTTCTTCCCGGACCCGTGGCCGAAGAAGAAGCACCACAAGCGTCGTATCGTTCAGCCGGCCTTCGTCGAGCTGGTGCGTCGTGTGCTCAAGCCGGGCGGCCACTTCCACATGGCCACCGACTGGGCCAACTACGCCGAAGCGATGGCGGAAGAAATGGCTGAAGCGCCGGGCTTTGCCAACACCGCTCCGGCGGAAAGTGCGCCCTACGTGCCGCGTCCGGACTTCCGTCCGCTGACCAAGTTCGAGCAGCGCGGCGAGCGTCTCGGCCACGGTGTGTGGGACCTGATCTTCGTCAAGCAGGACTGATCAGCGCCTCGTGCGCAGTGGCGGCGTCTTCATGACGTTGCATCGCGGCCGCCTTCGGGTGGCCGCTTGCGTGTGAGGCCCGCCGCTTTTGCCTTTCTCTTCCCACCTCATCCCGAGAGTTGCTGACCATGACCACGCCTACCGCTGACTCGGCTGATCGCCCGACCATGACCCCGCTGACGGCCCTGACCTGTCCGCTGGATGCCCAGCCGCTGGTACGTGATGGCCAGAGCTGGTGCTGTGCCGATGGGCATCGCTTCGATATCGCACGCCAGGGGCATGTCAATCTGCTGCCGGTGCAGCGCAAGCGCAGCCTGGACCCCGGCGACAGCAAGGCGATGGTGAGCGCCCGCCAGCGATTGTTCGCGCTGGGCGGCTATCAGCCTCTTGCATCAGCCTTGGCCGATTGTGTGCTGGCGCTGATGGATCAGGAGGCGCCGCTGGCCGTGCTGGATGCCGGCTGCGGCGAAGGTTTCTATCTGCGTCAGCTGGCGTGCGCTGCCGGTGAGCAGAATCTCTCGCTGACGGCGGCGGGGCTGGATATCTCCAAGCACGCGGTGCTGGCCGCGGCGAAGCAGTCACGTGATGCCGCCTGGCTGGTGGGCACCAACGCCGCTCTGCCGCTGGAAGATGCCTGTGTGGATATCGTCATCTGCGCCTTCGGCTTCCCTGTCTGGCAGGAGTTCGCGCGTGTCCTCAAGCCCGGTGGCCACGTCGTGCTGCTGGAAGCGGGCGCCGATCACCTGCTGGCGTTGCGCAGGATTCTCTACCGCGAGCTGAAGCCCGCCCGTGGCGATGCCGGACTGAGCGCTGCCGAGGCCGCTGGCTTCACCATCAGCGGCGAGGTCGGACATCTGCATGCGGGGCTCTCGTTGACCAGCAATGAGCAGATTCGGGACCTGCTGACCATGACGCCGCACCTGTATCGTGCCGAGCGTGATGGCCTGGCACGTGCGGAAGCCATGACAGCGTTGGAGGTCGAATTGCATGCGGAGTTGAGGGTGTTCTCGCTCGAGGGTGTACAAGATAAATCTTAAATAGAAATTTTTCGCATTTGGCTTGCAAAAGCAAATGAGAATGATTATCTTGTCTGTGCGGTGTCCGGGCAGACATCGCAGGGCGCAAGCCCAGCCGTAGCGGCGGAGTCAGGCCCCCGCTACGGTGTTTCTCCTCATCAAGCTAGTCACGGTCTTGGGCATCCTCATCTGGGGATGCCCTTTTTCTTGTGCGCTGCGCACACTGTGGGGCTCACGTCGCGTGGCCGTCAGATCGACAAGTCGACTAGAGGTCAGGTCGGCAAGAGGTCAGGTCGGCAAGAGGTCAGGTCGGCAAGAGGTCAGGTCGGCAAGAGGTCAGTTCGCCAGCCACAGGGGCAGGGTCAGCATCGCCAGCAGCGTCTGGGCGGTGATCAACGCCGCCATCAGCTCGGCATTGCCACCCAGCTGGCGAGCCAGGATATAGGCGGAGGTCGCGGCGGGCAGTGCCGCGAACAGGATCGCCACATCGCGCGCCACTCCCTCAAGGCCGAACCACTGGCAGAGCACGACGACCAGTGCCGGCATCGCCAGCAGCTTCAGCAGGCTTGCCAGCCACGCCACGCTGCCACTGCTCACCAGCACACGCGGGCGCAGCGCCACGCCCACCGCGACCAGGCCGAGCGGCAAGGCGGCGCGTCCCAGCAGGCTGATGGCGTCACCGCTCCAGCCCGGCAAGCCGATGCCGCTCAGGTTGAGGGCCGTGCCGGCCAGACACGCCAGTACCAGCGGATTGCGGGTCAGCGCCTTGAGCGAGCGCAGCAGGCCGCCTTCGCCCAGGGTGCCAGCGCCGATAAAGGCCATCACGCACAGCAGGTTGGCGGCAGGCACCATCAGCGCCAGCGCCACGGCCGCGACGGTCGCCCCGGCACTGCCATGCAGCGCTGCTGCTCCGGCCACGCCGACGTAGCTGTTGAAGCGGATGCTGCCCTGGAAGAGCGAGGTAAAGGAGGCGGCGTCGCCCATATGACGGCTCAGCCAGTCCGGCGCGTGGCGCCAGCTCAGCCATAGCGCGGCGGCGAACAGCAGCATCGCGCCCAGCATCACGCTGGCCAGCGCCACGACCGGCACGCTGGCCATGTCGGCGCGCGCCAGTGTGGACACCAGCATGGCAGGGAACAGCACGTAATAGATCAGGCGTTCCAGTTCGCTCCAGAAGCCTTCGCCGGGGAAGCGCTTCCACCCGAGCAGCGCCCCGGCGAGGATCAACAGGAAGAGGGGGCCGAGCGCCTGCTGTACACTTGCCATGCTGACTCCTTGTCGGGGCTGAGTGCGAATGCCTTGAGAGCGATGTGGTGTGCGCGTGACATGATGTCTCGCCTGCTGCCGCGGCGAGGTGGGCTGGTAAGCTTGTCATGACTCGCTCAGCGCTGCACTTGGACTCAGGTCTTGTTCGCCGGTCGCGCGCTGTCATCATGCCGTGGCTGAGCGCAGACCATTCCCATCACGTCACTTTCTTTCCCATTCGGGGCGCCTTGCCTGTCGATGCGCTGCCGGACCGTTGCCGGAACTGCCATGTATCGCGTAGAAGAAGACAATGCCCGCCCGCGGCTGCTCAATCTGCTGATCATCGTCACGCTGATCACCATCGTGGTCTCGCTGTATTACCTGATCGACTATTACCTGGTACGCGACGGCAGCAACGGCAAGGTGACCTGGTTTGCGCCCAATCAGTCCTGCGAGCTCAATCATGCCCCCTGTACTGCCGAGCTGGGCCGCTTCGGGCGTATTACCCTGGCGCTGGACGGTGATATCAGTCCGCTGACACCGCTGGGCATTCGCGTGATGACGGAAGGCGTCGCGCCGGAGGGGGTCGAGGTGGACTTCATCGGCCGCCACATGGACATGGGCGTGAAGCGCAGCGTGCTGAGTACCACCGATGCTCAGAGCCTCGAGCGTCAGCATTGGCAGGGGGAAGGCCAGCTGGGGTTCTGCAGCAGCGCGACCATGGCGTGGCGTGCGCAGGTGATCGTGACCACCGAGCGTGGCCGACTGGGCAGCTGGTTCGATTTCGATAGCCATCCCCAGGCCACCACGGCGGAGCAGCTCGAAAGCTCGGTCGATCAATTGTTTCGCAGTGATACCCGCCCGACGCATCAGGGCAGCTAGCCGCTGGCGCTGAGCCCGGCCGGCAGGGACGTCGTTTCAGGCATGAGGACACCGGGAGGCAGGGATGGGCGCAGAGCGAAAGTCACAGGATGGGCAGGCAGGAACCCGCCAACAAGAAAGCCATCAGCTCGACAAGGGCGTCGCCAGACGTTGGTGGTTGCTGGGTGCCGTCGGCCTGGCGGCCGTGATCGGTGCCGGTGTCGCCTGGCAGCAGGCGCAGCAGGATCTGGCGCCGGTCGCTGGCATGCAGGCCTGGGCCAGTCTGGGCGGCCCCATCCAGCTCGAATCGCAGCAGGGTGACTTCACGCTCGCGGAGGTGTCGATGGGCGAGGCCGCAGACGCACAGGCCACGCCGGTCATCGCGCTCTATTTCGGCTATACCCAATGCCCGGATGTCTGCCCGATGACGCTGGCGGCGCTGCGTCAGGTGATGTCTGAACTGCCACCGCAGGCGGCGGCGCGCGTGGTGCCGGTCATGGTCTCGCTGGACCCCGAGCGCGACACCCCTGCCCGGCTGGCCGAATACACCGGGCACTTCGGGCCGCGCTTTCAGGGCATCACCGGCAGTCAGGCGGCACTCGCCGATGTGGCGCGGCACTATGGCGTCAGCTATCGACGTGTCGAGGCACAGGACTCCGCGCTGGGTTACACCATCGATCATGGCGCCGCGCTCTATCTCGTCTCTGCTCAGGGGCGCATCTACGATCGCATTCCGTTCACGCCGGGGCCGGCCGGTGTTCGCGCTGGCGTGACGCGTGTCCTGAGCGCGACCGCAGATTGAGCCCTGCGTGGCACTCGCTTAACGCGCCGGGTCTTGAGGCCTTTTTCGGGAGTGAAATACACATTGTCCACAAGTTGGCAAGCGCTCAAGGAAAATTTTGTGGATAATCCTGACGTCTCGAACATGCAACGCAGCGCCGTCAAGAGACGTTTTATAAAGTCTAGCAAAAACAATCTGTTACGTGATATCGACTAAAAATATCAAGTCAGTGGTTGCTTTGCGTTCAACCAGCATCACTGCCGCGACAGGCACCAGAAAGACCGGTTGTCAACCTGTGGTCAATAGCTTCCCCACAGATTTATCCACAGGCTGGCGGCGTCCGCACCGGGCCTTCTGGAGGGGAGAATCAGCGGACATCAGCCATTGCTGTAGTGATGGCATGCATCGTTGTCCTGTACGCAGCTGACGTCTGGATGAGTTTGTCACTGGCCCTCATCCAGCCTTGCCAGAAACGCAAAGAGCCGCCCGATGGGCGGCTCTTTCGTTGCTACCGGCAGCAGTGCTCGCCGGTTACCAGCAGGGGAGGCTCACGCCGCCATTACTGCTTGGCGTCGGCCTTGGTCACGTCGAGCAGCTCGACCTTGAAGGTCAGCGTCTCGTTCGGGCCGATCGGGCCGCCGGTGCCAGCCTTGCCATACGCAAGATCAGCCGGGACGTAGAGCATCCAGGTGTCGCCGACGCTCATTTCCTGCAGCGCTTCCTGCCAGCCCTTGATGACCTGGTTGACCTTGAAGCTGACCGGCTCGCCACGCTGATAGGAGCTGTCGAAGACGGTGCCGTCCAGCAGCTTGCCTTCGTAGTTCACCTTGACGGTATCTTCAGCGGACGGAGTCGCACCGTCACCGGATTCCAGCACCTTGTATTGCAGGCCGGAATCCAGTGTCTTCACACCGTCCTTCTTGGCGTTGTCGGCGAGGAACTTATCACCTTCTGCCTTGTTGTCGGTCGCTTCCTGCTCGACCATCTTCTTCTGCTCTTCCATCTTCTTCTGCTGGAAGCGGGAAAGCGAATCCGCGATTTCCTGGTCGCTCATCTTCATGTCGCCCTTGGCGTAGACATCACGCACGGCTTGAGTGAAGGCGTCGAGATCCAGATCGGTGATGTCCTGGGAGAGGCTCTTGCCCAGAGTTGCACCGATGCCATAGCTGAGCTGTGCCTGCTCGTCGGCGAGGCTGTCATCGGCGGCAAAGCTGAACGGGGTGACCAGGAGGGCGCCGAGCGCGACGGCACTGACCAGCTGTTTCATGAAAACTCCTTCAGGATGGAATGGGCCTGAGACGGGCCCGAAACACGCAATTGGCACCGAGGCGGCATGGCCTGCCTCGGGCACTAGTGTTACTCCGACTCTACCAGCCGCGTACAAGTTCCGCATCTCGCTGGCGTTGTCAGGCGTCGGCGGGCACGCGGGCCAGTGCCAGCCGACGCAGGGCGCGAGCCGACGGGTGATCCCCCACGGTGAGCGTCATCGTGCCGCTCAACAGAACCAGGGATTGCTGAAAGGCCTGCAGCGGGTCCGCGACATGCGCGAAGGGCGCCCGCAGGCCGGTCGCGCCTTCGGCTGCCGACAGCGCAGGGCTCAGCTCTTCCAGCTGGGCGAGGGTCTCCTGCTCGGCGGATAGCTCGCAGGCCTTGAGCTGCTGATAGAGGCGTTCCAGGCGTTGCACCGCTGCCGGGTCCTGGGTCGCGGGCAGCGTCATCAGCTCCTGCCTCAACTGGCGGCGGCGCTCGCGCAGCATGCCGGTCATCCAGCCCTGCCAGTCGCGCACGTCTTCCAGCAGGCGAGTGGGTGAGGCGGCGAGGGCGATGCCGTGGGCGGACAGCCAGTGAATCCACAGCAGCTCGCAGACATCTAGGCCCGCCTCGTCCTGCAGCAGCAGGCAGGTGCTCATCATGTCCGGAACTGGCTGAGAGTTGCCCGCAGAGCCGACCTCGCCGGGCAGGGCATACAGAGACAGCGCGTAGTCCCACAATCCGATAGAATATGCGCCCATCAAGTCGGCCTCTTCGTGTGTCACGGATGATGTCTCTTCGTATATCACCGATGATGTCTCTTCACGTGTCGCGCTCAGCAGCTTGCTGCGTCGTAGCGTTCGTGTCGGTGGCGGTGAACGGGAGTCCGACGCCCCCCGTATTTTCTGATCGAGGTTGTCATGATTGCACTGCGCCAGCTCGCCCTGCAACGCGGCGGAGCACCGCTGATCGACGAAGCGGACCTGACGCTGCATGCCGGTCACAAGGCCGGTATCGTCGGCCCCAATGGCGCCGGCAAGTCGAGCCTGTTCGGCCTGATTCTCGGCGAGCTGACGCCCGACAGCGGCACGGTATCGCTGGCCGGTGGCGTGCGTGTCGCGCACATGGCGCAGGAAATCGATGCGCTGGAGCGCCCGATCGTCGACTACGTCATGGACGGGGACCACGCGCTGCGCGAGACCGAGCGCGCCCTGGCGGCCGCCGAAGAAAGCGGCGAGCACCAGCGTCAGGCCGAGTTGCACGCCCACTTCGACACTCTCGATGGCTATACCGCACGGGCACGTGCCGAGCAGCTGCTGGTCGGCCTCGGCTTCAGCCAGGCGCAGCTCGGTCAGCCGCTGGCGGCCTTCTCGGGTGGCTGGCGCATGCGGGCCAATCTGGCGCGCACCCTGTTCACGCCGTCCGACCTGCTGCTGCTGGATGAGCCGACCAACCACCTGGATCTCGATGCGCTGCTGTGGCTGGAGCAATGGCTGGCGCGTTATCCCGGCGCACTGCTGCTGATCTCCCACGACCGCGACTTCCTCGATGCGGTGTGTGATCACATCATCCACTTCGATCGCCGCAAGCTGGTGGTCTACAAGGGCAACTACAGCCGCTTCGAGCGCACGCGTTCCGAGCGGCTGGTGCGCGAGCAGGTCGAGCACGAGAAGACCATGGCGCGGCGCGCCGAGATCGAGGATTTCGTGCGTCGCTTCAAGGCCAAGGCTACCAAGGCACGTCAGGCCCAGAGTCGCATGAAGATGCTGGAGCGCATGGAGGAGACGGCGGCAGTGAAAGCCGACTCCCCGTTCCACTTCACCATCCCGTGCTCCGACAAGATCTCGCATCCGCTGCTGGGGCTGGACCGCGCGGTGATCGGCTATCCCGGTCAGCCGCCGCAGCTCTCGGGCGTGCGTTTCTCGCTGTTGCCCGGTCAGCGTATCGGTCTGCTCGGCCCCAACGGCGCGGGCAAGTCGACGTTGATCAAGGCACTCACCGGCGAGCTTGCGCTGGTCGAGGGCCAGCGGACCGCCGGTGAGCATCTGGCCATCGGCTACTTCGCCCAGCATCAGGTGGACGGGCTCGACCTGTCCTCGACGCCCTTCAATCATGTGCTGCGCCTGTCACCGTCGGCGGGCGAGCTGGAGATCCGCACCTTCCTCGGCAGCTTCGGCTTCCACGGCGATGAGGTCTACGCCACGGTGGAGTCGTTCTCCGGTGGCGAGAAGGCACGTCTGGCGCTGTCGCTGATCGCGTGGCAGAAGCCCAATCTGCTGCTGCTGGATGAGCCGACCAACCACCTGGATCTCGACATGCGCGAGGCGCTTACCGATGCGCTGGCGACCTTCGAGGGCACCGTGATTCTGGTCTCCCACGACCGCCACCTGCTGCGTGCCTGCGTCGATGAATTCTGGTGCATCGCCGATGGCCGCGTGACGCCCTTCGATGGCGATCTGGATGACTATCGTGCTTGGCTCAAGGCGCGGGTCGAGGGTGAGCGGCGTGAAGCGCGCGCCCAGAAGGATGCCGATGCCGGCACTGACAGTACGCGTACGCCGGACCGCAAGGAGGCGCGCCGTCAGGCGGCTGAACTGCGCGAGAAGCTGCGTCCGCTCAAGAAGGTCAGCGACAAGGCCGAGCAGAAGATGAGCATGGCGCAGGGCGAGCTGGACAAGATCGAGGAAGCGCTGGGCGACGCCACGCTCTACGAAGCGGACCGCAAGGCGGAGCTGACCAGGCTGCTGGCCAGCCAGGGCGAGATCAAGAGCCGCCTCGATGAGGCCGAAGCCGAATGGTTCGAGGCTCAGGAAGCGCTGGAAGAGATGGAAGCCCAGCTCAAGGCGGCTGACTAGCCCATGCGGCTTGACCGCTGGCTGACACGCCAGCCCCAGCTCAACCGCCGTCATGCGCTATCGGCGCTGGCGGCGGGGCGGGTCTGGGTCAACGGCGAGGAGGTGAACGACCCGTTGCATGAGGTCGGTCCCTTCGATGACATTCACCTGTCAGCGCCTGACGCGACCGTCTGCCTGCAGGTCGCGCGGCGTCCGCGTCATATCCTGCTCAACAAGCCCGCCGGGGTCGTGACGGCCTGTCATGACCCCGAACACCTCACCGTGATCGATGTGCTGCGTGACTCTCTTGAGGCGCGCGGCGAGGACAGCGGCTGGCTGGCCGAGATTCACCACGTCGGGCGTCTCGACCGTGCGACGACCGGCGCCCTGCTGCTGACCAACGATGGCGAAGTCTCGGCGCGCATCAGCGATGCCGGGCTCGAGGGGCCCGCCAAGCGCTATCGCATGGGGCTGGAGCGGCCCCTGACGGAGGCCGAACAGGAAAGCGCCATCGCACAGGTTCGCCAAGGGGTGCTGCTCGAACATGACCCGCGCCCGACACTGCCGGCACAGCTTGCGTTTCTCACCGCGGACCAGGCACGCCTGACGCTGCACGAGGGCCGCCATCATCACGTCAAGCGACTGTGGCGTAGCCTGGGCAATCGCGTGGTGTGGCTGCACCGTGAGTCGGTGGCAGGCTTGAGTCTCGAGGGGCTGGCGCCGGGGGAGTGGCGCGAGCTTACCCGCGAGGAGTGTTCACGGCTGGGGGCCGCGCAGCCTCGCGGGTGAGGCCATCCGGCGGATGGCGTCTTGCCGACACCGGGTTATCCACACCCGCCTGGCGCGCCGCCAGTGCGTGACGGCTGCGATGGGATGTGGATGGATCGTTTTGGATCGTCGTCAGCGCTGCTCAGCTGCCGGTCGCCTGACTGGGCAGGTCCTCTGCCGTGATGCTCGCCTCGTCATCGTCGCTTGAGCTTGCCTCAGGCGTCGACAGGCTGACCAGCTCGCCCTCGGCGTTGCGCGTGAAGTTGCGCACGATGACCCCGATATCTTCCGGCAGCGGCGCAAACTGGCTGCAACGGCTCAGCACTTCCTGCATGTCCTGATAACCACTGTCGCGACGCGAGTCGATGGTCGCGCGCGAGAAGTCGATATCCTTCAGTGAGGTCTCGCCCGGGCGCGCCGAGGCCAGCAGACGCACCACGTTGATCGAGGGCTGCTGGGTCATGGCAAGGATGCGCTGGATCTTCGGCGACTGACGCAGCTCCTCCGGCAGATAGTCGGCGAGATTCTCGATTCCCATGCGCAGCGCCTGATTCTCTTCCAGCAGGTTGAGGTGCTCGCCGGCACGACTGGAATACTGGATATCCTTCTCGCGCAGCTGCGCTTCCTGCAGTGTCTCCGGCACCTTGCCATCGGCACTCCACAGGTCGATCACGTAGCAGTTGACCACCGTCTCGCCATGCGGACGCTCCGACAGCACCCAGCTGACGGGCGTATTGGAGTACAGGCCGCCATCCCAATAGGCTTCGCCATCGACCCATACCGGCGGGAAGGCCGGTGGCAGGGCGCCGCTGGCCAGAATATGGCGATGGTCCAGCGCTTCGTGCGAGGAGTCGAAGTAGCGCAGCGCGCCGCTGCCTATATTCACCGCTCCGACCGACAGGCGAACGTTCTCCGGGTGGCGGGCATCGAGACGCTCGAAGTCCACCAGCCGATTGAGCGTGTCGCCCAGTGGCTCGGTGTCGTAGAGGCTGGGCGGCTCGCCGAAGAAGCTCTGCCAGATCGGCACCGTCCACAGTGGGCGCGGGCGGAAGAAGCCCGGGATGCCCCACAGCATGGCGGAGGTACGCGCGACGCTGCGCTCCCACGGATGAAAGGCGGGGCCCATGCTGGCAGCGGGTTGGGCGATGCCATACCAGAATGACTCGAGGGCCTTGAGGCGCTCGCCCTCCGGATTGCCGGCGATCAGGGCACCATTGATGGCGCCGACCGAGGTGCCGACCACCCAGTCGGGCTGGATGCCGGCTTCGGCCAGCGCCTCGAAGATGCCGATCTGGTAGGCGCCGAGCGCGCCACCGCCTTGCAGCACCAGAATATTGAGCGCATCGGCGCAGAAGTCGCAGGATGTATCACGCATGAAACCTTCTCCTCTCTAGCAGTGCAGCACTCCGCCGGGGAATGCCCGAGGTCAGGGGGACCGTCGCGAGCGTGACGCCAAGTGATGGGGGAGGCGTGGGCTCGTGGAGGCGGCGAAAGGGTGACGAGGTGCATATCAGGGGAATGAAGCACCTGATCAAGGCAATGCGGCACTGGTTCAAGGCACTGGAAGTGCTGTTATTGTGCAGTGCAGCATGGCGCCTGTCAGCATAGCACGCATCCTTGCCTTGCGTGGCTGCGATCTCATTCAAGCGACTGACTGAGGCGGCAGGGGCTAGGACAGGAGCAGGAGTCTTGCAGCGGTCATTGGCACCAGGGCGTCAGCCACAGGTCGGCTGCCAGCAGCAACAGGGCATAGCGTCCGCCCTTGGCGATCATGATCAGGACGATGCTTTTCCACCACGCCAGCCGGAAGATGCCCGCCAGTACCGTCAGCGGGTCGCCGATCAGCGGGGTCCAGCTCAGCAGTAGGCTCCAGGCGCCGAAACGGCGATACCACAGGGTGCCGCGTGCCAATGCGCGCCGCGAGACCGGAAACCAGCGCCGTGTGCGCAGGCGACGGGCGCCACGCCCCAGAGCGACGTTGATCAGGCTGCCGAGCGAGTTGCCCAGCGTCGCGGCAAGCCACAGCGCCCAGGGCGCGTGCCCCTGGCACCACAGCCCCGCGAAGGCCGCTTCCGATCCGCCGGGCAGCAGGGTGGCGCTGGCCAGCGAGATCACGGCGAGCGAGGTCAATCCCGGCAATGACAGTACGGCCACTTCATCCATATCACTTTCTTCTGTTTTTCACGGTGGCAGGGCGCTGGGGGTGGCTTTCTTCCCTCCTCAGCTCGGGTATGCTGTTGGCACGTCAAAGCCATATTTCGGGAGCTTCCTGCATGCATATTCCGTGCGTCCTGACGATAGCGGGCTCAGACCCCTCCGGGGGAGCCGGCATTCAGGCGGACCTCAAGACATTCTCTGCGCTGGGCGCCTACGGGGCCAGCGTGATCACGGCGCTGACGGCGCAGAATACCTGCGGTGTGCGCAGCGTGGAGGCGGTCTCGCGGGAATTCATCGCCGCACAGCTGGACGCCGTGCTGGATGATCTCGATATCCGTGCCGCCAAGATCGGCATGGTGGCCGATCCGCTGGTGGTGGAAATGCTCGCCGACCGCCTTCAGCAGCGCCGCCCGCGCTGGGTCGTGCTCGACCCGGTGCTGGTCGCCAAGAGTGGTGATGCGCTGGTCAACGATGCTGCCATCCAGTCGGTGGCCGAGCACCTGGTGCCGTTGGCTGACATCATCACGCCCAACCTGCATGAAGCCGCGGTGCTGCTGGGCGAGCGGCGCCTGATCGGGCGCTCCGACATGCCTGCGGTCGCCCGCGAGCTGCGTGCCAGAGGCGCGAAGGCGGTGTTGATCAAGGGCGGGGCGCTTGAGGGGCAGGCCTGCGATGATCTGCTGGTCAGCGATGCCGGCGAGCAATGGCTGTGCGCACCGCGCATCGAGACCGACAACCTGCACGGCACTGGCTGCTCGATGTCTTCCGCCATCACGGCGCGGCTGGCGAACGGTCTGCCGTTGCCGCAGGCGGTGGTCGAAGCGCGCGAATGGCTGCTGGGCGCGCTGCGCGCCTCCGACCAGCTCAACGTCGGCAAGGGCCGTGGGCCGGTGCACCATTTCCACGCCCTGTGGTAAGTCAGCGAGAGCCAGGCCCGTGAGGGCAAGCCACTGATAGCCGATTCCACAAGGGTGATGACCCTGCAGGAGCGATGACCTGCAGGAGAAAGGCCCCGTGAGTTCCCCTCGATCCCTGCCAGCCAACGAGTAGATGCCATGCCTATATCGCTGTACCGCTTGCCCGTATCAGCTATTCGTGGCGCCGTTTGCTGCCTGAGCGCCGCCTGTCGTGCCATCAGCCTGCCGGTGGCGAGTGCGCCGCGCTGGCTGGCCGCGGGCGTGATGGGGGCGCTGCTGGCCACCACCAGCCCGGCGGCGTTCGCCGTCGAGATCAAGGGGGTGACATTCGCGGATCAGGTGACCACGCAGTCCGGCCAGCCGCTGACGCTGATCGGCAGTGGGCTCTTCACCTACTTGCTGTGGGACGCCTATGTCGGTGCCTATTACCAGGATGCGCGTCGTCCGCGCCCGGCACCGCTCAAGGATGTCTCGCGTCGCCTGGTGTTGGAGTACTTCCATGCCATCGATGCCGAGGACTTCGCCAAGGCGACCACCAAGGGCGTACGCAAGAACCTGTCCGCAGCGGATCTTGCGACGATAGAGCCTGAACTGACGCGCTTCAATCGTGCCTATCGGGACGTCGTGCCGGGGGATCGCTATGCGTTGCAATGGCTGCCCGCCGGCGGGGGCAGAGGTACGCTGTCGCTGGTGTTGAACGGACAGGTCATCTTTGAAAGCGATTCACTGGCACTGGCCAATGCTCTGTTCGCGATCTGGCTTGGCGATGAACCGGCCCAGCAGGATTTCCGTACCCAGCTGCTGGGGCAGTAGCGCGCTTTCCATCTGGCCCCTCTAGCCCCTCTCTAGTCTATCTGGCGTATCTGTAGCGGTATCGCTATCGTCTTGCGCCTCTATCGCGCCTCAAGCGAGACACCACGAAAAACGCCCCTGCCGGGAGACCCGGCAGGGGCGTTTTTCATGCTCGTCTTTCTATCTTTTATCTTTCTATCTTTCTATCTTTCTATCAGCCTCTCCACCTATCTCCGCAATCTGTCTAGCGGGTCTGATGCACTTGCTCGGGCTTACTTGCCCTCGGCAGCCTTGATGTCGGCCTGCAGCGTGTCGAGGATCTTGCTGCCGCGCTCACCGGATTGTTCACGATAGACTTCCCAGCCTTTCTCGCCGACCGGGCGGAAGGCTTCGCGCTGCTCATCGGTCAGCGTGATGATCTCGATGTCGCTGTCTTGCTTGATCTTCTCCAGGCGGTCGGCGTTGTACTCCTCCTGCTTCTCGAAGATGTACGGGCGCATCTCGTTGGTGACCTTGTCGAGCATCTGCTGCTGCTCATCATCCAGACCGGAATAGAAGTCACTGGAGGCCACCAGCGTGGTGATGAACTGCGCCTGCTTGGCCTGGATCATGTAGTCCTGAACTTCGTAGAAGCTCATCTCCTGGATGGCGAACACCGGGTTCACCTGGCCGTCGATCTGGCCCAGCTGCAGGCCGGAGTAGACCTCGGAATAGGGCATCGGCGTCGGGTTGGCACCGTAGCCGCGATAGCTCTCGACCAGAATCGGCGAGGTCATGGTGCGGATCTTGAAGCCTTCCATGTCCTCGGGCGTCTTGATGGCACGGTTGCCGGTCCACACCATCCAGCCTTCCGGAATCACGCCCAGCAGCTGGAGGTTCTGCTCGGTATAGGCCTCGGACAGCATGTCGATGGCCTTGGAGCTGCCGAGCACCTCTTCATTGACGGCGTTGTCGTCGGAGAACAGGAAGTGCAGCGTGAAGACGCCCGACTCCGGGATCACCGAGGCCAGGTGACCCGGTGAGGCAAAGGTCAGCTGGATGGCATCGCTCTGCACCAGTTCGGTGAGCTGCGAGGAGGTACCCAGTGCGCCGTAGGGATAGATCTCGACATCGATGTCACCGCCGGAAGCCTCTTCGATACGCTTCTTGAATTCCTGGGCGTAGGCATCCTGCACGCTGCCGGAGACTTCCTCCAGCGCGAAGCGCCAGGTGTCAGCCTGCACACCCGCGGAGGCCAGTGCCGCCATGCCCAGGCCGGCCGTCAGGGCGCCTCCCTTGATGAGCGCGGCAAGACGAGAAAGGGGAACAGGAGTCCTGGACGTCTCGCGATTCTGCTCGGGTGACGGGTTCCATTGCATCGTCATCTTGTTCTCCTTGTGTGATTTCCATCAGCGTCGGGCGGCTCTGGGCATACCCGGCGTGCAACTTGCATCATTTAGATAATATTGCCATTCTTAATATAATAAAAAAATCACCAAAATGGATAGTGTGATTAGAATTTATTATGAATAAGCTGAGCCTGTGCGCATGAGGCTCTGGTACTCGAGCTCTGGTACTCGAGCTCTGGTACTAGAGCTCTGGTACTCGAGCTCTGGTACTCGAGCTCTGGTATTCGAAGAACTGTCCTTCGCTCGCCAGAACTTCGCGCTCGGTCTTCACAATCGGCCTCCATGCACCAGACCGACATGCCGCACAGCGGCTGGATACTGATTTCAAGCACCGCTAATAAAGCTAGAACAAGAGTAGCCAAAGTGAAAATCACGGCGGCGCCGCGGAAAATTTCAATGGATCGTACCGGCAAATGCAGGATATCTGGCGCAAACCACTGCGCTCATGACATCTGGTAGAAAGCCTATCTGGCAGGATGCCACATCAACAGGAAGCCGCTTCATGAACTCGCCCCCCTCCAAGTCTCCCTCCGCTGACGAGACCCGCCCCGCCCCGGCCGAGACGAATGGCGCTCAGGCCCCCCTCGCACATCTGCCTGCGCCGCTGCGCCGTCTGGCCACCTGGTTCGAACGTGGTGACCAGGGCCTGGCGCATCTCGAGCGCTGGTTGATCGCCCTGTGCGTGCTGGGCATGGCGACGGCCAGCATCGCCAACGTCATCGGGCGCAACGTCTTCAATTACAGCCTGCCGTTCACCGAAGAGCTGATGCAGATCCTGCAGCTGTGGCTGACCTTCCTCGGTATCAGTTACGGCGCGCGCGCCGGGCGCCACATCCGCGTGACGGCGCTGCTGGACTTCATGCCGCCGTGGTTGCGCAAGGTGCTGCTGATCGCCGGGCAGGTCATCACCTGTGCCTTGCTGGCCTACCTCGCCTGGCTGGCGGTGGATTATCTGCAGAGCCTGGCCAGGTCCGGCCGTGTCACGCCGTCGCTGCGTTGGTCGCTGGCGGTGCTCTATGCCGTGGTCCCGCTGGGGCTGGCGCTCGGGGCTCTCCAGTACCTGATGGCGATTCTGCGCAATCTGCTGGCGCAGGGCGCCTGGTTGTCATGGCGTACGGCGGAGATGGACGAGAACGAGGAAGTCGATGGCAGCGGCGCGCTCTAGCCACTGCGTCTGGCATGTCTTCTCGATGCCGCGATAGACGATTGATCACACTTCATTGACCCAGGGACGGAAGCTGCGATGTGGATTCTGCTCGTGATGGTGGGGCTGCTGTTGCTTGGGGTACCCATGATGGTGCCATTGAGCGTCGGCACCTTTTTCTTGTTGTTCAGCGATTTTCCTTTCCTCAAGCCGGAGCTGGTGATCCAGCAGATGATCGGTGGCCTGCAGCCGGTGGTGCTGACGGCGGTGCCGATGTTCATTCTGGCGGCCGATATCATGCTCAAGGGCTCCACTGCCCAGCGCCTACTGGATGTGGTCGAGCGCTTCGT
This sequence comes from Cobetia sp. cqz5-12, assembly GCF_016495405.1. Lineage (NCBI taxonomy): Bacteria > Pseudomonadati > Pseudomonadota > Gammaproteobacteria > Oceanospirillales > Halomonadaceae > Cobetia > Cobetia sp. cqz5-12. Next base: position 105,219 of record NZ_CP044522.1, read on the forward strand.
CGGCCACTGGCGCGGCGGCCTGCCGGTGACCACCGCATTGGGCTGCACCCTGTTCGGCGCGGTGTCCGGCTCCACTCAGGCCACGGTGGTGGCGATGGGGCGCCCGCTGCGCCCACGGCTGCTGGAAGCCGGTTACAGTGACAAGTTCACCATCGCGTTGATCATCAATGCCTCCGATATCGCGCTGCTGATTCCGCCCTCGATCGGCATGATCATCTACGGTGTCGCGACCGGTACCTCGGTGGGTGACCTGTTCATCGCCGGTATCGGCCCGGGGCTGATGATCCTGGTGCTGTTCTCGCTTTACTGCATGTGGAAGTCGTGGAAGCTGGGCATCGCGCCGCAGCCCAAGGCGGACTGGCCCGCACGCCTCAAGGCCTTGAAGCGCGCCAGCCTGCCGGCGGGCTTCCCGGTGATCATCATCGGCGGCATCTACTCGGGCATGTTCTCGCCGACGGAGGCTGCCACGGTCTCGGTGATCTACGCGCTGATTCTCGAGATGCTGATCTATCGTGGCGTGACCCTGAAGGACCTGCCCAGTGTGGCCTTCTCCACGGGGCTGATCACCGCGGTGGTGTTCATCCTGGTGGCGGCGGGCGCGGGCTTCTCGTGGATGATCTCCTTCGCCAAGATTCCGGATGCCATTCTCGGCGGCTATATCCCCTACCTGTCGGAGCATGCGCTGGCGCTCTTGGCAGTGATCGCGGCGGCCTACTTCGTCGGCTGCATGTTCGTGGACCCCATCGTGGTGATCCTGATTCTGGCGCCGGTGTTCGCGCCGGCAGTCGATGCCGCCGGGCTGGACCCGGTGCTGGTCGGCACCCTGGTCACCCTGCAGGCGGCGATAGGCTCGGCGACTCCGCCCTTCGGCTGCGACATCTTCACGGCGGTGGCGGTATTTAGAAAACCGTACATGGAGGTCATCCGGGGGACGCCGCCCTTCATTGCCCTGCTGTTGCTGGCGACGGTGCTGCTGATGCTGTTCCCGCAGATCGCGCTGTTCCTGCCCAGCCTCGCCAACTAGCAGCTCGCTCACTCAAGTAGCACCTGTCGCGCCCCGCAGGCTCAGTCTGCGGGGCGTTCGCGTCTGGTATGCTCCCGAACACGAAATGTCATGAATCATCATTCATCTCTTGAAGGAGCAAGCGGCATGCGAGCATTGATCCAGCGCGTCACACGGGCGGAAGTCGTGGTCGAGGACGAGAGCGTCGGCGCCATCGAGGGCGGTCTGCTGGTACTGGTGGGCGTCGAGAAGGGCGATGATGAGGCGCGTGCCGACAAGCTGCTGCACAAGCTGCTGCATTACCGCGTCTTCGGTGACGAGAACGACAAGATGAACCTCAACGTCCAGCAGGCGGGCGGCAGTCTGCTGCTGGTCTCGCAGTTCACGCTGGCGGCGGATACCGGCAGCGGCATGCGCCCCAGTTTCTCCTCGGCGGCGCCACCGGCGGAGGGCGAACGACTGTTCTCCTATCTGGTCGACAAGGCGCGTGAGCGCGGGCGGGAACTCGGGGTGGGAATTGAGACCGGGCGCTTCGGCGCCAACATGCAGGTCTCGCTGCTCAATGACGGGCCGGTGACCTTCCTGCTCGAGAGCTGATCGCGCAGACCCAAAAAAGCCGCCCCCGGGGGGGCGGCTGCAAGCATTGGATGACAGGACTGCGCCGCCTCGCGGGAGCGCGGCACAGGTAATGCAGTCTTACTCCACGCCTTCCGGATTGCGTGCGTTCAGGAAGGCCTGTTCGGAGACTTCGTGCCACTTCTCGACCTTGCCTTCGAAGGTGGTGTAGGACTCGTAGATGCGGCCGGCCAGCTCATTGGAGTCGCCAAGCTTCTTGACCACTTCGCCGGACAGCTCACGTGCCTTGTCGAGTACGTCCTGCGGGTAGCGGCGCAGCTCGACCTTGTGCTCGTTGAGGAGTGTCTCGAGGGCATCGTTGTTGCGCGCGGTGTACTCGTCGAGCATGTCCTGGTTCACGTCACGTACCGCGGAACGCAGGATGGCCTGCAGGTCCTTGGGCAGCTCGGCCATGGCGTCGTCATTGACGATGGCTTCGAAGGTGACGGTCGGCTCGTGCCAGCCCGGATAGTAGTAGTACTTGGCGGCCTGATAGAGACCGAAGGCCAGGTCGTTGTACGGACCGATCCACTCGGTGGCATCGATGGCCCCGGACTGCAGCGAGGTGAAGATCTCGCCGCCCGGCATGCTGACCGTCGCCACGCCCATCTGCTGCATGACATCGCCACCCAGACCCGGGATACGCATCTTCAGACCATCGAGGTCGGCGACCGAGTTGATCTCCTTGTTGAACCAGCCGCCCATCTGCACGCCTGAGGCGCCGCCCGCCATGACTTCGACGCCGAACTTGTCATAGACCTCGTTCCACAGCTCCAGGCCGCCACCGTAATGCAGCCAGGCGTTCATTTCCTGTGCGGTCATGCCGAAGGGCACGGCGGCGAAGAACTGGGCTTCCGGCGCCTTGCCTTTCCAGTAGTAGGAGGCCGAGTGGCCGATCTGCGCGGTACCGGAAGAGACGGTATCGAGCACCTCGAAGCCCGGCACCAGCTGGCCCGCCCCGTACACCTTGATCTTGAGGCGTCCATCGGACATCTCATCGACCAGGCGCGCGAGGCGTTCCGGCCCCTGGCCCACCCCCGGGAAGTTCTTCGGCCACGAGGTGACCATCTTCCAGGTGTAGGTATCGGCGGCATTGGCGACGGCCGGCAGGGTGCCCATGGCGGTCATGGTGCCGACGGCGATGCCGAAGGCGAGTTTGTTGAGTTGCATGGCATGCTCCTTGAAGTGCCCGATTGTTGTTGTGCACCGGTCAGAGACCGGCGCTGGGCAAGAGGTGGGCCGCGAACGGCTCCCGTGCATCTGCATGAGCCGACTGGCGGCTCTCCCATCAGCTGGCGGAGCTACCCCCGCCAATTCAGTTGCTGCTCTGTATTTGTTCTTTCCGTGCTCTGTCCGTGTTCTGTTCTCGTACTGTCTCGTCAGCCGTGGCCTAGAACTGTGCCGGCAGCCAGGTGGCCAGGCCCGGGAATGCAGCCAGGGCCCCCAGCATGCACAGCTGGATCAGGATGAACGGCACGACACCCTTGTAGATCTGCTTGGTGCTGACTTCCTTGGGTGCCACGCCGCGCAGGTAGAACAGCGCGAAACCGAACGGCGGTGTCAGGAAGGAGGTCTGCAGGTTGATGGCGATCATGATGCCCAGCCAGATCGGGTCGAGGCCCATGGCCAGCAGCACCGGGCCGACGATCGGCACCACCACGAAGGTGATCTCGATGAAGTCGAGGATGAAGCCGAGCAGGAAGATCACCAGCATCACCACCAGGGTGGCGCCGATGACACCGCCAGGCATGTTCTCGAAGATCTCGGTGACGACCTCTTCACCGCCGAAACCGCGGAACACCAGCGAGAACAGCGCGGCACCGATCAGGATCAGGAACACCATCGAGGTGACGTTGGTCGTGGAGCGCACCACCTCGGTGAGGGTCTTCAGGCTCAGCTTGCGGTTGGCGAGGGCCAGCATCAGCGCGCCGAAGGCACCTACGGCCGAGGCTTCGGTGGGGGTGGCGAGACCGCCGAGAATCGAGCCGAGTACACAGACGATCAGCACGATCGGTGGCACCAGGCCCTTCAGCAGCAGCCAGAAGACGCTGCCGGTATGGCCCAGCTCTTCCATCAGCGCATCACGATCGACGGCTGGCGCCTTCTCCGGCTTCAGCCAGGCGACCATGGCGATGTAGACGATATAGGCGAGCACCAGAATCAGGCCTGGAATCAGCGCGCCGATGAACAGGTCACCCACCGAGACGGTCTTCGGGCTCCAGATGCCCATCGACAGCTGGGCCTGCTGATAGGCGGAAGACAGCACGTCGCCCAGCAGCACCAGCGCGATGGATGGCGGAATGATCTGCCCCAGGGTGCCGGTGGCACAGATGGCGCCAGTGGCGAGTGACGGGTCATAGCCACGCTTGAGCATGGTCGGCAGTGACAGCAGGCCCATGGTGACGACGGTCGCGCCGACGATGCCGGTGGAGGCGGCCAGCAGCATGCCGACGATGGTCACGGAAATCCCCAGCCCGCCACGCAGCGAGCCGAACATCAGCGCCATGGCGTCGAGCAGCGTCTCGGCGACCTTGGACTTCTCCAGCAGCACGCCCATCAACACGAACAATGGCACGGCCAGCAGAGTCTGGTTGGTCATGGTGCCGTAGAGGCGGTTGGGCATCGCGGACAGGAAGCTGGCATCGAATACGCCCTGGGTAATGCCCAGCGCATCCAGCCCCATGCCGAGTCCGGCAAAGGCAAGCGCGGTACCGGCCAGTGACAGCGCCACCGGATAGCCCAGCATCAGGACGATACAGATACACACGAACAGCAGCAGTGGCATGATCTCGAGCATTACACCAGCTCCTCATCGTGGTCAGGGGTGTCATCGCTCGCATGCGGAGAGGGCAGGCGGCCCATCAGGAACAGCAGGTGGCGGCCGGCTTCCGCGACGCCTTGCAGCATCATCAGGATGGCGATGGCCGGAATCAGGGTCTTGAGCAGGTAGACGCCCGGCAGGCCGCCGGATTCGGGGGAGGCTTCCTTGATGCCCCAGGAATCGCCCACGTAACCGAGGCTGGAGAGCAGGATGAAGATCATTACCGGAAACAGCAGGAACAGGGTGCCGCCGAGATCGACCCACGACTTCCCGCGGTGCGACATGCGCTGATAGAAGATATCCACTCGCACATGGCCGTCGTGCTTGAGCGTGTAGCTGGCGGCGAGCAGGAAGACGGCCGCGTGCATGTACATCACGGATTCCTGCATGGGGATGCTGTTGATGTTGAAAGCGTAGCGCAGCATCACGATGGTGAATTCGACCAGCATCATGATGACGACCAGCCAGGACACGCAGCGTCCCAGCCCCTCGGTCATGCGGTCGAGCCCTGTGAGCCAGCCGGGGGTAGAGGCATTGGCAGACATGGAGTCCCCTTGGCCTGCGGGTAGCAGGTGATGATTGTTGGTGTTGTTGTTGCTTTGCCGACAGCGTCTGCTGTGTCTTTGCCAAGCGCTTGTGTTGCAAGCGATTGCTGGCAAGTTCGCCAATTCAGATGTTGCTCATGTTGTGGTCAGTCGCGGTGTGCGGCAAGCCGTGATGGCATCGCTTTGAACAACGCTATTCCACGCTTCATCCCTGTAAGTGACATCGCTCGGATGCGGCATGCCATCAGTCATCGCTAAGTCAACGATTAATCCACGTCATTGGCAGACAAAGAGTAGCGAGCGGCGCCGCAACAACAAATGGATCATTGGTCTGACAGGATATTTTTGCCTTTGCTTACAGTGAGATAGGCGAAGAAATGCCGGAAGTGATGCATGAGAACGCTCAAGGAAGGACGCGGAAGGGTCGCTTTATGCGCATCAAGCCGAAGCTGGCGGAAGCTTGGGTCGGGAGAGCCAGACGGGAGAGCCAGGCGGTAGAGGGGGCGACATTCGGGGGAGCGATGTCAAAGTGTCAGGCATCAGAGATGCATGACTGAGAGAGGCGCCGGAAAGTCAGGCGAGCCCGATCGCCTTGCGGCATGCGGCTGGCAGATGGACTTCTACCGCAAGCGGCAGATGGTCGGAGAACAGGTGCGACAGCGTGGTCGGATGGCTCAGACGCAGCGTCGAGGAGACCAGGATATGGTCGAGTCCACGGCGTGGTTGCCAGGCCGGGTAGCTGTTGATGGCCTTGCTGGGGCGGGAGTCGAGTGCCTCGCTGAACGCCTTGTGCTGACGAAGCTGGGCCAGCGTGCAATTGAGGTCGCCCATCACGATGACATGCTTGAGGGGCGCGATCAGCTCGCCGAGGTACTGCAGTTGACGATGCTGGATGCGGGCACCGAGTGCCAGGTGAGTCACGAAGACATGCAGAGCGTGTTCGCCCTCGCCGAAGCGGGCATGGATGGCCCCGCGTCCCGGCAGGGTGCCGGGCAGGCTGTGCTCTTCGAGATGGCTGATCGGCAGGCGTGACAGCAGGCCGTTGCTGTGCTGAGCCAGGCGGCCCAGGTTGCGATTGAGCTGCTGATAGCGATGCGGGAATTCGGCCGTCTCGGCCAGTGAATCGACCTGATTGACGTTGCCGGAGCGGAAACTGCCACCATCCACCTCCTGCAGCCCGACGATATCGTAGGGCGTGATGGCGGCGGCGATCAGCTCCAGACGCTTGCGGCGCATCGGGTGTGGCAGCACATGCTGCCAACCGCGGGTGACATAGTGATGCCACGCCGCGGTATGGATACCGACCTGCATGTTGAAGGTCAGCAGGCGCAGGGGAGGTGCCGTCTCGTCGAGCCCGGCACCTTCCGCGGCGCTGGCGGCCACTGGGTCAGCAGCCGCTACCATCAAGCGGCATCCTTGCTGCCGGCTTTCTCTTCACGCACCTGCTCGATCAGCTCATCGGTGATCTTGAGCATGTTCTGCAGTGAGCCTGCCGTGCTCGGCGAGATGACATAGCGGCCATCGACGATCAGTGCCGGGACACCCATGATCTTGTAGGCGCGCATCTGGGCGTGAGCCTGATTGACCTGGCTCTTCACGCCGAAGGAGGTCAGCGACTTCTTGGCGTCTTCTTCGCTGACGCCGTAGTCGCTGTAGAACTTGGCGATATCATCCGGATCGGTCAGGCGCTGGTGGTCCTGATGGATGGCATCGAAGAAGGCCTTGTGGGTCTCGTCGAGGATGCCCAGGTCCTTGGCGGCATAGAAGGCATAGGCGTGCTTGACCCAGTCCTGCCCCATGGTGGCCGGCAGACGGTTGAAGGTCACGTCACTCGGCAGTTCGTCGACCCACGGCTCGAGGCTGGATTCCAGCTTGTAGCAGTGCGGGCAGCCGTACCAGAACGCTTCGACCACTTCGACATTGCCCGCCGGCGCGTCGGTCTTCACCGGCTCGTCGAGTACCTGATAGTCCTTGCCAGCTTCAGCGGCGAAAACGCTTGCTGACAGGCCAAGGCCCGCCACCAGAGTCAGTAGGGGTTTCCACTTCATGGAACATCTCCATCGGATTGAGGCATGCCCGGGCATGATCCCCGGCAACATTAGTGATGCATCGAGTATGCGTGTCAGCCACCACTGCTGTCGAGACTGCCGGGCGGGACACGGCGGATCACTGTCGGGCCAGCCTAGCGTGACAAGGTTGACCGCTGGATGAACGCCGTTCGATCACGCCCCCTGGGCGGCGTGCTGGTGCCGGTCGTCATCAAGTCAGTCATACGCGACACCCGGCTGATCAGATGCCTCAGCGCAGGCCGTGGAGATATTCGGCCACTTGCTGCATGTCGCTGTCACTCATGCGCGCGGCAATGCTGCTCATGATGGCGTTCGGGTCGTTGTCGCGGGTGCCATCGCGGAAGGCCTTGAGCGCCGTCACGGTATAGGCGGGGAACTGCCCGGCCAGCGCCGGATAGCCTGCCGAGTCGATGCCTTCACCGCGCGGGCCATGACAGGCCGTGCAGGCCGCGATGCCGCGCTCCAGCGAGCCGGCGCGATACAGTACCTCGCCTGCACGGGCGGCCTCTGGCTCGGCCTGTCCGCGATTGGCAGGCTGCGCGGCATAATGGGCCGCGATATCGGCGATGTCCTGATCGCTCAGGTTGTCGGCGATACCGGCCATCTGCGGCACCGAGCGGCGGCCATCCCGGATGTCGGCCGTCTGCTTGCGCAGGTAGTGGGCCTGCTGGCCAGCAAGATGGGGAAAGGCCGGCGTCGGCGAGATGCCCTGGGCGCCATGACAGGCAGCACAGACGGCAGCCTTGGCCTTGCCTGCCGCGGCATCGCCGACCAGTGACTCGGCGGCGGCCCCCGTCGGCAAGGTGGCGGCCAACGTCGTGGCCGCAAGTGCCAGCAGCAGACGCACGGGGCGCACGGGGGTCTGCCTTGGTCTCATCAGCTCATCCATTTCACTGGTCCCTGTTTCACGAAGAGGCCCGTTCGGGGCTTGTATCATCCGGCGTGGATGGTGGCCTCTGTCTTTTCCCCGGTGCCCGCGCCGTGCTGCGCGCGGTGAGAAGTGCACCCCACTCTCGCAGCCCGTGAGAGCAGGGTGGTACACTAGGCCTCATGATCGCCATGCTGACCTTGCAGGCAGTATAGCGAATCCCCTCAGGGCGCGTGAGCGTGCCTGTCGCCAGTCGCGTCATCGCAGCAATCCAGTGCATCTTCCCGCTGTCGTCGGCAAGTTGCAGCGCCGATGGCAGGGCATGCGGCACTCTTTTCGTTACACCGGTCGTTTCTTCTGCTCTCTCGTGATGTCGCGCGGGCGAGACGTCCGCCTTCAACAGGTATTCAGAACTCCCATGGCCGAATCAGCTCCTTCGACCCCCAAGCTCCATTATCGTCAGGCGCGCTTCCTGATCAGTGCCGCGACTCTGGCCCAGTGCCCGACGGACGTGGGTGCCGAAGTGGCCTTCGCGGGTCGCTCCAATGCCGGCAAGTCCAGCGCCATCAATGCGCTGACCTCGCAGAAGGCGTTGGCCCGGACCTCCAAGACTCCCGGCCGCACCCAGCTGATCAACTATTTCACCATCGGTGAAACGGGCCGCCATCTGGTCGATCTGCCCGGCTATGGCTATGCCAAGGTGCCGGACAAGGTGAAGCGCGAGTGGCAGTCACATCTGTCCAACTACCTGCGCAACCGCCAGTCGCTGCGGGGGCTGGTGCTGCTGATGGATGTGCGCCATCCGCTGTCCGAATTCGACCAGATGATGCTGGGCTGGGCCGACGAGGCCAGGATGCCGGTGCATATCCTGCTGACCAAGGCGGACAAGCTGAAGCGCGGGCCTGCTGCGGCAAGCCTGCAGAAGGTACGTCACGCGCTCAAGGAGTGGGAAGACCTGGTCACCGTGCAGCTGTTCTCGTCGCTGAAGTATTCCGGTGTGGAGCAGGTACATGCCAAGCTCGACGAGTGGCTGGCGGACCCGTCGGTGATGGACGGCGTGGAAGAGATGGCAGGCGATGAGGCACCGCAGGACCCCTTCGGCGACTGAAGAGGCAAGGCGGTTTGGGCGAAGCCTCGAACTGCGCCACCTTGCATGACGAAACGGCCACCCCTCGGGGTGGCCGTTTGCGTTACGACAGGCACGCTGTCACTCACAGCTGCGCGTTTGCGCTTCCCCGGGGCCCACTCACATGAACAGGCTGCGCGGCGCGCTGGAAATGGGGTCAAGGCGGGTCAGAGAGCTCGTCTCCCTGGGCGCCGAGAGAATATGCGGGGCCTTTGCCGCGGGCTCGACGACTTCAGGCATCGTCACGGCCTCGCCGGGGACGAGCAGGCTGCGCATGGCCTCCTGTGGGGAGACTGCCGGCGCCTCCTGCACGTCGGTTTGCAACGTCGCGAGGCTGGCACGTCCACCGTAGACCGCCACGATGACCAGCAACGCCGATGCCAGCACGATGGCGACGCCTTTCAGCAGGGCGCGGCTGGTCTGTCGCGAGGGTGTCATGATCGGCGCGCGCTGCTCGTCTTCACCATGCAGGGGCGGCCTCCGGAGAGAGGAAGATGACACACGGTAGCGCGGGAGTGAGTGGGTGCTCATGCTGGCCTCTCCTGTTGACGTCGAGGTGGCAGGCATCTCCCAGCGCAGACTCAGTAACCCCAGACAGGGTTCAATGTCGACGGCGCTGGAAAACTTGTACATGAAATATGGTTGATGCGTCATTTTTGTACAAGTTTTAATTCACTCAGCCATCGGGCACACCAGATGCATCAGCCGCGCCACACCTTGAGCCTCAGCCGTGGGTCACTCACTCACTCAGTCATTCAGTCATTCAGGCGTGCAATCAGCGCCGGCAGTTCGCGGACATGCGAGATGACATGTACGCCTGCCGGGACGGGGCCCGGGGCTCCCTGGCCCTTGACGTCGATCCAGGCGGCCTGCATGCCCAGTCGCGTGGCAGGCAAGGCATCTTCCTTCCAGGAATCACCGACATGCAGGGTGGTGGAGGGGCGGCTGCCCAGGCGTGCCATGGCGGCGAGGAAGGGGCGCGCATCCGGTTTGGGCGCCAGCCATTCGCCGGCGGCGATGCTGAACTCGAAATGATGGTCCAGCGCGAGGCGAGCCAGATCGACATTGCCGTTGGTGATGGCACCAAGGCGGTAATCGCGGGCGAGGGAGTCGAGCAGCTCGCTGGCTTCCGGGAAGGGCGTCAATTCGTGGCGCAGCGCCAGGAAGCGCTCGATGGCGGCGCGCGACCAGTGGCCCGCCTGCTCATCATCATGCCCGGCATCGCGCAGCATGGCGTGCATGGCCTCGCGGCGCAGCCAGGTGAAGTCACCGCGGCGCAGCGGGTGCTCCAGCCCCAGCGCCATGCGGCGGCGGGTATATTCCTCGAGGGGGAAATCATTGGCATGCCCGATCTCGCCATCCAGCCAGGCGTAATGCTCGGCCTCGGCGCGCTCCATCACCGCGCGATTGGCCCACAGGGTGTCATCGAGATCGAAGGTCAAGGCCGTCAGGCGAGGCGCATTGGCAGGCGTCACAGAGTGTCATCCTTGAGTGGAGTATCAATAGGGGAGGCAACGTCGGTGTCTGACGTTGGCGTCTCTGATCCGCGCTGGCGGCGGGCACGAGGGTGGGCCTGATCATAGGCGCTGGCCAGTTGCTGCCAGTCGAGGCGCGTGTAGACCTGGGTGGTCGAGAGGTGGGCATGGCCCAGCAGCTCCTGCACGGCGCGCAGGTCGCCGCTGGATTCAAGCAGATGACTGGCGAAGGAGTGGCGCAGGCGGTGCGGATGCAGATGCTCGGGCAGGCCGCGTTCTTTCGCCTGCGTCACCAGCCTGAGTTGGACGCCACGCTGGCCGAGGCGCCGCCCCTGCTGGCCAACGAACAGTGCCGGCTCGTCCTGGGCGGCGAGCTGGCCACGCACCACCAGCCAGGCATCCAGCGCCTGGCGAGCGCGTGAGCCGATCGGCAGCTGGCGGGGCTTGTCGCCCTTGCCGCGCACGCGCAGGCGGCGGGTTTCCAGCATGACGAGGTCGAGGCTGACCAGCTCCGAGAGACGCAAGCCTGCGCCGTAGAGCAGTTCCAGCATTGCCTGATCGCGGATCGCCAGCGGCGTGCCGTCATGCGGGCAGTCGAGAAAGCGCGCCAGACTGTCGATATCCACCGGGCGTGGCAGGTGGTCGGGCAGGCGCGGGGTCTGCACCAGTCCCGCCGGGTTGTGTGGCAGTACATCCTGCTCGACCAACCAGCCACAGAAACGGCTGATCGCCGCGCGTCGCCGCGCCAATGAGCGTGGCGCGAGGCCACGACTGCGCTCGGCACCCAGAAAACGCCTGAGCGTCGGTACGTCCAGCGTCTGCCAATCCTGCGGCAGGGGCGGCGCGTCCTTTGCATGAGCGGCACTGCTGTCCGCTGCGGGGCGCAGCATGAAGGCGGTCAACGCCTGCAGATCACGCGCGTAGGCGTTGACGGTCGCGTGGCTGCTGTCGAGGGCAAGCTCGGCCAGAAATTCCCGACAGGTCGCGGACAGCGCCTGCTCGGCGGCAACACGCTCGGCGTTGCTCGCTGAGGTGCCATCGGCGGATGTGTCGATGACCGAGGCGCCGTGGACCGACTCGAGGCGGCTCATCGGCTGGCCTGGTCGTCACGGCTCGAGGAGCGCAGTGGCGCCTGGTCCGAGGCATCACGGCCCAGGCAGCGGGCCAGCACGTCACCGAGGTACTCGGGAAACAGGGTATCGAGTCCGGCACGGAACTGCTCGGCATCGGCACTCGCCACCACCAGATAGCCCAGGCACTCGCCACGGGTCAGGCGCACGATGACGGCGGAGCCGCGCGTGGCATCGGCCTGACTGGTATCGACGAGGTCTGCGCATTCGGCGCCGAGTGGCCATTGATGGTCGGGCAGCAGGGCTTCCCAGCGCGTGCGCGGCATGGCCAGGCAGCGGCTGGCGCGTCCCTCGAGCAGCCGCTCGAACTGCTCGCCGCGCGCATCATCGAGCGCCTGGCGCGGTGGCTGTGCCGAAGCACCGGCATCGCGCTGCCACAGACAGACGGCCGCGATGTCGAACAGCTCGCTGAGACGCGTGGCCAGCGTTTCGGCCAGCGCATCATCGGACTCGGCATCGAGCAGATCCAGCACCAGCTGACGCAGACGCTGATAGCGGCTCTCGTTGTCGCGTGCGGCGGTCAACAGCTCCTCGAGGCGCTCTTCTGCCTGATCGGTCCGCCCACGCAGATCATGCACCAGCCGCTCCAGCAACGAGATGCTGCCGCCGCGCGCTTCCGGGTGTGGCACCCGCATGCGTTGCAGCAACCCTTCACGCCCCTCGAAGAAATCGGGATGCGTGGCCAGCCATTCGGCGACCCGATCCGGGTCCAGCGTGCGCGGGCGACGTGACGCGGGTGACTCGGCCATGTGGGACTCCTTGCGGACGGTTGGCAGCGGGACGCTGTCGGCCATGTTTCCGGCAGCGTCACTCGGCTGGGGCTGGCGATCTACAGGATGATGCGGCCTTCGAAGACGGTCTCGGCGGGGCCGGTCATGAATACCGGCTGACCGTCGCCACCCCATTCGATGCTCAGGGTGCCGCCGGGCAGCGTGACGTTGACCGGGCTTGCCAGCAGGCCACGGCGAATGCCGGAAGCGACCGCTGCACAGGCGCCGGTGCCACAGGCCAGCGTCTCGCCGACGCCGCGCTCGAGGACACGCAGGCGCGCTTCATGGGGCGTGACGACCTCGAGGAAGCCGGCATTGACGCGCTTGGCGAAGCGCGGATGCGCCTCGATCAGTGGGCCGAGCGTCAGCACGGGGGCCTGTTCGACACTCTCGACCAGCAGCACCGCGTGGGGGTTGCCCATCGAGACGACGCCGATTTCCAGCGTCTCGCCCTCGACATCCAGGGTGTGTACCGGCAGGTCAGCCTCGGCCTCGAAGGGCAGCGCGGCGGGGGCGAAGCGCGGCGCGCCCATGTCGACGCGCACACGACCATCTTCGGCCACGACCAGGGTCAGCGGGCCGCCGGCCGTCTCGACGCGAATCTCGCGCTTGGTGGTCAGGCGCTGTTCACGCACGAAGCGCGCGAAGCAGCGCGCCCCGTTGCCGCAGTTCTCGACTTCACTGCCATCGGCATTGTAGATGCGATAGCGGAAGTCCATGTCCGGGTCGCGGGGCGGCTCGACCACCAGCAGCTGGTCGAAGCCGATGCCGAAGTTGCGGTCCGCCAGACGGCGGATATCGGCATCGCGCAGGCGACTGCGCTGCGAGATCAGGTCAATGACCATGAAGTCATTGCCCAGTCCGTGCATCTTGGTGAAGTTCACCAGCATCAGGCATCACCTTCCGGCAGCAGTTGCTCACCGGTCCACAGTTCTTCGAGGCGCTCGCGACGACGCACCAGGTGCATCTCGGTGCCATCGACCATCACCTCGGCAGGACGGCAGCGGCTGTTGTAGCTCGAGGCCATCACGAAGCCGTAGGCACCGGAAGAGCGCACGGCGAGCAGATCGCCCGGCGCGATGGCCAGTTCGCGGTCCTTGCCGAGGAAGTCACCGGTCTCGCAGACCGGGCCGACCACATCGTAGCTGGCGGACTTGCGCGTCTCGCGCGTATCGACGGTGACGATGTTCTGCCACGCCTGGTACAGCGACGGGCGGATCAGGTCATTCATGCCGGCATCGATGATGGCGAAGTTCTTCTCTTCACCGGGCTTGAGGTATTCGACACGGGTCAGCAGCACGCCGGCGTTGGCGGCGATGGAGCGGCCCGGTTCGAACAGCAGCGTCATCTCGCTGCCGTGCTCATAGCGGGCCAGACGCTCCAGCAGGGCGCTGGCGTAGGCGAAGGGCTCCGGCGGAGTCTCGTTCTGGTAGGGCACGCCGAGTCCGCCGCCGAGGTCGAGGTGCTCGATGACGATGCCGCGTTCCCGGAGGCGATCCAGCAGGACCAGCAGGCGTTCGAGGGAATCGAGGAAGGGCGCCAGCTCGGTCAGCTGGGAGCCGATATGGCAGTCGGCACCGACCACCTGCACGTGCTCCATGGCGTTGGCGATCTCGTAGACCTCCAGCGCCTGTTCGACCGGAATGCCGAACTTGTTGGCCTTGAGGCCAGTGGAGATGTACGGGTGAGTGCCGGCATCGACGTCGGGATTGATGCGCAGTGACACCGGCGCGACGCGCCCGAGACGGCCTGCGACGGCGTTGAGGCGCTCAAGCTCCGGCAGCGACTCGACGTTGAAGCACTTGATGCCCAGCTCCAGCGCACGCTCCATCTCGCCTGCCTGCTTGGCGACGCCGGAGAACACTACCTTGGCGGGATCGCCGCCGGCCTTGATGACACGCTCCAGCTCACCGGCGGAGACGATGTCAAAGCCAGCGCCCAGACGTGCCAGCACGTTGAGCACCGCCAGGTTGGAATTGGCCTTCACGGCATAGCAGATGAGATGCGGGTGGTCGCCCAGCGCATCCTGATAGGCCTTGAAGTGGCGCTCGAGCGTGGCACGGCTGTAGACGTAGCACGGCGTACCGAACTGCTCGGCGAGCGTGACGAGCGAGACGTCTTCGGCGTGCAGCACGCCATCCTGATAAACGAAGTGATCCATGATCCGGCCTGCAAGATGTCGCGCCGGCGGGCATCACCCGCCGGAGATGAATAAGGGGGCTCAGGCGTCGCTGTCGGAAGTCTCGGCAGCGGCGGTGCTCTCTGTCCCGGAGGCGTCGTCAGGTGCCGGCGCGGGAGCTTCGGCACGCTGGCCACCGGCATCGGCGTCCGCCGGCAGATAGAGCGGGCCTTTCTGGCCGCAGCCGGCCAGCAGGCCAGCACCCAGCAGCAGCGCCGCGAGGGTGCGAAGGGTATGACGGGCGGACTGGCTCATCAGATGACGCATCGGGCGGCCTCCTGGCAGCAAGCGATAGAGCGATGCGGGCCCGGTAGCATGAGTGGCGACCAGGCCCGAAAGAGGATGATCAGGCGCGCGAGGCCAGGGCGTCACGCGCACGCTGCACGGCAGCGCGGACCTGGTTCGGCGCGGTACCACCGATGTGATTGCGCGCCGCGACGGAGCCTTCCAGCGTCAGCACGTCGAAGACGTCCTGCTCGATGGTGTCGGAGAACTGCTGGAGCTCTTCCAGGGTCATCTCGGACAGGTCACGCTGCTGCTCGATGCCGAAGGCGACGGACTTGCCGACGATCTCGTGGGCATCACGGAAGGCGACGCCCTTGCGCACCAGGTAGTCCGCCAGGTCGGTCGCGGTGGCGAAGCCCTTGCTGGCCGAGGCGTACATGTTGTCGGACTTGGCGCGGATCGCCGGGATCATGTCGGCGAAGGCACGCAGGCTGCCGCGCACGGTATCGATGGTATCGAACAGCGGCTCCTTGTCTTCCTGATTGTCCTTGTTGTACGCCAGCGGCTGGGACTTCATCAGGGTCAAAAGGCTCATCAGATGGCCATAGACACGGCCGGTCTTGCCGCGCACCAGCTCCGGCACGTCCGGGTTCTTCTTCTGCGGCATGATGGAGGAGCCGGTGCAGAAGCGGTCCGGCAGGTCGATGAAGTCGAACTGGGCGCTGGTCCACAGCACCAGTTCTTCGCTCATGCGTGACAGGTGCATCATCAGCAGACTGGCGAAGCTGGTGAATTCGATGGCGAAGTCACGATCGCTGACGGAATCGAGGCTGTTCTCGGTCGGACGGTCGAAGCCGAGCAGCTCGCTGGTGACGTGCCGGTCGATGGGGAAGGTGGTGCCGGCCAGTGCCGCGGCGCCCAACGGCAGCACGTTCATGCGTACGCGGCAGTCACGCAGGCGGTCCTGGTCGCGGGCGACCATTTCCTGCCACGCCAGCAGGTGGTGACCGAAGGTGACCGGCTGGGCGCTCTGCAGGTGAGTGAAGCCCGGCATGATGGTGTCGGCTTCCTGCTCGGCCAGTCCCAGCATGCCTTCGCGCAGACGCGTCAGTTCGGCGTCGATGGCATCGATCTCGTCACGCAGATAGAGGCGGATGTCGGTGGCGACCTGGTCGTTGCGTGAACGGCCGGTGTGCAGCTTCTTGCCAGTGATGCCGATCTTGGCGGTCAGGCGTGCCTCGATGTTCATGTGCACATCTTCCAGTGCCACGGACCACTCGAATTCGCCCCGCGCGATCTCTTCACTGATTTCCTTCAGTCCCGCGATGATGACGTCGCGTTCTTCTTCGCTCAGCACGCCGACACCAGCCAGCATGGTGGCGTGGGCGATGGAGCCCTGGATGTCGTGCTGCGCCATGCGCTGATCAAAATCGACGGAGGCGGTGAAACGTGCCACGAAGGCATCGGTCGGCTCGCTGAAGCGGCCGCCCCAGGACTGATTGGTAGATTCGCTCATCGGGATCTCGAATTGTGGTGACGTGTCCAGAGTTCGGCGTCCGGTGCACGGTCGCGCAGCCGGTATCGTTGACCTTGGAGTGTACCAGACTCCTGCGCGTGGGCGAGGGGCCGCAGCCAGTCCGGCGGATCGCAGAAAGCGTGCCACGGATTTTCCCCCTGAGGTGACTGGCTTTATGATAAGTGTCATCAGAGGGCAGCGCTGTTCGTCAGTCATGTTTGCTCAACAAATTCGAATCAGATGGCGTGCGTTGCGCGCCAGCAAGGAGAATGCCGTGCCCCGCCGTGAGATTCTGCGTATCGCGACCCGCAAGAGCCTGCTCGCCCTGTGGCAGGCCGAACACGTCAAGGCGCGTCTCGAGGCCCTGCATCCTGGCTTGAGCGTCGAGCTGGTGCCGATGTCGACGCGCGGTGACAAGATTCTCGACACCCCGCTGGCCAAGATCGGCGGCAAGGGGCTGTTCGTGAAGGAGCTGGAAGAGGCGATGCTCGACGGTCGCGCCGATATCGCCGTGCACTCCATGAAGGACGTGCCGATGCATTTCCCGGAGTCGCTGGGTCTGGCGGTGATTCTCGAGCGACACGCCCCGACCGACGCCTTCGTGTCCAACACCTGTGCCAACTTCGATGCCCTGCCGCAGGGCGCGCGCCTGGGGACCTCCAGTCTGCGCCGTGGTCTGCAGGCCAAGGCGGCACGCCCGGACCTGGAAGTGCTGAGCCTGCGCGGCAATGTCCAGACGCGTCTCGGCAAGCTGGATGCCGGCGAGTTCGACGCCATCATCCTGGCCACTTCCGGCCTGCAGCGCCTCGAGCTGGATGCGCGCATCACCGCCGAGATGGACGCCGAGACCTGCCTGCCGGCCTGTGGTCAGGGTGCGCTCGGCATCGAGTGCAACCTGCAAGACGAGGAGATTCTTGCGCTGCTCGAGCCGCTGGCCCATGAAGACTCCAGTCGTTGCGTGCTGGCCGAGCGCGCCATGAACACGCACCTGGAAGGTGGCTGTCAGGTGCCGATCGGCGGCTATGCCGTGCTCGAGGAAGGTGGTAGCCAACTGTGGCTGCGCGCCCTGGTCGGCAACCCCGACGGGACGGTCATCCTGCGCGCCGAAGCGCGTGGTCCGTCCGATGCGCCGGAGGCGCTGGGCGTCGCCGTCGCCGAAGATCTGCTCTCCCAGGGTGCCGGCGAGATTCTGGCGGCGGTCTACGGCGACGCTCGTGGCTGAGGTGTCAGCAATGGCGAAGGCGTCGCGTCTTGAGGTGTTGACGACGCGGCCGGGCTCGCGCGGAGCGGTTCTCGATGCGATGCTGAGCGAGGCCGGCTGCGCGGTGGAGTGCCTCAAGCTGATGGCGCTCGAGGCCTTGCCGCTGGAACCCGCCGCGCGCCAGGCGATCATCGACGTCGATCTGTATCGCGGCGTGATCGTGATCTCGCCCCAGGCCGCCGGCTATCTGGCCGATTGGCTGGAGGAGTGGTGGCCACAGCTGCCCGAAGGCGTCAGCTTCTATGCCGTCGGCGCGGCCACGGCCGAAGTGCTGCATTCGCGGCTGGGCGTGCCGGTGCGTGTCCCGCCGCGCGCCACTCGTGGTGAGCATGCCGAGCGTGATGCGCCGGTCGGTACCACCAGCGAGGCTCTGCTGTCGCTGCCGTCGCTCAGGGCGCTTGCGGGGCAGCGCTGGTTGCTGGTGGCCGGTGAAGGCGGGCGTCCGCTGCTGGAAGAGACGCTGGTGGCACGGGGTGCCCAGGTCACGCGGCTGGCACTTTATCGACGCCTTCCGTTGGCTTTGTCGCCGCAACAGGCTGGCCGTCTGGCGGCGGGCGCGTATGATGCAATGGTGGTGACCAGCAATGAACTGCTCGAGACGGTGATGGCGTCGGTGACGCCGCAGGCCTTGCACCAACCGCTAATCGTGTCGAGCCACCGTTTGGCTACACTGGCACACGCTCATGGTTTCGAGCGCGTGACGGTCGCCGAGGACGCTTCACCCGGGGCCCTGACGCAGGCAGTACTTCGCGCCTGCGCCCCCTTCAGCAAGACTCGCCATGCAGTGACCGGCGCCACTGCGCCTGGTCCGCGTGAGGCCATCGATTCCCAAGAATCCGGAAAAGGGCAAGCGTAGATGAGCAACCGAGAACACGATCAGGAAGATAACGGCTCTGCCGGCATGACGCCCGGCAAGTCGGGCGACAAGGATGCTGCCGCTCGCGCATCAGATGCTTCTTCCGCTCCCGGCGTTTCCGCCGATGACACTGCCTCTGGCCGCCCTGGCGCCGAGGCCTCCCGTTCGTCCTCTTCCTCGTCATCCGACACGGCTGATGCCCCGCGCGAGCGCCGCTCGCGAGGTGGGCGCAATCGTCGTGGGCGTGGCAAGGGGCAGGGCAGCTCCTCCTCTTCAACCTCATCCTCCACTGCCAGTGAGTCCACGCCCGTGAGCCAGACTTCAGACGACAACGCATCGACGCCTTCCGGCGCTAAATCGCCGCTTGCGGAACGTAGCGAATCCGCAAAAGAGGCGTCTGCCGCCAAGCCGAGTGCTGGCAAGGCCTCTTCCAGCAAGGCGTCTCCCGGCAAGCCCTCCACGCCGGCTGGCAAGACGGCCAGCGCCGGTGGTGCAGGCCTGGGTGGCGCGACGGCGCCCGGCGCGGCGGCGCCCGGCACGCCGCCGCCCGGCGAGCCGCAGGGCAAGAAGAGCAAGGCCGGCAGCATCGCGCTGGTTCTCGTCATCGTGCTGGCCATCGTGGTCGCGGTGCTGGCGTGGCTCGGCTGGCAGCGTCTGAATGCGCTGCCGGATGCCCAGGGCCTCGACAAGCAGGTCAACGAGAGCGTGACTCAGCAGGTCGGCCAGGTCTCCAGCAAGGTCGATGGCCTGTCGAGCACGCTCGAGAAGAATGAATCCCGCGTCAGCGAGCTCGACAAGCGCCTGTCCAGCGAAAGCCAGGACACCGAGCAGGCCCTCAACAAGGTGCTCGAGGAGCTCAGCAAGTCCCAGCAGACGGACGCGCGTGACTGGCACTACGCGGAAGCCGAGTACCTGCTGCGTCTCGCCAACCAGCGTCTGCAGCTGGAGCGCGACGTGAATGGTGCCGATGCGCTGCTCGAGAACGCCGATGCGCGCATCGCGGCGGCCAACAACCCGGCGCTGCTGCCGGTGCGCAAGGCCATCCAGTCCGAACTGGCCAGCCTGGACAGCGTGCCGCGCGTCGATCGCAGCGGTATCTATCTGGCGCTGCTCGCCGAGCAGGAACAGCTGGCACGTCTGCCGCTCAAGCAGGATGTGGCCGAGATCGCCGCCAAGGTCGAGAACGACGCAGCGCCGACAGGTGGTTGGCAGCAGCAGCTGGCCCGTTTCGGCAACGAGCTGAAGGACCTGGTCACCGTGCGTCGTCATGACGAGGCCCTGGAAGCCCTGATCACGCCGGAGCAGGAATCCTACCTGCGTCAGAACGTGCGTCTGGTGCTGGAGCAGGCGCAGCTGGCGCTGCTCAAGGAAGAGCCGAAGCTCTACCAGGCCGCCATCGACAAGGCCATCACCTTGGTCAATGGTTACTACGACACCAAGACCGATGGCGTGCAGAATGCCGTCGCCAAGCTGGAAGAGCTCAAGAGCAAGACCATCCGTCCGGAGCTGCCTGACATCTCCGCCTCTCTGAGCAAGCTGCGTGAGCTGATCGAGCGTCGCGCCCAGCAAGGGGGTGGCAACGCATGAGAGTCCTGATACTGCTGATCATCATCGGGCTGGCCATCGGTGCCCTGTTCGGGCAACTGATGCAGGCCTTCCCGGGCTACTGGCTGATTCGCGTCGGCGATACCTCGGTCCAGACCTCCTTCTGGTTCGGCTTGATCCTGCTGTTCGCGGGCTTCGTGGTGCTGCACTTCGGTCTGCGCCTGCTGTCGCGCTTCGCGCATCCGTTCTCCCGCCTCAAGGTGTGGAACAGCCGTACCCGTCATCGCAATGCCACGCGCAAGACCGTGCGGGGGCTGGTGGCGCTGGCCGAAGGCCGCTGGAAGCGGGCCGAGAAGTCGCTGACCCACTCAGCGGAAGATTCCAGCACGCCGCTGGTCAACTACCTGTCCGCCGCTCTGGCCGCGCACTATCAGGGACGCTTCGAGCAGGCGGACACGCTGCTCAAGCGGGCGCATGAGTCCACCCAGGGCTCCGAGAGTGCCGTGGGGCTGGTGCAGGCACAGCTGATGCTGGACCGCCAGCAGCATGAACAGGCGCTGGCGACCCTGACGCGTCTCGACAAGCAGCTGGGCGAGCACCCGCAGGTGCTCAAGCTGCTCAAGCAGGCCTATCTGGCGGTCAATGACTGGGATGGTCTGCGTCGTCTGATGCCGCGTCTCGATAAGCAGGACCTCATCTCCCCCGAGGAGAAGAAGGAACTGGAACAGCGTGCCTATGTGGCGCTGATCCAACAGGCCGCGCGCAATCCGGAAGACATCGAGCGCGTGCGCAATCTGTGGGCCGACATGCCGGATCACCTGCGTACCGACGTGAATCTGGTCGCGCTCTACGCCGAGGCGCTGATCGCCGGTGGTCAGGAGGGTCTGGCCGAGCGCCTGCTGCGCCACTCCCTCAAGGAGTGCTGGGATTCGCGTCTGGTGCTGCGCTACGGCCTGCTGGACGTGGATGCACCGCGTCAGCTGGTGTATGCCGAGAAGTGGCTGCAGGAGCGTCCGAATGATCCGGACCTGCTGCTGTCGTTGGGCCGTCTGGCACTGCGCAACGCCAGCTGGGGCAAGGCTCAGGAGTACTTCGAGGCTAGCCAGCGCCAGCGTCCGAGCGGTACGGTGTGTGCTGAACTCGCCCGTCTATTCGCCAACCTTGGCGAGCACAACAAGAGTCAGCTCTACTACCGCCAGAGCGTCGAACTGTTGGATCGCTCACTGCCGGCCCTGCCGCAGCCGAGCAAGGACAACGCCTGAGGAGCGGCGCCGAGTGCCAGCCAGTCCGTGCCAACCAAGGCATGACAGGCGTCATGAGAGCGGGCGGACAGGACACTCGGCGGCTTGCACGATGTTTCCTTGTTTGATGAAAGGTATTGCCCAATTGCACCGGTCGCGTTGTCGGCCGGTGATGCAGGTTTCTCTCCGGGGTATCCAGGCTCACACGCTGTGTGACGGGATGCCCTTCTTTTTGCCCGTATGACGGGCGCTGTGGGCATTCTCTCCCAAGCTTACTTCCTGTCAGCACGCCGCTGTGAGGTATCGGCGGGTGCATATTGGCGTGGGCATGGCCGGTGCCGGATTTCTCGTTGCTGATCCGGCAACGATGCGTCCGGGCCTGCATGGCCAGAGCGTGATCGTATGGCGCTGGCTGGAAGCGATTCCTCCGTGCGATGATTCTGCGTGTCGGATGCACCCATGCACGTGGTGCATCTACGGGCCGAGTCCGGTCCGTTTCCCCAAGCGATGATGGAGTCTGCATGTTGCATAAGTCCCTGGCCCTGATGGGCGCCTCTGTACTGGCCGTATCACTGGCCGGTTGTGCCGCTACCGGTAACAGCTCTTCCAGCAACGCCGCCAGCTCCTCCAGCTCGTCCAGCTCCATGATGAGCCTCGCCAGCAGCATGCTGAGCAGCCAGACAGGTCAGTCCCTGCCGGCAGCCGACCTGATGTCCAGCCTGACCTCCCAGCTGGGTGTGTCCTCCACTCAGGCGCTGGGTGGCTCTGCTGCCATGCTGGCCCTGGCCCAGTCCCAGCTTGGCACCAGCGCGACCTCCGAGCTGTCCACCGAAGTGCCGCAGCTGTCCAGCCTGACCAGCAGCAGCTCGCTGTCCACGCTCTCCAGCCTGGCGAGCCTGAGCGGCAACGACAATGCCAAGGCTTTGGCCAGCACCGTCGGCAATGTCGATGACAGCGCGTCTCTGGATAGCGCCTTCTCCGCGCTGGGCATGGACAGCAGCATGGTCTCCCAGTTCGCGCCGGTGCTGCTCAGCTACATGGGCGGCGAAGGCGTCAGCTCGACGCTGCTGAGCTCGCTGTCCAGCATGTGGGGCACCGGCTCCTGAGCCAGCCTCGCGCATGAGGTGTGAGGCAGCGTTTTATGCCCGCACATGAAAACGCCCCCGAGCCACTGGCTCGGGGGCGTTTTCGTTTCAGGACGGCTGCCTTCGTAGGCAGCCGTGTCGGAATACCGCTTACGCTTGATCAGTCGCCGTCGGCATCCGGTTGGGTGGTCTGACGGATGCGCTGTTCCTCGGCATCCACGACTTCGCCATCCTTGGTGGCATGGCGGGTCAGCGGGTTCTCCTCGCGACGCTTGGCAACCTTGGCGGCGGCCTCGCGCTGCTCGGGGGTCTTCGGCTGACCGGCGGCGGAGCCATCGATCACGAACGGTGCCTGCATGGTGCGCACGTTGGCCGGCGGCGCGCCACCGTCCTTGTCCTGACCGAAGTACATGGTCATGTGCGGGAACGGGATCTCGATGCCGGCTGCATCGAAGTGCTGCTTCACGAGCTTGTTGTACTCGCGGCCGATGGCCCACTGGTTGCCCGGGCTGGTCTTGATCATCACGCGGATGTTGACCGAGCTGTCGGCCAGGGCCGAGACGCCGGCGATGGTGACCGGCTCGAGAATCTCCGGACCATAGCTGCCTTCCTGCAGCTCATCGAAGGCCGCACGCAGGTGCACGATGGCGTGGTCGACATTCTCGCGATAGGAGATACCGTATTCGCCGACATGGTAGGCGAAGTCACGCATGTAGTTGGAGACGGTATCCACCGACGAGAACGGCACGATATGGAAGGTGCCGGACAGGTCGCGGATACCCACCGAGCGGATGGTCAGGCGTTCCGCGGTACCGGTCACGCCGCCGGCGGTGACCACGTCACCCGTGTTGATGGCGTTCTCCAGCTGGATGAACACGCCGGTGATGATGTCCTGCACCATTTTCTGGGCGCCGAAACCGATCGCCAGACCCAGCACACCGGCACCGGCCAGCAGCGGCGCGATGTCGATGCCGATCTCCGACAGCACGATCATCGCGGTGAAGACGATCATCGCGATGGCGATGGCATTGCGGAACAGCGCCAGCAGGGTTTCCACGCGTGAGGACGGCTTGCCCTTGCCGGTATCGGGATTGAGCTTGTGCTCGATCATGCTGGCGATGCCGACCCAGATCACGACCGCGAAGGCGAGAATGAACAGCACATGGAAGATACGTGACAGCAGCAGGGCACCGGCATCCGTCGCCAGCCACTCACCCAGTGCCACGATGTGCCAGGCATTCAGCACCATGCCGATTACCACGATGACGATGATGGCGCGCATGATGCGCAGCGCGGTCGGGATGTAGGAGTTGAGGCGCTTCTCGAGCATCGGCAGCTGACCGCGCAGCTTGTCGGAGACCTGGATGCGCTTGCCGATCAACTGGGTAAGCACCTGGGACAGCAGGTAGCCGCCCCCGATGGCACACAGTGTCTTGAGCGTCGCCCCCATCATGAAGGGCAGGGCAGTTTCCGGTGTGGTCTGCGAGATCACGAACAGCGTGATGAAGTAGGCCAGTGCGAAGAGATGCCAGGTGCTGGCCAGGATACGCAGGGCTATCGCGACCAGGCTGTTGCGGGTTTCCTGTGCCTGATTCAGAAGACGGTCACGCAAGATGATGCGATTGCGCGTGATGACGACGATGGCCCAGACAAGTGTCACGGCCATGATCAGCAGGTTGACGAAGCTGCCCACGGCTGGCGCCAGGTTGTTGTTGACCATCGGAACCACGACGAGAATGCCATAGCCGATGAAGCCGGCCAGCATCGCCAGCGAGCGATTCCAGTAGCGTGCGACCTCATCACGCATCGGGAACAGGCGCAGGCCCTTGAAGCCCGAGGAGAACAGCATGCGCATCAAGGCCTTGACCAGCTCGATCACCAGGTAGGCGTTGAGGAACATCGACTCTCGCTGACCGATCACGCCCTGTTCGCCATAGGCGAAGATGGCGAGCAGATAGCCGCCGAGGAAGGCGAGACCGATGACCGCGATGTCCACCACTGCCGCGATGAGCACCGCCAGCAGGGTGCGCAGCAGCGGGCTGCGATGCTGGCCATCCAGTGACCACTGGCTGACGCGCCCGAAGAGCGGACGGGCCAGCCGACGCAGTATCAGGAACAGCCCGATGGTCGAGATGACCACCAGTCCCAGACTGGTGGCTTCGGTCGTGAAGTGCTCCCAGTCGATACTGCTGGCGTCTTCGCTCCCGATGCCGCTGAGTGTCTCCATCATCCGGTCCAGCGTGGCGGACAGCTCCGCGACCAGGTCCTGGCTGATCTCGGCAAGCTGGCGCGAGAGTGACGGCGAGTCCTCGCTCAGGGTGACGTCTTCCCCCGCCACCTCGACGGCCTGCTCACTTGCCTTGCTGTCCAGCTGTCGCAGGCCTTCGATCAGGGCCTCGCGCTGACTGGGGTCTTCCAGCAGCGTGGCCAGGCTCTCATAGGAAGATGTCGCGCCATCGCCGCTGCCATCGCCGCTGCCATCGTCGGTCGGGGCGGCATGGGACAGGCTGCTGAACCCGAGGCTCAACACCATCAACAGCATCATCATGCCGGACATCAGCCAGGCAGGTAGCCATGAGTCCGGTTGGCGTGAGGCAGCAAGGGCGGGAGGGGAGTGCGGGGGTGTCGGAATCGCCACAGATGGCTTCTCCATGTCGGTGAGTGTGTGAGGCGTCGGGGTAGAAAGCGAGAGCAGGCTCCGGATATGCATCAGAGGCTCGCAAGCGTCCCATCGATAACGCGAGGATCTGTCAGGTAGATGTTGAAGGGGCGTCACGCGCGTCCTGCGCGCACGCCGAGCGAGAGTCCATCCCTCAGTTATCGGGGCACTTGGTGCTATCCCAACCCCTGCGGGGCCTCCGCCAGAGACATTCTTGCGCACAGCCTGCGGCAGGCGCCGCCATCCTTCAAGGTCTTCTGGCGCTGGTCGGGGGAGAACCGGGATTTGCTGCCACGCAGGATGTTGCAATGTCGCGTTGCATGAACTGGTGTGGTGAGTTGCAGGATGAGTCGGTATTGTTGCGATTGATTATTATTCGTTGTTCAGGTGTGATAGTCATGCGCACAGAGGGCCTTGCGGTATCGCCCTGCGTAGGGCCACGTCTGCCTTCGCTTGAGTGCGAGATCATTTCCTTCATTTCGGAGTACTGCATGACCGTCTCGTCGACTGCTTTTACTGCTCGTGGCATGACCCGGCCTGCATGGTTCAAACAGGGCCTGATGGCGACCTTGGCGGTAGCGCTGATGGGGGCTTCCCTGTCTGCCGAGGCACGCAGTGTCGAGACGGCCTACGGTGAGCTGGATATCGAAGGCACGCCGCAGCGTGTCGTCACCCTGTACGAAGGCGCGCTGGATGTGGCTGTCGCCAGTCAGGTGACGCCGCTGGGTGCCGTGACCACGCGTGGCGGTGATGGCGTGGCGAGCTATATCCAGTCGCAGGTGCCGGACATCAAGATCATCGGTACGCCACGTGAATTCAATCTCGAGGCGATCGTCGCGCTCAAGCCGGACCTGATCCTGGCGCCGCCGGGCCTCGACAAGACCCAGTACCAGCTGATGTCACGTCTGGCGCCAACCATCGTGCCGAGCGCTTCAGCGCTGAGCCAGCAGGGCTGGAAGGAGCAGAGTCGCGTCTATGCCGAGGCGCTGGGCGAGACGGCCGAAGCGGAACTCGAGACACGTCTGGCCGCCATCGACGCGCATGCCGCGCGTCTGAAGGCCGAGATGACCACCCCGCAAACCGCCAGCCTGGTGCGTCGCATGCCGGGTGGCCTGATGGCGATGTCCGACCAGCTGTTCGCGACCGGCCTGATAGCGGCCAGCGGCTATGAGCTGGTCGGTGGTGATCTGGTCAAGCCGGGACGCCCGCATTCCGATCCGCTCAGCGACGAGAACATGGCGCGCATCGATGCGCAGACCATCTTCCTCGCCACCATGGACGATTCCTCTGATGCGGCGGTAGAGGCCTTGGCGGCAGAACCGGCCTTCCAGCGACTCGAGACAGCGGATCGCGACAGTCTGGTCGGCGTGAATGGCCAGCTGTGGACCAGCGCCAGCGGCCCGCTGGCAGCAGAAGCACTGCTGAAGGACATCGATCGGGCGCGCGATGATGGCTAGTCGCAGTCATGTCGGTGCACGACGTTTGACCCCTGCGCAGGCAGGGGACCTCCCGCAACCGCGACGCGGGAGGTGGTATGCAGGCTGAAGAGACCTCTCCCCAGGTCCGCAGGCCACGCGCATATGCCGCCCGGATGACCCACAAGGTCTCCGGGCGTCTTGCGTTGCGTCAGGTGATGCCACTGGCCTGCCTGAGCGCCCTACTGACCTGTCTGGCCAGCCTGCTGTGGGGGGCTGGCGATGTCGGCCCCTGGCAGGCGCTGCAGGTGCTGGCCGGACAGGGCAGTGATCAGGCGCGCTTCGTGGTGCTCGAGCTGCGCGCGCCGCGTACCCTGATCGGCATGGTGGTCGGCATGATGCTCGCCTGTGGTGGTGCCCTGATGCAGGTAGTAGCACGCAATCCGCTGGCGGAGCCGGGCTTGCTGGGCGTGAGTGCCGGGGCCTCCTTTGCCGTGGCCGTGGCCTTGTTGCTGGGGATGGAAGCGACCGGCATGCATGTGATGGTGGCGCAGAGTGGTGCGCTGCTGGGTTGCCTGTTCGTGATGAGCACCGTGCGGATGAGCGGCGCACGTCAGGACCCGGTGCGCCTGGTGCTGGCCGGGGCGGCATTGTCGAGCCTGCTGGTGGCGCTGACGTCTCTGGCCTTGCTGATCGACCAGCGCGCGGCCGACGAGATCCGCTTCTGGGTGATCGGCAGTCTGGCCGGACGCTCGCTGGAGGCGCTGTACAGCAGCCTGCCCAGCATCCTGCTCGCGGTGCTGCTGACGCTGTGGCTGGCTCGGCCGCTCTCCGCGATGGTGCTGGGTGAGCAGGTCGCCAGTGGTCTGGGCCATCATCCCAAGCGCGTGCGCAAGGTCGCGATCCTGGTGGTGGCGCTGCTGGTCGGTGCCTCGACGGCCTTGGCAGGGCCGGTGGCCTTCGTCGGCCTCGCCGTGCCCTATGTGGCGCGAGCGCTTTGCGGCGCTGATGTGCGGCGCACGCTGTGGCTGTGCCTGCCGCTGGGGGTGACCATGCTGCTGAGCGCCGATGTGGTCTCGCGGCTGGTCGTGCCGCCTTCGGAGCTGCCGCTGGGGGTGCTGACGACCCTGATGGGCGCGCCCGTGCTGATCGCCGTGGTGCGTGCCCGTCGTCTGCCCGCCCTGTAGTGGCTGGTGCCTCTGGCGCTTGCGGCGTGAACGATGATGGAGGCCAGGTTGGCGCGCATGCCGGCGCCATCGCCTCATTGCTTGAATCGACCGGCCCTGTCAGGCGTTGTCCTGACAGGGCCTTGTTTGGAATCGATGATGTCTAGACCTTCACCGCTTGATCCCCTTCGCTCGGCCCCCACCGGCACGCTCTGGTGGCGACATGGCAAGCTGTCCCTGCTGCTGTTGCGTGCACCGTTGCTGGCGGCCGGAATACTGCTGCTGGCGCTGCTGATGGCCAGTGTCGCCTCGCTGATGCTGGGCAGTGCCGGCCTTGGGCCGTGGGATGCCTTCAAGGCGGCCTTCGGGCACGGCGAGTTCGCCACCGTCTTCGTGGTACAGGAACTACGTCTGCCGCGCCTGCTGGCTGGTATCGCCACGGGCGCTGCCTTCTCGCTGGCGGGCTGTCTGATGCAGACCCTGGCCGGCAACCGTCTGGCGACACCCGGCATCATCGGCATCGACAACGGTGCGACCGCCTTCGCGGTGGCTTCCGTAGTGGGGATGGGCATCTCGCTGGCGCCGCCGGTGATGGCGTTGAGCGGCGCCGTGATCGCCACTGCGCTGGCCTTCGGGCTCTCCGGTGGCATCGGCACGCGCGGTTATCGCTTCCTGGTGGCCGGTATCGGGGTCGGAGCGCTGTTCGGTGCCGGGACACAGCTGATGCTGGCAAGAGTCTCCATCGATGTCGCCAACAGTGCCTACCCGTGGACGGTCGGCAGCCTCAACGCGCGTGACGCCGATTCGCTCACCTGGCTGGGGCTGGCACTGCTGATCGGCGTGCCGATCGCGCTGTGGCTGGGGCGCGGGCTGAATACGCTGCGTTTCACTGACCGCGTGGCGACGGGGCTGGGACAGCCGGTCTCGCGAGTGCGCCTGATCACGCTGTGGCTGTCGGTCGTGTTGACGGCGGCGGCCGTTGCAGTGGCCGGGCCGGTAGGCATGGTGGCACTGGTGGGGCCCGAGATCGCACGCTATCTGTCGCGTCACAAGGGCGTGCCGCTGCTGGCTTCGGCGCTGGCCGGCGCGCTGGTGATGGTGCTGGCAGACCTCGCCGGTCGCACCCTGCTGTCGCCGCTGGAAATCCCGGTGGGTATCGTGATGGCCGTGGTCGGCAGCCCTTATCTGCTGTGGATACTGCTGCGCAGCCCACGCTAGGCGTTGCCCCTATTTTCCTGCTGAGCGGCCAGGGCCAACCCTTGCCGCTCAGCGTCGTACGACAAGTTTCAGCGGCTGATGATGTTTTAGCGGCCGATGATGTATCAGGAGAGTGCGCCATGAGCGCTGAGACGATGCTTGATCCGCGAGCGATGAATTCCCCGGCCGATCGCCACGCCGCGGCTACCACCGATACCCTGCGAGCGAAAGAGCTGTCGCTGGGCTACGGGGCGCGCCAGCGCCATGTCACCGTGATCGACTCGCTGACCCTGGGGCTGCCCGACGGCAAGGTGACCGCGATCGTCGGCCCCAACGGCTGCGGCAAGTCGACACTGCTGGCAGGGCTGGCTCGCCTGCAATTGCCTGAGTCAGGCGCGGTGCTGCTGGAGGGCAAGGACATTCATGCCTACAAGCGGCGTGAAGTGGCACAGCGTATCGCCCTGCTGCCCCAGGAGACGCACTCGCCCGAGGGGGTGACGGTGCATGAGCTGGTGCGCTTCGGCCGCCAGCCCTATCAGGGGGCGCTGAGTCAGTGGTCTGAGGAGGATCAGCGCCTGGTGGCCGAGGCGATGGCCGCCGCCGATATCGAGCGCCTGGCGGACCGTGAGCTGGCGTCGATGTCCGGTGGGCAGCGTCAGCGCGCCTGGATCGCCATGGCGCTGGCACAGCAGACACCCTTGCTGCTGCTGGATGAGCCGACCTCGGCGCTGGATCTCGGCCACCAGATCGAGGTCTTCGAGCTGATCCAGCGTCTGGCCCATGAGGAGGGCAAGACCATCGTGATGGTGGTGCATGATCTGGCCAGCGCCTGCCGCTATGCCGACCACATCGTGGCCATGCACGCCGGCCACGTGATTGCCGAGGGCGCGCCCGCCGAGGTGGTGACGCCGGAGCTGGTGCGCAAGCTCTATGGCGTCGAGTGTCGTTTGATCCCCGATCCGGACACCGGCACACCGCTGCTGATCGGCGTACGCCGCACCAGCGAGCGTCTGAGTGGCAGTGCGACCTGATGAGCCCGAGGCGGTGGCTATGGCAGGCGCCGTGACGCCTGCGTAGCCGCTGCCTGGCCTTGAGCAGGCCTGAGAGAGTGGTCTGCCTGGCAGAATAGGCCAGCCGGAATAGAACGCCCAGAAACAGAAAGGCCTCCCCGAAGGGAGGCCTTTCTGTCACGGATATGGTGGAGGCGACGGGAGTCGAACCCGTGTCCGCCGGCACTCCGCCTTCGGCTCTACATGCTTAGTTTCATTATTTGATTTAACACCACTGCCGCCAATGAACAGGCTACAGCAATGCGATTCTCTGAGTTTTAATCTCGACCTTAGAGACGTCGGCCAAGACGATCCTGTTTATACGGGCTCGTTCTCAATCCACCTTGAACAGGCGCAACGGTATCATGAGCAGCTTATGCAGCTAGAGCGTAGTTGTCGTCGTTTGCGACTATATATTTGCAACGTTTTATTTACGAGATACGTTACGATCTCGGCATGCACCTCAGGGTTTGCCACCAGCGTCGAATGCCAGAACGCCCCCATAACAGTGTTACCACTTTACTGCGTTGCTACGTCTTCATCATAACAGGTGGGGACTGTGCTACGCCAGTTCAAGCGTTCAGGAAAATTTCTGACCTGACAGTAGCTTGCTGGCGTGAGCCTCCTCACGCTGTCCTCAGCGGTCGCGCAGGATACGGGCTTTCTGACGGTTCCAGTCACGGTCTTTCTCGGTGGCGCGCTTGTCGTGCAGCTTCTTGCCCTCCACCAGCGCGATCTCGCACTTCACGATCGCATTCTTCCAGTACAGCTTGACCGGCACACAGGTGTGGCCCTTGTCCTGGGTGCGCGAGAAGATGCGTGCGATCTGCTTCTTGTGCAACAGCAGCTTGCGCGTGCGCTGCGGGTCCGCCACCGCGTGGGTGTTGGCGGTTTCCAGCGGGTGGATGTGGCAGCCCAGCAGCCAGGCTTCGGCATTCTTGATCACGATATAGGTGTCGGTCAGCTGGCCCTTGCCTGCGCGCAGCGCCTTCACTTCCCAGCCTGCCAGTACCAGACCCGCTTCGAAGGTTTCCTCGATGTGGTACTCGTGGCGTGCCTTCTTGTTCTGGGCGATCAGGTTGCCGCCCTGTTCGGGTTTCTTTTTCTTGCCCATGTTGCCTCATTTGTCGTGTGCGCCTGCCGTCATCCAGTGTGGATATGGCACATCCTTCTGGATGGGGGGAGGCGTGTTACCATTCAAGGCCAGACGGCACTTCATGCGCCGGCCCATTGTTCATGATACGCATGCTGCGTATCCAAGTCAGCGGAGAGCTAGATGCCTACGGTCAACCGGTCTGCCCTGGTGCGGCATTCGGCCCGGGCAATGTTCGATCTGGTCAATGATTTCGAGCGTTATCCCGAATTCCTGTCCGGCTGCAGCAACGCGGAATTGCTGGAACGTGATGAGGACCATCTCAAGGGCAGGCTCACCCTGTCCAAGGCAGGCATGCAGCAGAGCTTCGTCACGCGCAATGACCTGTATGCCCCCGAGCGGATTGAGCTGAACCTGGTCGATGGCCCCTTCAAGCGTCTGCAGGGGACCTGGCTGTTCACGCCGCTGGGCGAAGATGCCTGCAAGGTCTCGCTGGAGATGGACTTCGAGTTCAGCAATCGCCTGCTGGGCATGGCGTTCGGCAAGCTGTTCAGTCAGGTCGCCGCTCAGATGGTCGAGGCCTTCACGCGCCGCGCTGACCAGATCTACACCCAGCGCTGACACATGGCCGTTGGCCAGGGTGGAGCGCCGCGCAGGTGATATAAAGGTGGCGAGAGCACAGGAGCAGACATGACAGACAGAATCACGGTCGAGGTGGCCTATGCGCTGCCCGACAAGCAGAAGATCGTCTCGCTGGCGGTCGCCCCCGGCACCACGGCACGCGAGGCCGTGCGCATGGCGCGCCTGGAGCAGCACTTTCCGACGATTGCCGCCGAGGTGTTTCTCGAGGCGGACCTGGGCATCTTCGGCAAGGCGCTGCGCAAGCCCGATGAGCATATGCTGGACGCGGGGGATAGGGTCGAGGTCTATCGCGCCTTGATCACCGACCCCAAGCTTGCGCGCAAGCGGCGCGCCGACAAGGCTGCTCGCGCCGGTCAATGAGACGAGGCGCAGGTGAGCATCAAAAACAGCGGGGCACCTTGAGAGGTGCCCCGCTGTTTTTCTGGCTTGTCACTGAGTGAAGAGGACAGTGATCAACGCTCTTCAGGCAGGTCGGCTGCGCCTGCCTTGGATTCAGCACGGTTAGGCTGTGCCGCGCGAGGGTCGATGTCCAGGTCCGGCACGATGACGGTTTCCTGGTCGATGTCGCCACTCTTGTCGATTTTGGAGAGTGAGTCGCCTGCGAAGGTCAACGTCACGCGCTTGTTGATGATTTCGCCATCCGCTTTCTTGAGGCGATAGACGTAATCCCAGCTATCCTCACTGAAGGGGGCGGTCAGCAGCGGTGAGCCCATCACGTAGATGACCTGTTCGCGGCTCATGCCCGGCTTCAATTGCTCGACCATTTCCGGCTTGATCAGGTTGCCCTGAGGAAGGTCGCGCTTGTAGACGCTGAAGTAGCTGCACCCGGTGAGCAGCGACAGGGCGCTGCAAAAGGCGACTGTTTTGATCAAGTTTTGCATTTGCCCTGAAGATTCCCTATCGTTTTGCCTTGGCCGATCATACCTGATACATCAAGCGACTGCGAAGAGTACCCCAGCATGGCCGATCAGAACCATGAACTGCGCAAGGCGGGACTCAAGGTAACCCTACCGCGAGTCAAGATCCTGCAGATCCTCGAGAAATCGACGGATCGACACCTGAGTGCCGAGGACGTGTACAAGGCGTTGCTTGAGGCTGGCGAAGATGTCGGTCTGGCGACGGTTTATCGTGTGCTCACCCAGTTTGAAACAGCGGGACTGGTGATGCGTCACAACTTCGATGGCGGTCACGCCGTCTTCGAACTGTCCCAGGAAGAACACCATGACCACATGGTATGTCTGGACAGCGGCGAGATCATAGAGTTCTGTGATCCCGAGATCGAGCGCCGTCAGCGCGAGATCGTCGAGGAGCACGGCTATGAGCTGGTCGAACATGCGCTAGTGCTCTACGTGCGCCCCAAGGGTGACAAGAGCGATAGCTGACGCGGGTTGCGTCAGGGATGACGTGGCCGGCGAGCCTTCTCCGGCCAGATACACGAACGGCCGCCCCTGAGGGCGGCCGTTCGTGTATCTGGCGTTCATGTTTTCTCGATCCATGACTCTGGCGTTCGTCTTGTTGAGGAGCATCATTGGACGAATGGACGTCGCTGGCAGTGCATGAACGGCGACTTTGACGACAGCGCTCAGTGGCGGCTGTCGGCAGCGCCGAGCATCTCGCGGGCATGGGCGAGGGTCTGCTCGGAGAGGTGGATGCCGCCCAGCATGCGTGCCAGCTCGCGCACGCGGCCGCTTTCATCCAGCAGTGCCATATGGGTGCGGGTCGTGTCCTTCTCGGCCTGCTTCTCTATATGCAGGTGCTGATGCGCCTGTGCGGCGACCTGCGGCAGGTGCGTGACGGTCAGCACCTGGCCCTTGTCGCCCAATCGACGCAGCAGCTGGCCGACGATCTCGGCGGTGGCGCCGGAGATGCCGACATCGACTTCATCGAAGACCAGGCTGGGGATGGTCGAGCGGCTGGCGGCCACGACCTGGATGGCGAGCGACACACGCGACAGCTCACCGCCGGAGGCGACCTTGGCCAGCGCACGTGGCGGCTGGCCCGGGTTGGCGCTGATGCGGAAGTGGATACGCTCCATGCCTTCCGGCTGCGGGCGCTCCCGCGCCTCGATGGCGACCTCGAAGGTGGCCTTGCCCATGCCAAGGAAGGCCAGCTGGTCCTGGATGTCGCTGGCCAGCTGCGGGGCGGCGGTGGCGCGTCTGGCGCTCACTTCACTCGCCAGCCCCTTCCAGGCCTCACGACGCTGAGCCACTTCTTCGCGCAAGGCTTCAATGGCTTCCTCATCGCCACCCAGGCCGTCGAGTTCTTCGCTCAGGCGCTGATGAAGGCCATGCAGCTCGTCCGGCATCACATGATGCTTGCGCGCGATCTGATGAATGCGGCTCAGGCGCTCATCGACGAAGGCGAGGCGCTCGGGGTCGAGTTCGGTGACTTCCACGAAGCGGTGCAGCTCACGCGCCGCTTCTTCTATCTGGATGCGCGCTTCCTCGAGCATGCCCAGCGCACTGGCCAGTGAGCCGTGCTCGTTGCCCGGCAGATGCGCCAGGCGGGCCAGGGCCTGATTGAGGCGTGACAACGCACCTTCTTCATCGTGATCACAGCACTCGGCGGCGGACTGCGCCTCGGCCAGAATCTGCTCGGCATTGGCCAGCGTTTCCTGCTCCTGCTCCAGGGCTTCCAGTTCCCCTTCGCACAGCGCCAGTTCATCGAGCTCCTCGACCTGGTAGCGCAGCAGCTGGCGACGTGCACGCACCTCATCGCCATCATTGCTCATGCGCTTGAGGCGCCGGTGCGCCTCCTGCCAGTGGCGGAAGTCCTCGCGCAACTGGGCAGCCTGAGTCTCCAGGCCCGCATATTCGTCGAGCTGACGCAGATGCGTCTCTTCCTTGAGCAGGGAGTGGTGGGCGTGCTGGGAGTGGATGTCGATCAGGTGCTCGCCCAGCTCGCGCAGGTCGGCGATGGTACAGGGCGTGCCGTTGATCCAGGCCTTGGAGCGGCCGCTGGCAGTGATGACACGACGCAGCAGGCAGTCATCGCTGCCCAGTTCGCGCTCATCCAGCCACTGACGGGCGTCGCCAAGGTCACTGATATCGAAACGCGCGATGAGGTCGGCGCGGTCGGCGCCATGCCGTACGCTGCCGGCATCGGCGCGCTCGCCCAGGCACAGGCCAAGGGCGCCGAGCAGGATGGACTTGCCGGCACCGGTCTCGCCGGTGATGGCGGTCATGCCACGGCGGAAATCGAGTTCCAGCGTTTCGACGATGGCAAAATCTTGGATGGCGAGTTGCAGCAGCATGACTACCTCCGAGGGGGCTTTGACGTACGCCGTGCTGGGAGAACATCAGCGGACCCGGACTCGATGGGCGGGCTACGGTGTCGCCATACAGTATGTTTATACAGTGAACATGGCTTTTTATACAGCACGTTCGGGTGGCCTTCAATCCATGCCGGACTCAGTGGTGAGAAAAGCCCGCGGCAAGGCTTGAGAAGCGATGTGCTGTCCCCATATAGAGGCACTGACACTTTCAGTCGGCAGCAATGGCCTGGCCTTGCTGCCTCTCAAGGCAACTCATGGCCTGTCTGTCAGCCCAGTGCGCGTGATGCTTCGCGACAGACTCAGCAGGCCACGAATCAGGGCAATGGCGCACAGACGTCGGCCCGCAGGAGATCAGCATGGCTCAGGACCCGCAGACCCCGATGGATGAAGAGCTTCAGCGTGCCGCTCGCGATGCCGAGCCGCAGCCGGAAACGCCGGAAGGTGAAGTGATCGACAACGTACTGGATGCCGACGATACCGGCGCCGAAGGCACTCTGGTGGACAACCCGGAGGCCGAGATGCTGGCCGCTCAGGTCGAAGAGCTTGAGCAGGCCGTCAAGGAAGCCAAGGACCAGGCGCTGCGTGCGGCTGCCGATGCGCAGAACGCGCGCCGTCGTGCCGAGCAGGACGCCGAGAAGGCGCGCAAGTTCGCGCTGGAGAAGTTCGTCAAGGAAATGCTGCCGGTGGTGGATTCCCTCGAGAAGGCGCTGGAATCCATGTCCGATGACGAAGCGGCCAAGACCCACGTCGAAGGCATCGAGATGACCTTGAAAATGCAGTTGGATGCCCTGAACAAGTCAGGCGTCGAGCAGCTGGATCCGCACGGCGAGCCCTTCGATCCGGAATACCATCAGGCTGTCGCCATGGTGCCGTCCCCGGACGCGGAGCCGAACAGCGTCATCGACGTGATGCAGAAGGGTTACACCCTCAATGGCCGCCTGGTGCGTCCGGCGATGGTGGCAGTCAGCAAGGCCTCCTGAGGCCTGCGCGCTCTCGACGCCCGATCGGCGTTGGATCGCGCCCTGTGGGGGGCTCAGGGCGATCCGGCCCGGGAAAATTTGCCCGGCCGGGTCTTGAAACCCTGACACGCGACCCCATCTAGAGAAACAAGTTCAGGCACCGACACAAGGTGCCGATATCCAGACTTATCTTTCAGGCTAGCAACAGATTCGAGGTATACGATTATGGGACGCATCATCGGTATTGACTTGGGGACTACCAACTCCTGTGTGGCAGTGCTCGACGGCGAGAAAACCAAGGTCATCGAAAACGCTGAAGGCGGTCGCACCACACCGTCCATCATCGCTTACACCGACGACAACGAGATTCTGGTCGGCCAGTCGGCCAAGCGTCAGGCAGTGACCAACCCGGAGAACACTCTCTTCGCGGTCAAGCGCCTGATCGGTCGCAAGTTCAAGGATGATGTGGTTCAGAAAGACATCAAGATGGTGCCGTACAAGATTGTCGAAGCCGACAACGGCGACGCCTGGGTGCAGGTGAAAGACAAGAAGATGGCACCGCCGCAGATCAGTGCGGAAATCCTCAAGAAGATGAAGAAGACTGCGGAAGACTACCTCGGTGAAGAAGTCACCGAAGCCGTCATCACCGTGCCGGCCTACTTCAACGACTCCCAGCGTCAGGCGACCAAGGACGCCGGCCGCATCGCGGGTCTCGACGTCAAGCGCATCATCAACGAGCCGACTGCCGCAGCCCTCGCCTACGGCATGGACAAGTCTCGTGGCGACAAGACCATCGCGGTCTACGACCTGGGCGGCGGTACCTTCGATATCTCCATCATCGAAGTCGCCGACGTCGACGGTGAGACCCAGTTCGAAGTGCTCGCCACC
Source organism: Cobetia sp. cqz5-12 (assembly GCF_016495405.1). Classification (NCBI taxonomy): domain Bacteria; kingdom Pseudomonadati; phylum Pseudomonadota; class Gammaproteobacteria; order Oceanospirillales; family Halomonadaceae; genus Cobetia; species Cobetia sp. cqz5-12. Next base: position 141,891 of record NZ_CP044522.1, read on the forward strand.
AACGGCGACACCTTCCTGGGTGGTGAAGATTTCGACATGCACCTGATCAACTACCTGGTTGACCAGTTCAAGGCAGACAGCGGTATCGATCTGTCCGGCGACAACCTCGCCATGCAGCGTCTGAAGGAAGCCGCCGAGAAGGCCAAGATCGAGCTGTCCAGCGCGCAGCAGACCGACGTGAACCTGCCGTACATCACGGCTGACAATACCGGTCCGAAGCACCTGAACGTCAAGGTGACCCGTTCCAAGCTCGAGTCTCTGGTCGACGACCTGGTCGCACGCTCTCTGAAGCCGTGCCAGACCGCACTGTCCGACGCTGGCCTGTCCGCCTCCGAGATCGACGACGTCATCCTGGTCGGTGGTCAGACCCGTATGCCGCTGGTGCAGTCCAAGGTGGCCGAGTTCTTCGGCAAGGAAGCGCGCAAGGACGTCAACCCGGATGAAGCGGTCGCTGTCGGTGCTGGTATCCAGGGCGGCGTGCTGGGTGGCGACGTCAAGGACGTGCTGCTGCTGGACGTGACGCCGCTGACCCTTGGTATCGAGACCATGGGTGGCGTGCTGACGCCGCTGATCGAGAAGAACACCACCATCCCGACCAAGAAGTCTCAGGTGTTCTCCACCGCTGACGACAACCAGGGCGCGGTGACCATCCACGTCCTGCAGGGTGAGCGCAAGCAGGCCGCGCAGAACAAGTCTCTGGGTCGCTTCGACCTGGCCGACATTCCGCCGGCACCGCGCGGCGTGCCGCAGATCGAAGTCGCCTTCGACCTGGATGCCAACGGTATCCTGAACGTGTCCGCCAAGGACAAGGCGACCGGCAAGGAACAGTCCATCGTCATCAAGTCTTCCGGCGGCCTGTCCGACGAAGAGATCGAACAGATGGTGCGTGACGCGGAAGCCAACGCCGACGAAGACAAGAAGTTCGAGGAAATGGTCCAGCTGCGCAATCAGGCCGACGGCATGATTCACGCGACCAAGAAGACCCTGACCGAAGCCGGTGACAAGGCCGAAGCCAGCGAGAAGGAAGCCATCGAGACGGCGATCTCCGAGCTGGAAGAAGCCCTGAAAGGCGACGACAAGGATGCGATCCAGGCCAAGCTGGATGCACTGACCGAAGCGTCCGGCAACCTGGCGCAGAAGCTCTACGCCGAGCAGGGCGCCCAGGGTGAGCAGGCTGCCGAAGGTCAGGCTGGCAAGAAGCAGGACGACGACGTGGTTGACGCCGAGTACGAGGAAGTCAACGACGACAAGAAGTCCTGAGGGATTTCTTGAACGACGTCTGATGACAGCGCGGGAGCCTTGTGAAGGTGTCCCGCGTTGTCGTTTGCATCGGTGGCGCCTTGCGCTGGCCGCAAGCCACCGGTGACAACCGGCATTCCAGAACAGACCGGCAGCCTCAGGCTGCCAGCAATCCAGGCGGACCTGATCCATGTCCAAGCGTGATTATTACGAAGTGCTTGGTGTCGAGCGTGGCGCCGACACCAAGGACATCAAGAAGGCGTACCGACGCCTGGCCCAGAAGCATCACCCGGACCGTAACCCGGATGATGAAACTTCGGCCGAGAAGTTCCGTGAAGTCTCTGAAGCCTACGAAGTGCTGTCCGATGCTGACAAGCGCGCCGCCTATGACCAGTTCGGTCATGCCGGTGTCGATGGTCAGGGCGGCGGTGGCTTCGGTGGCGGCGGCTTTGGCGGTGGTGGTGCCGGCGGCTTCGGCGATGTGTTCGGCGATGTCTTCGGTGACATCTTCGGTGGCGGCGGTGGTCGTCGCAACCCGAACGCTCCGCAGCGCGGCAGCGACCTGCGTTACAACCTGGATCTCGATCTGGAATCGGCGGTTGCCGGTACCACGGTCGATATCCGCGTGCCGCGTCTGGCCGCCTGTGGCCACTGCGATGGCGATGGTGCCGAGCCGGGTTCCAGCAAGGAAACCTGCCCGACCTGCAATGGCATGGGCAAGGTGCGCATGCAGCAGGGCTTCTTCGCGGTCGAGCAGGCGTGTCCGACCTGCCACGGTCGTGGCGAGAAGATCAGCGTGCCGTGTCGCAAGTGTCACGGCGAAGGCCGCGTCCAGGAATCCAAGACCCTCTCGGTCAAGATTCCGCCGGGCGTCGACACCGGCGATCGTATCCGTCTGAACGGCGAAGGCGAGGGCGGTGTCAACGGCGGGCCGTCAGGTGATCTGTATGTGCAGGTCAACCTGCGCGAGCACGATATCTTCAAGCGCGATGGTCGTCACCTGCAGTGTGAAGTGCCGATCAGCTTCGTCGATGCGGCGCTGGGCGGCGAGCTCAACGTGCCTACTCTCGACGGACGTGTCGTGCTGAAGATTCCGGCCGAGACCCAGACCGGCAAGCTGTTCCGTCTGCGCGGCAAGGGTGTCAAGCCGGTGCGCGGCGGCCCCGCCGGGGACCTGTTGTGCAAGGTGGTCATCGAGACCCCGGTCAGCCTGAATGAAGAGCAGAAGGAGCTGCTGCGTCAGTTCCAGCAGAGCCTCGGTGATACCGGCAAGAGCCATTCACCGAAGGAGAACAGCTTCTTCGATGGCGTGAAGAAGTTCTTCGAAGACATGAAGCCCTAGGCATCTGCCTTGCCGTCCGCGGGCCAGTCCCGTGGATGGCCTTCATGCAAGAGAGCCCCGCACTCGATTCATCGAGTGCGGGGCTCTCGCGTTTCAGGCCTGGTAGCTCAGTCCGGGATGCGACTATTCCGGCGCCGTTTCAGCCGTGAAGGCCTCGGGTTCGATGACGGCAAAGCAGCTCAGCAGCGTGGTCTGGAAGCTGCTGAAATTGTCATCCGAGATCATCAGGAAGCGATTGCCTTCCAGGTGCGTCAGTCCTTCGAAGTTGTCCAGCGACCAGCCATCGCCACTCGACAGGCGTGCCAGGGTGCGCACCTCGGCCTGGGTGCCGGGTTCGCCGAGGTGCGCGCGGCGCAGACTGATCACCAGTGGGAAGGGTGGCGAGAAGGCGCGCTCCAGCATCAGCATGTCACCATCGGGCAGCATCTCCATCGCGGTCAGACTCGAGCCGGTATCGCTGGCCAGCGGGTAGCTCCACTCGTGCTTGTCATCGAGGCTGAAGATGCGCGTCATGCCCTCGCTCATGCCCTCCGGCGTGGCTTCCAGCCCGGCGAGCAGACCGTATTTCGGATGCAGGGTCAGGGCTTCCATGCCGTTGTTGGGTGCCGCACCACGCGCGCCCATCGGGGTGAAGGGCTCATTGACGGCAAGGCCGCTGGGCAGGAAGTGTTCGACGCGTGGCTGCTGCTCGAAGCTGATCACCAGGCGGGAGTCGCCGCGGCGGTCATTGTTCGCGCGTAGCAGCTGCAGGCCTTCGGCGTCACTGAGGGTGCCGCGCAGCGAGACATCGGTCTCGTCGCGCAGGGTGTAGGTATTGAGCGCCTTGGCCCCGACCAACTCACCATGGCGGAAGGCGAGGCGCAGACGATGCAGCCAGCCGCGGTCCGACACGGCATACAGCAGTGACTCGTCCTGATCCCAGCCGATGTCCGACAGGCCACCGACGGGAGTGTCATCCAACCACTTGCCCGGCAACCTGAGCGTGCCGCACCACTGGATTTCCGGGAACTCGCTCTTCTGTTCCGGCGATGCCAGCGTGTAGGGGCGCGGGTGAACGCCGCAGGCGCTCAACAGGCCGGCAAGCGCCGTGGTGGCAGCGATGGTCTGAAGCATGCGCCAGCGGCGCGAGGCGATGGATTGGCGTGCAGGCATGCTGACTCCGGAGACTGAGCAGTGATGAGAAAAATGACGATCAACAGGAGACAACTTGGTACGAGGCTACTCTAGCGCGTAACCGGCACAAATACATGACGTCAGCCAACGCTGCAGGCGGCTGATATACTCGTCGGCACAGTACCGGTGGCACGCTCGGGGCATTCTCGCGGGCTGTCACCCTCAAGACCCACAACAGGCAGGAGTCAGCATGACCCGTATCGCAATCATGGGCGTCGCCGGACGCATGGGACGCACGTTGGTCGAGGCCGTCGGTGCAGTGGAAGGTCTGTCGCTGGCGGCGGGCATCGTCGAATCCGGCAGCTCCCTGGCGGGCGTCGACATCGGTGAGCTGGCGGGTCAAGGCCGTCTGGGCGTGGTCGCCAGCGACAGTCTGGCTGCCGTGGTGGATGACTTCGATGTGGTGATCGACTTCACCGCACCGCAAGTGACGCTGGCCAATCTGGCGCTGTGTGCCAAGCACGGCAAGCGCATGGTGATCGGCACGACCGGTTTCACGCCGGAGCAGCTCGAGCAGCTGGATGGCTACCGTGACAGCGTGCCCTTCGTGTTCGCGGCCAACATGAGTTCCGGCGTCAACCTGACCCTCAAGCTGCTGGAGACCGCCGCGCGTGCCTTGGGCGATGCCGGCTACGACATCGAGATCATCGAGGCGCACCACCGTCACAAGGTCGATGCCCCCTCCGGCACGGCGCTGGCGATGGGCGAAGCCGTGGCACATGCCATCGGGCGTGACCTCGCCACCCACGGTGTCTTCGCGCGTGAAGGTCAGTGCGGCCCGCGTACCGACAAGGAAATCGGCTTCGCCACCGTGCGTGCCGGTGACATCGTCGGTGAGCACACCGTGATGTTCGCCACCGAAGGCGAGCGCATCGAGATCACCCACAAGGCGTCCAGCCGCATGACGTTCGCCAAGGGCGCGGCACGTGCAGCCGAATGGTTGTCAGGGCGTGAAGTCGGCCGTTATGACATGCAGGATGTGCTGGGGCTCAAGTGAGCGAAGTGGAGAGCAACGTGGGGAGCGAAATGGAGAGCGAAGCGCTGAGATGACAGTCTGGCGACATTCAGGAGAATTTCTTGAAAGCTGTCTCGGTGGGCAGGATGCGGCGCAAGTGTGAGCCACCAGGGCCGCCTTGTGCCGCTGGACTGCTTCGCTTTACAAGCGGTGTGCAGTGTCCTGGCTTGGCCAAGGGTTTCGTCAAGCTGACCGCAGCGACGAAACGACCGTATCGTGGGCCTTGTCGCCTGTTGGCGGGGCATGCGCGGGGTGGTCAGCACTCAAGGATTCCGGTAATCTCTACCCAATTTGGCCACGTTCTTGGCCGCCCTATTGGTTGCCGTTTTGGCAGCGCTCGGGCCAGCAGCATTCCGAAGAATGATAACAAGCGGGATGAAACCTGATTTTTCGGTTTCGTCCCGCTTTTTTGCAACCTGAATTTGCCGCTTCTGGCGCACGTCTGTCCAGTGACAGACTCTCGGCAGAAGTCGGCAGCGGGACACAGGCTCGGCGAATGCCGAGCACGATAATCAAGCAGCATGTCCGGTGTTCGACCGCGGATTCCGGGCAGGAAAGTGGACACTATGGGGAGGACGTTGCGTTGATCAAACCCGCGATACTGGCCTTGGAAGACGGCAGTGTATTTCACGGCAGCGCCATCGGTGCTGATGGGCAGACCAGCGGCGAGGTGGTGTTCAACACCGCCATGACCGGCTACCAGGAAATCCTGACCGATCCCTCCTACACCCGACAGATCGTCACTCTGACGTATCCGCACATCGGCAATACCGGCATCAACGACGAGGATACCGAGTCCGATCATGTCGCGGCCGCCGGCCTGGTCATCCGCGACCTCCCGCTGCTGGCCAGCAACTTCCGTTCCACTCGCTCCCTCGATCAGTACCTGCGCGACGAGAATGTCGTCGGCATCGCTGACATCGATACGCGTCGCCTGACGCGCATCCTGCGCGAGAAGGGCTCCCTGAACGGTGCCATCCTCGCCGGTGAAGATGCCCAGGGTGATGATGCCGTCGAACGCGCGCTGGAAGCGGCACGCGCCTTCCCGGGTCTGAAGGGCATGGACCTGGCCAAGGAAGCCTCCTGCAGCGAGCAGTTCGAGTGGCACGAAGGCGAATGGACACTGGGCGAAGGCTACGCTGATACCCGTGAGTCCGAGCGTCCCTTCCACGTGGTCGCCTACGACTACGGCGTCAAGCACAACATCCTGCGCATGCTGGCATCCCGCGGCTGCCGCCTGACCGTCGTGCCGGCTCAGACGCCTGCCGCTGAGGTGCTGGCGCTCAACCCGGATGGCGTCTTCCTGTCCAACGGCCCGGGCGACCCCGAGCCCTGCGACTACGCCATCACCGCGATTCGTGAAGTGCTCGAGACCGACACGCCGGTCTTCGGCATCTGCCTGGGTCACCAGCTGCTGGCACTGGCCTCCGGCGCGACCACGGTCAAGATGGGCCACGGTCATCACGGTGCCAACCACCCGGTACAGGACCTCGACAGCGGTGTGGTGATGATCACCAGCCAGAACCACGGCTTCGCAGTGGATGAAGCGGGCATGCCGAGCAGCCTGCGCGCGACGCACAAGTCGCTGTTTGACGGTAGCCTGCAGGGCATCGAGCGCACCGACCGCCCGGCCTTCAGCTTCCAGGGTCACCCGGAAGCCAGTCCCGGCCCGCAGGACGTCGCCCCGCTGTTCGATCGTTTCATCGAGATGATGCGCGCGCGACGCTGAGCCGAGCGCAGGCCCGAGGGCCTGATCCATCGTTGAGTTCAGTCACCAGATCATTGCGGGAAGAGACATGCCGAAACGTACAGACCTAAACAGCATCCTGATCATCGGCGCCGGCCCCATCGTCATCGGCCAGGCGTGCGAGTTCGACTATTCCGGCGCACAGGCCTGCAAGGCCCTGCGTGAAGAGGGTTACCGGGTCATCCTGGTCAACTCCAACCCGGCAACCATCATGACCGACCCGGTGATGGCCGATGCGACCTATATCGAGCCGATCACCTGGGAAACCGTGGCGCGCATCATCGAGAAGGAGCGCCCGGACGCCATCCTGCCGACCATGGGCGGCCAGACTGCGCTGAACTGTGCGCTGGCGCTGGAGCGCGAAGGCGTGCTCGAGCAGTACGGTGTCGAGATGATCGGTGCCAACGCCGACACCATCGACAAGGCCGAAGACCGTGATCGCTTCGACAAGGCGATGAAGAAGATCGGTCTGGCGTGCCCGAAGGCCAAGGTCGCGCACTCCATGGAAGAGGCCTGGGAAATCCAGGCCGAGCTGGGCTTCCCGTCCATCATCCGTCCCAGCTTCACCATGGGCGGCTCCGGCGGCGGCGTGGCGTACAACCGTGAAGAATTCGAAGAGATCTGCCATCGCGGCTTCGAGCTGTCGCCGACCCGCGAGCTGTTGATCGACGAATCGCTGCTGGGCTGGAAGGAATATGAGATGGAGGTCGTTCGTGACAAGAACGACAACTGCATCATCGTCTGTGCCATTGAGAACTTCGACCCGATGGGCGTGCACACCGGCGACTCCATCACTGTCGCCCCGGCCCAGACCCTGACCGACAAGGAATACCAGCTGATGCGTGATGCATCGCTGGCCGTTCTGCGTGAGATCGGCGTCGAGACCGGCGGTTCCAACGTCCAGTTCGGCATCTGCCCGGACACTGGTCGCATGGTCGTGATCGAGATGAACCCGCGCGTGTCGCGTTCCTCGGCGCTGGCTTCCAAGGCGACCGGTTTCCCGATCGCCAAGATCGCCGCCAAGCTGGCAGTCGGCTACACCCTGGACGAGCTGCAGAACGATATCACCGGTGGCAAGACGCCGGCGTCCTTCGAGCCGTCCATCGATTACGTCGTCACCAAGATTCCGCGCTTCACCTTCGAGAAGTTCCCGCAGGCCAATGACCGCCTGACCACGCAGATGAAGTCGGTCGGCGAAGTCATGGCCATCGGCCGTACCTTCCAGGAATCCCTGCAGAAGGCCCTGCGTGGCATGGAGACCGGCGTTGATGGTCTCGATCCGATCGTCGAGAACTTCAGCGACGAGAACATGGCGCGTATCAAGGGCGAGCTGCAGGCTGCCGGTGCCGAGCGTATCTTCTACATCGCCGATGCCATGCGTGCCGGTCTCGATATCGAAGAGATCTTCCGCCTCACCAACATCGACCGCTGGTACCTGGTGCAGCTGGCCGACCTGATCGCTCAGGAAGGCGCAGTGGCCGCAAGCTCGCTGGGCGAGATGGACGCCGATCGTCTGTTCCGTCTCAAGCGCAAGGGCTTCAGCGATGCGCGCCTGGCGCGTCTGATGGGCGTGTCCGAGAAGGCCTTCCGCAAGCACCGTCAGAAGCAGGGCATCCGTCCGGTCTACAAGCGCGTCGACACCTGTGCCGCCGAATTCGCGTCCGACACCGCCTACATGTACTCCACCTATGAGGAAGAGTGCGAGGCGGAAGTCAGCGACAAGAAGAAGATCATGGTGCTGGGTGGCGGTCCGAACCGTATCGGCCAGGGCATCGAGTTCGACTATTGCTGTGTCCACGCCTCCCTCGCCATGCGCGCGGACGGCTACGAGACCATCATGGTCAACTGCAATCCGGAAACGGTCTCGACCGACTACGACACTTCCGATCGCCTCTACTTCGAGCCGGTCACCCTGGAAGACGTGCTGGAGATCGCCGACAAGGAACAGCCGGTCGGTGTCATCGTCCAGTTCGGTGGTCAGACGCCGCTGAAGCTGGCGCGTGAGCTCGAAGCCGCCGGTGTGCCGATCATCGGTACCACGCCGGACGCCATCGACCGCGCCGAAGACCGCGAGCGTTTCCAGCAGATGATCGAGAAGCTCGGTCTCATCCAGCCGGAAAACGCCACCGCGCGCAGCTTCGAGGAGGCCTTCGTCAAGGCCGAGGTCATCGGCTACCCGCTGGTGGTGCGCCCGAGCTACGTACTGGGCGGCCGCGCGATGGAAATCGTCTACTCCGCCGCCGAGCTCGAGAACTACATGACCCACGCGGTCAAGGTCTCCAATGACTCGCCGGTGCTGCTGGACCACTTCCTGAACGCGGCCATCGAGGTCGACATCGACGCGGTGTCCGACGGCAAGCAGGTCGTGATCGGCGCCATCATGCAGCACATCGAGCAGGCCGGTATCCACTCCGGTGATTCCGCGTGTGCACTGCCGCCGTACTCGCTGCCGGCAGACGTCCAGGAAGAGATGCGCGAGCAGGTCAAGCGCATGGCGCTGGAACTCAACGTCGTCGGCCTGATGAACGTGCAGCTGGCCTGGCAGGATGGCGTGATCTACGTCATCGAGGTCAACCCGCGCGCTTCACGTACCGTGCCATTCGTCTCCAAGTGCATCGGCCAGTCGCTGGCGCAGATCGCCGCGCGCTGCATGGCCGGCCAGACCCTGGAAGAGATCGGCTTTACCCAGGAAATCGTGCCGACCTTCTACAGTGTGAAGGAAGCGGTGCTGCCGTTCGCCAAGTTCCCGGGGGTCGACCCGATCCTGTCGCCGGAAATGAAGTCCACCGGCGAAGTGATGGGCTCCGGCGATACCTTCGCGGAAGCCTTCTACAAGGCGCAGCTGGGTGCCGGTGAAGCCATCCCGGCCCTGACTGGCGATCGCAAGGCTTTCCTGTCCGTGCGTGAGTTCGACAAGGCGGGCGTTATCGAGGTGGCCCGCTCTCTGGTAACATTAGGCTTTACGCTTTGTGCTACCCGTGGCACGGCAGAGGTGATCGCCGCTGCCGGCCTCGAGGTTGAACCCGTCAACAAGGTGTTCGAAGGGCGGCCGCATATCGTCGACATGATCAAGAACGGCGAGATCGCCTATATCGTCAACACCACAGAGGGACGTCAGGCCATCAATGACTCGTCCGTGATCCGTCGCACGGCGCTGGCGCACAAGGTGCCCTACGCCACGACGCTGGCGGGTGCCAATGCCGTGTGCATGGCGCTTGCCTACGGCAACGACGTCAAGGTCCGTCGTCTCCAGGATATGCATGCAGGAGTCATGATATGAGTAGAAGTCCGATGACCGTCGAGGGCGAAGATCGCCTTCGCAAGGAGCTCGAGCACCTAAAGGGCACTGAGCGTCCCCGGGTCATCGCTGACATCGCGGAAGCCCGTGAGCACGGCGATCTCAAGGAGAATGCCGAGTACCACGCCGCGCGTGAACAGCAGGGTTTCATCGAGGGGCGTATCCAGGAGATCGAGTCCAAGCTCTCCATGTCCCAGGTGATCGATGTCACCAAGTTGCCGAAGACCGGCAAGGTGATCTTCGGCACCACGGTCGACCTGATGAACCTCGATGATGATAGCGAAGTGCGCTATCGCATCGTTGGCGAAGATGAAGCCAGCATTAAGGACGGCAAGATCTCCGTCACCTCTCCGATCGCGCGAGCGCTGATCGGCAAGGAAGAAGGGGATGTCGTGGTCGTGCGTACCCCGGGTGGCGATGTGGAGTATGAAATCTCCGAAGTGCATCACATCTGAAGCACGTCACATCTGAAGTGCATCGCCTCTGATTCGTCAGATCCTGATGTCGTGACAGCCCTGCCGGTCATCCCGGCAGGGCTGTTTTCTTGCCTGCGGGCACGAAATCCTTCAGGGAGGGAGTAATGGAAGTACAGGGACGTCAGCCGGAAAAGCGCGTCATGGCAATCTCCATGGTGGCCATCTTCATGGTGCTCGGGTTCATGCTGTTCGGGGTGGCATATGTGGTCTCCCAGTCGTTTGCCTATCGGTACACCGGGGACTCGGCGCTGTTGACGCCGTCATTGGTCCTGGGGAGTGCCCTGTTGGCGAGGGGAGTTTTCCACCTGGTGGTGCCGCTGGCGCACTTCGGCAATCAGTCGCTTTATCTGCGGCCGTCACCACTCATGGGGTGTCGCAAGATCGATTATGAGCTGATCGAGGATTTCACCTTCGACAAGAAGACGCTGATCATCAAGTATCGCGATGCCGGCAACGGTGAGGGGGAGTCCAGACAGACGACACTCAAGCGTCATCAGGTCACCCAGCGGGCGCTGGACGACATCACCTTCGAGCTGAATCAGCGCGTCAGGTCGTGATTGTCAGCAACAGAAAACGGAAACGCCGCCCTCGATGAGGGCGGCGTTTCTGTCTGCGACAGGCGTGGCGTGCGAGGTGAGCCTCGTCAGGCCTGGGCCCGGCGGCTTACTTCTCGCTGAAGCGTTGTACGTTCGACAGCTTCGGCTTGGCCTGCGGGTTGCGGCGATACAGCAGGGCGATCTTGCCGATGCTCTGGATCAGGGTCGCACCGGTTTCGCTGCACAGGTGGCGAGCCACCTCGCCGCGGGCTTCGCGATCGTTGATCGCCAGCTTCAGCTTGATCAGTTCGTGATCGTGCAGTGCGCGCTCCAGTTCGGTCACGACGCCTTCGGAAAGGCCGTTTTCCGAGACGGTGACGATCGGGTCAAGATGGTGCCCGATGCTGCGAAATGCTTTCTTTTGTGACTGTGACAAGCTCATGGTATCGTAAAGTTTCCCTGTTGGCGTCCGATGGGAGCGGGGAGCGTAGCGAAAGACAGGGTCGACTCCAGGGCTTGAAATCCAGGGGTGTGAACCCGTCTGTTGCGCAGGCAATGTCTGTGCCCACGGGCGGAACCGCGCGCAGGACCCGCCATTCTACTCCATGACGACGCTCATGACACGACCCGTGCGCAAGCTGCCACGCCTTTCGTGTCGTCGTTATTCCCCGCGCGATCTCCCGCCAGTATTCGATTTTTCCCCGACATTCCAGGTGACAACGTGGCTCACCCCAGCAAGAGCAGTGCTGGCTGGATGAAGGAACACTTTGATGACGCCTATGTCCAGCGCAGCTGGGCCGATGGTTATCGTTCCCGTGCCAGCTACAAGTTGATTGAAATCGATGACAAGGACCGCCTGCTCAAGCCGGGTGCCACCGTCATCGACCTCGGCGCAGCCCCCGGTGGCTGGAGCCAGATCGCCGCTGACCGCGTCGGCATGGAGGGCGTGGTCATCGCCTCCGACATTCTCGAGATGGACGCTCTGGCCGGTGTCGACTTCATTCAGGGCGACTTCACCGAAGAGGCCGTGTTGAACCAGATTCTGGCTACCCTCGGTGACCGCCCGGTAGACCTCGTCATCTCCGACATGGCGCCCAACATGAGCGGCATGAGCGCAATCGATCAACCTGCCGGCATGTATCTGGTCGAGCTGGCGCTGGATCTGGCGCGTCAGACCCTCAAGCCGGGCGGCAATTTCCTGGTCAAGGTCTTCCAGGGCGAGGGCTTCGATGCCTATCTGAAGGACATGCGTGGCAGCTTCAAGAAGGTCGTGACCCGCAAGCCGGAAGCGTCGCGTGCACGCTCACGCGAAGTCTATCTGCTCGGTCAGGGTTTCAAGGGCTGACGGTCGGTGTTCTTGCATGCCGCTGCGCGCGGCAGGCACTGGCTCGCGGTGGCGAGATTTCCACGTTGCGGGTCGCATGCTTCATCGCGGGTTAAGGCGAGCCATGCGATGCTCCCCTAGACTGGCGCCAATGTGTCCGGGCGAGTCGCAGGCGCTGGCTGATGCAGGCTGTCTATCGGCGCAATAGTCCATTGTCGGGCTTTAAGCAATGGTTGCCAGCCCCCATCTGGTGTAGTGTCGATATCATTGGGTCTTGAGTACGATGGGCCGGTGACAGTTCGGTGGGTTTCAATGCCTTATCGATACTGGCAGGCAAGTAGCACAATGCACGGCAAGCTTTGAGTGACTCGGTAGGCGAAGTGGCGCGTTGCGCTGACTTGATACCCCGCAGGCACGATCAGATAGCATGGCAGGCCACCACAAGACGGCAGTCGGAGTATTCACGGCATGCCAAGACAGATTCATGCAATGAGGGTGTCCCCTTGAACGACATGGCGAAGAACCTGATTCTCTGGTTGATCATCGCAGCAGTGCTGCTGACGGTGTTCAACAACTTCAGCGTCGATACCTCGCCGCAGGCGATGAACTATTCACAGTTCGTCCAGCAGGTGCAGAACGACCGGATCAAGAGTGTGACCATCGATGGTTACACCATTGAGGGTGAGCGGGCCGACGGCTCCAGCTTCACCACCATCCGGCCGGCGGCGTCCGATCCCAAGCTGATGGATGACCTGCTTGCCAACAAGGTGGAGGTCATCGGCAAGAAGCCTGAGCAGCAGTCGCTGTGGACACGCCTGTTGATCGCCAGCTTCCCGATTCTGATCATTCTGGCCATCTTCATGTTCTTCATGCGCCAGATGCAGGGCGGCGGTGCCGGCAAGGGTGGCCCGATGAGCTTCGGCAAGTCCAAGGCCAAGCTGTTGAGCCAGGACCAGATCAAGACCACCTTCAGCGACGTCGCGGGCTGTGACGAAGCGAAGGAAGAAGTCGAGGAGCTGGTCGACTTCCTCAAGGACCCCAGCAAGTTCCAGCGTCTTGGCGGTCAGATTCCGCGCGGTGTCCTGATGGTGGGCCCGCCGGGTACCGGCAAGACCCTGCTCGCCAAGGCGATCGCCGGCGAAGCCAAGGTGCCGTTCTTCAGCATCTCCGGTTCTGACTTCGTCGAGATGTTCGTCGGTGTCGGTGCGTCCCGTGTGCGTGACATGTTCGAGCAGGCCAAGAAGCAGGCGCCGTGCATCATCTTCATCGATGAGATCGACGCCGTCGGTCGTCATCGTGGTTCCGGCATGGGCGGTGGTCACGATGAACGTGAGCAGACACTGAACCAGCTGCTGGTCGAGATGGATGGCTTCGAGGCGAATGACGGCATCATCGTCATCGCCGCGACCAACCGTCCTGACGTGCTTGACCCCGCACTGCTGCGTCCTGGTCGCTTCGACCGTCAGGTCATGGTGGGTCTGCCGGATATCCGTGGTCGCGAACACATCCTTGGCGTTCACCTGCGCAAGGTGCCGATGGGCGACGACGTCGTGCCGGTCAACATTGCACGTGGTACGCCGGGCTTCTCCGGTGCAGATCTCGCCAACCTGGTCAATGAAGCCGCCCTGTTTGCCGCGCGTCGCAACAAGCGTCTGGTCGGCATGGAAGAGCTCGAGCTGGCCAAGGACAAGATCATGATGGGCGCCGAGCGCAAATCGATGGTCATGTCCGAGAAGGAGAAGCGCAACACGGCCTATCACGAGTCTGGCCACGCCATCATCGGCCTGGTGATGCCCGAGCATGATCCGGTCTACAAGGTGTCGATCATTCCGCGCGGCCGCGCGCTGGGTGTGACGATGTTCCTGCCGGAGGAGGATCGCTACAGCTACTCGCGTCAGCAGATCATCAGCCAGATCTGCTCGCTGTTCGGCGGTCGTATCGCTGAAGAGATGACGCTGGGGCCGAACGGTGTCACCACCGGCGCCTCCAATGACATCAAGCGTGCAACCGAACTTGCCCACAACATGGTCGCCAAGTGGGGGCTCTCAAGCGAGATGGGCCCGATCATGTACGATGAGGACGAGTCCCATCAGTTCCTCGGTGGCCCGGGTCAGGGTGGCGGCAAGCTGAAGTCTGGTGACACCACCTCGCGTCTCGACAAGGAAGTGCGTCGTATCATCGACGAGTGCTACGCCAAGGCGCAGCAGATCCTGGAAGAGAATCGCGACAAGCTGGATGCGATGACCGAAGCGCTGATGACCTATGAGACCATCGATGCCGAGCAGCTGGCGGACATCATGGCCGGCCGTACGCCGCGTCCGCCGAAGGACTGGGGTGGCCCGGCAAGCGGTGGTGACGGTGGCCTGGTGGCCCCGGTTGCCGACACTCCGAAGGCGGAAGCGCCGGAAGCTCCCAAGGCCGATGATGACGCTGATGGCAGTGAAGACGACGACGGCAATCGCCGTCGCCCGTCTGATCCGCTGGGTGGTCCGAGCGGTCATTGATGTACGCCTGATCTAGGCCTGAACTAGGCCCAATGTAGGCATAAGGGGCGCCCGATATCACATGCGACGTCTGCGCCTCTGAAAGGAAGAACGCCCGACTGGCTTGCCAGTTGGGCGTTTTCTTGTCTGCAGCAATGGTGGTTTGAACCGCTGCAGCAATGACGTTGGTAAAGTTAAGGTGCTGCTGATGAGTGGCCTACGCCGTGGCGTGGCGGCGTTGACTCATGTCTCTGCACGGGCATTGTCAGCGCCGTGATGAGCGCGGGGTGAAAGGCCTGAGCCAATGGCGTTGCCATCTGCTGACGCCCCGTGTGGCGGCCATTCCACGCCTTGCGCGCCATGATCTGGCTCTTTAAAGTGGTGCGCAATCATTTCTGACCGGGCTGCGAAGACACCTTCGTCCCCCCTCTCGCCTGCATGGTATGCCATGACGAATTCTGCCTTGAGTACGCCTCTCGAGCCTCGAGTGGGTCATCTGATGTCATTGGAGTGCGCCGGACACCTTCTCGATCTCTCGCGTCCGCGGGTGATGGGGATTCTCAACGTGACGCCGGACTCCTTCTCGGATGGCGGTCGCAGCGCGACCCTGGACGCCGCGCTGCGCAATGCCGAGCAGATGCTGGCCGATGGTGCCGCGATGATCGATGTCGGCGGTGAGTCGACACGACCCGGGGCGACGCCGGTCAGTACCGAAGAAGAGCTTGAGCGGGTCTGCCCGGTGGTGGAGCGGCTGGTGAGCGAGCTGGGCGCGTTGGTGAGCATCGATACCAGCAACCCGCACGTCATGCGCGAAACCGCACGGCTGGGGGCAGGCATGATCAATGACGTGCGTGCGCTGAATCGAGACGGCGCGCTCGAGGCGGCCGCTGACAGCGGGCTGCCTGTCTGTCTGATGCACATGCGCGGCGAGCCGGACACCATGCAGCAGGATACGCATTACGCTCAGTCCATCGAGCAGGAAGTCCGGACGTTTCTGGCAGAGCGTATCGCGGCCTGTGGGGCGGCGGGTATCGCGCGTGAGCGACTGCTGCTGGACCCCGGCTTCGGCTTCGGCAAGTCACTGCAAGACAATCTGCGCCTGTATCACCGCATGGCGCAGTTACATGAATTCAACCTCCCGCTGCTGATCGGCACGTCACGCAAGAGCATGATCGGCAATGCCCTCGGGCGCGCGGTGGAGGATCGCTTGGCTGGTAACCTGGCACTGACGGCCCTGGCCGTTCGTGACGGGGCCAGGCTGTTTCGCGTTCACGACGTGGCCCCGACTGTCGACGCTGTCGACATGGCATGGGCCGTGCTACAGGAAGGCACGATACGATGAGTCGACGTTATTTTGGTACGGATGGCATTCGCGGCACGGTGGGGGAATTCCCTATCACGCCAGACTTCATGCTCAAGCTGGGCTGGGCGGCGGGACGGGTATTTGCCCGTCACGGCCGCGGCAAGGTATTGATCGGCAAGGATACGCGCATCTCGGGCTACATGTTCGAATCCGCGCTCGAGTCCGGCCTTTCGGCAGCGGGCGTCGATGTTTCCCTGCTCGGCCCGATGCCGACGCCGGGGATCGCCTATCTGACGCGCACCTTCCGCGCCGATGCCGGCATCGTCATCTCGGCCTCCCACAACGCCTATCCGGACAACGGCATCAAGTTCTTCTCCGCTGCCGGCACCAAGCTGGATGATGCGCTGGAAGCCGAGATCGAAGCCGAGCTGGACCGCGACATCGTGATCGTCGGCCCGGACAGCCTGGGCAAGGCGTCACGCATCCAGGATGCGGCCGGCCGCTATATCGAATTCTGCAAGTCCACGCTGCCGGGTCGCCTGGGCCTTCACGGCATGAAGGTGGTGCTGGATTGCGCGCATGGTGCGACCTATCACATCGCGCCAAACGTCTTCCGCGAGCTGGGTGCCAAGGTCAGCGTCATCGGGGGCGAGCCGGATGGCCTCAACATCAATCAGGGTGTCGGCTCCACGCACCCGCAGGCGCTGCGCGCGGCCGTCATCGAGCAGGGCGCCGATCTCGGTGTGGCCTTCGATGGTGATGGTGACCGCCTGATCCTGGTCGATGCCGATGGCCGGGTCATCGATGGCGATGACATCCTCTACATGATCGCGCGTGATCGTCACGAGCGCGGTGTGCTGGGTGGTGGTGTCGTCGGCACTCTGATGTCCAACTTCGGTCTGGCAGCTGCGTTGGAAGGCCTGGGAATTCCCTTCGAGCGCGCCAAGGTCGGTGACCGCTATGTCATCGAGCGTCTGGAGGCCAATGGCTGGCAGCTGGGTGGCGAATCCTCCGGTCACATCGTCTGCAGCCATATCCAGAGCACCGGTGATGGCATCGTCTCGGCGCTGCAGGTGCTGGCGATCATGGCGCGCGAAGAATGCTCACTCAGCGAATTGCTGGTCGGCTTCGAAAAGGCCCCTCAAGCGCTGATCAATGTGCGTCTGGCGCCGGGCTGCGACAACAAGGCGCTGATGGCGGCGGATGCCGTGCAGGCTGCGGTGGTCGAAGTGGAGCAGACGCTGGGCAACGAAGGTCGCGTGTTGCTGCGTCCCAGTGGCACGGAACCGCTGATTCGCGTCATGGTCGAAGGGCGTCCGCACTTCGATGTCGATGCGCTGGCGGGTCAGATCGCTGCGACGGTCGAATCCAGCATGTCGGCGTGATGCGCTGACAGGACAGCTCGCCGGGGCGACGGTTAACGTCGCCGAGTGGGCGGGTTGCACAGAACGACAACAGGCGCCGAGTGCGCCTGTTGTCGTTCATGGCAGTTGCCCCGAGCCTGATCGTGCCGGATCACGGGGCTTGACAGGGGTCGCGAAGGTTGTCAGTCAAGGGCGGCTCCATTACCATCCTCGCACTGCTCACAAGGGAGAAGCACATGCGTACACCGCTGATTGCCGGAAACTGGAAGATGAATGGTGATCTTGCCCTGGTCGATGAGTTTGCCCGGGGCCTGCAGGCGGCTTCGCTGCCGCAGGGCATTCAGGTGGCGCTGGCAGTGCCTTTCCCTTATCTGAGCGTCGCTCGCGCGAGCATGCCTGTGAGCGTGGCGCTGGCGGGGCAGACGCTGAACCCGGCGAGCGAGGGTGCCTTTACCGGCGAAGTGGCGGGTCAGATGCTCAAGGATGTCGGTGCCGCGATGGTGCTGGTCGGCCACTCGGAGCGTCGAAGCCTGTATGCTGAAGACGATGCGGCGGTACTGGCACGTGTCGAGGCAGCGCTTGCTGCAGGCCTCACACCGGTGCTGTGCGTCGGTGAGACGCTTGAGGAGCGTGAAGCCGGTGACACGGAGCGCGTCGTGCTGGGACAGCTGGAGGCGGTGTTCTCCTCGCTCTCCGCTGATGCGCGCACGCGTCTGGTTGTCGCCTATGAGCCCGTCTGGGCCATTGGTACCGGACGCACCGCTTCGCCACAGCAGGCGCAGGAGGTCCATGCGGCCATTCGCGCGCGCCTGGCCGAGTGGTCTGCCTCGCTCGCCGAGGCAATGCAATTGTTGTACGGCGGTAGCATGAAAGCTGCCAATGCCGCCGAGCTGCTTGCGCAGCCGGATATCGACGGCGGTCTCGTGGGCGGTGCCTCGCTCCAGATCGACGAATTCCTAGCCATTTGCCAGTCTGCAGGTTGAATCTCATGCAAGTAGCCGTTCTGATGGTCCATGTGGTACTCGCGGTCGCGCTGATCGTGCTCGTCCTTCTCCAGCAGGGCAAGGGGGCCGAAGCTGGCGCTGCCTTTGGTGGCGGTGGTGCTTCCCAGACCGTTTTCGGGTCCAGCGGTAGCGGCAACTTCCTCGCGCGCTTCACGGGTGTTCTGGCCGCGGGCTTCTTCGCGACCTCTCTGACACTGGCCTGGTTCGCGTCCAACGCCAACCAGCCGTCAGTCGAAGCGGGCATTCCGAATGCCAGCGTGATCGAGCAGCAGAAAAATTCACTGCCATCACTTGACGACTCCGAGGAAAGTGTGGAGAATACGTCGCCAGTGCTTGAGGAAAGCGGCAACGCAGACCAACCAGCACTCTAAGGAATTCAAGGCGTTAACTTTGAATTCTTCCGGGTAACGTCTCAGGCGATACCCGCCCCCGTGCCGAAGTGGTGGAATTGGTAGACACGCTATCTTGAGGGGGTAGTGACCTTATGGTCGTGGGGGTTCAAGTCCCCCCTTCGGCACCATCTTGTTAGATCGATTGGCAGTCTGGACGCAACTCTGCCACCTTGGAAAGACGTCATTCCTTGACCTCCTTTTTCGGTGACATTACCATCGTCCGACTATTGTTGCGGGGTGGAGCAGTCTGGTAGCTCGTCGGGCTCATAACCCGAAGGTCATCGGTTCAAATCCGGTCCCCGCTACCAAGTTTCTTGAAAGGCCCCTTCCTATGAAGGGGCTTTTTGTTAGCACCAGTGCCAATCAGCCACCTAGCTCTCTTCTCTACTCCCGGTCAGGTGCCTGATGCAACTGCTGTAGGAGCCTCGTCTGTGTCAACCAAGGACGCTGCGCTTAACGCGCTTATCGATCCAGTCGTCTCTGCTCTGGGCTTCGAGCTCTGGGGTATCGACTATCTCTCCCAAGGCAAGCAGTCCCGTCTGGTGATCTATATCGACCATCCCGATGGCATTACCGTGGACAACTGCGCAAACGTCAGTCGTCAGGTGGGTGCCGTACTGGATGTCGAAGACCCCATTACCGGTCAGTTCCAGCTTGAAGTCTCGTCTCCAGGCATGGATCGTCCGTTGTTCACGCTTGACCAGTACGAGCGCTACATCGGTCACGTGGTGGCACTGCGACTTCGCCAGGCTTTCGATGGCCAGCGCAAGTTCCAGGGGCTGGTGACTGGCACCGAAGACGGTGATGTCGTGATCCGGGTCGATGAAGAAGAATACTGCTTTCCCATTGAAAGCATCGACCAGGCACGCATTGTGCCGCAGTTCAAATAACTGACGTTGTCGGCACACCGCTCGCGTTGCGAGCCCGGGTCGATGCGCAAGGACAGGTTTCTGGCGAGGCAAAGTCATGAGCAAAGAGATTCTGCTGGTCGTTGACGCCATCTCCAACGAGAAAGGCGTGCCGCGGGATGTGATTTTCGAAGCCGTCGAAGCGGCATTGGCTTCGGCGTCACGCAAGCGTTTCGATCAGGAAGAGGCGGATATCCGCGTCAAGATCGATCGTGTCACCGGTGATTACGCGACCTACCGTCGCTGGACCGTCGTCGAAGACGACGAGTTCGAGACGCCGGACTACGAGATCAAGGCCAGCATCGCCGAACAGCGCGAAGAGCCGCTGGCGCTGGGTGCCGTGGTCGAGAAGCAGATCGAATCCGAAGCGTTCGGTCGTATCGCTGCACAGACCGCCAAGCAGGTCATCGTGCAGAAGGTGCGCGAGGCCGAGCGTGCGGAAGTGGTGCGCCTTTACGCCGAGCGTGAAGGTGAGCTGGTCGCGGGTATCGTCAAGAAGACGACACGTGATGGCCTCATCATCGATCTGGGCGACAACGCCGAAGGCTTCCTGCCGCGCGGTGAGATGATTCACGGCGAGCGCTACCGCTTGAACGAGCGGGTGCGTGCCCTGCTGTGGAAAGTCGACGCGGATGCTCGTGGTTCTCAGCTGATTCTGTCGCGTACGCGTCCTGAGCTGATCATCGAGTTGTTCAAGATCGAAGTCCCGGAAATCGCCGAGCAGCTGATCGAGATCAAGGGTGCTGCCCGTGATCCGGGCTCGCGCGCCAAGATCGCGGTCAAGAGCAACGACAAGCGCATCGATCCGATCGGTGCCTGCGTCGGCATGCGTGGTTCACGCGTGCAGGCCGTGTCCAATGAACTGCGTAACGAACGCGTGGATATCATCCTGTGGGATGACAATCCTGCCCAGCTCGTCATCAACGCCATGGCGCCGGCAGATGTCGGTTCCATTCTGGTCGACGAAGACACCCATTCCATGGATGTCGCTGTCGCTGCGGACAACCTGGCTCAGGCCATCGGTCGCAGCGGTCAGAACGTTCGTCTGGCCAGTGAGCTGACCGGTTGGCAGCTCAACGTCATGACCGAGGCGGAAGCCGAGGGCAAGCGCGAGCAGGAAATCGACAGTTTTGTCGAATATTTCATCACTCATCTCGAGATCGAAGAGGATCTAGCCCGTGTCCTGGTGGACGAGGGCTTCACCTCACTCGAGGAAATCGCCTATGTCCCGCTCGAGGAAATGCTCGAGGTCGAGGGCTTTGACCAGGATCTGGTCGAGGAGCTGCGCGCTCGGGCCAAGGATGAACTGCTGAATCTCGCCATCGCCACTGAAGAGCAACTGGACGGCGCACAGCCGGCCGAAGACCTGCTCAACATGGAAGGCATGGAGAGTCATCTGGCATACATCCTGGCCAGCAAGGGTATCGTCACCATGGAAGACCTTGCCGAGCAGGCCATCGATGATCTGAAAGACATCGAAGGCGTCGACGAAGAGCGAGCAGCGGCGTTGATCATGACCGCCCGCGCGCCCTGGTTCGCAAGCGAACAGTAACTAGGTCACGGGCTCAGGAGGGTCGTACATGTCAGAAATGACAGTCAAAGAATTCGCCAAGAAGGTGGGCCGCGAGTCAGCCCGCCTACTGGAACAGATGCATGAAGCGGGTCTGAAGCACAAGTCAGAGAACGACGCCGTCTCTGAGGTCGACAAGCAGAAGCTGCTTGATCACCTCACCAAGAGCCACGGTGGTGGCGCCGCTCCGGCAGCGCCCAAGAACCGCATTACCCTGACCCGCAAGACCAAGTCTCGCATCAACACGGGTAGCGGTCGCGGCAAGTCCATCGAGGTGCAGGTGCGCAAGAAGCGTACCTACGTCAAAGAGGGCGAAGAGCAGGCTGCAGAAGCACCGGCCGCTGCTGCACCGGCAGCTGCCGTTGCGGACAAGCCGGCTGCGGCACCGCAGCGCGAAGAGCGTCGTGGCAATGACAACCGTCGCGAAGAGCGTCCGCGTCAGAGTGCACCGGCTGCTGCCGCTGCACCGTCCGCCGACGCTGCGCCGGAAGTCAACGCGCCGCCGAAGGAGCCGCGTGGTGATGCACCGCGTCGCGCCAAGGCTGCGCCGCGTGATGAATCACGTGATCGTCGCGAAGCCCGTGAAGACCGTAGCGAACGCAAGCGTGGCGGGGCCAAGAAGGTCAAGCGCGCCGAGCGTCGCGGTGGTCGTCGTGGTGGCCGTGATGCCAACCGTCAGCCGCCGAAGCCGGTCCAGACCTTCGTCCGTGAAGTCTCCATCCCTGAGTCCATCTCAGTGGCAGACCTCGCTGACAAGATGGCCGTCAAGGCGTCTGAAGTGATCAAGACCATGTTCAACATGGGCGCTGCGGTCACCATCAACCAGACGATCGATCAGGAAACCGCGACCATCGTGGTCGAGGAAATGGGCCACACGCCCAAGCTGATCAAGGATGACGCACTCGAGACAGCCGTTCTCGAAGGCATCTCCTACGAAGGTGAGCAGATCACCCGCGCGCCGGTCGTTACCGTCATGGGTCACGTTGACCACGGCAAGACCTCGCTGCTGGATTACATCCGCCGCACCAAGGTCGCCACAGGTGAAGCGGGTGGTATCACCCAGCACATCGGTGCCTACCACGTCGAACACGACAACGGTGACATCACCTTCCTGGATACCCCGGGCCACGCGGCGTTCACCGCCATGCGTGCTCGTGGTGCCAAGGCGACCGACGTCGTCATCCTGGTGGTGGCTGCCGATGATGGCGTGATGCCGCAGACCATCGAGGCTGTCGAGCACTCCAAGGCCGCGGGTGTCCCGATGGTCGTGGCGGTGAACAAGATCGACAAGCCGGGTGCTGATCCGGACCGCGTCAAGAATGAGCTGTCCCAGCACGGTGTCATCTCCGAGGAATGGGGTGGTGATACCCAGTTCGTCCACGTTTCCGCCAAGACTGGCGAGAACATCGACGCGCTGCTCGAAGGTGTCCTGCTGGTTTCCGAAGTTCTCGAGCTTCAGGCCGTGCCGTCCGCGCCGGGTAAAGGCGTCGTGGTCGAGTCCCGTCTCGACAAGGGCCGTGGTCCGGTCGCGACCGTGCTGGTCCAGAACGGTACGCTGAAGAAGGGCGATATCGTCCTCGCCGGTCTGCATTACGGCCGTGTGCGTGCACTGATCAACGAACTCGGCAAGCAGGTCGATTCCGCGGGTCCGGCCATGCCGGTCGAGATCCAGGGTCTGGGTGGCACGCCGGACGCCGGTGAAGAGTTCACCGTGGTCCCGGATGAGAAGAAGGCACGTGAAGTCGCCAACTTCCGTCAGGGCAAGTACCGCGAAGTGCGTCTGGCGCGTCAGCAGAAGGCCAAGCTGGAGAACATGTTCTCCCAGATGGGTCAGGACGAAGTCGCCAAGGTCAACGTCGTCCTCAAGGCCGACGTGCAGGGGTCTCTGGAAGCCATCCGTGGCGCGCTGGAAGAACTCTCCACCGAAGAAGTCAAGGTGGCCGTGGTCTCTTCCGGTGTCGGTGGTATCACCGGTACCGATGCCAACTTGGCACTCGCTTCCGAAGCGATCCTGGTCGGCTTCAACGTCCGTGCTGACGCCTCCGCGCGTGAGATCGTCGAGCGTGAAGGTCTGGATCTGCGCTACTACAGCGTCATCTACCAGCTGATCGACGAGGTCAAGCTGGCCATGACTGGCATGCTGGCACCGGAATTCCGCGAGCAGATCGTCGGTGTTGCCGAAGTGCGCGATGTCTTCAAGGCACCGAAGATCGGCGCGATCGCCGGTTGTATGGTTGTCGAAGGCAACATGTACCGCTCCAAGCGCATCCGCGTGCTGCGTGACAACGTGGTCATCTATGAAGGCGAGCTGGAATCCCTGCGTCGCTTCAAGGATGACGTCAACGAAGTCCGCAACGGCATGGAATGTGGTATCGGCGTCAAGAACTACAACGACGTGCAGGTTGGCGACAAGATCGAGGTGTTCGACCAGATCCAGGTCGAGCGCACGCTCTGATAGCGCCCCTGCAAGGAGAGATCACGGATGCGTGAATACAGCCGTACTGACCGCGTGGCGGACCAGATCCAGCAAGAGCTCGCGCTGCTGATTCAGCGTGAGGTCAAGGACCCGCGCCTTGGCATGCTGACGGTCAGCGCCGCCAAGGTCAGCCGCGACCTGTCCTACTCCGATGTCTACGTGACCCTGCTGGGTGACGACAGCCCGGAACGCATCAAGGAAAACCTCGCCGTGCTCAAGCGCGCGGCAGGTTTCCTGCGCTCCCAGCTGGCGCGCACCATTCAGCTGCGCCACGTGCCGGAATTGCGCTTTCATTACGATGAGAGCGTCGTTCGTGGCCATCACCTGTCTTCACTGATCAATACGGCGGTCGCCGACGACCGCAAGCGCAGTGCAGAACGTGGTGATGACGACAGCGAAGATGGTGCCCCGGGCACCACGCCGGACGCCTGATGGCGCGTCGTCGTCGCGGCTTGCCGATCGATGGCGTTCTGTTGCTGGACAAGCCCAAGGGCATGTCCAGCAACTATGCGCTTCAGAAGGCTCGCCGCCTCTACCAGGCGCAGAAGGCCGGTCATACCGGCACGCTCGACCCGATGGCGACCGGCTTGTTGCCGGTCTGCTTCGGGGAAGCGACCAAGTTCTCCTCGCATCTTCTCGAGGCAGACAAGGTCTATCGGGCACGGATCAAGTTTGGCCAGGTCACCGATACCGGTGATGCGGAAGGCACGGTGATTCGCGAGCGGGAGATTCCCGAGCTTGCGCAGGCCAGGTTGGACGCGGTGCTGGACAGGTTCCGTGGCGAAATAGATCAGGTACCGCCGATGTACTCCGCGCTCAAGCACCAGGGACGTCCGCTCTATGAGCTGGCGCGCCAGGGGATTGAAATCGAGCGTGCAGTCCGTCGCGTTACCATCTACAATATGGCGCTTCTTGCGCGGCACTCCGATGGCATCGAGATCGAAGTGGCGGTCAGTAAGGGTACCTACATACGCAGTCTGGCCGAGGATATCGGCGAGGCGCTGGGCTGTGGAGCCCACCTCACGGCACTGCGTCGTCTCAAGACAGGCCCGTTCACGGGTGATGCCATGCTGGATTTCGAGCGCCTCGAGGCGCTGGCTGACCAGCAGGCACGTGAAGGCGTCCTGTTACCTGTCGACATCCTGCTCGATCATCTCCCGCGTCTCGACATCACTGCCGAGATGGCGCGGATGATATTGCGTGGTCAACAGGCTGAAACGACGACAGGGTCGCTGGAAGTGGACTCCCTGGCTCGTGTGTATCAGGACCAGCAGTTGCTCGGGCTGGTCCGGATTGCGGCGGAGGGCGTCATCGCTCCTCGCCGACTGCTCAGTTCTGCCGTCGAGGCGGCGGCTGGGTGAGCTGATTGCGGCCTCGCCGCAAGCCGCATGAAGACTGCAAATATGCGTGGTCTTCGACATTTCTAATCTATCAAGCATATTGCTTACTGGAGAGACAGATGGCACTTACCGCTGAGAAGAAGGCTGAGATCGTTACCGAATTCGGCCGTGGCGAGAACGACACCGGTTCCCCGGAAGTTCAGGTTGCTCTGCTGAGCGCCAACATTGATGGCCTGCAGGGTCACTTCAAGGCCAACAAGCAGGATCACCACTCCCGTCGTGGTCTGATCCGCATGGTCAACCAGCGCCGCAAGCTGCTTGACTACCTCAAGCGCAAGGACTTCGAGCGTTACACCGCTCTGATCCAGCGTCTGGGTCTGCGTCGCTGATCAGCGATGTTGCCGCCATGCACTTCGGTGCATGGCGGGCCCCCGGTGGGCACAGGAAAACCGACACTGCCTGCGGGCGGTGTCGGTTTTTTTGTGCCTGATACCGAGGTGATCCGGGCTTCAGATCAGAGGCTCGACTCGCGCTGCAGCCCGCTTGTCGCGTGGGATCAACCCGCTTTTCATTGCCTATGGTGCGCTTTACCATGAGCGCCTGGCATCGATGACTATCAGATTAAAGGACATGCGCCGTGAACCCGGTAACGCACAGCTTCCAGTACGGTAATGACACCATCACCCTCGAGACCGGCCGCATCGCGCGTCAGGCGACCGGTAGCGTGATGGTGACCATGGGCAATACCTCGGTGTTGTGCACCGTGGTGGCCAAGGCGTCGCCGAAACCCGGCCAGTCCTTCTTTCCGTTGTCGGTCCACTATCAGGAGAAGGCCTACGCGGCGGGGCGTATCCCCGGCGGCTTCCTCAAGCGCGAAGGGCGTCCCACCGAAAAGGAAACCCTGACCTCACGCTTGATCGACCGCCCGATGCGCCCGCTGTTTCCCGAAGGCTTCATGAACGAGGTGCAGGTGGTCTGCACGGTGATGTCGGCGGAACGCAATGTCGACCCTGACATCGCGGCATTGCTCGGCACCTCTGCAGCGCTTTGCATCTCCGGGGTGCCTTTCGCTGGCCCCGTGGGCGCGGCGCGCGTCGGCTTCAGCGAGCAGCGCGGCTACTTTTTGAATCCCGGCTACAGCGAACTGGCGCATTCCGAGCTGGACATGGTGGTGGCGGGCACCGAGAAGGCCGTGTTGATGGTCGAGTCCGAAGCGCAGGAGCTGCTGGAAGACGAGATGCTCGGCGCCGTGCTCTATGGTCATCACGAGATGCAGAAGGCCATCACGGGGATCGAGACGTTCGCCGCCAAGGTCAATCGTCCCAAATGGGCGTGGGTGCCGCAGAAGCTCGACCGCGTGCTGGTCGAGGCGCTGGAGCAGAGCTTCGCCACCCAGATCGGTGATGCCTATCGCCTGAGTGACAAGATGGCGCGTCAGGACAGCCTGTCGGCGCTCAAGGCGCAGGCCATCGACCTGCTGGGCGCCGAGGATGATGCACGCTTCAGTGTCGAGGCCGTCGCCACGGCCTTCGCGGCGCTAGAGAAGCGTATCGTGCGTCAGCGTGTGATCGCCGGTGAGCCGCGTATCGACGGTCGTGATACGCGCACCGTGCGACCGCTGGATATGGCGGTGGGCGTGTTGCCCAAGGCACATGGCTCGGCACTGTTCACCCGCGGCGAGACCCAGGCGATCGCCACTGCCACCCTGGGGACCACGCGCGACTCACAGCTGATCGAAGGGCTGTCCGGCGAGAAGCAGGACCGCTTCATGCTGCACTACAACTTCCCGCCTTACTGCGTCGGCGAGACGGGCTTCATCGGCGCGCCCAAGCGGCGTGAGATCGGTCATGGGCGTCTGGCGCGTCGGGGCATCGAATCCATGCTGCCGTCGCTGCAGGCCTTCCCCTACGCGATACGCGTCGTCTCCGAGATCACCGAATCCAATGGCTCGAGCTCGATGGCATCCGTGTGTGGGGCTTCGCTCGCGCTGATGGACGCCGGTGTGCCGCTCAAGGCACCGGTAGCGGGTATCGCCATGGGGTTGGTCAAGGACGCCAATGGCGTCGCGATACTGACCGATATCCTCGGCGATGAGGACCACCTCGGCGACATGGACTTCAAGGTCGCGGGTACCGCGGAAGGCGTTACCGCGCTGCAGATGGACATCAAGATCGAAGGGATCGACGAGGAGATTCTTGAGCAGGCACTGGAGCAGGCCCTCGAGGCACGTCTGACCATCCTCGCGCAGATGAATGAGGTGCTGGCCGCCAGCCGCCAGGAAGTCTCGGACAATGCCCCGGCGATGCTGTCGCTGAAGATCGCACCCAGCAAGGTACGTGACGTGATCGGCAAGGGCGGCTCCACCATCCGCAAGATCTGTGAAGAGACCGGCGCCAATGTCGATCTCGACGACGATGGCAGCGTGCGCATCTATGCCGAGCACAAGGCGCAGGCGCAGGCGGCTGCCAAGTACGTGGAGGGCATCATTGCCGAGGCCGAGATCGGCAAGCTCTACGCCGGCAAGGTGGCACGCATCGCCGATTTCGGTGCCTTCATCACCTTCATGCCGGGCACCGATGGTCTGCTGCACATCTCGCAGATCGTCGAGGAGCGGGTCAATGACGTACGCGACTACCTCAACGAAGGCGATGAGGTGGTGGTCAAGGTGCTCGATATCGACAACCGCAATCGCGTCAAGCTGTCGTTGAAAGAGATCAGCGAAGAAGAGAAGGCGGCCTTTGCCGCTGCTCAGGCTGAAGAGGCCGCCGCCCAGGACTGACCGATCATCGCGAATAGTCCCCGCCCCGGTCTTGCCTGCTCTGCATGAGAGGTGAGCCCTTTGGGCAAGAAAAAGCCCCCGCCAGTTCACTGGTGGGGGCTTTTGCATATCTCCCTGCTCAAGATTGCGCGAGCAGGGAGGTTTCAGGCGGGGGTGCAGATATGTGAGCTATCAGCTGCGTTCAATGGCCAGCGCGACACCCTGACCGCCACCGATGCACAGGGTCGCCAGACCCTTCTTGGCATCACGCTCGATCATCTCGTGCACCAGCGAGACCAGCACACGGCAGCCGGAGGCGCCGATCGGGTGGCCGAGGGCAATGGCGCCGCCATTGACGTTGACCTTGTCCACATCCCAGCCCAGCTCCTTGTTGACCGACAGGGCCTGGGCGGCGAAGGCTTCGTTGGCTTCGATCAGATCGAGATCTTCCAGGCTCCAGCCAGCCTTCTTGAGGCACAGGCGAGTCGCCGGCGCCGGCCCGATGCCCATGATCTTCGGATCAACACCCGCGTTGGAGTAAGCCTTGATGGTCGCCAGCGGCGTCAGGCCCAGCTCGCGTGCCTTGTCGGCGGAGCACAGCATGACCACGGCAGCGCCATCGTTGAGCGCCGAGGCGTTGCCGGCGGTGACGGTGCCGTCCTTCTTGAAGGCCGGGCGCATGCCCGCGAGTTTTTCGGCCGTGGTGCCGGCACGCGGGTTCTCGTCGGTATCGAAGATGATCGGATCGCCCTTGCGCTGCGGGATCTCGACCGGAACGATCTGGCCCTTGAAGCGGCCAGCTTCAATGGCTGCGCAGGCCTTCTGCTGAGAAGCGGCCGCGAAGGCGTCCTGGGCTTCACGAGTGATCTCGTATTTCTCGGCCAGATTCTCGGCGGTGATGCCCATGTGGATGTCATTGAAGGCATCCCACAGACCGTCGTGGACCATGGAGTCGATCGCCTTCCAGTCGCCCATGCGCTTGCCGTCACGCGAGTTGGGTAGCACGTGCGGAGACAGGGACATGTTTTCCTGCCCACCGGCCAGAATCAGCTCGGCATCGCCGCAGCGGATGGCCTGGGTGGCCAGGTGCAGCGCCTTGAGGCCAGACCCGCAGACCTTGTTGATGGTCATGGCGGGTACGCCTTCCGGCAAGCCTGCCTTGATGACCGCCTGACGTGCCGGGTTCTGACCGCATCCTGCTGTCAGCACCTGACCCAGAAGTACTTCATCGACCTGATCGCCACTGACACCCGTGCTGGCGAGGATATCCTTGATGACATGTGCGCCGAGATCCGCGGCGGAAATGCCAGCCAGGCTGCCACCGAAGGCGCCTACGGCGGTACGACGGGCTGCTACGATCACCACATCCTGCATCTGAACGCTCCTGTTCTCTTGCGAGACTGTCTGAGTCAATTGGCTGCGACTATGGCCATACCATCAAGCGGGCGAGGCGCAGTCCTGCTGAGGTGAGATTCCAGCATAAGGCAGTATTGTGCGGTGCGGCAATCGCCAAAGGGCATCTCCAGTGTCAGCCTTTAGCCATACGTATCGCCTGTCCAGACGGCACGACGCCAGCGCTCTGGCAGGCAGGGGCTGGCGTCGTGTTGGAGCGTTCGCGGAAGGCTCGATACCTGAAAGCTCAAGCCTTCAGGACGTGGAGCAACCGGCAGCAAGGGATGCTCAGGCCATCTGGACCGGGATGGCGTTGGCCGTATGGCTGACTTCGTTGCCTTCCATCAGATAGACCATGGAGGGCTTGTGCGCGTCCAGTTCGCTCTCGGCGTAATGGGCGAAGGCGCAGATGATCACGCGGTCGCCGACGTCGGCCTGGTGGGCTGCGGCACCGTTCACCGAAATGATCTTCGAGCCTTCTTCGCCGCGAATGGCATAGGTGGTGAAGCGCTTGCCGTTGTCCACGTTGTAGATCTGGATCTGTTCGTACTCACGAATGCCTGCCATGTCGAGCAGGTCGCCATCGATGGCGCAGGAGCCCTCGTAGTTGAGGACGGCGTGAGTCACGCGGGCCATGTGCAGCTTGGCCTTGAGCATGATGGCTTGCATCAGGATGTCTCCAGTTGAGCGCCGCCGGGCGCAGATCAAGGCCCTGGGACCAGGGCCCTGGCGCGTATGGCGTGGCGGACAGTGCCACGCCAGGGTGCAAGGCGGCGCAGTCTAATCAGGCATCAGGCCACCGGCAAGGCGACCTTCAGGTTATCGAGCAGGCGCGTACGGCCCAGGTGCGCGGCGACCAGAATCACCGCCTCGCGTGTGTCATCCTCGACCGCCCCCAGATCAGCCGCGCGGCGCAGCTCGAGGTAGTCCGGCTTGAAGCCGCTCTCGCTGATGGCGGCCAGTGCCTCGCGCAGCGCCACATCACGCGCCACGCCCTGCTCAAGGCGAGCCTTCAGGGCATCGAGGCACTGCTTGAGACGCGGCGCGATGGCGCGCTCCTGCTCACTCAGGTAGCCGTTGCGTGATGACAGCGCCAGCCCATCCTCGGCACGCACGATGGGCACGCCGATGATCTCGATGCCGAAGTGCAGGTCGCGGTTGAGCTTGCGGATCACGGCCAGCTGCTGGAAGTCCTTCTCGCCGAAACAGGCGACTTCAGGACGTACCAGATTGAACAGGATGCTGACGACGGTGGCGACGCCATCGAAGTGACCCGGACGATTGCCGCCGCACAGGCCTTCGGAAACACCCGGCACCTGCACGTTGCACAGCCCGTCGCGGCCGGCGGGGTAGAGTTCTGCCGTCGAAGGGGCGAACAGCAGGTCACATCCTTCTGCGGCCAGCGCATTCTGGTCGGCTTCGAGGGTGCGCGGATAGCTGTCGAGGTCTTCGCCGGGGCCGAACTGCAGCGGATTGACGAAGATGCTCGCGACGACCATGTCGGCATGGCGACGCGCTTCATGGACCAGTGACAGGTGTCCGGCATGCAGGTTGCCCATGGTCGGCACCAGCGCGATACGCAGGCCATCGCGGCGTGCCTGGGCGAGTTGCTCGCGCAGGACGTTGATCTGGGAGACGGTTTTCATCAGAAGCCGTGCTCCGGCGCCGGGAAGCTGCGCGTCTTGACCGCCTGGTGGTAGGCCGCGAAGGCCTCCTGCACGCTGCCGGCATCACTCATGAAATTCTTGACGAAGCGCGGCTTGCGGCCGGGCGTCAGATCGAGCATGTCGTGCATGACCAGAATCTGGCCATCGACGTCCACGCCGGCCCCGATGCCGATCACCGGCACCTCGACGGCATCACGAATGCGCGCGGCCAGCTCGGACGGCACGCATTCGAGCAGGATGATCGCGGCGCCCGCGGCTTCCAGCGTGCGCGCATCGGCGATGATCTGCTCGGCACGTGCCTCGTCGCGACCCTGTACCTTGTAGCCGCCGAAGGCATGCACGTGCTGGGGTGTGAGGCCCATATGCACGCAGACCGGCACGCCACGCTGGACGAGCGCGGTGACGGCATCGGCCAGCCAGGCTTCGCCTTCGACCTTGACCATCTCGGCACCGGCCCGCATC
Source organism: Cobetia sp. cqz5-12 (assembly GCF_016495405.1). Classification (NCBI taxonomy): domain Bacteria; kingdom Pseudomonadati; phylum Pseudomonadota; class Gammaproteobacteria; order Oceanospirillales; family Halomonadaceae; genus Cobetia; species Cobetia sp. cqz5-12. Next base: position 173,160 of record NZ_CP044522.1, read on the forward strand.
AGACGCGCCGCATGATCGAGCAGGATGTCGGTGCTGGCATTGCTCATGAAGGGCAGGTCGGCCATCAGCAGGCTGCCTTGCTTGCCACGTGCCACGGCGGCGGTGTGGTAGCAGATGTCATCGATGGTGACGGGCAGGGTACTGGTATGGCCCTGCAGGACCATGCCGAGAGAGTCGCCGACCAGCAGCACTTCAATACCGGCATCGCTGGCAAGATGAGCAAAGGTGGCATCGTAGGCGGTGAGGCAACTGAACGTCTCACCATCGGCCTTGAGGCGGCGCAGGGTGCTCAGGGTGACGTTTTTCATCGGGACGCTTACTCGTTGCGGCGCGTATGACGCGGCTGCCCGTGGCGTCGAGCAGCCGCGATCGCGAGAAGGCCGCCGAGGGCGGACTGCGGGCGACACGGGCCGGTGTTACCAGAAAGTGTTACCGCATAGGCCAAAGTGGGCACGACGGTAACAAGATGGCGAAACTCTACTCCTGAGGTCCGAGGGGGAGCAAGTCATCGCCCTCAACTCGAGACGCCAGTGTTTCGAGATTTTCCTCGCCCAGTACGCTGAGGCGCTGCGGGCCCAGCAGGTCAGCCAACGGACGCATCACGAAACCACGTTTGAGCATTTCGCGATGGGGCACGACGAGACGCGATGTCGAGATCCTGCTGTCATTGAAGAGCAGCAGGTCCAGATCCAACGTGCGAGGACCCCAATGACGCAGCCGCACGCGACGATGCTGCTGTTCGAGGGCTTGCAGTTGATCAAGCAGGGCGAGGGGAGACAGGCGGGTCGTCAGCTCGGCGACGGCGTTGACGAAGTCGGGCTGGTCCTGCGGGCCGACCGGCTTGCTGGCATACAGGCGAGAATGTCGCGTGCAGCGGGTCAGCGGCAGCCGGTCGAGAGCCTCAAGCGCGCGCTCCAGTTGAGCGCGCGGATCGTCAAGATTGGCACCGAGGCCAATCAAGGCTGTCGAAATCATGCACAGTTCCTGCGTGGAGACGGCAGTGGCTCAGGCGAGCCACTGCTTAGCCCTGGCCGCGGCCATTGCGCCGACGCTTGCCGCGACGCTTGGTGCCGACCGGCTTGCTGCCGGCGGGGCCTTCATCGGAGACACCTTCGATCATCGTGACCTGGGTGCGAGCATCGACTTCCTGGAAGTCGGTCCACCACTTGCCCAGCCCCGGCTTCACTTCACCGGCGAATTCGCGCAGCAGCAGGAAGTCGTAGGCGGCGCGGAAGCGCGGATGCTCACGGGTCTGGAAGGCGCGTTTGCCACGGCGACGCGGCAACTTGGCCTGCATGTCCCAGATCTCGCGCATCGGAATGCTGAAGCGCTTCGGGATCGAGGTATGGTTGAGCTGGCGAGCGATCGCCTGCTGGGCTGCCTGGTGGGCTGCCGGAATGTCGGGCATGCCACTGGCGATCAGCTGGTCGGTACGCGCCTTGACGCCCGGCCACAGCAGGGCGGCATACAGGAAGGCCGGCGTGACCGGCTTGTCTTCGCGGATGCGATCGTCCGTGCTGGCCAGTGCCTTCTCGATCAGCGGCATGGACCAGTGATAATGCGCGAAGCTCTCTTCCGTCTCGGGGAACAGCATCTGGAACAGACCAAACTCACGCAGGAGATGGAAGGTTTCCAGTGCATAGCCGGACATGAACAGCTTGAGCACTTCCTCGAACATGCGCGCCGGCGGAATCTGCAGCAGCAGCGGGGCCAGTTCGTACATCGGTTCGGCCGTGGCCTCCTCGATGTCAAAGTCCAGCTTGCCGGCGAAGCGGACGGCACGCAGCATGCGCACCGGATCTTCGCGATAGCGTGTTTCCGGATCACCGATCAGGCGGATCATGCGCGCTTCGATGTCGCGTACGCCATTGGCCCAGTCGTGGATCGTGAAGTCGGACACGTCGTAATAGAGGGCATTGATCGTGAAGTCGCGGCGTAGCGCGTCCTCCTCGATGGAGCCGAAGACGTTGTCGCGCAGCAGCATGCCGTCTTCCGACTGCTGGGTATGCTGGCTTGGCGTGCTATCGGCCGGCTTGCCGCGGAAGGTGGTGACCTCGATCACCTCACGACCGAAGCGCACGTGCACGATACGGAAACGACGGCCGATGATGCGGGCATTGCGGAACAGCTCGCGGACCTGTTCCGGCGTGGCGTTGGTGGCCACGTCGAAGTCCTTGGGGCGTTGTCCGAGCAGGGCATCACGGATACAGCCACCGACCAGATAGGCCTGATATCCACCGCTTTGCAGGCGATAGAGTACCTTCAGCGCATTCTCGCTGAGCTGGCGGCGGGACACGGGATGCTCATCCCGCGGTATCACACGCAGGCTGGGCAATGGGGCCGCGGGCGCGTCAGTTGCATTGAAAAGCGTCTTCAAGCGGTCACCGGGGCGTTGTAGAAAGCGGGTAAATCCTTTGAGCATGCAGCGATTCGACTCGTGCGTGGCAGGCCGCCCAGTGTAGCCGAGGGCAGATACCTTGGCAAAGCGCCGGTCTGCCATCCAGGGGCCGACTCTGCACTTCAAGGCGTCTGACGAGGCGAAAATCACCTCTCAGACAAGGAAAAAGGGAGACCGATCACTCGGTCTCCCTTGCAGGTAGGGTACACGCATCCTTGAGCGGATGTTCTTTTTCGTGATGGCGCATCGCCCTGAATACGCACCACAGTCACAAATCAATGCAGACAGATCCTTCGTGTTGCAGATCATGTTGTTGTTGTCTGGCTGTCTGTTCGGTGACCATCTCGTATTCAAAACAATCTTCCATTCACCGACGGCTGAGTAGCCTCCCCCCGCGAGTTGTTGTTGTTTCGGGGGTGATCCGGGGTCGAGCCTGTTGTTCTTGTTGGTGCTCGAGGCCGGATTCGTCGCGTCCTGGTCAGTAGATTCCGGACTGCCGATATCTTGTTGTTGTTGGATCGGCGGATGATGAACTGCGGCCGTTTGTTCTTGTTTTGGCTCCTGCCTGTCACCACTCATGTAGTGAGGCATGCGGTTCATCATCAATGTCACGCGCTCGACGGGTATTGTTCTTGTTGGTGTCGAGGGTTTTCGAAGCATTGCGCGTTCTTGTTGTTGTTGGGCGCGCTTCGTATTTCCGGTTGTTCTTTTTCTTGACCGTGTTATTGCATCGGATGTGCCACAGCTTAAAAAAAACCAGCAATTCAGTCATTTAGACATAGGTCGCTGAGACGTGAGGTGTAGAGAGGTGCGAGGTGTTACCTGACGTGCCCATTGGTGCGCTGGTTGGGGTCATGATTTGGGGTCGATGGTAACAATTGGTGCGAAGGTCTAACGAAGTGCCTTGCAAGCTAATGATTGAGCTGGATTTTTTGCAGGCTTTTCGACACTAAAGTCTAGCGATGCCCGCGATGATGCGTGGATTCGTGGCAGGCAAGATGGCGGCGCAGGCGGGTTGCCCGCTCGGGATGGCACCCGCATGGTGCAGGGTCTTGAGTGCAGGGTCTTGAGTGCAGGGTCTTGAGTGCAGGGTCTTGAGTGCAGGGTCTTGAGTGCAGTGACTTCCGTGCTCCAGCGCCGCTCCGGATTCAGTACGCCAGCGTCAGCTTGCGGGAGAGCTGCGGCGGCCCTTGCGACGTGGAATGCCCAGGCGCTGGCGTCGCTCCCAGAGGTTCTTGCGACTGATGCCGAGGCGGCGTGCGAGCTCGGTCTCGCTCATGTGGTCCTGATGCTCGAGCACGAAGTGCTGGAAGTAATCCTCCAGCGAGAGGTCTTCCTCCTCGCCGGCATCGCCGACCACCGAGAGGCCGCTGCGTGGGGTGGCCGCAGGCGGTGGCTGGCCCGTGTCTTGTTGACTGGTCGCGGGCTGACCTGTGACAGGCGCTGAGGCCGTCTCGGGACTTGCGTCTCTGGCGGCGCCTTTCACTGTGCTGTTCATCGACCCTTGCATTGCTCCTTTCGCCGCCCCTTTGCCCGCTGTCTTCGGGGCCGGAGCCGTGGGCGGGGCCATTGGGGCTGCCGTTGCGGCGGGCGCTGTCTGAAGCGGCTGCCCTGCGGGCGTGCGCAGGCCGAGGTCCTCTGGGGCGATGATGCGGCGCTCCGCCAGGATGACGCCACGCTCGAGGGCGTTTTCCAGCTCACGGACATTGCCGGGCCAGGCGTAATGATGGATTTCCTGACGCGCCCGCTGAGAGAGTCGCATGCCATCACGACCATGCTTGCGTGCGATGCCAGCCAGCAGATGCTCGGCCAGTTCCAGTACGTCATCGCCGCGCTCACGCAGAGGCGGCAGGTCGATCTCCATCACGTTCAGGCGGTAGTAGAGGTCGAGGCGGAACTCGCCGCTGGCCGATAGCTGATGCAGGTTGCGGTGGGTCGCGGCGATGAGGCGGATGTCGACGTAGCGTGTCTCGATGGCCCCTACGCGGCGAATCTCGCCCTCCTGCAGCACTCGCAACAGTCTCGCCTGGGCATCCAGCGGCAGTTCGCCGATCTCATCCAGAAACAGTGTGCCACCGTCGGCGGCTTCGATCAGACCGGTGCGCGAGCTGGTGGCGCCGGTGAAGGCGCCTTTTTCATGGCCGAACAGTTCGGACTCGATCAGCGTTTCGGGAATGGCGGCGCAGTTGACGCAGATCAGTGGTGCCTGATGGCGTTCGCTCTGGCGGTGAATGGCGCGCGCGACCAGCTCCTTGCCGGTGCCGGATTCACCGAGCACCAGCACGGTGACATCGGCGGGCGCAACCTTGCGGATGCGGGTGTAGACCTGTTGCATGGCGCGACAATGGCCAATCATCTCCACCGGCTTGGCCGTACCAGCATGCGCCTGGGGCGGAGTAGGCGCGGTACTCGGCACCCCCTGGCGTGGCAGCGACAGCGCATCTCGCACGCTGCGCGCGAAGGCCTGCTGATCGAACGGCTTGGGCAGATAGTCGGCTGCCCCCGCCTTCAGGCAGCCGATGGCGGCGTGCAGGCTGGGGTTGTCGGCCAGCAGCAGCACGGGAGTTGGCCGGCTGGCGCGCAGGATCGGGTCGGCGTGCTCTCCGGCCAGTTCGCTGTCGCAGATCACCAGCGCGAAGTCGGCGGGGTGCTGCAGACGGGCATCCTCCAGGCCGCTGGCCTGCACCACGTCGTGACCCTCGCGCTCCAGCAGATGCTGCAGCGTGTTGCGCGAAGCACCTTCCTTTTCGACGATCAGAATCCGGGCCATGGGGTGATGTCGCTCGCCTGAGGGTGTGCATGAGGGAATGACTGTCGTTCGAGTCTGTCCTGTTCGCACAGGGGAGGCAATCCGACAATCGTGGCTGTTGTCAGGTGTCCCGAGTGCATGTCATGTCGGCTCTCAGCGACTCTCGGCAGCCCTTGGCATTGGAGCCGTGGCCGCACTGAGTGACGGCGCGGTACCGACTGCCGCGAGTGACCAGCGAGGAATGGCGTGGGCGAGTTGCTCCGCGGGGCTGGCGGTCGCCAGTTCGGAGGGCGGCGCCTGGCCGAGCAGCGTCAGGGTGTGGTGCAGCAGCGTTCGAATCGCGCTGGCGTCTTCTGGCAGGGCCGGCGCCAGATTCTGTTTGGAGAGCTTCTGGCCATTCTCGGCCGTGATCAGCGGCAGATGTGTCAGGCGGGGCATCGGCAGGTCGAGCGATGCCTGCAGCAGACGTTGCCAGGGGCTGTTGTCGAGCAGATCGAGCCCGCGCACGACATCGGTGATGCCCTGCTCGGCATCATCCACCACCACGGCCAGCTGATAGGCCCACAGGCCATCGCGACGCTTGAGCACCACATCGCCGAGCGCGGCGAGATCCAGCTGGACCGCGCCCTGCAGTCGGTCCTGCCAGCCAGCGATGGCCCGGGGGCCGCCGAAGCGCTCTGCGGCACGCACATCCAGTCGCCAGGCATGCTCGCCCGTGGGAGGTTCGGCTCGCTCGCGGCACCAGCCGGGGTAGATGGCGTGCTCGCGCCACTGCTTGCGCGAGCAGTCACACGGGTAGGCGATATCACTGGCCTTCAGTTGCTCCAGTGCCTCGGCGTAGGCGGCGTGACGCTGACTCTGATGGCGGAGTTCGCCATCGCGCTGCAGGCCGAAGGCATCCAGCTGGCGCAGAATGGTATCGGCGCTCCCGGCGGGGCAGCGCGGCGGGTCGATATCCTCGATACGCACCAGCCACTCGCCGCCGTGATGGCGGGCATCGAGGTAGCTTGCGACGGCGGCCAGCAGAGAGCCCGCATGCAGCGGGCCGGAAGGGGTGGGGGCAAAGCGGCCACGGTAGGCGGTAGGCATGTGGGCTCCGTCATCCTTCGTGGTGGGAAATTCGCAGACAGCAGGGCCTGAACGCATACGGGCACCGCTCCGAGGAGGGTGCCCGTATGGGGGGATGAGGCGACGGCCTGACGTCGCTTCATCGACAGCAGGGCTTAGCGGCCCAGCTGCTTTTCCTTCAACTCGGCCAGCGTCTTGCAGTCGACACACTGGGTCGCGGTCGGACGTGCTTCCAGGCGGCGGATCCCGATCTCGATGCCACAGGACTCGCAGAAGCCGTAGTCGTCTTCATCGATGTTATCGATGGTTTCGTTGATCTTCTTCAGCAGCTTGCGCTCGCGATCACGCGTTCTCAGTTCGAGGCTGAAGCCTTCTTCCTGAGTGGCACGGTCTGCAGGGTCTGCATAGTTGTTGGCATCTTCCTGCAGGTGACGCACGGTGCGATCGACCTCTTCCATCAGCTCCTGTTTCCACTCCATCAGGATCTGGCGGAAGTGCGCTAGCTGCTTCTCGTTCATGTACTCTTCACCCGCAGCCGGCTCATACGGGGTGAATTTCTTAAGCGCTTCTGGCTTGGTTTCAGCTAAGGGCATGGGACCGCCTCATTCCGCAAGGTGACTTGGGCCGTCGACAGCCTGATGCACTGCCTCCTTGGCCACGGCGAGGGGGCTGTCCTGACTGCTGCCCTCGCGAGAAGATCAGCTTATTTAGCGTAAAAATGACAAGTTTGCAACCGATCTCCGACGATAGTTTGTAGCGGGCAGTGGTCAGGTGCGTATCGGAAAACACCGATTTTCCTGCACGAAGGGGCTGGGAATGGGCCTTGGCAGGCGCCTAGAATGAAGCTCCCATCCTGAGGAGTGTTGTCATGCCGTTTGCCCGCCGCCTTGAATCCGTCGCCGCCTTTCGTGTGATGACGCTGCTGGAAGCCGCCCAGGCACGCGAGGCCGCTGGCCATGACGTCATCCATCTGGAAGTGGGGGAGCCTGACTTCCCGACCCCTGCGCCGGTGATCGCCGCCGGGCAGGCAGCACTGGCGGCCGGTCAGACGCGCTACACCCCTGCCTGCGGCCTGCCGGCCCTGCGTGACGCCATCGCGGCAGACTATCAGCGTCGCCACGGCGTCACGGTCTCTCCCTCCCGTATCATCATCACGCCCGGCGCCTCCGGTGCCTTGCTGCTGGCCACGCTGCTGTGCGCCGAGCGTGGCGATAGCGTCCTGATGGCCGACCCGACCTACCCCTGCAATCGCCACTTCATGGGTCTCGTGGATGCCCAGCTGGATGTGGTGCCCGTCAATGCCGAGAGTGGCTGGCAGCTGACTGCCGAACTTGCCGATGATTTCTGGCGCGAGAACACGCGGGCAGTGATGGTGGCATCGCCCTCCAATCCCACCGGACACGTGCTGTCGCCCGAGGAATTGAAGGCGCTGGGCGAGCTGTGCCAGTCGCGAGATGCACACCTGCTGGTGGATGAGATCTATCAGGGATTGACCTATGGCGTGCCTGCGCACACCGCACTGGCAGAGTGCCCCGATGCCTTCGTCATCAACAGCTTCTCGAAATACTTCGGCATGACAGGCTGGCGGTTGGGCTGGCTGGTGGCGCCGGAAGCCGCGGTCGAGCCATTGTCACGCCTGGCGCAGAATGTCTTCCTGGCCGCGTCGACACCTGCCCAGCATGCGGCGCTGGCGGCCTTCACGCCGGAATGCGAAGCAGAGCTCGAGCGTCGTCGGCAGGTGCTGGAAGCCCGTCGTGGCGTGCTGCTGGCCGGGCTCGAACGCCTGGGGCTGGCGCCGTCGGTGCCGCCGCAGGGCGCCTTCTACGTCTGGCTGGATATCTCGCACCTGAGTGATGACAGCGAGGCCTTCTGTCGCGCACTGCTGGAAGAAGAGAATGTCGCCATCACGCCGGGCACGGACTTCGCGCTGGCCAAAGGGCGTCGCCATGTGCGTATCGCCTTCACCGCCGATGAGGCGCGTCTGTGCGAGGCATTGGCCCGCATGGAGCGCTTCCTTGAGCGGCGTGCCAGCCGGGCGGGAGTGTCGGCTTGATGGAGCTTGAGGGGCTGTATCGTGGTCGCCTGATCCGTCGCTACAAGCGCTTCTTCGCCGAGGTGGAGCTGCTCGAGGGTGAGCGGGCTGGTGAAGTGGTGACGGCGCATTGCCCGAATACCGGCTCGATGCGCGCGGTGTGCGTGGAAGGTTGTGAGGTATGGCTGTCGCCGTCCGACAACCCCAAGCGCAAGCTCGCCTGGACCTGGGAGCTGATTCGCCTGCCCATGGCCCCGCCCGGCGCTGACGGTCGGCGTGAGGCCTTGGTTGCGGTGCATACCGGGCGTGCCAATGCCCATGTCGAGGCGGCGCTGCAGCAGGCCAGCGTCAGCGTGCTGCATGACATGGGGCTCGCCGACTTTGCGCGCCTCAAGCGCGAGTCGCGTGTCGAGGTCCTGCTGCCGGGCAATGACACGCCGGAGCGTTCACGGCTCGACTTCCAGATGTGGCCGAAGGAGGAGGGCGCGGCCTCGATCTATCTGGAGGTCAAGCAACTGACGCTGCGTGAATCCGACGGTCACGGCTATTTCCCGGACTCGGTGAGTACGCGTGCCCAGCGCCATCTGGCCAGCCTCGCGGCGCTGGTCGCAGCAGGCCACCGCTGCGTGCTGGTGTTCTGTGTCGCGCATGAAGGGATCGAGGATGTCGCACCGGCGGCGCATCTCGACCCGGCCTATGCACAGGCCTTTGCCCAGGCGCAGGCCGCTGGTGTCGAGGTGCTGGCGCTGGGCATGCAGATCACGCTCGAGGAGTCTCTCTCGGACGCGGGCCAGCCGCTGTGGCGAGCAAGACTGGGCCTGACGCGCGCGCTGCCACTGCATGACGCGTGCTTTGCTGGCTGATCAGATCGCTGGCGCTAACCTGTCAGTCAGCGCACGCCTCTCTCTATAATCTCTCTATCATCTCTCCGTCATTTCTCCCTCGTTTCTCCACCGCTGCCTGCGGCCTCCCACAGCAGCAACAGTGCTGGCGAGGCATCGTTGTGCACCAGCTCGATGTCCAGCGCGGTCAAGCGTTGGCCGACGCAGGGGCCGCTGATGCAGGTGCCGTGATGCGGTTCGAAACAGGCCTGATGGCGGTGGCAGAGGATCAGGCCGCCGGTCGCGTCCATGTAGGGATCGCCAGTCTCGTCCTCGGTCAGCATTCGACTGCCCTGGTGCGGGCAGCGGTCGAGGAAGGCGCGCAGACCATCGGGCTGCATCACCAGCAGGGCCGGACGGCCATCATCGAGTGTCAGTGCCATGCTGCGGCCGATGGGCAGTGATGGCAGCGGCAGTCTCAAGCACAGTCTGGATGAAGGCCCTTGCGGTAGTGTTGGTGGCCTTTCGGACATGAGGGGGCTCGCATCGGGTATCATGGCAGCGTTGGCACGCTCTCTTGTGGTCTTTTACCGTGTCTTGCCGCTTCCTTCCATGCCGGGTCATCTTCATGTCGCTATTCCGCCGCTCGCTCAAATCCAGCTTCCGCTCCAGCAACGAATCCGAGACGCCTGAGCGCACGGCCGGGGTGAGCCGTCGCCAGTTGCTGGCCGGCATGGTCGCCTCGGCGGGCGGGCTTTCCGTGCTGGGTACGGCACTGAGCAGCCCGCTCGCACAGGCCGCTCAGCCGGCCAACGGGCCCTTGCCCCCGCTGCCAGCCTGGCATGACCCCAAGGCATCCCACCCGTTGCTGGGCAGCATTCTGGTCGCGGAGGGCAATCGTCGTCTGTCGCCAGCGGCGCTGGTCGATTGGAGTCAGGCGCACTCGATGGTGCTGCTGGGCGAGCATCACGACAATCCGGACCATCACCAGCTGGAACGCTGGTTGATCGATGCGCTGGTTGCGCGGCGTCAGTTGGGCGGTGTGGCGCTGGAGATGCTGGACACGACCCAGGATGCCGCCTTGTCGCTGGCCAACCGCACCTCGCTTGCGGTCGCGGGACTGCCGGATGACGAGCTTCAGCAGCTGCTGGCCTGGAATGCGCGTTGGCCTTTCACCGATTACGCCCCCCTGCTGCGCGGAGCGCTGGACAGTGGTGCGCCACTGGCGTCTGCCAGCCTGTCGGCGGCACAGCTGGAGGCCAGCATGGCAGCAGGACAGCCGCCGCTGGCGCTGCCGGAAGCGGTACTGCGCCTGCAGCGTGAGGCACTGGATGAAGGCCATTGCGGCCTGCTGGGCGCAGAGCGCCTGGATGCGATGCTGCGTGCGCAGCTGGCGCGTGATCAGCAGATGGCAGAACGACTGGAGGGCCTGGCGGCCGACGGTGCCACCAGCTTGCTGGTGTGCGGCTCCGGTCATGCCCGTCGTGATATCGGCGTGCCGCGCTGGCTGGATGGCAGCACGCTGTCCGTGGCGCTGATGCCGGTGGCCTGGGATGACGCGGGTCAACCGCTGACACATCTCACCGACTATCTGCCGGAGAGTGCCGGTGCGGCACCGGCCTATGATCTGGTGTGGTTCACGCCGGCGACGGCGCCAGTCGCGGATGCCTGTGAAGGCCTGCGGGAAACGATGCAGACGACCGTCAGCTAGCGGCCAGCCAGCGACACAACAGCGGGCTGAATGCCCGGCATGAAAAAAGGCACCTCTCGGAGGTGCCTTTTTCGTTGGTGCTACCTGCGTGGCCCGACCTGAACAGTGACGCGATCAGGCGTTCTTGAGGTCCGACGCGCTCTCGGCACGACGTCGCGGCGCCTTCTGCGGCGTCTCATCGTTGTGGCCGTCGTCATGGCTATCGTTGCTGCCGGCCTGCTCACGGAAGCGGTCTTCGATATAGGTGATGCGCGTGCGGCCGTGGGGCACCGGCTTGAAGTCGGCATCGACACTGACCAGCACGATGCGGTCGATGGTCAGGATGCGCTCGCGGGTGATCTTGTTGCGGATCTCGACGCACAGCGAGATCGAGGTGCGACCGAAGGCGCTGGCGGTGATGCCCAGTTCGATGATGTCGCCCTGACGCGCGCTGGAGACGAAGTTGATCTCCGACATGAACTTGGTGACCACGCGTGAGGTGCCCAGCTGGACGATGGCGTAGATGGCCGCTTCTTCATCGATCCAAGCCAGCAGACGTCCACCGAACAGGGTGCCGTTGGGGTTGAGGTCTTCGGGCTTGACCCATTTGCGGGTATGGAAGTTCATGCACTCTCTCCTCGGGATGCCGGCGCACCTCACCGGAAGTGCGTGCCGTGATCCTCAGCTGCGTTTACCTCGAAAGTATATAGACTTTAGTTGCGACTGTCTGTGCATGGCCCGGATAGCGCAGCACTATCGCGGCGCGGAAGAATTGGTGGTGTCATGACACGAAACGGCCGACAGGAGTGTCCTGTCGGCCGTTTTCTTGCGGTGCCTGGCGCGACTGCTGTAGGGCGCCTGAACTCAGCGGTGATCGGGCGGGCAGTTGTCGCGGCAGACGCGGAAGATGGCCACTTCTCCGAACAGGTTCGGCCACCAGGTCGCCGCCGGATGCGGTTCGTGATCGCCATTGCCGACCGCACGGTCGATGATCTTGAGGCCCTGGGCGCGACACAGGCGCTCGAAGTCCGCGAAGGTCGACAGGTGGATGTTCGGCGTGTCGTACCAGGCGTGAGGCAGCGACTTGGAGACCGGCATGCGCCCCTTGAGGCCAAGGTGCAGGCGGTGACGCCAGTAGGCGAAGTTGGGGAAGGTGATGATGGCTTCACGCGAGACGCGCATCATCTCTTCCAGCGCACGGTCCGGGCGACGTAGTACCTGCAATGCCTGGGACATCACCACGCGATCGAAGGTATCGTCGGCGAAGTTGGCCAGGCCGTCATCGACATTCTGCTCGATGACGTTCACGCCACGGGCCACACAGGCGCTGATGTTGTCGGGGTCGATCTCCAGGCCATAGCCGAAGACCTGCTTGGTTTCCTTCAGTGAGGCCAGCAGGGTGCCATCACCACAGGCGAGGTCGAGCACACGTGCGCCTTCGGGTATCCAGTCATGAATCTGGGCGAGATCGTTACGCATGGCGGGTCTCCTTGGTGCTGCTCGGCTTTCGCGTGGCTGGCGCGCCACAGGCGTGGTCGTAAGCGCGAGTCAGGAAGTTGCCCAGTACCGCCTCGTAGCGTTCGCCCGGCAGCAGGAAGGCATCATGCCCGTGCGGCGAGTCGATGTTGGCGTAGCTGACCGACTTGCCGGCATGGATCATGGCATTGACCAGCTCGCGAGAGCGTGACGGCGCGAAGCGCCAGTCGGTGGTGAAGCTGACCACCAGTACCGGGCAGCTGATCGGCGCCATGGCCGCGGACAGGTCATCGCCTGCCGTGGCGGCCGGATCGAAGTAGTCGAGCGCCTTGGTCATCAGCAGGTAGGTATTGGCGTCGAAGGCGGTGGAGAAGGTATCGCCCTGGTGGCGCAGATAGCTCTCGACCTGAAAATCGACGTCGTAACCGAAGTTGAGGCGGTCCTGACGCAGGTCGCGCCCGAACTTGGTGCCCATCGAATGCTCGGAAAGATAGGTGATGTGGCCGACCATGCGTGCCAGCTTGAGGCCGCGTCTGGGTACGGCATCGACACGCGAGTACCAGCCGTCATGGAATTCCGGGTCAGAGCGAATCGCCTGACGCGCGACTTCATTGAAGGCGATGTTCTGCGCCGAGAGTTTCGGCGTACAGGCGATGATGGCGACATGACCGACGCGATCAGGGTGGTCCAACACCCACTGCAGCGCCTGCATGCCACCCAGCGAGCCGCCGACCACCGCCGCGAAGCGAGTGATGCCGAGAGACTCGGCGAGGCGCTTCTGGCTCTCGACCCAGTCCGGCACGGTCACCAATGGGAAGTCAGGCCCCCATTGCTCGCCCGTCTCCGGGTTGATCGAGGTCGGGCCGGTACTGCCGTGGCAGCCGCCGATGTTGTTCAGCGCGATGACGAAGAAGCGCGAGGTATCAATGGGCTTGCCGGGGCCGATGTAGTCGTCCCACCAGCCAGGCTTGCGGTCGCTCATGGCGTGATAGCCAGCCGCATGATGGTGGCCGGTGAGGGCGTGACAGATCAGGATGGCGTTGCTGGCGTCCGCGTTCAGCTCGCCGTAGGTCTCGTAGACCAGCGAGTACTGCTCGAGGCGTCTGCCGCAGGCCAGCTCCAGCGGGGTATCGAAGTGGGCAGTCTGAGGCGTGACGAGACCGACCGAATCCGGGGGCAGGGAATCAGGCATCGTGGTGAAGGTTTCCAGCATCATGTCCAGCAGAGTGTTCGGGGCAAGGCCCGTGTCCGGGGCGCGAAGCCGCGGTGATGCGCCTTGTGGGCGTCTCGTGCACCGTGGTTCTGGCTTCGGCCGAGGGCTCACTCTAGCACAGCGTGCGCACGCGTGATCCAGTGACACACGATGCAAGAGCGCCCGCTACGGGAGTCCGTGGCGGGCGCTGATCTCGTCGGCCTGCGCCTTGGGCGCGTGCCCTTGGGCGCGTGCGAGCCATCCTGGCTGGCGGAGCGCCGGCTTAACTGAAGGCGCTGCGCAGCATGCCCAGTGACGGCAGGGTCTGGTTGATCAGGCTGCCGACCAGATTGAGTGCGATGAACACGAAGATCGGCGACAGATCGAGCATGCCGATCGACGGGATCACCTTGCGCACCGGCTTCATGATCGGATCGACCAGCTGGTGGACCAGGATGGCGCCCGGGTGGTTGGCCTGCGGTGCGACCCACGACAGGATGATCATCGCGATCAGCGCGAAGAAGTAGATGTTGATGATGCTGTCGAGAATGGTGCCCAGCGCCGTCAGCGCGATGAAACCAACCGGCAGCATGCCGCCACCGAACAGGGCGCCGATCGCGACCAGCACCAGGCTGACGACGATGAAGGCCGCGGCCAAGGTGGCGATGTCGAAGCGACCCAGCGGGCGCAGGATGCCCTGCAACGGGGCCACTAGCGGGTTGGTCGCCTTGACCACTGACTGGGTGACCGGGTTGTAGAAGTCCGCGCGGGACAGCTGCAGCAGGAAGCGCAGCATCAGAATGTAGACAAACAGTTGCAGCAGGATGGTGACCAGCTGAAGTCCGATATTACCCATAGCACCCATGGGGCTTTCCTTAAGACGGTGAGAAGTGGGCGCGCGATAGTGCACGCGTCATGCCGCTAGCATGCCAACAACAGATGAACAGCGCATGATGGCCTGTTGTGACTCGGCCTGCCAGCGACCTGCAGGAGTTGTCAGTGGGGCAGAGGCTGTCAGCGATCCAGCTCGCGGGCAAGCTCGGCGGCGCGCACGCTGGAGGCCTTGGCGGCGCGCTCGACGATATCGCGCAGCCCATCCTCCTCGAAGCTGTTGATGGCGCGCTCCGTGGTGCCATTCGGCGAGCACACGCGACGGCGCAGCTCGGCAGGCTCATGCTCGCTGGAGAAGGCCATCTCGGCGGCACCGCGGGCGGTCTGGATCGCCAGGCGGCGCGCGGTCTCGGCGTTCAGTCCCAGCTCGATGCCTGCCGCTTCGAGTGACTCGATGAACAGGAAGAAGTAGGCCGGGCCGGAGCCGGAAATGCCGGTGACGGCTTCCAGCAGACCTTCTTCCTCGACCCACTCGACGATACCGACCGCAGTCAGCATCTCATCCATCAAGCCGCGTTGCTCCTCCGTCACCTGGGCGGTGGCATAGAGACCGCTGGCACCGACACCGACCAGTGACGGCGTGTTGGGCATGCAGCGGATGATGGTGAGGTCGCCGCCCAGCCAGCGCTCGAGGCTGTCGCAGGTGATGCCGGCCGCGACCGAGACGATCAGCGGCTTGCGGTTCTGCACCGCAGGGGTCAGTGCCTGGCAGACGTCATGCATCATCTGCGGCTTGACGCCCAGCACCACCACATCGGCTTGCGAGACGGCGTAGGCGTTGTCCTGGGTCGTGCTCACGCCATAGCGCTGCTCGAGGGCATCCAGTGTCTCGCGCGAGCGAGCCGTGGCGATGATGCGGTCCGCGGGATAGCCGGCATCGACCATGCCGCCGAAGATGGCACTGGCCATGTTGCCGGCGCCGATGAAGGCGATGGTGCGCGGTGTAGCGGTGCTCTGGTGCGTCATGCGGTGCTCCTGATCATTCAGTGGGAGGGCTGGCGGCAAGCCCGAGAGCCTTGCGTGAGCGTTGGGCTTGCATCAGCGAGCGTAGGACTCAGTGGACGTGGGAATAGTCACGTGCGCCGAAGATGGCAGTGCCGAGGCGTACCAGTGTCGCACCTTCGGCGACGGCGGCCTCAAGATCCGCGCTCATGCCCATCGAGAGCGTATCGAGCCGGGCCTGCGGGTAGCTGGTGGCGGGGAAGCGTGTCTGCAGTCGCTCCAGCAGCTCGCGCAGCTGGCGGAAGGGCGCTCGGCGCTCGGCCTCACTGGCATCGGCGGCGCAGGGAGCCGGAATCGCCATCAGGCCGCGCAGGCGCAGCCCGGGCAGCGCGATCACCGTCTCGGCCAGCGCCAGCAATTCCTGCGGTGCCACGCCAGCCTTGGAGGCTTCGCCGGAGATATTGACCTGCAGGCAGACATCGAGCGCGCCAAGCTCATCGGGGCGCTGCTCGCTCAGGCGACGTGCGATCTTCTCGCGTTCCACGGTATGCACCCAGGCGAAGTGCTCGGCAATGGCGCGCGTCTTGTTGGACTGGATGGGGCCGATGAAATGCCATTCGATATCGGTGAGGTCCGACAGCGCCTGCTGCTTGTCCAGCGCTTCCTGCAGGTAGTTCTCGCCGAAGGCCCGCTGGCCGGATTGCCAGGCTGCGCGCACCAGCGTGGCGGGTTTGGTCTTGCTGACGGCCAGCACTTGCGCCGAATCAGCGTTGCGTTTACTTGTCTGCAATGCCTTTTCCAGCCGCGCGCGGGCCTCTAGGATACACTGGGTAACACAAGCTTCGTCGTCGGGGACTGCGGTCATGCGGCTCGGCTCCAGAATTTGCGGAACAACCTGGCGATGGCTGGCACGGTATCAGGCGTGTCATCAATAGCATGAGCGTGACAGGCCTGGTGACATGGTGCCCATCGCACTATCTACTGAAGAGCCACTTCACACTTTCACCAGAGTACACAAGACTCGTTGGTACAAGAGCTTCGGTCTTCGCGAGGGAACTGCATGGATATTACCGAACTGCTGGCTTTTTCGGCAAAACAGAACGCGTCGGATCTTCACCTGTCCGCAGGTTTGCCACCGATGATTCGTGTCGACGGTGATGTGCGGCGCATCAATGTGCCGTCAATGGATGACAAGCAGGTGCGCGCGCTGATCTACGAGATCATGAACGACAAGCAGCGCCGTGACTTCGAGGAGTTCCTCGAGACCGATTTCTCCTTCGAGGTGCCGGGCGTCTCGCGCTTTCGTGTCAACGCCTTCC
Organism: Cobetia sp. cqz5-12; assembly: GCF_016495405.1. Lineage (NCBI taxonomy): Bacteria > Pseudomonadati > Pseudomonadota > Gammaproteobacteria > Oceanospirillales > Halomonadaceae > Cobetia > Cobetia sp. cqz5-12. The sequence goes on from NZ_CP044522.1 coordinate 189,738, forward strand.
ATCAGGGGCGTGGCGCGGGGGCCGTCTTCCGTACCATCCCCTCGGAAGTGCTGACGATGGAGGATCTGGGGCTCGGTGAAGCCTTCCGCAAGATGTGCATGCTGCCGCGTGGCCTGATTCTTGTCACCGGACCGACTGGCTCCGGTAAATCCACCACGCTGGCGGCGATGGTCGATTACATCAACGAGAACAAGTACGACCACATCCTCACCATCGAGGACCCGGTGGAATTCGTGCACCAGTCCAAGCGCTGTCTGGTCAACCAGCGTGAAGTGCACCGTGACACCCACGGCTTCGCGCCCGCGCTGCGTTCGGCGCTGCGTGAAGACCCGGATGTCATTCTGGTCGGCGAGCTGCGGGATCTCGAGACCATCCGTCTGGCACTGACCGCGGCCGAGACGGGCCACCTGGTGTTCGGCACCCTGCACACCACCTCCGCGACCAAGACCGTCGACCGTATCATCGATGTCTTCCCCGGCGAGGAGAAGTCGATGGTGCGCTCGATGCTGTCCGAGTCCTTGCAGGGTGTCATCGCCCAGACACTGCTCAAGAAAGTTGGCGGTGGCAGGGTGGCGGCTCACGAGATCATGATCGCGACGCCTGCCATCCGTAACCTGATCCGCGAGGACAAGGTGGCGCAGATGTATTCCTCCATCCAGACCGGTGGCGCCCTGGGCATGCAGACATTGGATGCAGCGCTGACGCGTCTGCTGGCGGAAGGGCTGGTGACCAATGAAGATGCTCAGGCGAAAGCCAAGGGCTTGTTGAGCTGAATTCGCCAGGAGGGCCGACAATCACGTTGCAGGTAGGTGGGGCAGGGGCCGGAACACGTCAACTTTTCAGGTTCATGGGACGGCATTTCAGCGCGAGGCCTTGGGCGCGACTCTCAAGGCGCATATCGGGATACAACTCATGACTCCTCATGAATGGCTGCATGAACTTCTGCAGTTGATGGTCAGCAAGGGCAGCTCGGACCTGTTCATCTCCACCGGCACGCCGCCGCAGATGAAGGTCAATGGCCGCATGGTGGCGCTGGGTGACAAGAAGCTGGGTGTCGATCAGGTGAGAGAGCTGGTGCTCGCGCCGATGAGTGACATGCAGCGTGAGCGCTTCGAGGAAGAGCGCGAGGCCAACTTCGCGCATAGTCTGCCGGGAGTCGGGCGCTTCAGGATCAGTGCCTTCTACCAGCGTAGCCAGATGGGCATGGTGATTCGCCGTATCCAGCTGTCAATTCCCAGCCTGGAAGAGTTGCGGCTACCGGAGATCATCAAGGGGCTTTCCGAGACCAAGCGTGGTCTGGTGATCTTCGTCGGCGGTACCGGCGCCGGCAAGTCGACCTCGCTGGCAGCGATGATCCAGCACCGCAACCAGACCTCGAGCGGGCATATCATCTGTATCGAAGACCCGATCGAGTATATCCACCCTCACCAGCGCTCCATCGTGACGCAGCGTGAAGTGGGGATCGATACCGAGTCCTTCGAGGTGGCACTGCGCAATACGCTGCGTCAGGCGCCGGACGTGATCATGATCGGTGAGATCCGCTCGCGTGAGACCATGGAACACGCGCTGACCTTCGCCGAGACAGGCCACCTGTGTCTTGCGACGTTGCATGCCAACAATGCCAACCAGGCCCTGGATCGCATCATCCACTTCTTCCCGGAGGAGCGTCATGAGCAGGTGTGGATGGATCTATCGCTGAACCTCAAGGGCATCGTGGCCCAGCAGCTGTTGCCTCACAGGAGTGGCAATACCACCCAGCGCGTGCCGGCCATTGAGGTGATGCTGCGTTCGCCGCTGATCGTCGACCTGATCCGCAAGGGCGCGGTGGTCGAGATCAAGGACGTCATGAAGCGCTCGCAGCAGCAGGGCATGATGACATTTGATCAATCGTTGTATGCCTTGCATCAGCAGGGCTTGATCACTGAGGAGGTGGCATTGGCGCATGCCGATTCCGCCAATGACCTGCGCCTGATGATCAAGTTCGGCGATTCCGATAGCGCCCAGGAAGCCCAGCTGGATGTCCTGAATGCCGCCAGTCGCTTCTCGCTGCAGGGGGATGACGACTGAGGCGTGTCGGTCATGCCAGCTGTCGGTGATGTCAGCATGGTGATTGGCCAATCAAAAGCCGCCCTTCTTGTGATGAAGAGGGCGGCTTTTTCGTATCCGATGAGGATCAGCGAGCGTAGAGACCGCCCAATACTCTCGGGCCGCTTGCACCGGTGACGCTGGGCAGGTTGCCGGGGCGCTCCAGTACTCTGCGCGCCGCCAGCCAGGCAAAGGCGCTGGCTTCGAGCAGGTCTGCGTTCCATCCCATGTCAGCGCAGGACACGAGGGGAGTCGCCTGCTCGCCTTGCGCCAGGCGCTGCTCCAGCTGCGTGAGCAGGGTGCCATTGCGTGCCCCGCCACCGCAGGGAGTCAGTGCGGCCAGTGATACGCCGGTCTGCTCCAGTGACTGCGCGATGCTCTCGACGGTCAGGCTCAGAAGTGTGGCCTGCACGTCGGCCGGTGACTCGTCGCCGGTCAGGTGCTGTGCCAGCCAGTCGAGATGGAAGTCTTCGCGGCCAGTGCTCTTGGGGAGCGGTCGGCGAAAGTAATCGGCCGACAGCAATCTCTCGAGCAAGTCAGGAATCACCCTGCCGCTGGCGGCCCATTGACCATCCTGATCCACCGCGGTACCACGATGACGGGCATGCCAGGCGTCCAGCAGGCAGTTTGCTGGGCCGGTATCGAAGCCGATGACGTCAGCCGTGGAGTCCTGAGGGGGAAGTAGCGTCAGGTTTGCGATGCCGCCCAGGTTGAGCAGCCCATGCCATTGGTCTGGCTGGCTGAACAGGGCTGCGTGGAAGGCGGGTGCCAGCGGGGCCGCCTGACCGCCGGCGGCCAGATCACGGCGGCGGAAGTCAGCAACTACAGGGATGCCGCACAGCTCGGCCAGCAGGCTGGGGTTGTCGAGCTGCAAAGTGTAGGGTGTGTGGCATGGCTGATCGCTGAAGCCATAGGGACGATGCTCGATGGTCTGGCCATGGCTGCCAATGGCTGCGACATTTTCTGCAGTCAGTTGTTGGCGGGTCAGCAAGCGCGTCACTGCGCTGGCGGCCAGTTCGGCCAACGCCTTCTCGGCGGCGGCGAGATCCGCGAAGCATGCCTCATCGCAATGCATCAGCTGCCAGAGGCGAGTCCGCAGTGTCTCGGGCAGCGGCAGATCGAGCCCATCAATGAAGCGAATCCGTTCGTGGTCTGGCGAGGAGGGGACGATATCGAGCAAGGCGATATCGAGTCCGTCCAGGCTGGTGCCGGTCATCAAGCCAAGGTAGAGCGCCATTGGGGGTCTCCCGATCATTGGGGGCGTGCAACAGGGGTGTGAAGCTCGTGAGCACACCGCCCTGCAGCAGGGGGTGCATGCCATGCTCGTCATGCTAACATTCTCGGCCAACATGCCCCGTTACGAGGGGAGCAGCAACGGTCAGAGAGGGCAGGATGAGCGACAAGTCAGTAGTGGAAGCGCTGGAGATCATCAAGCGCGGTACCGATGAGGTACTGGTCGAGGAAGAGCTGATCAAGAAGCTCGAGTCCGGGCGCAAGCTCAAGGTCAAGGCGGGCTTTGATCCGACGGCGCCGGACCTGCACCTCGGTCATACGGTGCTGATCAACAAGCTGCGCCAGCTGCAGGACCTGGGTCACGAGATCATCTTCCTGATCGGTGATTTCACCGGCCGTATCGGCGACCCCACCGGCAAGAGCGTGACGCGCAAGCCGCTGACCGAAGAGGACGTGAAGGCCAATGCCCTGACGTATCAGGAGCAGGTCTTCAAGATTCTCGACAAGGAAAAGACGCGCATCGCCTTCAACTCCGAATGGATCAGCAAGCTCTCCGCGGGAGACATGATCGAGCTGGCGGCCTCCAGCACGGTCGCGCGGATGCTCGAGCGTGACGATTTCGACAAGCGCTACACCGGCAATCAGCCGATCTCCATCCACGAGTTCCTCTACCCGCTGATCCAGGGGTATGACTCCGTGGCGCTGGAAGCGGACATCGAGCTTGGCGGCACCGATCAGAAGTTCAATCTGCTGATGGGGCGTGAGCTGCAGCGCCAGCGTGGCCAGGAGCCGCAGGTCGTGATCACCATGCCGATTCTCGAAGGTCTGGATGGCGTGCAGAAGATGTCCAAGTCGCTGGGCAACTACATCGGCATCAACGACCGCCCGGGTGAGATGTTCAACAAGATCGTCTCCATGCCGGATTCGCTGATGTGGCGTTACTTCGAGCTGTTGTCGCTGCGCCCCCTCGATGAGGTCAAGGCGCTGATGGCCAGCATCGACAACGGCGCCAACCCGCGTGATATCAAGATGGAGCTGGCGCGCGAGCTGGTGGCACGCTTCCACGATGAAGACGCGGCGGCGACGGCACACCTTTCCAGCGGCAATCAGCTGGCCGACGGCGAGCTGCCGGCGGACATGCCGGATGTCACCGTCAACCTGGAGGGCGCCGAGGTGGCGCCGATCGCGGCGGTCATCAACCGCGCGGGCCTTGCCAACAACAGTGCCCAGGCCAAGGACATGCTCAAGAATGGTCGCGTGAAAGTGGATGGCGAAGTGGTCGAGCCTTCCTATATGGCTCCTTTCGATACTGCCATCGTCATCCAGGCCGGCAAGAAGCGCTACGCACGTGTGACCGTGACGCGCTGAGAAATTGAGAGGTGCTGAGAAGACGCTGGCGTATGTCGACTCCCGTTCGGCCCCACCATATCAGGTGGGGCCGAACGCGTTGTGAGCGCCTGACATCATTGCGGTGAGATTCTCTCAAGAAAGCCCTTGCCCTCACGGCGGTTCGTGCGTAAAGTACGCATCCGCTGCCGGGGACGCATGGCGTTACCAGCGGTGAAAGAGGTTTGCAGGTGATTGTTTTGTTTGATGTTTTTGAAGTCCGCTTCGAAATCATCGATTGACAATCCCGGGCGATTCGCTAGAATACGCCGCACTCCTTACGGAACAGGTGATCGAGCAACGCTCCTCACCGCTTGATGATGCTTAGAGGCAGTCGACTGACTCATCATCAAGTGCTTGACTTCTCAAGCGTTCCGGGTAGAATATGCCTCCTCGCTTAACAGCGAAGCTCTTTAAAAATTTGATCAGGTAATTCGTGTGAGCGCTTGCCGATGAGTGGTGACAAGGTCACCAAATATCGGAGCAAGCCTCTCACGAGAAGTTTGACTCTGAACCAAGTTTGGTCTGCTTAACAGACTATCAAGCTTTCAACTGAAGAGTTTGATCATGGCTCAGATTGAACGCTGGCGGCAGGCTTAACACATGCAAGTCGAGCGGAAACGATTCTAGCTTGCTAGAAGGCGTCGAGCGGCGGACGGGTGAGTAATGCATGGGAATCTGCCCGATAGTGGGGGACAACCTGGGGAAACTCAGGCTAATACCGCATACGTCCTACGGGAGAAAGCAGGGGATCTTCGGACCTTGCGCTATCGGATGAGCCCATGTCGGATTAGCTTGTTGGTGAGGTAATGGCTCACCAAGGCGACGATCCGTAGCTGGTCTGAGAGGATGATCAGCCACACTGGGACTGAGACACGGCCCAGACTCCTACGGGAGGCAGCAGTGGGGAATATTGGACAATGGGCGAAAGCCTGATCCAGCCATGCCGCGTGTGTGAAGAAGGCCTTCGGGTTGTAAAGCACTTTCAGCGAGGAAGAACGCCTTGGGATTAATACTCCCGAGGAAAGACATCACTCGCAGAAGAAGCACCGGCTAACTCCGTGCCAGCAGCCGCGGTAATACGGAGGGTGCAAGCGTTAATCGGAATTACTGGGCGTAAAGCGCGCGTAGGTGGCTAAGTCAGCCAGGTGTGAAAGCCCCGGGCTCAACCTGGGAACGGCATCTGGAACTGCTTGGCTAGAGTGCAGGAGAGGAAGGTAGAATTCCCGGTGTAGCGGTGAAATGCGTAGAGATCGGGAGGAATACCAGTGGCGAAGGCGGCCTTCTGGACTGACACTGACACTGAGGTGCGAAAGCGTGGGTAGCAAACAGGATTAGATACCCTGGTAGTCCACGCCGTAAACGATGTCAACTAGCCGTTGGGTCCCTTGAGGACTTAGTGGCGCAGCTAACGCAATAAGTTGACCGCCTGGGGAGTACGGCCGCAAGGTTAAAACTCAAATGAATTGACGGGGGCCCGCACAAGCGGTGGAGCATGTGGTTTAATTCGATGCAACGCGAAGAACCTTACCTACCCTTGACATCCAGAGGACTTTCCAGAGATGGATTGGTGCCTTCGGGAACTCTGAGACAGGTGCTGCATGGCTGTCGTCAGCTCGTGTTGTGAAATGTTGGGTTAAGTCCCGTAACGAGCGCAACCCCTATCCTTATTTGCCAGCGAGTAATGTCGGGAACTCTAAGGAGACTGCCGGTGACAAACCGGAGGAAGGTGGGGACGACGTCAAGTCATCATGGCCCTTACGGGTAGGGCTACACACGTGCTACAATGGCAAGTACAAAGGGTTGCAATACGGCGACGTGGAGCCAATCCCATAAAGCTTGCCTCAGTCCGGATTGGAGTCTGCAACTCGACTCCATGAAGTCGGAATCGCTAGTAATCGTGGATCAGAATGCCACGGTGAATACGTTCCCGGGCCTTGTACACACCGCCCGTCACACCATGGGAGTGGACTGCACCAGAAGTGGTTAGCCTAACCTTCGGGAGGGCGATCACCACGGTGTGGTTCATGACTGGGGTGAAGTCGTAACAAGGTAGCCCTAGGGGAACCTGGGGCTGGATCACCTCCTTATCGACACTGTCTACTGCTCGCGGCAAGTGCTCACAACGAATTACCTGATCTTATTGCTGGCTTAGCCGGCAGTGGCAAGCGTGCTCATCAGAGCGCGCTTCTCACTGTTCTCTGAACAGCCGCTCTTTAACAATGTGAATCATGCTGACGATGGAATGTGCGCCAAGCACATCTCCATCAAAACGATATGTCGGAGAGGTCCGACAGATTCGTGATCCTTGACAGACCCCTTGGGGTTATATGGTCAAGCGATTAAGCGCATACGGTGGATGCCTTGGCAGCCAGAGGCGATGAAGGACGTGATAGCCTGCGATAAGCGTTGGCGAGGTGGCAAATACCCTGCGACCCAACGATTTCCGAATGGGGAAACCCACTCACCATCAGGTGAGTATCTATAGGCCAATACATAACCTATAGAGGCAAACCCGGGGAACTGAAACATCTAAGTACCCGGAGGAAAAGAAATCAACCGAGATTCCCCAAGTAGCGGCGAGCGAACGGGGACCAGCCCTTAAGCGTGACAACTGACAGACGAACAGGCTGGGAAGCCTGACGATACAGGGTGATAGTCCCGTAGTCGAAGTCTGAGTCACGTGAAATCGAGTAGGTCGGGGCACGAGAAACCTTGACTGAACATGGGGGGACCATCCTCCAAGGCTAAATACTCCTGGCTGACCGATAGTGAACCAGTACCGTGAGGGAAAGGCGAAAAGAACCCGGCGAGGGGAGTGAAATAGATCCTGAAACCGTATGCGTACAAGCAGTGGGAGCACCTTCGTGGTGTGACCGCGTACCTTTTGTATAATGGGTCAGCGACTTATATTCTGTGGCGAGCTTAACCGTATAGGGGAGGCGTAGGGAAACCGAGTCTTAACTGGGCGACCAGTCGCAGGGTATAGACCCGAAACCGGGCGATCTATCCATGGCCAGGGTGAAGATTGAGTAACATCAATTGGAGGCCCGAACCCAAGTATGTTGAAAAATGCTGGGATGAGCTGTGGATCGGAGTGAAAGGCTAATCAAGCCCGGAGATAGCTGGTTCTCCTCGAAAGCTATTTAGGTAGCGCCTCACGTATCACCGCTGGGGGTAGAGCACTGTTTCGGCTAGGGGGTCATCCCGACTTACCAACCCGAGGCAAACTCCGAATACCAGTGAGTGCAGCGTGGGAGACACACAGCGGGTGCTAACGTCCGTTGTGAAAAGGGAAACAACCCAGACCGTCAGCTAAGGTCCCAAAATCCTGATTAAGTGGGAAACGATGTGGGAAGGCTCAGACAGCTAGGAGGTTGGCTTAGAAGCAGCCATCCTTTAAAGAAAGCGTAATAGCTCACTAGTCGAGTCGGCCTGCGCGGAAGATATAACGGGGCTAAATCAGGTACCGAAGCTACGGGTTCATCCTTATGGATGAGCGGTAGAGGAGCGTCGTGTAAGCCAATGAAGGTGGATTGAGAAGTCTGCTGGAGGTATCACGAGTGCGAATGCTGACATGAGTAACGATAAGGGGAGTGAAAAACTCCCCCGCCGGAAGACCAAGGTTTTCTGTTCTACGTTAATCGGAGCAGAGTGAGTCGGCCCCTAAGGCGAGGCGGAAACGCGTAGTCGATGGGAAACGGGTTAATATTCCCGTACCGGATGTGGTTGCGATGGGGGGACGAAGAAGGCTAGGTGAGCCAGGCGTTGGTTGTCCTGGTGAAAGCATGTAGGCCGAGGAATCAGGCAAATCCGGTTCCTCTGAGGTCGAGATGCGAGACGAACTGACCACGGTCAGGAAGTCATCGATGCCACGCTTCCAGGAAAAGCCTCTAAGCTTCAGATCACATGCGACCGTACCCCAAACCGACACAGGTGGTCAGGTAGAGAATACCAAGGCGCTTGAGAGAACTCGGGTGAAGGAACTAGGCAAAATGGCACCGTAACTTCGGGAGAAGGTGCACCGGTTCGAGTGAAGGACTTGCTCCGTAAGCTCTTACCGGTCGAAGATACCAGGTGGCTGCAACTGTTTATTAAAAACACAGCACTCTGCAAACGCGCAAGCGGACGTATAGGGTGTGACGCCTGCCCGGTGCCGGAAGGTTAATTGATGGGGTTAGCTCACGCGAAGCTCTTGATCGAAGCCCCGGTAAACGGCGGCCGTAACTATAACGGTCCTAAGGTAGCGAAATTCCTTGTCGGGTAAGTTCCGACCTGCACGAATGGCGTAATGATGGCCACGCTGTCTCCACCCGAGACTCAGTGAAATTGAAATCGCAGTGAAGATGCTGTGTACCCGCGGCTAGACGGAAAGACCCCGTGAACCTTTACTATAGCTTTACACTGGATGCTGATGTTGTCTGTGTAGGATAGCTGGGAGGCTTTGAAACCACGTCGCCAGATGCGGTGGAGCCAACCTTGAAATACCAGCCTGACATCATTGGCGTTCTAACTCAGGTCCGTTATCCGGATCGAGGACAGTGTATGGTGGGTAGTTTGACTGGGGCGGTCTCCTCCTAAAGAGTAACGGAGGAGCACGAAGGTACCCTCAGCACGGTTGGAAATCGTGCATTGAGTGCAAGAGCATAAGGGTGCTTGACTGCGAGACAGACACGTCGAGCAGGTACGAAAGTAGGTTCTAGTGATCCGGTGGTTCTGTATGGAAGGGCCATCGCTCAACGGATAAAAGGTACTCCGGGGATAACAGGCTGATACCGCCCAAGAGTTCACATCGACGGCGGTGTTTGGCACCTCGATGTCGGCTCATCACATCCTGGGGCTGAAGTCGGTCCCAAGGGTATGGCTGTTCGCCATTTAAAGTGGTACGCGAGCTGGGTTTAGAACGTCGTGAGACAGTTCGGTCCCTATCTGCCGTGGGCGTCGGAAGTTTGAGAAGAGCTGCTCCTAGTACGAGAGGACCGGAGTGGACGAACCTCTGGTGTTCGGGTTGTCATGCCAATGGCATTGCCCGGTAGCTACGTTCGGACGGGATAACCGCTGAAAGCATCTAAGCGGGAAGCCCCCTTCAAGATGAGACTTCCCTGAGGCCTTGCGCCTCCTGAAGGGCCCTTGAAGACTACAAGGTTGATAGGCTGGGTGTGGAAGCACAGCAATGTGTTGAGCTAACCAGTACTAATTGCCCGTGAGGCTTGACCATATAACACCCAAGGGGTTTGCCCAGGCAAACCGCCGGGATTGCGACAGGATCGAGACATATCGGTCAGCATGATTCATATTGCGAGTCGCGAGGCCACAAGCCTCGAGACTCAGGCACCGCAAGGTGCCACCGTTTCGCCTGACGACCATAGCGAGCGTGAACCACCCGATCCCATGCCGAACTCGGAAGTGAAACCGCTTAGCGCCGATGGTAGTGTGGAGTTTCTCCATGTGAGAGTAGGTCATCGTCAGGCACTTATCCTGAACCGCCCCTGTAGCCTTGCTGCAGGGGCGGTTCTCTTTGTACACGGAAAAAATGTGCGCAGGAAAAGTTGCGTAGAGAGTCCTGCATGCGAATCAGCTGTGGGCGAGAGAAAAGCTCTGCCCAGGCAACGTGCACATGACACAAGAAGGCCCCTGCCGATTTTTCGACAGGGGCCTTTTGTCTTCGGGCCTTTTATCTTCAGGGCCAGTGAAGTTTCAGTGCGCCATCACATCAGGGCGAGACTTCGTAGAGTTCGATGGGCGTACCGTCAGGGTCTGCCAAGAAGGTGAAGCGGGCGCCGGTGTATTCATCGACACGTATCGGCTCTGGCGTGGCGCCACGCGCGATCAGCAGCTCGACACAGGTATCGATGTCTTCCGTCGCCAGCGCCAGGTGACGAAGCCCACAGGCTTCCGGATAGCTGGGGCGCTCAGGCGGCGAGGGGAAGGAGAACAGCTCCAGCTGGACGCCGCCCGGCAGGCGCAGATCGAGCTTGTAGCTGTCGCGGGCCTCACGATAGGCCTCGTTGATCACCTGCGCATCCATGACCTCGAGATAGAAGCGCCTGGCGCGAGGGTAATCAGCGGTGATGAGCGCCACGTGATGGACTCGCGTCAGAGGCAGGCGGGGTGTCGGGGTAGCGTCTGAAGCCATGGCGAGACTGTCCGTTGTCATGTTGTGCTCCTGCAGAGTGTTCGGTGCGATGAACGGCACGACGAACTGTGTGATGAGCTGTGTGGATGGGCCGTACGGTGAACTCCTGACTGACATCCTGATGAAAGAAGGCGCCCACTGGGCGCCTTCTTTGATTGGAGCAATCACTGGCCAGGCCATGCGCTATCTCAGCGACACAGGGTTTCCAGGGCTTCGATCAGGCTATCCATCTCGGCATCGGTACCGATGCTGATGCGCAAATAGTCACGTAGCGCATCGGTATTGAAGTGGCGGACCAGAATGCCCTGCTCGCGAAGGCCGATGAACAGCTTGCCGGCATCGTGGGTCGGGTGAGTCGCCAGCACGAAGTTGGTCTGTGACGGCAGGATCTCGAAGCCCAGTGCGGCCATGCGATCGCGCGTCTGCTCGCGAGTGGTGATGACCCGTGTGCGGCACTCATCGAAATAGTCGGGATCACTGAGCGCGGCGACGCCGACCTGTTCGGCCAGGCGATCGATGGGGTAGGAGTTGAAGGAGTCCTTCACGCGCTCCAGACCCTCGATCAGCTCACGCGAGGCCACGGCATAGCCAAGACGAATTCCCGCCAGGCTGCGCGACTTCGAGAAAGTGCCTGTCACGACCAGATTCGGATACTGATGGATCAGCGGGATGGCGCTTTCGCCGCCGAAGTCCACATAAGCCTCGTCGACCAGCACGACACTGTGCGGATTGCGCTCCAGCAGCGCGGCAATCGCCTTGCGGCCATGGCCATGGCCTGTCGGGGCGTTGGGGTTGGCGAAGATGATGCCGCCATTGTCGTTGCCGAAGGCTTCCAGGTCGACTTCCCAGCTGTCGGTCAGCGCGATGCTGCGCGACTCGATGCCATACATGCGGCAATAGACCGGGTAGAAGCTGTAGCTGATGGACGGTAGCAGCAGCGGCTTGTCTTGACGGAAGAAGGCCTGGAATGCCAGCGCCAGCACCTCATCGGAGCCATTGCCGACGAAGACTTCCTCGGCGCCCACATGGAAGGTATCGGCCAGGGCAGCGCGCAGCGAGCTGGAGCTCGGATCCGGGTAGCGGCGCAGGTCAGAGGCATTGAACTCACGCAGCGTCTGCTCCACGGCGGGTGCCGGTGGATAGGGGTTCTCGTTGGTGTTCAGCTTGATCAGCTGCTCACGCGGTTGCTCGCCGGGAACGTAGGGGGTCAGGTCGTGGACCTGTGGGCTCCAGTACTTGCTCATGATTTCTCGCCGCTGGTGACAGTGCATGACCCGTGTCATGGATGCTTTTCATGTTGCCCGCTGGATCGTCGCGGTACAAGCATCAGCAGGCTCTCCGCCTGAGTCTGAAGTGTGGCGACTGGTGCGGATTTCCACATTGTTGCCATGCCAGCATTATTCTCGTGCGATGCGTGTGCTTGAAGCAGCGAGTGGTGTGCCGCATGTCACAGGCATGCTTGCCCAGCTCGCGCGACTTCGTGCGATGAGGATGCTGGGCGAAGACCTGCAATTCAAGGAGTCCCGATGACAGCCAACACCAATGCCCCCTACGCTGACACCCTGCTCGATCCGGTCAAGATCGGTGATCTGACCCTGCCCCATCGCATCCTGATGGCACCGCTGACACGTGCTCGTACCCCCGACAGCATTCCCGGTGAGCTGCAGCAGGCCTATTACGGTCAGCGTGCCGGTGCCGGCCTGATCATCAGCGAGGCGACCAACATTTCGCCCACCGCGCGTGGCTATGTGTACACGCCGGGTATCTGGACCGATGAGCAGGAAGCGGGCTGGAAGGGCGTCGTCCAGGCGGTGCATGCCAAGGGCGGGCGCATGGCGCTGCAGCTGTGGCATGTCGGGCGTGTCTCGCATGAGATGGTGCAGCCGGATGGCCAGCAGCCGGTCGCGCCGAGCGCCCTGCGCGGTGAAGGTGCCCAGTGCTTCGTCGAGTTCGAGGATGGCTCCAGCGGACGTCACCCTACCAGTACGCCGCGCGCCCTGGAGACGGACGAGATTCCCCAGCTGATCGAGGATTATCGTCAGGCCGCCGTGCGTGCCAAGCGTGCCGGTTTTGATATGATCGAGGTGCATGCCGCCAATGCCTATCTGCTCAACCAGTTCATGGCCACCGGCACCAATCAGCGCACTGACCAGTACGGTGGCTCGGTCGAGAACCGTGCGCGTCTGACGCTGGAAGTCGTCGATGCCGTCGCTGAAGTCTTCGGCCCCGAGCGTACCGGCATCCGCCTGACGCCCTTCATCGAGATCTTCGGCCTGACCGATGACGAGCCGGAAGAGATGGCCTTCTACATGGCCGAGCAGCTCTCCAGCCGTGGCATCGCCTATGTGCATGTCAACGAGCCGGACTGGGCCGGTGGCGACATCAAGTTCAGCGATGACTTCCGTCGTGCCCTGCGCGAGCGCGTCACGGGCGCGCTGATCTTCTGCGGCCATTATGACGCTGAGAGCGCGGCACGCGTCATCAATGAGGGCATCGCGGATGCGGTGGCCATCGGGCGCCCGTATATCGCCAACCCGGACCTGGTTGAGCGCATTCGCCTCGGGGCTGAGCTCAACGAGCAGGATCCGGATACCTTCTATGGTGGCGGCGCCAAGGGCTACACCGACTATCCGTTTCTCGACAATGGCCATGATCGCCGTGGCTGAGGCCGACACGATTTAGCGAATGGTGTTCGATAAACGCCATCGGGGGTGGCCTCTCGGGGCGGATACCCGCTATTCTTGAGCGTGGAAGCTTGTGAGCGGTCTGCCTGTCTGCCAAGGCGGGTAGACCGCTCGCCGTCGATAGCGCTGATGCTGCTATCGAGTCATCGCCTTAAGGAGGATTCAATGCAGATCAGGACTCTGATGGTGGGAGCCGCGCTGATGGTCGGTCTCGCCGGGTGCGCATCAACGGCCCAGACCAATGACGGTGCCGCTGACAACAGCGCCACCGAGACAGCCAGCGAGCAGGTTGCCGTCTACAAGGGCACCCTGCCGTGTCGTCGTTGCACGGGCATTGACCTCGATGTACGCCTCAAGGGCGCCGAAGAGGCAGCCCAGGATGAGCGTACCTTCAGCCTCGATGCCACCTATCGTGATCATCCGCAGCAGCCGGATCCAGAACATTACGAAGGTCAGTGGGATGTGCTGTCCGGTACCGTGACGGACCCGAACGCGACTGTCTATGAGCTGACGCCGGACGGCGAAGGCCAGACCTACTACTTCCTGCGTCTGGATGCCCAGACCCTGGAGCTGGTCGACCCGCAGAAGCGTCGTTTCCAGAACGGTGAGACACTGCGACTCAAGCGCCAGTAAGCGTGCCGTGCGCCATAAGGCGACCGTGAGCACAAGGAGGGCGGCGCAAGCCGCCTTCCTTGTGTCTGGCTGTTGGCAATCCGCGGCTGACGACACTGCATCACGACGCCGAGAATCACTTCTTCCCGACAGGATTGTCTGATGGCGAAAGCAAAGAGCGCCTTCGTATGTACCGAATGCGGTAGCGAATTCTCGAAGTGGCAGGGCCAGTGCAGCGGCTGCCGCGAGTGGAACACCCTGCAGGAAATCCGCGTCGGCGCCACGGTATTGCCCGGCGCCGCCCCCGCTGCGGGTGCCGTCGCTGGTGGAGCTGCCCGTAGCGCCAGCAATGGGCGGGGCGGCTACGCCGGCACGCTCAGCGACAACGTGACCGATCTTTCCAATGTCTCGCTGGCCGAGGTGCCGCGTTTTTCCTCGACCTTCGGTGAGTTCGACCGCGTGCTGGGCGGCGGGCTGGTACCGGGTTCCGCCGTGTTGCTCGGTGGCCACCCGGGGGCCGGCAAGTCGACGCTGCTGCTGCAGACCGCCTGCAAGCTTGCCCAGCAGAAGCGCTCACTCTACGTCACTGGCGAGGAGTCGCTGTCGCAGGTGGCGATGCGCGCCCATCGTCTGCAGTTGCCGACCCAGGGGCTCAAGATGCTGGCCGAGACCAGCGTCGAGACTATTCTGGCCACCGCCGAGCGCGAGAAGCCGGAGGTGCTGATCATCGACTCCATCCAGACCATGCATCTGGAGGATCTGTCATCCGCGCCGGGGGGGGTCTCGCAGGTGCGTGAGTCCGCCGCCGCGCTGACCCGCTTCGCCAAGCGAACCAACACTGTGCTGCTGCTGGTCGGCCACGTGACCAAGGACGGCTCGCTGGCCGGGCCCAAGGTACTGGAGCACATGATCGACGCCTCCCTGCTGCTGGAGGGCGATGGCGATTCGCGCTTCCGCACGCTGCGTGGCCAGAAGAACCGCTTCGGCGCGGTCAATGAGCTGGGCGTGTTCGCCATGGTCGAGCTGGGTTTGAAGGAGGTGAAGAACCCCAGCGCGATCTTCCTGTCGCGCAGCGAGGAGCAGTCCTCTGGCAGCCTGGTGATGGTGGTCTGGGAGGGCACGCGGCCGATCCTGATCGAAGTGCAGGCCTTGCTGGATGACTCACCGCTGGGCAACCCGAGACGTGTCGCGGTGGGCCTGGATGGCAATCGTCTGTCGATGCTGCTGGCAGTGCTCAACAAGCATGGCGGCCTGTTCACCGGCGATCAGGATGTCTTCCTGAACGTGGTCGGCGGGGTCAAGGTACTCGAGACCAGCGCGGATCTCGCCGTGCTGTGTGCGGTGGTCTCGAGCCTGCAGAACCGGCCGCTGCCGCGTGAGCTGGTGGTGTTCGGCGAGGTGGGGCTGTCCGGTGAGATCCGTCCGGTGCCGAGTGGTCAGGAGCGCATCGTCGAGGCCGCCAAGCATGGCTTCACGCGGGCCATCGTGCCCAAGGGTAATGCCCCCAAGAATCCGCCCAAGGGCATGACCATCGTGGCGGTCGACAAGCTGTCCCAGGCGCTGGAAGCCCTGTGACAGCTTGCGCCTTCCGTGGGAACCATCCGCACGGGTATGTCGTGGTGTGATGCTACGTACAACGAACAAGGCCAGCCTCGCGGCTGGCCTTGTTCGTATGGGGTTTTCTCCGAGCACGAAGCTCAGCAGCTTGTCTTGTCAGTCCTGTTTGTCAGCCTGGCGGGCGGCATGAGCACAGGCCTTGAGGCGTGATACCAGAAGCTCGACACCGCGCTCGCGCATCAGCTCCTCATTGCGCCCCGGTACCTCTTCGACATCGCCTGCGTAGGCATTGATGGCGGCTTCGACCGAGCTCTCGCGCAGCAGGTGCAGCATCGGGTAGGGCGAGCGGTTGGTGTAGTTGGCCGCGTCATCTTCCTCGGTATCCTCGAACACGTATTCCGGGTGGAAGCTGGCCAGCTGATAGATGCCTTCGTAGCCCTGCATCTCGAGCAGCGCCTCGGCATAGTCGAGCAGTTCAAGGTAGGTATCGAAGTCGCGGAAGCCGTCCTTGAAGATCACCAGCGTCGTCTCGGCGTCGCGATTGGCGTCCAGGTTCAGCAGCTCATCGCCGAGTGCCTGCAGGCAGCGCTCGAGCCCTGCGCCGGGCACCACGGCATACTGGATGCTGTTGCGTGCCATCTCGCGTGCGGCAAACGGGCACAGATTGTCGGCGATGATGTGCGTCTCGACCCACTGGCGCGTGGCGTCGATGGCCTCGGCTTCGCTGGCATCCAGCGGCGGGGTGTAGCCGCCCGCCGTCTCGGGAGTCGTGGTATCGGTCGGCGTAGCGTCGGTGGTCATGGCGTCAGGGTCCGCAGCGGTGTCAGGAAAGGGTATTGTCACTGCTCGGGCGCGGCATGGCCAGCGCCGTGTCTCGTCGCCATGCCTCGTCATCGTCTCTCTTCAACGTATGTCTTCATGGTGAAAGGGCTGCAGGGCCGCAGGTCGTTGTCGGGCATGTGGCAGCCCTGTTTCATTAGTGATTTCAGCGATAGACTTATCACCGCTGGTTTCAAGCTCCCCCCGACTACGCTCAGGGGCATTGCGGCTGCCGGCTGACGATTTCTTTCCTGCCTCGCCACGGAGATACTTCTTGTCCGCTGATACTCCGCCTCCTTCCTCGCCGCCCTCCGAATCTCCCGAATCTACCGAGAGAGTAGAGGGGCCTGAGCACACCAGTGCCGCGGCCTATCGTCTGTTACGACTGTTGCCCTTTCTCGGCTGGATGCGTCAGCTGTCGCCCGGGGATGCGCGTTCTGACCTGATCGCGGGCCTGAGTGGCGCGGTGCTGGTGCTGCCTCAGGGGGTGGCCTATGCGTTGATCGCCGGCTTGCCACCCGCGCATGGGCTGTATGCCGCCATCGTGGTGGCGATCATCGCCGGCCTGTTCGGCAGTTCGCGGCATATGGTCAGTGGCCCGGCCGCGGCGATCTCGATGGTGGTGTTCGGCACCGTCTCGACCCTGGCGGCGCCGGGCAGTCCTGAATACCTGCCGCTGGTGCTGGCGCTGACCTGCATGGTCGGCATCATCCAGCTGTCGTTGGGGCTGATGCGCATGGGGGCGCTGGTCAACCTCATCTCGCATACGGTGGTGATCGGCTTTACCGCCGGTGCCGGGGTCTTGATCGCCACCAGTCAGCTCAAGCACCTGTTCGGCATCGCGCTTGGCGATGCCTCGAGCTTTCTCGGTACCTGGTGGGCGCTGCTCGGGCATCTTGGCGATACCTCGTGGGCCACGCTGATCACGGGGCTCAGCACCTTGCTCACGGCGGTGCTGGTTCGGCGGCTGAATCGCAAGCTGCCGTGGATGCTGGTGGCGATGGCTGTCGGCTGTGGTGTCGCGGCATTGCTCGGCGGCAGCGCGGCAGGCATCCCGATGGTCGGCGCCCTGTCCGGCAGCCTGCCGCCGTTTTCCCTGCCACCGCTGGGCTTTGATACCCTGCGCTCGCTGGGCGGGGCGGCCTTCGCGCTGGCGGTGCTCGGCTTGATCGAGGCGGTCTCCATCGCGCGCGCCATCGGCGTGCGCTCGCATCAGCGTATCGATGGCAACCAGGAGTTCATCGGCCAGGGCTTGTCGAATCTGGCGGGCAGTTTCTTCTCGTGCTTTGCCGGCTCCGGCTCCTTCACGCGCTCCGGCGCCAACTATGATGCCGGCGCCCGCACCCCGCTGTCGGTGGTGGTGGCGGCGCTGATCGTGCTGGCGGTGCTGTTGCTGGTGCCTGACGTGACCGCCTGGCTGCCGTTGCCTGCGATGGCGGGCCTGATCATGGTGATCGCCGCCAACCTGGTCGAAGTCGCTCATATCCGCCAGATTCTGGCCGTCAGCCGCGAAGAGGCGGTGGTGCTGGTGATCACCTTCCTCGCCACTCTGCTGTTGCCGCTGGAGTTCGCCATCTTCGCCGGGGTGCTGGTCTCGCTGGTGCTGTATCTGAACCGCACCTCACGGCCACGGCTGGTCGAGATGGCCCCAGACCCGGAGCATCCGGAGCTTGGCGTGCGCAATGCCGAGCGTTATCAGCTGGCCCAGTGCCGGGAAGTGGTGATTCTGCGTGTGGATGGATCGCTGTTCTTCGGGGCGGTCGACCATGTCCAGCGCAAGCTGGCGCGCTATACCGGCAAGCACGTCATTCTGCTGGGCACCGGCTGCAACTTCATCGATATCGCGGGCGCCGAGATGCTCGAGATCGAGCAGCGTCGCCTGCGCGATGCCGGCGGCAGTCTCAGCATGTGCGGCTTTCGCATGTACGCGCTGGAGGTGATGGAGCGCGGTGGCTTCCTCGAGCGCATGGGACGTGAGAACTACTTCCATACCGCCGAGGCGGCGATCGCCTCGCTGCGCGACTCGGTCGCCGAAGCGCATCGCGCCCACGGTGATCAACCCGCTGCCTGCCCAGATTGTCAGCTGTTCGGTCCGGCCGGGATCGGGCCGGGGCAGGGGGTGCGCCTGACGCCACCGTTGGCGTGAAAGCACAAGGCTGGGGGCGGCTGCACGCTTGCGATAGAATATGGCCCCTTGATGGTGCGGCCAGTCAGCTAGCCGCCGCCCATTGCCTCAATCCTGTTCTGTCTGCCGAGAGATGCCCATGAGTTTGCCCACCGTGGCGGCCAGCTGCGACCTGATTCGCGACGGCCGTCCGTTGATCGATGTGCGCGCGCCGGTCGAGTTCGCCGCTGGTGCCTTGCCGGGTGCCGTCAATCTGCCGCTGATGGATGATGAGGAGCGTCATCGCGTCGGGCTGCAGTACAAGCAGGTCGGCCCGGAATCGGCGGTGCATCTTGGCCATCAACTGGTCAGCGGGGGGATCAAGCGCGCGCGTATCCGCGCCTGGGTCGAGCACGTCGAGCGGCACCCTGACGCGATTCTCTACTGCTTCCGCGGCGGCATGCGTTCTCAGCTCAGTCAGCAGTGGCTCATGGAAGCAGGGATCGAGCGTCCACGTATCGAAGGCGGCTGGAAGGCCATGCGTCAGCAGCTCTGTCAGCATATCGATGAGCGTGCCGAGCAGGCCCCGATGCTGTTGATCGGCGGGCTGACCGGTTGCGCCAAGACCGAGCTGATCCATGCGCTGGACAATGGCATCGACCTGGAAGGCTGTGCGCGCCACAAGGGGTCGGCCTTCGGCCGCCATCCCTTCCCGGCGCCGAGCCAGATCGACTTCGAGCACCGCATCGCCGCCGAGATGCTCACGCTTGAGGATGAAGCGCCGACCATCATGGAAGACGAGTCGCGCTTCATCGGCAGCGTCAACATTCCGCTCGCCACCTGGCGCGCGATGGAGCAGGCACCGTTGATCCGAGTCGAGATGCCGCTGGATTGGCGAGTGGTCCAGATCCAGAAGGACTATATCGAGGGGCTGTGGTCCACCTACAGTCGTCACTATGGTGACTTTCTCGGCTGGACCCTGATGCAGCGCCAGCTGCGTCAGGCGCTGCTGCGTCTGCGCAAGCGCCTGGGCAGTGCGCGCCTTGCTCGTCTGGTGCGCATGCAGGACATCGCCTTCCAGGAGCACAAGCGCGGCAATCCCATTGCCCATGAAGGCTGGCTGGCACCGCTGCTCAGCGAGTATTACGACCCGATGTACCGCTATCAGCTCGAGAAGCACGAGCGCACCTTCCTGCACGTCGGCGACTGGGACAATAGCCTTGCCTTCGCGCGTGAGTGGAGCGCCAATCACCGCTGGCAGCGCTGACATCTTTCACGAGCGCCGGTCAGCGCTCATGCATTCAGCCAGTCCACCAGTAGGCGGTCCAGCAGGGCCGCCTGACGATCAAAGCGCTTCGGGGCCTCCAGCAACGCCTCGCGTGACTGCACGCCATTGCCCTCCAGGGGCGCGGGATGGTGGGCCAGGCGGTCCTGCGTGGCCGCCGCATCCATGTGCGGATGGAAGTTGAGTGCCACCACGCGACCCTCATCCCAGCTGAAGCCGGCCACTGGCGTATGCTCGCTGCTGGCCAGCAGCTCGCAGTCTTCCGGCAGACCGCAGATCTCCTCATGCCACATCAATGCCTCGAACTCGGCGGGTAGCCCCAGCGGGCACTCGTTGCTGCGCGTCAGCGTGGCCCAGCGACGCTGCGGCACCACGGCGGACGAGACGATCGCCCCCATCTGCTCGGCGATCAGTCGCGCCCCCAGGCCAATCCCCAGCAGCGGGCGATTGCTGTTCAGCGTGCGCCGAATCAACTTGCGCTGCAGGCGCAGCGACTGCTGTTCGGCGGGCGAGGCGGGCTGTGCGGCGCTCGACAGGCGTTGCGGACCATCCAGCACCACCAGCGCATGGAAGTCATCGATGCCCGGCAATGCTTCGCCTGCCAGCGGGAAGCTGGTGTTGAAGCTGTGCCCCATGCCGGAAAGCCAGTCCTTGAGGCGTAGCGGACTCTGCCAGTCATGCGCTAGCGTTGAGGTGTCGGCGGCTGAATCTGGTTCAGTGTCAGGGAGTTGCCCCTGATGTATGAAATAAAGGTGCATGGCTTCATCATGCGTGAGCGCCATGTCAGCGTAAAGGCCCCAGTATCTGCACCTCATTACCTACGTCTCAGTGCCTATGTCTCAGCACCTATGTCTCAGTCCCTATGTCTTAGTACCTGCACCCGGTGAACCAGCCGCGACACGACAAGGAGAGAACCGCATGCGGGCCGAACTGCTCGAACAGATCTACACCGTGGTGGCGCAGATTCCCGAAGGGCGCATCACCACCTACGGGCGTATCGCCAAGATGACCGATGGCGCCAGCGCGCGCATGGTCGGCTCGGCGATGCGTCACCTGCCGGATGGCCACCAGTTGCCGTGGCACCGCGTGATCAATGCCTCGCTCAAGGTCACCGAGCACGGCGGGGCGGTGTGCCAGCGGGAAAAGCTGCGCAGCGAAGGCATCCTGTTCGATGGTGCCGGCCGCGTGCCGACGGAGTGCCTGTGGCCTTGAGACATGCCCCGGCATGGCAGCGCTCGAGCAGGGGCGCGTTCATCCGGCCACGCGCGGGCGCTACCCTTTCGCCTATCCTATCGCATACCCTATAGCGACCTCCGGTGACATCGCGGCTGGCACAGGCAAGACGCCAGCGCGAACGCCGCATATTGAATAGTGAAGTGAGAATAGAGCCGTCATGACTCAGCCTGTATCCGGTTTCCGTGCGCGCCTTGATGCGCTGGCCCCCGTGCGCCGTACTGCCTTCATGGCGGCGCTGACCGAGCGACTCCTGCCCAATGCCGGTTTCTACGCCGAAGCCAATGGCACGGCCAGCGCGCTGGATACCACGCGTGAGCTGCGCAAGCTGCTGGACCTCGTCTGGGAGCAGCTGCGCGTGCGCGATGCCA
The DNA here is from genome assembly GCF_016495405.1 of Cobetia sp. cqz5-12. NCBI lineage: Bacteria > Pseudomonadati > Pseudomonadota > Gammaproteobacteria > Oceanospirillales > Halomonadaceae > Cobetia > Cobetia sp. cqz5-12. The sequence goes on from NZ_CP044522.1 coordinate 211,243, forward strand.
AGATCGATTTCTCGCTGCAGGCCGAGAAGGTCACCGCCTTCGAACCCGCCGAGGACGATGACAGCTTCGGCGCGCGCCGCGCCCTGGAAGCCGTGATGGCGCTGACCGCCTGCATCGATGTGCTGATCAGCGAAGAGCCGGAAGCCGCGCTCAAGATCAGCCGTCTGTCCGCTGATGGCGTGCGCGCGTTGATCGACCTGCAGGCCGGTGAGGGCATCGAACAGGAAGCGCTGGAAACCATGATTCGCGAACATCCGTTGATGATCGATGAGCGCGATTTCCAGGATGCCGTGCTCGAGAGCGTCGAAGCCCCGCAGCTGTCCCGCGATGACTGGCGTGCGCTCAAGCAATTGGGCCGCAATGAAGATGTCAGCAACCTAGGGCTATCCTTGCAGGATTGAGCGGCCCGAGTCGGGCCATCCTGGTGCCAGTGATGACTGGCCAGCCGTTGTTGGAGAGACAGATGAGCGACACCCGTCAGCAGGATTCTTCTCCGATGAACGCAGCGCTGAATGGCGTGATCCAGGCGCGTCTAGACGCCATGCGTGAGCGTCTCGCGCAGCCGACGCTGAGTGCGGCGGATGTGCATGCACTGCGTGTCGACTGCAAGCAGCTGCGCGGCTGGTGGCAACTGCGCCGTGAGTCACTGGGCAAGGCGGCGGTGAGTGAGCATCAGGCGCGTCCACGCGCTGTCGCCAAGGCATTGGCCGGGCCGCGTGAGGCGCACATGCTGCGCAAGACGCATGGTCGCGCCTACGCCTGGGTGGATGAACGCAGTCAGCGTCTGCTGGATGCGCTGCGCCCGGGCTTGACCAGTGCCTCGCTGAGCGAGCCAGAAGGCGAGCTGGATCACGCGCCACTCGAGACGCTGCTGAGCGAAGAGCGAGCGGCCTGGCAGGCGGCACCGCTGACGGTGGAGGAGCTCAGAGCCGGGCTGGAATTCAGCCGTCATCGCATCAGCAAGCTGGCCGCGAAGGTGGTCAGCAAGCGTGAGATCGAGACATCTCATCGGCTGCGCAAATGGGTCAAGTACCGCATGTTCCAGCTGGCGCTGGCACACGAGGCACTGGGTGAGACGGCAGCAGGTGAACTCGAGTTGCCGAGTCATGGGCGCCGGCGTGAGCCGGAATTGCTCGACAAGGCCGCATCACGGCTGGGCAATCAGCATGATCTGGCTGAGCTGGCGCTGTGGGTCGGGGAGCGCGTGATGCTGCCTGCCGCCGAGAAGCACCTGGTCGCGGACATCATGACGCTTGCCGACCAGCGACTCGCGCAGGCGCTCAAGCCGCTCGCGAAGCTGGGCTACGTCTGAGCGCTGTTCTCGCCTGAACCGACGTGGCTTCTCTACAGACACGAACGCCGCCATTCCTTGAAGAAATGGCGGCGTTCGCGTTTCTGCCTGAACGATTATCCTGCGGCTGTGCTTACAGGCGCATCTCGATACCGCGTGCGGCCATGTGCGCCTTGGCCTGGGGAATCGTGTACTCGGCGAAGTGGAAGATGCTGGCGGCCAACACCGCATCCGCACCGCCTTCGAGCACGCCATCCACCAGATGGTCGAGGGTGCCGACACCGCCGGAGGCGATCACCGGCACGCTGACGGCGTCGGAGATCGCACGCGTCACGCCGAGATCGAAACCGGCCTTGGTGCCATCGCGGTCCATGCTGGTCAGCAGCAGCTCGCCGGCGCCCAGCTCGACCATCTTCTTCGCCCACTCGACGGCGTCGAGCCCGGTCGGCTTGCGGCCGCCGTGGGTGAAGATCTCCCAGCGCGGTGCTTCGCCTTCTTCGCTGACGCGCTTGGCATCGATGGCGACCACGATGCACTGGCTGCCGAAGCGTTCTGCGGCTTCACGAACGAAGTCCGGGTTGAACACGGCCGCGGTGTTGATCGAGACCTTGTCCGCGCCGGCATTCAGCATGGTGCGAATGTCTTCACAGGTGCGGATGCCGCCACCCACCGTCAGCGGGATGAACACCTCACCGGCGATGCGCGAGACCATGTCGACCGTAGTGCCACGGTTGTCGACGCTGGCGGTGATGTCGAGGAAGGTGATCTCGTCGGCGCCTTGCTCGTTGTAGCGCTTGGCGACCTCGACCGGGTCACCGGCATCGCGGATACCGACGAAGTTGACGCCCTTCACGACACGACCGGCGTCGACGTCCAGACACGGGATGATGCGTTTGGCGAGTGCCATGATCGCTCCCCTCAGGCCTTGCGGCCGGTGATGGAGTCGGACAGCGCCTGCGCTTCGGCGATATCCAGGCTGCCTTCATAGATGGCGCGGCCGGTGATGGCACCGAGGATGCCCTGATCGGCCACTTCGGCCAGACCACGGATGTCATCCAGATTGGTCACGCCACCGGAGGCGATCACCGGGATGCCACCTTCGCGGGCCAGCGCCACGGTGGCTTCGATGTTGACGCCCTGCATCATGCCGTCGCGGGCGATGTCGGTGTAGACGATGGAGGACACGCCGTCGTTGGCGAAGCGCTTGGCAAGCTCGGTGGCCTTGATGGTGGAGACCTCGGCCCAGCCATCGGTGGCCACGAAGCCGTCACGCGCATCGAGACCGACGATGATGCGGCCCGGGAAGGCGCGGCACATCTCGGCGACGAAGGCCGGTTCCTTCACGGCCTTGGTGCCGATGATGACCTGACCGACGCCGGCTTCCAGGTAGTGCTCGATGGTCGCGGCATCACGGATGCCACCACCGATCTGGATCGGCAGCTCCGGGTAGGCGCGGGCGATGCGTGTCACGGCGTCGCCATTGACCGGCTTGCCTTCGAAGGCACCGTTGAGATCGACCAGATGCAGACGACGGCCACCGGCCTCGACCCAGCGCGCGGCCATCGCCAGCGGGTCATCGCCGTAGTTGGTGGAGTCTTCCATGCGGCCTTGCTTCAGGCGTACGCACTGACCGTCCTTGAGATCGATCGCGGGGATTACCAGCATGTCGGGTGTCCTCTCGGCGTGTCTCGGCACGCCTGAATTGTCGTCGGTATATCGAAGGCGGATGTATCGGCGTCCGTCACGCGAGACAGACGCCGAGGGTCACGCGGGCGAGCCTTCAGGGCTGCCAGCGGACAAAGTTCTCGAGCAGCTTGAGGCCGGCGGCCGCGCTCTTCTCCGGATGGAACTGCACCGCGAACAGGCTGCCCTCACCAATGGCGACGTGCGCCTCGGCACCGGCGTAGTGCGTCGCGCCGTAGACCTTGGAGCGTTCGCTGGCCGACACATAGAAGCTGTGTACGAAGTAGAAGCGCGAGTTGTCCTCGATACCTTCCCACAGGGCGTGGCCCTGGGTGTGCACGACATGGTTCCAGCCCATGTGCGGCACCTTGAGACGCTGGCCGTGCTCGTCCAGCTGCTGGTCATCGAAGCGTTTCACGTCGCCCTTGAAGTAGGCGAGGCAATCGATGCCACCGTTCTCTTCGCTGCGCTCCATCAGCATCTGCTGACCGACACACACGCCCAGCAGCGGCTTGCTGTGGTTGCTCAGCAGCTCGCCGACCAGACCGCGCAGCTCGGCGCGTTCCAGCTCGCCCATGCAATCACGGATGGCGCCCTGGCCGGGCAGCACCACGCGGGTGGCGCCGCGGATGGCACGCGGGTCACTGGTGATCACGACATTCTCGTCGGCCACGTGCTCAAGCGCCTTGGCGACGGAGTGCAGGTTGCCCATGCCATAGTCGATGACGGCAATCGTCATGTCTTTCTCCCGAAGGCCGGAGCAGGCTCCGGCGCTGGATGTCAGGCGTCTGGCGCCCGGATCATTCGTTTACAGCGAGCCCTGTTTACAATGAGCCCTTGGTGGAGGCGATACGGCCTCCCATGCGCTCGTCCTCTTCCACCGCCATGCGTACGGCACGACCGAAGGCCTTGAAGATGGTCTCGGCCTGGTGGTGGGCGTTGAAGCCCTTGAGGTTGTCGATATGCAGGGTGGCGCCGGCATGATTGACGAAGCCCTGGAAGAACTCCCAGAACAGCTGGGTATCGAAGCGACCGATGTTGCCGCGGGTGAACTCGCACTGCATGAACAGGCCCGGACGACCGGAGAAGTCGATCACCACGCGAGACAGGGCTTCATCCAGCGGCACATAGGCATGGCCGTAACGGCGGATGCCGGCCTTGTTGCCCAGCGCCTGCGCGAAGGCCTGGCCCAGGGTGATACCGATGTCCTCGACGGTGTGGTGGTCATCGATATGCAGGTCGCCATCGCAGTCGACCTCGATGTCGATCACGCCGTGACGGGCGATCTGGTCCATCATGTGTTCGAGGAAGGGCACGCCAGTGTTGGCGCTCAGCTTGCCTTCACCGTCCAGATTGATGCGGACCCGGATCTTGGTTTCCGAGGTGTTGCGATGAACTTCGGCGATACGCTCTACCATGATGTCTCTCCAGCGGTCGGTGACACCATCAGCGGCTTCGAGGCCGATGGGGTCTGGGCGCAGTCTGGGGCCTTTGGTAAGAGAGGCGTGTGTCCAGTCCGGCCGGGAAGTGCGCATCATGTGGTTATTGTCATGTGATGTCGCAATCGAAATCGTGATCAGGGCATTGACGACGGCGCAGGGCCGTCGGCGGGGTGCTTGATCGGTGGCAGACGCGTCGTCTTCGTGCCTGCCCGACCCGTCATTATAGAGAAAGGACAATGGCATCCGCTACAATGGCGGGCATTCATATCGCGGGCGAGGATCTCACCATGCCGGTCACTCTTCAGATGATCGATCACGCACGCTGGCAAACCGATGAGCAAGTCCGTATCGATCTGTCGCGTATCTATCACGAAGCCCCCAGTGAGCGCCTCCCGCTTGCCCCGGATGACTTCATTCAGGCCAATCTCGCCGCGGGACACCGCTTCTGCAGTGCCTTCTTCAACGATCGTCATATCGGCGCGCTACTCTGCGAGGATGAAGGCGATGCCTGGAAGATCAGCCATTGCTGCGTGCGCAGGAGCACGCGCCGACGCGGTGTCGGTACGCGTCTGATGGCGCTGCTGTCGCTGGAAGCGGCCAGTGCCCAGCGTTTGCTGGTCGTGCCGAGTCAGGGATTGACCCTGGCCGACGAGCTGCTGGTATCACGTCTCGGCTATGTGCGTGACCCCGCCCGCGACGGCTTCGTGCTGGCGCAGGAGTGAACCCCAGGCGTTGCCGGATGCGGAACTGACGTCAACGCGACCTGTCCACCGGCTGTGTCATCATCATTTCTGTCTTGAGTCTGTCATGCTGTGCGGCAGGATGGCGCGCAGCGCTCGGACTTGATGATACGCGGGAGAAAGGGCATCGCCTGATGCCACGAATCCCCAGCGCCATTCCATGTGCTGCCCTCTGGAGTGAGGGCAGCGCAGCAATTCTCATCGTGTCAAAGGGAGGACGCAGATGAAAGCACTGTTCAGAGCCTTGCTGGCCATCGTCGGGGTACTGGCGTTGGTGGTCGTGGCGGGGGTGATCTATGTCACCACCTTCCTCGATCCGAATGATCTCAAGCCGCGACTGGTCAAGGCGGTCAAGGACCAGGCGGGGCTGGAACTGGCCCTGAACGGCCCGCTGGACTGGTCCTTCTATCCCCGTCTCGGCGTCAGCGTCGAGGACGCCGAAGCCTGGCTGCCGGAGCAGGAGCGTGATCAGTCACCGTTTGCCTCCTTTACCCGCGCGGAAGTCGGCGTGTCCTTCACGCCACTGCTGAGTGGTGAAGTCGAAGTCGAAGGCGTCTTCCTCGATGGCCTCAAGCTGGCACTCGAGCGTGATGCACAGGGGCGTGGCAACTGGGAAAGCCTGCTCGATCATGCGGCGACGGCCGCCGACAGCGGCGCGGCGGATGAAGCGCTGCCGCCGGCCAAGAGCGCCGGTGTGGCGCTGGCGGATGACACGACGCCGTCGGTGCAGAATGGCGCCGGCAGCATGGCGGTCAATCTCGATATCGCCTCGGTGCAGGTCACCAATGGTCAGATCGCCTATCAGGACGCGGCTAGCGGGCTCGACATGACGCTCAACGACGTGGCGTTGACGTCCTCCAACGTCAGCCCCGACAAGGCCTTCCCGGTCGAGCTGTCGTTCGTGGCCGATGGGCGTGAACCGGAGCTTCAGAGCACCGTCAGCCTCGATGGCAAGGTGGCGCTGGACCTGCAGGGCGGCCGTCATGTGCTGACTGGCGTAAGTCTGGATACCACCACGCGCATGCCGTCGCTGGGTGACAAGGACCAGAGCGTGGCGCTGGACATCGACACCCTGACGCTGGATACCGACAAGCAGCTGTATCTGGCCGATGGTGCCGAGCTTGACGCGACGCTCCATCAGGCCGCGCTGGGTGACAAGGCCCTGCCGCTGAAAGCCACCTTCGCTGCCGAAGCGGACCTGGCGGCGGGCACGGCGAATCTCGAGAACCTGCTGCTGACCTCCGGCAGTGACCTGCGCCTCAGCGGGGCGCTCAAGGCCAAGGACATCACCGGCGATGCGCTCAGCTATACCGGCCAGTTCAAGCTGGCCCCGCTGTCGCCCAAGGCGTGGATGACGCGTGTCGGCATACAGGCGCCGCAGACCGCCAAGAGCAGCGCGCTGACCTCGCTGGCCTTCTCCAGTCCGTTCAAGGGCGACATGTCGCAGGTGCAGTTGACCAACCTGGTGATGGCACTGGATGACACCACGATCAATGGGCGCCTCGGCTCGTCCTTCGATGCCTCGCAGATCACCTTCGATCTGGATGTCGACGCGCTCAATCTCGATGACTACCTGGCACCGGCAGGCGCAGACGAGAAGACGGCAAGCCTGGGTGAGGCACTCACGGCGGGCGTGATCGCGCCGGTCTACGCGGCCGATGGTGACGCGGAGCTGCTGCCGGTGGCACTGCTCAAGACGTTGGGTCTTCAGGGGCAACTGGATATCGGCACGCTGATCGCCTCGGGGCTCGAGATGAGCAAGGTGACCGCCAAGCTGTCCGGCCAGCCGGGTGTACAGCAGCTCGATAGCCTGACGGCCAGCCTCTATGGCGGCTCGCTGGCGGCCAATGCGCGCATCGACAGCCGCAAGACGCCGCTGAGCATGAGCTTCGGTGAGAAATTGACCAACCTGGATATCGCGCCGTTCCTCAAGGCGCTGGCACCGGAGCAGCAGGACATCCTGCGCGGCCGCCTGACACTCAATGGTGATTACACCACCAGCACCAATCAGATCGACAGCATCAAGCGCAATCTGAACGGCAAGGGCAACTTCGAGATTCGCAATGGCGAGGTGCTCGACGTCAATATCTCCAGGGAGATGTGCACTGCCGTGGCGACGCTGAGTGGCAAGACCTCCTCGCGGGAGTGGAAGGCGAATACGCCGCTGGAACGCGCGCAGGGCAGCTTCACGGTCACCAATGGCGTGATCAGCAATCAGGATCTGGCGCTGGCGATTCCGGGCATCGCGCTGGACGGCAAGGGTCAGCTCAACCTGCCGACCGAGGCCTTCGACTACAACGTGGCGGCGCGCTTCATCGAGGGCGCGGATGACGCGGCCTGTGAGGTCAATCCGCGTCTGATCAAGCTGCGCTTCCCGGTCCAGTGTCAGGGCAACCTGAGCGGTGAGCCGGGCGAGTGGTGTGGCTTCGATCAGAAAGGCTTCCAGAGTGCCGCAGCGGATCTGGCCAAGGATGAAGCCAAGCGCAAGGCGGGCGAGAAGGTCAACGAGAAGCTGGATGAAAAGCTCGACGAAGATACCCGCAAGAAGATTGATGAAAAGCTGGGCGAAGGCGCCAGCGACAAGCTGAAGGGCGCGATTCAGGGGCTGTTCAACTGATCACGCGCTCCCTTCGCAGCAAGACCGGCACGCCAGCTCCTCGGGGCTGGCGTGCTGCCGTTTGAGCCCAGGCCATGGCGTCGACCATGGCGCGAGCAGAGGAAGTTTTGATGGCGCGACCTGACACTGCTGCCACGCCAGACGTGACAGCTCCCGAGAGCCACGCCACGCCCGGCTTCGAAGATATCGCCCTGAGCCCCGAGGCGTTTCAGGCGCGCGTGTTCGACTGGTTCGATGAGCATGGCCGCAAGCATCTTCCCTGGCAGGAGAACACCACGCCGTACCGCGTGTGGGTCTCGGAGATCATGCTCCAGCAGACCCAGGTCGCGACGGTGCTGCCGTACTATGCCCGCTTCATGGAGCGCTTCCCGGATGTCGCGGCGCTGGCGGCGGCGGATATCGATGACGTGCTGCACCTGTGGACGGGCCTTGGCTACTACGCGCGGGCGCGCAATCTGCACAAGGCCGCTCAGCAGGTCGTGGATGAGCACGACGGTGCCTTCCCGGTCGAGAGTGTCGAGGCACTATCGGCCTTGCCGGGCATCGGGCGTTCGACCGCCGGGGCGATCATCAGCATCAGCACCGGACAGCGGGCGCCGATTCTCGATGGCAACGTCAAGCGCGTGCTGGCACGCCTGCATGCCGTGGAAGGCTGGCCGGGGCGTCCGGCGGTGGAGCGCAAACTGTGGACGCTGGCGGAGCGCTACACGCCGCAGGTGCGGCTGGCGGACTGGACCCAGGCGATGATGGATCTCGGCGCCACCCTGTGCACGCGCGGCAGCAAGCCGGATTGCGCGCGTTGCCCCTTCGAGGAAGTCTGCGTGGCGCATGCGCGTGGCGAAGAGAAGCGCTTCCCCGAGAGCAAGCCGAAGAAGACCATTCCGACGCGTCAGACGCTGATGTTGCTGGTCAGCGATGAAGCGGGGAGGATCCTGCTGGAGCGCCGTCCGCCGACGGGGGTCTGGGGCGGCCTGTGGGCGCCGCCACTGGTCGAGGACCGTGAGGCCGCGCGCGAATGGGTCGCCCGCGAAGCCCGCGGCGCGCATCTGGAGGCGCCACTGGCGAGTTTCGAGCATGTCTTCAGCCACTTCCGGCTGACCATCACGCCACAGCCGGTCCAGCTGGGAGCGGCGGAACTGACGCCGTCGGCAGAGGCTGGCGTCAGCGAACACGGAGCAGACCGTCGTTTCGTCGACCCCGCCGCGCCGGATGCCGTGGGCCTGCCGGCGCCGGTCAAGGCGCTACTGGCGCGCTGCACGGATGATCTGTTCGGCCTGTGAGGCCTTGTCGGTGTCGGCATCGGCCGTACGTCTGGGGCAAAGCGGTCCAGGCGTGCGAGAATGAGGCAACAGTAAAGGCGTCTGGCGAAGGCTCGACGCTCATCCGCACTGACATCCAGTTCTCTTACGGAGTTACCCATGCGCACCGTACATTGCCGCAAGTATGACCAGGACCTGCCGGGTCTCGATTTTCCGCCGCTGCCAGGCGAGAAGGGCCAGGACATCTGGTCCAACGTCTCGAAGCAGGCATGGGAAGAGTGGCAGGCACTGCAGACGCGTCTGATCAACGAGAAGCACCTCAACATGATGGATGCCGACAGCCGTCGCTATCTGATGGAGCAGATGGACCGCTTCTTCAACAACGAAGAGACGGACCAGGCCGAAGGTTTCGTGCCGACGGATGCCGCCGCCAAGGGTGAATCGCAGGGCGGACAGGGCTACGAAGTCTGAGTGGACGGCGAGGACGGCGGAAGGCGAATTACGACGCCAAATTCTTGATAAGCAAGGGTTGACGTCGGGAAAGGTTTTCTATTTAATACGTCCTCGTTGGCAAGGGCCAGATAGCTCAGTTGGTAGAGCAGGGGATTGAAAATCCCCGTGTCGGCGGTTCGATTCCGTCTCTGGCCACCAAGTGTTGGGGTATAGCCAAGTGGTAAGGCACCGGTTTTTGGTATCGGCATTCCCAGGTTCGAGTCCTGGTACCCCAGCCAGCTGACATGCAGTAACGTAGTAAGAAGACTCATATCATGAGTTCTTTGTGCCGGCTTAGCTCAGTTGGTAGAGCAACTGACTTGTAATCAGTAGGTCGAGGGTTCGACTCCTTTAGCCGGCACCATCTTCAGGCTTCTGTAGATGAGCGAAGAACACACGATATAGAGGTCGCCTTGGCGGCTTTTTTTGTGTCTTCAGGTTGGCCAGATAGCTCAGTTGGTAGAGCAGGGGATTGAAAATCCCCGTGTCGGCGGTTCGATTCCGTCTCTGGCCACCAAATTGGGGTATAGCCAAGTGGTAAGGCACCGGTTTTTGGTATCGGCATTCCCAGGTTCGAGTCCTGGTACCCCAGCCAATTCTGGCTAGTTGATGAAGTCGCAGGATGAATTCGGCAGCCAACAGAAAAGCCACCCTTCGGGGTGGCTTTTCTGCGTCTGGAGTAAAGGTCTGGACGGCGGCTTGGTATACCGCAAGCCAGCGCTCATCTCAGTGCGAGGTGGGCTCTTCCGGGTGCATCGCCAGCCAGCTCAGGCGCTTGCGATAGATGGTGGAGGGCGCGATCTCCAGTATCGCCGCAGCGCGGGGGATACTGCCATCACAGGCGCTGATGACGCTCTCGATCGCCTCGCGTTCCACCATCCACAGCGGGCGCAACGTTGTCTCGCTGTCCTCCGACGCGTTGGTGCTGACCGACGTGCGATGCGCCGTGCTGGAGGGCAGATCCAGCATGTCGGCCGTCAGCACCTCACCATCATTGAGGATGATGGCGCGCCGCAGCGTGTTTTCCAGCTCTCGCACGTTGCCGGGCCAGTCATGGGCCAGCAGCTGACGTTCGGCGCACGCACTGAGTCGTGTGAAGCGCTTGCCCTCGTGGCCTGCCATGCGCCCCAACAGTCCGGTGGCGATCTCCAGGATATCCTGACCGCGCTCGCGCAGCGGCGGCACCTTCAGCGGGATGACGTGCAGACGATAGAAGAGGTCTTCCCGGAAGCGGTGGGTATCGACCAGTACCCGCGGGTTCTGATGCGTGGCGCACACGATGCGGCAATTGACCTCTACCGTGCGCGTGGCGCCCACCGGCATTACCTGCCCCGTCTGCAGGAAGCGCAGCAGCTTGCTCTGCAAGGGCAGCGGCAGCTCCGCGATCTCATCGAGAAACAGCGTCCCCCCATCTGCCGCCACGGCGAGCCCTTGCTGGGCGCTCACGGCCCCCGTGAAGGCCCCACGCACATGCCCGAACAATTGCGACTCCAGCAGCTCTGCCGGAATGGCGGCACAATTGACGGCGATGAACGGGCCGTCACGTACCGGGCTATGGCGGTGAATGGCAGTGGCACACAATTCCTTGCCGCTGCCGCTTTCGCCGGTGATGAAGATGGGAGCGTCCGAGTGGGCGACCTGGATGAGAGTGCGATAGAGCGTCTGCATGGCCGATGAGTCTCCGATAAACTCCCCAAAACCGCGAGGTCGCTTTACCGGTAGTTCCCTTACCCGCGAGGTAGTGGAGATATCGTCAGCCAGATTCAATGCAGTAGCCGATGATGCAGCCTGATGAGCTTTCAGTGCGGTCATGAGTGTTGTTCCCTTGCTGCTGGTCTTTCTGCATTGCCTGCGCTTCGTGCGGGCGGGCTGCGAAAGAATAATTGTCGGGCTGCTTCTGGTGACAGCCTCACCGGAGAGTCTGGATTCTCCAGCGTTGAGTGTTCGTTTTGGGGGTTTATCGAGTACCCATATAGAGGTTAATGACTTGTGCGAGATGATCATGGCGGCTTTTAGTGCGTTTTTTCCGCTCCCCCTGAGTGGCAGACTTCTCAGTCTCGACGCTTGCCTGGCTGACCAACTCTCTACTCACGCTGAAAGGGTGAGTTCTGGTATCTGACGGTCTGTCTTCCCGCTGATGACTGTCCCGAGCAGTGCATCATTGGGCGTCTTCCTCCTCATCTTCGTTGTTGTGGGTAATGGTGAAGTCAGTTGACGACGTCTGAGAGCTGCCATCCGCGGATTGATCCGCAGTGCCATCGATGGTGCCGGTAGAGCCATCGCTGAGCGTCTGCTGAATCTGTTGCCAGTTGCCGATCGAGGTGCTGCTGCCGGTATTGAGGGTATATTCCCCGATATTGGTATCGGACCCTTCCCCCAGGCTGCCGGCCTTCTTGCTCTCGTAGAGGATCAGGGCGGTTTCTGCGCTGCGTGCCGGAAAGTCGTAGGGGAAGGGCCCCATCAGCGAGTTGGCGCTGGCAGTCGTGGCCAGCAGGCATCCCGCGCTGACGACCCCCAGGCTGATACGTGTAAAAGCATTCATGTCTTGCTCCTTTCGATCTGTGAAAGATGCAGTGTCTGATGCGTGAAGATGTCTTTCGTCGGCAGGTACTGAAACACACGCGGGTCGCCCCGCGTGTGTTGGTTGCCTGCTGAGGATTTACGGAGTAACGGGGCCGACGGAGACGGACATGTTGTTACCCACTGAGGTCGCAGCATTGTTGATGACCGGGCCATCGAAGCTGCCTGCCGGCGGCAGATCCAGAGTGATGTTGCTGACTTTGGCAGTTGAGCTGATGTTGGCGAAGCTCATCTGGGTATTGTCGGCAATCAGGGCGCTATCGATATCTGTGCTATCCAGAGTGACCGACATATTGTTGCCCACGGAGGTCGCGGCATTGTCCACGCTCAGGTTGAGAATGTTGTCGACCTTGGCCAAGGATTCGACTTCAGCCGTGCCCGGGTAGAAGAAATAGCCACCAGAGCCTGCCAAGAACTGCTCATTGTGCAGGTTGACCATGGCATCACTATCCACCGAGACATTGTTGCCCACCGAAGTGGCGGCATTCTCCAGGGACTCGAGCTTGGTGATGTCAGGATTGGGGGTCGAGCCTTCATAGGTCACGTAGACATCGACGCTGGCCTCTGCCGCTGCTGCTGCCGCGGCGGAAGCACTGGAGCCATGCTTGCTTGAGTGGGCACCTGAAATGGCGAAGGAGCTGGAGCTCGTACTGTCGAGCAGATCGATGCTCGGCGTTCCTGCTTCTGCAGCGCCGTAGCTGACATCACTGACGATGGCTTCGGAGCTGACATCTCCGATCTGCTTCTGGAAGCTCTCGATCATCACCAAGCCACCTGGATCTTTGATTTTCGGATCAATATAGACATCAATATCCACATCGGTATTTACCTGTCCATCCCAGTCCCAGTCCACTTTATCGAAGGCCTGCGCCTGGCTTGCCATCATCATGCCGCTTACGAGACCGATGGCGACTGCGAGCTTGTTATAGGTAGTCATTGTCATGTTCCTCATGAATGTTGACTTATTGTGCTGCGCTGGATGCTGCCGGTACTTCTGATGCGGGTGCTGCTTGCAACGGTGTTGCGACTGCTTCATTGCCACTTGCTGTATTGCTGCTGGTATTGGCTGCGGCCACTTGCTGCGTGTTGCTATTGTCATCTGCAACATGCTGTCCCGGGTGCAATGCACATTCCTGTCCCGCAGGTACAGGAAGTCCCAGGCCTTCAGTCAGAAGCTGGTACGCGCCCATCTCCACGACTGATCTCACGCCCAGCTGCAATGGCTCATTGCGCACTGCGCCGGAATCAAACTCGATCAACTGATTGCCGAAGAAGCGGTAGATGCCGGCTTCGACTTCGTAACCGACCACCTGCTTCTGCAGGCTGGTGACATAGACGGTGCGGAAGGTGCGGATATCGACCATGCGCAGGTCCAGGCCGACGTTGATGACCGCAGTGCGCAGTCCGGCCCCGATTCCGCTGACGAACAGGCGGGAACCGCCGCTTGAAATGTTGTAATTGAGTTCTGTCAGTGCACCGAGAACCACGAAATGCGAAGGCAGTACCGCGAGGTTTCGGGGGGCGTAAGCCAGCGCCTTCTGCTCGAAAAGTTGCTGCTCTGCCAGCGGGACTCGTACATCGAGACGCTCGGTAAGATGTACCTTGCGAGTCTTGTAGAGGGCACTGATCAGCATCTCGGATACGCCCTGGGTCACGGCAGCGCTCTCTGTCACGGTGGAGTAGCTGCGTTGGCCTGTCTTGTCCGTCACCTGGCCCACTGCGATGACAGGCAGGTTGGTGGCACCTTGCACCCGGCTGAGTGATACGAGGCATTCGCTATATGGCGTATTGTTTGAGGTGACTGGTGGCCCTACGACCGGTTCGACATTGTCGAATTTCGGTTCGACAGCTGCGCAGCCCCCCAGCACTGTGGCCATGCAAGCGGCCATGCATATCCGTGGCTTAAACATGCTGGAAGTTCCCCTGGTGTGACGCATGATCCTGCGCCGTTATTTTTCTCTGATATGTCTCTATCAGTTGTTCTGCCGTGCTTTCAAAGGGGCACGAAACGTGCCAAACAATTTCACAATATTTCACAGACACTTACGCATTAATGCGCAATGTTGCGTGCGATGCGTTTTGCAAATGGCGAAGCGAAGTGAGGGGGAATACCACGGGCGTGGTGCCAGTGATGAGTCGCTGATTAAGCCGGTTGTCTCACGGAAGATGAGCATTTGTGGCGACAGGATGAGTCGGGACTGGCGAGAGGTGATGACTGAAGGAATTTGTCATCCGCGAGGCACAGGCAGCCTCATGTTTTCTTGAGAAGGGTGATGGCGGGAGTGATATGAGATTGGATGGTCTTTTAACGATCTTGCGGATCAGATCTCTATGCTTATTTCATGAATCTTGGGGTTGAAGTCTCTTGTATGGCCCATAGGTGGGACAGTGCGGGCAAGCCGCATGCTAGAACGCCAGATTCCACTTTCCTCAATGCAAGACATTGATGCCTTAAGGAGAGCATGATGACAGCTTCACGCCATATGACCTCGTACAACGCCGCTTCTGCTCTTTCGTCCAAGCAACGCCAACATGAGCAGACCGATGGTGGCAACGTCAGCGCCGCTGCAGAAGCCTCCAATCAGCAGCTGGACGCCCGTCAGACCAATGCCGACCGTGATCAGGCGCCGGAAGCCTATCTCGACAAGTCGGGCAGTGATCGAGGGTCCGATCACTCGCGAGACGCCTATCCGACGCGCCTGAGCCAGCCGCCGCAGCACCTGTGGCAGAAGCGCCGCGAGCCCGTCGTGCACTCGCGTGCCGATGAGGGGCCGCTGGGCGCCGAGCAGCTCAAGCGCTTCGAGCGCGATGGCTTCCTGTTCGAGCCGGAATTCCTGGCACCGGAGGAAGTCGAGGCGCTGAAGACCGAGCTGGCAGCGCTGCTCGACAACGAAGAGTGGCAGGGTCGTGATTTCACCATCACCGAGCCCAAGAGCCGCGAGATTCGCTCCATCTTCGCCGTGCACTTCCTGTCCGAGCGCTTCCGAAAGCTGGCGGAAGATCCGCGCCTGACCAGCCGCGCGAGCCAGATTCTCGGTGGTGATGTCTATGTCCACCAGTCGCGCATCAACTACAAGCCGGGCTTCGAGGGCAAGGGCTTCAACTGGCACTCGGACTTCGAGACCTGGCACGCTGAGGATGGCATGCCGGAAATGCGCGCGGTCAGCGCCTCGATCATCCTGACCGACAATCACCACTTCAATGGTCCGCTGATGCTGATTCCCGGCTCGCATGAAGTCTTCGTGCATTGCCTGGGCGAGACGCCGGATGACAACCACAAGTCATCCCTGCAGACCCAGAAGGTCGGCGTGCCCTCGCGCGAAGCACTGAGTGAGCTGATCGCCGAGCGTGGTATCGAAGCACCGACCGGTGCCGCCGGTGGTCTGTTGATGTTCGACTGCAATACGCTGCATGGCTCCAATGCCAACATGTCGCCGGATCCGCGAAGCAACGCCTTCTTCGTCTACAATCGTGTCGACAACGCGATGCAGGCGCCTTTTGCCGCCGCGCGTCCGCGCCCGGAATTTCTCGCGCACCGTCTCGATGGTGGCTGGGATGAACTGGAGAAATGAGCCGCGCGTGACAGATCGCTGATGTGAGCGAGCGAAAGGCCGAAAGACCCAAAGACCGCAGGATTGAGCAGGTCAGTGGACTGAATTGCACAACGCCAGGTTGCGCTCAGGCGGCGAAATCTCGGACGTTGGTGTGGTAGTGGCAGGCTGGCGGGGCGACGTAAGATTGAGACATCTCTCACCGATCATCTTTCATTGATCCTCCATCACGCCCCGACAGGAGTTCTGCATGCCGCTTGCTCAGCGTTTCACCCCGCGTTTCAGCGATGGTCGCGTCTTCGCTCATGACCTCGGCAAGGTGGTCTGTGTTGGCCGCAATTACGCAGCCCACGCCGCGGAGCTAGGCAATGAAGTGCCCAACGAGCCGCTGTTGTTCATCAAGCCCGCCACTAGCGTGGCTCCGATGGATAAGCCGTTGGCGATCTCGAAGCGCCGTGGTCAGTATCACTACGAGGCGGAGCTGGCACTGCTGATCGGCAAGCCATTGTGCGAAGCCAGCGAAGCAGAGGCACTGGAAGCACTGGCCGGCATGGGGCTGGCGCTGGACCTCACCCTGCGTGAGCGCCAGAGCAAGCTCAAGGCCAAGGGCCAGCCATGGGAGCTGGCCAAGGCCTTCGATGGCAGCTGCCCGCTCT
This sequence comes from Cobetia sp. cqz5-12, assembly GCF_016495405.1. Classification (NCBI taxonomy): domain Bacteria; kingdom Pseudomonadati; phylum Pseudomonadota; class Gammaproteobacteria; order Oceanospirillales; family Halomonadaceae; genus Cobetia; species Cobetia sp. cqz5-12. Next base: position 227,554 of record NZ_CP044522.1, read on the forward strand.
CCGCCTTCGTGGCGCTGGAAGGGCCGCGCTGGCGTGATGCGGATGGTGCGCTGCACGATGTCGATTTCCAGGCACTGCATTACCGCTTCAGCATCGACGGTGAGCAGCGCCAGCAGGCGGATACCAGCCTGATGCTGTTCCCGATTGCGCGTCTGCTCAGCGAGATCAGTCACAGCTTCACCCTGTTGCCCGGCGACGTGGTGCTGACCGGCACGCCGGAAGGCGTCGGCGAGTTGAATCCGGATCAGGTGCTGGCACTCGCGCTGGACGCCCCGGATGGCAGCGGTGAGATGTTGCGTGTCGAGACACGCACTCGCAGCGTGGCCTGACGCCTGGTCAAAAGTGCTCGTCGACCAGCACTCGTAGACAAATGCTCAGTGAAAGTGCCATGAGTCGCGATGAGTGACTGAAGGCGCTTGTGCAAGACACGAAAAAGCCCCTGCCGGGAGATCGGCAGGGGCTTTTCTTTTGCAGGCGAGTCTCTAGCTCAGCTCTCCAGATAGGTGTAGCCGTCGAGGCCTGCCTTCAGGTCCTCGAGCAGATCCGCCTGTTCCAGCGCATTCAGATTGGATGACTTGAGCTGACGTGCGAGGCGGGCCGCCAACTGCTCCGGGTCGAAGTTCACGTAGCGCAGCACCTGCGCCACGCTATCGCCCTGGATGGCATGGGACAGCTGCCACTGGCCGTCGTCATCGAGGCTGGCATCCACGGAATCGGTATCGCCGAACAGGTTGTGCAGATCGCCGAGGATTTCCTGATAGGCGCCGACCATGAAGAAGCCGAGCAGCTTCTCTTCATCGGCATGCCACTCCGGCAGCGGCAGGGTGGCATCCAGGCCTTGATCATCCACATAGGTATCGATGCGGCCATCGCTGTCACAGGTGATGTCCTGGATCACGCCACGCCGTGTCGGCGCGCGGTCGAGACCGGTCAGCGGCAGGATCGGGAAGATCTGCTCGATACCCCAGATGTCCGGCAGCGACTGGAACAGCGAGAAGTTGACGAACAGCTTGTCGGCCAGCTTCTCGTTGAGCTCATCGAGCACCGCGCGGTGCGAACGCTGGCGGGCATCGAGACGTCCGGCGAGGCTGCGGCACACGTTGGTGTAGATGGCCTCGGCCTCGGCACGGATGGCGATGCTCGCCAGCCCCATCACGAAGCGCTCCTGCACCTGATGCTGGGCATGCACCACGGCGTGGTAGATCTCCACCAGCTCACGTGGCTCGAGCGCACCTTCCAGTCGCGCGGCCTGGGCCCACAGTGCGGCGATCTGGGTATCATCCTCGCGCAGTGCGGGCAGCGGCAGGTCGACACGTTCCTCGCCGATCACGTCCGTCACCAGTACCGCGTGATGTGCGGTCAGGGCGCGGCCGGATTCGGAGATGATGTGCGGATGCGGCAGATCATGCGCCTCGCACACCGCGTGGAACGCCCCGACCACATAGTCGGCGTATTCGCGCATCGAGTAGTTGAGCGAGCAGGCGCTTTCCGAGCGCGTGCCTTCGTAGTCCACGCCCAGGCCACCGCCGACATCGACGATTTCCACGCCGGCACCGGCTTCATGCAGCCCCTGATAGAAGCGTGCGCACTCGGCCAGGCCGCGCTGGATGTCGCTGATGTCCGCGATCTGGGAGCCGAGGTGGAAGTGGACCAGCTTGAGGCAATCCAGCGCATCCACGTCGCGCAGGCGCTCGACCAGCGCGACGATCTGGCTCGCCGTCAGGCCGAACTTGGACTTCTCGCCGCCGGTGTTCTGCCAGTTGCCCTTGCCGATGGTGGCCAGGCGCGCGCGCAGACCGATGCGCGGCCGCACGCCGAGACGCTCGGCCTCTTCCAGCACCAGTTCCAGCTCGCTGGCCTTCTCGACCACCAGATGCACGCGATGGCCGAGCTTCTCGCCCATCAGCGCCAGACGCACGTACTCGCGGTCCTTGTAGCCGTTGCAGACGATGACCGACGGGCCGTTGTCCGACAGTGCCAGCACGGCGAGCAGTTCCGGCTTGCTGCCCGCTTCCAGGCCGACACGCCCGCGCGAGCGCTCGCTGGTCGCCAGCAGTTCCTCGACCACGCGACGCTGCTGGTTGACCTTGATCGGATAGACGGCGGTATAGCTGGCGCCATAGCCGCGCGAGCTGATGGCGGCATCGAAGGCGGCGCACAGCTGCTCGACACGGTCATGCAGGATATCGGCGAAGCGAACCAGCAGCGGCAGGCGCAGGCCCTGGGCGCGGGCCTTGTCGATCAGCGAGATCAGCGGCAGTGCAGGCGTACCCGGTTCGCCATGCGGGCGCACCAGCGTCAGGCCATCCTGGCCCACGTCGAAATAGCCGCTGCCCCACTGGTCAATGTTGTAGGTGCGGCGTGCTTCGGCTGCAAAGGAGGTCATCGCGGTCTCCGGAGATGGACGGCGTGAAGGCAAGCCCGGCGGTGCTCAGCGGTATGGGCAGCGTCGGAGAAGACAATGGCGCCCGCACGGATGCGGGCGCTCAGGGGGCGCATTATGCCTGCTGGGGAGGCGCAGGCAATCGCTTTGCCACTCGCGTGGGCATTCAGGCCGGCTGGGTGGCGTCGGGCAGTGGCAGGGCGCCTTCCTCGATGCGCCGGCCCAGCAACTGGCGATACTGTGCCGGGTCCTTCGGCGTCAGGCTGTGAGCGGGCGGGTCCACGTAGACCACCAGCAGGCGCGACAGCCAATAGCGCAGCGCGGTCATGCGCAGCATGCTCGGCCACAGACGGCGTTCGTCAGCGTTCAGCGGGCGCTCGGCCAGATAGGCGCCGAGCAGGGCGTCATAACGCGCCTGATCCAGACGGCCATCGTCGTTGGAGCACCAGTCATTGACCAGAATCGACAGATCGAAGATCAGGTCGCCGGTGCAGCCGTTGTAGAAGTCGATGATGCCGCCGAGGCGATCGCCGTCGAACAGGGTATTGTCGCGGAACAGATCGCCATGCAGCGCGCCCTGCGGCAGCTCGACACCACTGAAGACGTCTTCGCAGACATCGATCTCGTCGGCCATCAGCGCCTGGTCTTCCGGGCTCAGATAGGCCAGCACCTTGTGGTGCATCGGCTTGATCCAATGCAGGTCACGGGTGTTGGGGCGGTGGCCGGTGAAGTGCTGAGAGACGGCATGCATGCGCCCCAGCGCCGCGCCGATCTCGCGGCACTGGGCCACGTTGGGCGAGACGGGCCAGTTGCCCGGCATACGCGGGAACAGCAACGCCGGCTTGCCTGCCAGTACCTTGAGCGCCTGGCCGTCGCGGTCGTGCAGCGGGCCGGGCACCGGCAGCTGGTGCCCGGCGAGGAAGTCGAGCAGCTCGACGAAGAAGGGCAGTTCCGCATGTTCGCCCTGCTCGAACAGGGTCAGCACCATCTCACGGCGGTCGGTGGTGACGAAGAAGGTCGAGTTCTCGGTGCCGTGGGCGACATCTTCAAGCGATGTCAGCGTGCCTGCATCGTACTCTGCCAGAAATTCTGCGACCTGAGCCTCGCTCAGGGGGGTAAAGACTGCCATGGGTGACTCTTCTCGCCGAAATGTGTCCGCCCCATCAGTGGCACGCCGCTGGACCGACGCGGCGGCAATGCGCTGACAGGAGTTGTTGTAGGTATGCAGGAAGGATGCCGTCACGCCCGGGGGCAAGAGATATGCCGCGGGCGCGATGCCTGTCACTGCTGGCTCAGCTGTCGCGTGAACCAGATGCCGAGCTTATCACTTTTTCAGTGCCCAGCCGGGTACCTTGAACTGGCTGGCACTGGTGACGCTGGACTTGATGAAGTTGCCGTTGCCGTCACTGTCGAGCAGGAAGAACGGCTTGCCGCCCCGGGGGATGATCTCGATGGCGTACAGATGGCCATTGACGCGGTATTCGCGCAGCTGGCGATCATCCTGCTGACGACTGGTGATCTGCGGCTTGGGGGCCTCGCTCTCGGCGACGGCCAGCGGCGCACTCAGGGCGGTGATGGCCAGCAGCAGCCCGGTAGCCAGCAGCGTGGGCAGACGCAGCAGGGAGGACGGGACAAGGGAAGCAGTCGTGCGCATGAGAAATCTCCTGGACGCAAGGTGCGGTGCGCGGAAGTGCTGAAGGCGGGCGATGCGGCGTGATACCCGATGCCTGCCTGATGGGCGCAGTTTACGACTCTTGCCGGTGGCATGCACGATTTCGCTGAGCGCGAGCCAGGCGCGCAGGCCATGTCGTGACTGTGCCTCGCCGCAGCCCTTGCGTATCATGACAGCCATAGATGCCGAGAGAGTTTCGGCCCCGACTCTGCTTGCCCCAAGCTCACCCTTCAGCCTACGGATGCGACTGCTCATGGCCGCCACGCCGATCGTTCTCGTCGATGGATCTTCCTACCTCTATCGTGCCTTTCACGCCCTGCCGCCGCTGACCACCTCCAAGGGCCTGCCCACCGGTGCGGTGAAGGGCGTGATCAACATGCTCAAGAGCCTGATTCGCCAGTATCCGGACAGTCCCATGGCGGTGGTGTTCGACGCCAAGGGCAAGACCTTCCGCGATGACATGTACCCCGAGTACAAGGCCCAGCGTCCGCCGATGCCCGATGACCTGCGCCTGCAGGTCGAGCCGCTGCATGCCTGCGTGCGCGCGCTGGGCCTGCCGCTATTGTGCGTGGAAGGTGTCGAGGCCGATGACGTCATCGGGACTCTTGCGCGACTGGCCACCGAGGCCGGACGTGACGCCGTCATCTCCACCGGCGACAAGGACATGGCCCAGCTGGTGAACGAGCACATCACGCTGGTCAACACCATGAAGAACGAGACGCTGGACGTGGACGGCGTCACCGAGAAGTTCGGCATTCCGCCCAATCTGATCATCGATTTTCTCGCGCTGATGGGCGACAAGGTCGACAACATCCCCGGCGTGCCGGGCGTGGGCGAGAAGACCGCACTGGGCCTGCTGCAGGGCATGGGCGGCGGTCTTGACACCATCTACGGTGACCTCGATCGCATCAAGACGCTCAGCTTCCGCGGCGCCAAGACCCTGGCCAAGAAGATGGAAGCGCATCGCGAGGATGCCTATCTCTCCTATCGTCTCGCCACCATCAAGCTGGACTGCGAGCTGGAGCATGGCCTGGATGACCTCGCGATCGCCGCGCCGGACACCGCCGCGCTGGTCGAGCTCTACCGCGAGATGGAGTTCAAGGCCTGGCTGAAGGAGCTGCTGGAAGGCGGCGACATGGCGGCCACGCCGCACGCCGACGAGAAGGACAGCGGGGTCGCCGGTGGTGATCTGTTCGGCGACAGCATCGCGCCGGTCGCGGACAAGGCCTCCGCCAAGGGCAAGGCCGCCGCTGCACCGACGCCTGAGCTGGATGCGGCGGGTGACGAGGACGAGATGCCCGAGGCGCTGCCGCCGCGTGAGGAGCGCAACTACCGCGCCATCACCGAGCAGGCAGAGCTGGACGCGTGGCTGGAGCGCGTGCGCAACGCCACCTCGCTGTGCTTCGACCTCGAGACCACCAGCCTCAACTACATGGAAGCCGAGATCGTCGGCATCGGCATGGCGCTGGAGGTCGGCGAGGCCGTCTACATCCCCGTCGCCCACAGCTACCTGGATGCCCCCGCGCAGCTGGATCGCCAGGCCGTGCTGGAGGCGCTGACGCCGATTCTCGCCGATACCGCCATCACCAAGATCGGCCAGAACCTCAAGTACGACATCGAGGTGCTGGCGCGCTATGACATCGCGGTGGCCGGCCCGCTGGCCGACACCATGCTGATGTCCTACGTGCTCAACTCCACCGCGACCCGTCACGACATGGACTCGCTGGCGCTCAAGTATCTGGGCGAGAGCACCATCAGCTTCACCGACATCGCCGGCAAGGGCGCCAAGCAGCTGACGTTTGACCAGATCGCGCTGGAAGAGGCGATGCCGTATGCCTGCGAGGATGTCGACATCACCCTGCGCCTCGCCGCGCTGCTGATGCCGCGCATCGAGAAACTGGGGCGTCTGGGTGAGGTGCTACGTGATTACGAATACCCGCTGATTCCGGTGCTGGCGCGCATCGAGCGCAACGGCGTCGCGATCGACCCCGAGCGCCTGCACGTCCAGACCCGTGAGCTGACCGAGCAGATCCACGACATCGAGAAGCAGGCCTTCGAGCTGGCGGGCCGCGAGTTCAATCTCTCCTCGCCCAAGCAGCTGGGCGAGATCCTCTTCGAGGAGCAGAAGCTGCCGGTCAAGAAGAAGACCCCCAAGGGTGCGCCGTCCACCGCCGAAGCCGTGCTTGAGGAGCTGGCGCTGGACTACCCGCTGCCCAAGCTGATCATGCGCCATCGCGGCATGACCAAGCTCAAGAGCACCTACACCGACAAGCTGCCGCAGCTGGTCAACCCGACCACGCGTCGCCTGCACACCAGCTACCATCAGGCCGTCACTGCCACCGGGCGTCTGTCCTCGTCAGACCCGAACCTGCAGAACATCCCGGTGCGCAGCGAAGAGGGGCGTCGCATTCGTCAGGCCTTCATCGCACGCCCGGGCTATCGCATCGTCGCGGCGGATTACTCGCAGATCGAGCTGCGCATCATGGCGCACCTCTCCGGTGACAAGGGCCTGCTCTCGGCCTTCGCCGACAATCGCGACGTGCACGCCGCCACCGCGGCGGAAGTCTTCGGCACCGAGGAAGCGAAGGTCAGCAGTGACCAGCGTCGCAGCGCCAAGGCCATCAACTTCGGACTGATCTATGGCATGTCCGCCTGGGGCCTCTCGCGTCAGCTGGATATCGACCCCGGCCAGGCCAAGACCTACATCGAGCGCTACTTCGAGCGCTATCCGGGCGTCGCCACCTATATGGAAGACACTCGCCATCTCGCCGCCGAGCAGGGCTATGTCGAGACCATCTTCGGCCGTCGTCTCTACCTGCCGGAAATCGGCTCGCGCAATCACGCGCGCCGCAGCGCCGCCGAACGCACCGCCATCAACGCCCCGATGCAAGGCAGCGCCGCCGACATCATCAAGCGCGCCATGATAGACGTGGACGCCTGGCTGGCGGGCAATGACGGTGACAAGGCGTACGACGCCATGATGGTCATGCAGGTACACGATGAACTCGTCTTCGAAGTCGCCGAAGCGCAGGTCGAAGACTTCATGAAAGACGTCGCCCAGCGCATGCAGAACGCCGCCTCCCTTGACGTCCCGCTGCTCGTCGAAGTCGAGCAAGGCGACAACTGGGAAGAAGCGCATTAACGCCTAAGTTTTAGTTATAACTTAATGTGGAGAAGTTTATTGATGTAGTAGATGCATGAGCTATACCCCCATATGAGCCTAGCCTCATGTGGGGGCTGCTTGTATTTATCCCTCTAGGTGCTGGTTTTTTCTTCAGGAGGATATGAAGTAAGCAGTGCTAGGTACGATGGCATAAACCACTCTCTAACTAACTCTTCATACATATTCGATAAGTTGGTTAGTCGATGCCATATATAATGAGAGCAGTATTCTAGAAACTGCTCTTTCTCAGCTGGGTCTATACCTTCGTTTATGGCTTTCTCCAGTTCTATAAGCTCTTTGTGAGACCATTGTATTGGTTGCCAAAATTCATGACCGCTCCATATGTCTTGCTTCAAAGAAATTGTGGTGAAAGTTTTAATCATGCTAATGGTGTCTTCGAAAGAGATTAAGTGTGGTGAAGCAGCGACGCCTTGTAGGCGTAAAATTTCTTTGAGTTGATAGTTAAATAATGAAAAGGCTCCGTACATTTTAGAGCGCTTACCATATGCGCGAAAAGCTACGAGTGAATCTTCGTTATCCAGTATTTCATTTGCCGTAGGGATATATATCGTTTTTGAGGTTTTTTTAAAATAAGAAGGATCTTCGGGTATTAGAATTTTGTCTATATAATCGTTGAGGCATACAAAGAAAGACTTTTCAGTATTAGTGTCAACAAGTATAAGTAATACTGGGATGGCGATGCCCATCGATTGAATTGTCAATATATCTGACATATCTAACTGGAACTTTGCAACTTCTATTTCTTTGTAGTCATCTTTGTTTTCATGTAAGGCCCCCTTCGAAACATTACCACGACTATAGACTCTTCTCGTAGTGTAGCTTATGCAATCTGAAGATTTAAGTTGAACAAAAAAGTTCTCACCAAGAGTTTCAGTAGTCTTCTGATCATCATCGACGAAATCAAATAGTTCTATTACGCAGTCTATCCCATAGTCTGCTCCATATGTATGAACGACCCATTCCTTGGGAAGTTTTTCCCTAAGGACTCTAATGGAGATATCTTCTTTCACTTGATTTAGTGACCTTCGTTTCTTTTGCATATTTTGATTCGTCCTCTGTTGTTTGATCGATTAGGCATTGATGCATTAGTAAGGTGGTATAAGTATTGCTGATATGTATTAAAAATACGATGACCGAGCCCCCTACGACCACTGGCTACGTTGATCCTTGGCGGCGGTAGGCCGATGCTGTGGATGGTGTCCGGTTTTCCGGACGCTGGCTGCGGAATGGCGCGGCTCATAACAATCAGATCCGGCGGGTGTCGGTGGCGGCATGATGGCTACCCACGATGACCGGACACGCCAAGGGAGAGTCGGTGATGGCTCAGCAGATGCCAGTGTCAGGCGCGGCGGGTGGAGCGAAGGCGGCTGCCCCGCTGCGCAACGATTCACCTGCCACCTCGATTCATGTCGAGCGGGCGCGTCGCGAGTTGTTGCGAGCCGCGATGGATGCGGTGGAGGAGTGGGTGGTGGTGGTGGATGCCCAGGGCGGTATCCAGTTTCTGAATGCGCCCTATGCCGAGTTTCTCGGGGTGGAGGCCAGCGAGGTGCTGGGGCGCGATGTCAGCGAGGTGATCGAGAACACCCGCATGCACGAGGTGCTGGAAAGCGGCCGCGCAGAGCTGGCCCAGCTGCAGTTGATTCGTGGCCACCACATGATTGCCCACCGTTACCCCATCTTCCGCGATGGCGAGCTGATCGGCGCCATCGGCTCGGTGCTCTATCACGACACCTGGGAATGGCGGCAGGTGAATGCTCAGGTTCAAGCGCTGGAAGCGGAGGTGGACTATTACCGTCAGGCGCTGGAAACCCCCAACGGTGCCCGCTGGCAGCTGAGTGACATCATCGGCGACTCACCCGCCATGCGTGAGCTGGCCTGCAAGGTGCGCAAGATCGCCCCCGGCGGTGCCTCGGTGTTGATCCGTGGCGAGTCCGGCACCGGCAAGGAGCTGTATGCCCATGCGCTGCATCGCAGCTCGGCGCGCGCCAAGGGGCCCTTCATCAAGCTCAACTGCGCGGCGATTCCCGAAGCGCTGCTGGAAGCGGAGCTGTTCGGCTATGAAGAAGGCGCCTTCACCGGCGCCAGGCGCGGCGGCAAGCCGGGCAAGTTCCAGCTCGCGGATGGCGGCACCCTGTTTCTCGATGAGGTCGGTGACATGCCACTGGCGATGCAGGCCAAGCTGTTGCGCGTGCTGCAGGACCGCGAGGTCGAGGCGGTTGGCGCGACACGGCTGGTCAGCGTCGATGTGCGAGTCATCGCCGCCACGCATCGCCCGCTGGAAGCGCTGGTCGAGAGCGGCGAATTCCGTGAAGATCTCTTCTATCGCATCAACGTGGTGCCACTGCAGGTACCGCCGCTGCGCGAGCGCCGCGATGATCTGCCGACCCTGGCCACGCATCTGCTGTCACGCCTGGCGCGTCGTAGTGGCCGTCGTCCGCCGATGCTTTCTACCGCCGCCCTCGAGCGCCTGTGCGCGCATCACTGGCCCGGCAACGTGCGCGAGCTGGAAAACGTCCTCGAAGCCGCTTTCTATCTCGGCGGCAGCCATATCCAGCCGACCGATCTGCCGGATGCCATCGGTTCCCGGCATGGCGATGCCCGGCACGCCGCTACCCCTCAAAGCGACTTGTCCACAGCCGCTTCAGCGTCCGAGTCGTCCACAACTGCTCGGGAAGCGCACACGACGCCGGCCACGCTGCGTGAGGCGATGGCCCGTGCGGAGCGCCAGTTGATCGAGAACGCGCTGCGCGCCGCCGAGGGCAATCGCACCCGCGCCGCCCGTCAGCTCGGCATCGCCAAGTCCTCGCTCTACGAGAAGCTCAACCGGCATGGGCTGTTGGCCGAAACGCCCTGATCGAGGAGCAAGTCACCCTCCTACCACCAATGAGTGGTCAAAGTGTCCGGAAATTCGGTCAGTGACCGGAATTCCGGACGCTTTGCGTTTCTCGCCACCCCACGCCGTGCCTGCCCGCATGGGGCCTGCATTCCTCTATCGGCATATGCGACAGGAGTCGTAGACAGCATTCATGTCAGCGCGAGACCTTGGTCGCAGCCTTGGCGATCTGAGCGTCCGGCTTTCCGGACGCTGTCGCGAGCCGACACTGCCGCGCAGGGCGCGGTGAGTCGCTTCGCGCGGGCCTTGCTCTCGTAGCTCTCTGAAATCATTGACGTTGTTGTGGCGTGGTCAGGCGCTTGCGTTGTCGATGGGTAAGTTGACGTAAGCGTCATCTTGCAATGTGGCTCATGTCCAGAAAGCCACAAGCCGTACGACCAGCGAGCACAACAACAAATCAGGGAGCCGCACCATGTCGCAACACGCCACGCCACATACTTCAGCGTCACACCTGTCGACGCCGACCCGCCGCCTGCGCCTCGGAGCTGCCATTGCGGCGGCCGTGGCCACCACTACCTTGATGGCCGCCGCGCCAGCCCAGGCGGAAGGGCCGAAACAGCTCGACGTCGCCAGTACCTTCTCGACTAAGAACTTCCTCGGTGCCGGTGCCGTGCGCCTGTCCGAGGAACTCAAGAGCGCCACCGGTGGCGAAGTCGGCCTGCGCGTGCACGAGCCAGGCGATCTCGTGCCAGCCTTCGAAGTCTTCAATTCCGTCTCTTCCGGTGCGGTACAGGCCGGTTGGGACTGGATGGGCTACTGGGCCGGCACGGTGCCGATCACCAACCTCTACGGCGCACTGCCGTTCGGCCCGAGCCCGGAAGCCTTCATGTCCTGGATGTGGGCCGGTGAGGGCACCGAGCTGGTCCAGGCCGCCTACGACCCCTACGGCGTGAAGGTGCTGCCGTGCTTCATCTCTCCGCAGGAGACGGGCGGCTGGTACAACAAGGAAATCAACTCGCCGGAGGACTTCAAGGGCCTGTCGATGCGCATCTCCGGCCTCGGCGCCAAGGTGCTCAACAAGCTGGGCGCCTCGACCCAGCTGGTGCCGGGCAGCGAGATCTACCTCGCGCTGGAGCGTGGCCGTGTCGATGCCACCGAGTTCTCGGTGCCGCAGGTCGATCAGGCGATGGGCTTCAATGAAGTCGCCAAGTACTACTACTTCCCGGGTTGGCACCAGAGCGCCAGCTGGTTCTCGCTGCTGATCAACCAGCAGGTATGGGACAGCTACAGCGATGAGCGCAAGGCGCAGTTCCAGACCGCCTGCCGCGCGACCCTGCAGTGGGCGATGGCCGAAGCGCCGCCGGCTCAGGTGCGGGCAATCCATGAGCTCGAGGAGAAGGGTGTCGAGGTCAAGCGCTTCCCGGAGCCGGTGATGACCGCGCTGCAGAAGGCATGGGGGGAAGTGCTGGAAGAAGAAAAGCAGACCAATCCGGACTTCGCCAAGGCCTACGACTCGCTGATGAAGCACGCGGCCCTGATCGATGAATGGTACAAACTGCAGGCCATGCCGCAGCCGATGGCCATGAAGGATGACGGGGGCAGCGCACAATGACCGACCCCCGCCTTGCGCCCTGGCGGGCACAGGGCGGGGCGGTGTGTGGCGCCCTGGGCCGACCGCTGGTCGGCCTGGGGCTGTGGGTGGGTCGCTGGACCAGCTGGTTGGGTCTGGCGATCATCCTGGCCGTGCTCACCACCGTCACGCTCAACGCCCTGGGCATCAATGAAATCGCCAACTGGGGGTCGCCCGATGTGCTGCTGTTCGGCACCGCGATCACCATCAATTCCGTCACCGAGTTGCAGTGGCACCTGTTCGGTATCCTCACGCTCTTCGGTGGCACCTACGCCCTGCACAGCGACACGCATGTGCGGGTCGATCTGTTCTACCAGCGTCTCTCGCCGCGCGGACGCGCCGTGGTCGATATCCTCGGCCACCTCATCATGCTGATTCCCTTCTGCCTGCTGATCGCCTGGCTGTCCAAGCACTTCGTCACCATGTCCTACATGTCCGGCGAGAAGTCCAACTACGGCGGGCTGGTGGACCGCTATCTGATCAAGGCGATGCTGCCGGCGGGGCTGGTGTTTCTCGCCCTCGGCGCGCTGGGGCAGATCTTCGAGAACCTGGCCTGCCTGTTCGACCCGGCGCGCACTCCTGAGCGCCTGAAGGACCACGAGATTGCCAGTCTGTCCGGCCTTGCACCTCAGTCAGGCGCGATGCAGGACACCGCAGCACACGAGACGGCCGGCACGACGGCACCCAAGAGTCCTGCAGACGGGAGCCATGACGATGCTCGCTGAATACGCCTTGCCCATCACCATGGTGGTGGCACTTCTGATCGGTATCTTCTCCGGCTATCCGGTAGCCTTCCTGCTCGGCGGGTTGGGCATCCTGTTCGCCTTCATCGGTGATATTCCGCTGCCGTTTCTCGGCACCGTCGGCTCGCGCATCTTCGGCGGCGTGATCGAGAACTGGCTGCTGATCGCGATCCCGCTGTTCGTGTTCATGGGGCTGATGCTGGAAAGCTCCGGCGTGGCGCGCAATCTGTTGATGACGCTTCAGCGCCTGTTCGGTCGCGTGCATGGCGGTCTGGCCGTCTCGGTGGCGCTGCTGGGCGTGGTGATGGCGGCCAGTACCGGCATCATCGGCGCCTCGGTGGTCATGCTGGGTCTGCTGGCGCTGCCGGTGATGCTGGGGCAGGGCTACAAGGCCGAGATGGCCTGTGGCGTGATCGCGGCCTCCGGCACCCTGGGTATCCTGATTCCACCCTCGATCATGCTGGTGCTGATGGGCTCCATCCTGCAGATCTCGGTGGGGGCGCTGTTCAAGGCGGCGCTGATTCCGGGGTTGATGCTCGGCGCGCTCTACGTGGCCTATCTGTTGATCACCGCCAAGCTGCGTCCGGACTGGGCACCGCTGCCGGACCAGTCGCTGCTCGGCACCGACAAGACACCGCTGCCGCTGGCATTGTTGCGTGACCTGCTCGGCCCGATGGTGCTGATCGTCGCGGTGCTGGGCTCGATCATGACCGGTATCGCCACGCCCACCGAGGCCGCGGCCATCGGCGCGGGCGGCAGTCTGCTGCTGGCGCTGGTGATGGGCGGGCTGTCCTTCTCCACCCTGCGCAATACGCTCAGGGACACCTCGCGCACCAGTGCGATGATCCTGTTCGTCGTCATCGGCGCGACCTGCTTCTCGGTGGTCTTCAAGCGCCTGGGCGGTGACTACCTGATCGAGGATGTCATCACCGGCACCGGCCTTGGCCCCTACGGCCTGCTGTTGCTGCTGATGGGGCTGATCTTCGTGCTCGGTTTCTTCCTCGAGTGGATCGAGATCAGCTTCGTGGTGCTGCCGCTGGTGGCGCCGGTGGTCGAGGCGCTGGACTTCGGGCTCGGGCTTTCCGGCCAGGGGCTGCTGGTGTGGTTCGCGATCCTGGTCGCCATCAACCTGCAGACGAGTTTCCTGACGCCACCCTTCGGCTATGCGCTGTTCTACCTCAAGGGCATCACCGCCGGGCAGGTGTCCATCGGCACCATCTATCGCTCGATTCTGCCCTTCGTCGGCCTGCAGCTGGCGGGGCTGGTGCTGTGCATGCTGTTCCCGGCGCTGGTGCTGTGGCTGCCGGGGCTGATGCCATGAGTGCCGTCTACCATACCGTCTACCACGACAGGGAAGTAGCGTGTGCGGCGAGTGCGTGATCGCTGGAGCGAGCTATCAGGGAGAACGAGATGCTGCCACGACGCAGGGTATTGATCGCGGGGCAGGGGGAGTGGCTGGAGGCCATGGCGCGCACCTTCCTGGAAGATGGCGCCATCATCGCCCTGATGGGCATCGCCCAGGCGGATCTCGAACGGGTGCTGGATGCCCTGGGCGGTGAGCAGTCGGACCGTTTCGGCCAGGTGGTCGGCGAGGGCTGCTTCGAGACACTGGTGGCGCGTCTCGGGCGTCTCGATGTGCTGGTCTGCATGCCGCCGCAGGCCGTGGCCGGACAGTCGCTGGAAGCCTGTCTGGTCGCGCAGGTCGCCGGGCCCGGCGCGCTGCTCAAGGCGGCCTGTGCGCGCATGCTGCGTCACGGCGGCCGTCTGCTGGCCGTGGCGCCACCGCTGTCCTCGCCGCTTCCCTCGCAGGAGCCTCATGGCACTGCCATGGCGCAGGCGGCACTGGGGGAATTGATCCAGCGTCTCGCATCACGTGCCCCTGACAAGGTGCGCGCCAATCTGCTGTGCCCCGAGGGCAGCAGACCGGACGCCGTGGCAGAGTGCGCGCGTTTTCTGGCCGGTGGTGCCGGGCGGGCGCTCAACGGGCAGGTGCTGCATCTGAGCGATTGATCGCCTGTCATGCGACAAGACGCGGCCGTGGCAATCAATGCCACGGCCGCATCTTGTCGTCTGCTGGTCTGACATATGGCCAATTTCATCAAGTATTCGTCCAATATCATCAATCCACACGGTCGATAGAGGCATAAGGTAAAGGGGATATATACCTGACCAGCCTCTGTGAGCGGGCACCTGCCAGACATTACCCTCGTGCCGCTCCCCCGCCGTGGAGACCCTCAAGTGCCCAGCACCCTGCCTTCCGTCTGTCTGCAAGATCATGGACAACAACTGCACCTGAGTCATGCCGAGGGCGATCTGACCCTCGAGGCGCTCTGGCTGCGCGAGCGGAGTCCTGATGACGCGACGCTGGATTCCCTGACCGGCCAGCGCCTGATCGAAGCGGCGGACCTGCCGCTGGAGCTGAGCCTGAGCGAGGCGCAACTGGACGGCGATACGCTGTCGCTGGCCTTCAGTGACGGTCATGCGACGAGCTTCTCGCTGGCGTCGCTGCTGGCGGAATGTCGAGCGCCGCAGGCCTATGAGGACATGACCTTCTGGAAGGGGGATCTATCCCGGCTGCCCGAGACGGACTTCGGGGCGGCGCTGGAAGATGACGCAGCTCTGCTGGACATGCTCACGCAGTTGCAGCGCTTCGGCTTCGTGCGGGTCAGTGGCGTGCCGAACACGGAAGATGGCATGCAGAGCCTGATCCATCGCATCGGGCCGTTGCGCCGCACCAACTGGGGCGGTATCGCCGACGTGAAATCCGTCGCCAATGCCTATGACCTGACCATGACCCAGCGCGGGCTGGAACCGCATACCGACAATCCCTACCGCGACCCGATTCCCGGCTATATCTGGCTGCACTGTCTGTGCAATGCCGGTATCGGCGGCGACAGCACGCTGGTGGATGGCTTCAGTGCCGCCGAGCACCTGCGACGCGAAGACCCCGAGGCCTTCGCCTGCCTGACCGAGGTCACGCCCGGTTTCCGCTATCACGACGCGACCACGCGCCTGGAGAGCGAGGGCCCGCTGATCGAGCTGGACAGTCGTGGTCAGGTGGCCCGAGTACGTTTCTCCAACCGTACCGAGCGGGTGCCGGCGCTGCCGAGCGCGACCCTGCGCCGTTACTACGCGGCCCGTCAGGCGTTCTACCGCCTGATTTCCGGTGACGACTTCACGCTGCACCTCAAGCTGGCGCCGGGCCAGATGCTGATCATGGACAACTACCGCTTGTTCCATGGTCGCAGTGCCTTCCAGCTGGAAGGCGGTGTCCGGCATATGCGTCAGGGTTACGTGGACCGCGATTCCACCGCCAGCCGGCGTCTGCTGCTGGCCGATCAGCTCAGCGGTCAGCCGGACATCAAGGAGGAGGCCACCGCATGAGTCAGCTAGATAATGTTCCGATGACACAGGCTCGCTTCCGCAGTTTCGAGGAAAGCACGCATGCCGAGTGGGCGCTGATCGATGCGCGCTTCCGGGACTACCAGTCCGACGCCTGTCGGCGCGTGCTCGAACATCTGGGGCGTCTCAAGGGCGATCATCACGGCTACCCGGTGGACCGCTACGAACACTGCCTGCAGACCGCCACCCGCGCACTGCGCGCCGGCGCCGATGAGGAGATGGTGGTCTGCGCGCTGCTGCATGACATCGGTGATGACCTCGCGCCGGCCAATCATGCCGAGATCGCCGCCGGTATCCTCGAACCGTTCATCGACCCGCTCAATACCTGGATGATTCGTCATCACGAGCTGTTCCAGGGCTATCACTACCGCGAATTCTTCGGGCAGGACCGCCACGCCCGCGAGGCCCATGCCGGGCATCCCGCTTATGAACGCACCGTGCGCTTCTGCGACGAATGGGACCAGACCAGCTTCGACCCCGAATACGACACCCTGCCGCTTGAGCATTTCATCCCGATGCTTGCGCGCGTGATGGCACGCGAACCTTTCGGTGGCCTGCCGGAACTGGTGTCTGCGTTTCCGGCTGAAGCCCCCGCGCAAGACACGTAAGACCCCGCCTGGCACTCCCCATTGGCACTCACCATTGTCACTCACGACAACAAGGCCCGGCTCGACCGGTGCTGACAAGGAACGACAAGATGAAGCGACCCCTGACCTGCCTGACATCCTCTCCGATGCGCGGTGCCCGCCGTGGACTCGTCACGCTCGGCGCACTGCTGCTCAGCACGGCAACGCTGGCGGCCCCTGCCCAGGACAAGGACGACACCCTGACACTCATCGTGCCGCCCTGGCCTGGCGTCACCGTCAAGAGCGAGATCGTCGCCCGGATTCTCGCCCCGCTGGGGTATGACGTGGAGCGACAGGAAGTCAGCTCCACCGTCGGCTACAACACCCTGACCACCGGCGACAGCGATGCCTTCCTCGCCGGCTGGCTGCCAGCCCAGCAGGACAGCTACGACGCGGCCATGGCGGCCGGGGCGATCACGGATCTCGGCAACAACGTCACCGGTGCCCGGATGGGCTTCGCGGTGCCGGGCTATGTCTATGACGCGGGTATCCACAGTGCGGCGGATCTGGCCGCCCATGCCGATGAATTCGATGAGACCATCTACTCCATCGAAAGTGGCTCCACCATCAGCGACATGCTCAATGGCGCCATCGACGATGATGTCTATGGCCTGGGTGACTGGGATGCGATGGAATCCTCGACGCCGGGCATGCTCAGCGAGGTGCGTGCCGCCCAGCGCGAGCAACGCTGGATCGCCTTCTACGGCTGGACACCGCACTGGATGGTGCCGGAATTCGACACCCATATCCTGGAAGACCCGGAATCGGTATTCGGCCCGGACAATGGCGCCAGTGACGTCAAGACCGTCGTGCGCACCGCCTACGCCGAAGCCAATCCCAACCTGACACGCTTTCTCGATCAGCTGGTCTTCAGCTCCGAGGAGCAGAGCGACTTCATCCTCGAATACAGCCTGAAGGAGCGTGACCTCGATGAGGTGGCGCACGACTGGCTGGCTGCCCACCCGGATCGGCTGGCGGAGTTTCTGGATGGCGTGACCACGCGCGAGGGGGAGGATGCCGTCGCTGCCGTGAAGGCCAGCCTGCAGGACTGATATCGCCACACTATCGCGATGACAACACGGGGCGAGGGCTGCAAGGGCTCCGCCCCGTGTTGCGTTGCTGCGTCGCTCATGGGGCGCGCACGCCATGGCGCGTCCGCCATTTGCCCAACCTCAGGCGCGGGATGAGGCAAAGTGGAACGTCTCTTGCTATACAACTGTATCAATAGGCTTTCGCGTGATCGCTGTACTCGCAGCCTGACGCGGTGAGGCTGGCGTCTTCCAGCCATCGCCGGCCTGACCAGAGAGCCTCAGGGCGCACCGTGATGGTGCCCCGTGCCGATACAGGCTGCACGATCGCCCATCCATCGCCACCCACTCGTGAGTCGCTGATGACTATCTCTTCCTCGAAGGTATCTCCCATGAACCGCTCGATGACCGTAGACAGCACAGGCATCTCCCCATCGCAGACAACGAATGACATGGCCCCGGGTCGGCCAATGGCTCCCGCTTCCTCACGTGTCGTCGTGGAGGCCAACCATATCGTCAAGCATTACGGTGATCTGGCCGTGCTGCACGACATCTCCTTGCGCGTGAAGGAAGGCACCGTCACCACCATCATCGGCGCCAGTGGCTCCGGCAAGAGCACCTTGCTGCGTTGCATGAATCTGCTCGAACGCCCCGACGGGGGAGAGCTCTCGATCGCCGATGAGCATGTGCGCTTCCAGCGCGACAGCCGTGGCGGCCTCGTGGGCCTGGATCGTCGTCAGATCCAGCGGCTGCGTACCAAGGTCACCATGGTCTTTCAGCAGTTCAACCTCTGGCCTCACCTGACCGTGCTCGGCAATGTCACCGAGGCACCGATGCGCGTGAAGGGCATGTCGCGGCGCGAGGCGACGCGCATCGCGGAGCACTATCTGGAGCGCGTCGGCATGCTGGAGCGCGCCGATACCTATCCGGCATTTCTCTCCGGTGGTCAGCAGCAGCGGGTCGCGATCGCTCGCGCCCTGGCGATGGAGCCGCGCGTGCTGCTCTTCGATGAGCCGACCTCGGCACTGGACCCGGAGCGCGTCAGCGAAGTGCTCAGCGTCATCAGAAGCCTTGCCGACGAAGGCCGCACCATGCTGATGGTGACGCATGAGATGGCCTTCGCCAGAGAGGTCTCCGATCAGATCGTGTTCCTCGATGAGGGCAGGGTGGGCGTGGCCGGAAGTCCCGAGGAGGTCTTCGAGCGAACCACGCACGAGCGCTGCCGCCGCTTCATCGCCCCGGCGGCCTGAGCTTCCCCGTAGCACTTCCCCTCTTGTCGCACCCCGTCATGGATCTCCTCGCCATGACGCAGATGGACCCACAACAATAGCCAGGAGATGGCCTGATGATCTTGAAGAACGATGCTGGATTCGCTGCCAAGACACCTTCACTGACCGCGCGTGGAACGCGTTCTGCCTCGACTTCCACATTTGCGCTGCGCAAGCTGGCCGGTGCACTGATGATGGGGGGACTGGCACTGGGTGGCCTGACGCTTGGCGCCGCCCAGGTGCACGCCGCCGACACGCTCAAGGTCGGTATTTCCGCCGAACCTTACCCGCCCTTTACCTATACCTCCGCCAGCGGCGAGTGGACCGGCTTCGAAGTGGAGCTGGCCAACGCGATCTGTGACGCCATGCAACGTGAGTGCGAGATTACCCCCACAGGCTGGAGCGGCATCATTCCCTCGCTGAAGGCCGGTCGTATCGACATGATCATGAATTCGATGACCATCACCAAGGCCCGCGAGAAGGTCATCGATTTCAGCATCCCCTATTACAACTCGCCGGGCGCCTATGTCGCTTCCAAGGATCTCGATATCGAGATTCCCGAAGGGCTCGACGGCAAGATACTCGGCACCCAGGCCGCGACCACCCACGCCAACTTCGCCCGCAAGGCACTGAGAAGCACCGGCGTCGATGTGCGTCTGTATGACCAGCAGGAGCAGGTCAACAGTGATCTGCTGGCCGGGCGCGTGGACGCGATTCTGGCCGATGAGATCGCCATGAGTGCGCTGATCAAGCGCGACGAGGCCAGCAACTTCGAGATCAAGGCCACCACACCGCAACATGAGGCCTACGGGATCGGTGCCGGTATCGGGGTACGCAAGGAGGATGGCGCGCTGAAGGATGCGCTCGATGGGGCCATCAAGCAGGTCTACGCGGACGGCACCTGCACGGCGCTCTCGAACAAGTACTTCGATACCGATGTCTGCCTGGGCTGATCGCGGCACGTCTCGCAGACCTGCCTTGCCTGCCTGAAAAGGTTGCCCACGCTCACGCGGTCGGATGCATGATCGTGGGCTCAGGCCCCGTTACCTGACCCGACAAGGCCCATGACCATGACCTTTTTTCCTGAAGAAGGGCTCGCCGACTGGGCGAGCCCGATCCTGTCCGGTGCCGTCACCACTCTGCAGATCGCCTTTGCCGCCTATGCCATCGGGCTGGTGGGGGCGGCGGCCAGGCTCAGCCCCTGGGCGCCGCTGCGCGCGCTGGCCACCAGCTATTCCACCGCTGTTCGCGCCGTACCGGAGCTGTTGTTGATCATCCTGCTGTACTACGGCGGCTCCCAGGCGCTCACGGCGCTCATGAACGCGCTGGGTGTCGAAGGCCAGATCGAGATCAGCGGCTTCGTCACTGCCGTCGGTGTGCTGGCCTTCGTGCAGGGTGCCTACATGACCGAGGTCTTCCGCGGCGCCATCCTGGCCATTCCCAAGGGCCAGCTGGAAGCGGCCGATGCCTATGGCTTCTCGCCCATGGCACGTTTCCGCTACATCACGCTGCCAGGCATGCTGCCCAACGCGCTGCCAGGCATGTCGAATCTGTGGCTGATCCTGATCAAGGACACCGCCCTGATCAGCGTCATCGGCTTCAGCGAGCTGTTCTTCACCGTGCAACAGGCGGCTGCCAGTACCCGTGCCTACTTCCTGTTCTACAGCGTGGCCGGTCTGCTCTATCTGCTGATGACCTTGACCTCAAGCGCCGCCTTCAGCCGGCTGGAGCGCTACGTGCGCCGCGGCGAACCCGATATTTCAGCCCAGGAGGCGTGACATGGATTTCAGCTGGTTATCAGATCCCTATTATCAGGAATCGCTGTGGGAGGGGCTGGTCAACACCCTGTATCTGCTGGTCGTGTCGGCGGTACTCGGCTTCACGCTGGCCGTCGGCATGGCGCTGGCGCGCATCAAGGGGCCCAGGCCATTGGCCTGGCTGGCCAGTGGCGTGTCCATCGTGATGCGTGGCACCCCCTTGCTGGTGCAACTGTTCTTCTTCTATTACGGCATCGGCCGCCTGCTGGAAGGGATACCCGGCATTCGCGAAAGCATGTTCTGGGGCGTTCTGCGTGACCCCTTCTTCTACGCCACTTTGACCTTCACCCTGTCGGTAGGCGCCTATACCGGCGAAGTCCTGCGAGGAGCGCTTCTCAGCGTGCCGCCGGGCGAGCGTGAAGCCGGCCGTGCCTTCGGCATGGGGCCGTTCCAGGTCTTCACGCGTCTGTGGCTGCCGCGTGCCATCCAGCTGTGTCTGCCGACCCTGACCGGCGAGATCATCCTGCTGCTCAAGTCCGTGCCGCTGGTCTCGACGATCGCCATGATGGACCTGCTGCAGGTCGCCAACATCATTCGTGACGAGAACTTCCTCACCTATGAGCCGCTGCTGTTCATCGGTGCCGTCTACCTGCTGCTGACCATCCTGCTGACCCTGTGCCTGCGCCAGGTGGAGCTCAACTTCCCGGGTGTCCGTGCCCAGGCACGCAGTGGTGGACTGCTCTCGCGTCTGCGTCAGCCAAGGCCCGCCTGAGACCACTCACCTGGCGGGCATCGCTGATCTCCTGCCAAGTACCCCTCGCACAGGCTATTCACGTCTTTGCGTCATGGGGCGGTGATCAAGCCCCGAAACCCGCGATGAAGACGCGCACGCAGCGCCTGACATGGGGGCGGAGTTGTTCGGAACTTGCGGTGTCGGGTGGGCAGCCGAGCAGGGCGTCGACATGCAGCGGGTTGAGCAGCATGCCGGTAAGCAGGTTGGCTGCGGCCAGTGGTTCCTGGCCGAGGCCGGTGGACGGCAGGTGGCCCTGGGCGACCTGACGCGACAGATAGCCTGCCAGGCGCTGTCGGGTCAGCTTGGGGCCGTTGTCGAGGAACAGCTTGCCGAGCTCTGGATTGCGGCCGCTCTCGAAGGCGAGGCCACGGAACAGGCGGATCAGTTCGGGTGCGAGGGCCAGCGCCAGCATCGCCATGCCGAAGTCTTCCAGCGCTTCCTCGACGCTGCGTGCCTCGTTGGCTTCGTGGTCCATCACCGACCACACCGTCTGCGCTTCCTGCTGCATCACGGCCAGAAACAGGCCGTCCTTGTTGCCGAAATTACGATACAGCGTTGCCAGCGATCCGCCGGCCTGACGGGCGATCTCATTGATGCTGGTCGCGGCAAAGCCATGTTCGAGGAAATGTTCGCGCGCGACTTCCAGCTGGCGTTTACGGCGTGCCTCCCCGCGCGGTGAGGCGCGAGTCGCGGTGCTTCCCGAGTCAGGGCCGGTCTCTGATGAGGGTGAATCAGTCATGTGAGTGTCCTGTCTGTGATTCGGAAAACCGCCTGAAACAGGCAAGGTTGCGATATTGCGAACGAGAGACGCTGTCTGCCGAAACTGTTGGGGTTGCCTCAATGAAGTGTAGTATTCATTACACTTTGTGGCGATGCAAGATGACAGCCGCGGCCCGAGCGCTCGCAAGTGCCGTGGCCGCCTCATCCGCAGCGTCAGACAGATTACACGCCTGTCATCGACAGGCAGCAAGAGAGAGTCGCCGAATGAACAAGGCAGGCAAGGGTGTCGTGGCACTCATCGTGGTGGCGGGCGTGATCGCTGGCGGAGTGATGGGGGCCGAATGGTGGCAGGTCGGGCGCTTCATGCAGGAAACCGACAACGCCTATGTGCGTACCGACAGCGTCGCGGTGCGCTCCGAGATCACCGCGCGGGTGACGCGCATGCTGGTGCATGACAACCAGCCGGTGAAGAAGGGGCAGTTGCTGGTGCAGCTGGATGACGAGGATGCCAGGGCCAATCTGGACCAGGCCAGTGCCGCGCTGGACAACGCGCGTACCGGGGAAGTCCAGGCCGAGCGTCAGCTGGACCTGCAAGACGCGAAGATCGACGAGGCCAAGGCCGCGCTGGCCTCGGCCAAGGCTGAACGCGATCAGGCGGCGCTGCATCTCAAGCGCTCCAGAAGTCTGGAGAGCCGCAGCTACGCCTCGCGTCAGTCCTATGAGGATGATCAGGTCACCCTGCGCACCGCCGAGGCCAAGGTGGCGCAGCAGAACGCGGCACTGGCGTCCGCGCGTCAGCAGCTGGAGGTCTACAAGGCGCAGCTGGAGTCGGCGCGTGCCCAGGTGGTGTCAGCGGCGGCGGATCTTGCCTACGCGCGCCACCAGTTGGAGAAGACCTCGATCTACGCGCCTCAGGACGGCGTGGTCGGCAATCGCAGTGTCGAGGTGGGCACCATGGCCAGCGCGTCGCTGACCCTGATGCAGCTGGTGCCGGTGAAAAGTGCCTATGTGGTGGCCAACTACAAGGAAACCCAGACCGAGCGCATGCGCGTCGGCCAGCCGGTCAGTCTCGAGGTGGATGCCTACCCGGACATCGAGTTTGAGGGTGTGGTGGACAGCCTGGCGCCGGCGACTGGTACCGAGTTCAGCCTGCTGCCGACCGACAACGCCACCGGCAACTTCAACAAGATCGTCCAGCGTGTGCCGGTGCGCATTCGCCTGACCGGCCCTGAGGATGCGTTGCCGCGTCTGCGCGCTGGCCTGTCGGTCATCCCCAGCGTTGATACGCGTGAACTGCCGGACACCGGCACCTATGCCGTCGATGCCCTCTCCAGGGAGGCCATCTCTGACGGTGTCATCGCCGACCACGTCATCGCCAACCACGTCATCGCGCCCGTTGCCGCACAGGTCGCTGGCGCTGATCGCGGAGCGCAGTAAGCATGGCCGAAGCAACGCAGGCACCAGCGGGCACCGCCAGTGACATGCCGACGCGCCGCCAGCAGATCGGCTTCGTGGCCGCGGTGTTCGGCATGTTCATGGCGATTCTGGATATCCAGATCGTGTCCAGCTCGCTCAATGAGCTGCAGGCGGGCCTGGCCGCCAGCCAGGACCAGATCTCCTGGGTGCAGACCAGCTATCTGATCGCCGAGATCGTGATGATTCCGCTGTCCGGCATGCTGGCGCGCATCTTCTCGACGCGGCTGGTGCTGACCGTCTCGGCGCTTGGCTTCACGCTGGCGAGTCTGGGCTGTGCGCTCTCGACCTCGCTGGAAGCCCTGATCGTGCTGCGTGCGGTCCAGGGCTTCATGGGCGGGGCGATGATTCCGCTGACCCAGGCGGCCAGTTTCTCGATCTTCCCGCGCCGCATGATGGGCAGCATCCAGGCAGTCATCGGCCTGGTGGCAACCATGGCGCCCTCCATCGGGCCCTCCGTCGGCGGCTACATCACCGAATACATGAGCTGGCATTGGCTGTTTCTGGTCAATCTGGTGCCGGGCATCATCGTGGCGGCGCTGGTGTGGCGCAATCTGGAGATCGACAGCGGCGACCGCGGCCTGCTCAGCCGTCTGGATACGCCGGGACTGGTGCTGATGGCGGTCTTTCTCGGCAGCCTCGAATTCGTGCTCGAGGAGGGGCCCGGCGATGACTGGTTCGCCAGTTCGCTTATCCTGTTCTGGAGTGTGGTATGTGCCATCGCGGCGGTCGGCTTCTTCTGGCGCGTGCTGACAACCCCGAATCCCATCGTCGACCTGCGGGTGTTCAAGAACCGCAACTTCGCGCTGGGGGCGATCATCGGCTTCTGGATCGGCGTGGTGCTCTACGGGCTGGTCTATCTGGTGCCGCTGTTTCTCGGCTCGATTTCCGGCTTCTCCAGCGTGCAGATCGGGCAGGTGATGTTCGTCAGCGGCGTGGTGATGTTCCTGATGGCGCCGGTGGCGGGCAAGCTTTCCGACCGCATCGACCTGCGCCTGATGCTGTGCATCGGCCTGGTGCTGACCGGTCTCGGCACCGGCATGAACGTGCACCTGACCTCGGCCTCGGGCTTCGATGACTTCTTCTGGCCGCAGGTGATCCGCGGCGCGGGCCAGATCATGGTGCTGCTGTCGGTCTCCCGTCTGGCGATGGGGCGTCTGGCGTCCCACGAGATAGGCAATGGCAGTGGCCTGTTCAACGTGATGCGCAACCTGGGCGGCGCGGTGGGGCTGGCGCTGATCGATACCATCCGCGAGATGCGTGAGGACTATCACTGGAATCAGATGATCGGGGCCATCGACCAGAGCCGTCAGGTGGTGATCGACCAGCTGGCTAGCTATCAGTCGACCTTCGCGGGGCTGGCTGATCCGTGGCAGGCCGGCGTGCAGATGATCGCCCAGCGCATCAGTATCCAGGCCGAGGTGCTGGCCTTCGACAATATCTTCCTGTGGCTGGGCGCGGTCTATGTGGTGGGCAGTGTCGTGGTGATCGCCTTCCGTCGGCCGGAGAGCGAGGGCAGTAACGAAGGCGGGGCTCACTAGCGTGGCGTCCCGTGGCGTCACAGCCGCACCGACCAACGACAAGACCCGCCTTGATGGCGGGTCTTGTCGTTTCTGCATGCGGGTGACAGCGTCTCACCAGCCCCAGAACATCAGGTACCAGATGCCCAGCGCGGGCAGGCAGGCCAGCGCGACACTCGCGGTGCCGATCAGCCGTGCGGCGTTGCGCTGCTCGCTACTGTGCTGCTCGCCACTGTGCTGCTCGCCAGTAATGCGCCAGGCCAGCCGCAGGCCCCATAGGCAGGCCAGCGCCAGCAGGGTGGCGCGCAGATCATTGGCCCAGGTGAGGTTGATGCCGTCACCACGCAGCAGCGTCATGGTGGTGGCGGAGAGGCCGAGGAACACGCCCAGCCCGCCCAGCGGAATCAGGCTCAGCGAGAGGTGCCACAGGCGTGACAGCGTCGCCTTGCCACCCATCAGCCAGTTGCCCAGCAGCAGCGGCAGACTGGTGAGCGCGCCCAGCAGACCGCCACCGACCACGATCCACAGCGTGATCAGGCTGCCATCGAGCAGATTGAAGACATCGTTGTGCTCGGGATAGTTGGTCAGGATCCAGGTCGGCAGGGTGGTGGTCAGCGGCCACATCAGATCGTGCTCGATCAGCCAGACCGCCAGCTGCTGCTTGAGGGCGACGAACCACGGGCTGGCGCTCCAGCTGAAGGCGCCGATGGCGATGCCGAGCAGGCCGAACACCAGCACCGAGTAGTGGGTAAAGCGCACCGGCTGCGGCGGCTCGACCAGCTCCACGCCCGGCGCACGCCACTCCAGCTGCATCGCGTCCTTGTAGCCGCTGCAGCGTCCGCAGACATGGCAGTCACCGGCACTGTCGAGCTGCTTGAGCGGAATCAGCGGTGCGCAGTCAGGGGCGTGCATGCGTACGGCGTTGCCCTGACGGACAGCCTGATTGTGGGCGTTCCAGCGCGCCTGGTCGGTACGGAAGTGGGTCGGTGACAGGCGCGCCAGCAGATTGAATACGCCATTCACCGGACACAGCTGACGGCACCAGACGCGGGTGCCCTTGCCGTAGATCAGTCCGACCACGATCGCGGCCACCGTCGAGCCGCCCAGTACCACCAGTGCGCCCAGCGGGTACTGATAGACGCTGGCCAGCTGGCCATAGAGCGTGGTGCCGAGGAAGGCCACGAAGGGCCAGCCGCCCCAGCGCATCCAGCCGGGAATCGGTCGACCGAGGCCGATGCGGCTGGCGGCTTCGGTCAGGGTGCCTTCGGGACAGAAGACACCACACCACACGCGGCCCATCAGCACCATGCTGATCAGCACGAAGGGCCACCACAGCCCCCAGAACACGAACTCGGCGAACACCGTCAGGTTGGTGAGGATATGCGCCTGGTAATCCGGCAGCGGCAACAGGGCCGGTACCACCAGCAGAAAGGCATAGATACCGACCACCAGCCATTGCACCAGCTGGATCAGGCCACGCCGCTGCTGCATTGCCTGACCGAAGCGCGCGATGCGCGTGGCCTGACGGCCAGGCGAGGTGCCGCCATCACTGGCGATGAGGTTGGCGATGTCGCCGTGGGGGCTGGAACCGCAATTGGCCATGGCTGTCGTCTCTCCTGGCTGGCAGATCGCGTGAACAGGACTCAGCTGCGCGCGCGGGCAGTGAGCTGGCGGCGCTGGTCCACGCGCTCTATCTTGCGCTGACGCTTCATGAGGCTTGCGACGATGACCCAGTAGCCGAGATAGCCGACCACCATTGTCGTGGCAGGCCAGGCGCGATAGCCGGCGAAGGTCGCCAGCAGTCCGCCGAGGCCGCTGCCATCATCGAGCAGCCAGCTGGAATCCCAGAGCGGGTCGAGGCCTGCCGGCAGATAGCCGAGGCCGATCAGCTGTTCGAGACCCGACATCAACAGTGACGCCGCCAGCAACAACAAAAGGATTTCGGTCACGCGGAAGAACAGCTTCCACGAGAACAGGCGTGAACCGAGCTGCAGCGCCATGAAGGTCGCCACCGCGAGGGCGAAGCCGAGGCCCGCAGCGAGCGAGAAGCTGGCGATGCCGCCGGATTGCAGGCTGGCGGCGCCCATGCCGTAGAGGAAGACGACGGTTTCCGCGCCTTCACGCGCCACGGCGATGGCGACCAGTGTCGCCACACCCCAGTAGCTGCCGGAGGAGACGGCGCTGGCCAGGCCGCTCTCCAGCTCTGCCTTGAGCGTGCGGCCCTTGGTGCGCATCCACAGCACCATCTGGGTGATCAACAGGCAGGCGGTCAGCACCAGTACGGCCTGGAAGACCTCCTGCGCGGTACCGGTCAGCCAGGTGTTGGCACCCATCAGCGCCGCCCCCATCAGGCCGGCCAGCACCAGGCCGGCGACGACCCCGCCCCACAGGTAGCGCAGGCCCGCGCGGGTGCCGGACTGCACCAGCCAGGCGTGCATGATGCCGATGACGAGAATGGCTTCGACGCTTTCACGCCAGACGATAAACAGGATCTGATCAAACATGCGGACTCTCTTCTACTGACGTTCGGTGCGCGCCATCGATGACGAAAAAGGCGTCTTTGGCACAGGTTGTGCCGAGCTTATTCGGCGACGACCTTGCCACGCGCATCCGGCAGGTGGAAATCATCGAAGAAGTCATAGCTTCCCGCGCGCAGCGGATGAATGACGACGAACGACTTCACGCCCGGCGCCAGCACCTTCTCCTTGCGCAGGGAGTTGCTCTCGAATTCGGCCGGCGTATTGCCCGCGTTATGCAACTGGATGACGAATTTCTCGCCCGCCTTCACCTCAAGGACCTCAGGGATGAGCTTGCCGTTGTCGAGGGTCAGGTCGTAGGACGGCATGTCGCTGGCGGCCGCCGGCCGAGGCAGCAGGGCCACGAGCAACAGGGCGAGCGCGGGCAGCAGGGCGCTTGCTCGATGGGGCAGGCGAGAGGGCAAGAGGGAGGGCAAGTGAGAGGTCAGGCGCATGGGACACTCCGGACGATGAGGAAAAGCGCACACTGACACCAGCACAAGGCGCTGGTGGTAGAGCGACCAATGGCCGCGAGTGCAGGTCAGCACAGGCGGCCATCGAAGGAGCAAGCGGCAATGGCCGCCTCACGGGATGCAGATATTCAGGGTCATGCAGCAAGGGCAGAGCGGCGCTCAGTAGCCGCCTTTCTTGCCGACACCGGCATAGACGAAGTCGTAGTCGGTGGTGATGGTCTGCGGCCACTCGGCGACGCCGGTTTCCTTGTCGATATGACGCGGCATGTCCGGATGCTGGATCTCGAAGGTCAGGTGGTACTTGCCCGGGCCATCCAGCTTGACGTTCTTGCCGTAGTGGGTGCCGTCATTGGCGATCATCGGTACCAGCTCGCCTTCGATCGGCGCCTCGCCACCCTGCTTGGTCAGGGTGTAGTGAATGCCGAGATAGGGGATCCAGTCGCCCGGCGCGAAGCCGTTGTCGTTTTCCATCAGCGCGTGGATATCGGCTTCCAGGTGGATATCGGCCTGATTGGCAGGCAGCTTGCCGGCCGGAGCCATCACCACCGGCTGCAGGTAGACCGCAGCGATTTCCATGCCGCCTTCCTTGACCGGCGTGCCGATCGGGTATTCCAGTGCCGAGGCCTGGCCCGCCACGAACGTTGCCGCCAGGCTCAGGGCGAGCAGGGAAGGCTTGAGCGCGCGGGGCAGAGCAGTGGTGAAGGAGTGACGCTGTGGCATCGGGGGGACTCGCAATGATGGGAAGTGGAGCTTCATTATCCCGATAAGCCTAAATATAACCATTCTCATCCCTGCGCCGCTTGCGTTGCTCATCTTGCAACGGGATGTTGTATAAGCATGAGCTTCTTCTCAAGTAAGCACGAGCGTCTTCTCAAGTAACAGGGGGGAGAGTGACTGACCTGGCGGGGGCGCCGAGCAGATCACGGTTTTCTTGCAACTGCCTCGCGACTGGCTCACGAATTTCTCGCGCCATCTGGTCGGGTCATCTGGTCTGGCGCGCTGCCATGCGGCATGCTGCGCGACATGATGACTCCTCCTACAGATTCCCCTTCTCGCATTGACCTGCCCGGCCTTGAGGCGTGGTGTCGAGCGCTGCATCAACATCTGCTCGCGCGGCATCAGCGTGCCTGTCTGTGGATCAGTGGCGATGACCCCTCTGGCGCCGCGCAGGCGATCTGTGAGCGTTGGCCGGCGCATGAGCCTGCCCCGTTGTGGCTGGGGACAGGCGAAGCCTTGTCGACACCGGGCGCGACGCCCATACGTGCGTTGGCGATGGCCAAGGCCGCCACCCAGCTGGGGGGTGAGCAGGCACTGGTCATCTTCGATGCGGCGCAGCCGGCGTCTGGCTTCGACCCGGATGCCTTCGGCGCCGTGGCCGGTACCCTGCAGGCGGGTGGCCTGCTGGTACTGATGACGCCTGCCGCCTGGGCCGCGGCAGACCCTGCGCCAGTACCGGATGGCGATCACGCGCGTCTGGCCCATTGGCCCTTCGAGCGGGAACAGCTGACGGCGCGCTATCTGGCGCGGCTGGCACGTCGACTGACGTCGCATGCCAGTGTGCTGCACTGGCCGCAGGGCGGACACTTGCCGGCGCCGTCGCTGGATAGCGGCAATCAGGCGGCGCGATCAGACGCCATCGCCGACAGCGACTGCCTGACGCAGGACCAGACCGCCAGCGTGGCTGCGCTGGAGGCATTGGCGCCTGCGCGGCCTGTGGTGATCAGTGCCGATCGCGGGCGTGGCAAGAGTGGCGCGCTGGGCATCGCGGCGGCGCGCTGTCTGGCGGCGGGGGAGGATGTCTGGCTGACGGCGCCACGCCCTGCGGCGGTCAGCGCGATCTTCGAACGCCTGGCGGCCCTGCTGCCCCGGGGGCAGCGCGAGGGCAATGTCTTTCGCTTGCCGGCTGGGCAGGCGGAGGACGGCACGGCTTTTGGCAGCGAACTGCGCTTTCTGGCGCCGGATGCCATCGAGGCGGCTCGCCTCGCCTGTCGCGATGCGACGCTGCCGCGGCTGTTCGTCGATGAAGCCGCCGCCATTCCCACGCCATTGTTGAAAGGTTATCTGACGCATTTTCCGCGCATCGCCTTCGCCACCACCGTGCATGGCTACGAAGGCACCGGGCGCGGCTTCCAGCTGCGGTTTCGTCATCATCTCGAGCGCCAGTGTCCCGGCTGGCAGGCGCTGGAGATGACGACGCCCGTGCGCTGGGCGCCCGGCGACCCGCTGGAAGCATTGACCGATGACCTGCTGCTGCTCTCGGCGCAGCCGCCTGAGCTGCCTGAGCCATGCGCGAAGAATGCTCAGCAGTGGTTGGAGGGCTGCGACATTGTCGTACTGGAGCGTGATGCATTGGCGCGTGACGAGGCGGCGTTGCGGCAGTTGTTCGGCCTGCTGGTGCAGGCGCATTACCGCACTACACCGGCGGACCTGCGCCAGCTGCTCGATACACCGGGGCTCACGTTGATGGCGATTCGTCAGCATGATGCCACGACTGGGCGTGATGCCTGGCTGGGGGTGGTGGCCGCCGTCGAGGAGGGCGGCTTCCCGACGTCCCTGGCGCATGACATCTGGTGCGGCAAGCGGCGTCCGCGCGGGCACCTGCTGGCACAGTCGCTGGCGGCGCATGCAGGCCATCAGGGCGCCGCCGAGGCCCGCTGGTGGCGGGTGCTGCGCATCGCGGTGCATCCCGCGCTGTGGCGGCGTGGTCAGGGCGCGCGCTTGCTTCAGGCGCTCGAGCAGCAGGCGCTGGCGGCAGGCGTCACGCGACTCGGCACCAGCTTCGGGGCCGAGGCCGATCTGGTCGCCTTCTGGCTGGCGCAGGGCTTCGTGCCACTGCGCATGGGTCTCAAACGCGATGCCGCCAGTGGCGAGCACGCGGTGATGATGGGCAAGGCCATCGGCGAGAGCGGGAGTGGTCAATCAGCGCCGCGCGGGCAGTTTGCGCAGGATGCCTTGCTCGGTGCACTGCAGCAGGACTTCCAGCGCCTGCTGCCCAGCCTGCTCAAGCATGAGCTGCACGGCTTGCCGCCCGTCTTGGCCGACAGGCTGCGGCAGCGAGGATGTGAGGCTGGCCTGGCCACGCTGACGCCAGCCGCATGCGCGCAGCGACTGGACTGGTATCGCCGTGGTGGCGGGGGACTGGCGCTGGTACGGCCGTGGCTCGAGACAGCACTCGAGGCCTGTGAGCCTTCACGACTCGATGAGGCGTCACGTCACGGGCTGGTGCTGGTGCTAGGCGGACAGGATGCGCCTGCCTTCATCAGCTGGGCCGAGGGGCAGGGCCTCGTGGGCCGCAAGGCGCGCGATCGCTGGTGCCGTGCGGCCGCTGGGCGCCTGATCGAACAGAGCGAATGACAAGGCCGTCTGACATGAGCATCAGACAAGAGCAGAGCGGCCGGTCGCGGCTCAGAGGCCCGGAATTCCGATCGGGCCGGGCATGTCAGGAATCGGCGAGCAGCCACTCAGCATCAGCAGGCCGGCAGTGGCGGAGATGGCGGTCAGCAGCAGTAGTCGATGAGACATAAGGGCTCCGATGAAGGTGGGGAATGGCATGCATCTGTCAGCAGGGTCGTGATTGTCATCCTTGCATATTCGAAGTCGCTGATCGATAGGTGTCGACAACCACTAGCCACGCCCGTCTGCTGTTCCGTATGCTCGATGGTGACAAGAACAGGAATCTTCGCCATGAATGAGCATATCGATACGTTGGACCCCGCCATCCTCTGGCGTCATTTCCGCACTCTGTGCAATATCCCGCGCCCGTCCGGGCATGAAGCCGCGCTGGTGGCCTATCTGATCGACTGGGCCGAAGCGCGTGGTCTCGCGCATGATCGTGACGCTTTCGGCAACCTGCGCCTGCGCAAGCCCGCCACGCCCGGCCACGAGAGCGCACCGGGCATTGTGCTGCAGGGCCATCTCGACATGGTCGCCCAGGCGGCCAGCGACAGTGATCACGACTTCACCCGTGATTCCCTCGACACCTATTTGGAAGACGGCTGGCTCAAGGCGCGCGGCACCACTCTGGGGGCCGACAACGGTCTCGGCGTCGCGGCGGCGCTGGCGGTACTCGAAGACGATAGCCTCGTGCACGGCCCGCTGGAAGCGCTGTTCACCCTCGAGGAGGAAACCTCGATGGGCGGCGCGCTGAATCTGGCCGAGAACTGGCTGGAAGGGCGCTACCTGCTCAATCTGGATTCGGAAGACCGCGGGCAGGTCTATATCGGCTGTGCCGGTGGCGCGGACATCAATGTCGCCCACGAGTTTGCCACCTCTTCTCTGAAGGATGCCGAAGCGGAGCTGGAGCTGACCATCGGTGGCCTGGTCGGCGGCCATTCCGGGCTCGATATCCATCGTGGGCGCGGCAATGCCAATCGCCTGATGTCACGTGCGCTGGTTGCGCTGGCCGAGTTCAAGCCGCGTCTGGTCAGCTGGTCTGGCGGTACACTGCGCAATGCCTTGCCGCGTGAGGCCACGGTCGGTGTGGTGATCTATGACGAGCGCGTCGCCGCCGCACGCCAGCGCCTCGAGGACTTCGAAGCCCAGATTCGCGACGAGCTGCGCGAGACGGACCCGGATGTCTCGCTCAGCGTGACCCGTGGCAATGCCGAGAATGCGCTGTCCGTGGAGGACACCCAGCGGCTGGTCGCGGTGCTGGATGCCGCGCCCTACGGAGTCGAGCGCATGAGCGCGGCGGTGGAAGGCGTGGTGGAAACCTCCAACAACCTCGGGGTGGTGCAGCTGCGCGAGGGGCGTTTCCATCTCTGTGCGCTGGTGCGTTCGCTGCGCGATGATGCCGTGACCATGATGGAGCAACGCATCCGTGGGCTCTTTGCGCTGATCGGCGCGACCACCGTGGCCGAGAATGCCTATCCGGGCTGGCAGCCGGCGCCGGATGCGCAGCTGCTGGCGCGCTTCTGCAGCCTGCACGAGCGCGTCACTGGTCGCGCGCCGGAGATCAAGGTCATCCATGCCGGGCTCGAGTGCGGCATTCTGGGGGCCAAGTATCCCCAGCTCGAGATGATCTCCTTCGGGCCGTTGATTCGCGGCGCCCACTCGCCCAGCGAGCGGGTCGAGGTCGAGTCGGTCGGTGAATTCTGGCAGGTGCTCAAGGGACTGATCACGGAACTCGCCGAGCCTGCCAAGGCCGCTTGAGCAACGCTCAGGCAGGACTCGTCACGCAGACGAACGACGCCCCCGCAGGTCAGCCTGCGGGGGCGTCGTCATGTCTGGGTGTCGTCATCTCTGGGCATCAGGCGCTGGCCTGGCCTGATGAAAGTTCGAGGCTTCAGTTGATATTGATGCGGATCGCCGGGATGCCGATGCTCACGCCGTCATGG
Organism: Cobetia sp. cqz5-12; assembly: GCF_016495405.1. Lineage (NCBI taxonomy): Bacteria > Pseudomonadati > Pseudomonadota > Gammaproteobacteria > Oceanospirillales > Halomonadaceae > Cobetia > Cobetia sp. cqz5-12. The sequence goes on from NZ_CP044522.1 coordinate 260,911, forward strand.
TAGCGGCGGATGCCATGCCGACCGGAGTCATGGTTCTGGTAGTAGTAGGGGCGGTAGCGGTCGTGTTCATGGCGGCCATGCTGATAGACGCGGCGCTTGGGGGCATGGCGGCGGATATCTTGACGAAAGTGCTGACGAGAATGCTGGCGCGAGTGATGGCGCTCCACGCGCGGCTCGTCGAACATCCTGAGATGGCGGCGCTTGATCGCCTCGTGGCGACTCTGCGGCGTGCTGTGACGCTCGCTGTGCTGGCCCTGCGCGCGATGGCGATCATCTGCGGCGACCAGCGTCGGCGTGGCGAGCATCAGCGTCAGTCCCAGCAGCAGGGAGCCCAACAGGGAAGGCAACGGAGAGTGAAGGGCTGTGGTCAAGGTCGAGATATGCATGGGGCGGTCTCCCGTATGGTCGGTCAGTCACCCAAGAGGATCCTTGTCGTCAGAATATCGTGTCGCGGCGCCTTTTACGAAAGGCGTTCGCTAATGTCCCCATGAGTCGCTTGGCGTGCTGTTGTGAAGCCGAGTTGTCCAGTTTGCGTTGCCCATGGCGTAAGTGGTTGCTCGCAATGAGGTTATCCGGCGCACGACTGCAGAGTGGTTCACGATCCTCGGGCGTGAGGGATACAGCCAGTGCTGCGAGGACACTTCACTTCTGCCGCCGAGGCACCGGATTGCGCCCTTTGGGCAACGAAAACGCCCCTGCCGAAGTGGCAGGGGCGTCTGTCTGTTCAAGCTTCAGAGCTTGCGGCCCTCTAGCTTGCGGCTCTCTGGCTTGCGGCCTCAGGCGTGCTGATGCTGGTGCTTGCCTTCGGCCAGCTCCTCGAGCAGCTTGGCATTGAACGCATCAAGGTCTGCTGGCTTGCGGCTGGTGACCAGCGCGCTGTCACACACCACTTCACTGTCCTGCCACTCGGCACCGGCGTTCTTCAGGTCCCGTGCGATGGAGGGGAAGGAGGTCATCTGACGACCTTCGACGACGCCGGCATCGATCAGGATCCACGGCGCGTGACAGATGGCGGCCACAGGCTTGTGAGCCTGGAAGAAACTGCGCACGAAGTTCAGTGCGGTCTCGTCTTGGCGCAGGGTGTCCGGATTGAACAGGCCACCCGGTAGCACCAGGCCGTGATAGTCGTGTTCGCTGGCATCGTTGAGCGGGGTGTCGACATGATACTTCTCGCCCCAATCGGTTTCGGCCCAGGCGCGAATGCCGTCTTTCTCCGGCGAGACGATATGTACCTCGACGCCCGCCTCCTGCAGTGCGGCGCGCGGCACCGCGAGCTCGGATTCCTCGAAGCCATGGGTCGCGAGAATGGCCACGCGCTTACCTTGCAGTTGTTGACGTGTCTGCTGATCGGTCTGCTGTGTCATGCAAATCTCCTTTCCGTGCTTCGGCTCTTGCGAGCGTGCTGGGCAGAGAAGGGAAAGTTCTGCTCTCGGCGTGCGTCACTCACTGAGGTGAGCGCCCCACGTTGATGCAGGGAGTTCCCGTCCTTTCGTGCCCTGACACTCAAGACATGGATGCGCGATACTGACTTTCAAGGGGTGACCCCCACTGCGTTTTCACAGGCCATGGAGTGCCCGATGCCGCTGCTTTCTGAATCTTCCGCCGTGATGTGGTTGCTGGTCGGCGTGCTGTTGATGCTGTCGTTGATCCTGGGGCTGGGCTGGCGGCGAGCCCGCGAGCAGTTTCACGCTCTCGAAGAGAGCAGTGACGAAACTCGGCAGACGTTGCAGCAGATGCTTGAAGAGGCGCGGGATCTACAGCAACAGGCCGAGCAGCGGACGGCCTTGATCGAACAACGTGGCGCACTGGATGGGCAGCAGGCGGAGCAGCAGCAACGCTATCTGAGCCAGTCGCTGGAGGAGGCGCGCCAGGCGCGCGATGCGCTGACGGAGCAGCTCGCCACGCTGCGCGAATCGCTGCAGGGGCGCCTGGATGAACAGTCACGCGCCCTGAGTGAGCAGCAGACGCTGGCGCGCAGCCTGACCCGCCAGCAGGAAGTGCTGGAGGCGCAGCTGCTGGAGCGCGAGGAGCGTCTCGAGACACTGAGCGAGCGCTACGCCGAGCTGCGCGAGACACATGCCTCGCTGGTGACGCGCCAGCGTCAGGAGGCCAGCCATCACGAGCAGCAGCTGGCATTGCTCAACGAGTCGCGCGAGCGCCTGAGTCAGGAATTCGAGCAGCTGGCGGGCAAGGTGTTCGAGGAGCGCCAGCAGCGCTTCACCGCCGCCAGTGGCGCCCAGCTCGAGCAGTTGCTCAAGCCGTTTCGTGAGCAGGTCGGCGACTTCCGTCAGCGCCTCGAGCAGCTGCATGGCGAGGAGGTGCGTGAGCGCACCAGCCTCAAGAGTCAGCTCGACCAGCTGGCGGGCCTCAACCGCCAGATCACCGAGGAGGCGGCCAATCTGTCGCGGGCGCTCAAGGGCGACAGCAAGATGCAGGGCAACTGGGGCGAGATGATTCTGGAGACCGTGCTGGAGCGCTCCGGTCTGCGTGATGGCATCGAGTTCAAGCGCGAGGTGTCGTTCACCGGCGAGGGCGGACGCCAGCGTCCGGATGCCATCGTCTACCTGCCCGACAACAAGCATCTGATCATCGATGCCAAGGTTTCACTGACCGCCTACACCGAGTACGTCAACGCCGAGGATGACGTGACGCGAGCCCGCGCGCTGCGTGCGCATCTGACCTCGGTGCGTGGCCATGTCACCGGGCTTGCGCGGCGCAACTATCCCGCCATCGAGGGGCTGGGCTCGCCGGATTTCGTGTTCCTTTTCCTGCCGATGGAGCCGGCCTTCGCGCTGGCTTTCGAACACGATGACAGCCTGTTCCAGGACGCCTTCACCCAGGGCGTGGTGATGGTGACGCCGACCACCTTGCTGGCCAGTCTGCGCACCGTGGCGAGTCTGTGGAGTCTGGAACGCCAGAACGACAATGCGCGCGTGATCGGGGAGCGCGCCGGGGCGCTGCTCGACAAGTTCCGCGGCCTCGCCGAATCCCTCGAGGAGCTGGGTACTCAGCTGGGGCGCACGCGCGAGGCGCATGATACCGCCATGAAGCGGCTGGCCAGCGGGCGCGGCAACCTGATCAGCCGTGCCGAGGAGCTGCTGGAACTCGGCGCGCGCATGAAGAAGCCATTGCCGGAATCACTGGTGCGCCAGTCGCGCGACACCCTGCATCAGCCCGAGCAGGCGCTGGATCAGCCGCCGACATCCGCGCCGTCGGTGCTTGATCGCCAGGCCACATCCGAGCGGCCTGCCGGTGAAGAAGCGGCGGCCAGTGAAGGCCAGGATGGCATCGGAGCGCCGGACGCCGAGACGCCGGACGCCGAGGCGCTGGATACCGAGGCAGGGCAGGCGCCTGCGTCGCTCTCGCGCTGGGAGCTCATGGAGCGCAAGTGGCAGGGCGATAGCTGATCGCCCTCATCGCCTGCAGCATTGCAGGCAGTCGTTGCGTCTGACGTTGCGACAGACGTTCAGACAGCAGATGACAGTCAACGCCAGCGGTCCCTGCATGGGGTCGCTGGCGTTTTCATGGCGAGGTCAACGCAAGCGCGGGGTATCGTTCCCACTTCTGGTGAGGGGAATGAGGGTTGCGCGATATGGTCGAGATGCCGGTGAGTCAGGATTTTTCGATTTTTTCTGCATCCATCTTTCCAGGCTCCCCGTAAGTTGGATTGAGCCCGCAGCGCAGGGGCGAAAGTGATAGATAAATAACGTTTGGCTCATTAAAGAGCATTTTCTCAGGAGATATGCCCATGTCTACCAAGACGAACACGTCCGCCAAGACCGCTTTTGCCCTGGCCTCCGCATTCGGAACCGCTGTCGCTCTGTCTACCGCTGTCGTCTCGCTTCCGGCTCACGCGGCGGGCATGGAAAAGTGTTACGGCGTGTCGCTGGCCGGTGAGAATGACTGCGCCGCTGGTCCGGGCACTTCGTGTGCCGGAACCTCGACCGTCGATTATCAGGGCAATGCCTGGAAGCTGGTTCCGGAAGGCACCTGCACCTCCATCGAGACGCCGAATGGCACCGGCAGCCTGGAAGAGATCAAGTAAGCATCACGTGTCGGGGCTGGCTCGGACTTTCCCGGGCATCCCCCGAACTTGACGTCCGGTGGCCTGTCGCCACGCCGCCACCGGACGTTCGCCGCCTCGAGAGGTTTTCATGCACCAGCCATCCCCTTCCCCCGGCAGTCCGGATTTCGGTACGGCCTATTCCTCGCTCGACGAGATGGCCGTCGGCATCAGTCTCAAGGCGCAGCATGTGCGTGAGCTGATGTCGTCGCGACCGGCGCTGGGGTTTCTCGAGATTCATGCCGAGAACTACATGGGCGCCGGCGGGGCACCCCATGCTCGGCTTGATGCGCTGCAGGAGTATCCGCTCTCGATTCATGGTGTCGGCCTGTCGCTGGCATCGGAGCGCCCGCTGGATGCCACGCATCTGGCGCGCCTCAGAACGCTCTGCGAGCGTCACCCGCCCACCAGCGTGTCAGAACATCTGGCCTGGGCCGGCCATAGCGGCCACTTCTACAACGACCTGCTGCCGGTACCGCTGACGGACGCGATGCTGGCACGGGTCAGCGATAACCTGATGCAGTTGCAGGACACCCTGGGCCGTCAGGTATTGATCGAGAATCCCGCCCACTATCTGCGTTTCGATGCACGCGAGCTGGGAGCGGAACTGATTCCCGAGACCCATTTCCTCACTCGCCTGGTCGAGCGTAGTGGCTGTGGGCTGCTGATCGACGTCAACAATGTCTTCGTCTCGGCGCACAACATCGGGATCGATCCCGCGGCCTGGCTGGAGTCCATTCCGGCTCACGCCGTCGGGGAGGTCCATCTGGCGGGGCATGGTGAGGACACGCGTGAAGGCCTGTTGATCGACAATCATGGTGCGCCGGTCTGCGATGAGGTCTGGGCACTGTATGCCGACTTCATCAATCGCATCGGGCCGCGCCCGACGCTGATTGAGTGGGATACCCAGGTGCCGGCGCTGGAGGTATTGCTGGGACAGACCGCGCGCGCGCAGACCTTGCTGCACAGCACGCGGGCGCAGCAACTGGCACGCTCCGGCGAGGAGGGCGACCGATGAGCTCTCTCGAGCGGCACGCCAGCGCTGGGCACCAGCCCGACTGGCAGGGCGCCTTCATCGAGGCGCTCACCCAGCCCGACGCTGCGCTGCCCGGTATCGAGGCAGGCCATCAGCAGCGCCTCGATGTCTATCGCAACAATGTCTGGGCCAGCTTGATCAGTGCGCTGGAAGAGGCCTATCCGGTGACCCGTCAGGTGGTAGGTGAGCGCTTCTTTGCGGCCCTGGCCCATGATCATTCCCGTCATCATCTGCCGCGATCACCGCTGATGATGGAGTATGGGGCTGGCCTTGCCGAAACCCTGCACGCGACCCTGACCACGCTGGTCGAGACGCGTCAGGTGTTGGCTGCTCAGCTACCGTTCTATGCGGTGGACCTGGCACGCTTCGAGGCCGCTCGTCTGGTGGCCTATCACGCGGCGGACGCCGAAGCCCTGGTGCCGACCCGGCTGGCGGGTTTGCCGCCCGAGGCGGTGATGGAGCTCAGGTTCTCGGCGCACCCCGCGGCATGCCTGCTGCACCTGGAGCATGCGGTGCTCGAGATCTGGCAGCGCCATCAGCATGCAGGCGCGACGCTTGAGGGGCTGGATATCGCGCGGCCCCAGCGGGTGTTGATCACGCGCCCGGCGCTGGATGTGCAGGTCACGGTGCTGTGCGAGGCCGCTGCCTGTCTGCTTGAGCTGCTGCTGGCGGGGCAGACGCTGGCGGACGCGGCAGCGCGGCTCGCAGACGCACATCCTGAACAGGAGCTGGGGCCGCTGCTGGCCCCCCTGCTGGCAAGTGGTGTCTTTCGCGCGCCGACCTGATCGTGATCGATGGTTTCTTGCTCTGCTCTATCCTGCTCGCTTCTTTTCTGCTCGACCCTTCGCGCCCTGGCGCACCCTTGAGGAGGCCTCATCATGAGCCTTGAATCATCAACGACGCCTGCGGTTCGCTCCGGTGTGGCGGGGCAGGTCCTGAAAGTGTTCGTCTGGCTGGAAAATCTGCGCATGGATGCGGTGCTGATCCTGATGCGCATCGTGATGGGCGCCGTGTTCTTCATGTCGGCGCAGACCAAGGTCGACGGCTTCTCGATCAAGGACAGCACCTTCTTCCTGTTTGAACACGAATACGCCTTGCCACTGGTCTCACCGATACTGGCCGCGTGGCTGGCGACCATCGCCGAGCACCTCTTCCCGCTGATGCTGTGGCTGGGGCTGGGGACGCGCTTCGCGGCGCTGGGGCTGGCCCTCATGACACTGACCATCCAGTTGTTCGTCTATCCCCACGCCTGGGTGACCCACGGCCTGTGGCTGTCCAGCCTGCTGGTGCTGGTACTGCAAGGCCCGGGGCGTCTGTCGCTTGATCAGCTGATTCGCTCACGCATCGCCTGAAGTCGTCATCTGATGGTGGCGGCCGGTGAGAGAGGTGTGAGTCGTACACAACGCAAGACGGAGACCCCGGGGTCTCCGTCTTGCGTTGTAGTGTCGCTATCTATCCGCTGGCTATCGAGGCGCTCAGGCCGGCTCGTCGGCGAGTTGATGCTCGATCTCGGCACGCACCATCTCGACACTGGCGGCATCGATGTAGCCGTTGGCATGCGCGTGGTGCGCCATGTCGAGGCTATCGGTGCTCAACAGCATCACGCAGCCGAGAGCGGCCAGCTCCTCGCCGAGCCGGTCCAGTTCGGCCTTGCGCGAGTCCGAATCGCCTATCTGGCGAATGTAGATCGCGCAGATGCGGCCGGGATAGCGGCGTACGACCTCGGCGTAGACTTCCGGGTCATGCTGGCCGCTGTCGCCGATGAGCAGGAACTGCATCTCGTCATACAGGCCGAGCATCTTCTCGATCAGCGCCTGCTTGTGGTCTTCGGAGCGTCTGGGCAGCGGGCGTTGCAGCGTCAGGCCCCACTCGCGCAGGAACAGGATCGGCCCGACCGGAATGCGGTTGTGCTGGAAGAAGACCTCCAGCATCTCGTAGATGCTCCATGGGCCACGCGACACATAGAGCAGCGGGCGCTGCTGCTGGCCGTCATCTCCCTCATGCAGTGCCTGATAGAGCGCGGCCACGCCGGGAAAGGCGGTGCGGCGCTCGGCGGACTCGATGAACAGGCGATAAAGCATCTTGAGCTTGTTGGCGACACCGGTGTACATCACGGTGTCGTCGATATCGCTGATCACCCCGAGGCGCGTGCTGATGGGCGGCAGATAGACCTGTGCCTCGCCCTCCACCAGGGGCTGCTTCGGCGGACACGCGGTGATGCGGGCGGTATGCCACTGGCCCTGATGCTCCAGCGGCTCGACCAACGGCAGATGCACGCTGAAGTAGCCATCGCGGTCGGTGATGGCGGTGGTGCGATTGTCTCCCAGCGCGACCTCTACCTCGACGCCGCTCTTGCCCCAGCGCAGCATGCGGCGACCGACATCCATCAGGTCGCGTCCGGCACCGGGAGCCAGCTGGCTACGTGAGCCGGGCTGGCGGAAGATGCGCCCCATCAGAAAGGCTTCGCTGTGCGAGCCATAGCCACGGTAGGCGTGAATGACGTAGCCATCCTTGCCCTGGGCGTGGCGCATGGGCTTGGCAGCCACATGCAGCAGCTTGCGTAGCAGACGTGTCAGCGGCAGTGACATGCAACCCTCCTGGTCGGTATTTGGCGGGCCTTCATGGCCACATGACAACGCCGCCTTTCGAGTCCCGCGTGTGCAGGGTCGAAAGGCGGCGTTCACACTGCGCGAATGCCTCGCGGCCCAGTGTCAGTCAAGTACAGCGTCAGGCAGGAGCCGCATCAGAGATCCGCGCTGTCATGCCTTGGCACTGCACTGGCTTGAGCGCTTACTCGCCCAGGTAGGCGGACAGCATCCACACGGTCTTTTCCTGCTCGCGGATGTAGTCACCGACCAGTGAGGCGGTACCTTCATCATCGGCGTCAGACGCGACGGACATGATTTCGCGCTGCAGTTCGATCAGGGACTTGTAACCGGTCAGCAGACCCTTGATGCAAGCCGTGCCGTCGCTGACGTGGGTGTCTTCCTTGATGGTGGCGACACGCGCGTAGTCACTGTAGGCGTGCAGCGGCTCGTGACCCAGGGTCAGGATACGCTCGGCGATCTCGTCGACCTTGGTCAGCAGGTCGGTGTAGGTTTCCTCGAACTTCACGTGCAGCTCGAAGAACTGGTTGCCCTTCACGTTCCAGTGGTAGCCACGGGCATTCATGTAGAAGGTCTGGTAGTTGGCCAGCAGGATGTTGAGGTGCTCGGCCAGCTGAGTGGCGCTGGCAGTGTGCAGGCCGATGGCATTGGTATCGTTGGACATGAAGACTCTCCTGAAAAATGTGAAGTGAACGGCATTGTGGGGAAAGTGGAGATGCAGGTGGCGAGCCGCGCTGCCAGTATGCCACCAGTGTAGAGGCTGGGCGGGATGCAGGGTAACGAATTCACTGTATCACCCTCATCGGCCACCCCTATCGTCGCCGGCGCACCACCCTCAAGCCGTAGATGAATGCCTGACAAGAGATGTGGTGCGCGCATGCGGTTTTCAAGGTCGCACACGGATATTGCAGCCAATGTCGTCGGCTTGGACATTCTGATTTCGGCCACATACGCAAAGGCCCCGCACGGGGCGGGGCCTTTGCGACAGCCATGTCATCAGCTGTCATCACTTCTGCAACGCTCAGGCGTCAGTTGCGCGCCATGTGCAGGAAGTGCATGTGCTTCTCGTACTGGTCCAGCACGTCGCCGATCACCTGCTCCTTGGTGTAACCCATGACGTCATAGGTCTGGCCACCCTCACGCAGGAAGACCTCGGCGCGGTATTGGCGTTCCACGTCGCTGGTGCCCTTGCGCTTGACGTTGCGCAGCGCGAAGGCCGGTGCTGCGTATTCACGCACCCGCACACCGTAGACGAAGTCGACTTCCTCGCCGTGGCTGACCTGCAGATAACTGCGGTCTTCCTCGTCATTGACGCGAGTATCCAGGCCCTGGGCCTCGAATTCCTTCGCGACATCCGCCAGTGCCGGCGTGACGGTGTTGATCAGGTACTGCTCGACGTTCTTCTGGCGCGGCGTCTCGACCAGGGTCTGGACGCGCTTCTGCCAGCTGCGTGCGCCGCCGGCAGTGTGGCCCGGCGTGTTGCTCAGGTGCTGCATGGAGCGTTGCTTGACGCCCTCGAGACGCAGTGCCTTGAGCAGGCCATAGCAGACGAACATCAGGATGATCGCGAACGGCAGGGCAGAGGCCAGCGAGGCGGTCTGCAGCGCGCCCAGGCCACCCGCCATCAGCAGCGCCACGGCGACGAAACCTTCGGAGAAGGCCCAGAAGACACGCTGCCAGACCGGAGATTCGTCACCTTCCTTGGAGGTCAGCATGTCGATGACCAGCGAGCCGGAATCCGAGGAGGTGACGAAGAAGGTCACCACCAGCACGGTGGCCAGCATGGAGGTGATGCTGCCGAACGGGAACAGCTCCAGGAACTTGAACAGTGCCACGGACGCATCGGCGGAGACCGCTTCCGCCAGGTTGCCTGCGGTATCGGTCAGCAGCATGTGCAGGGCGCTGTCGCCGAAGAAGGTCAGCCACAGGAAGGTGAAGCCCATCGGTACGAACAGCACGCCGTAGACGAATTCACGGATGGTGCGACCACGCGAGACACGCGCGATGAACATGCCCACGAACGGGGACCACGCGATCCACCAGCCCCAGTAGAACAGGGTCCAGCCACCCAGCCATTTGGACGGGCCATCTTCCGGGATGTAAGCGAACATGTTGAAGGTCTTGTCGACCACTTCGCTGAGGTAGCCACCGATGTTCTGGATCAGCGTCTGCAGCAGGAAGATGGTCGGACCCACGCACAGCACGAACAGCATCAGCGCCAGTGCCAGGCCAAGGTTCAGCTCGGAGAGACGACGGATGCCGCCATCCAGACCCATGACCACGGAGACGGTCGCCAGACAGGTGATGATGGCGATCAGGATGATCTGGGTGGTCAGATCGTTGTCGATATCGAACAGATAATGCAGACCGGAGCTGACCTGCAGCACGCCAAGACCCAGTGAGGTCGCGACCCCGAACATGGTGCCGAAGACGGCGAAGATATCCACGGCATGGCCGATCGGGCCATGGATGCGCTTGCCGATCAGCGGATACAGCGCGGAGCTGATGCGCAGCGGCAGGTTGTGGCGGAAGCTGAAGTAGGCCAGCGCCAGCGCCACGACGGCATAGACGCCCCAGGCGTGGATGCCCCAGTGGAAGAAAGTGGTCTTCATGGCCTCACGGGCGGCCTCGACGGTGCCGGCATCGCCGACCGGAGGCGCAGTGAAGTGGAAGACAGGCTCGGCAACGCCATAGAACATCAGGCCGATGCCCATGCCCGCGGAGAACAGCATCGCGAACCAGGAGCCGTAGCTGAAGTCCGGCTCGGAATGGTCTGGCCCCAGCTTGATGTCGCCATAGCGCGAGAAGGCGAGACCCAGCGTGAAGATCACGAACAGGCCCATGGCCAGCAGGTAGAACCAGCCGACGGTGTCGATGATCCAGGTCTGGACATGACCGAAGGCGGTCTGTGCGGTTTCCGGCATGGCGACCGTAAAGATCACGAACGCCAGAATCACGACGGCGGAGCCGAAGAAGACTGGCGGATTGATCTTGGCGACCGTGGGCTGGTCGGCATTTTCTGACATAAATTTCTCTCCCTGATTGCCTATTCGTCGATAATGGTAACTTATTGAACCTGTAGCGTCGTGAGTTGTCCGCGCGATATCGTTTCCATATGTAACCAGTGTTGCGCGCGCTGAGGGGCGATTTGCGCACCGAACGAGTGGTACCGGCAGTGCTGGCGTTGCGTGATCGTCGTGTGAAATGGCAATGCCAGTGCGGCCTTGTCATGCATTGTCGGGTGCTGGATACGGTAGGCGCTGGCATGGCTGGAGGCTAAGATGAGGTTTCCTGCATCCAGGGTATCCCGCTGTCTTGATACCATAATTATGCAGAAACCCTACAAGACTTATGTGTCAGTCTAGTGCCTCTGGCGTGTCTCATGGTGTGAAAATCATGATGTCGCGCCGGCTCAAGTGGCTGACCGGAGACGTTCGCATGCTCCATCGACTTTCCGAATTTCCCGCGCGGCCGGACCTGGCTGACACGTCAGCGCGCTCGCGACTGCCGCGCATGACATTGCTCGCAGTGGGGCTGGTGCTGCTGAGCGGTTGCTCGGCCCTGTCCGGCAAGGACCCGCTGGCCGCCAATGACAGCGCTGGCCTGCCCGAGGCCTGCATCTTCCCGCGTGAGGGCGATGCCAATCAGTGGTTGCGTGCTGCGGCGCAGGTCGTGGAGGCCCGTGGCTACAAGATCCGCGAGAGCGAGCAGGCGCTGGGCGTGGTGACGGGTGAGCGCAAGGTGGACCAGCCTGGCCTGGGCGCGATTGACGGGCCCTTCGGCTCGCGCATCGGCTTTTCGGTGGGCTACGGCGTCGCGGCGGGCAACGATTTCGGCGTGGGCGTCGGCAACGACACCTTCCGCGATGACCCGATCAGCTTCGAGCGCATCTCGCTGGTCGCGCCGGATGAGCGCGTGCGCGTGATCCGCGACGAGCAGGTCATCAACCAGGGTGGCTACGTCATCGATGCCCGCCCTCACAATGACAGCGACAGCTGCCGCCAGATCGAGCGTCAGCTGCAGGCCGTGCTGGCGGGTCGTGATCCACGGGAGGTTCGCTGATGAACATGCGCAAGGCATCTCCACGCTCGCTGTGGCAACGCCTGGGGCTCGCGACGCTGCTCGCCGGCCTGCTGGTGCTGGGGGGCTGCATAAATCAGCCGACCCATGCGCCGGATTCACGCACCGCGGTGATCGCCCCCAACAGCGGCACTCTGACCTCCCGGCAGGTCTTCGTCACCCTGCTGACGACCCTGGCGGAGCGTGGCTTCATCATCGAGCGCGCAGACCCGGACCTCGAACGCCTGGATGCCAGCTACGCTGCCCGGCCGCCGCTGGCACTGGAAGCCTGGGTGAGCGAGGTCAACGGCCAGATTCGTCTCAGCGTGACAGGTGACAGCAATGGTGCCGATATCGCGCCGGGTCGCCTCGACAACCTGCTGGTGGAAGTCGCCGTGGCCCTGGATGCGCGCACCGTGCCGGTGATCGGCGCGCCGTGACTGTCACCTGCATGGCAACTCCACGAGGCGGCCCTCAGCGTCGCCTCTCTGGCCTTGCCCGCCACTTCGCCGGCGGGCAGTACCGAAGCCCGGGCGAGCCCGCGCTAGCGCGGTGTGATAGCCCATGACGCTGAGTGCGCTGCGCCGTCGGCGTCTGGCCTGGCTGGCACTCACGGCCAGCCTGCTGGCCGGGCTGATGGCCTTGTTTGCCCTCTGGCACTGGGAGCTGGCGCGCGGCGAGCGTGATGCCCGCCAGCACGCCGCGACTCGCCTGAATTTCTACGCCAGCACGCTGAATGCTGAATTGTCGCGCTTCCAATGGCTGCCGGAATTGCTGGCGCGTCAGGCCCGTGTGCGCATCGCCCTCGGCGAGCAAGGCACCTCGACTGCGGCAACGGCGCCTGTTATGCCCTCAGATCAGCCCGATGCCGCCAGTGCCGCCGCTCCCCTCGGTTCGAGCAGTGACCTCAATCAGCATCTGCGGCGAGTCGCGAGTGCCTCCGGCGCGGCGGCTATCTTCCTGACCGATCGCGACGGCATGACCGTGGCTGCGAGCAACTTCGATCAGCCAGACAGCTTCGTCGGCTATCGCTATGACTACCGCCCCTACTTCATCGATGCCCTGGCGCGCGGACGCGGCGAGTTCTTCGCCGTCGGCAATACCACCGGGCGCCCGGGCTACTTCGTCTCGGCGCCGGTGCTGGGGGCCGAGGGGCAGCCGCTGGGCGTCATGGTGGTCAAGGTCTCGCTGGAAGCGCTGGAAGATACCTGGCGCCAGGCGGGAGAAACGGTGCTGCTCGCCGATGCCAATCGCATCGTGCTGCTGGCCTCGCGGCGTAACTGGAAGTATCGCGCGCTGGAGGCGATCGAACCTCAGGCACTGGACAGCATTCGGGCACAGCAGCAGTTTCGCGGGGCGCCGCTGACACCGCTGTCGCGGGAGCTGGAGGACGGCAGCCTGGTGCTGGGCGACCACCACGAACTGGCGGCGTCGGAGATCGTGCGGTTGCCGACGGCAGCGATGGGCCAGCGTTATCTGGATGAGTCGCTGGCCAGCGGACCGCTAGGCTGGCAGCTGCATTTTCTGATGCCGTTGCGGCCACTCTATATCCAGGCGCGCAATGTGGTGCTGGTCGGCCTCGCCGTGATCCTGGGGCTGGCGATGATGGCGTTGTGGATGCGCGAACGTCAGGCACGCCTGGGACTGATTCGGCGTGAAGCGGTGATGATGCGCGAGATCAACGAGCGCCTCGAGGAGCGTGTCGCCCAGCGCTCGCGCGAACTCGAGGCCACGCGTGACGAGCTGGTGCAGGCCGGCAAGCTGGCCGCGCTGGGCACCATGGCGGCCGGTATCGCCCATGAGCTCAATCAGCCGCTGGTCGGCATTCGCACCTACGCCGCCAGCGGCGGCAAGCTGCTGGCGCGGGGAGTCGCCTCCGCCGCTACGCGCCCCGAGTTGACCGCGCGTGCCGCAGAGTCCGCCGCCAGCAACTTCACGCGTATCAGTGAGCTGTCCGAGCGCCTGGCCGACATGATCCGTCAGCTGCGGGTCTTCGTGCGTCCGGCCAGTCAGCAGGCGCCCGTCGCCCTGGCGCTGGCACCGCGCATCGACTTCGCGCTGGAGCTGCTCGCCGAGCGAATCACCGCCCTCGACCTGACGGTGGAGCAGGGCGGGCTGCCCCGGGACATCATCGTGATGGGCGAACAGGTGCGTCTCGAGCAGTTGCTGACCAACCTGATCCGCAATGCACTCGATGCGCTGGAAGGGGAGCAGAAAGCGCAGCAGGCCGATCAACAGACCGGTCAGCAGAGCGATGCGCCGGACGACGAGCGCGCGGCCCCGCGATTGCGCCTCAGCTGGCAGGCCTGGCCGGCAGTGACCAGTCTTGAGGGACAGCCGGGCGGATGTCTGCGCATCGAGGACAATGGCCCCGGCATCGACCCTGCGCTGCGTGCCACGCTGTTCGACCCTTTCACCACCACACGCGAGGTCGGCGAGGGCATGGGGATGGGGTTGTTTCTGAGTTATGGCCTGGCGCGCGACCTCGGTGGCCAGCTGCGTCTGGCCGATGGCGCTTCAGTGTCTGAACCGGCTGAGGGCTCCTCGCTGACTGAGGGCGCTGCACTGGCTGAGGGCGCTGCGCTGGGCGGCGCCTGCTTCGAATTGTGGCTACGCACGCCGGCGCCGGAGGCAACGCATGCAGCCGACGGCACCGAACAACAAGGCAGCGGGCAGCAATCCGTGACATGACGGGGTATACGCACGAATGACAGGCTATACGCACGACAGCGATGGCTTCGAGGGCGCAGAGGAGTTTGCCGCCACGGGCCTGGACCCGGCAGAGCTGCGCCTGCAGCAGGACAGCGATCTGACCCGCGAGGCCCCGGTATGGCTGGTGGATGACGACCCGGCAGTGCGCGAATCCCTCGCCCAATGGCTGGAGCTGGCCGAGATCCACCTGCGCTGCTTCTCGCGCGCCGAGGCCTTGCTGGAAGCCCTGGCCGCCGCCGAGCCGGTCAGCGTGGTGATCAGCGATATCCGCATGCCGGGCATGGATGGGCTGACGCTGCTGGCGCAGCTCGCGCTGCAGGCACCGGAGCTGCCGGTGCTGATGATGACCGGTCACGGCGATGTCGCCACGGCCGTTGCCGCGATGCAGGGCGGCGCGCGCGATTTCATCGAGAAGCCGTTTGACCCCGAAGCACTGGAGCTGAAGCTGCGTCAGGCGCTGGCGGGGCGGCGTCTGAGCGATGAAAACCAACGCCTGCGCCGGCGCTTGAGCGTGCGCGGCCTCAGTGGTCTGCTGCGGGGTGAGAGCCGTCAGATTCGCCAGCTGCGTGAGCGACTGCTTGAATTGCGCGGGCACCCGGCGCGGGTCTGGATCAGCGGCGAGGCGGGCAGCGGACGCAGCACTCTGGCGCTGGCACTGGCCGAGCATGCGCCGTCTGCTGACGCGCCGCCCTCATCTACCGCCATGCCGACGGCGGCGACGGTCTTGCTGGCACGCGTGGAATGCGCGCCCCTGTCGCAAGCCAGGGCAGAGGGCGCGGATGCACTGGCGAGAGCGATCGAGGATGCGCTCGCGGCATGTCCTGCGGCCAATACCTTGCTACTGCATGAGGTGGACCACCTGAGTGGCGCGCAATGGCAGTGGCTGGAAGGCTGGATCGCCGCGCGTGAGGAGGGTGCCCGCCAGGCACCGCGGCTGGTGTGCAGTGCGCTGTGCAGCGTGGGCGACGTGATGGCGAGCGGGCCGCTGACTCGCACCCTCGGGCATGCACTGGCCGAGATCGAACTGACGACCCCCGCTCTGCGCGAGCGGCGCGAGGACATCCCGTTGCTGATGGCGCATTTCAGCCGTCAGGCCGCCGAGGTGCATGAGGTGGAGGCGCAACCCTTCGGCCGCGGTGAGCTGGCCGCGTTGATGGCGGCGGACTGGCCGGGCAACCTGTGGCAGCTGCGTCAGGCCGCCAGTCGCCGTGTGGTGCTGGGAGAATTGCCCGCGGTGCAACGGTCATCAGTGCCGGGTAGCGCCTCATCGGAGGAGGAGGCTTGCGAGGCCGCCAGTGGTGCGAGCGACGAGGCGCTGGCGAGCAGCGAGGAGCATGGGCTGGCGGCACAGGTGGCGATGTTCGAGTCGACCTTGATTCGCGCCGCCTTGACTCGCGCACGCGGCAACATCGCTCAGGTGCTGGAGGAACTGGCATTGCCGCGGCGTACGCTCAATCTCAAGATGCACAAATACGGGCTGCGCCGAGAAGACTTTCGCCATGGCCATGATGATTCGGCGAACTGACCGTCATCAAAGCCTGTCGAAAGTATCCTTGGACTGCGTCGGGATGCCTCCCGTTTTGTTATGAAGTAACATCCTGCCGACCCCTTCCTGTCGTCCCCGTGACGTTCTGCCGGAGTTTCTCGATGTCTGTTGCTGTTCATCGCCTGGTGGCGGCGCTGTCGTCCGCGCTGGCGCGTTTCCCGTCTCGTCATGGCCTGCGCCCTGCAGCCTGGCTGACGCCGCTACTGATGCTGGGCACCCTGGTGGCCAGTCAGCCTGCCGCAGCCCACCCGCATGGCTGGGTCGACCTGCGGGTGACGCTGCGCCTCGATGACCAGGGGCGGGCCGTCGCGATGCGTCAGTATTGGCTGCTTGACCCCTTCTACAGTCTGACGCTGCGTCAGGAGCTGGCCGCGCTTGAGGACGATACCAGCATGGAGCAGCGCCTCGATGTGCTGGGCAGCGAGATTCTGGCCAATCTGTCGCAGTTCGATTACTACACCCATGTCACGCTGGACGGCGAACCCGTGGCGCTTGGCAAGGCGACGCGCCAGACCACCTGGCTCAAGGGTGAGCGTGTCGCCTTCCAGATGGAGCTGCCGCTGGCCGAGCCGGTCGCGATGGCTGGCCATACCCTCAGTTATCGCATCTATGACCCCACCTATTACATCGAGATTCTGCATGACCCGGACGCCATCGCCGTGCAGCAAGGGCTGGTGGTGAGCGGGCTGGAAGGGCAGGACTCGGCGCTCAGCTGCACGCCGGGCATCACGCCGGCCGACCCGGACCCGTCCAAGGTCGCCGAGGCCTCGATGCTGGATATCAACGCCACCGCACCGATGGATCTCGGCCAGTACTTCGCCGAGGTCGGCAGTGTCAGCTGTGAGGTGGCTGATGAGCAGTGAACCGAAGGACACCAGCGGGCTTGGCGATATCAAGAGCCTCAAGGGCATGCGTGATGGACTGTTGAAGCCGGCCTCGTCGCGGGGGCGGCGTCTGGCTGGCTGGATGGCGGTCGGCTGCGGGCTGCTCGTGCTGGGCATTGCGCTCTGGCCGAGCCTGGTGCAGGGCTGGGGCGAGGCGCTGGGCTGGATCTTCGCCGAGCAATCGCGTTTCCAGCGCTCGCTGGGACGCGCCATGAATGGGCTTGCCGCGCATCCCGGCACGCCCTGGGCGCTGATCGGGCTGTCCTTCGCCTATGGCGTGCTGCATGCCGCGGGCCCCGGCCATGGCAAGGTCGTCATCAGTACGCTGCTGGTCAGTCAGCCCATCGTTCGGCGCCGTGCGCTGTGGCTGTCGTTGCTGGCGGCCTTGCTGCAGGGCGTCAGTGCGCTGGTGCTGGTCGGCCTCGGGGCGGGGCTGCTCGACTGGGCGGGGCGCGATGTGCTCGGACAGGTCGAGAAGGTCACCCTGCTCAGTCATCTCGGGGTACTGGTGCTGGGGCTGTTGCTGCTGTGGCGCGCCGCGCGCGCGTTATGGCGTGTTGTCAGGGCACAACCTGTCTCAAGCGCGGGAGTGCCGCCGGCGCCAGCGATGCAGGGGCTGGCGTTCGAGCCGTCGCCTGGCCACGTCCACTCACATTCTCACTCTCACGGCCATGCTCATTCACACGGGCATGGCTGTGGTTGCGGCCATGCGCATGGCGTGACGGCGGAGCAGGCCAGTGGCGACTGGCGCACCATGGGCATGGCGGTGCTGGCGATCGGCCTGCGGCCGTGTTCCGGCGCGATTCTGGTCTTGCTGGCCGCGCTGGCGCTGAACATGGTCGGCAGCGGGGTACTGGCGGTGCTGGCAATGTCATTGGGCACCGCGCTGACGGTGGGTAGCGTGGCGATGGCCACCTTGATCATGAAGGCCAGCGGACGCCTGGCAGCGGCTGGCTCGCGCCTGGGTGGGACGCACTCGGGCGGCCGCGCACGTCGTCAGTGGCCGTGGACGGCGCTGGTTGGTCTGCTCGGCGGCATCATCATCACGGTCTTTGGCGCCTTGCTGGTCGCCAGTAGTCTCAAGGCGCTGGACTCTCCCACCGGTCGCGGTGCTTCGCCGTTTGATCGCTCGGCGCCCGGCACCACCCTCCAGAGCCCGCTGGGCCCGAGGACGTCAGGGCAGAGCTCAGGCGACAAGTGAGATCCGGCGACGAGTGAGGTCTGCGGCGCCAAAACAGGCGTGCTGCTGACTACCTGCAAGATACGAAAACGGGGCCCATCGGGCCCCGTTTTCGTAGATGTGAGAGCGTAGATGGCAGTGTCTGCGAGAGCGTAGATGTCAGTGAAAACGCAGGTGACGGCGTCAGTAGGAATAGCTCGGCAGCTCGGCGATCTTCATGCGCAGAGTGTCGATGAGCACCGTCAGTGTCTCGTTGTCGTGGGGCTCGGCCGTGCCGACTCCCCACACCGGCCCCGGCCAGGCTTCATCATCGCTGCGGCGGGCGATCACGTGCATGTGCAGCTGCGGCACCATGTTGCCCAGCGCGCCGATATTGAGCTTCTCGCCGCCGCTCACCGTCATCAGCAGCTCGCCCAGTTGGGTGGTTTCCTGCCACAGCTGCTGCTGGGCGCTGCTGTCCAGCTCATAGATCTCGCGGATGGCATCGCGGCGCGGAATCAGTACCAGCCACGGATAGCGCGCATCGTTCATCAGGCGCACGGTGCACAGCGGCAGGTCGGCCACGAAGTGGGTGTCGGCATCCAGCTGCGGGTGAAGGCTGAAGGGGGTCATCGTCTCTCCTTGATCGGATGGAGCAGGGCGGGCGTGTGTCGAGGGCAAAGGGTAACCCGAATCGTGACGGACTCCCTGACTTGAACGCTCGCGAATGCCCTCAGTGTGACCAGATCGGCAGAATCCTGCCACTTTGCGGATTGCCCGTGCGCGCTCTGGAAGCTGCGCAATGCCCCCATCGCCAAATACCGCGCCGCGCGGACAGTTGCTAACCTTCTACCTACGCTGAAGCCAAGGCTCGCAACGAACGCCCCACGCAAAAGAGGGCTACCTTGCGCATTGTCGGTCGCGACATGGCCAGCATCGCCCAGGGCCAGAGCCTGCTCAGCCGCAATGTCCGTCTGCCTAACCACATTACAAGAACGCTCAACCTGCGCCCGGCAGGTTCGCCAAGGAGTTACTCCATGCAAAAGCGCCAGTTCCTCAAGGCCGGTCTCGGTCTCGCCATCGCAGCCTCTCTTGGTCTCAGTGCCGTGGCTCAGGCGGAAGGCAAGTACATCATGGGTACCGCTACCACCGGTGGCACCTTCTACCCGGTCGGCGTGGCACTCTCCACGCTGATCAAGGTCAAGCTCGAGCCGACCGCCGGCATCTCCGTGTCCGCGATCTCTTCTGCCGGTTCCGGTGAGAATCTCAAGCTGATGGAAGAGGACCAGGCCCAGTTCGGCATCATCCAGGGCCTGTACGGTGCCTGGGCATGGAATGGCACTCCACCGGTCAACAAGGCGCACAAGAACCTGCGCAGCATCTCGATGCTGTGGCAGAACGTCGAGCACTTCGTGGCCCGCAACGATGAGGTCAAGACCGGCACCATCGAGGACATGACCAACTTCTACGGCAAGAGCTTCTCCATCGGCAAGAAGAATTCCGGCACCGAAGGCTCGGGTCGCTTCATCCTCGAGCAGCTGGGCATCGATGCCGACAAGATGGATCTGGCCTACATGGGCTATGGCCCGAGCGCCGACGCGATGCAGAACGGCAACATCGACGGCATGAACATCCCGGCAGGCGCACCGGCCTCCGCCGTGACGCGCGCCTACGCCAACCTGGGCGGCGAGATCACCACGCTGGACTTCACCGACGAGCAGCTGGCCAAGGTCAACTCCCAGTTCGAGCTGTGGACCCCGTATGAAATCGCCGCTGGCACCTACCCGGGTCAGGACAAGGCGATCAACACCATCGCCCAGCCGAACATCCTGGTGGTGCGTGACGACGTCTCCGAAGAAGACGTCTACCAGATCACCAAGACCATGTACGAGAACCTGCCGTTCCTGAACAACATCCACCCGGCTACCAAGGCCATGGCGCTCGACAAGGCCATCGCGGGCCTGCCGCTGCCGCTGCACCCGGGTGCCGCACGTTATTTCAAGGAGCAGGGCATCGAGATTCCGGCGCGCCTGATCGCCGAGTGATTCACGCCTGATGTTCCCGCTGCCCTTATCGCTCGCCTCTGGCGGCGGTGAGGGCAGCGCAGTTTCCCAGACCAATAAACCACTGCCGGTCCGGCGCCTTGTCACTGCCCCGTGCGGGCAAGGTGAGGCGCAGGCCAGAGCAGTGCCCACGAATGATTGCTGTAGAAGCCCGTATTCTCCTCGCAAGCCCGGGCGCATGGTGACGCAAGTCGCCGCTGCGCCATCGCTGTCTGATTCCGTCTTGAGGCAACGCCATGCATGATTCCCGCTCGCCAGAGCCCTCTCGTCCCACTGATAGCGAAGCGCAGGAGCCGGATCTCTCCGGTGTGCGCGACGAATCCGCCGAAGCTGCGCCGTGGCGCATGGAGCTGCCCTGGTTGGGGCGTGCCGTCTTCGTGATTTCCATCGTCATCTGTCTGGCGCACCTGTACTTCAACACCGTCTCGACCCTGTCGGAGCTGTGGGTGAGCGCCTTGCACTACGGCCTGTTCGGTCTGCTGTGTGCGCTGACCATTCCGATGCTGACGCCGGCCAGTGATGGTGCCAAGCGCTGGGTTTTGGGCGTGGATGTCTTGCTGGGGCTGGCGGCACTGGGTTGCGGCCTCTACCTGATCGGCTTCGAGGATGCGCTCTATGACCGTGGCGTGGTGTTCTCCACCGCGGACTGGGTGGTCTCCATCGTCGCGGTCGGTCTGATCCTCGAGTTCGCGCGTCGCACCACTGGCTGGTTCATCCCGGTGCTGTGTCTGATCGCGCTGACCTACGTGGCCTGGTGGGGCAAGTATGTCGGCGGCGTGTTCAACTTCCCGGGCCTGACCTGGGAGACGGTGCTGTTCAGAAGCTTCATCGGCGGTGAGGGGATGCTGGGCTCCATCGCGCGCATTTCCTGGTCCTACGTATTCATGTTCATCCTGTTCGGGGCCTTTCTGGTCAAGTCCGGTGCGGGTGACTTCATCATCGATCTGGCGCGCTGCGCGGCGGGACGCTTCAAGGGTGGTCCGGGCTTCGTGGCCGTGTTCGCCTCCGGCCTGATGGGCTCGGTGTCCGGCTCGAGTGTCGCCAACACCGTCTCCACCGGCGTGATCACGATTCCGCTGATGCGCCGTGCCGGCTTCCCGGCGCGCTTCGCGGCAGGCGTCGAGGCCGCCGCCTCGACCGGTGGCCAGCTGATGCCGCCGGTGATGGGCGCAGGTGCCTTCATCATGGCGTCCTACACCCAGGTGCCGTACCTGACCATCGTCGGCGTGGCCGCCTTGCCGGCGCTGCTCTACTTCCTGTCGGTCGCCATGTTCGTGCGTATCGAAGCCAAGCGCTCCGACGCCACGGCGCTGGATGACCCGCAGGGCCCGCGCCTCAAGGACGTGCTCAAGGATGGCTGGCACTATCTGGCACCGCTGTTCGTGCTGGTCGGTGCACTGATCTACGGCTTCACGCCGACCTACGCCGCTGGCATCGCGATCCTGTCCGTCATCGCGGCCTCGTGGCTGTCGAAGAATCCTATGAAGCTCGGCGACATCCTCGAGGCGATGCTGGCCGGGGTGCGCAACATGACCACCACGGCGATCCTGCTGATCACCGTCGGCCTGATCGTCAACGTCGTCTCCACCACCGGTATCGGCAACACCTTCTCGCTGATGATCACCGACTGGGCCGGTGGCAGCCTGCTGATCACCATCATCCTGATCGCGCTGGCCTCGTTGATTCTGGGCATGGGCCTGCCGGTGACGGCGTCCTATATCGTGCTGGGCACGCTGTCCGCCCCGGCGCTCTACAACCTGATCGCCCATTCCCAGCTGGTGGATCTGCTGGCGGCGGGCAACCTGCCGGAGCAGGCCAAGGCCATCTTCATGCTGGCCGCACCGGACAAGCTGGACCTGCTGGGCGCGCCGATGAGCATGGACGCCGCCCGCGAACTGCTGGCGCTGGTGCCGGATACCTTCCAGAGCCAGCTGTATGAGCAGGCGCTGTCGCCGCACGTGCTGACCATGGCACTGGTGAGTGCCCACATGATCATCTTCTGGCTGTCCCAGGATTCCAACGTCACCCCGCCGGTCTGCCTGACCGCCTTCGCGGCAGCCGCGATCGCCCGCACACCGCCGATGAAGACTGGCCTGATGGCGTGGAAGATCGCCAAGGGCCTCTACATCGTGCCGCTGCTGTTCGCCTGGAGCCCGCTGATCTCCGGTGACATCGGCGAGATGCTGACGGTGTTCGTGTTCGCGCTGTTCGGGATCTACGCCATCGTCGCGGGCCTGGAAGGCTACCTGGAGCACGAGCTGCCCTGGTGGCTGCGTCTGGCGATGTTCCCGCTGGGTGCGCTGATGCTGTGGCCGCATGGTCAGCTGACCTACGACCTCGCGGGTCTGGTCATCTTCGTGGGCGTGCTGGCCTACAGCGTGCGTCAGAGTGGCCGGCAGCAAGCGCTGGCGCACTGAGCCCGGCGTGTCGGATGAGCGCCAGACGCGTCAGCCGATGTGGCTGAAGCAGGCGTGACGTGACGCGATATGCTATGAACGATGCCCGGCATCACTTGCCCCCGCTCAGTCATGCGAGGGTGGTGTGTCGGGCATCGCGCGCTCTGGGGCATGTCTGCCTAGGGCGTCTTCACTCAACAGGATGGCGGGACAAGGAATGTCGGCATGATGTCGGATGTTGCAGGGCTGACCAGCGGCCTTGATCTGATCAGCGTAGTGGCGCTGATCACACTGGGTGGCGTGGCCGGTTTCATCAATGTGTTGTCGGCGGGTGGCTCGATGCTGACGCTGCCATTGCTGATGTTTCTCGGCCTGCCGGCGGCCCAGGCCAATGCCACCAACCGCGTGGCGATCGCGCTGCAGAGTGCGACCGCGACCAGCACCTTCCTCAAGGCGGGCGCTCACAACATGGGGGTGGCCTGGCGGCTGGCCGTACCCGCCGTGGCAGGCGCCATGCTGGGCGCCTGGCTGGCGACCCGCATCAGTGCCGAGGCCTTCGAGAGCGTCCTGATCGTGGTGATGGTGGTGTGCTCGATCATGATGCTGCTGCCGACGCCGCGCATCGACACCCGTGAACTGACGCCGGAGCGCATCACGCCCGTGGTGTTGCTGGCGATGTTCGGCATCGGCATCTATGGTGGCTTCATCCAGGTCGGTGTCGGCGTGCTGTTCATCGTGGTGCTCTACCGGCTGCTCAAGATCGACCTGACCCAGGTCAACGTCTTCAAGGTCTTCATCGTGTTGATGTATACCCTGCCGGCGCTGGCGGTGTTCGTGTTCGATGGTCAGGTGCGCTGGGCCTACGGGCTGGTACTGGCGGTCGGCAACATGAGCGGCGCCTTCCTCGGCGCGCGGGTCAACATGAGTCCCGCGGGCGCGCGGTGGGTCAAGTGGCTGACGGTCGCGGTCATCTTCATCATCGTGCTCAAGCTGGCGCTGACCTGATACTGGCCTGATGCTGACCTTATGTTAGACACGGAGTAAGCTCGCGGTAATCTGAACGGAATGCCAGCCTGTCCTGTCGACACACCGGCATGCCGCTCACCCCTATTCATGATGGCGCCGAGCCCGGCTATGGCGTCTCTTTCTTCATCGTTCAGGAGTCTTTCCTCATGCAAGCCATGGTCATCGAGCAGTACGGCGGTCCCGAAGTGTTCGTCGAGCGCGAACTGGAGACCCCGACACCGGCGCGGGGGCAGGTGCGTATCAAGGTGACGGCTTCCAGCATCAATCCCATCGAGACCAAGCTGCGCAGCGGGCTGGTCAAGTCGCACCCTGAATTCCCGGCCATTCTCAATGGCGATGTCTCCGGGGTGATCGATGCCGTCGGCGAAGGCGTGACGGACTTTTCCGTCGGGGATGAAGTGCTGGGGTGTGCCGGTGGCGTCAAGGGCTGGCAGGGCGCTCTGGCGGACTACATGATCGCCGACACCCGGGTGATCGTGAAGCGCCCGAGCCTGGCGGCGCTGACGCTGGAAGAGTGTGCGGCCTTGCCGCTGGTGTTCCTGACGGCCTGGACGGCGCTGGTATCGCGCGGTCAGATCAAGGAAGGTGAGCACGTGCTGATCCACGCTGGTACCGGCGGCGTCGGCCACGTTGCGGTACAGATCGCCAAGTATCTCGGCGCGCATGTCACCACCACCGTGTCCAGCGAAGCCAAGGCGGATCTGGCACGCCAGCTGGGCGCCGACGAGATCATCAACTACCGCGAGGAAGCGGTCGCAGACTACGTGACGCGCCTGACCTCCGGGCGTGGTTTCGATCTGGTCTTCGACACCGTCGGTGGCGACAATCTGGATCGCTCCATCGAGGCCACCGCGACCTCCGGCCGTCTGTGCTCGATCAATACCCGCTCGACCCACGACCTGACCCAGCTGCACGCCAAGAACCTGTCGCTGCACGTCATCTTCCGCTCGGTACCGCTGCTGACCGGTATCGGCATGGACGACCAGCCGGAGCTGCTCAATGCCTTGAGCGAAATGCTGGAGGCCGGTGCGGTACGTCCGCTGCTCGACGAGCACCAGTTCAGCTTCCGTGACGTCGCCAAGGCGCATGAGCTGCTGGAGTCCGGCGAGGCGCTGGGCAAGGTTCTGCTGGTAAATCGCTGAGTGTTGGCACCTTCGGCCAATGAGGGTGTCTTATCGTCATTGGCCGTTGATCAGGAAGAGAAGTGATGAGAATGACGCGTTTGATGGTGGCTGCCCTGTTGGTGGCCTGTGTGAGTCTGGCCGGCTGCAATACCGTGGCCGGTTTCGGCAAGGACCTGGAGCATCTGGGCGGTTCGATCGACAACGCCGCCAGCTGATTGCCTGAAAGAGAGGAATGCCCATGCGACGATTCATGATGATGACTGGCACCGCGCTGCTGTTCGGCCTGCTGTTGGGTGGCTGCAATACCGTGGAAGGTTTCGGGGAAGATCTCGAACACCTTGGGGGTTCCATCGAGGAATCGGCCAGTTGATGGCATTGTCCATGACATGGGCGGTGAGTGAACAAAACATGAATCTCACCCCTTGAAAGCTCATGGGGCGGCCCAAGGTATGAGGGTAGGGACGCAGGAACTGGCGTCTTCATGAGATTTCCCGATATTCACTACCGCAAGGAGCATGACCATGTCCCGCACCATTGCACTCATCTTCGCCTCTTTCTTCACTCTGGCCGCGCTTTCCGGCTGCAACACCGTTGACGGTGCCGGCCAGGATGTCGAGCATGCTGGCGAAGCTGTCCAGGACGCCGCGCAATAAGCGACGCCCCGGATAGTGGTGATATCCAACGCCCGGCCATCGCGCCGGGCGTTTTCGTGTCTGATCGCCAGACATGCAGGCGTGCTGACTGACGGGCCGCCTTGCGTCATCATGCGGCTGACGGCATGCGCCCCCAGCGTGCGTCACTCGTCACTCCTGCCACCGCGAGCCAAGGACCCGACATGGATCATCGACAGTTGAGTTTTCTGGTCGCGCTGGCCAGTGAGCGCCATTTCGGTCGCGCCGCACGGGTCTGTCATGTCACCCAGCCGACGCTGTCGGCGCGCCTCAAGCAGCTCGAGGAGGAGCTGGGCACGGCGCTGATACTGCGCGGTCATCGCTTCGAGGGCTTCACGCCGGAAGGGGAGCGCGTGCTGACCCACGCACGGCGCATTCTCGCCGAGCTGGATGAGCTGAAGGGCGACCTGTCGCCGGACGCGGTGCTGACCGGGCGACTGTCACTGGGCGTGGTGCCGTCGGCGCTGGCGGCGGTCGGCGAGTTTCTGCCGCGGCTGCGCGAGGCCTTTCCGCAGCTCTCGCTACGCCTGCGCGAGCTGTCGACCTCATCGCTGGCCCAGGGGCTCGAGGATGGCGAGCTGGATCTCGCGGTCGGCTACCCTGCGGCGCCGGCCATGAGCGGCTTCGCCTGTCGGCCGCTCTATCAGGAGCATTCGGCACTGATTGCCAGTGAGGCGCATTTCTCACTGCCCGACGCGCCGCAGTGGGAGTGCCTGCGTGACTATCCGCTGGTGTTGCTGACGCCGGAGATGCAGCAGCGGCGACGCCTCAATCAGCAGTTCGAGCTGCTGGGCCTGCAGCCTTCGCCCTTGTTGGAAGCCAATTCGATTTCCGGCCTCGGCGTGATGCTGGAGGCTGGTCTGGGGGTCAGCGTGCTGGCGGAGAACCTGGCCGATTCGCGACTTGGTGAGGGGCTGGTCGCGCGTCGACTGCCCGGCGAGGGCGAAACGGTCGGGCTGTTGTGGCGCAGTGGCCAGCAGCGCAGCCGACGCCTGAATGCCGTGCTGGAGCTGCTGCGTTCGCTGCCTCACTCGGCGGGTGTGGCCGATTGAGCGAGCCTGCAACGCAGAACACCCCGTCGAGACGGGGTGTTCGGGTAGCGAAAGCGACGTTGGCTGCTATCAGCTCTTCTTGCTGGGCTTCTTGCTGGCCTCCAGCGCGGCACGACGGGCGGCTTCACGCTGCTGCTGCTTGGCATCGCGCCGTGCCTGCATCTGGGCGACGGCATCCATGCCTAGGTGAGCTTCGCCACGTTCTCTGGCGAGGCGAATCTGGTTCTCGCGCTCGGCGAAACGCGCCTTCTGGGCGTCGCTCAGCTTGTCGTAGCAACGCGGGCAGCTGACGCCTTTCTGGTAGCGCTCGCTCTGCTTGTCTTCCTCGGTGATCGGCAGGCGGCAGGCATGGCACTGGTCGTACTGGCCGGGACGCAGCTGGTGGTCGACGGTGACGCGCTCATCGAACACGAAGCACTCGCCCTGCCACAGCGTCTCTTCCTCGGGCACCTCTTCCAGATACTTCAGGATGCCGCCCTTGAGGTGATAGACCTCATCGAAGCCCTGCTCCTTGAGATAGGCCGTGGACTTCTCGCAGCGGATGCCACCGGTGCAGAACATCGCCACCTTGCGGTGCTGTGTCGGGTCCAGCTCACGCGAGACGTAGTCCGGGAAATCACGGAAGGCAGTGGTGTTCGGGTTGACGGCACCGGCGAAGGTCCCCACTTCCACTTCATAGTCATTGCGCGTGTCGATCAGCAGCACCTCAGGATCGGAGATCAGCGCATTCCAGTCCTTCGGCTCCACATAGGTCCCGACGGTGTGACGCGGGTCGATGCCCTCGACGCCCATGGTGACGATCTCGCGCTTGAGCTTGACCTTGGCGCGCAGGAAGGGCGCCTGCTCGGCCAGTGACTGCTTGGTGTCGAGCTCGGCCAGACGCGGGTCGCTGGTCAGCCAGGCGAGCAGCGCATCGATGCCGGCGCGTGAGCCGGACACGGTGCCGTTGATGCCTTCGCGGGCCAGCAGCAGGGTGCCGCGGATGGCGTGCTCGTTCATCACCGCCAGCAGCGGGTCGCGCAGCGCCTCGAAGTCTTCGAGGGTGACGAACTTGTAGAGCGCGCAGACCACATGCTGCGGGGCCAGCGGGCTGGGGCGGGCGGAGGCAGACGTGCTGGTCAGCTGCGGGGCGCTGGCCTGATCAGGCGCGGCGGTCAGGTCGGGAGTGTCGGTCATGCGAAGGTCCTCATGCGGGCCGGAACGTAAATCCGGAGCAGGATGATCGAGAGATGAGAGTGGCCGGCGGATATCGCGACAGCAGGGGCACCCTCAAGGGTCGGCGACGCATTTTACGCGACTCGCGCGCGAATTTCTCGCCCGCCGCGATGGCCCGCATGGCTGTCACCGGCAGGACGTCACCTTCATTGATGGTGTCTATCAATTGGCGGCTCGGCTCAATTGGTCGCCCTCATGGCATGGCGGTAGGATGTTCCCATATTGCGCAGACGTCGGGTGAGGAGTGCGCGCACCATTCTCGCCACGCACCTGCGCCACGGAGAGCCGTAATGAAAGATTCGCTCTATCAACAAGCGCCAGGCGCTGCAAGCTACACGGATGCCCGCGATGTGCCGCTGCGCGAGCTGGATGGCCCATCGGAGCTACCGGTGAGCCTTGCGCTCAATGACACCGCGATGGGCACCTTGCTGGCCAGTCCAGAGGCCCTTGAGCCGCTGGCGCTGGGGCATGCCTTCACGGCAGGCTGGATCACGCGGCGTGACGAGGTCTCGGCGATCCATCTCTCGCGGCTGCGTCATGGACTGGCGGTGCGTCTTGAGGTCAGTGACTCGCTGGCGCGCAAGGCCGAGCGCCATCAGCGGCGTGAGAGCAGTGTCTCGAGTTGTGGCGCCTGTGGCGTGCAGGACGAAGCGGAGCTGATGGCGGGACTCATGCGTCTGCCGCCACGGGCAGCGCTGGCGCCCGATGCACTGATGCGTGGATTGGAGCGCCTGGAGCGCGCCACGCGCCGCGGCATGCATCTGGCGCTGGGGCTGGACGGCGAAGGCGGTCTGATCTCGCAGGGCGCCGACATCGGTCGCCACAATGCGCTGGATCGGGTGATCGGCATGAGCCTCGACAGCGGTGTGTGGCCCGAGGCGTTGCTGGTGTCGAGCCGCTGCAGCCTGGAGCTGGTGCAGAAGACCATCCGTGCGCGCATTCCGACCCTGATCACCCTCGCGGTGCCCTCGCGACTCGCCGTCGAGATCGCGCGTGCCTGCGACCTCAATCTGATCTGTGCCCACCGCGGGCGTCGACTCGAACTGCTCAGCGGTCGCGCTGATCGCCCCCGTTTATCCTAGCTCCTGTTTCTCCTGGCCACTGGATCCTGACATGACCGACATTGCTGCCCCCGAGATCGAGACGCCTGCGTCTGCCCATCTGCCCCGCGAGGATGCGCAACAGACGCGTCATCCGCGCATTGCCGCCTATTCCGGGCCGGCAGGCGGCTGGGGCGCGCTCAAGAGTGTCGGTCAGCATGTCAGTCACTCCAGGGCGCCGTGGAAGAGCGTGCGCTCTCTGCTCAAGGCCAATCAGGACAAGGGCTTCGACTGCCCCGGCTGTGCCTGGGGAGACCCGGAACACGGCTCCTCCTTCGAATTCTGCGAGAACGGCGCCAAGGCAGTAGCCTGGGAAGTGACCGCCAAGCGTGTCACGCCACGCTTCTTCGCTCAGCACACCGTCACGGAGCTGCTGGGCTGGGACGACTTCATGCTCGAGGATCAGGGCCGTCTGACCGAGCCGATGCGCTACGACGCGGCCAGTGATCGCTATACGCCGATCAGCTGGGACGCGGCCTTCGAGCTTGTCGCCGAGCATCTCAGCGCGCTGACGTCGCCGGATGAGGCGCTGTTCTATACCTCGGGGCGTGCCAGCAACGAGGCGGCCTATCTCTACCAGCTGTTCGTGCGTCTGTTCGGCACCAACAACTTCCCCGACTGCTCCAACATGTGTCACGAGGCCAGCGGCGTCGGCATGAAGGCGAGTCTCGGCGTCGGCAAGGGCACGGTGCTGCTGGAGGACTTCGAGCACGCCGATGCCATCTTCGTGTTCGGTCAGAACCCCGGCACCAATCACCCGCGCATGCTGGGCGATCTGCGGCGTGCCTCACGGCGTGGCGCGCGCATCGTCAGCTTCAATCCGCTGCGTGAGCGGGGGCTGGAGCGCTTCGCCGACCCGCAGTCGCCGCTGGAGATGATGACCCTGTCCAGCCAGCCCATCAGTCATCGCTATTACCAGCCGCGCATGGGCGGCGACATGGCGGCGGTGCGTGGCATGGCCAAGGCGCTGTTCGCGATGGAGGCACGCGGCGAATTCACGCGCGCCGCCAGCTTCATCGAGGCGCATACCCGGGGCGTCGAGGCCTGGCAGGCGCTGGTCGAGGCGACCGAGTGGGCAACCCTCGAGGACCAGTCCGGCCTGACACGCGCTCAGCTCGAGGAGGTGGCGACCATCTTCGCGGGCGCCGACAATGTCATTTGCACCTGGGCGATGGGCATCACCCAGCATCTGCATGCCGTCGAGAGTGTGCGTGAGATCGTCAATCTGCTGTTGCTCGGCGGGCACTTCGGCCGTCCCGGTGCCGGGGCCTGTCCGGTGCGTGGCCATTCCAATGTCCAGGGCGATCGCACCATGGGCATCGACGAGAAGGCGCCCGCCTGGCTGATCGATGCGCTGGAAGCGCGCTACGGCGTCAGCATGCCGCGTACGCCGGGCTACAACACCGTGGAGAGTCTGGCGGCGCTGGAGCAGGGCAAGGCGAAGACCTTCATCGCGCTGGGCGGCAACTTCACGCGTGCCACGCCGGACAGCGAGCGGACCGAGGCCGCGATGCGCAACCTCGAGCTCAACGTCCAGATCAGCACCAAGCTCAATCGCAGTCATCTGGTGATGGGCAAGCAGACCGATGCGCTGATTCTGCCGTGTCTCGGTCGCAGCGAGATCGATCGCTCCTCGCAGGTGGCTTCCCAGCACATCAGCGTCGAGGACTCGATGTCGATGGTGCACTCCAGCGCCGGCATCAAGGTGCCGGCCAGCCCTGAGTTGCGCTCCGAGCCCGGCATCATCGCGGCGATCGCGCGTGCCACTCTGGCGCGCGTGCTGCCGGCGCGAGGGGGCAGTGATCCGGTCGATTGGCAGGCCCTGAGTGAGAACTATGATCTGATCCGTGACGAGATCGCGGCGGTCATTCCCGGCTTCGCGGACTTCAATGCGCGGCTGGCACACAAGCGCGGCTTCCACCTCGCCAATCCGGTGCGCGAGCTTGCCTTCCCGACCTCCAGCGGCCTGGCCGAGTTCTCGCACATGCCACTGCCGGAGTCGGTGATGCATCAACAGTTGGCACGGCGTGACGGCTGGCTGACGCTGCAGACCATGCGCAGTCACGATCAGTACAACACCACCGTCTACGGCTACAACGACCGCTATCGTGGCGTGTCCGGTCAGCGGCGGGTGATCTTCATCAATGGCGAAGACCTGGCGCGGCTGGGGCTGGCTGACGGTGATTGGGTCGACATGCTCGGTGAGCCGCGCCCGGACGGCAGCGAGCGGCGTGCGCCGCAGTTCCGTCTGGTCGAGTACGACATCCCGGCCGGTTGCATCGGGGCCTACTATCCGGAAACCAACGTGCTGGTCGCATTGGAAAGCCACGGCGCTGATACCGGCACGCCATCCTCCAAGTCGGTGCCCGTGCGTCTGGAGCGCAGTTCACGCATCGCCTGACGGCGCGAGATGCCAGCAGCAGGGTGCATGCATCACCTCACTGCCGCGGGGCGAGGAGACTCGTCGCGCGGCAGTCGTGTGTCTAGAATATTCCCGTGTGCCGAGCCCGCTTCGCTCGGCGCACGTCTTTTCCGTCCTCAGTGCTGCCTCAACCACCGTTCAAGAGAGTGATCCATGCAATATCTGCACACCATGCTGCGTATCCGTGATGTCGACGCTTCACTGCATTTCTTCCGTGACCTGCTCTGCATGGTCGAGATCTCGCGCAAGGATTCCGAGAAGGGTCGCTTCACGCTGATCTTCCTGGCAGCGCCGCAGGATGCCGAACGTGCCCGTGAGATGCAGGCGCCGATGCTGGAACTGACCCATAACTGGGACCCGGAAGAATACGAGGGTGGGCGCAACTTCGGTCATCTGGCCTATCGCGTCGAGGATATCTACGCCACCTGTCAGCATCTGATGGACAACGGCGTGACCATCAACCGTCCGCCGCGTGACGGCCACATGGCGTTCGTGAAGAGCCCGGATGGGATCTCGCTGGAGCTGCTGCAGGCCGGTGACGCCCTTGCGCCGCAGGAACCCTGGGCCTCCATGAGCAACACGGGCAGCTGGTAAGCAAGCAACGCCGCATGTTGACGTGCCCGTAAGCGTCGCATCCAGGCAACGCAATAGCCGAATTATGACTGGTGCATCGCCCAGCAGGGCTTATGATGTAATGAAGTTCATAAGCCCCGTAGCATGATGTGCGACATGTCGTGCTCGGCCTTTGTGAGGTGTCATCGCGGCAGGCAGGTATACCTTCTACCTTTCTCTCGCTGCCCGCCTGCCGCGATGTTGCACCTCCTGGAGTCGCGTGAGGGATCGCCACGCGGACACTGCCTAGCTGGCAAGGACTGCCTGATGCCGAGAGTCGTAAGCGCCTGGCTACGTCATGAACCACGATTGCTCGCCGTTGAGCATCGTCGTTTCTACCATGCCTATCTTTGGGTCTATCTGATGCTGATGGGCCTCTTCGTGGTGTGGGTTCCCTTCTTCACTCTCTTCAACGAGCCGCGGCTGGCATTCGTCAGCGGCATCATGGCGCTCGTGTCCGTGCTGGGCGTAATGCTGCACCGGGCGCACCAGTTGACGCTGGGCCTGGCCCTGATGATGAGCGCCTTGACGCTGCTGGCCTGGCTCTCGGTTTTCTGTTTCGGGCTCTCGGCGGGCTATGAGTACTATTTCTTCATCGTGATGGCCGGTATCCACCTGGCCCCGCTGGCGGCGCGAGTTCGAGTGGTGACGACACTGATGCTGTTCATGGCGGCTGTC
The DNA here is from genome assembly GCF_016495405.1 of Cobetia sp. cqz5-12. Lineage (NCBI taxonomy): Bacteria > Pseudomonadati > Pseudomonadota > Gammaproteobacteria > Oceanospirillales > Halomonadaceae > Cobetia > Cobetia sp. cqz5-12. The sequence goes on from NZ_CP044522.1 coordinate 293,335, forward strand.
TCGGCACTGATGGTCTCGCCAGTCCTGCATGAGGGTGGCGTCCTGTCGGCCTGGGTGCTGCAGTCTGCCAACCTCTTCGCGGTCTTCCTGATGATGGTCACCTTCCTGTGGCGCATGCTGGCGCTGACCGAACACTTCGAGCGTCAGTACCTGAAGGATGCCAGTCGTGATGAGTTGACCGAATTGCTCAATCGCCGTCAGATATTGCGCCACGCCGAGGACTGGTGGCGTGACGGAGTGCCCTGTGCGGTCTTGATGCTGGATGCGGACAACTTCAAGCGCGTCAATGACCTGCATGGCCATGCCGTCGGGGATGAAGTGCTGCGCCATCTGGGCCGTCTGCTGACGGCTACGCTGCGTCAGGGCGATCGCGCCGGACGTGTCGGTGGCGAGGAGTTCCTGGTGCTGCTGCCGCGTATCGGGCGTACCGAGGCCATCTCCGTGGCAGGACGCATGCGCTCCCTGCTGGCCAAGTCTCCTCCGGTATTCGCCGGCACGCCAGTGCCGGTCACGGTTTCCATCGGCATTGCCATCAGTCATGAGGTCGATTCGCTGGATCAGCTGATGCAGCTGGCCGACAGGCGGCTGTATCACGCCAAGCACAATGGGCGTGATCAGGTGGTGGCCGGTGGGGAACACGAGATGACAGGCTTCGCTACGGCCGATATCAGCCCTCCGCCCCCCGGCAATGACGGCGGCGGACTTGGCAAGCCAGAGGCCGTGGAGGAGGGCACTCGTGACAAGGAGGATGACCGCCAGGAAAAGCGGCATCACAAGGACTCCCCCCCTTTCTCACGGACGCCCCTCGTCGGCTGACATGAGTTCAGGTTCTTGAGTTCAGAATCTTGAGTGCAGGTTCACGAAAGCTGCTTCAGGCGTGCGGCTTGAATCGAGTCAGCGCGTTTTCCATGCCACGGGCAACGGTTGTCGCCAGGGGCGTGCACAGCACCCAGGGCAACGCGATCAGTGCAATGCTGAGCGAGCCCAGATAGACGTCGCTGAACCAGTGGGCACCGACCATGATGCGTGGTGCGCTCAGCAGTACCACGAATGCCAGACTCCACAGCGCGATGCGTCGTGGTGCGAAGGCCAGCATGAAACTGGCGAAGACCATCAGCATCAAGCCATGATCCCCCGGGAAGCTGTTCGAGGCCGAATCCTTGGTCTTGAAGGACACCAGTTCGGAGAGATGCTGAGCGTGCTGGAAGACACGAGTCGGACTGGCATGGCCGTAGCTGATGGCACGCAGTACGAACAGCGAAATGATCCCTGCGGTCAGCAGCATGGTGATGCCAAGGCTGGTCCAGTGTCGGTAACGATCGGGACGAGGATCCTCAAGCATCGCCCAGCAGAACAGGGCTCCCATCAGCCCGAATGCCGCCGCATCGAAAAAGCGGGTATTGAGCAGCCCCAGCAGGGTATCCCAATGCGGATTGAGCGGAGAGATGAGGTGGTTGAAGGCCCAGAATACCCGGCCGTCCAGATCGGGCCAGAAATCCAGTGCAGGTACCCACCAGCTGATCAGCAAGGCAAATCCTGCGGCATTGAGAGTCAGTAGTCGTCTGGACAGCATCTCTGTCCCTCCCGGTGCAGATGGTGCGAGGTGTCATCAAGAATCAGCAATCCAGCCATATCGCTTGCTGGACGACGTATGGTAATTTGTCAGATCTTTCAGAAACACTGTTTTTGAACTCTCCTTCCAGAGATGCATCGTTGCGTCAGACGCGATCTGACAAGCGCTTCTGTCATGACTACAACACCCGCTGCACAGCCGCTCTGCGCGACAGAGAACGATGCATGCGCGTGGGGGTCGCGACAGGCGTTATCCATCCGTATCGTTCCATCATGGCCTGGCATCGGGACAGGCTCACCACGAGGGGGCTCTTCATGAGCATCAACTTGCGTCGTCCATCACTTGCCACTTCGCTGGCGATTGCCGCTTCTCTATTGGCCGGATGTGCCGCCAGCCATCCCGGCATGAGTACGTCCGGCACCCGGGGCGGGAATGACGGCATGGCAGCTGCTCCGGCGCTGGTCGGTACCACCTGGAGCTTCTCGAAGACCGAGGACGGCGAGGCCCCCAATTTCCTGTTGCAGGCCCCGACCCCCGAGCAGCTGGCGGACGAGGAGGATGACCGTCTGCGCCTGGTGGGCAGCAACGGCTGCAATCGTCTGATGGGGCCGGTGGTGCTGGATGAATCTCGCCAGTCGCTGGATATCGGTCCGCTGGCCTCGACCATGAAGATGTGTCCCAACCCCGAGCAGTCCAACGCCTTCAACCGCATGCTGGAAGAGGTGGCCAGCTATCAGGTCGTCGGCAGTGGCGAGAGTGCTCGGCTGCGCGTAATGGATGACACCGGCTATCTGCTGGCCACCTTCCTGCCGTTGGAAGACGTCGCCGAGTAACGCGTTCGATACGCTGGTAGAGGTGATCCGCGAGCGGGCTGCCAGAAACGAGAAAGCCCCCTGCACCGTTCGGTGCAGAGGGCTTTTGCTTGCGTAGAGAGCGAGCGTGACTTACAGCGCTTCGATCTTGGCGCGCTGACTTTCCAGCAGTGCAAGCTCCGCCTGGGCATCGGCCAGCTTGGCGCGCTCCTTCTCGACCACATCGGCCGGTGCGCGACCGACGAACTTCTCGTTGCCGAGCTTGTTCTCGAGACCGGTGATGACCTTCTGCTGCTTCTCGTGTTCCTTGTCGATGCGCTTGAGCTCGGCATCCTTGTCGATCAGGCCTGCCATCGGCACCAGCACTTCCAGCTCACCGACGCGCTGGATGGCGGACATCGGTGCTTCATCGCCCGCCGCCAGGAAGGTGATGCTTTCCAGACGTGCCAGCTTGGAGAGGAACAGACGGTTGGCTTCCAGACGCTCGGCATCGCCAGCCGCGCCATGCTGCAGGAAGACTTCCAGCGGCTTGCCCGGGGACAGGTTGAGCTCGTTGCGGATATTGCGCACCGCGATGATGATGCCCTTGAGCCACTCGATGTCACGGATGGCCTGCTCATCGATACGCTCGGCATCGGCCTGCGGCCACGCCTGGCTCATGATGCTCTCGCCTTCCACCGGCTTGCCGGCGTGAGGCGCGATGCGCTGCCAGATCTCCTCGGAGATGAACGGCATCATCGGGTGAATCAGGCGCAGGATGGTCTCGAGGGCGCGCACCAGGGTGCGACGCGTGCCGCGCTTGGCTTCGATGCTGGCGTTGTCGTCCCACAGAACCGGCTTGGACAGCTCCAGATACCAGTCGCAGTACTCGTTCCAGATGAACTCGTAGAGCGCCTGGGAGGCGTGGTCGAAGCGGAACTCTTCCAGCGCGCGGGTGACCTGCTGCTCGGTCTGCTGCAGGCGCGCGATGATCCAGCGATCGGCCAGCGACAGTTCGACGGCTTCGCCGTTGACGCCGCAATCCTGGTCTTCGGCATTCATCAGCACGTAGCGCGCCGCATTCCACAGCTTGTTGCAGAAGTTGCGATAGCCATCAAGACGGCCCATGTCGAACTTCACGTCACGCCCGGTGGAAGCCAGTGACAGCAGGGTGTAGCGCAGCGCATCGGTACCGTGCGGCTCGATGCCCTCCGGGAACTCGTTGCGCGTAGCCTTGGCGATGGCCTTGGCCTTCTTGGGCTGCATCATGTTGCCGGTACGCTTCTCGACCAGCTCATCCAGACCGATGCCATCGATCAGGTCGATGGGATCGAGCACGTTGCCCTTGGACTTGGACATCTTCTGGCCGAGGCTGTCGCGCACCAGACCATGCACGTAGACCTTGCGGAACGGCACTTCACCCTTGAACTTCAGGGTGAACATGATCATCCGCGCCACCCAGAAGAAGATGATGTCGAAGCCGGTAACCAGCACGTCGGTGGAGTGGAAGGTCTTGAGCTCTTCCGTGTCCGCCGGCCAGCCGAGGGTGCCGAAGGTCCACAGCGCGGAGCTGAACCAGGTGTCGAGGACGTCTTCGTCCTGACGCAGTTCGACGTCGGCACCCAGGTGGTTCTCGGCGCGGACTTCTTCCTCGTTGCGGCCGACATAGACGTTGCCGTCGTTGTCATACCAGGCCGGAATGCGGTGGCCCCACCACAGCTGACGCGAGATGCACCAGTCCTGCAGGTCACGCATCCACGCGAAGTACATGTTCTCGTAGTTCTTGGGCACGAACTCGATGTCGCCGTTCTCGACCGCTTCGATGGCCGGCCGCGCCAGCTCCTCGACGGCCACGAACCACTGGTCCGTCAGCAGCGGCTCGATGACATCGCCGGAGCGGTCACCGTGCGGCAGGGTATTGTTGACGGCCTCGACCTGCTCCAGCAGGCCCAGCGCGTCCATGTCGGCGACCAGCTTCTCGCGCGCGACGAAGCGATCCAGACCGGCGTAGGCGGCCGGCAGGCTGGCATCTTCCTCGGGCTGCGGACGGCCCTGCAGATCATAGATCTCGGCGCGCTCCAGAATGGTGGCATCCTGGCTCATCACGTTGATCAGCAGATGGCCCTGACGCTTGCCGACTTCGTAGTCATTGAAGTCGTGGGCCGGGGTGATCTTGACGCAACCGGAGCCCTTTTCCATGTCGGCGTGTTCATCGGCGACGATGGGGATGCGACGGCCGACCAGCGGCAGTTCGATGAACTTGCCGACCAGGCTTGCGTAGCGCTCATCCTTGGGATTGACGGCCACGCCGGTGTCACCCAGCAGGGTTTCCGGGCGCGTGGTGGCGACGACGACGTAGTCCTTGCCATCGGCGGTCTTGACGCCATCGGCCAGCGGATAACGGAAGTGCCAGAAGCTGCCTTGCTGCTCGCGGTTCTCGACTTCAAGATCGGAGATCGCGGTGTGCAGGGTCGGGTCCCAGTTGACCAGACGCTTGCCGCGATAGATGAGGTCTTCCTTGTGCAGACGCACGAAGACTTCCTGAACGGCCTTGTAGAAACCGTCATCCATGGTGAAGCGCTCGCGCTTCCAGTCGATGCTAGTACCCATGCGACGCAGCTGGCGGGTGATGTTGCCGCCGGACTCTTCCTTCCACTCCCAGATCTTGTCGGTGAAGGCTTCGCGGCCGAGATCATGGCGGGTCTTGCCTTCTTCGGCGGCGACCTTGCGCTCGACCAGCATCTGGGTGGCGATACCGGCGTGGTCGGTGCCTACCTGCCACAGGGTATTGCGACCCTGCATGCGGCGCCAGCGTACCAGGGTGTCCATGATGGAATCCTGGAAGGCGTGGCCCATGTGCAGGGAGCCGGTGACGTTGGGCGGCGGGATGACCAGTGAGAAGCTCTCGCCCTGGCCTGACGGCGCAAAGCGATTCTCGGATTCCCAGCGCTCGTACCAGCGCGTCTCGATGGCGTTCGGTTGGTAGGTCTTGTCCATGGGTCTGCAAATGATCCGGTTGGGCGGGACGTCCCGCGCCGGCTCAGTGAGCGGGGCAGCGCAGGCAGAAAATGGGCTCGATTATAGCGCTGCTGATGACGGGCGTCATTCGGTCTTGCCAGTGTCGATCAGTGAGGTGCTGGTGAGAGGAGAGACACAAAGCAGGCAACATCCACGCATTGATGCCGTATCCTGTCGCAACCACAAGACGCCGAGGCTCGTCGCCTCGCATACTTTCCATTCCTTCACGCTCGCGGAGCCGCAATGTCCCAGCCTCGCCCCACGGACAGCGCCCCTCGTCCGACTCGTCGTTGGGTCTGGCATGAACTGTTGCGTCATGCGCTGGTGCCATTGCTGGTGCTCGAGGTGGCGCTGCTGGGCTGCTATCTGGTGTTGCATTGGCTGGTCTCCGGGCAGCAGGACTCCACGCGCAGTGAGCTGGTGAATACCCAGCTTGAGCAGCTGACCCATTACGAGGCAGAGCACATCAGCCTGCTGGCGGACGACTGGCGCAGCGATGCCCGCCAGCTGGCGCGCAGCACGCTGCGTCACATGGACACCCCCGTGACGGCCCGCCAACGCGAGCAGGAGCTGAAGCGTCACATGAGTGCGGGCGACGGCACCCTGTACGTCGCCGAGGACGATGGTGGCGCCGGCTCCTATTACTCCTCGCTGGTGCCCAGCTATCTGCAGGACCACGACAAGGTGGTACGTCTCTCGGCCATGGATGCCCAGATGTCGGACATGCTCGCCACGCAACCCGAGCTGCGTCAGATCTGGTTCTCCGGCTACGACGGCTATTTCCGCATGCTGCCATGGACCGATACCCGCAACATCTTCACGCCCGGCGTCGACCTCACCAGCTACGGCTTCTACTACCTGGCGGATGACCGCAACAACCCGAGCCGTGGCGCTGTCATCACGCCGCCCTACCAGGACCCGGTCGGCAGCGGCTGGCTGGTCTCGACGCTGATGCCGGTCCATCGCGGCGACTTCCTCGAAGGCGTGGTCGGGATCGACGTCACCCTCGATGCCCTGGTCGAGCGGCTCGAGAATGCCGAGCTACCCTGGGGCGCCTACCTGATTCTGGTGAGTGACGATGTCGTCATGGCCATGCCGAGTGTCGGCGAGCAGGATTTCGGCCCCCAGCCCGACCCTGAGGTCGTGCCGATGCCGCTGCTGCACGATCGCTTCCTCGATACGGCGCATGATATCGAGAACTCCCCTGCCATGGCGCATCTGCTGCGCAGTATCTCGGATGAGGCGCAGGGCGTGCGCAGCGTTTCCTTGCTCGCCGGTGAGCGTCTGGTCGGCTGGCAATCGGTGCCGGGCACCGACTGGCGGTTGCTGGCGGTGGTGGATGCGCAGCAGGTGAGCAGCGGCATCGATATCTGGAATGAGCGCTTCAATCAGTTGGGCTACGTGATGCTGGTGGGGCTGATCCTGTTCTTCTTCACCCTGCTGGTGGTGATGCGTTGGCGGGCCGAGGCCATGGCGGCCACCCTGTCCGAATCACTGGCACGCCTCAGCGACATGGCGCTGCGCATCGGTCGCGGCCAGCCCGTGGTACGCGAGCGCTTCCAGCTGCAGGAGCTGGACCAGGCCGGTGAGGCGCTGCGCGAAGCGGCTCAGCGCCGTGACCAGATCGAGCTTGAACGCGCCGAAGGTGCGCGGCACGTCGAGATGGTGATGGCGGCCTCCGGCGATGCCACCTGGCGCTATGACTTCGATCAGGACGATCTCTACCTGCACGAGAATTTCTTCCTGATGCTGGGGCTGCCGGTCCGCGCCAGCATGCATCTGGCGGACCTTGACGCCATGACGCACCCGGAAGACCTCGTCGGTCTGCTCGAGGCGCGCTGGCGGGTCATGCATGGTGAGAGCTGGGCCGAGGCGCGCGACGTGCGTTATCGGCATGCGCGCGGTCATTGGGTCTGGGTGCAGATTCGCGGCCAGATCACCCGGCGTGATCATGAGGGGCGGCCACAGCGCGCCACCGGGCTTGCGCTGGATATCCAGCGCCACAAGCAGTCACTCAAGCTGCTGGAGGCGGCCCGCGACAGTGCCACCGAGGCCAGCCAGTCCAAGTCGCGTTTCTTCTCGAGTTTCAGTCACGAGATTCGCACCCCGCTCAACGCCATCATGGGCTTCACGGATCTGCTCTGCGAGGAAGCCGACCTGACCCGCGAGCAGCGCCGCTACGTGGACGAGGCCAGTCATGCGGCGGCGCAGCTGTCGGCATTGATCGAGGACGTGCTGCAGATGTCGAGTCTGGAGGCCGGTGACCTGCCACTGGATTGCCAGCCCCTTTCGGTGGGCCAGAAGCTGATCCGCTTGGCCGGGCAATATCAGCCGCGACTGGAGAGCGCCAACCTGACGTTATCGCTGTCACTGGAAGGCGCGTCACTGTGGCTGAATGCCGACCAGCGTCGCCTGGATCAGATTCTCGGCAACCTGATGGGCAATGCCATCAAGTACAACCGCGAGGGGGGCTGGATTCGTCTGGCCATCGGCCAGGAGCACAATGCCAGCGGAGTGGAGATGGGCTGGGTGGAAATCACCGACGGCGGCTTCGGCTTTGATTCCGCGCAGGCGGTCCAGCTGTTCCAGCCGTTCTCGCGTCTGGGGCGTGAAGATTCAGGCATCGAGGGCACCGGGCTCGGGCTGGCGCTGTCGCGGGAACTCGCCCGCCGGATGGGAGGGGACATCACGGCACGGGGCGAGCTGGGCGAGGGCGCCAGCTTCCGGGTCTGGTTGCCGCTGGCGGATGTCAGCGCCCATGAGCGCGTCGTCCAGGCGGCGTGGTCGGCGGACAAGGTGCTGCCGGTGCCCTGTCGCTGGCTGGTGATCAGCACGCGGGCGCAGGACCGTCTGCGCCTCGAGGTGATCGGCAGTCATGTCGCCAATCTGGAGATCATCATCGCCAGCAGTGCCGCCCAGGCATTGCGTCTGGTGCGTGATGTCAGCCCGTGCCTGGTCATCTTCGGTGATGTGCCGGACATGAACGTGGCGGCACTGTTTGCCGAGATCCAGCGCATGCCACGTGAACTGCCGTTATGGGCAGTGCGACTCGGTGAGCGTGACGCCAGCGAGACCGCAGGCGGCTTGCCCGAGGCCTTCTTCGACAGCGGCGAGAGTCCGCCCTGCATGGCCGATATCGAGCGCTGGATGACGCATCTGATGGTCAACTTCCAGCGTGCCTGCGATACGGACCAGTGACGCAGGGCGTATCGCTCAGCTGACGCCCTTGAGCTGATGCGAGCGCACGGCATAGCCGCGCGACTTGTAGGTGCGCCAGCATTCACGTTTGGTCACCAGCACATCCTGATGCTGATTGATGATCTCGGCGACGCGCTCGAAGCGCGAGAACCATTCGGGAATCTCGGGGTGCAGGTTGAGCAGCGCCTCGATGCCCGGTGCCGGGGCGTCCTGCCAGCCGATGGTGACCGGCGGGCGCGGCACGTCATCGGCGTGTTCGGCCTCGCGGGCGGCCATGTCGAGATCGATATCCAGCGCATGGGGCACGAAGCTTTCCGGGCGGAACTGCCACAGATGCTCATCGAACTGACGCGCCATCGCCTCGTCCTCGACATGCACATGCAGGCGAAAGCCCTTGGCGTGGATGGTCTCGGCCAGGCGGCAGGCGAATTCCAGCCGGGCTTCCAGCGTGGTGTCGGGCAGGATGTAGAAGTCGATCTGGGTCATGGGCACCGCTCGGGCAAGGAATTCTCGAGCGCTCAGGATACCGCACTCGCCGCGTGGCTTCGATGCAGCCTGCCTCCCGTGACATCTTTCCGCAGTCAGATATCCGCGCGCCAGAAACCCAAAGGCCCGCCTCAAGAGAGGCGGGCCTTTGGGTTTTCGATCAGCCCTCGAGCCCCGGGGGCAGGCTCGAGGGCGTGTTTCAGAGCACTTATGTCAGAGCACTCATGTCAAAGCACTTATGTCAAAGCACTCATGTCAGTGCACTCATGCCAGACGCGTCATCCAGCCACGCGTGTCTTCGGCGCGACCGTATTGCAGGTCCAGCAGCTGGCTGCGCAGACGCATGGCGACATCGCCGGCATTGGCGGTCAGGTCGAGGCGACCGTCTTCGCTGACCAGCTCGCCCACCGGGGTGATGACGGCGGCGGTGCCACAGGCGAACACCTCGGTGATCTCGCCGGAGGCGATGCCTTCACGCCACTCATCGATGCTGATCGGGCGCTCTTCCGGCGTCAGGCCCAGATCGGTCGCCATGGTCAGGATGGAGTCACGGGTGACACCTTCCAGAATGGTGCCGGTCAGGCGCGGCGTGACCAGACGGCCGTCCTTGAAGACGAAGAACAGGTTCATGCCGCCCAGTTCCTCGACCCACTTGTTCTCGGCGGCGTCCAGGAACACGACCTGGTCACAGCTATTGGCGGAGGCTTCGCTCTGTGCCGCCAGCGAGCCCGCGTAGTTGCCGCCGCACTTGGCGAAACCGGTACCGCCGGCGGCCGCACGGTTGTAGTGCGAGGATAGCCAGATGGATACCGGCTTGATGCCGCCCTTGAAGTAGGCCGCCACCGGTGAGGCGATCACGTAGTAATCGACTTCACGCGACGGACGCACGCCGAGGAAGGCTTCGCTGGCGATCATGAACGGACGCAGATAGAGACTGCATTCGTCACTGACGCTGGCCGGGGTCGGTACCCAGGCGCTGTCCTGTGCGAGCAGGGCCTTGAGCGAGCCGACGAAGTCCTCGTCGGACAGCTCCGGCAGTGCCAGACGACGGGCGGAGTTGCGGAAACGTGCGGCGTTCTTCTCGGGGCGGAAGGTCCACACCGAGCCGTCTTCATGACGATAGGCCTTGATGCCTTCGAAGATTTCCTGGGCGTAGTGCAGTACCGAGGCGGCGGGGTCGAGGCTCAGCGGGCCGTAGGGGCGGACTTCATGGCCGTGCCAGCCGCCGTCGGCGGTCCAGCGTACATGGGCCATGTGATCGCTGAAGTGACGGCCGAAGCCGGGATTGGCCAGAATGGTGTCACGAACGGCAGCATCCGCCGGTTGCGTGGACGCGCGGACGTCGAAGCCTTTGGTCACGTGGGTGTCTCCGTAGCAGCGAGACCCCCGACGCGGAACGCCGGGGGTCGAATCATTTTTATAGGACCTCTCGGGTCAGCGGTGCCGAGTGGCGTGCCGACCCGCGTGTCTCAACGCTAGCACGCCATCGAGAGCATGCGAAGCCTCAGACGGTCTCTTCCTGTGGGGCGCTGAGTTCCGCTTCGCGATCCAGCAGGTATTGGGTCAGCAGGCCCACCGGGCGGCCGCTGGCGCCTTTCTGCTTGCCGGACATCCAGGCGGTGCCGGCGATGTCCAGATGTGCCCACGGGAAGGTGTCCGCGAAGCGGGACAGGAAGCAACCTGCGGTGATCATGCCGGCTTCCCGGCCGCCGATGTTGGCGATGTCGGCGAAGTTGGAATCCAGCTGTGCCTGATACTCGTCCCACAGCGGCATGTGCCAGGCGCGGTCCCAGGCTTCTTCGCCGGCGTCGAGCAGGTCGAGTGCCAGGTCATCGTCGTTGGAGATCAGGCCGGTGGCGTGATTGCCCAGCGCGATGACGCAGGCGCCGGTCAGGGTGGCGATGTCGACGACGCTGGCCGGCTCGAAGCGCTCGGCGTAGGTCAGCGCATCACACAGCACCAGACGGCCTTCGGCGTCGGTATTGAGGACTTCGACGGTAAGGCCCTTCAGGGTCTTGATGATGTCGCCCGGCTTGGTGGCGCGGCCGTCCGGCATGTTCTCGGCGCTGGCTACGATGGCCACCACGTTGAGCTTCGGCTTGAGTTCCAGCACGGTGCGCATGGTACCGAACACGCTGGCCGCGCCGCCCATGTCGTACTTCATCTCGTCCATGCCGGCGCCCGGCTTGAGCGAGATGCCGCCGGTATCGAAGGTGATGCCCTTGCCGACCAGCACGTGCGGAGCTTCGTTCTCGTCTTCCGCGCCGCGGTATTCCATCACGATCAGGCGGCTCGGCTCTTCACTGCCGCGGCCGACCGACAGCAGGGACAGGGCGCCGAGCTCCTCGAGCTCTTCCTCGCCGAGCACGGTCACTTTCAGGGCGCCATCCGAGGCGGCACCCAGTTGCTCGGCACGCTCGCCCAGGTAGCGCGGCGTGCAGATGTTGCCCGGCAGATTGCCCAGCGTGCGCGCTTCATTGACGCCCATGCCGATGGCAGCACCGACGCGCAGGCCGGCTTCCAGTTCGGCCTGGCGCTGCTTGTCGGCACTAACCACGCTCAGGCGGGTCAGAGAGACGGGCTCGCCTGGCTTGCTCTTCATCTCGGTGAAGCGATAGGCGGTACGCAGCGCGCTCTCGGCGATCATGCGCGCCATCCAGTCAGCCTCACGCAGCTCGAGATTCAGTTCGAGGCCAGCGAAGGCCGCATCTTCGATGGGCAGCTTGAGCAGGGCGGTCATGGCGGCGTCGAGACCACGCTTGTAACGGCTTTCGTCGAGCTTTTCCTCACTGCCGAAACCGGCCAGCAGCAGGCGCTGAGCGCCGAGGCCCGGAGCGAAGGGCACCAGCAGGGTATTGCCGAGCTCGGGCTTGAAGTCGCCGCGCTCGATCAGCTGGGAAATCAGCTTCTCGCTGGCATCGTCGAGTCGTGCCGCAGCACCGGTGAGGTCGCCCTCGATGACAGGTACCACGATGCAGGCGGTTTCAAGCTGGGCCGGATTGGCAGTGACTACAGGAAATTCCATGGCAACTCCACGCGCGCGAGTGAGGGTACGAAGATGAACAGTACAAGGATGAAGGATGTCGTCAGGCCAGGCGTGCCCGGCTCGCGGCGACATCGGGGTCATGGTCTGGATGGGGGCGCAGACCGCTCATGACAAGCTGAGCTGGCATGCACGAGTGAGGGCAGTCCATCATGTCAGGCTGTCCACGTGCAATGCCTGGAGCCGCGACAAGGCAGCATCCTTTCTGGATAATGCTGCTGCATGAGGGGGAGCCGCTCCCGTCCAGTCTTCAGACCCGTGCCGCCAGTGTACGCAAAGGCTGCGCGCCATGCATGAGGGGGATGATGCCTTCATGTGATCACGACCATTCCTCCACCGGCTATCATCGATCTGGTCAACACGCTCGCTTGCGAGCGGGAAACAGGAGTTCCACTTGATCATCTTCCGCTACCTGACACGCGAGATACTCACCACCATGGCCGCCGTGGCCGGGGTGCTGATGCTTGTCATCATGGGCAGCCGATTCATCCGCTATTTCAGTGATGCGGCGGAGGGGGATTTCCCGGCGTCGATTCTCGGCAGCCTGATGCTCTATCACCTGCCGGGGTTCTTCGAACTGCTGCTGCCGCTGTCCTTCTTCCTCGCCGTGTTGCTGGCCTTCGGTCAGCTGTACATGAACAGCGAGATCACCGTGCTGGTCGCCTGTGGCGTCGGCCCGGAGCGCCTGCTGCGTGTCACCCTGCTGCCGGCGCTGTTGATCACGGCGCTGGTCGCGGCCTGCAGTCTCTATCTGACGCCTGCCGGCGCGCTCAAGAATGAGCTGTTGCTCGAGCAGCAGAAACAGAAGACCGACTTCTCGATTCTGGGCTCGGGACGCTTCCAGGAAATCGGCAATCGCACCGTCTATGCCGAGAGCATGAGCGATGACAACAGCGAGCTGGAAAACGTCTTCATCGCCGAGGCAGGTGACAGCAATGCTACCAGCACGCCCGACAGCGAGCCGAGCCAATCGGTGGTACGCGCCGAGCGTGCCTTCCAGGAAGTCAGTCCCGAGACCGGCAGTCGCTATCTGGTGTTGAGCGACGGCACGCGCTACGGGGTGGAACCGGGCAAGGCGATCGCCCAGCGGCTGGGCTTTGATCGCTACGGCGTGCGCATCACCGAGGGCCAGGACGCCGCGGCCCTCAAGGAGGACATCGAGCTTGCGACCACGGCGCAGCTCTTGGCTTCCGATCTCCCGGAGGCCGAGGCCCAGCTGCAGTGGCGCATCTCGCTGCCGTTGATGGTGCCGATCCTGATGCTGATCGGCCTGCCGCTGGCACGCGTCAATCCGCGTCAGGGGCGTTTTGCACGTCTGCTGCCGGCCATCTTCGTGCACATCACCTATCTCAGTCTGTTGATCGCGGCGCAGAATGCCGTCGCATCCGAGAAGTACCCGGCCGCCATCGGCCTGTGGCCCATTCACGGCGTCTATCTGGCGCTCGGCATCTGGCTGAGCTGGCGCGACAACCGCGGAGGTGGCCGCTGATGCTGCTTGATCGTCTCGACCGTTACATCGCCCGCAATGTGCTGGTGGCCATGCTGGTGGTGCAGGTACTGATTCTCGGGCTCGACCTGATGATCACCTACATCAATGATCTGGGGGATGTGAAAGGCGACTACGGCGCCTTTGAAGTGCTCCTCTATCTGTTGATGCGTCTGCCGTCGCGCTTCTATGAATTCGTGCCGGTCGGCGTACTGCTGGGGGCTCTGATCGGGCTGGGCAGCATGGCCTCGAGCAATGAGCTGACCATCATGCGCGCCGCCGGTCGTTCACTGACGCGCATTCTGTGGGGCGTGATGAAGCCGCTGGGGCTGGTCATCGCCATCACCATGGCGGTCGGTGAATACGTCGCCCCCGTCACCGAACTGCAGGCCGACGCCTGGCGCGCCGAGAAGCAGCAGGGCGCAGGCGCCGTCTATGCCGAGGGTGGCGGCTGGCAGCGCGAGGGCAACGACTACTACCGCTTCGGCTCGATTCGCAGCGATGATGTAGTGCTCAACGTGACCCGCTATCGCTTCGATGACGAGCGCCATCTGACCCAGGCGCTCTACGCCAGGCGCGCCGTCTGGCAGGACGATGGCTGGACGCTGGAAGCAGTGCAGACCACCACCTTCGAGTCTCAGGATGGTGAGCCGAGCGCCACCACGGTGGCTCAGCAGGAGACCCGCGAGTGGGACACCCAGCTGACGCCGGACCTGCTCAAGCTGGTCATCAGCGACCCCAAGCAGCAGTCAGCCTCCGACCTGTGGCGCTATTCCCGCTACCTGCAGGACCAGGGCCTGTCGGCCAATCAGCCGCTGCTCTACTTCTGGCAGAAGATTCTGCAGCCGCTGACACTAGCAGCGCTGGTGCTGGTGGCCGCCTCCTTCGTGTTCGGGCCATTGCGCACGGTGGCGGCGGGGACACGGGTCTTCTACGGCATCGTGGTCGGCCTGCTGTTCAAGTATCTGCAGGACCTGCTTGCCCCGGCCTCGGTGGTGTTCGGCTTCGCGCCCATCTGGGCGGTGCTGGCACCGATGCTGGCCTGTTACGTGATTGGCCTGCTGCTGATCCGGCGCAGTGGCTAAGGGCGCTCTGCACTCTCGCCGCCATCTCGACTCGCAGGGAGCACGCCCTGCGGGCCTGATGCGGCGTCTGGGCGGCGTGGTCTATGACGCCTTCCTCGTGATGGCGTTGTTGATCGTGCTGGGCTTCATCGGGGTTGCCGTCAATGGCGGTGAGGCCAACCAGTCACCGCTGTTCCGCAGTCTGTTGCTGGTGGCGATGTTCGCCTTCTTCGGCGGCTGCTGGAGCCGCAGTGGCATGACACTGGGCATGCAGGCTTGGCGACTGCGCATCGAGACACCGCAGGGTCATGTCCCGACGCTGCAGCAGTGCCTGATACGCTTCGTGGTTGCCGGGCTGTCACTGGGCGCCTGCGGGCTGGGGTACGTCTGGCAGCTGTGGGACCCTGAGCAGCGCAGCTGGCAGGACATCGCCTCCGGCACCCGCGTGGTGGTGGTGCCCAAGCCGCGGCGCGAGTGAGGCACCAATAGAGAGCCTCTGGCGCGTGCGCCGTGCCTGAACGCAGTGAGCCCCTCCAGAAGTCATCTCAGCCAGACCTGATCTCACCCAGCAGTGACCTCAACCAGACGTGATCTCAACCAGTTAAAAAACGCCCCGCCAGTCATCGACTGGCGGGGCGTTGTGTTTTCCGCGAGTGCAGGGGGTGATCAGACCCCCAGCAGGCCATCCAGACGCGTGATGATGCGCTCCACGCTGGCGCGTGACACCACCAGGCTGTCTTCCTGCGCCGCCGTCTCGGGCAGCTCGCGCGGCAGGTCGATCACCGCGGTGCCCATGCCTTCCAGGCGCACGCCTTCACGGTAGCGCACGAAGGACAGCTGACCGATCGGACGCTGGCCATCGTGATCGAGGCGCGCCAGACGCGTGAAGGCGCTGACGGTATCGAGCACCGGCGCGCTGGTCAGCGGCAGGTGCGTCAGGCGCCATGCCAGCCAGCCATCGATGTCGACGGCTTCGTCGCGCAGGGTGGCGAACCAGTGGCGCGCCTGATCCAGGCGGTAGCGAGCGCGGCCCTGCTTGTCGAGCCAAAGCACGTCGGCGCTGGCCTGACGCGGGCTTTCCAGCTCGCCCGGCAGGTACAGCCAGGATTCGGTCAGGCGCTGCAGGGCGCCCGGCAGCGGCTCATCCAGGGTGCGCTCGTTCAGGGAGTCCAGCGCCGCGCTCAGGTCGCCCTGTTCCGCGCTCTCGCCGGTGTTGGAGTAACCGACGTTGTAGCGCCAGACACGATCGGAAATTTCCTGGGTGACCACGTGATCGTGGGGCAGAGCGATATGGCTCATCAGTTCACGCGCGTTGCAATGCTCATCCACCAGGCCTTCACGGCGGGCTTCACGATAGAGATTGCGCAACAGCGGGGTCAGCGGCAGGCGGTGATGGTCACCGAAGCAGCTGCCGGCGTCGCGGACGGCATCCAGATCAAGTGGCAGGTGGGACGTGGCGTGATGATCGGCGGTGGCGAGTTGTACTGACATGATATCGGGCTCCTTGCGGATTGGCGTTCGGAAATCGGCAGATAGGGCAACAGCAGACGGATTCAGGCCGGTCACGGCTTCAGCATGGCGCCCATCATCGGCATGCCGATGCGGGTCATGGCCATGAGGAGGCGGAGCGACGGAATCTCTTGCAGTGTCCTGTTCATGTTCTTTCCTGATTGCCTGGCGGGGCGTGGCAGTCATTTGCCTTGATCGTGACGCGGTGCTTCTCGTGAGCGAGGAGCTGGGCTGCGTTCGAGTGACCCGCCTGAGTGATCGGCTAGCGAAGACTCATTATGTTTTGGTGCGATTGTTTTTCGAATTGCATAAAAAATCGTTATACATACTAGCGGCCTCGTGTGAAATCGCAACCCTACCTTTCTGTCATCCACGGGCCATCATTCTTTATACGGCGCTGGCTTTGCCCACGGCAATCGCTTTGTGAGGCTGATGTGGCCTGCTTGAGACATCGTGTGTTCCGCAATCGGAAACCGGCCAGAAATCGCCTCGCTAAGTAGTTGATATAAGGTGTGAATGAGAATTTTTTGCAGTCAGGTGTTGCGCATGTTTCTGCGAATCATTTACATTTGTCTCACTTGGAGTGAGCGAGGTGAGCCATGTACGTCTGCCTGTGCAAAGGTGTGTCAGACCACAAGATCCGCGAAGTCGTGGAACAGGGAGCGCGCAGCTTCCGCGAAGTCCGTGAGCAGACCGGATGCGCGACCCAGTGCGGCAAATGTGCCTGCATGGCCAAGACCATCACTCGCGAAGCGGTCGCGCGTGAAATGATGCCGGCAGAGGATCTCGCCTACGCGGTGTAACGCAGGCTCGAGCCGAGGCTCGCCTGCCGGCGACTGACACTTCAGTCGCCGCGCTGCCCTGCTGCGTGATCCTTTCTCGCCGAATCCCGGCAAGTGCTCGCTTGCCTGACGCCCGCCACCCGGTCTCAAGACCGGGTGGCGGGCGTTTTCGTGTGCGCGCCAGGCAATCCGGTGTCGGTCGCTACATGACAACGCGGATACCAATCTTTCCCATTTGCGCCTAAAAGTCGATAACTTGTTGGTATGTCTCGAAAAATTCATGTTTTTGCGCCATACTTGCCGCACCTGATCGATAGGGCGTGCCTGACGCGCCCGCGCTGTGGCTGATGCATGCCGTCATCAGGCGCAGCAGACAACCTGACGCAGCAGCAACCCTGACAAGAGAGGAATGGCGACATGAAAGGCGATCCCAAGATCATCGAGCATCTCAACACCATACTGGCCAACGAACTGGTCGCCATCAATCAGTACTTCCTGCATGCGCGCATGTACAAGGACTGGGGCCTCAAGCGCCTGGCCAAGTGGGAATACGACGAGTCCATCGAAGAGATGCGTCACGCTGACACCCTGATCGAGCGCATCCTGTTCATGGAAGGTCTGCCCAACCTGCAGGACCTCGGCAAGCTGCGCATCGGCGAGAACACCAAGGAAATGCTCGAGTGCGATCTGGCGCTGGAGCACCAGGCACATGGTGATCTGAAGGAAGCGATCGCCTATGCCGAGCAGGTCCGCGATTACACTTCACGTGATCTGTTCCGCAAGATCCTCGACGACGAGGAAGAGCATATCGATCACCTGGAGACCGAGCTGGGTCTGATCGAGAAGGTCGGTATCGAGCTCTACCTGCAGAAGCAGATCCACCACGAGATCGACTGATTCCGTGGCGGCTCGCTGAGCCGTACAGAAACGAAAACGCCCCCGCTGCCGATGGCAGCGAGGGCGTTTTGTCTCCAGTGGCGCAGAACCGGCTTACTTGCCCAGTTCGTTGACCAGCAGTGCTTCGACAGCCGCGATGCGTGCGTCGAGGCTCGCCTTGTCGGCGGCCAGCACCGTGATATGGCCGATCTTGCGGCCCGCACGCGGCGCCTTGCCGTAGTCGTGCAGACGGGCGCCCGGGATGGCGAGCACGGCGTCACGTTCCGGCATGCGGCCGATGATGTTGAGCATCGCGCAGGGCGTGAGCAGTGCGGTCTCGCCCAGCGGCATGCCGGCCACGGCACGCAGGTGATTCTCGAACTGGCTGGTGACGGCGCCTTCGATGCTCCAGTGGCCCGAGTTGTGCACACGCGGTGCGATCTCGTTGGCCAGCAGGCGCTCGCTGCCATCGGCGTCCTTGACGACGAAGAATTCGAAGGCCATCACGCCGACATAGTCGAGCTCGTGCATCACCTTGAAGGCAGCCGCCTCGGCTTCGGCCTGCAGGCCGTGGGACTCGAGTGGGGTGGAGCAGTGCAGGATGCCGCTGCGATGTTCATTGCGCGACAGCGGCCAGGCGCGTGTCTCGCCATCACGACCACGTACCGCGATCACCGAGACTTCGTGATCGAAGGCGATGAAGCCTTCCAGGATCAGCGGCACGCTGCCGAGTTCAGCGAAGGTGTCGGCGACGTCTGCCATCTCGCGCAGTACCTTCTGGCCCTTGCCGTCATAGCCCAGCGTGCGTGTCTTGAGCACGGCGGGCAGACCGATGGTCGCGACGCCCGCTTCAAGATCCGCCTGGCTGTCGACCAGCGCCAGCGGCGGCACCTCGATGCCCAGACGCATGAACAGCGACTTCTCGCTCCAGCGGTCACGCGCGGTATCCAGGGCGCCAGCCGGCGGGAAGGTCGGGCGCTCGGCTGCCAGACGCGCGACGGCGTCTGCCGGCACGTTCTCGAACTCGAAGGTGATGGCGTCAGACGCCGCCACCAGCTGCGTCAGGGCAGCATCATCCTGCCAATCGGCGCAGAGATGATGACCGTGGACGCGACCGCAGGGCGAATCCGAAGGATCAAGGAAGGTGAAGCGGGCATTCAGGGCGGCGCCGGCCTGAGCCAACATGCGGCCCAGCTGACCGCCACCGACGATACCGAAGCGGAACGGCTGGCTCATGGCTTACTCGCCTCCGTGGGACAGGCTGGGTGCGTCGGGGCGCGGGTCCGGATTGTCGAGCACACGGTCGGTCTGCTCGGCACGGAAGTTGATCAGCGCGGTGCGGATGGCCGGATACTTGTTGGCCAGCTGGCTGGCGGCCAGCAGCGCGGCATTCACGGCACCGGCGCGGCCGATGGCCAGCGTGCCGGTGGGGATGCCGGCGGGCATCTGCACGATGGAGAGCAGGGAATCGACCCCTGACAGCATGCTGGACTGCACCGGCACGCCCAGCACCGGCAGCCAGGTCTTGGCGGCACACATGCCCGGCAGGTGTGCCGCGCCGCCAGCGCCGGCGATGATGACCTCAAGGCCACGCTCGGCAGCGGTATCGGCATAGTCGAACAGCAGGTCGGGCGTGCGATGGGCAGAGACGACCTTTACCTCGTGTTCGATCCCCAGCGCGTCCAGGGTTTCGACCGTATGGCACATGGTCGCCCAATCCGATTTTGATCCCATGATGACACCAACCAGTGCGCTCATGCTTCCTCCGCTCTTGACGTGGTATGAACCAGCTCACAGTGCCTGCCAGACGTGCCGGGCAGTGCGCTGTGTGGGCGTGGCCGAGCCGCGTGGGCAGATCATGCCCGCAAGCGGCTCAATGCGTATGTCTGGAAAAACAAGCGGCGCAGTATAGCACCGCGACCGACAGGCGGCATGCACCTGTCTGGTCGGTCAGGATGTGGGCGCGGCAAGGCCGCGGATCAGCAGGACCACGCCGAGACCAGTGCGAAGCGTGGCACCGGCTCGCCCTGGATCTCGACGTTCTCCATGAACATGCTGAGCGGACGCACCCACAGCCCGCATTCACCATAAAGCGCACGATAGACCACCAGCAGCTCTTCGGTCTCGCTGTGGCGACTGGTGCCGATCACTTCGTACTGCGCGCCCTTGTAGTGGCGGTAGAGGCCCGGCACGGGACGATTTTCCGGCAGCGGCGGCATGGCAGGCAGGTCAGTCATGGCGATTTCCTTGAGGGTGAAGCCAAAAGCGATAAGCAAGAAGCGGTGAAGCCAGCAGCGAGAAGCAGGCGTATCAGTCGGCGGCGTTCGGCGCCTGAATGCCATCAGTCACGGACACGTCATCAGCGACAGGCGTGGCCTTGGCACCGCGGCGTGCGATGCGCGCCAGCGCGCGCGCAGCGGCGGTGAAGCCGAAGCTGCCGGTGACGAAGGTGGCCGCGCCGAAGCCGCCAGCGCAATCCAGACGCGTGGCGCTGTCGCCGGGCTTGGTGGCACACACCTCGCCATTGGCACCGGGGTAGGTCAGTTGCTCGTCGGAATAGACGCACTCGACATCGAATCGGCGCTTCAGGTTGCGACTGAAATTGTAGTCGCGACGCAGCAGTGAGCGAACGCGCGCCAGCAGCGGGTCCTGCTCGGTGCGGGCGAGATCGCCGATCTGGATGCGCGTCGGGTCGAGCTGGCCGCCGGCGCCGCCCGTCACGGTCAGGCCCAGCTTGCGACGCTTGCACCAGGCGATCAGCGCCGTCTTGGCGGGCACGCTGTCAATGGCGTCGATGACGTGATCGAGGTCATCGTGGATCAGCTCGGCGAGATTGTCCGGCGTGACGAAGGCCGAGATGGCGTGGATCTTCATCTGCGGCGCGATCAGCTGGCAGCGCTCGGCCAGCACTTCGACCTTGGGACGACCGATCTGGCCATCCAGTGCATGCAGCTGCCGATTGACGTTGGAGACGCAGACATCATCGAGATCGATCAGCGTCATCTCACCGATGCCGGAGCGAGCCAGCGCCTCGGCGCTCCAGCTGCCGACACCGCCGACCCCGATCACCGCGACATGCGCGTGGCGGAAGTGGGCGAAGGCGCTGGCACCGTAGAGGCGGCGAATGCCGCCGAAGCGGAAGTCGTAGTCGTCTTCTGCGGGGGCCTGGCTGGCAGCGCCGGACGCAAAGAAGCTCTCCAGCATCCGTTCGCTGGCGGAGGGCGTGCTGTCGTGGGACGACGGCTCGCCTGAGGGCTTGCGGTCTGGGCTCTGTTCTTCAGGGCTCTGTTCTTCAGGGCTTTTGCTTTCAGAACTTTTATTTTCAGAGCTCTGCTGTTCTGGGCTCATGTCGGTCGATTCCGGGGTGTCGGAAGAGGTGGTCATGCGCAGCTCGCGAATCTCGGGGGAACGGGTGGCAGTCGGCAGGGGCGCGCTCAGTCAGCCAGGTCGCCGGCGGTCGCATCGAGCCAGTGTCTGGTCGGGCGCTCTGCCAGATGTTCAGCGTAGCGTTCGGGCAGATGGCCCAGCCAGCCGAAGCGCTCCATCACTGCCGCGTAGGCACCTTCTGGCGGACACGACAGGCTCAGCCAGCCGCCCTCGGGATGGGGAAGCTCGAGCCCGACAGCCGCCAGCAGCAGACGGGGGCATTCCAGTGTCGTGGCGAAGTAGCGATTGTAATTGCCCTTGCCATGCTTGGCGTCGCCGATGATCGGGTAGCCACGGCGTGACAGGTGGCGGCGAATCTGATGGCGGCGGCCGGTCAACGGACGGGCCTCGACCAGCGAGAAGCGCGACTGCGGATAGCGATCGATGGCGATGGGCAGCTCGACCTGTGCCAGGCGGCGCGTGTCGGTGATGGCTTCCTGCTCCGGCATCTCGGCCTTGGGCAGCTTTCCATCTTCCTTGCGCAGGCCGTAATCGAGGCGTTGCTGCTCGGGCGCGACGCCGCGCACGATTGCCAGATAGCGCTTGCTGACCTGCTGCTCCTCGAAGGCGGTGCTCAGCTTGCGCGCCGCCTGAGGCGAGAGGCCGAACACCATCAGCCCTGATGTCGGGCGATCGAGGCGATGCACGGGGAAGACATGCTGGCCGATCTGGTCGCGCAGGCGCTGAAGCAGAAACTCGGTCTCGTGCTTGTCGATGGGGCTGCGGTGCACCAGCAGGCCCGATGGCTTGTGAACCACCACCAGCACTTCATCCTGGAACAGGATGTCGAGTGGCTCGGCTGGTTCAGTCAGCTCAACAGGCTCAGTCAGCTCAGCAGACTTGGCCTCGAGAGGCGTGGGCGTGGCGTCCGCCATCGGCGCAGGTGTCTGAGGCGCCGTCGGCGCGTCGGAGTGCGGAGCATCAGGAGAAGAGGGCATGGGCATCACGGCAGCAGGAAGACGAAAGCCGACCATCGCAATGAAGGTCGGCGTGTATTGTCCGGCTTTCGCCGCTGGCTGTCATGTCCGGCGTGGCGCCGAGCGCGCGGATACCTGATGTCAGGGCCTGATCAGCAGTCCGGCGACGAGCCACTGTACCAGCAGGTTGATCGCCACGCCCGGGGCTTGCTCTGCCCCCACCTGCGGCGTCAGCAGCTCTCCGAGCCGGCCGAAGCTCAGGCCTTCGTCTCCGGCCGCGAGGATGGCGCCGAGAGCCAGGTCTTCCAGCGGCTCGAGAGAGCGATAGTGCACCTCGGGCGCGCCAGCGGTGGGCTGGCGCCAGACGATCCAGGGCGTGGGCGTGTCGGACTCTACCGGCGCGCGTGGAGGCTCTTCATCGTCGATGGCCTTCCAGATGGCCGGCGTATCGAAGTGGAACAGGAAGCGCTTGAGGGACGGATGCGCTGCCAGGGTCAGCTCCGGCCACTCCTCGGGGGCCAGCGTCTGCAGGGCCTCGACACTCAGCGGAGTGCTGTCCACCACATCCAGTGCCAGCCCCAATGCCCATTCAAAGGCGGCCATCTCGGTGACCAGAGAGCGCTCGGGTTCGCGCACCGCGACGAAGGCCGGGAAATGCTGGCCTGCCCAGCGAATCGAATAATGACTCGGCGGGTGGGCCGCGAGGTAGTCACGACACAGCAGCCCGAAGGCGTCATCGCCGATCAGGGTGTGAACGGCCTCGAAATCCCCGCCGAAGACCTCGAAAAGCCGCAGCCGATAGGCCATCGCGTAGATGTCGAGGCGCTCCTCGGCGCTGGCAAGCTGATCACTGATGACGGCCTTGGCCGCCGCGCTGCGGGTGTCAGGGCTCGGCGTCGCGAGGTAGGCGCCCGTGGTCTCCTGCAGTTGCGTCAAGGCGCTGCGATCAGCATCGTCTGCGGGGCTCGCTTGCGTCATGCGCGCAGCCCTCCGTGGTCTGCGGTCTGATTCGCGCGCGTGGCATCCACCAGCGGACGACCACTGCGGCGGCGCAGCTCGGCGTACTCCTGCATCAACTCCGGCCAGGGCGGGAAGTTGTCGTCACGCTCGATCATGGTGGCGACATCGCCGAAGCGTGCCCGCGCGGCGTCATACAGCGTCCACACGGCGTCCGGGACGGGCTGGTCATGGGTGTCGATGCATAGCTCGCCGCCGGAGACTTCCTGCCGGACATGCCCGGCCAGATGATGCTGCCAGACCCGCTCTGCCGGCATGGCGTCCAGATAGGTCAGCGGGTCGAAGCCATGATTGTGGCTCGAGACGATGACATTGTTCAGGTCGAGCAGGATCAGGCAGTCGGCGCGGCGGCTGACCTCGGCCAGAAACTCCCATTCGTTCATCTCGTCAGGGCGCCAGGTCAGATAGCTGGAGACATTTTCCAGCAATAACTGGCGGCCGAGCGCGTTCTGGACCTGATCGATGCGTTCGGCCAGATGGTCGATGGTGGCATCGGTATAGGGCAGCGGCAGCAGGTCATGGAACTGATGCGCGCCGGTACGCGTCCAGCACAGGTGATCGGAGACCCATAGCGGTTCGATGCGCTCACACAGGGCGCGCAACTCGCGCAGGTAACGGCTGTCGATGGGATGGCTGCCACCGATGGACAGCGAGACGCCATGCAAGGCGATGGGATAGTGCTCGCGGACACGCTCGAGATGATGAAGTGGTTTGCCGCCGGCGCTCAGTCCACCTCCGCTCAGGGCACCGGATTCGCTGGCGCCGTGGCCCATGTAGTTCTCGCTGATGGCCTCGAACCAGTCGATATCCGGCAACGTCGTCAGAATCTCGTGGTAGTACTCGGGGCGCAGGCCCAGCCCCTGACCGATGCCGGCGCTGGCGGGCGTGGGCAGGCGAGCGGTGACAGCTGTCGTCATGCGTGAGTCCTCTTCTGAGCGAAGGCAGAGGGTGCGGCAAAGGGCGAGCCAGATGGCGAGTCAGGAGCGCTGAAAGACATCCGCAAATGTTTCCGGACAGAAACAGAGCCAGAACCAGTACCAGAATCAGGAACGGGAGGACGGTGTGCCGTCCTCCCGTCGGTAATTCGCCAGAGGCGCCTGAGGATCAGCCCTCGACGACAGTACCACCTTCGCCGACACAGGATTCAGCGCTGGCAGTGTACGACCAGCCCTGGCCCTTGCAGGCGTTGTGGCCCTTGCAGGCGCTGTTGGCAGTCGCGCATTCGGAGGTGCCCTTGCAGGAGTTGATGCCGGAGCACTTCACGGCATTGTCACCGGCGTGCACCGGCAGCGAGGTCAGAGCGGCAGTGGAGAACAGCGCGGCGGCAGCGGCAGCGAAGGTAGCGGCTGTAACGGTCTTCTTCATGGTCATGATGGCTTCCTATCGGGCAGGGCCCGTATTTTTTGAATTATGGATCAGGAACATCGTGGTACCCGCTAGCGTCAGACAGCTCGTTCAGGCGGGTCATGAAGTCATACGCCGTCAAAACAAGGTTGGATGCGGAGGCGCCAGAAAAAATCTGACATCATTGTTCACTATGCTTGGAAAGGCAGTCCTGGCGAGTTCGTGAGCCTGCTTATGGTACGCTTTCGCAATCATCTGTCGGATTGCCGATACCCCATCCTCTTGCTGGAGTTCCCCATGCCGGACCTACTTCGACGCCTGTGGCGCATACCGCGCTGGCGCTGGAGCATCGCGCTCGTTCTACTGTTGGGGGGCTGCAGTGCCGTCGCGATTCATCAGCTCGATGAGCGCTTCGGTCCCGCGTCACCGCGTGAGCGGGTGGTCTCACACGACAGTATTGCCGGGCGCCAGTGGGAGGATGAGGTCAAGCCGGTGATCGAGACGCGCTGTGTGGTCTGCCATGGCTGCTACGACGCTCCCTGTCAGCTCAAGATGTCATCGGCCGCCGGGATCGATCGCGGCATGAATCCGGCGCCGGTCTACGATGGCACGCGCTTGCTGGCGGCCAATCTGACGCGCATGTTCGAGGATGCAGACACCACCGAGCAGTGGCGCAGCATGGACTTCTCACCGGTGCTCAATGAACGCTTCGACTCTCCGGCTGCCAATCTGGAGGGCAGTGTGCTGTTCCGTGCGCTCAGTCAGAAACGCAAGGCACCGCTGCCGGTGACGGAAGACGGCCTGCTGCCGGAAGACCGCTTCGACCTGTCGCTCAATCGCAGTCAGGTGTGTGCCCCCGTCGAGGGCTATGACAAGTTTGCCGAAGACCATCCTGATTGGGGCATGCCCTACGCCTTGCCACAGGTCAGCGATGACGAGCATCGCACGCTGGTGAACTGGCTGGCCAAGGGTGGCGAGATGACGGGCCCGGCGCCGCTGCCCCAGGGGCTGATTCCGCACATCGAGCAGGCCGAGCGCTTCTTCAATGGCGACAGCCTCAAGCAACGCCTGATGAATCGCTATATCTACGAGCACCTCTTCCTGAGCCATGTGTATTTCCCGGGCATCAAGGGCGCGGATGGACGGCCGATCTTCTTCAAGCTGGTGCGTTCCAGTACCCCGCCGGGCGAGCCGATCAAGCGCATCTCCACGCGTCGCCCCTACGATGCCCCCTACGCCTCCTACACCGCCGATGAGCGCGCGAGCATGCCCCATGATGACGCCGGGCGCCCGCGGGTCTATTACCGTCTGTGGCAGGAGCGCGCGACGATCCTGGCCAAGAATCATCTGCCCTATGCGCTCAACGATGCTCGCTTCAAGCGCTGGCGGGCGCTGTTTCTGACGCCGGATTACCCGGTGGATGACCTGCCGGATTACGACCTCAAGACGGCCTCGAATCCTTTCCTGACCTTCGAGGCCATTCCGGCCGAGTCACGCTATCGCTTCATGCTCGATGAGTCGCAGAACACCATCATGGGCTTCATCAAGGGGCCGGTCTGTCGCGGGCAGGTCGCGGTGGATGTGATCAATGATCACTTCTGGGTCGGCTTCACTGACCCGAAGATGTTCAGTCACCCGGAAGTGGAGCGCACCCTGGCCGAGGAAGGGGAGAATCTCAGCCTGCCCGCCGAGCAGAGCAGCAATGCGTTGCCGATCAGCTCCTGGGTCAAGTTCGAGAGCAAGCAGACCGCCTATCTCAAGGCCAAGCAGCGGCTGATGTCACAGGCCTATCTCGATGGCGACCTGCGGCTGGATACGCGAGTGATGTGGGACGGTAGCGGCTGGGCCGACGGCCCCGGCCAGGGGCGCAACCCCAACGCGGCCCTGACCATCTATCGTCACTTCGACAATGCCGCGGTGATGAAGGGACTGGTCGGCGGCGTGCCCAAGACGGGCTGGATCATCGATTACCCGATGCTGGAGCGTATCCACTACCTGCTGGTCGCCGGCTTCGATGTCTACGGCAATCTCGGGCATCAGCTGGTCACTCGCCTATACATGGACTTCCTGCGCATGGAGGGCGAGAACAACCTGCTGGTGCTGTTGCCAGCAGGCGAGCGCAAGGCGGTGCATGACAGCTGGTATCGCGACGTGAGCCCGGGTCTTGGGGGGCTGCTGTTCAAGAAGCCGCCGCAGTTCGATGCACCAAGTGGCATCGTCTGGACGCCGCAGGAGCTGTCATCGCCGGACCAGGCTCGCCTTGGCCTGATGCGGCGCATGCAAGAGCGTCTCGCGCCGGAACTCGGTCATGAGCGCAGTCTGAGCAATGTCGAGGATGATCATGTGCGACATGAGCTGCAGGCCCTCGCTGCGGTGCGGGGAGTCTCGGCCAGCCTGATGCCGGAGGTGACGATCGTCGCGCTGGAGGATGGTAGTGATGACTCGCCACGCCTTTACAGCGTGCTGCGCAATTCCGCCCACGCCAACATCACCAGTCTGTTCGATGAGGAGGAAAATCGCCGTCCTGAAGAGGACACTCTCGATGTCTTGCGAGGGGTGGCGGGCGATTACCCGAATGCCTTCTGGCGCCTGACGCCTGAGACCCTGACGGGGCTGGCAGAGCGGGTGGCGTCACTCGAGAACGAAGAGGACTATCGCGCCCTGCAGGCCGATATCGGGGTGCGCCGGACTGATCCGCGCTTCTGGGAGTTCTCCGACAGCGTACTGCGCACCAACTATGCTGATCGCCCTGTCGAAGCGGGCCTGCTGGACTATAACCGCCTCGAGAACCGCTGATCACCAGCGAAGCTTGAGCGGCCGAGACAAACCCTTTTGTCAGAACTGTCAGAACTGTCAGGGTTGTCATGACTGACACGACGACTGACGGCTGGCCTGTCAGTTGGAAGCCCGCCACGCACATTGCGCGGCGGGCTTCTATCCTTGCGTAGCGCCTAAATGGCGCACTGGCAGTCGATCAGCGCCGCGCCGCGCTGCGTGGTGTGCTGCCAGCAGGCGTCATCAGCGACCGCCCTGACACTCGCCTTCGGCCAGTTCGATCAGGCCATCCAGATGCAGGATATGCACCTCGCGGGCACGAATGTCGACCAGCCCCTGGGCCTGGAAGCGAGTCAGGATGCGGCTGATGGTTTCGACGGCCAGCCCCAGATAGTTGCCGATATCGGCACGTGCCATCGAGAGGCGGAAGCTGTACGGCGAATAGCCACGGCGACGGAAGCGCTGTGACAGGTTGACCAGGAAGCTCGCCAGTCGCTCATCGGCTGTCTTGCGCGACAGCAGCATCATCATGCGGCGATCTTCGTGCAACTCCTTGCTCAGGCTCTTGAACAGCTGGGTTCTCAGCTCCGGCATCTGCTCCGAGAGCGCATTGAGGCGGTCGAAGGGAATCTCGCAGACGGTGGTGGTCTCCAGCGCCACGGCGGTGCCGGGATAGCAATTGCTGTCGATGGCATCGAGCCCTGCCAGCTCGCTGGGCAGGTAGAAACCGGTCAGCTGCTCCATGCCGCTGTTTTCATTGGTGATCTGCTTGAGGCTTCCGGAGCGCACCGTGAAGACGCAATCGAAGGCATCGCCCTGGGTGAAGAGCACTTCCCCTTTTCTGAGTGGCGCGCGACGGCGGATGATGGCGTCAAACTGGTCGATATCTTCCATGTTCAGTGCCAGTGGCAGGCACAGTGAACTCAGCGAACAGGTCTGGCAGCGTGCTTCATGGGCGCGCAAGCGGTGTGATGCCTGTGCATTGGCCGTCATGGTGACTCTCCTGAGGAATGTCACCGCTACTCCTGGGGCAGGGCAGCGGGAGGGGTCTATCGGGCACGACGAATGGTGGGGCGGGGCCTTGTCGCCCGCCGCTACCCTGCTCAGCCGAAGTGACTCAAGCGGCCAGAGTCTGAACGCTCATCGGCTGGCGCAGTGCAATTTCGTGGCACCATAATATTAGATTTTATTAATTCATTATCCTGCCCAACCCGTGGGCGTTGCAAGGTGTGTGAACTTTAGGCCTGGTTGGCCCAGTGTGGCCATACCGCGACGACCTGCCTCAGCCGGAAGCGTGAGTCAGCAATACTGGGCCAACAGTGCTTAGCCAGCAGCGCCGAGCAGCAGGATCAGCGCGGCGGCCAGCGTCGCCAGTGCCAGCATGCCCCAGACGCGTGGCGCTGGTGTGTCAGGCTGACGTACACCATTGATGCGATGTTCTTGCATGGGGCCATCGCCTTCGCGCTCGTCGTTGTCACCGCTGGCTGCGCGCGAAAGGCTGCCCAGTGCCAGCATGGCGAACAGCACCAGGCTGCCCAGCGTGAGGGCCAGCACCCAGAGATTCCAGAACAGGGGCAGTCCAGTTGCCTCCAGTAGATTCATGTCGTGTCTCCTGAGCGGTGTCCTGTCATGGGCTACGGCTGGCGATGCCGTTCGCGGGGGCGGCCTGCTGCAGATAGGCGAGCAGCGCCGTGATCTCGGCAGTGCCACGCACGTCATTGGGGGCGGCGAGAATCTCGTCTTCCGCGTAGGGCACGCCCAAGCCTTGCAGGGCTCGCATGCGGGCCGCGATGCCTTCGCCGCTCAACGCCCGCTCGAACAGCCACGGATAGGCAGGCATCGCTGAGCCCGGCACCTGGCCGCGCGGGTCATGCAGGTGCAGGCGCTGCCAGGCATCGTCATGCTGCGCAGGCAGCTGGCTCAAATCCGTCCCCCGGCGCTCGGCGCCCCATAGCGAAGGGCGGCCGTAGTAGCGCTCCCGTGCGGTCGTCGCCTCGCTGTGGCGCGCCGTG
The DNA here is from genome assembly GCF_016495405.1 of Cobetia sp. cqz5-12. Lineage (NCBI taxonomy): Bacteria > Pseudomonadati > Pseudomonadota > Gammaproteobacteria > Oceanospirillales > Halomonadaceae > Cobetia > Cobetia sp. cqz5-12. The sequence goes on from NZ_CP044522.1 coordinate 322,652, forward strand.
TCGCCAGTCAGATCGCGCACCATGCGTGTATGGCACTGCTGACAGCCCTCGCGTTGGTAGATGCGCTGACCCTCCAGCGCCAGGGCGCTCAGCGGTCTGAGATCTTCAGGCGCGCTGGCGAGGCTGGGGTGAGCCCCGAGCGGTACCAGCTGGGCGAGGGCGCCAAGGCTCATGGTGAGCAGACATAGTGCCGTCATCAGGCCGGCGTGACGTTCGAGCAGGACATGTCTCATGCGTAGTGCCCTCCCGAGGATGTGGCAGGGGGCGTGGTAGAGGGGGGCGCAGAGGGCGTGGCAGGTTCTGATGATGCCTTCCGCGAGCCGGAATTGGGGAGCCGGCGCTCATGAGCGGCTTGGCGTTCGCTCTTGTGATCAGCCAGGGTGCGCGTCACGTTGAGAAGCATCAGTAGCATGCCGAGCGCCCAGCAGGCGAGCCCACCCAGCGAGATCATCATCGGCATGCGGGCCGCTTCCAGTACCTCGCTCAAGGTGTATAGCGGCCTGCCGTCATCTGCCAGCACATGCCACATGCTGCCTTGAAGCAGCGTGGTGGCCCAGCTGGCGGCAAGGCACAGCAGGGTGCCGATGATGGCCAGCAGGGCGTGAGTCTTGAGCAGCGCAAGGGAGCGCATCGGGGGCAGCAGGTGATAGGCCATCACGATGGCGACTGTCGCGACCACCCCCAGGCTTGCTGCCGGCGACAGACTGTTGGCGGCACTGAAGGTCAGGGCATTGAGTGTCGGCAGTGACAGCAGGCTGTATTCAAGTACCGCAAGGGCGAAGCTGACCAGAGCTACCGCCAGCAGGCCGATCAGTGGATCCCGGCGCAGTGAGTGCCAATCCTCCTTGAGTGTCATCAGGCCATTGAGGCTGAGTGCCAGCCCCGGCGCCAGCAGCAGGATGCCCATCGCCATGCCCAGCGTCTGGCTCCAGGCCGGCAGGGCGCTCGCGAACAGTAGCGGAGCACCTCCCCATGTCACCAGCAGCACCAGCATCCAGAAGCTGGTGGCGGCCAGCCGATGCGAGTAGAGCGGCAGCCGCGAGCGGCTCGTCACCATGTGATGGAGCAAGGCAATGACGCCGAATGCGAACATGCCGCCGGGGAGTGGCCCTGCCTGCCAGCGCTGAATCAGTGCCTCGAGGCTGCCCGTGAAGAGCGGTATCGATTCCAGCAGGCCGATCGGCACGCTGAGCGAGATCAAAACATGCTGCATCAACACCAGCATCAGGCCAGCGATGAAGTACCAGCAGGCCACCGGCAGACGACGTAGCGTGCGTTGTTCCAGCACCGTGAAGAAGACCCACGCCACGGCCAGCCAGACGAGGGTCATCAGGAGATCGACGAGCCAGGGCGCTTCGGCCATGTACTGGCCCGAGGAGTAGCCCGCGACTATCGCCAGTGCGCCGAGCGCGACCACGGCCTGCCAGCCGAGGAAGGTGAAATGCATCAGCTTGAGCGTGAAGGGGGGCGGTGGGATATCCGGTATCGCCGTCTTGGCGTCCGTGCGTGATTCGCGTTGCCGGATACTGTGCATGGCGATGGAGTAGCCGCCGGCGATCACTGCCGAGCCGCCCAGACCGTAGAGCAGCAGGTGGTGCTGCAAGGGGGCGAGGCGGCCGTAGCTCAGCCAGGCCACTTCCGGCCCCAGCGAGGGCCATAGCCAGATGAGGTTGAGCCATACGGCCAGACAGAGGCTGAGCAGGCCCCAGATGACAGCCATGCGAGCAAAATCATGGTTCACGTGGTGATGGTTCACGCGGGGTTGGCAGGCCGAAGCCTCAAGAGCTGTACGCATATCACGACCTCGTCGGCAGTGGGCGAAAGCGCAGTGCTGATGGTGACGGTGCTGGAAGTGGCGCTGCGGGAGCGGCCATATCACTGACGCCACTGTTCAGGGCGGCAGGGCTGGCGCTGACCGATATCACGCGCGACCATGACCGACTGACAGGCCATCCCTCGCGCTGGAATGCAGCGTTTACCCTCATCGGTTCCAGCGTTGTCTGGCGCGAGCCGTACGAGATCAACAGGAGAGTTTCGCTTGCCCGCCGTCACTTCATCATCGGACGAAGATGCCAATGCGTCCAATACGGCTGAGGTCCCCAGCCCTTACGCCGAGGAAGGCTTTCGTGTCGCCAGCCTGGCTGATGTCGCCTCGGAGCTTGCTGCTCGCCAGACCATGTCCCACGACGCGCTGGCCGCGCGAGGGCCGTGGCGAGGCTGGTTGGCGGAACTAGGGCCGCTTGAGATCCATGGACGACCGGGGCGTGCCCTGCTGTTGCATGCGCATGGTGCCGGCGCCGGGCGTGAGACCGACTTCCATCAACGGTTCGCTGCTGCCTGCCTGATGCAGGACATGGCGTGGCTGGCATTCGATTTCGGCTATCTCGTCAGGATGCGCTGCGAGCGTCGCCGCAGGCCGCCGCCCCGGCTGCCCGGGCTGATCGAGGAGATGGCACGCTGGTGTCAGGCGCTGATGGCGTGTGTGGCGGCCGTCGACGCCTTGCGATCGCTGCCCTGGCTGGTCGGCGGCAAGTCGATGGGCAGTCGTGTGGCCTCCCATCTGCTGGTGGAGTTGACCCGGGCGGCGCATGCGCCGTTGCCGGTCGGGTGGTACGCGCTGGGCTATCCGTTTCATCCCACGGGCAAGCCCGACAAGTTGCGCATCGACCATCTGCCGGATATCCCGATGGCCGGCGTGATCTGTCAGGGCAGCCGCGATCCCTTCGGAACTCGAGAGGAAGTGACGGCATATCCGTTGCCGGAAAACCTCACTTTGCTTTGGCTGAATGATGGCGAACATGATTTCAAGCCACGAAAAGCGAGTGGTAAGACTCGAGAAGGACTGATTTCGCGTGCGGCGCAGGCCTTGGCCAATCACCCGGCTCTGGGCGGAAAACGGTAGTGAATCGCCACCATGCGAGGGGCATTACCCTGGCCTTCGACGGCGACAGCGGCATGTCAGAATGATGACGCAACGCTGATGTTTACTGGCCTGCAGGCGATATGCGGCGGGAAAGTCCTGTCTTATCAATACTCTGTCGCGGACGATTGCTGAAATTGCGCGTAAAAAAAGTATTGACTCATGGGCCGGATTCCGTAGAATGCAGCGCCAACGAGACAGGGGTGGTTAGCTCAGTTGGTAGAGCACCAGCCTTACAAGCTGGGGGTCACTGGTTCGAACCCAGTACCACCCACCATTTGAAAAAAGTCATTGCTTTTCAAAGCGTTACTTGATTAAATGGCCTGGTTCGTCAGCAGAAGCAAACGATTGTCGTGGACCGGTAGTTCAGTTGGTTAGAATGCCGGCCTGTCACGCCGGAGGTCGCGGGTTCGAGTCCCGTCCGGTCCGCCATTCTCGTTTGTCATGCGCCCGATGTTGAGTTGTTCTGAAGTGGACCGGTAGTTCAGTTGGTTAGAATGCCGGCCTGTCACGCCGGAGGTCGCGGGTTCGAGTCCCGTCCGGTCCGCCATCAGAATCGCGAGATGTCACCGCTGCTTGCAGCAAAGATCGTTTGTGTTGGGTGATTAGCTCAGTTGGTTAGAGCACAAGCTTCACATGCTTGGGGTCACTGGTTCGAATCCAGTATCACCCACCAATGCGGACCGGTAGTTCAGTTGGTTAGAATGCCGGCCTGTCACGCCGGAGGTCGCGGGTTCGAGTCCCGTCCGGTCCGCCATTCGATCTACAAGAATTCGTGAAACCCGAGCTTTCGAGCTCGGGTTTTTGCGTTTCTGGCTGTCGGAATGTCTTCAGTACAGGCCCGGCCTGCTTGTCTCCTGTTCTTGCCTCTTTCCCCTTTCCTCTCTCCTTTTCGTTGACCTGGTCATGTTCCGGTCTCGTCGGCCTTCCCTGGGCACAACACGACATTTCGCTCTTTCCCCGTTGCTGGGTGTCCTGCGCGGTTGTTCATCTCGCTGATGTCATCACTGGTGTCATTCGCAATGTGGCCTTTGGGAGTATTGAGCCCATGGCGCGATGCTCTACACTGGGATCATCCGTTTCATACGACCGTTTGCCACTTGTCATCAGTCATTGATGTCCTGACAACCTGTTACTGATGACCATGACTCATGAGTGTTGCTGATGAGAGTGGCGGCGGCGCGATATAACAATGATTGTCCGAGGTGCTCGAGACAGCCAAGGAGAGACCGCAATGACTGCCTATCCGAATATCTTCCGTCCGCTGACGTTGGGCCACATCACGCTCAAGAACCGTGTGTTGATGGGCTCGATGCACACGGGGCTTGAGGAGACTCCCAATGGCTTCGCGCGCCTGGCGGCGTTCTATCGTGAGCGTGCGCGCCACGGGGTGGCGCTGATCGTCACGGGCGGTATCGCGCCGAATGCGGAAGGGGCTGTCATGCAGGGGGCCGCGAAGCTGACCACCCCGGAGGAGGCGGAGCACCATCGCGAGGTCACCGAGGCGGTGCACGCCGAGGATGGACGCATCTGTCTGCAGATTCTGCACGCAGGGCGTTATGCCTACTCACCGGATCAGGTCGCGCCCTCGGCGATTCAGGCGCCGATCAACCCCTTCACGCCACATGCGCTGAGCACGTCAGAGGTCAAGGAGCAGATCGCCGATTACGTGCGCTGCGCCAGCCTGGCACGCGAGGCCGGCTATGACGGCGTCGAGGTGATGGGCTCGGAAGGCTATTTCATCAACCAGTTCATCTGTCGGCGCACCAATCAGCGCGAGGATGAGTATGGTGGCAGCTTCGAGAATCGCATCCGCCTGGCGGTGGAGATCGTCGCGGGCATTCGCGCCGCACTGGGTGAGGACTTCCTGATCATCTATCGCCTCTCGATGCTGGATCTGGTCGATGAGGGCAGCACCTGGGAGGAAGTGGTCGCGCTTGGCAAGGCCATCGAGGCGGCGGGGGCAAGTCTGATCAATACCGGCATCGGCTGGCATGAGGCGCGCGTGCCGACCATCGTCACCAGCGTGCCGCGCGCTGTCTTCACGGGGCTGACCCAGCGCATGAAGCAGGAACTCAGCCTGCCGCTGATCACCACCAATCGCATCAACATGCCCAAGGTTGCCGAGTCGGTGCTGGCCGAGGGCCATGCTGACATGGTGTCGATGGCGCGACCGTTCCTGGCGGACCCGCAATGGGTCAGCAAGGCCAGGGCGGACGATGCTGCCATCATCAATACCTGCATCGCCTGCAATCAGGCGTGTCTCGATCACACCTTCCAGATGAAATTGACCTCGTGCCTGGTCAATCCGCGCGCCTGTCATGAAACTGAGATGGTGATCGAGCCTGCGCGACATGAGCGTCGCGTGGCAGTGGTGGGCGCAGGGCCGGCGGGACTGTCTGCTGCCGTGACGGCGGCCGAGCGTGGTCACGAGGTGGTACTGTTCGAGGCGCAGTCCGAGGTGGGTGGCCAGTTCAATTTCGCGCGTCGTATTCCCGGCAAGGAAGAGTTCGACGAGACACTGCGTTACTTCAACGAGAAGCTGGTGCGTTGTGGGGTCGAGGTGCGACTCAATACCCGCGCCACCGCCGAGATGCTGGCGGAATTCGATGCCGTGATTCTGGCCTCGGGCGTGAAGGCGCGGACGCCGGATATCGAGGGTGTCGAAGCCGGTATCGAGCGGGGGCAGGTGCTCAGCTATGCCGAGGCGATCAGTGCGCCGGAGCGGGTCGGGCGGCGCGTGGCGTTGATCGGGGCTGGCGGGATCGGCTTCGATGTCGCGGAGCTGATGACTCACGTCGAGCCGTCGCCCTCGCTGGATGGTGAGCTGTGGTGCGAGGAGTGGGGGGTGGATCTCTCGGTCAGCACGCCCGGCGGCCTCAAGGCACCCGTGGTGCCGCAGGCGCCGCGTGAAGTGTGGCTGCTGCAGCGCAAGACCTCCAAGCCCGGCAAGGGGCTGGGCAAGACCACTGGCTGGGTGCATCGCGCGACCCTCAAGCAGCGTGGCGTCAAGATGGTTGCCGGCTGTGAGTATCGCTCGATCGACAGCGAAGGCCTGACCGTGAGCCTCGATGGCGAAGAGCAGCATCTGGCGCTGGACAGCATCGTGCTGTGCGCCGGGCAGGATTCGGTGCTGGAACTCAAGGCGCCTCTGGAGGCGGCGGGGGTGGAGCTGCATATCATCGGGGGCGCCGACAAGGCGGCAGAGCTGGATGCCAAGCGCGCGATCGCGCAGGGCACCATGGCGGCCGCTGCCCTTTGAGTTGACCGCGATCACGCATGGGGATATTCAGCGTTGAGCTGAGCCTGACCACTGCTAGACTGATGGAAGCCACCGCGGACGCCGTGCCCTTTGCTGCATGTGCCTCCGTGGTGGCTTTGTCGTCTTCAGAGTTTGTCTCGGACGCCGCGTCAGCGGCTCGACGCGCTCTGGTCTCTGCCTTGCCGCCACGATGGGATCTGCTCATGTCACCGCACGCTGCCGCCTCACGCCATGCCACCGCTGAGGCTCTGATGCCGGACACCGAGGACAGTCCTTTGCCGCCACACAGGGAGGACGCTCGGGCTTCATCGTCGCAGGCCGCCTCCCCGCCGGTAGCCGAGACACTGGACAGCCTGCTGGATCTGTTCACGCCGCCAGCGGTCGAGCGCCTGACGTGGCCGCTGGCCGACGAAGCCGGTGTGATCGTCGAGTGCCTGCGCGCCGACACGCTGGACAGCGAGATTTCCGGCAACAAGGCCTGGAAGTTGCGCCTGCCGCTGGCCAGGGCGTTGAGCGAGAGGCGTGGCATCATCAGCTGTGGGGGTGGTTGGTCGAACCATCTGCATGCGCTGGCGGCGGCGGGGGCCAGACTGGGCATCGAGACGCATGGCCTGGTACGCGGGCACCCTGAAGCACCGCTGACGCCCACGCTCGCCGATGCACGCGACAATGGCATGCGCTTGAGTTTCGTCTCGCGAGCCGAGTACCGGCAGCGCGACCAGCCTGATTTTGCCAGCCGCCATGGCGAGGGGGTCTGGATTCCCGAGGGTGGCGGTTGCGTGGAGGGCGTCGCTGGGCTTGCACCGTTGGCCCAGGCGCTGGCCGAACCGGTGGCGGGCGAATCCGCGCCTCAGCTGGTGCTGCTGGCCTGTGGCAGCGGCACGACGCTTGCCGGGGTGCTGAGTGCGCTGGGCGAGCGCGATGGGCTGAGAGTCATTGGGGTGCCAACCATGAATCATGGTGATCAGCTCTATCATCGTGTGCGTCGCCTGCTGGCAGAGAGTGGCGGCAGCCAGCAGAAGACGCCGGAATGGGGCTTGTGGTTGGGAGCGCAGGCCGGCGGCTTTGCCAAGGCGCCCGATTGGTTGATCCGGTTCATTCAGCGCTTCGAGGCCGAGACGGGCGTTGCGGTGGAGCCGGTCTATACCGCCAAGCTGTTTGCGGCGCTGGCACATCATCTTGCCAATGGTCTGATCGCACGCGGTACGCGCATTCGCGTGCTGCATAGCGGGGGCTTGCAGGGGCGGCGAGGGTATCCGGCGTTGCAGGCCATCTGAGGGGGCTGGCTAGGTGAGCGTCATCTGGCGCGTCTCATCCTGCGAGGCGCCAGCCGGTGGCTTGCGTGCAGCATTCACCTGCCACTGGCGACGGCGTGCAGCGCTGTTATGATGGGGTTTCTGCAGCGGCTCCTGCCATCCGGGAGCCGTGTCTGTTTCACCGGACAGGGTGATCCCCTGTCTCGCTCTGGAAATCCCCATGACGACTGACGCCATTGCCCCGACCCCCGCTGCGACCTCTGCTGCCGATGAAACGTGCACTTCACGCTTTCTGGCCAGTGACAACACGTCCGGTATCTGTCCCGAGGCGATGGCGTACATGATGCAGGCCAATCGTGATGACGATCTCGCCTACGGCAATGACCGCTGGACGCAGCAGGTTACCGACAGCTTTCGTCAGCTGTTCGAGACCGAGTGCGAGGTATTCTTCGTCTTCAATGGCACCGCCGCCAACTCCCTGTCGCTGGCCCATCTGTGCCAGTCCTACCACAGTGTCATCTGCCACGAACTGGCCCATATCGAGACCGATGAATGCGGTGGGCCGGAGTTCTTCTCCAACGGCTCCAAGTTGCTCAATGCGCCGGGCCCCGACGGCAAGCTGACGCCCGAAGGCATCGAGCAGCTGGTCACCAAGCGCAGTGATATCCACTATCCGCGTCCGCGCGTGATCTCCCTGACCCAGTGTACCGAGGTCGGCACCGTCTACAGCCTGGAGGAACTGCAGGCGATTCGTGAGGTGGCGGACCGTCATGATCTGCAGATCCATATGGATGGCGCTCGCTTCGCCAATGCCTGCGCCGCGCTGGGCGTCTCGCCGGCAGAGCTGACCTGGAAGGCGGGTGTGGACGTGCTGTGCTTCTCCGGCACCAAGAATGGTCTGGCCATGGGGGAGGCGGTGATCTTCTTCGATCGCAAGCTGGCACGCGATTTCGATTATCGCTGCAAGCAGGCCGGACAACTGGCCTCCAAGATGCGCTTCATCGCGGCACCCTGGATGGGGCTGCTGGAAAATGATGTCTGGCTGAACAACGCCCGCCATGCGAATGGCATGGCGCAGTATCTGGCTGAGCGTCTCGAGGCGCTGGAGGGCATCGAGTTGCTGTTCCCCAGTGAAGCCAACAGCGTGTTCGCCAGCTTCCCGGAGCACGTGCTGTCGGCACTGCGTGAGCGTGGCTGGACCTTCTATACTTTCATCGGTGCGGGTGGTGCGCGCTTCGTGTGCTCCTGGAATACCACCACTGAGCTGCTCGACGCCTTGCTCAAGGATATTCGCGACGTGCTGTGAGTTCCTTGATACAGGCAGTGCCGAAGGCGTGAGCGCCTCCCTCGAGATCCCCATCGCCCCGGCGGTGGGGATTTTTTTGTGGCCTGCTGTCCGGTCTGATCACCGTCATGCGTGACTGAGGCAAGAGACTGATCAGGTTGGTAGCCACTCCGTCGCCAGTCGTTGTTTTCATGGCCTCTGTGATGAGTCAGGAGACTGCATGAAGAGTGACGGAGGTGGTCGGATGCGAGGTGTGGGCGCGGCCATTATTGCTTGGCGGGCTGGTGTGCAGCGTCGCTTGGGCGTGAGAGTGACTGGCGTCAACCGTCAGTCTGTTCCTATGCTCAAGGTGTGCTGCGGTGCAACATGGCATGAGTGAATCATCCGCGACAGCAGAAGCATTGGTCGAGTTTTCGCGTCTTTTGAAGCTTTCTTCAACGCGTTGCCAGGGGTGTTCAGGCGCCATCGTAGTGCCTGCTGACCCACTGGCTGCCGTAGATCCTGTGGTGCTTGGCAGAACTGGCTCCGCTGGCGGAAAGTTCGTTGAATGCATTCATTCACTGTATTGGACATCAGCACCCTATATCGACCTATGCTGATAAACACGCCGAGGCAGTCGTCCTGCGTACGCTATACCGGCTGAGCGGGCGAGCGAATATTGCGGTCTTATTTGAGTGGGCCCGGCGATGGTCCCAGCGATTGATGTCGCGACAAGGAGGCTTCCATGAGCATCTTCGATCACGTGCAGAGCCGCTATGAGCGGATTCAGCAAGAAGAGATGAGTCTCCAGGAGTACCTGGAGTTGTGCCGGCAGGACACTACTGCCTACGCCAGCGCTGCCGAGCGCATGCTGGCGGCCATCGGTGAACCGGAGGTCATCGATACCGCCAAGGACCCCAGTCTTTCCCGTATCTTTTCCAACAAGCTGATCCGCCGTTATCCAAGCTTTGCCGAGTTCTATGGCATGGAAGAGGCTATCGAGCAGATCGTTTCCTACTTCCGGCATGCGGCGCAGGGATTGGAAGAGCGCAAGCAGATCCTGTATCTGCTCGGTCCCGTGGGCGGCGGCAAGTCGTCTCTGGCGGAGCGTCTCAAGCTGCTGATGGAGCAGATTCCCTTCTATGCCATCAAGGGCTCGCCTGTCTTCGAGTCTCCGCTGGGGCTGTTCTCGCCGGAGGAAGATGGCGAGCTGATCGAGAAGGAGTACGGCATCCCCCAGCGCTGCATGCGCAGTGCCATGTCGCCGTGGGCCGCCAAGCGTCTCAAGGAGTATGGCGGTGATATCAGCAAGTTCCGCGTCGTCAAACTCTACCCCTCGCGCCTCAATCAGATCGGTATCTCCAAGACCGAGCCGGGCGATGACAACAACCAGGACATTTCCGCGCTGGTCGGCAAGGTCGATATCCGTCAGCTGGAGCTCTATGCCCAGGATGACCCGGATGCCTACAGCTTCTCCGGCGGGCTGTGCAAGGCCAACCAGGGGCTGATGGAATTCGTCGAGATGTTCAAGGCGCCGATCAAGGTGCTGCACCCGCTGCTGACCGCGACCCAGGAGGGCAATTACAACCCGACGGAAGGCATGGGGGCGATTCCCTTCGATGGCGTGGTGCTGGCGCACTCCAACGAGAGCGAGTGGCAGGCCTTTCGCAACAATCGCAACAACGAGGCCTTCCTCGATCGCGTCTATATCGTCAAGGTGCCTTACTGTCTGCGCGCCTCCGAGGAGGTTAAGATCTACGCCAAGCTGCTGGAGCATTCGTCGCTGAACCAGGCACCCTGTGCCCCGGATACGCTGCGCATGCTGTCCCAGTTCATCGTGCTGTCGCGGTTGCGTGAGCCGGAGAACTCCAGCGTCTACTCGAAGATGCGCATCTATGATGGCGAGAACCTCAAGGATACCGATCCGCGCGCCAAGTCGATTCAGGAATACCGCGACAGCGCCGGTGTCGACGAGGGGATGGATGGGCTCTCGACGCGCTTCGCCTTCAAGATTCTCTCCAAGGTCTTCAACTTCGATGCCAGTGAGGTCGCGGCCAACCCGGTCCATCTGCTCTACGTGCTGGAGCAGCGCCTCGATCAGGAGCAGCTGCCCAAGGAAACCCACGAGCGCTACCTGCGCTATATCAAGGAATACCTGGCGCCCCGCTACGTCGACTTCATCGGCAAGGAGATCCAGACCGCCTACCTCGAGTCCTACTCCGAGTATGGGCAGAACATCTTCGATCGCTATGTGACCTATGCCGACTTCTGGATCCAGGAGCAGGAGTATCGTGATCCCGAGACCGGCGAGCTGCTGGACCGTCAGTCACTCAACGAGGAGCTGGAGAAGATCGAGAAGCCGGCGGGCATCTCCAACCCGAAGGATTTCCGTCACGAGGTGGTCAACTTCGTGCTGCGCGCACGGGCGCAGAACAACGGTACCAACCCGAGCTGGCAGTCCTACGAGAAGCTGCGTGCGGTGATCGAGAAGAAGATGTTCGCCAATACCGAAGAGCTGCTGCCGGTCATCTCCTTCAATGCCAAGGCCTCTGCATCCGACCAGCGCAAGCACGAGGACTTCGTGGCGCGCATGGTGGATCGTGGCTACACCGAGAAGCAGGTGCGCCTGTTGTCCGAATGGTACCTGCGCGTACGCAAGTCGCAGTAAGCCCTGCCGACTGACGACAGGCCTGCCGGCGGGCAAGATTGCCGCCGGCACTTGCCATCCGGTCATCCGCTGAGGGCGGGGCCGGCAAGGAGGGCGAATGAGTTATTTCATTGATCGACGCAGCAATGCACGCAACAAGAGTGCAGTGAATCGACAGCGCTTCATTCGGCGCTATCGCAGTCATATCAAGCGGGCAGTGGAGGATGCCGTCAATCGGCGCTCCATCACCGACATGGAGCGCGGCGAGGAAGTCTCCATCCCGACGCGTGACATTTCCGAGCCGGTCTTCCAGCACGGTCAGGGTGGCAAGCGGCGTGTGATCAATCCCGGCAACAAGGAATTTGTCGAAGGAGACCGCATGCGCCGTCCCGGCGGCGGTGGTGGAGGAGGCGGCAGTGGCGAGGGTCAGGCCTCCAACCAGGGCGAGGGGGAAGATGACTTTGCCTTCACCCTGTCGCGTGAGGAATTTCTCGAGTTCGTCTTCGACGGGCTGGAACTGCCGCATCTGGAACGCAAGCAGATCGCGGACATGGAAGAGGTGCGCCCGGTGCGCGCGGGGATCGCGCGTGACGGCACACCGGCACGTATCAACATCGTGCGCTCGATGCGCTCGGCGCAGGCGCGGCGCATCGCGATGCGTTCCCCGATCAAGCGGGCGCTGAAGGAGGCTGTCGAAGCGCTGGAGCAGGAGGAGCGCAAGGACCCGGTGCTGCGCAACAAGGTGCGCATCAGTGAGCTCAAGGCGGAAATCGAGCGGCTCGAGGCGCGCCTCAAGGCGGTGCCGTTCCTCGATACCTATGATCTGCGCTACAACCACCTCATCAATCAGCCGATGCCGTCCAACAAGGCAGTGATGTTCTGCGTGATGGATGTCTCGGGGTCGATGACCCAGGCGCACAAGGACATCGGCAAGCGCTTCTTCCTGTTGCTGTATCTGTTTCTGGAGCGCAACTACGAGAAGGTCGAGCTTGTCTTCATCCGTCACCACACCGCTGCCAAGGAGGTTGACGAGGAGGAGTTCTTCTACTCCCGCGAGACCGGCGGCACCATCGTGTCCAGTGCCCTCACGCTGCTCGATGAGGTGATTGAATCGCGCTATCCGGCCGGTGAGTGGAATCTCTACGTGGCACAGGCCTCGGATGGCGACAACTGGGACGACGATTCCACCAACTGTCGCGAACTGATGATCAAGAAGCTGATGCCGCGCCTGCAGTACTACGCCTATGTGGAGATCACGCCGCATGCCCATCAGGCGCTATGGGAGGAGTACGAGCGGGTCGAGGCGGAATTTCCGGAACGCTTTGCCATGCAGCAGATCGTCGAGGCAGGTGATATCTACCCGGTGTTCCGCGAGCTGTTCAAGCGCCGCATCAGCGCCTGATCACATCATGCGACGTGCCCGGCAGTCGCGCCGGGTCAGGAGGCCTCATGAGTCATGGTCTTGATGGCGGTCTTGATGACCGAATGAACAAGCGCATTGATAGCCGGCTGGAAGATACCCAGCCGGCCAGCGGGTCGGATTGGACCTTCGAACTGCTCGAGCACTTCGAAGGCGAGATCGCGCGCATCGCCGCGCAGTACAAGCTGGATATCTACCCCAACCAGATCGAGGTGATCACATCCGAGCAGATGATGGATGCCTACGCCAGCATCGGCATGCCGGTCGGCTATCATCATTGGTCGTTCGGCAAGCAGTTCCTGTCGGTGGAGCAGGCGTATCGGCGAGGGCAGATGGGGCTGGCCTATGAACTGGTGATCAATTCCGACCCGTGCATCGCCTATCTGATGGAAGAGAACACCCTGATGATGCAGATTCTGGTCATGGCGCATGCCTGCTATGGCCACAACAGCTTCTTCAAGGGCAATTATCTGTTCCGCACCTGGACGGATGCCTCGGCGATCATCGACTACCTCGTCTTCGCGCGGAAATACGTGTCCGAGTGCGAGGAGCGTCATGGCGTGGACGCCGTCGAGCAGCTGCTCGATGCCTGCCATGCACTGCAGAACTATGGCGTGGATCGCTACAAGCGTCCTTCGGCCATCTCGCCGGAAGAGGAGGTCCAGCGTCAGCAGGAGCGTGAGGCCTACCTGCAGGCCCAGGTGAATGCGCTGTGGACCACGATTCCCCAGGCGGGCGAAGAGGATGAGGTGGTCGATGAGGTGAATGACCCTCTCGGTCTGCATCGTCGCGGCCGCTATCCGCCAGAGCCTCAGGAGAACCTGCTCTATTTCATCGAGAAGAATGCCCCGTTGCTGGAACCCTGGCAGCGCGAGCTGGTACGCATCGTGCGCAAGCTGGCACAATATTTCTATCCGCAGCGCCAGACGCAGGTGATGAATGAGGGCTGGGCGTGCTTCTGGCACTACACCATCATGAATCAGCTCTACGATGAGGGGTTGATCAGTGAGGGCGTGATTCTCGAGTTCCTGCAGTCGCATACCTCGGTGGTGCAGCAGCCCGGCTTCGATCACCCGCATTACAACGGCATCAATCCCTATGCGCTGGGCTTCGCGATGTTCACCGATATCAAGCGTATCTGTGAGAATCCTGACGATGAGGATCGTGAGTGGTTCCCGGATATCGCCGGCAGCGACTGGCTGGAAACGGTGCACTTCGCGATGCGCAACTTCAAGGATGAGTCCTTCATCCAGCAATTCCTGTCGCCCAAGGTGATCCGGAATCTCAAGCTGTTCTCGCTGGTCGATGATGACAGCGATGAGCATCTCGTCATCGATGCCATTCATGACAGTCGTGGCTACAAGCGCATTCGTGAGGCGCTTTGCGTGCAGTACGCACTGAGCCATCGTGAGCCGAATATCCAGGTGTGGGCCGCCAATATTCGCGGTGATCGCTCGCTGACCCTGCGCCATGTGCAGGATGACCGGCGCCCGCTGGCCCGCAGCGTCTACCCCGTGATGCGCTATCTGCATCAGCTGTGGGGCTTCCCTGTCCATCTGGAGTCGATGGAGAACGATGAGGTGGCAAGGCGCTACCAGTGGCCACTGCCGGAGGACGCCAATCCCGGCTGACAGGGCTTGAGGTGAAGCTCATGGTGGATCAAGGTGATGTCGAGGGATGCCTGACCTGACCTGCGCGCGATCGGCAAGAGGCAGGCATGAAAAAACCGCCGTGAGGGCATCCTCGCGGCGGTTTTCTTGTCTCAATCGGCTCTCGTGCTCTCAGCCGGAGAGCTTCGATTTAGCGCCTCAGGCCGGACGCTTGGTCCAGGACTGGCACCAGCCCTTCGGCTCGACGCTATTGCTGGGGAAAAGTTGGCAACCTTCGTTCTCGGGCTTGTAGAACATGCAGTTGGCGCAGTCCGAACCCGGCTTGAAGGCGGGGTGGTCCTTGGCTTCACTGGCGACTTCCACGTAGTTGAGCGCCTTGGCTTGTGGATTGGAGGTGTCCAGTCGCGGCAGGTCGGCAGCAAGGGCGCGGGGTGAAAGTATGGCAGCGCCCAGTGGCAGGGCAGCGAGCCCCAGCAGGCTGTTGCGCATGAAGTTACGGCGGCTCTGATTGGCCATGGTCGGATTCCTTCTCATCAATGGAGCACAACCGTCGGGATGTGCTGCGGTCACGGCTCGCCTGTCAGGAGGCGCTTGCATGTCAGTCGTTGCAGTGTCGCGGGGGCCACCGGCGCCTTGAGGGAGCTCTGTGTGGCGTTGCTGACCGCTTGCTGGCATTCATGAATGCAGGTGGCATGCCAGATGCTGAACATGTGGTCAGGTTCTGCGCCATCAGTGTTCTGGCAGATTTGTCAGGAGGTCTCTGCTCGCCGATGGTGCATCAAGCGGGTGCTGCCTGCTTATTGTGGCTTGAGTTGGGGCAACCGTCAGCCTCGCTGGCAGAACTCTGGCATGATGGAATCGATCTAGGGGCGTGAATGGCGCCGTTGTGGCCCGCGAGCCATGGCGAAATGATGAATGCATGCCTTGCCGAGGTAACTGCAACGACAAGAAGGAAATGGCGGGATGCTGGATGTGATGGATGATATACGCTCGGCCGGTCGCAAGCTGTGGCGGGGCTTCGGGGTCAGCGTGGTGTTTGCGCTGGTAGGGGGTGGGCTCTGGTGGTGGCAGGAGCGCGACTACCAGCAGTTCTACGTCTGGCAGGGTGTGCCGCAGGCGCGTGCGCTGGATTGGAAGACGCTGGCGCGCGGCTTGCGCAGCGATGCCTATCTGGTGGGCTGGTCTGATCTGCGCGCCAACCCGTTATGGGTGACATGGCGACTCGAGAATATTCAAGGGTCGCGGCTGGGAGAGCGTCCTGACGAGTTCGAGCGCGACTGGCGCTCACTGTGGCCCGTTACGCCGGATAGCTACCGCAACAGTGGCTACGACCGTGGACACCTGGCGCCCAATTACGCCATCGGCAAGATCTACGGCGTCAAGGCGCAGCATCAGACTTTCCGCATGACGAATATCTCGCCACAGACACCGGCGCTGAATCGCAAGCTCTGGCAGCGTCTGGAAGCCGCCATCATGGACAGCATCCTGCCGCGCGAAGGCGCATTGTGGATCACGGCAGGGCCGGTCTTCAGCGGCAGTATCGAGCGGCTGCCCAATCTGATCGAGATTCCCGATGCCTTCTACAAGATCATCATCTCGCCCGGCACGGGTCGGCAGGCGCCGCGTGCGCTGGCATTTCTCTTCCCACAGCAGGTCAGGGGCGATGAGCCGCTGGACCGTTTTCTGGTCAGCATCGATCGCATCGAGTCTCTGACAGGGTTGGACTTCTTCCATGAGCTTCCCGATGACGTCGAGCAGCGCCTCGAGGCGCAAGTCGTGCGCGATGGCTGGCAGGTCGACAGTTTCAGTCGTATGCCATCACGTTACTGAGCGCGCTGCCAAGGTCCGACTGACAGGAACGTACTGAAGGAGTTCGGCGGACAGGTGCCGACTGAAGGGGTGCAGCTGAAAAGAGTTATCCACAGCGCCAGCCGTAGTAATGGGTGTGGACAAGTTGCGCATGAGGAGGGCGGTATTTTCTTCGCGACATGCGAAAGACAACGCAGGGCGCTGTGGGTCTGAGCAAAACAAGAGGGTGAGTCAGTCAGGATATAGCGAGGGAGAGTATCGCGATGTGAGCAGCAGGCGCTGCGAGGATGCATCGGATATCAACTTGATGGTGCCCAGAAGAGGACTTGAACCTCCACGTCCATACGGACACTAGCACCTGAAGCTAGCGCGTCTACCAATTCCGCCATCTGGGCATC
This sequence comes from Cobetia sp. cqz5-12, assembly GCF_016495405.1. NCBI lineage: Bacteria > Pseudomonadati > Pseudomonadota > Gammaproteobacteria > Oceanospirillales > Halomonadaceae > Cobetia > Cobetia sp. cqz5-12. The sequence goes on from NZ_CP044522.1 coordinate 339,238, forward strand.
AAGTTGTGTGCTGAAGTCTCAAGAGCTGAGTCTTGCAGCTGAACGAGCATGAAATCCTTGGTAGTGGATGCCATGTTCCCTGTTCGAGTGCGCATCGTGGTGCCCAGAAGAGGACTTGAACCTCCACATCCTTACGGATACTAGCACCTGAAGCTAGCGCGTCTACCAATTCCGCCATCTGGGCGAAGCGCGATACAGGGGTCGTTCGTTGTGAGTCTGACGTCCGTGGTGCCCAGGAGAGGACTTGAACCTCCACATCCTTACGGATACTAGCACCTGAAGCTAGCGCGTCTACCAATTCCGCCACCTGGGCAGACATCAGAACTCGTTTCGGTCCGCAGACCCGGATCAGCAGTCAAGTCGTTGAAACTTAAATGCTTTACCCGTTTTCTGGTATCCATCTTAGCGTGTGTCACGCCAACATGAAACCTGAAATTGGTGCCCAGAAGAGGACTTGAACCTCCACGTCCATACGGACACTAGCACCTGAAGCTAGCGCGTCTACCAATTCCGCCATCTGGGCAAGTGGTGCCGAATAATACGGATGTACTGCGGGAATGCAAGCTTTTTCTTTCATGTCCTGTTGAGCGAGCCGCAGGAAGCCTCTCTCGCTTCATGAGGATAGACAGAGGGTAGAGAGAGATAGACAGATGAAGCTCATCAAATGGCGAGTCTTCAGGCTTGAGAGTCTGGCTCCGAAGCGCCATTGAGAGCATTGAATGGCCCCTCCGCCGTGATGAGTGGCGGGGAATGGTTGGGTCGGCCCAAGGGTAGAGGCTATAATGCGCGGATGAGAGACAACCTGTCATTCCGTGCCGCGATCGCTGCCCGTCTCGAATTCATCGTCAAGGAATCCTGATTAATGACCCAATGGACGCTCAGCGACGACCCGCACGCGGAACGCGAAGCCCATAAGTACGACAAGCCCATCCCCAGCCGAGAGTTCTTGCTCGACAAGCTGGAAGAGTATGGCAAGCCCATTACCCACGAGAACATGAGCCGCATGCTTGGTTTCGAGGACGAGGAGCAACAGGAAGCTGTTCGCCGTCGTCTCAATGCCATGGAGCGTGATGGTCAGGTGCTGCGCAATCGACGCGGTGCCTATGCCCTGATCGACAAGCTGGACCTGATCCGTGGCCGCGTCGTCGGTCACCGCGATGGCTTCGGCTTCCTGGCGCGCGAAGATGGCGTCAAGCCGGACCTCGCCGTGCCGCCGCGCCAGATGCGTCGTGTCTTCCATGGTGATCAGGTGCTGGCTCGCGTCAGCGGCCGTGATCGTCGTGGCCGCGACGAGATCACCATCGTCGAGGTGCTGGCGCGCAACACCCAGACCCTGGTCGGCATCTATCGTCAGTCTGAGCCGGATTTCGGTGTGCTGATTCCCGAGAACTCGCGCATCGCGCAGGAAGTCATCATCCCCAACCGTGTGGCCAATGGTGCCAAGGACGGTCAGGTGGTGTCCGTGCGCATCACTCAGCAGCCCGCCACGCGCGTACAGCCAGTGGGTGAAGTGGTCGAGGTGCTTGGTGAGCGCATGGACCCGGGCATGGAAATCGATATCGCGATCCGCTCCCACGATATTCCCAGCGAATTCCCGCCGGAAGTCGAAGACCAGATCTCGACCATCTCCGCCGAGGTGTTGGAAGAAGACAAGAAGGGCCGCATCGACCTGCGCGAGACGCCGCTGGTCACCATCGATGGCGAAGACGCGAAGGACTTCGATGACGCCGTCTGTGCCTGGCAGGACGACAACGGCAACTGGAAGCTGCTGGTCGCCATCGCCGACGTCTCCCACTACGTGCGTGGTGGCAGTCCGCTGGATCAGGAAGCCTACGTGCGCGGCAACTCGGTGTATTTCCCGGGTCAGGTCGTGCCGATGCTGCCGGAGCTGCTCTCCAACGGTCTGTGCTCGCTCAACCCGCATGTCGATCGTCTGACGCTGGTCTGTGAGCTGACCATCTCTGCCAGCAGTGGCGAGATGCTCGACTACCGCTTCTTCGAAGCCGTGATTCGCTCGCATGCACGCCTGACCTACGAGAAGGTCGGCACCATGCTGACCGACCCGGAAAGTGAGGAAGGTCAGGCACTGTGCCAGCAGTACAATGAACTGCTGCCGTCGCTGCACAACCTGCACGCGCTGTACGGCGTGCTGCGCAAGGCGCGTGACAAGCGTGGTGCCATCGACTTCGAGACCACCGAAACGCAGATCCTGTTCAACGATGAGCGCAAGATCGAGCAGATCGTGCCGCGTACCCGCAATGACGCGCACAAGCTGATCGAGGAATGCATGCTGGCGGCCAACGTCGCGACGGCACGCTTCCTGGATGAGCACGATCTCCCGGCCCTCTATCGTGTCCACAAGCAGCCGGCACCGGAGCGCCTGAACAACCTGCGCGCCTTCCTGGGTGAGCTGGGCCTGACGCTGGAAGGCGGTGACGAACCGGCACCCAAGGACTTCCAGGCACTGCGTGCCTCGATCGCCGAACGTCCGGACCTCGACATCATCCAGACCGTGATGCTGCGCAGCATGACCCAGGCGGTCTACTCGCCGCAGAACGAAGGTCACTTCGGTCTGGCCTACGATGCCTACGCGCACTTCACCTCGCCGATCCGTCGTTATCCGGATCTGCTGGTACACCGTGCAATTCGTTCCGTCATCCGTGGTCCGCGCAAGACTGACACCGTGCTGCGCGCCGAAGATGCCGTGACCGAGCGCCCGACCAAGTGGTGCCCGTACACCTTCGAGCAGATGCTCGAGCTGGGTGAGCACTGCTCGATGACCGAGCGCCGCGCCGATGAGGCGACGCGTGACGTCAATGACTGGCTCAAGTGCGAGTTCATGAAGGACAAGGTCGGGGAAGTGCTGGAAGGTACCGTCGCGGCGGTCACCCAGTTCGGCCTGTTCGTGCGGCTGGATGCCTACTACGTCGAAGGCCTGCTGCACATCTCCTCGCTGCCGTCCGACTACTACCACTACGAGGCCGAGAAGCATCGCCTCAAGGGTGAGCGTGCCGGCGTCAGCTATGGTCTCGGTGATGGTGTCACCGTCCAGGTGGCCCGTGTCGACATGGATGAGCGCAAGATCGACTTCATGCTCAGCGATCCGACGCCGCGTCCCAAGCGCAAGCCGCGCAAGGCACGCAGCAGCGAGGGCGACAAGCCGGCAGCCGGCAAGGGTGGTTCCGCCAGCAAGGAGTCCGCCGCCAAGGGGCGTCCCGGCAAGCGTGAGCGCGAACGCCTCAAGTCCCTGACCGAGGAAGTCAGTCAGGAAGGCAATGGCAACGCGGCTGCGGCGGAAAAGCCGGCAGGCGAGCGTCCGCCGCGCAAGCCGCGCAGTGAGCGTGGCGAGCGCAATGATCGTTCAGGTCGTGGTGAGCGCAAACCGTCCGCCAGCAATGAGCGTCAGTCTGCGCCTGAAGCGCCGGCGGCAGCGCGTCCAGCTGTGCCGAGTGGCCCGGAATCTGCCGACAGCCCATTCGCGCCGGTCGCGCCGATGGGCGCTGCTGGCAAGGACGATCCGTCGCGCAAGCGGGGTTCGCGCTCGCGCGGGCGGCGCGGTAACGGCCGTAGCTGATTTCTGCTCGGCTCCTCGCGCGTCATTGCATCAGCCCCGGCTCCGGTCGGGGCTGATGCGTTGGGCAGTCGTCAGGCTGCACGATTTCAAGGCTGTCGCCTCGGCGGCAGCTCAGTTTCCGTCAATGTGACAGGGCCCATCGGGTCATCAGTCAGGAAGGCACAATGAGTCAGGACAAGGGGCGCAAGCCCGGCCGCGGCAAGCCCGCCGGCGAGCGTGCTAGCCACGCCAGAAGTGAGCATTCCCGAGGTGAGCGCAGCGGTGCTCAGCGTCACGAGCGTGGCGGGGCACGCAAGGGCGGCGCACGCGCCACCGCGCCGAAGATCCCTGGTGGGCTGGAAGCCGTCTATGGCGTGCACGCGGTGGAAGCCTTGCTGGCAAGAGATCGTGCGCCCAGTGAGCTGTGGGTGCAGGCGGGCGAGGCCGAGCTGCGCCTGAGCGAGATCATCGAGCAGGCACGTGCCGCCGGCTCGCGCGTCACCTTGAAGGCACGCGAGGAGCTGGATGCACTGGCCGTCGGCGGTGGTGCCCATCAGGGACTGGTCGCGCTGTGTGCACCGCTGGCCACCGAGAACGAGACCGGCCTCAAGCTGCGTCTCGATGGCTGGTCCCGCGAAGAAGCTCCGCTGTTTCTGGTGCTGGATTCGGTCACGGATCCGCACAACCTCGGCGCCTGCCTGCGCAGTGCCGATGCCGCGGGCGCCCATGGCGTCATCGTGCCCAAGGACAAGTCGGCCTCACTGAACGCAACCGTGCGCAAGGTGGCCTGTGGTGCTGCGGAAGTGGTGCCGGTCTATCAGGTCACCAACCTGGTCCGCACGCTGGACGCCATGAAGGAAGCCGGTGTCTGGGTGCTGGGCACGGCGGGGGAAGCCGAATCCATGGCCTTCGAAGCCGACTTTACCGGCCCGGTCGCCATCGTGATGGGTGCCGAGGGCAAGGGCATGCGTCGCCTGACCCGCGAGCACTGCGACAGCCTGATCAAGCTGCCGATGGCGGGCAGCGTCTCCAGTCTCAATGTCTCGGTTGCGGCGGGCATCTGCCTGTTCGAGGCCGTGCGTCAGCGTCGCGGCTGAGGCAATTGTCGGCAGGGGATAGTCAAGGGAAGGGCAAAGTAGAGGCAAGAGAAAGGCGAGAGAGAAGCGGCCTGCGGAATGGGGTTGGCTGTCTTTCATGGGCCGCTTGCCAAGCCCTTGACTCCTCTCTACAATACTGCGGTTCTGTGAAGTGCAGTCTGCAGTGAATGCGCGGCATGGGGGCACCTGTCCTCGCCCGCGCGCGTCTTTCATGGCCTTCGGGTCTGAATGGCACAACCGTAGTAATCACTCCACTCCTTGCTTCCCGGCCCGAGACGCGCCGTGGGGGCTGTCAAACCGAAAGGAGCCAAGCCATGCGTCACTACGAGATCGTGTTCATGGTCCACCCGGACCAGAGCGAACAGGTTCCGGCCATGATCGAGCGTTACACCTCCATCGTGACCGAAGCCGGCGGTACTGTGCATCGTCTGGAAGATTGGGGTCGCCGTCACCTGGCCTACCCGATCAACAAGATCCACAAGGCCCACTACGTGCTGATGAACGTCGAAACTACCGGTGAGGTGGTTGAAGAACTCGAAACCATCTTCCGTTTCAACGACGCCGTCATCCGTAACCTGGTTGTGCGTTCAAAGGAAGCGGCCATCGAGCCGTCTCCGATGATGAAGCCGGCTGAAGAGAAGCGTCCGCGTCGCGAAGACAAGCGTGACGAATCCGAAGCTCAAGACGCTAACTGATACCGCACCCCCAGGAGGTCATTGCAATGGCACGTTTTTTCCGTCGTCGCAAGTTCTGCCGCTTCACCGCTGAAGGCGTGAAGCAGATCGACTACAAGGACATCGAAGTCCTGAAGTCTTACATCACCGAGACCGGCAAGATCGTCCCGAGCCGTATCACTGGCACCAAGGCACGCTACCAGCGTCAGCTGGCGACTGCCATCAAGCGTGCTCGCTACCTGGCTCTGCTGCCGTACAGCGACAGCCACCAGTAAGGCGACACCATGATGCTGGCACTGGCACGCTGGGCCATGCGCGGCCCCCTGCAATGCATCGCGATTGCATTGCTGACGGGAATCGTGCCCTGGTTCTTCTGGTTCAGTGCCGCCATCAGTGCGCTGGTCACGCTTCGGCGTGGCCTTGCGCCTGCCGCACCCGTAGTCATCGCCGCTGCTGTTCCGGCCGGTTGGTGGTGGGTACAAGGCGATCCGGTGCCTCTGGCAACCGTATTGCTGGTCACCCTGATGGCCACCCTGCTGCGCGCTCGCGTGCGGTGGGGTGAGGCGCTGATAGGCGCCAGCCTGACGGCGGCACTGATGGTGCAGTCCGGGATATTCCTGCCACCAGGCGGAGCCGGTCCACTGCTTGAGAGCATTCGCAAGAATGCCCCTGAGCTTGACGCACGCTTGAACGACTTTGCCGCTCAAGGTGTGCCGACTGAACAGCTCGCAGGGCTGGTCATCGGTGGTATTACCGGGTTGGTGGTCCTGCTGGCCGCCACGGGCTGTCTGGCCCTGGCGCGCAGTTGGCAGTCCGGGCTCTACAATCCGGGTGGGTTTCGCAGCGAATTCCATGCCTTTCGGCTGAGTTTGCCCGAAATCCTGATACTGGCAGCCTGCGGAATCATTGGCGTACTGCTCAATGTGCCTGCAGTGCTCCTGCTGATCTGGATACCGCTGCTGGTGGCGGGCATTGCCCTGGTACATGGTTACATCGGGTTAAAGGGGATGAGCGGGTTATGGCTCGTCGGCGTCTATTTCATGATGCTGACCACCTGGCCCACGATTCTGATTTTGCTGCTGTTGGCGCTTGTGGACGTCTTTGCGGATTTTCGCGCACGTCTCGCCGGCAGTCATCGATAAGAGGTTTACGAGATGCAAGTCATTCTGCTCGACAAGATTGGCAAGCTGGGCAACCTGGGTGACCAGGTTTCCGTCAAGGCTGGCTTCGGTCGCAACTACCTGCTGCCGTACGGCCTGGCAGTTCCGGCCACTGCTGAAAACCAGGCAGCTTTCGAAGCTCAGCGCGCTGAGCTGGAAGCACAGGTTGCAGAGCGCAAGTCCGAAGCTGAAGCGCGTGCCGCTCAGCTGAACGAAATCGAACTGTCCTTGGTCGCCAAGGCTGGCGAGGAAGGCAAGCTGTTCGGTTCCATCGGTCCGCGTGACCTGGCCGAAGCTATCGCCCAGTCTGGCATCGACATCGCCAAGAGCGAAGTCCGCATGCCGGAAGGCCCGCTGCGCAACACTGGCGAATACGACATCGTGCTGCAGCTGCACGCTGAAGTGACTGCCACTGTCCGTGTGGTCGTGGTCGGCGAGTAATCGCTGATTTGCAGTGACTGGCCGGTGAACCGGTGTAGTGACTGCTGCGGTACCCAAGCCGCCTTTGCATCCTCGATGCGAAGGCGGTTTTTTCATGGGCGCGATTTGTCATCGGCGTGGCATTTGACTGGTCGCCGGCGAGGCGATGACGCACAAAATCCGGTAGAATGCCTGCCCCCGTCAGGAAGAGGCTTCGGCGTGGGCGCGGCGGTTGGCAGGCTTGCGTCAATGCGTGAAACTAGAAGCCCCCGCGGGCATGTCAGTCATCAGCAGGAGTCAGCCAGGCATGAGCGAGATTCAGGATCAGGATCGCGAGACGGCAGCGCTCAAGGTGCCGCCCAATTCGCTGGAGGCCGAGCAGTCGGTGCTTGGCGGCTTGATGCTGGACAACAGCGCCTGGGATACGGTCTCCGAGCGACTGGTGGCCGACGACTTCTATCGCTATGAGCATCGTCTCATCTACAACGCCATGTCTCAGCTGGTCGGTGGCAGCCGCCCGCTGGATGTGGTGACGCTGTCCGAGCTGCTGGAAAGTCGTGACCAGCTCGAGTCGGTCGGCGGGCTGGCGACCCTCGCTGAGCTTGCGCGCAACACGCCCTCGGCCAGCAACATCAAGGCCTATGCCGACATCGTTCGCGAGCGCGCCACGCTGCGCAAGCTCATCCAGGCGGCCAACCAGATCGCCGAGAGCTCCTTCAGCCCGCAGGGCCGTGATGCCGATGAGCTGGTCAACGAGGCCGAGCGCCTGGTGTTCCAGATCAGCGAGTCGCGGCCCAAGAGCGGCGGCCCCAAGGGCATGAGTCAGCTGCTGACCGGCGCGGTGGACCGCATCGATGAGCTGTTCAACCTCAAGGGGCAGATGACGGGCCTCTCGACCGGCTTCCGTGATCTCGATGACATGACCTCCGGCCTGCAACCGTCGGATCTGGTGATCATTGCCGGGCGTCCCTCGATGGGCAAGACCACCTTCGCCATGAACCTGGTCGAGCATGCCGTGGTCTCCGGCGACAAGCCGGTCGCCGTGTTCTCGATGGAGATGCCCGCCGAATCGCTGATGTTGCGCATGATCTCCTCGCTGGGCCGCATCGACCAGACCAAGGTGCGTACCGGCCAGCTGGAAGACGAGGACTGGCCGCGTCTGACATCGGCGGTCAACCTGCTCAAGGACAAGCAGCTGTTCGTCGATGACACCGCGGCGCTGTCGCCCAACGAGATGCGCTCGCGCTGTCGACGCATGGCGCGTGAGCATGGCGGTATCGGCCTGATCATGATCGATTACCTTCAGCTGATGCAGGTGCCGGGGCTTTCCGAAAACCGTACCGCCGAGATCTCGGAGATCTCGCGCTCGCTGAAGGGCCTGGCCAAGGAATTCGCCTGCCCGGTCGTGGCGCTCTCGCAGCTGAACCGCTCGCTTGAGCAGCGTCCCAACAAGCGCCCGGTGATGTCGGATCTGCGTGAATCCGGTGCCATCGAGCAGGATGCCGATGTCATCGCCTTCGTCTACCGTGATGAGGTCTACAACAAGGACAATCCCGACAACAAGGGACTGGCCGAGCTGATCATCGGCAAGCAGCGTAACGGCCCCATCGGTACCGTTCACATGGCCTTCATCGGCAAGTACACCCGTTTCGAGGACCTGGCACCCGACAGTTATGGCCAGGCCTTCGCTGAATAACGTGATGCGTACGCGCGTCAATCATGTACCCGGGCGGCGGCATCGCCGTTGCCTCGCAAGACCCGCACCGACGGGGAGGAGATAGCATGGCAGGTGGATTTGGGCGCGGACGCGCACGTACCCCCAAGCTGCAGGGCCGCGGCACGCTGGAGAGCCTGGAGCGTGAAGGGCCCTTCAAGGAATGGCTGGGCATGCCGGACCTCTACCGCTTCACGCTGGTCGTGGAAGGTGAGAGCTACAGCTACCAGACCGAAGACAGCGAAGTGCCGGTAGTGGCCGGCGACATGGTTGTCTTCCGTTACAAGGAGACCAAGGCGGGCAAGTGGATCGACCGTAACTCCCTGGGCAAGGCCATCGACCCCAACTCGCTGTAAGCGTCACTCTGGCGCATGAGAATCACGCCATGCCGGCTGCCAGGCCGGCATGGCGTCACCCCGGGCAAGATGCCGACTTGGCGTGTAGCCTCTCCTCTGCCGGATGAGGCGTCTCATGCGCCGCGCGGCACCTTTGTCATCCCTCTGTCATATCAGCATGTTCAGATTCTGACATGCTCCCATCCCCGTCCCTGCAAGCCGCTCATGGCCAGCCTGTCGTCGAATCCCGTCATGCACTGGAGGCGTTGCTGCGCCTGCGCCAGGTGAGCATGCATTTCCAGCCCATCGTGTCGTCCACCGGCCGTGAGGTCTTCGCCTATGAGGCGCTGGCGCGCGGGAATGCCGCGGGGCCGCTGGCCTCACCGTTGACGATGTTCTCGGCGGCGCGCGAGCACGGTCGCCTGGTGGAGCTCGACAGCCTGTGTCGCGAACGTGCGCTCGAGCAGTGGTCGACGCTGGGCCTGACGGAGCGGCTGTTCATCAACGTGTCTCCCGACGTGCTGCTGGATGGCGCCCACTCGCCCGGCCTGACGCGACGCCTGCTGCGGCGCTTCGGCCTGCGCCCGCATCAGGTGGTGATCGAGCTGACCGAGCAGACGCCGGGGCTGGATTCGGCGCTGATGCGGGAAGCCGTCAGCCATTATCAATCGATGGGCTTCGCCATTGCGCTCGATGATCTCGGGGAGGGCTATGCCAGCCTCAAGCTGTGGTCGTCAGTGCAGCCGGACTTCGTCAAGATCGACCGTCATTTCATCAGTGGTATCCATGCCGACCCGCTCAAGCGGCGCTTCGTGCGCTCGATCATCGATATCGCCCACGGCAGCGGCAGCCAGGTGATCGCCGAGGGCGTCGAGCATGAGGCGGAAATGGAGTGCGTGCGCCAGCTTGGGGCCGACTACCTGCAGGGCTGGTTGTTCGCGCCAGCCGAGGCCGACCCGCTCGGCCAGCGCGCCGCGCTCGATCGGCATCTGCGCCACCTGAGTCGCATGCTCCAGCAGCGCCCGCCACCTGGGCGCAGCATCGGCAGTCTGGCGCGTGCCGTGACTCCAGTGCAGCAGGATGTCACCGTCGATGAGGTCGCCCAGCGTCTGCATGCCGAGCAGGAGGTCATGTCACTGGCCGTGGTGGACGAACAGCAGCGTCCGGTGGGTCTGATCATCCGCCATCGCCTGCTGGGGCTACTGAGCCAGCGTTTCGGGCCGGAGCTGCATGCGCGTCGTATGATCCATGAGGTCATGCAGACCAGTCCGCTGCGCGTCGAGGCAGATGAGACGCTGGAGCGCGTCTCGGCCAAGGTGACCGGTCGCGAAGGCAGCGATCGCGATGAGGATTTCATCATCACGCGAGGCGGACGCTATCAGGGACTGGGACGCACCCTGGATCTGCTGCGCATCATCACGGAACTGCAGGTGGCCAGCGCCGAGGAGGCCAATCCACTGACGCGCCTGCCAGGCAATGGGCCGATCGAGCGGCAGTTGCTCGAGTGCGTGGCTGGCGAGGGCGGGGGCATGGGTGAGGGTTTGGGCGAGGACTTGCGAGAGAACAGCAACGCGCGCAGTGCCGAATGGGCGGCGATCTATCTGGATCTCGACAACTTCAAGCCCTTCAACGACCGTTTCGGCCACGCGCAGGGCGACCGCATGCTGCTGGCGCTGGCGACGGTATTGCGCGATGCGCTGCAGGAGGGTGACTTCCTCGGTCATGTCGGCGGCGATGACTTCGTGATGACGCTGTGCATGTCCGAACCCCACCGAGCACTGCGCCTGACAGCGCTCGAGCAACGCCTGGCTGGCCTGCAGTCGGCATTCCAGCATGCGGTCGTCAGCCTGTATCCGGCCGATGTGCTGGCAGCGGGGGGCTTTCAGGGCCACGATCGCTTCGGCACCACGCGCTTCTTCCCGCTGACGCGACTGTCACTGGTGGCGCTGCATGGCCTTGCCGGGTGCGAGACGACCCGGATCGCCGCGCGCTGGAGCGAGCTCAAGAGCGAGGCCAAGGCGCGGGACTCCGGGCGTGTCATCGAGGCGTGTGCATCGCCAGTGCGTTGATGTCCGCCTGCGAGTCACTCAATCGTCATCCGCCTGCCCCATGACTGTCATCGCTGGCCATCAGTCTGGCGTGAAGCCTTGAAGTTCATCCTGAAGCGTCGGGTTGCCGGAGTGTCTGATCCGCCCAGCCCCTGTTTTCACGGGCTATCCTTGTTCCACATCGCCGTCTTACGGCCTTGCCATGCGCAGCCTCATGGATGCGCAGGAGTCTTTACATGTCCAGAACCGCCAGCATCTTCACGCCGTCCGCCATCTTTACCAGCAATCTGCAGTCACTGATGGCCGAATACCCTGCACTGGAGGCGCGCGTGATCAGTCATGCCGCCAGCCGTTTCTATCAGGTCCAGCTGGTGCTGGAAGCCGCCGGCGAGGAAGAGGAGGAGCGCAGTGAGCTGCTGATGAAGCGTGGCAAGCCGATGCTGTTCCGCTCGCTGGAGGATGTCTACAGCGAGCTCAAGCGGGGCGGGATGTCACGGGCGTGGCTGGTCTCGCAGGTCGCCAATGACGAGATGATCGGCCGTCCGCCGCAGTACCATCAGCCCTTGAGCTCGCGTATCCCGTTGAGCTTCTGAGCCCGCGCCTCTGGCTCAGGTATGCTTTTGAGGCACCCAGCGGCCAATGTGCTCGCGATGGCGGGCAAAGAGGCGGTAACTCATGTCCATCAACGGGCGCAGGCCCGGCAGCAGCGACAGGCGCACCAGGCGCCGGTAGCCGAGTACCGCATAGAGTGCTCGGCTGGCATCCATGCCGACATACCACTCCCCGCGTGCGTCCTGTACATGCAGGCGTCCCATCATCGTCTCGAAGCTCAAGCCCAGCGCCTGAGGCGAGAAATCTGGTGCACGGATATCCACCGTTCTGACCCGCTCTCGCCTGGGATGCCTGCCCAGCCAGGCGACCTCGCGCTGGCACAGGGGGCATTTGCCATCGTGGTAAAGCGTGACGGGTGCGCTGGCTTGCCAGATGCGGCTCATGAGGATTCCTTGTCGGTCGTGAGGCTGGAGGGCGCGGCGTAATACCCGGCGCGATGGGCATCACTGCCATAGTCCACGGCGCTGTCGAGGCGAGCCAGAAAGGCGTCGGCCTGTTGCAGCAGGGCTTCGCGCTTGTCGTCCTTCATGCGTCGCCAGCTGCCGTAGACCAGTGACATGCGTGGATTGCGCGACAACGCCTCGCGATGGCGCTCGATGAAGTGCCAGTAGAGGCTGTTGAACGGGCAGGCATGCGTGCCGGTGACCTTCTTCGGCGAGTACTGGCACCTGTCGCAGTGATTGGACATGCGGTCGATGTACTTGCCCGAGGCGCAGTAAGGTTTGGAGCCCATCAGGCCGCCATCGGCATGCAGCACCATGCCCAGCGTATTGGGCAGCTCGACCCACTCGCAGGCATCGATGTAGACCGCCAGATACCAGTCGCATAGTGCCTCGGGCTTCACGCCGCACAGCAGCGCGAAGTTGCCCGTGACCATCAGGCGGCGAATATGGTGGGCGTAGGCATGCTCGCGGGTGCTGGCGATGGCCTGATCCAGACAGCGCATGCCGCTGCCACCTGTCCAGAAGAATTCCGGCAGGTTGCGGCTGGCTTCCAGCCGGTTCTCGCGCTTGTAGCCCGGCATGCGCGTCCAGTAGATGCCGCGCACATATTCACGCCAGCCGAGTATCTGACGAATGAAGCCCTCCGCCGAGTTGATCGGCACATCGCCGCGCCGCCAGGCGGCGTCCACGGCGTTGCAGACCTCCTGCGGGCTCAAGAGCCCGATATTGAGCGCGGCAGACAGGCGTGAATGGAACAGAAAGGGATCGCTGTCCTCGATGGCATCCTGATAGCGGCCGAAGTCTGCCAGGCAGTGATCGAGAAAATGCGTGAGGTCACAGCGAGCCTGGGCACGGGTGACGGCCCAGTTGAAGTTCTCGAGGCTGCCGAAGTGGCGCTCCTTGTCACTGGCCTGCTCCCCGAAGCGTGCCGCGACCAGCGCCAGCACCTCGCGGGTCGTCGCATCCTCATGATGGGCATGCACCGGTGGCGGTGGGGCGTGGAAGTCGTCTGGAATCGGTTCGCGGTTGTCGTGGTCGTGGTTGAACTTGCCGCCGGCGGGTTCGCTGCCTTCCATCAACAGGTCGGTGTCACGGCGTTGCTCGCGATAGAAGTACTCCATGCGCAGTTGCTTGCGGCCCTCGGCCCAGCCGGCGAAGGCTGCCGGCGTGGTGAAGAAGCGTGTGTCCTCGAGGACTTCCCAGCGCACGCTGCCGGCCTCGCGCCGCGCCAAAAAGTCGTCCAGCAGCCGCCACTCGCCGGGGCGGGTCACCAGCACGCCATCACACTGATACAGGGCGGCCAGACGCTCTGCCTCGCTGGTCAGACGCTGGAGGTTGTCCGGATCCTCCAGTCGGCTTTCATGTACCTGCCAGCCACACTCCCTGAGTTCCTGGGCGTGGTGGCGCATCGCGGCCAGCATCATCGCGATCTTGTGTGGGTGATGCGGCACGTAGCGACCTTCCTCCTCGACCTCGCAGAAGGCGATCACGCTGTCGGCGGGCGCCTGCTTGAGACTTGCCAGGTCATGGCTGAGCTGGTCGCCGAGAATCAGCACCAGTGGCCTCGCGAAATCATGACGCGTCGCCAGGCGCAGAGTGGCGGGGGTGGGATCGGGCACGAGGACTCCGGGAGGGTTGTGACAATAATTGTCTTAAAGCTATACAAATCGTGATGATAGTATAACTTCATCCCTCACGCACAGGGTGAGCTGGTAACATGGCTGCGCTGTCGGTGAAGGTAGCTGCGCTGTCAGTGAAAGTAGTTGCGCTGTCGATGAAAGTGGATGCGCTGCCGCTTCACCTCTTTTCTTGCCCCTTGTCAGGAGTCCATCATCCATGAGTACCCCGCGTTTTGGCGTCATGCTGGTCAATCTCGGCACCCCCGATGCCCCGACCCCCAAGGCGGTGCGCCGTTACCTCGCGGAGTTTCTTGGTGATGTGCGCGTGATCGACTTGCCGCGTCTGCTCTGGCTGCCAATTCTGCATGGCCTGGTGTTGACGACGCGTCCCAAGAAGGTGGCCGAGGCCTACGCCTCGGTATGGACGGAAGACGGCTCGCCGCTGATGGCGATCGGCAAGCGTCAGCGCGCCGCGCTGGAAGCACGCCTGGCCGAGTCGCTGGGCGAGGACATTCCCGTCGAACTGGCGATGACCTATGGCAAGCCGACCATGGAAGAGGTGGGGCGCAAGCTCGCCAGCCGTGGTGCGGACCGCATGCTGATCCTGCCGCTCTATCCGCAGTTCTCGCGCACGACTACCGCCGCGGTCTTCGATCGCCTGGCGCGCGCGCTCAAGCCGTGCCCGCATCTTCCGGAGCTGCGTTTCGTGCGCGATTATCACGATCACCCGGATTACATCGCGGCGCTGGCCACCAGTGTGCGTGAGCACTGGGAGAGGGAAGGCCGGCGCGGCAAGCGCCTGCTGATGAGCTATCACGGCATTCCCAAGCGCTATGCGACGGCGGGCGATCCGTACCCGACGCAATGCGAGCGTACCAGCCAGCTGCTGGCCGAGGCGCTGGGGCTTGGCGACGATGAGTGGGCGATGACCTATCAGTCGCGCTTCGGCAAGGCCGAATGGCTCAAGCCGTACACCGATGAAACGCTGAAGGCGTGGGGTGGTGAAGGGCTGGAAAGCGTCGATGTCATCTCGCCGGCCTTCGCGGCTGACTGTCTCGAGACGCTGGAAGAGCTGGAGGAGGAGAACCGCGGCTACTTCACCGAATCCGGTGGTGGCGACTTCCGCTATATCCCGGCGCTCAATGATCGCAGTGACCATATCGATCTGCTCGAGGCGCTGTGTCGCCAGCATACTCAGGGCTGGTAACCAGCAGGCCCGTCAAGCTTCCATGGCCCGAGAAATGAAAACGCCCCACCAGTCATGACTGGTGGGGCGTTGCTGTTGCTGGTCTGCTGCTCGTGAATCCACTCCTGCGAATCAGCGCTCGTGAATTCGCTCTCGTGGCTCAGAGCCTGATGGATGAGAGCCTGCCTGGCGAGAGCCGAGTGACGATCACGGCAGGCGGGATTCGTTGGCCTCGGCGTTGACCTCATCCGGCTCCTCGGCGACTTCGAGTCGCTCCGGCACGTTGCGTGTGCGGCTGTCCGCCACCAGCTTCTGGTGCAGCGCCGCCTTGGACAGCAGATGAGCGGTCACGGGAGCGGTAATGAACAGGAAGATGGACACCAGCATTTCCTGAAAGCTGAAGTGACCGGTGGTGGCGCGGAAATAGATCATCGACGCCATCAGTACGCAGCCGACCCCCAGCGTGGTGGTCTTGCTGGGGCCGTGCAGGCGCATGTAGAAGTCCTTGAGGTGCGTCAGTCCCAGAGAGCCGATGAAGGCAAACAGGCCGCCGGCAACCAGGAAGAAGGCGATCACGCCTTCGAGGACAGGATAGAACCAGGTGGGCATGGGGAGTCTCCGCTCAGGTCATTCGATGATGTCGCCGCGCAGCAGGTACTTGCAGACTGCCACGGTGCTGACGAAACCGAGCATGGCGATCAACAGCGCCGCCTCGAAGTAGGACTTGCTGTTGAGCTGGATGCCGAACAGCACGATCAGGGCGATGGAGTTCACGTACATGGTGTCCACCGCCAGAATCCGGTCCGGCAGGTCCGGCCCGATGGCGAGCCGGAAGACGTTGAGCACCAGCGAGGTGGCGAACAGCGCGATGCTGATCCACAGGGCGATGTCTAGCATTCGAAGATCTCCTTGAGCGGACGCTCGTAGCGCTGGCGGATCTCGTCGATCAGTTCCTGCTCATCCTCGACATCCAGCGCGTGGATGATCAGGTGGCGGCCATCCAGCGTCAGATAGGCCGAGACCGTGCCCGGCGTCAGCGTGATGGTGCTCGACAACAGGGTGATCGGGAATTTCTCCTCAAGTTCCAGCGGATAGCGCACGAAGGCCGGACGGAACTTGGCGCGCGGATTGAGGATCAGGTAGGACACCTGCAGGTTGGCGATGATGATGTCCATGATCACGCGCAGGAAGTAGCTGATCAGTCGCCAGGGCTTCTGGAGGTCAGGCTGCGGCTCCCAGAAGCGGTAGGTCAGGATGGGAATCGCGATGGCCAGCACTGCCCCGAGCAGAATCTGACCGGGCGCGACGCTGTTCTGCAGCATCAGCCAGACAATCAGCAGCAGCACCGACAGCATCGGCGTGGGCAAGAGACGGGAACGAGGCTTGATCATGAGACATCTCCCTTCAGCGGCGGTGCGGTTTCGGGTGCCGCGTCCTTGCCGAGCAAGGATTCAAGATAGGGGGCCGGGTTGGACAGCTGCTCGGCGGTGGCCTTGGTCCAGTTCGCCAGCGGTCCCGCGAAGATGACCAGCATCAGTGCGGCCGAGATCAGCCCGCCAGTCGCGATGCCACGGGCCGTGCCGATCCGCTCGCCGCTGGGCTCGGCCTTGCTGGTGCGCCAGAACACGCTGGAGCCGGCGCGCGAGCAGGCGACCAGCGAGCACAGACCGGCCAGCAGCAGCAGCGGCCACAGCCAGAGCTGTTGCTCCGGCGTTGCCGAGGCGAGAATCAGTGCCTTGCCGATGGCGCCCGAGAACGGCGGCAGCCCGGCGGCGGCGGCGGTGCCGATCAGGAAGAGGCCGCCCAGCAGGCCTGCCTGCAGCAGCGGGCGCGAGCGCACGATGCGTGCCCCGGCCTTGCCGCGCTGACCGGCGACCACGTCGACCAGCAGGAAGAGGCCACCGGTGACCAGTGTCGAGTGGATCAGGTAGAACAGCAGCGCGCTGTCTGCCTCGATCGTGTTCATGCCCAGTGCCGTCAGCAGCGTGCCCACCGACACCATCACCAGATAGGCCACCAGGGTGCGCAGATCACGCGCCGAGAGCACGCCCAGCATCGCCACCACCAGGGTGGCGAGTCCCGCCCACCACAGCCAGTCACGGCCGAGGTCCGCCAGTGCGCCAGCATTGTCGGTGAAGATCAGCGAGTAGACGCGCAGGATGGAGTAGATGCCGACCTTGGTCATGATCGCGAACAGTGCCGCGACCGGTGCCGAGGCCGCGGCATAGGCGCGCGGCAGCCAGAAGTACAGCGGCAGCATCGCCGCCTTGAGGCCGAACACCACCAGCAACAGCAGGCCACCGGCTTCCATCAGGCCGGCACGGCCCGGGTCCAGCGTGGTGACGATGACCGCCATGTCGGCCATGTTCAGGGTGCCGGTCACGCCGTAGAGGATACCCAGCGCGATCAGGAAGAACGCCGAGCCCATCAGGTTCAGCACCACATAGTGCAGCGCCGACAGCGTGCGGGCCTTGCTGCCGCCATGCAGCAGCAGGGCGTAGGAGGCGATCAACAGCACCTCGAAGAACACGAACAGGTTGAACAGGTCGCCGGTCAGGAAGGCACCGTTGATGCCCATCAGCTGCAGCAGGAACAGGCCATGGAAGTTGGAGCCGGTCTCATCGATGCCCGCCGTGGCGTACAGACAGGCCAGCAGCCCCAGCAGCGAGCTGAGCAGCACCATGGTCGCCGACAGGCGGTCCAGTACCAGCACGATCCCGAATGGCGGCTGCCAGTCGCCCAGCGCGTAGTAGCGGATGGTGCCATCACCGGCCTGCACGACCAGCGCGATGGCGATGGCCACCATCAATGCCTGAGCCACAAGGCTGACCGTGCGGCGCAGGGTCGGTGAGGTAGCACGACTCAGCAGCAGGCCCGCCCCCACCAGCAGTGGCAGGACAATCGGAAGGACAATCAGGTGTTGCAGCATCACTTGGTGTCCTCTTTCTCTTTCGAATCATCCAGGCGATTGCCATTGACGTGGTCACTGCCCAGGTCGCCGCGCGCGCGCATCGCCAGGATGACCACGAAGGCCGTCATGGCGAAGCCGATCACGATGGCGGTCAGCACCAGCGCCTGGGGCAGGGGGTCTGCCGTGGGCGAGCCTGAGCCGACCACGGCCGGCGTGCCGTGCATGGCCAGGCCACCCATGGAGAACAGGAACAGATTGACGGCGTAGGACAGCAGCGTCAGGCCGACCACGACGGGGAAGGTGCGGCCGCGCAGGGTGAGGTAGACACCGCAGGCGGCCAGCAGGCCGGTGGTAGTAGCGTAGAGGGCTTCCATCACATCTTCTCCTTGGTCGGGCGATGCGGAGTCGTCAGCTTGCCCAGATTGGCGAGAATCATCAGGGTCGCGCCGACCACGGTCAGGTAGACGCCGAGGTCGAACAGCAGCGCGGTGGCCAACTCGATTTCCCCGATGACGGGCAGGGTGAAGTGGCCGAAGGAGGATGTCAGGAACGGATAGCCGAACACCCAGCTGCCGGCACCGGTCAGACCGGCGATCAACACCCCGGCCGCCGCGACGGGCTGGTAGGGGAAGCGCAGCCAGCGCTGCGTCCAGTCCACGCCACGCGCGATGTAGAGCAGGATGATGGCGACCGCCGTCACCAGACCGGCGATGAAGCCGCCACCCGGCGCATTGTGGCCGCGCAGGAAGATGTAGACCGAGACCAGCAGTGCCAGCGGCAGCAGCGTCTGGGAGACGGTGGCCAGGATCATCGGATGGCGATCCGGCGACCAGCCACGGCCATCCAGGTCACTGGACGGCATGAACAGACGCAGACGGTTGAGCAGCTTGAAGATCGCCAGACCCGCGATACCGAGAACGGTGATCTCACCCAGCGTATCGAAGCCACGGAAGTCGACCAGAATCACGTTGACCACGTTGTGACCGCCGCCACCGGATACGGCATTGGCCATGAAGAAGTCGGAAATCGACTCCACCGGGCGGGTCAGGATGGCGAAGTTGAGACTCGCCACCACCACGCCGAAGGCACTGGCCAGCAGCACGTCGCGCATGATGCGGCGCGCGCTGGATTCCTTGGGCGTGCGCTGGGGCAGGAAGAACAGCGCCAGCATCAGCAGGATCATCGTCACCACCTCGACCGCCAGCTGGGTCAGTGCCAGGTCCGGTGCGGCGAAGCGCGCGAAGGCCAGCGAGGTCATCAGGCCGACCACGGACAGCATCAGCAGCGAGATCAGGCGCTTGCGGTGGGTGATCGCGGTGCCGAGGCCGGCCAGGCCGGTGATCACGGCGCCGGTCAGCAGCATGCCATCGAAGGGCTGTTGCTCAAGCTCCCCGCCCAGTTGCGGCACGGCCAGCAGGCCGATGCCGACGAACAGCAGTGCGGTCAGCAGCAGCCACAGCATGTAGCGCTGCAGCGAGCCATTCTCGAAGCTGTCCATGCTGCGCTCGGAAAGCTTGACGAGGCGTTGCACGTTGGCCTCGAACACCAGCAGGGCATTGCGCGCGCGGAACTGACGCTGGAAGGAGTAGAGATGGTGGCGCAGAGCATAGACGGCGACGCCGCCCGCCAGCGCGATACCGCTCATCAGCAGCGGCAGATTGAAGCCGTGCCAGATGGCGAGACTGAACTCCGGTACCGGTCCGGCCAGCACGCTGGCGGAGGCACTGACCAGCAGATCCTTGATCACCAGCGACGGCAGGATACCGACCAGCAGACAGATCAGCACCAGCACCTCGATGGGCAGCTTCATGTAACGCGGCGGCTCATGCGGGGTCTTGGGCAGATCCTTCGGCTCGCCATTGAAGAAGACGTCGTGGATGAAGCGCAGCGAGTAGGCCACCGACAGGATGCCACCGAGGGTCGCCAGTGCCGGAATCAGCCACGACAGGCCGCCCAGCAGCTGGGCATCGAGGCTCTCGGCGAAGAACATCTCCTTGGACAGGAAGCCGTTGAGCAGCGGCACGCCGGCCATCGAGGCCGAGGCGACCATCGCCAGCACCGTGGTATGCGGCATGTAGCGATACAGGCCATTGAGCTTGCGGATGTCACGCGTGCCGCATTCGTGATCGACGATGCCGGCGGCCATGAACAGCGAGGCCTTGAAGGTGGCGTGATTGATGATGTGCAGCAGACCCGCGACGGCGGCCATCTGGCTGTTGAAGCCGAACAGCAGCGTGATCAGGCCCAGGTGACTGATGGTCGAGAAGGCCAGCACGCCCTTCAGATCCTGCTTCATCAAGGCGAACCAGGCGCCGTAGAGCAGGGTGGCCAGGCCGGTCAGACTGACGATGTAGAACCACAGGTCTGTCCCCGCGAGCACCGGGTGCATGCGCGCCAGCAGGAAGACACCGGCCTTGACCATGGTGGCGGAGTGCAGGAAGGCGGATACCGGCGTCGGTGCCGACATCGCGTGGGGCAGCCAGAACTGGAACGGGAACTGGGCCGACTTGGTGAAGGCGCCCAGCAGTACCAGCACCAGCGCGACCGGGTAGAGCTCGTGGGAGCGGATCTTGTCTGCCGCGGCCAGCACGTCATCGAACTGGTAGCTGCCGACGATATGCCCGATGACCAGGATACCGGCCAGCAATGCCAGGCCCCCGGCGCCGGTGACGGTCAGCGCCATGCGGGCGCCCTTGCGCGCCTCGCTCAGCTGGTACCAGTAGCCGATCAGCAGGAAGGAGCTCAGGCTGGTCAGCTCCCAGAACACCCACATCAGCAGCAGGTTGTCTGCCATCACGATGCCGAGCATCGCGGTCATGAACAGCATCAGGAAGCTGTAGAGGCGTGCCAGTGAGTCCTCGCCCGACAGGTAATAGCGGGAATAGAGGATGATCAGCAGGCCAATGCCGAGGATCAGCAGCACGAACAATCCCGACAGACCATCGAAGCGCAGCGACAGGTTGAGTCCCAGCTCCGCGATCCAGGGCAGATGGAACTGGGGCACCATGCCCGAGAAGACGTCCCCGAGGTGGAAGACGGCGATACCGAGTGCTAGGGCAGGTGCCACCGCGGTCAGCCAGGCAAGGCGTGCACGGGGCAGATTTCTGGCCATCAAGGGCACCAGGGCACCGAGTAACGGCAATAGCACGATCAACAGCAGGGTCATGGAAGACTCGCTCCAGTCGTTGTTGTAGTACGTAGTCCGTCATTCGTGGGCTGCGCAGACACAGGCTCAGGGCCGGACTGCCAGCTTCGAGATCGGGAGGCGGAGTTTCGGCCACTGGGTGCCGACAGGATAGGCGAGCGCACTGCAGGTTGCCGCGATGAAGTGCCGGACACCCGAGACTCTGTCAGGAAGACGTTCTCATGGGGCCATGCGAGACACGACATGCGTTACGCGGCAGCAAGGGGGTGGCAGTGGCTGGCTCGGGCTGCGCGGAGGATCTGGCGCGGGTTCAGCGCGTCAATCGCTCCGGGCATGACATTACCGTCACAAGGGGCGGATCCGTCAGGAAGGGGAGTCGCACGGCACGGGGTGCCAGCATCCAGGATGGGATGAGGTCCGCAGCGCGTCCCCGGCTGCCCGCAACGGGCAGACGGCGAATATGCCGGGTTGGTGCGGTCATGTCATGTCTTGCGAGCATGGCCGTATTCCTCCTGAAGCCCCTGGATGACAAGTGTGTGTTCGAGTGGAGACACTTGCGCGATCTTGTTGAAAACATTGATGGAACGTGACCTAACCTCTCGAATGTATCACGCACTTGCACCCCTCGCCAGCGCATGCCCGACCCGCCGGAACGCGACATGTACCCTGTGAAGTGTTGTACAAGATGTCGATTTTCTTGTACAAATATTGCACGCCATACGTTCCACCACGTCATCTGCACGACGTCATTCTGTACGAGGTCACCATGCACGAGGTCGCCAGCATGCATTCGGGCAATGCGCCCGAAACCTCTCTGGTGTGGTTGCGTCACGACCTGCGGCTGGAAGACAACCCGCTGTTCGCGCTGCCCCTGTCACGTCGCCCGCACCAGATGCTGGTGATGTATGTCTTCGACCGTCGCTTGCTTGCGCCGAGCGACGGCTTGCCACGCCTGGGGCCAGCGCGTCTGCGCCTGCTGTGGCAGAGCTTGATGAACCTGCGTGGCATGCTGCTGCGCCGCGGAAGCGACCTGCTGGTGCGCGTCGGGGACCCCGTCGAGGAAGTACTGACGCAGGTCGCCCGGCATGATGTCCAGTGTCTGGAAGTCAGCCTCGCCGCCGCGCCGGAAGACAGCCGCGCTCTGCAGCAGCTCTCACGCCGCCTGCCGGCCTCGACTCGGCTCCACTGTCACCCCCCTGACCAGATCGCCTTCGATAGCCAGCTGCTGGATGGCCCGCTGCTTGATCGCCTGCTGCCGGGCAGACTCCCCCGCGAAAAGTCTGCGCGCCTGGGTGATGCGCACGGGGCGACCCCTGTCGCAGACGAGCGTGCGGCTCCCTCTGGTGATCATCTCGATCTGCGTGATACGGACTCTGCTGATACAGGCGCATCAGGCGATCATGAGGATCTGGCGACCTGCGCAGCGCTTGCCTCGCAGGTGCTGCATGCCAGTGGTGGCGATGACTCTGGGGTGGCCGACCTGATGCTGCCGCCTTCGGCCGTGCTGGCGCCGGTACCGGGTGCTTTGCAGGCCCGTCCTCAGTGCGAGGCTCGGTCTCAACGCGAGGCTTCCCCGTCGGGACTGAATGATGAGCAGTGGCGCGCGCTGTGCGAGGCGCAGCCACCCTTGCAGGGGCTTCCCTATTCCCTGCCGCCGTGGCCCGATTCTGCCTCGCGTGGCTTTCCGCCGCTGGATGCCATCTGTGGCTCGGCGCAAGCCTGGCAGCCGGCGACTGACAGGCTTGCGGAGTTGCAGGGCGGCGAGGAACCCGCCCGCACCCACCTGTCGACCTTGCTGTGGGGCAAGGCCTGGGCGAAGGGAGATGCCGGCAAGAGGGATGATGACTCGATCGAAGGAGCGTCCTATCAGCGATCGCACCTTGCCGATGCCGAAGGCGCTGGTGTGCCGGCGGGGCTGGCACCCCAGCGGGAGGCGGGGAAGACCCTGGACGATATGCAATTGATGGCGCGTCCGGCGGATGCATGGCCCCTGGCAGCCTGGCTGGCGCTGGGTTGCATCAGTCCGCGCCGCATCCTGCAGGTGCTGGATGCCCGCCGCCACGAGGCGGGTGATGAGGCGATCAATCAGCAGCTGCTGGCCATCGTGCTGCAGCGCGAGTGCTGGCAGCGCATGCTGCGCGACAAGGACGAGGAGGCTCGCGCGGCCTGGTATGGCGCCGCGTTGCGAGAAGACGCCGCAAATGACGACGCCTTTGCGCGCTGGCGCGAAGGGCGAACCGGTGATGCCCGTGCCGACAAGGCCATGCAGGTGCTGGTACGCGAAGGCTGGTTGCCGTGGTCCGAGCGCAAGTATCTGGCCGGTGCCTGGCTGGAGCGCGGCGGCGACTGGCGGTTGGGTGCGCGTTGGTTCGAGCGTTGTCTGCTCGATTACGACGCCGCCATCCACTGGGGGGAATGGCGGCATCTGGCGGGCTTCGATGTGTGATCAGGCGGTGTCGATGCCACGCGAGTCGTCCGGGAAGATCCAGGCTCGACTGGCACCTCTTCTACGTCCTGCAGCCATGGCCTGCTGCTATGACTGCTGCTTTCATGACCTGGCGCTCTTCAGCCCAGACGTGCCAATAGCGCCGTGACGGCCGTCTCGACGCGCAGGATGCGCTCGCCCAGATGCACCCCTTCAAAGCCTGCCGCCATGAATTTCTCGACCTCATAGTCCACGAAGCCGCCTTCCGGACCGATGGCCAGCATCACCGGCTCGCGGACGGCGCGTGGGCACTCATTCGGCATGCCCGGATGGGCGATGATACCGCGGGGAGGCGTGCCTGATGCTGGTGCCATCAGTGCCGGCAGGCGGTCTTCCACGAAAGGTTTGAACAGTTTCTCGTGGGTCACCGTCGGCATGATGGTGTCACGCGCCTGTTCCAGCCCCAGCACCAGATGCTGGCGAATCTTGTCTTCCTTGAGCTCCGGTGACTGCCAATAACTCTTCTCGACACGCCGCGTATGCAGCAGGGTGATGTGCTTCACGCCCAATGCCGTGACGTGTTCCAGCGAGCGTGCCAGCATGCGCGGGCGCGGCAGCGCCAGCAGCAGATGCACGTCGAGTGGCGCCGGCGGCTGACGGTCCAGCGTCAGGCTGAATTCGGCGCTGTCCGCGTCCAGTCGCTCCAGGCGGCCACGGCCGATCAGGCCACCCTCCACCCCCAGCGTCATCTCGTCGCCGACGCTGGCACGATGCACCTCACGCAGATGGCGCAGGCGGCGCGGGTCCGTGACACGTGCGTGGTCCTGAGTGGTCAGGTCATCAGCGCCGAGCAAAATCAGATTCATGGCAATACCGGGGCAGTGGAGGGCGGGATGCATCGCTTGCAGACAGTGGCAAGCGGGGCGTTATTCTAGCATGTCGTGCCTGCTGTCCCGACGGGGACAGCGTTGGCATGGCGTCAATGGCTGACGCGTGGAGACGCCTTTTCTTGCAGTCCCCCCCCTTGAGTGCACAATGAAGAAAAATCGACAGGAGCCTGACACGTGCGAGTGATCCGCAAATATGCCAATCGGCGCCTATACGACACCGAGCAGAGCCGCTACGTGACCCTGGAAGACCTGCGCAGCCTGGTGCTGGCGGAAGAGGTCTTCAAGGTCGAGGACGCCAAGAGCGGTGAGGACCTCACGCGCACCATCCTGCTGACCATCATCATCGAGCAGGAGCAGGGCGAGGGCGACGCCGAGGTCTTCTCCAACGAGCTGCTGGAGCAGTTCATCCGTATCTACGCGATGGCCAAGCCGTTGCCGCTGGCCGGTTATCTGGAGCAGGGTACGCGGTTGATGATGGAGCAGCAGCAGCGCATGCAGGAGCAGTGGTCTCAGGCCATGCGTCACTCGCCGATGGAAATGATGCGCGAGGTCGCCGAAGAGAATCTGCGCTTCTGGCAGCAGGCCATGGGAGGGGGCATGGGCGCTGGCAGGAACTCCTCGCGCTCACGGCCCGACGATGCGGATACGGCGCCTGATGAGTCGGATACGCCGCCGGATGATGAGCGACGCTGAGTGTGACGCCGTGTCAGACCCAGCTTTCACACAAATTCATCATGATGTGAAAAGGGGCGCCCCGAGCAGGGCGCCTTTCTGCCATAATGCGCAGCCTGATATTTCCTCGGTAGCTCGCGCCATGCGGGTAGCCCTGATCCTCACTGGCTCATGAAGGTTGAAAAGATGAAGGTCCTGATCATCGGCGGCGGTGGCCGCGAACATGCGCTGGCCTGGAAGGCCGCCCAGTCATCCCGTGTCGAGGAGGTCTTCGTGGCGCCCGGCAATGCGGGTACGGCGCGCGAGTCCAAGCTGACCAATCTGGCGATTGCCGCTGACGATCTCGAGGCGCTGGTCGCCTTCGCGCGTGACAACGCCATCGAGCTGACCATCGTCGGCCCGGAAGCGCCGCTGGTGATCGGCGTGGTCGATCGCTTCCGTGAAGCGGGTCTCAAGTGCTTCGGCCCGACGGCCGGAGCCGCCCAGCTGGAAGGCTCCAAGGCCTTCACCAAGGACTTCCTGGCGCGTCATGCCATCCCGACCGGCGACTACGCGACCTTCGCGGAGGTCGATGCGGCGCTTGAGTACCTGGCGGCCCATCCGGCGCCCATCGTCATCAAGGCTGATGGCCTGGCGGCGGGCAAGGGTGTCGTGGTCGCGATGAGCGACGAGGAAGCCCGCGCAGCGGTGCGTGACATGCTCGAGGACAACGCCTTCGGCGATGCCGGCGCACGCGTGGTGATCGAGGAATTCCTCGACGGCGAGGAAGCCAGCTTCATCGTGATGGTCGACGGCGAGAACGTGCTGCCGATGGCCACCAGTCAGGATCACAAGCGCGTCGGCGAAGGCGATACCGGCCCCAACACCGGTGGCATGGGGGCCTACTCTCCGGCACCGGTGGTGACGGCTGACGTTCACCAGCGCGTGATGGACGAGATCATTCTGCCCACCGTGCGTGGCATGGCGGCCGAAGGCCACCCCTACACCGGCTTCCTGTATGCCGGTCTGATGATCGATGCCCAGGGCGCGCCGAAGATCATCGAGTACAACTGCCGCTTCGGTGACCCGGAAACCCAGCCGATCATGGTGCGTCTGAAGTCCGACCTGGTCGCGCTGTGTCTGGCCGCCGAAGAGGGGCGTCTCGACACCCAGAGCTGCGAGTGGGATTCCCGCGCGGCGGTCGGCGTGGTGCTGGCAGCGGGTGGCTATCCGGCCAGCTACCGCAAGGGCGATGTCATCAGCGGGTTCGACGCTGCCGAAGCGACCGGCTGCAAGGTCTTCCATGCCGGCACCGCCGAAAAGGACGGCCAGGTCATCACCAGCGGTGGTCGCGTGCTGTGCGTCACCGCACTGGGCGACAGCGTCGCGGCGGCCACCGAGCGTGCCTATGAAGGCGTCGATGCCATCAGCTGGCAGGACATGCTGGTGCGTCGCGACATCGCCTGGCGCGCCATCGCTCGCGAGCGCGGCGATAGCTGAAAGCGCTGAGTCGCACGGGCCATCCCCCCGCGACATGCCTGCTTCACGACAAGACCCGGCCTAAGGCCGGGTCTTGTCGTTGGGGCGTCTCTCAGTGCCCTGAGCGCCTACGACCATCGTGTCGGGGTCTGGTCATGGCGGTGTCGGGCATGCGATAACCCTAGTCATCCTCTATTCCTTCTTGAGGCTGACCGGCGTCGAACGATGGCGTCGCCGTCCGCCCTGAATCCTTTTCCTGTCTCGCCGACAAGGAGTCTGCATGGACCGTATCCGGCTTGAATTTCCGGTTTCCCGCCTGGTACATCGCCACCCGATGACGATTCGGGTCAGCGACATCAACTATGGCCAGCACCTGGGCCACGACAGCGTGGTCAGCCTGGCGCACGAGGCGCGGGGCCAGGCCTGGCAGGCGCTGGGCTTCCCCGAGTGGAACATCGATGGGCTGATGAGCATCGTCGCGGATCTCGCCGTGCAGTATCAGGGCGAGGGCCGGCTGGGCGACGCACTCGTGGTGGAAACGGCCATCGACAGCGTGTCCGGCAAGGGGCTTGGCGTCCATCACCGCCTGCTGCGTGTCAACGATGACGCGGTACTGGCGACGCTGCGCGTCGGGCTGGTATTCGCTGGCGAGCAGGGGCTGGCGGAACCGAGCGCGCGCGTCAGTACCGCCATCGAGCAGGCCGTCACTGCCATGTCTTCTCAGGTAACCAACTGATGTCGCGGGAATATCCAATCATCGCCGTGACGGGGTCTTCCGGCGCGGGCACCACTACCGTCATGCGCACCTTCGAGCGCATGTTCTCGCGTGAGGCGATTCATGCCGCCTACGTGGATGGGGATGCCTTTCACCGTTATACCCGTGATGAGCTGGTGCGCATGTTCCAGGAGGCGCCGGAGCGCAAGCGCGAGCTGTCTCACTTTGCGGTCGAGGCCAATCAGCTCGATCGTCTGGAAGCGCTGTTCGTCGAGTATGGCGAGCAGGGCTCCGGCACGCATCGTCATTACATCCACGCCGAAGACAAGCGCATGATCGAGGCCGGCTACAAGGTCGGCACCTTCACCGAATGGCAGTCGCTGCCGGACTGTACGGACCTGCTGTTCTACGAGGGGCTGCATGGCGGGCTGGTGACGCCGGAGCATGACATCGCGCGGCATGTCGATCTGCTGATCGGGGTGGCACCGACCATGAATCTGGAGTGGATCCAGAAGATCGATCGCGACACCAAGCTGCGCGGGCATTCCCAGGAAGCGGTGGTCGACACCATCCTGAGCCGCATGGATGACTACGTGCGCTACATCCAGCCGCAGTTCTCACGTACGCACATCAACTTCCAGCGCGTGCCGACGGTGGATACCTCCAACCCCTTCGAGCCGCAGGATATCCCGACGGATGCCGAGTCGATGGTCGTGATTCACTTCCGTGATCCCGGCAGTGTCGACTTCCCCTTCCTGCTCGCGATGATCCAGGGCTCGTTCATGTCGCGTCCCCACACGCTGGTGGTGCCGGGCGCGCTGATGGCACTGGCCATTGAACTGATCATCACGCCCTTGGTCAGAAGCCTGCTGGCGCAGCGGCGTTTCCGCTGACGCCAGTCAGTACCAGCGCGATGCCGTCATCGGGCATGCGTCGTCTTCATTCATTACAGGAATCATCGATGTCCCCGATCAAGGCCTTGTGTTTCTCCAGCCTGCTGCTCCTGGCAGGCAATACCTATGCCGCTGAGCCCGCTGATACCTCGTCACTCTCCTACGATGCCATGTTGACCGGCTACGCGTACGACTTCGACGTGAACTATTTCGCGTTCAATTCACAGCGCCAGTCCTTGAAGATGGCGTACATCTATCTGGCGCCATCCGAGGGCATGCCGGTCGTCACGCTCATGCATGGCAAGAACTTCAACGCCGATTACTGGACGCCAACCGCGCGCTATCTTCAGTCCCTCGGCTACGGCGTATTGATTCCGGACCAGATCGGTTTCGGGAAATCCTCCAAGCCGGTGGATTACCAGTATTCCTTCGCTGCCCTGGCGAAGCATACCCACGATCTGATGGATTCTCTGGGGATCAAGGATTCGATCATACTCGGGCACTCCATGGGCGGAATGCTGGCAAGTCGCTTTGCCTTGATGTATCCGAAGACGACGGATGAGTTGATTCTGGTCAATCCGATCGGCCTCGAGAACTATCTCGAATACGAGGATTACAAGGACACCGATTTCTTCTACAAGAACGAGCTGGCCAAGACACCGGAAAGCGTCAAGCGCTACCAGCAGAAGAACTACTACGCCGGAGACTGGAATGACGAGTACTCCTCGCTCACCGATTTCATCACCGGTCAGATCCAGGGGCCTGACAAGGACACCATGGCGTGGGTCAATGCCAAGACCTACGACATGATCTTCACCCAGCCGGTGATCACGGAATTCGAGGACTTTGCCGTTCCCGTGAAACTGATCATCGGGACGCGGGACAGAACCGCGCCGGGGCGCGGCTGGAAGAAGGACGGGGTGGAGCGCGAGCTGGGGCGTTATGATCAGCTCGGCAAGCATGCTGCTGCCTTGATCCCGGATGCCGAGCTTTATGAGCTTGACGGTCTGGGGCATCTGCCGCAGATGGAAGACTTCGAGCGCTTCAAGGTGACACTGGACAAGGCGCTCAAGCAGGATTCATGAGCCTCTGCCGCCTGAGATGACGTGGATAGAGGCTGGTTTGCGTCGTGACCTACCGACCCTTGAGGCGTGGCAGGATGCCTTTCTTCCAGACGCGCAGGGTGCGATTCAGACGACCACTGCGGATCAGCAGGCGTGCCTCGCGGGTGCTCAGCGGCAGGCCGAGGGTGCGTTGCTTGAGCTTCAGCGAGTGACGCAGATCGAAGCGGCGCATCATGCGCGCAAGGCTGGCCGTGCCCGGCAGGCGTGGCAGGCACACGGCAGAGGTGAAGTCGATCAGGACCGGCACGCCATCGCGCAGCACGACGTTGGAACCACGGATGTCGTTATGAGCCATCTGGCGCTGATGGAGTTGCTGCACGACGAGAATCAGCTGCTGACTGAGGCGGGCATCCGTCACGTCATCCAGGGCGGCATCACTCAGCAGCGGCCCGGGGATGTACTCCATCGCCAGCGACAGCGGTGACAGGCGCGCCACGGCGCGAGGGGCGTGTGTCCAGTCGCCCAGGCGCTCGAGCATCTTCAGCTCATGGCGTACCAGCCAGCGTGCTACCAATGCCGCCGGCGTGCCGGCATAGCGGCGGTAATCCTTGCAGACCACCGGCTGGCCATTGAGGTGCGTGATATAGACCTCGGCCTTGAGAAAGCCCTTGGCGCGCTGCAGGAACTCGCCCGGGATCTGTTCGCCGTCAACACGCGCGACCCTGGGCGCGGCACGCAGTGCCGCCTGCGCCTTCTCGGCGCGCGTAGGCTCAGCGCGATCAACGGCGGGGGAGCCGGCAGTGGCCGGTCGTGTCTCGCCGTGAGTGCCAAGGCCGGCCTCCAGTTCGTGGTTGGCCTTGCGCAGGGAGGAATCTTGGCGAGTGAACACGGGCATGACAGACGGCTTCTCGTTAGCGGGATAACAATGATTATCCTACTGTTTTCCTCCTTCGCCCACTGACAGCGGTGAATCAGTCTGTTTCCCTAAAGGCGACATTGCCCTGTCTGCAAGCTGGCTCGCGTATTCCTGTCTCTGCCCTTGGCCTGTTGCCCGGCTGGCGCTACGCTGGCAGGCCACGCTGCCATGGGCAGCCCCACTTCAAGGGAGAAGGTGTCATGGACTGTCTGTTCTGCAAGATCATCAACCGCGAGATTCCCGCCGATATCGTCTATGAGGATGATGAGGTGCTGGCCTTCAATGACATCAATCCGCAGGCGCCGACCCATGTGTTGATCATCCCCAAGCAGCACATCGCCACGCTCAACGATATCGAGGAGCATCAGCTGGCCACGGTAGGGCGCCTGCAGTACACCGCCGCCAGACTGGCGAAGGACTACGGTTTTGCCGAGGGCGGTTATCGCGTGGTGATGAACTGCAATGAAGATGGCGGCCAGACGGTCTATCATATTCATATGCACCTGATGGGTGGTCGCCGCTTCACATGGCCGGCTGGCTGAGCCGGCATAGAGTAGGCGCCTGTACCGGCGGTTCGCGGGCAGGTAGCGGCTAGCGATAACAAGCGCGCGGCACACAGGCGCATACCGGCAATGTCGTGAAAACGGCATTGCCGGTTTTTCATTGGGGAAGCCACGGCGCAAGGGAGCCGGTCAGGCCTCGCCCGGCGACACTCTGCCCCTTACCGTCGCGGGCTGGCTTGCGTAAGATGGCCTCATTGCTCACGCCGTGCAGGAGTCTTCCCATGCCGCATTCCGATGCCATTTCGGCGCAACGTCATCACAGCCGCGCCGATCAGTTGATCCATCAGTTCGACACCGTACTGCGTACCCTGGTGCCACATGCCGCCCAGCCGTCGCGTCCCTCTCCGGCGGGCGACATCCATGACGAAGCGATCAGCGATGAAGAGCGTCAGCACGCCGCTGGCCTGATGCGCATCAACCACACTGGCGAGGTGTGTGCCCAGGCGCTCTATCAGGGTCAGGGGTTCACGGCGCGTCTGCCCGAAACGCGCACGCAGATGGAGCTGGCCGCCCAGGAAGAGATCGACCACCTGGCTTGGTGCGATGCACGACTCGTCGAGCTGGATGCCAACACCAGCCTGCTCAACCCGCTGTTCTACATGACGAGCTTCGCGCTCGGGGCAGCGGCCGGTGCCATCAACGACAAGGTCAGCCTCGGGTTCGTGGCCGCGACCGAAGAGTTGGTCGGCGAGCACCTGTCGAAGCACCAGCAGACGCTGCCCGAGGGTGATCAGCGCTCACGCGCCGTGTTGCGTCAGATGGAAATCGACGAAGCCCATCATGAGCAGTGGGCGCTGGAGGCCGGTGGCCATCGCTTCCCGGGGCCGCTGAAGAGCGCCATGCGCCTGATGTCCAAGGTGATGACGGCCAGCGTCTATCGCGTGTGATGGTCAGACGCCTGAGCTTGCCTTGGCAGCTTCAGGATGCTGCAACGCAAAAGGCCGCCCCATGGGGCGGCCTTTTGCGTTCTTGGCGAACGTCGTGGTGATCAGGCTTATTCCTTGACCTGGTACTCACCGTCCAGCGTCTCGGTGCTGCTGCCGTCTTCACGCGTGGCATCACGCGAATAGTTCTGGCGGCCATTGGCCTTGTCCTGGGCCTCCTGCATGCGCTGCTGCATCTCGCTCATGCGCTTTTTCATGCGACGACGGATGAAGGGCAGCATGATGATGCCGAGTACCATCATCACCAGCGCTGCGAACAGGCTGAAGATCATGACCACGCCACCGATCAGCCAGGCGGCGACCAGCTTGAGGCCGGACAGGCCATTGGAGGGACGTTGGTTGCCTGCATTGGCCTGCCATTGGCGAGCTTGATTCCACAGAGTGTTGTGCTGTTGGCCTTGCATGTGTCTTCTCCACGATAGAGCCGGGCCGTCAGGCCGGGCGAGGATGACCCGATAGGTGAAAGTGGGTGGTCGGGGATATCGGGTCAGGAAACAGGGGGTTATCTTTTCCGGCGCTACTGGCTTTCGTGCTCAGGGCCGGGGATGGATAAGTGGGGCTCGATGCGACGCACTTTTGCATGAGGCGTCTGATGGCATCGGGCGGCCGGTTGACTCGTTCAGCATCGAAGTTGGCATCGTTGCCGTCAAGCGGCTTCGGCGTTGATCCAGCGCTGGTGGTCGGGCCCAGTCCCGGAACCGCAATGAAGCACGGTTGCGCATCAAGCGGGTCGATCAGTCTATGGCCGGTAATCCGGATTCATGGATGCGCTGGCGGCGAGGTTGAAAGCATTGCCCGGCAGCGGCATGTTCAATGCCATCCTCTGCGGCCTGCCTTGCGCATCGCGCCCGTGAATCTGGATGGCGTGCGCGGTGACCTCGACGCTCTGTACTCTCTTGATGCCGTCGACAGCGGCAAAATTCAAGGTCTGACGCATGCTGTCGCCATCGATGGCCTTGCTGCCGGGCGCGGAATCACTCTGACGCAGCGCTTCGCTGATGAATTCTCCATCGGCGAGATTGATGGCCAGTTCCATCTGCCACCCATTATGCCCCCAGCCCGTGAACTGAACATGATCGTCGCGGATATCCAGCGTACTGAATTCCAGCATGCCCTTGCGACTGGCGTGGAGCATCATCTGCGTGAGCAGCTCTGGCGCAAGTCCCTGAGTGGACGCGGTGTCAGAGATATCCGTCGCCGGCTTCCCGGCATCATTGCCGAGCGTGGCGTGCGCCCGGTCGCCATTTGAGTGCTTGGTGGTCGAGGACCCATCGGCCGAGAGTCCAGAGGTCGAGAGCTCTGCCGCTGACAACTGATGGCGCACCGGCAGGTCCTCGATGCCATTGGCATAGGCGGGAGCAGAGCCCAGCATCAGGCCGAGTGCGCTGACGCCCAGGCCGTGTCGCCAGTGCTGGACTGCGCGGCTGGCGAGCCAGAAGCGAGACGGGGCGGCACCTGCGGCCGGCGGCTGCCGGGATGCGGAGTCTGATTCACGAACGGGAGCAATACGGGACGCGGCAGATGGGGACATGACACCCTCCTCAAGGATGGCTGGGCATGGCGCTCACTGTGGGCCAGGCGACCTTGCGCGACGCTGAGACGTGAATTCATCTGAGGTTCATTGCCTCCTGTCAGTCTCTGCATCACAGGGTCAGTGGTTGCTCTCGGAGTGGTCCGCGTTGTTCCAACGCAGGTTTGATTGCACATTCCGTTGCTAGATTGCTCGCCACGCGCAAGCGTCCGCCATGGGCGCACACCAGCCCCGCCGTCATTCACGAGGTTCCCCTTCATGCAGACTCCTCACAAGGCTCAGCCAGACGCCAATGCAGCGCGTGGCAGTCAATGGCGGCAACGTTATGTCTGGCTGTGTCTCGGGCTCGGGAGCCTGCTGGTCGGTGCGCTGGCTCTGCCACCGCATGCGCTGTGTGACAGCGAGCGCTGGCGCAGCCTGCACGATGAAGTCGCCGCCGGACGCGTCATCTCGTTGTCCGAGCTGCTCGATAGCCTCGAGCGTGACTGGCTGGGGCAGGTGGTCGAGGTGGAGCTCGAAGAGACACATGGCGAGCTGATCTACGAGGTCGAGATGCTCGGCCCGCAGGGCCAGATGGCCAGATTCACCGTGCGTGCCTCGGATGGCAGTCTGCGTGAGGTGCGCGGGGTCAATCTCGATGCCATGCGTCGTGCTGGCAGTGGTTCCTTGTCTGAGCCCCTGCCCGAGACCGGCGACGCGCCGCTTGCGTCTGACGCTGGTAGTGCCGAGAGCGAGCGTCAGTAGGGCACGGCAGGCAGAGACCGCGCCAGGCAGTGCCAGCGCAGGCTTTGATAAGGCGCCGAGGGTGCCTGGCGGCCCGGAGGAACGGTATGCTAGTGCCATTGTCCATTGCGCCACCGGTAGAACGCCGCTTGCGTCAGGAGCCCGAGAATCGATGAAGATATTGCTGGTTGAAGATGACATGCCGTTGGCCGAAGCGCTGATGGCGCGCCTGGGAGAAGCCGATGTTCTGGTTGAGCATGCCACTACCGGGGGAGACGCCGACTTTCTGATCCAGACCGAGAGCTACGATGCCGTGGTGCTGGATCTCGGCCTGCCGGACGGCGATGGCACCCGCTGGCTGTCCCAGTGGCGAGAAGCCGGCATCGAGGTGCCGGTGCTGGTACTGACCGCGCGGGAGCGCTGGTCTGACAAGGCTGCCGGCTTCTCTGCCGGCGCCGATGATTACGTCACCAAGCCCTTCGAGACCGCCGAGGTCATCTTCCGCCTGCGCGCCCTGGTGCGTCGCTCACGCGGCCATGCCCACCCCGTGCTCAAGCTGGGTGATCTGGCCTGTGACACCCACGGCGGTACCGTCAGTCTGGCGGGGCGCCCCGTGTCGCTGACCGCCCAGGAAACGCGCCTGCTGATGCACCTGATGCACGCCGTGCCCGGTGTGGTCAGCCGTTCTGAACTGGTCGAGCATGTCTATGACCGCGACCACGAACCCGATTCCAACGTCATCGACGTGCAGATCAGCCGTCTGCGCCGCAAGCTGGGTGCCGAGCGCATCGAGACGCTGCGCGGACGTGGCTATCGTCTGCGTGATCCGGACGCCGAGACACAGGCGCCGACGGATGGCCGTGACGCATGAAGCCACTGTCCGTCGGCCGCCGCTTGCTGGGCGGCTCGCTGGTCATTGCCTTGATCGTCATGCCGCTGACCGGGCTCGGTCTGGCCTGGAGCTTCCGTGATGCCGTGACCACCGCCTTCGACCAGCGCCTGCTGTCGCTGTCGAAGGTGCTGATCGCCGCCATCCAGTTCGACCGCGAGAAGGGCCGCCCCGGCCTGACACGCTCGCTGGGCGACCCACGCTTCGACCAGGCCTACTCGGGCTGGTACTGGCAGATTTCCGATCGCAACGGCAATGTACTGACGTCGCGCTCGCTGTGGGACCAACGCCTGCCGCCGCTGGAAGACATGGACAAGGGCGTCATCATAAGTCGTGACCTCAAGGGGCCGCGCCATCAGGTGCTGCGCTCCCTCGAGCGTGATATTCGCCTGCCCGGCCGCAATCAGCCACTGCACGTGATGGTGGCGGCCAGTCGTAGCGAGGTCGATGCCGAGGTCGCGCGCTTCGAGTGGCTGCTGGCGGGTGCGCTGGTGGCCTTGGCATCGCTTCTGGTATGCGGCTCTGCCGCCCAGATCAGCTGGGGGCTGGCGCCTCTGCGGCGCCTGCGGGCTCGCCTCAAGAAGGTCGCCGACGGCGAGGCGGAGCGGCTGGAGGAGACCCGCCTGCCGCCGGAGCTGACCGAGCTGACCCGCGCCATCAATGCCGTGCTCGAGCGTGACCAGCGCTTGATCGAGCGTGGTCGCGCGGCGGCCGGCAATCTGGCGCATGCCCTCAAGACGCCGGTCAGCGTGCTCAAGGCGCAGTCCGAGCGCTTCGACGGCGAGGACCGTGCGCGGATCGACGCCGAGCTCAGGCGCATCGATGAAGCCGTGCGTCACCACCTGGCGCGTGCCAGTGCCGCCGGTGGCGCGCATCTCAGCGGGCGCATCAGCCTGCGTGAGGCGGCGGGGCCGGTCTTCGAGGGGCTCGGGCGGTTGGCGAGTCGGCGTGGCATCACGCTCAGTCTGGCGCTGGAGGATGACGCCAGCGTGAGGGTCGACCCCCAGGATCTGCAGGAAATGGTCGGCAATCTGCTCGAGAACGCCTTGCAGTGGGCGCGCCAGCAAGTGCGCGTCAGCAGCGAGACCCGCGATGGCGGCGTGCTGTTGATCATCGAGGATGATGGCCCCGGCATGAATGAAGAAGAGGGCGCTGCCGCTCTGGGGCGTGGGGCGCGTCTTGATGAAGGGCGCTCCGGTTCCGGTCTGGGGCTGGCGATCGTTGATGATCTGATGGCGCTCTACGGGGGCGAGCTGGCGCTGGAACGCTCCAGTCTGGGCGGGCTGGCGGCACGCGTCTGGCTGCCGAGCTCTCCGCTGGTCGGGGCACAGCCGACGGAGTGACAGGGCGTCGCCTCGTTTATCGTCGGTCTTGTCTTGATAGTCAAGCGCTATCACAGCCATCCCGAGAGATGATTGGGCGCGGCCAGGGCGACACCGTATTCTGACGGTGTCCGGCTGGCAGCTGGACGGGCTTCGTTTCTGAGTCTCGTCTGCCGCGCCCTGCGGTGATGACGAACTGGCGCTCCTTCGGGAGCGCTTTTTTTTGCCTGTCATTCGCCACGCCGTGCCTGATCGATGATGCTCAAGGTGATGATTGAACGCTGGCGGGGCTAACGGTCACGCTCAGGATCGCATAGGCTGTCAGAGAGTAAGCATCCGTTACGCCGGGCGTCAGGAGGTGGTGATGAAGGACATGACAATGTGTGCTCAGCATGGCGATCTGGAGGGCCTGGCGCAGGCATTGGCCGCCCCCGATGCGCACGAGCGAGTCAATGACGTGGATTATCGCGGGCGCTCGCCATTGCTGGTCGCGGTGCAGGCCAATCAGCCGGAAGCGGTAGAGGCACTGCTGTTCGCCGGCGCCGATTGCGAGCAGACCGATGCTCTGCATGACACGCCCCTGCTCGCCGCCGCCGCTCTCGGCTATGGCCGCTGTCTGAGCCAGCTGCTGGCGCATGGCGCCTCGGCGACGGTACTCAATCGCTTCTCCTCCACTGCGCTGATGTCGGCCAGTGAGCGTGGTCATGCCGATATCTGCCGTCAGCTGCTCGAGGAGACCGATGTCGACGTCAATCACCAGAATACGCTCGGCTGGACGGCGCTGATCGAGGCCGTGCTGCTGGGGGATGGTGGCGTTGACTATCAACAGGTCGTCGAGCAGCTGCTGGCCCACGGTGCCGACGTCAATCTGGCGGATGCCGAAGGTGTCACGCCGCTGGCGCATGCGCGCTGGCGCCAGTTCGATGCGCTGTGCGAGAGGCTGGAAGCGGCAGGTGGTCGGGAGCAGGGCGTCGCCCATGATGTAAGTGAAGACGTCCATGCCCGTACCTCGACACCGCGTCGTGCATGATGGCACCGACCACAAGGAGGCATCGCATGGCGTTGACCTGGGGACTGATCATCATCGGCATCGCCTTGCTGCTGCTCGGTGGCTATCGCTGGCAGCAGGCGCAGTCCTTCGCCCGCAACAGCGCACAGGTGATGGGCGAGGTCATCAATCACGACCGCACCCTGCACGTCGAAGGGCGTGGCCCTATCCATCTGCCCAAGGGGGGCAGGCTCAGCGAGGATGAAGCCCTGGCGATGGCGGGTCTGCCGCCGGGCGGACGCTTCAATATCGAGTCGATCCAGTATGCGCCCGTGGTGCGCTATCAGGATCAGCGTGATGGCTGGCACGAGATCATCTCGCCGCTGGCGGTTCCCTCGCCGACACCCGCGGTGGGGGAGAGCATGGCACTGGTCTATCGCCTGGATGCCCCGCATGAGGCCAGTTTGCCGGGAACGCGCGGCTGGCTGATCGGAGTGCCGTTGATACTGGGCTTCGCACTGTGCGCCGTCGGTTTGCGCCTGCTGTTGCGGGGTGGTGGATGAGTGATTCAGGGGGCGGCGCGACCCGCCGTTATGGTGTCGGCATGCTGGTGCTGTGCTGGGCGCTGATTCTCGCCATGCTGGTGTGGTGGTTTCAGGGCCAGCTTGATGAGCGCACCCGGCCCAATGCCTCGCTGGCCGGCCAGTCGCTGTCATCTGGAGAGCCACTGACGCTGTCGCGCAATCGCTCAGGGCACTTCGTGGCCCCCGGCACGATCAACGGTGAGCCGGTGACCTTCCTGCTCGATACCGGTGCCACCTATGTCTCGGTGTCCGAAGCGCTGGCCGAGCGTCTGCAGCTGCCACGCGGGCGGGATGCGCGCTTCACCACCGCCAATGGCGTCAGTCACGGCGCACTGACGACATTGGACGCCGTCAGCCTGGCGGGGCTCAGCCAGCGCGAGGTGCGCGGGGCCATCGTGCCGGGCATGCACGATGAGGTGGTGCTGCTGGGAATGAGTTTTCTAGGGGAGTTCGATATCAACATGCGCGGTCAGCAGATGACGCTGACGCCGGTGGATGGCGCTGGCGGCGGCCGATAACGTCCGTGGTTGAAGCTGAGGGCTGACCGGGCTGGCAAAAGGGCGGCTGACACTCCACCGCTCTGCCAGCAGACTCTGCAAACGACAACGCCCCGCTCATGATCTCCATGAGCGGGGCGTTTCACGTCTGGCATGTCAGAGCAGGCGATCAGTCCTTCTTGGGCGGCTCGACATGGCCACCGAAGCCAAAGCGCATCGCTGACAGCAGGCGGTTGGCGTAGGTGTTTTCCTTGCGCGAGCTGAAGCGCGAGAACAGCGCATTGGCCAGCACCGGCACGGCAACGCCCTGCTCGACAGCGGCATCGACGGTCCAGCGACCTTCGCCACTGTCGGAGACGGCTCCGCTGTAGTGATCCAGGCGCTCGTCACCGGCCAGTGCCTGGGCGGTCAGGTCGAGCAGCCAGGAAGACACCACGCTGCCACGACGCCAGACCTCGGCGATATCGGCCAGATTGAGGTCGAAGCGCTGATCTTCCGGCAGCGCGTCGGAGCCCTTGCTCTGCATCAGCTCGAAGCCTTCGGCGTAAGCCTGCATCAGGCCGTACTCGATGCCGTTGTGGACCATCTTCACATAATGACCGGAACCGACCGGACCGGCGTGGATGTAGCCGCGCTCGGCGCGCTCATCCGGGGCGTTGCGGCCCTTGGTGCGCTCCAGATCGCCATAGCCCGGGGCGAGGGTGTCGAACAGCGGCTCGAGATGCTCGAACACGGCCTTCTCGGCGCCGATCATCATGCAGTAGCCGCGCTCCAGGCCCCACACGCCGCCGGAAGTGCCCACATCGACGTAGTTCAGGCCCTGAAGCTTCAGGGCCGTGGCACGGCGGATGTCGTCCTTGTAGAAGGTGTTGCCGCCATCGATGATGGTGTCGCCGGCTTCCATCAGCTCGGCAAGCGTGGCGATGGTCTGCTCGGTGATCTCGCCAGCCGGCAGCATGACCCAGACGGCGCGCGGCGCCTCGAGCTGTTGAACCAGTTCCACGAGGCTATCGACGTGCGTCGCACCGTCGGCGACCAGTGACTGGGCGATTGCCGCGTCACGATCATGGGCGACCACTTCGTGGCCATTGCGCATCAAGC
This sequence comes from Cobetia sp. cqz5-12, assembly GCF_016495405.1. Lineage (NCBI taxonomy): Bacteria > Pseudomonadati > Pseudomonadota > Gammaproteobacteria > Oceanospirillales > Halomonadaceae > Cobetia > Cobetia sp. cqz5-12. The sequence goes on from NZ_CP044522.1 coordinate 378,330, forward strand.
GACGAGCGATATTGCCGCCCATGCGGCCGAGTCCGATGATACCGAGTTGCATGTTCGTTCCTTTCACGTGAAGCCGGGGAGAGTCGGGACGGCGCGAAGCCTACCCTGTGCGGGCGCTGGACGCAAAAACGGGCCATATCAATGACATGGCCCGTTGGGGTGCTCAGCGGAGACAGGCGTCAGTCGCGTGCCTGTCCCCGGGAGAGGGAGTGATCAGCGATCAATCCCAGCTCAGGGCACCGCCGACCTGATATTCGGTGACGCGCGTCTCGAAGAAGTTCTTCTCCTTGCGCAGGTCGATGATCTCGGACATCCACGGGAACGGGTTCTTGGCGCCCGGGAACTGCTCCTTGAGGCCCAGCTGCGCGAGACGACGGTTGCAGATGAAGTGGAGGTATTCCTCCATGATGGCCGCGTTCATGCCCAGTACGCCGCGCGGCATGGTGTCACGCGCGTATTCGATCTCGAGCTGGGTGCCTTCCAGAATCATCTGGGTGACTTCGTCCTGGAATTCGGCAGTCCACAGGTGCGGATTCTCGACCTTGATCTGGTTGATCACGTCGATGCCGAAGTTCAGGTGCATGGACTCGTCACGCAGGATGTACTGGAACTGCTCGGCGACGCCGGTCATCTTGTTGCGACGACCCATGGACAGGATCTGGGAGAAGCCGCAGTAGAAGAAGATGCCTTCGGTGACGGCGTAGAAGCCGATCAGGTTGCGCAGGAATTCCTGGTCCGCTTCCGGTGTACCGGTGTGGAAGTCGGCACGCGCCAGCGCCTGGGTGTGCTTGAGGCTCCAGGCGGACTTGCGCGCCACGGAGTCCACTTCACGGTACATGTTGAAGACTTCGCCTTCGTCCATGCCCAGTGACTCGATGCAGTACTGGTAGGCGTGGGTGTGGATCGCCTCTTCGAAGGCCTGACGCAGCAGGTACTGGCGGCACTCCGGGTTGGTGATGTTCTTGTAGACGGCCAGCACCAGGTTGTTGGCGACCAGCGAGTCGGCAGTGGAGAAGTAACCCAGCGAACGCATCACGATCAGGCGCTCGTCCTCGGTCAGGCCGTCCTGGCTCTTCCAGAGCGCGATGTCCGCGTTCATGTTCACTTCCTGCGGCATCCAGTGGTTCGCGGAGCCGTCGAGGTACTTCTGCCATGCCCAGTCGTACTTGAAGGGCACCAGCTGGTTGACGTCGGCGCGGGCATTGATCATGCGTTTCTCGTCGACCTGAATGCGCTGGGCACCCATTTCCAGTTCTTCCAGACCCTTGGCCACGTCGAGATCGTCCAGCGCCTGCTGGGCGCGGGCGATGCGCTCGGCATCGCTGATCGCGTAGCCTTCGCTGTTCTCGCTCGCGACGACAGCGTCAGCCGCCGGGGCAGCAGCGGGAGCTTCGGACTGCGGCGCCGGTTTGGCTGTCGCCGGCTTCTCGGCAGCGGGGGCTTCGTCTTCGTGGAAATCGTCCCAGTTCAACATGTTGCGTTCCTCGTGTTCGGTGATGGTCACGCGGGCAGTCAGCGTGACGAAAAGGCAGGGGCGGTGCGTTCTACGACGCGAGCGCCATCGAGTGGCGTGGCTCCCGGAGGGGAGTCAGGCCCGGGCTTGTTTCGAGGTAATGTCAGGAGGCAGTGATTGTTGGTGGCGGCACAAGACCGAGCCAGGCTCGGTCTTGAGGGTTTGCCGCAGTCCGCCTGCAAAGCATGACCTGGCAGGCGGTGAGTCAGCGTCAGCGGACTCGGGTCTGGCGCAATCGCTTACTGACAGGCCTCACAGCCCAACTCATCGATGTTGCTGGCGGAGGGGGCACGCTGACCGCTCTTGCCCTGCAGGAAGTCTTCAATGCCACGCGGTTCCGGCTTGGCTTCCGGTGCCGGGGTCGGCGCGGGAGCCGGTGCCGGAGTCGGTGCATTGCCGACGGCGTTGTGCTTGCTGCGATCGACGGTGGATTTCTCCACGGCGGTCGCACCCAGAGCACGGAGGTAATAGGTGGTCTTGAGGCCACGGAACCATGCCATGCGGTAGGTCACGTCCAGCTTCTTGCCGGACACGCCCTGGATGTACAGGTTCAGGGACTGGGCCTGATCGATCCACTTCTGACGACGCGAGGCGGCTTCGACGATCCACTTCGGTTCGACTTCGAAGGCGTTGGCGTACAGCGCCTTGAGGTCTTCCGGGATGCGCTCGATCGGCTGGACGCTGCCATCGTAGTACTTGAGGTCGTTGATCATGACCTCGTCCCACAGGCCGCGCGCCTTGAGGTCGTTGACCATGTAGGCGTTGACCACGGTGAACTCGCCAGACAGGTTCGATTTGACGAACAGGTTCTGGTAGGTCGGTTCGATGGACTGCGAGACGCCACAGATGTTGGAGATCGTCGCGGTCGGCGCGATCGCCATCACGTTGGAGTTGCGCATGCCCTGGGTGCGGACCTTCTCGCGGATGTAGTCCCAGTCCTGGGTCTGGCTTTCGTCCATCTCGATGTAGTCGGCGCCACGCTCGGTCTTGAGCTTCTCGATGGAATCGATCGGCAGGATGCCCTGACTCCACAGAGAGCCGTCGAAGCTCTCGTAACGTCCACGCTCGGCGGCCAGATCACTGGAAGCTTCGATGGCGTGATAGCTGACGAGTTCCATGGATTCGTCGGCGAAGGTCACGGCTTCTTCGGAGGCATAGGCGATGGACTGTGCGTAGAGCGCGTCCTGGAAGCCCATGATACCGAGGCCGACCGGGCGGTGACGCATGTTGGAGCGACGCGCCTGCGGTACGGCGTAGTAGTTGATGTCGATGACGTTGTCGAGCATGCGCACGGCGGTACGCACCGACTTCTTGAGCTTGTCTCCGTCCAGCTTGCCGTCGATGACGTGCTGCGCCAGGTTGATCGAGCCCAGGTTGCAGACCGCGATCTCATCCTCGGAGGTGTTGAGGGTGATCTCGGTGCACAGGTTGGACGAGTGCACGACACCGGCGTGCTGCTGCGGGCTGCGCAGGTTGCACGGGTCCTTGAAGGTGATCCACGGGTGGCCGGTCTCGAACAGCATGGAGAGCATCTTGCGCCACAGATCACGCGCCTTGACGCGCTTGTAAAGCTTCAGCTGGCCCTGACGGGTCATCTCCTCGTACTGCTCGTAACGCGCTTGGAAGGCCGCGCCGTACAGATCGTGGAGGTCCGGGCAGTCGGACGGCGAGAACAGGGTCCACTCGGTGTCATCGAAGACACGCTTCATGAACAGGTCCGGCACCCAGTTGGCGGTGTTCATGTCGTGGGTACGACGACGGTCATCACCGGTGTTCTTGCGCAGGTCGAGGAATTCCTCGACATCCATGTGCCAGGTTTCCAGATAGGCACAGACGGCGCCCTTGCGCTTGCCACCCTGGTTGACGGCAACGGCGGTGTCGTTGACGACCTTCAGGAAGGGCACGACGCCCTGGGATTTGCCGTTGGTGCCCTTGATGTAGGACCCCAGCGCACGTACCGGCGTCCAGTCATTGCCGAGACCACCTGCCCACTTGGAGAGCATGGCGTTGTCGCGGATGGCGCCGTAGATGCCGTCGAGGGCGTCCGGCACGGTGGTCAGGTAGCAGCTGGACAGCTGGCTGCGACGGGTACCGGCGTTGAACAGGGTCGGCGTGGAGGCCATGTAGTCGAAGCTGGACAGCAGCTCGTAGAACTCGATGGCGCGACCTTCGCGGTCTTCCTCGTTCAGGGACAGACCCATGGCGACACGCATGAACATGACCTGCGGCAGCTCATAGCGCACGTCGTTCTGGTGCAGGAAGTAGCGGTCGTACAGGGTCTGCAGGCCGAGATAGGTGAACTGGTTGTCACGTGTGTGATCGATGGCCGCGCCGAGGCGATCCAGATCGAAGGTGGCCAGTTGCTCATCCAGCTGCTCGAAGGCGATGCCGCTCTCGATGTAGGCCTTGAAGGCGACCGGGTAGTGCTCCTTCATCTCGCCGAAGGTGGCCTCGTCAGCGACCTTGAGGAAGCTCAGGGCTTCGCGGCGCAGGTTGTCCTGCAGCAGGCGGGCGGTGACGTAGGTGTAGTTCGGGTCCTTCTCGACCAGCGTACGCGCGGTCATCATCAGCGCGGTGGACACGCCATCGACCGGCACGCCGTCGTACAGATTCTTCAGGGAGTCATCGACGATCTTCTGGGCATCGACGTTGGAGAGCTCGGCGCAGGCATCGAAGACGAGGGTCTCGATACGGCCCAGATCCAGCGGACGCACGCTGCCGTCGAGGTGGGTGACATTGATGGTCGGGTGCGGCTTGGCGATGCCTTCGCTCTGGGCGCTGCGGGCACGGGCGTGCTCATCGCGGTACAGCACATAGGCGCGGGCGACCTTGTGCTCGCCGGAGCGCATCAGCGCCAGCTCGACCTGATCCTGGATGTCTTCGATGTGCAGGGTGCCACCGTCAGGCATGCGACGCTGGAAGGCGTCGGTGATCTGGCTGGTCAGCTGCTGAACCAGGTCGCGGATGCGCGAGCTGGACTCGACCTGATCGCCTTCCACGGCGATGAACGCCTTGGAGAGAGCGACGGAGATCTTGCTGGCGTCGAAGGCCGCAACATCGCCATTGCGCTTGATGACGCGCAGGCGCTGGGGGGCAGTCACGTCGACTGTCGCCTGATCGGTGCTGAAAGTGGAATCCATGACGCCTTCCTGAATCGTCTGAAGGTGAATCGTTGCCCGTTAGGGCTCGAGGGCAATTCGTATCGGGTCGCAGGCTGGAAATTCCCGTCTGCGGCCGGGGACATTCTGTCGTCGTCAGCCTTGTCGTCGAGAAACTCGATCAGGCTCAGACGGGGCAATCGACGCCCGGGCTGAGCCTGATATCGTTCATGAGACACGGATCCAGCAGCCTTGCGTGACTGCCGTCCCATACGCTGATTCATGCTTTCGGGGCTTGACAATCGTCGCCATGATCTATGGGTGTCGACGTCGCCAAAACCCTACATATGGGGTGTGAGCTGATTTTGGACACAAGATAGTGTTGTTTGGTGGGGCGTGCAAGTGGATAACATGTGGGTAAGGTGTGGTTGAAAATCCGGCCTTGCCGCTGGGGGATGTCAAGAGTTCAGGTGTTAAATTTTCTGCGCTCCGTCAAAGCAGATGGTGCCTGCGCTGCTGGCGCGTAAACGCCCAAATTGGCGTATCATTCGTGACAAATCACCCTGAAAAGGTTACGACGTGGCACAGGAAAGTAACTGCTTGTGAGCTGCTGGCCACGTTGACCCAACGATGCGGATGGAATGCCCTTGGATACCAATGCGCAAGAACATGTATTGATTGTTGAGGATGACGAGCGTCTGGCGACACTGACGCGCGAATACCTTGAAGCCAACAACTTCCGCGTGAGCGTCGAGAATGACGGCGCGCGGGCGGTGGACCTGATCATCAGTCTGCGCCCCGACATCGTGATTCTGGACCTGATGCTGCCGGGCGAGGATGGCCTGTCCATCTGTCGTCGCGTGCGACCTCAGTTCGCCGGGCCGATCCTGATGCTGACGGCGCGTACCGATGACATGGATCAGGTGCTGGGGCTGGAGATGGGCGCCGACGATTACGTGCCCAAGCCGGTACAGCCGCGTGTTCTGCTGGCACGCATGCGGGCCTTGCTGCGTCGTGCCGATGGCCCTGAAGTGCCCGCCGGTGAGACGCGCCTGGTGTTCAATGATCTCGAGATCGACAACGCCACCCGTGAGGCATGGTTGGCGCGCGAGCGCATCGAACTGACCAGTGCCGAGTTCGACCTGCTGTGGCTGCTGTCCTCGAATGCGGGACGCGTGCTGACGCGCGAGGAGATCTTCTCTGCGCTGCGCGGCATCAAGTACGACGGCCAGGACCGCTCCATCGACGTGCGTGTCTCGCGCATCCGCCCCAAGATTGGCGATGACCCCAATCATCCTGAGCGGATCAAGACGGTGCGCAGCAAGGGATACCTGTTCGTCAAGGACCTCTAGACGATGCGCCGGGCTCTCTCCGACAGCATCTTCCTGCGTGTCTATGTCGCCTTACTGGTGGCATTGGTGCTCACGCTGGGCATCGCGCTGGGCGGCTTTCAGCTGACCAACATGGTCCGGCTGGAGGCGTACCAGACGCGTCTGGGTGCGGCGCCGATGCGCCTGCTGGTGAGCCAGATCGCGGCCACGCCGGAAGCTGAGCGTGGGGCCTTCCTCAATCGGACCGCCCAGCTGCTGGATGGGCGGTTGTTGCTGGCACCGGCGGCGGTCTTTGACCTCAGCTGGTGGGAGCAGCGCCGCCTTGAAGCAGGGCGGCCGCTGGTACGGCCCCATGATGACGCCGGCTGGCAGCTGCTGATGGCGGTGCCGGGCGAAGAGAGAGTGCTGGAATTCCGGCTACTGCATCTCGCGGAGCGGCAGTTGCGCGGGTTGATGGTGTCGCTGCATGACACCCTGCAGCCCATGAATGCCGAGCAGCGCAGCGACTTGCTGGCCCGGCTGCAGCAGGCCTCCGGTCTGTCCTTCGCGCTGCTGCCGGACATTCCGCAGAATCTCGATGCGCAGCAGGCCAGCCGCCTGGAGGCCGGTCGTGTGGTGCTCAACGTGGCCAGTCACGGTCAGGCGATGGCGCTCTATACTCGTCTGGGTGACCGCACCATGCTCAAGGTCGGGCCCATCCGCGGCTTCGAGACGACACCGCCGGCCTTGATCATCGCCATGATACTGGCGGTCATCAGTCTATTGGGCGGCGTCATCTATCTGGTGGTGCGTTCACTGGAGGCGCGCCTGACGCGCCTGGAAAAGGCTGCGACACGCATTGCGGGCGGTTATCTCGATACGCGAGTGCGCATCGAGTCCAATGACTTTCTCGGGCGTCTCGGCATGGCCTTCAATGGCATGGCCGAGCGGGTGCAGGGGTTGCTGGGCGCGCAGCAGGACATGATTCGAGCGGTCTCGCATGAATTGCGTACCCCGGTGGCGCGTATCCGCTTCGCACTGCAGATGATCGAGGACATGGTCGATGATGATTTCGTCCAGCGTCAGATAAAGGGCGCAGACGGTGACATCGAGGAACTCGACAAGCTGATCGACGAGATCCTGACCTACGCCCGCCTCAACAATGCCGCCGGTATCCAGCTGGATCTCGGCATGGTGGATTGCCGTGAGATCGCGGAGCAGGTCTGCGAGACGCTGGCGCCGCTGCACCCTGAATTGCTGCTGAGCATCGAAGGTGAGGCGCTGGAGGTCGAGGCCGAGGCGCGCTATCTGCAGCGGGCGCTGCAGAATCTGGTCTCCAATGCCTGCCGGCATGCGGACTCCCGTGTGCTGGTGCGCATCACCAGTGACCCGCAGGTGGTCAGGCTCGATGTCGAGGACGATGGCCCCGGCATCAATGAGGAAGACCGCAAGAAGGTCTTCAAGCCCTTTGCGCGCCTGGATGATTCGCGTACGCGTGCCTCCGGCGGCTACGGGCTGGGGCTCTCCATCGTGCAGAAGATCCTGCATTCCCACGGCGGCAGTGTGGTGGTGGACAAGGGCAGGTCGCTCAAGGGCGCACGCTTCAGCCTGTTGCTGCCACTGACCTCCAGTCAGCTGGAACGCAAGGCGCCTGTGCCCTTGCCGCCGGTCAAGCCGCCGTCACTCCATGACGAGCACACCACCTGATCACGACCGTTTGAGGAATCGGCCATGCGGCAATCTTCCTTGTCACTGCATCCTGACTTGATCGGCGCATGGCGGCTCGAGCGTTTCTGGTATGCCTGGCCGGATGGACGCGAGCTGGAGCCGCTGGGCGAGTGCAAGGGCCAGCTGCATTACATGGCCAATGGCTATATGAGTGTGCAGCTGGTGTCCTGTGACCGTCAGCCTCTGGGGATGGCGCCGACGGATGATCAGCTGGTCGCCGCCTTTCGTGAAGGCTTTGCCTACTGTGGGCGCTGGCAGTGGGACAGTGAGCGGGAAGAGGTCTGCCATCATCTGTCGCTGGCCACGATCGCCGACTGGGATGAGGTGACGCTCGTGCGGCGGGTCACGCTCGAGGGGGACCGCCTGCTGCTGGGGACCGATGCGCCGAATCTGCAGCTGCCGGAAGGTGGATTTCTGACATGGCTTGAGTGGCATCGATTGACGACTGTGTGAAGTGATTGTCGAAAAGGCTTGACGTGATCATGGGTTAGCGTGCAATGTAGCCCCTGTTGGATAGCAAGACGCACCACTCAGTCGCTTGTGCTGCTCGGTAAATCGCCTTGAGCGCCCCGAGAAGCCTCGCTGATTTGATGCATGGTTTTGCTTTGCCCACGCTCTTCGGGTAATGCCCGTTATTTCAAACATGCTAATCAGAGAGGAATTTCTCATGGCTACAGGTACAGTTAAGTGGTTCAACGACGCTAAAGGTTTTGGTTTCATCGCTCCGGCTGACGGTGGTGACGATCTGTTCGTTCACTTCTCCGAAGTCCAGGCTGATGGCTTCAAGACCCTGCAGGACGGCCAGCAGGTCTCCTTCGACGTGACTCAGGGCCAGAAAGGCCTGCAGGCAGCCAACGTCAAGGCTATCGACTGATCATCACTCATTGCGGAATGCTTTCCGCTTGAGATGATAGATGTCAAGAACCGCCCCAGCTCATGCTGGGGCGGTTCTGTTTGTGCTGAAGAAAAGTCTTGCGCGCAAGCCGTAGTGATATGGCGCGAATACGCAGTGAACAGCAATGACAAGAAGCCCCACCACTCGACAGGCCGCAAGGCATCGAGTGGTGGGGCTTTCGTGTATCCATTCCTCGTAAGCGCTGAAGCCCGGGTATCAGGCAGGCTTCACGCCACTCAGCACCTCGAATGATGTCTCACGGGCGGTACGCAGGAAGTCGTCCATCCACGGCGTGCCGAGCAGGTCTTCTCTGACGGCGGCGTAAAGTGTCGCCCAGACACCGTCGCCCAGCGACAGGCCACGCACGTAATCACGTGTCAGATATTCGGCCAGCGCCCAGTTGGGGAGCGCCGTGACGCCGCGGCCGCTGGCGACCAGCTGCATCATCATCACCGTCATCTCGGCGCTGCGGATCTCGCGCGGGCTCACATTGGCCGGTTCGAGGAACTGGGTGAAGACGTCCAGGCGATCATGCTCGACCGGATAGATGATCAAGGTCTCGTCACACAGGTCCTGCGGCTCCACATGGCCCTTGATGGCCAATGCATGCTGGCGTGCCACGGCCAGCATGACCTCATAGCGGAACAGCGGGATGTACTGGATGCCGGTCATCTCCACCGGGTTGGCGGTGATGACCAGGTCCAGCTGCTCACGGCCCAATGCCTGCAGGGGAGCGAAGCTGTGGCCCGAGGGGATATCGACTTCAATCTCCGGCCAGTGATCGCGGAAGCGATCCACCGTGGGCATCAGCCACTGAAAGCAGCTATGGCACTCGATGGCCATGTGCAGTCGGCCCTGCTCGCTTCCCGCCATGCGGGCAATGTCGCGCTCAGCCATGCGGAACTGCGGCAGTACCTGCTCTGCCAGCGACAACAGGCGCTGTCCGGCGCGCGTGAATTCTACCGGCCGTGTCTTGCGGATGAACAGTGGCGCGCCCAGGCGCTCCTCGAGGTCCTTCAACTGATGGGACAGGGCGGACTGGGTGAGGTGGACACGCTCCGCGGCTTCGACCAGCGAGCCTGCATCACGCAGGGCCAGCAGGGTACGCAGATGGCGCAATTCAAGCATGATGAATGGTGCTCATGTTGATAGGTTGAAAAAGGTACGTCGTGGAAGGTCACCATCATGACGCGCGGCTGCCAGAGGGCGCTCATGACACTGTCTCATATTCATGGCGATTCGCGTATCACTGGGGGCGCTGGAACATGAAGGGGGCCGGAGTCGGATGCCAGGAGGGTGTCATGCAAGGCCGGCAGGGCACGTGTCTTGCGCCAACAGTGTATTCCCATCCCCACAAGGCTCACTGCGCTTGATAGACTTTGGCAGAGTGCGCCAGGAAGGCCGCCGTCTCCGCCTTGAAGTCCAGCCATGCCGCAGTGTCTCGTCGCGCGAGTCCTGCGCTGCATCTTGTCGTCCGACATGCCCAGGGAGGGTTCATCATGTCACGTCATTGCTGTCGTCTTTTTGCCATTTCCCGTGCGTTGCCTCATGGGTGGGCCACGAGCCTCACGCCAGGGGTGATCGCTGCCGGGCGAGCAGGCTTGCGCCTGTCGCCTCTGGCGGTGCCCATGCTACTGGCCGGATGTACCTCCCTGCCGTGGAGTCAGGACGCCACGACAGGGGGGAGGGCTGGTCAGCCGCCGCTGAAGGTGCCGGCCCCCGCGCAGGACCCGGGTCCCGTGGTGCATGAAGTGGCGAAGAAGCCTGCGCCGCCCAGTGCGGAGTCGCTGGGCAAGGCCGCTGCCGTGACCTTGCCCTCCAGCTTTCTGCCCCCGCCCCGAGCGAGCGAGTATCAGGTATGGCGCTGCACTCCGGCGCAGGATCTGCTGATGGCCTTCAGCGAAGGTGATGCCGAGGCGTCGCATGACTGGCTGCGGCTGTGGTCACGGCGGCATGCCTATACCCTGGAGCGGGTCGTCAGTGCCTCGGGCGCGCGCTATCAGGCCAATGCCGGTGCATCGCCGGCCGGGCAGGCGTCCGGTGATGGGAAGGCACTGCCCGGCGAAGAGGGGCTGGAGGTGTGGTTCAAGGGTTCCGAGGCGATGCTGCAGAATGCCCGCGGCAATCTGGAGTGTGTGCAGGATGATCGGCGCGTGATTCATCCAACGACGCAAAAGCCGCTATTGGTGGCGCAGGGCAATGAGCCGGGCTGGCAGGTCAGTCTCGACAGCCAGCACAATCTGCTGACGCTGACGGCTATGCAGGGCTTGCTCGAGTCGCCACACGAGGCGCAGGCATCCGAGCGCTCTGCAGAGGCTGATGCTCGCTCGTCAGGTGTTCAGGTGGTGAAGCTGCCTTATCGGGTCGCCCGAGAGGCAAGCGATAGTCGTGTGCTCAAGGCGCAGCTCTCGACTGACGGCAAGCAGAGCGAGCCGTTGCAGCTGGTGGTCGCGCCGGGTGCCTGCTTCGATTCCATGCAGGGCGCGCCCTATCCCCTGACGGCGACCTTGACGATTGCAGGGCAGGAATTGAAAGGCTGTGGCGAGGCGTTCCGTTATCAGCCGGGGGCCGAATAAGGGGCATGACTGGCTATAGTGTTCGTTTTTTTCGAATGATATAGGCGATTTAAGTCGCTTTTCGTGTGGAATGGTTCATTTATCATGCTGTGCATGCGGATCGGGTCGAATACCGTCGACAGGATCGCGCCTCACCTTGATGGAGACCCTCTACATGTCAAAAGCTTCGCTCAATGTCCTGCTGGTGTCTGCTTCCCTGTTCGCTGACAAGGGCAATTCACGTGCGCTGGCCACATCCTTCCTCAGTGCGCTCGAGGCCTCCGGGCAGCCATTTCAGCTGACGCACCATGATCTGGTCGAGCGTGACCTGCCGCATCTCGATGGCGTGGAAATGCAGGCCTGGATGACGCCAGCGGATGAGCGCAGCGCCGAGCAACGCAAGCTCGCCGCACTGTCCGATGGTTTTCTGGCCGAGCTGAGAGAGGCAGACCTGCTGGTCGTCGCGGCACCGCTCTACAATCTGGGCCTGCCGACGCAGATGAAGGCGTGGTTCGACCGGGTGCTGCGTGCCGGCGAGACCTTCCGTTACACCGAGATGGGGCCGTCAGGTCTGCTGGAAGGCAAGCAGGCACTGGTATTGGCAGCACGTGGCGGGATGTATGCGGGCAGTGAGTTGGATTCCCAGACTCCGCATCTCAAATCCATGCTTGGGCTGATGGGCATTACTGAGCAGCACTTCATATACGCTGAAGGCCTCAACATGGGCGATGAGCAAAAGGTGGGGGCTTTGTCAGAGGCGAGGACCAACATCGCCAACTACGTAGATGCTCTCTGACCCGATGTATCCGCTGTAGCTGAGCCACATGGGGTGAGCATGATGAACGAAAACGCCACCGCCGCTCTGAGAGGAGCGGCGGTGGCGTTTGTGCTATCGGGAATCAGAGGTCACTGGGGGGGAGTCAGGTTGTCGGAAACGCTCAGCTTTGGTCTTCGAGCACTTCCAGTGCGCCCTTGAGGCGCGCATGCAGTTCTTCCAGCGGCGGTTGGGCGCCACCTTGCGGCCAGCCCGCCGTCAACACCACGCCATCGGCACCATAGTCGCTGGCATCCACCGGCACGTCGTAGCCGCTCAGCCAGTGGCGAGCATCGGCTTCATGGGCGAAGCCGACCTTCAGGCGCCTGGGCGTGCGCGGCGTGAAGGTCGTGGTGGGCAGGTGCTCGAGCGCCTCGAGCACCGCGCGGCTGTATGCGCGCGCCAGGCCACCGGTACCCAGCTTGATGCCGCCGAAGTAGCGGATCACCACACAGGCCACCTGGCCGACGCCGCTGCCGTCGAGCACCTGATACATCGGTCTGCCGGCGGTGCCACCCGGCTCACCATCATCGGAAAAGCCGATGGCGTTCTGCTCATTCGGCGCCCCGGCGATGAACGCCGTGCAGTGGTGGCGCGCGTTGGGGTGGGCGAGATGCGCCTGGGCCAGCAGCCGCGTCATGCCGTCTGGCGTCGGGGCATGGGCCAGCCAGGCGATGAAGCGGCTCTTCTCGATCTCGATGCTGTGTTCATGGTGCGCCTCGGGCGCCAGTGCCGGTATCTGATAGCTCATCTTGCCATCTTACCAAAGCATCGCTCTCAGTGAGTGACGGCATTGCCGCGGACCACGCCCATCACCATGCCCAGCACTTCGATATCGGCATTCTTGAGATAGATGGGGGCCATGCTGTCATTGGCCGGCTGCAGGCGCACGCCGGTCTTCTCGATATACAGCTTCTTCAGCGTCACTTCCTGCTGATTGATCATCACCACGGCGGTCTCGCCGTTCTCGGCGCTTTCGCTGCGTTCGATGATGATGATGTCGCCATCATGGATATTGCAGTTGATCATCGAGTGGCCGCGCACGCGCAGGGCGTAGGTGTTGCGGCGCACCATGCGTGTCGGCACGGCAACCGTACCGCAGTCGGCGATGGCTTCGATGGGCATGCCGGCGGTGATGTTGCCGAGCAGCGGGATATCCATCATGTCGCTGGCGGTGATTTCCTGCCAGGCCTGGTCATTGAGCGGCAGGTTGTGAAGACGCTGAAGGTAGTGCGGAGCGTGAAGACGTGACATGAGCTATCCCCTGATGCCATGCGGTCGGCGCGGATGGTGCGTCGGCCTGCGGTGCAGCGTGGAGGGTCGTCAGGCTGAGTTCATCTGTCGCCTGCTAGGCTCCGCGGACATGCTGACAACGCGTTGAGCCGACCCGATCAGTCTGTGCCTGCACTCGGCAGGCGTGTGATGAAGGTACTGTATGGATACTGTTTTTGTATACAGTGTCTGCATCATAGCAAGCTCTCGCGAAGTGGCAAGAGGTGAGCGAATTGACTGGCGCCAATTCAGCGGAAGTGTGTCGTATGAATGTGCATCACAAGTCGCTGATTTATTTCTCGAGTGCTTGACTGCCCGTCATGGCGGGGCTCTGAGGTCAGGCGATTGGCTGCTCGGTGGTCAGTGTCGGTCTCAGCTCGTAGAATGGCACGCAGTGACCCTTCGGAGTCAGCCTTTGATGTCGCACTCCGCGATGGCCCAGCCGCGAGTACTCGGGATGCCCAGCCAGCCTGCCAGCGATGAAGTCTGTAGCGCGCCGCCTCTGTTGACGGTCGTGGCGCTCGGCTGTGAGCGTGATGAGCGCTGGCTGTTCGAGGGGCTGGATCTCTCGCTGCATGCGGGAGAGATCCTGCAGGTCGAAGGGCCCAATGGCAGTGGCAAGACCACCTTGCTCAAGATTCTGTCCGGGCAGTTCCATGATCACGAGGGAGAAGTGCTGTGGCGCGGCCAGCCCACCTCGCGGATACGTGATGACTTTCTGGGCTCACTGCTTTATCTGGGCCACCAGCCCGGCATCAAGGGTGCCCTGACCGCATTGGAAAACCTCGCCTGGTATCAGGCACTTGGTGGTCAATCGCAGGAGGGGGGAGAGGCTCGCAGCGAGCTTGCCTGGGCGGCGCTGGACGCCGTGGGGCTGGCCGGTTTCGAGGATGTGCCTGCCCAGCAGCTGTCCGCCGGTCAGCAGCGGCGTATCGCGTTGGCGCGACTGCATCTGACGCCACGCCGGCTGTGGGTGCTGGACGAGCCCTTCACCGCCATCGATCGCGACGGCGTTCAGGCGCTGGAAGCATTGCTGCTGGCCCACGCCCAGCGTGGGGGCAGCGTGGTGATGACGACTCATCATCGCTTCTCACAGGCCTCGCGCTTGCGACGGATATGTCTGGGACACGCCGCAGGCGTGGATTCGAGAGGGAGCGTCTCGGCATGAACCATGAGCTGCTGACGGCACTGCCCGAGGCCCCGCCCACCAGTTCGCTGGCCGGTGCCTTCAAGGCGACCCTCGCGCGCGACCTGCGTCAGGCGCTGCGCCGACGCAGTGAGCTGATCAATCCGCTGGTGTTCTTCGCCCTGGTGATCACGCTGTTTCCGTTGGGCATCTCACCGGACAAGGCGCTGCTGGCCACATTGGCACCGGGCTTATTGTGGGTGGCGGCGTTGCTGGCAACGCTGCTGTCACTGGATGGCCTGTTCCGGCAGGACCTGGACGACGGCAGCCTCGAGCAACTGTTGCTGACACCGCAGCCATTGCCGTTGCTGGTACTGGCCAAGGTGGCGGGCCACTGGCTACTGACCGGCTTGCCGCTTGCCCTGATGGCGCCACTGCTGGGGGTGATGCTTGGCCTGCCGAGCGCTGCCTTTGCCGTGTTGATCGCCTCGCTGTCGCTGGGCAGCATGAGTCTGTCCTTGATCGGTGCGATCGGTGCAGCGTTGACGGTCGGGCTGCGGCGCGGCGGTGTGCTGCTCTCGTTGATCATCCTGCCACTGTACATCCCGGTGCTGATCTTTGGTGCCGGCGCCGTACAGAGCGCCGTCAACGGCATGCCCAGTCTGGCGCATCTGGCCATTCTGGGCGCGATGCTGGCGCTGGCCCTGCTGCTGGCGCCGCTCGCCATCGCCGCCGGACTCAGGCTGAGCATCAATGGCTAGCCCGATCAAGAACTGCATGACGCTGCCCGAGTATTCTCGGGCATTCGCAAGGCTCTTCATTGCCCCTGACAAGAGGCCCGTGTGACCGCCGATTCCGACTCTCCTCAAGCGCCTTCCCGCAAGGTTCGCCCCCGCAAGGGCGGACTGTGGCCGTGGCTGCATCGCATGGGCGCACCGGCGACCTTCTTCGCGGCCAGCCAGCGCTGGCTGCCATGGTTCTGGGCCCTGGCGATCATCGCGCTGGTGGCCGGCAGTGTCTGGGGGCTGGCCTTCGCGCCCGCCGACTACCAGCAGGGCAACAGCTTCCGCATCATCTATGTGCATGTGCCGGCGGCGATTCTCGCCCAGTCGTGCTTCATGCTGCTGGCGGTGTGCGCGCTGCTCTTCCTGGTGTGGAAGATCAAGCTGGCGGACATGATCGCCACGGCTGCCGCTCCCGTCGGCGCCTTGATGACGGCGCTGGCACTGTTCTCCGGCTCGGTATGGGGCATTCCCACCTGGGGCACCTGGTGGATCTGGGATGCCCGGCTGACGTCGATGCTGATCCAGCTGTTCCTGTATCTGGGCGTGATCGTGCTGCGTGGCTCCTTTGCCAGTCGTGACAGCGGTTCGCGTGCGGCCTCGATCCTCGCGCTGGTCGGCATGGTCAATATCCCGATCATCAAGTATTCGGTGGACTGGTGGAGCACACTGCATCAACCGGCCACCTTCACGCTCAGCGAAGCACCGCCGATGCCGGCCAGCATGTGGATTCCGTTGCTGTTGATGGTGATCGGCTTCTACGCCTTGTTCGGCGCATTGGTGCTGATGCGCACTCGCGTCGAAGTCCTGCGTCGCGAGAGCCGCAAGCAGTGGGTGCGTGATCTGCTGAGGCCGCACTCGGACTCACGCCCCGGCCAGAATTCGCCTGCGGGCTCCGTTTCCACAGAGGGTGATCACTGATGAGCCTGCCCGATGTCGCTTTCTCGAGTGTCAGCGAGTTCTTCGCCATGGGCGGCCATGCGCTGTATGTGTGGTCCGCCTGGGGGCTGACGGCGACGTGCCTCGCGGGGCTGGTGATTGCCACGCGGCTGTCCCGTCGCGCGGTGGAGGCCGATATCCGCCGTCGCCTGCGTCGGGAATCCGCCCGCTCCTGAATCCATTCTCGACCTCCCGTGCCAGTCGTCCCGCTGGCCGCGAGAGGCATGAACGTCCCTTGCCCTGACCGAGCCCTGACCATGACTCCCAAACGCAAGCAGTGCCTGTATATCGTCACGGCCATCGTGCTGCTGGCCGCCCTCGCGGTGGGCCTCACGCTCTATGCTCTGCGCGCCAACATCAATGCCTTCTATACCCCGACCCAGATCGCCAATGGCGAGGCGCCCCAGGGGCGTCAGATCCGCGCAGGCGGCATGGTGCGCGATGGCAGTGTCAGGCGCGACAACGAGACGCTGGATGCCATCTTCACCGTCACCGATTTCGATCATGACGTGACGGTGCATTATCAGGGCATTCTGCCGGACCTGTTCCGTGAAGGGCAGGGCGTGGTGGTGATGGGCACCTTCGATGGTGATCATCTCGAGGCCAGCGAAGTGCTGGCCAAGCATGACGAGAAGTACATGCCGCCGGAGGTATCCGACGCACTCAAGGCCTCCGGGCGCGATGTGTCTGGCAACAGGACCGGGAACATGGCTGGGAACGAGTCGAGCGACAAGATGTCCGGCTCCTCCGTGGTCGAGAAAGCTTCGCGGGAGGCGCAGTGATGGTGACGCAACTGCTGCCGGAAATCGGCCACTTCGCGCTGATTCTGGGTGCCTGTCTGGCCCTTGTGCAGGCTGTCGTGCCGCTGGCGGGGGCCGCCACACGTCGCCCGCTGTGGATGAGCTTCGCCCAGCCGATGGCCTGGGGTCAGTTCCTATTCGTGCTGATCGCCTATGCCTGCCTGACGGCGAGCTTCCTGCTGGATGATTTCAGCGTCGCCTACATCGCCAACAACTCCAACAGTCAGCTGCCGTGGTACTTCAAGTTCAGCGCCGTCTGGGGCAGCCATGAGGGCTCGGTGCTGCTGTGGAGCCTGATTCTGGCCGGTTGGGGCTTTGCCGTCTCGCTGGGCGCGCGCCATCTGCCGCGCGACATGCTGGCACGGGTGCTGGGCATCATGGGGCTGATCTCGACTGGTTTCATGGCCTTCGTGCTGCTGACCTCCAATCCCTTCGCACGCCTGTTGCCGGACATGCCGACAGATGGCGCGGACCTCAATCCGCTGTTGCAGGACATCGGCCTGATCATCCATCCGCCGATGCTCTACATGGGCTATGTCGGCTTCTCGGTAGCCTTCGCCTTCGCGATGGCAGCGCTGATGGGCGGGCGTCTCGATGCTGCCTGGGCACGCTGGGCGCGTCCCTGGACCAACATCGCCTGGGCGTTCCTCACCGTCGGCATCGCGCTGGGCAGCTGGTGGGCCTACTACGAGCTTGGCTGGGGCGGCTGGTGGTTCTGGGACCCGGTCGAGAATGCCTCCCTGATGCCGTGGCTGGCCGGTACCGCCCTGATCCACTCGCTGGCGGTCACCGAGAAGCGCGGTGCCTTCAAGAGCTGGACGGTGCTGCTGTCGATCTTCGCCTTCTCGCTGTCACTGCTGGGCACCTTCCTGGTGCGCTCCGGCGTGCTGACCTCGGTGCACGCCTTCGCCAGTGACCCCGACCGTGGCCTGTTCATCCTCGTGCTGCTCGGTATCACCGTCGGTGGCTCGCTGTTGCTGTTCGCGCTGCGCGCACCGCGCGTGCGCTCGACGCTCGGCTTCCACTGGCTGTCGCGTGATGCCTTCCTGCTGGTCAACAACCTTGTGCTGCTGGTGATGATGGTCACCGTGCTGCTGGGCACCCTCTATCCGCTGGTGCTGGATTCGCTGGGGCTGGGCAAGATCTCGGTGGGTCCGCCGTACTTCAATGCGCTGTTCGTGCCGCTGACCACGCTGCTGTGTGCCTTCATGGGGCTCGGGCCGGCCTCGCGCTGGAAGCAGATGCCGGGGCGCGAGCTCGCACGCCGTCTGGCACTTTCCGGCGGCGCGGCACTCATCATCGGCGGGCTGTTGCCGCTGTTGTTGGATATCGAGTGGAGCTTCTCGGTGGCGCTCGGGCTGGTCATCGCGCTGTGGGTGGTGCTGCCGCTGCTGCGCGACCTGTGGGACAAGAGTGCCTCGAAGGCAGGGCGCTGGGCGGGCCTCAAGCGCCTCACGCCCAGCTACTGGGGCATGCAGCTGGCGCACCTGGGCCTGGCGGTGACCATCGTCGGTGTGACGCTGGTCTCCAATACCGAAGTTGCCGAGAACGTGCGCATGGTGCAGGGCAAGGAGGTCAGCGTGGGCGGCTATCAATTCCGCATGACCGAGCTTGGCGAGTATCGCGGCCCAAATTACCTGTCGGACCGTGCCACGGTAGAGGTCAGCCGGGATGGCGAGGCGGTGACGACGCTGCATCCCGAGAAGCGCCTGTTCCTGGCCAGCGGCATGCCGATGACTGAAACCGCCCTCGATGCCGGCTTCACGCGTGATCTCTACGTCGCCATGGGCGAGAAGCTCGATGATGACAGCTGGGCAGTGCGGATTCAGGTCAAACCCTTCGTGCGCTGGCTGTGGCTGGGCGCCTTGCTGATGGGCGCAGGTGGTGTGATCGCCGTGCTGGATCGCCGTTATCGTCGTCGTGTCGAGACCAGCACGGTGACCGACAATCCCTCACTCACCCCGCAGGAGGCTCGCCCATGAATCTTCGTCGTCTGGTGCTGTTCGTGCCGCTGCTGGCCGTGGTGGGGCTGGGTGCCTTCCTCTACCAGCGCCTCGATGATGACCCCTATGCGCGAGATTCCGCGCTGCTGTCGCGGCCCTTCCCCGAATTCTCGCTCAGCACGCTGAGTGACCCGCAGGCGCGCATCGATGCCTCGCTGCTCAAGGGCCAGGTCAGTCTCGTCAATGTGTGGGGCGAGTGGTGTCCGACCTGCAAGCATGAGATGCCACAGCTGCTGGACCTCGCCGATCGTGGCGTGCGCATGATCGGCGTCGACTACAAGGACACGCGCGCCAAGGGGCATGAGTTTCTTGAGGAGTTCGGGAATCCCTTCAGTCTCAACATCTTCGATCCCGATGGCACGCTGGGCTTTGATCTTGGCGTCTACGGTGCACCGGAAACCTTCCTGGTCGATGCCGAGGGCGTGATTCGCTATCACCACACCGGCTATATCCGCCCGGAAGACATCCGCGATGTGATCATGCCGACGCTGGAGCGAATCGCCGAGCCAGCGGCTGCCGACAACAAGAGCCGCAATGAGGCCCGTTCATGAAGCCTGTCCTCAAGAGCTTTGCCATCCCGCTGGTACAGGCATTGGTCGTGCTGCTGTTTCTCTCATGGCTGGCGGCTGGCAAGGCACAGGCTGCCATCGAGGTGCATCAGTTCGACAACCCCGTGCTGCAGAAGCGCTACGACAGCCTGACGGCAGCCCTGCGCTGCCCCAAGTGTCAGAACCAGGCAATCGGCGACTCGGATTCGCCGATTGCCGGCGACATGCGTCAGAACGTGGCCGACCTGCTCAAGGATGGTCGCAGCGACAGCGAGATCCAGAATTTCATGGTCGCGCGTTTCGGCGAGTACGTGCTCTACAATCCGCGCCTCGATGGGCGTACCTGGCTGTTGTGGGGCGGCCCGGCGGCGCTGATCCTGATCGGCTTGATGATCGTGACACTGATCGTGCGTGCCCGTCGCCGTGCGCGTGTGCGTGCGCTGGATGATGATGAGCAGGCGCGTCTGTCGGCGCTGCTCGCCACGCACCGCGAAGTTTCTCGAGATGCCAAGGAGCGTTCATGATCCTGCTATGGCTGGCGATTGCCGTGCTGTTGATTCCTGCCGGCTGGCTGCTGTTGCTGCCGTTGCGGCGTGCGCGTCGCGTGCATGCCGATCAGCAGGCGTTCGAGGACAACGACAGTCTCGGCGCCGAGAACGTGCGCGTCTATCGGCGTCGACTGGCCTCGCTGGAGCGTGGTCACGCGCGGGGCGAGCTGGATGACACGGCGCTGGCGGAAGGGCGGATCGAGCTGGAACGCAGCCTGCTGGAAGACGCCGAGGCTTTGAGGCGCTCACCGCTCAAGGCTGCAAGCAGTGGCCGTGTGCTGGTGCCCGTGTTGCTGGTGGCGATGGTGGCGGGGTCGCTCTACTGGTATCAGCGCGAAGGCGCGAGCGGAGACCTGGCGCTGGCGCAGGCGATCGCCGCCACGCCGATCCATGATGCCGCCAGCTTCGAGGCGCGCCTCGCGCGTCTGCGTGCCGAGGCCGAGGCCCAGCCCGACAACGCCAAGGTATGGATGGCGCTGTTTCCGCTCTACCGCGATGCCGGACGCCTCGATGAGGCCATGCAGTCACTCGAGGCGTTGATCGCGCTCGAAGGTCGCGTACCCGCATTGATCGCGCAGCTGGCGCAGCTCAAGTTCTTCGCCGCCCAGCGTACCTTGACCGATGAGGTGCAGGGGCTGATCGATGAGGTGCTGGCAGCCGATCCGCGTCAGCCCACGGTACTCGGTCTGCTGGGCATCGAGGCCTTCGACCATGCCCGCTATCCCGAGGCCATCGACTACTGGCGCAAGGCGATTGCCGGCTTCGAGAATCCCGATGCCGCCAAGGCACTGCGCGAAGGCATCAAGGCCGCACGCCAGCGCATGGCCAGTGCCGGAGACGTCGATGCTTCGATCGCCCTGGCTCCCTCGGCAGCGAGGGATAACGACGCGGCGGATGCGCAGGGAGCGAGGACTGATCAGGACACCAAGGAGGGCGCCGCACGTCTGACGCTCAAGGTGTCACTGGACCCGGCACTCGAGGCGCAGCTGGCGGCGCTGCCGGTCAGTGCCGAAGCGGCGACCCTGTTCGTCGTGGCGCGTGATGGCGAAGGCAAGCTGCCGCCGCTGGCAGTGGTGCGCACCACCGCGGACAGGCTGCCGCTGACGCTCACTCTGTCGGACGACAATGCCATGGCTCCGATGGCACGGCTCTCGATGGCCGAGCGCGTCACGCTCGTGGCGCGTATCTCCGCTTCCGGGCAGCCGGCGGCCCAGCCGGGGGATCTCGAAGGCACGCTCGAGAATGTCATCGTTACTCGCAGCACCGAGGCCGATGCCGATGTCAGCCATGAGGCTGCGGACGCGCCGCTGATGCTGCGTATCGACCACCGCGTCACTCAGTAAGTCGCGATTGGTCCTATATCCCGCGCGATGACGGCTTCGTTTGTCATTGCGCCGGTTGGGGCCATCGCCGCTTTTGGGTAGACTGCGCGCTGGTTTTTCGAAAATCCCCTCGATGACCGGCTGTCTCGTCGTAAGGACATGTTTACCTTGCGGCGGTGCGGGATCTCCCCACGGAGGTCTGCAAGGCCGGAGCGTGTCAGGTTTTCTGCACCAGCCACTCTTCTCCCAGACTCAAGGACGCGCCAGGCGCAATGCGGCTCAAATCGATCAAGCTGGTCGGCTTCAAATCCTTCGTCGATCCGGTCACCGTGCCCTTCGACAGCAACATGACGGCGATTCTTGGCCCCAACGGCTGCGGGAAATCCAACGTCATCGATGCTGTGCGCTGGGTGATGGGCGAGTCCAGCGCCAAGAACCTGCGTGGCGAGTCGATGACGGACGTCATCTTCAATGGCTCCACCGGGCGCAAGCCGGTGGGGCAGGCCTCCATCGAGCTGACCTTCGACAATGCCGACGGCAGCCTCGGTGGCGCCTGGTCCGAGTATGCCGAGATAGCGGTCAAGCGTCTGGTGACGCGCGATGGCCAGTCCGGCTACTTCCTCAATGGCCAGAAATGTCGCCGGCGTGATATCGCCGACGTCTTCCTCGGCACCGGCCTCGGGCCGCGCTCCTACTCCATCATCGGTCAGGGCATGATCTCGCAGCTGATCGAGGCGCGCCCGGATGACCTGCGCAGCACCCTCGAGGAGGCCGCAGGCATCTCCAAGTACAAGGAGCGCCGCCGCGAGACCGAGAACCGCATGAAGCGCACCCAGGAAAACATGGAGCGCCTGGATGACCTGCGTGAGGAGCTCGACAAGCAGCTCGAGCGCCTCAAGCGTCAGGCGGAAGCCGCCAAGCGCTATCAGACTCTCAAGCAGGATGAATATCGCCTCAAGGGCGAGCTGGCCGTGCTGCGTCGGCGTGGCCTGCGTGCGCAGCAGCGCGAGCAGCAGTCACGCGTCGCGGAGCTGGAAACCGGTGTCGAGCGCGAGATTCTCGGTCAGCGTCAGTGCGAGAGCCAGCTGGAAGAGCAGCGCTATCAGCACGACGAGCTGGCCGGTGAGCTGGAAACCCATCAGGCCGCCTTCTATGAGACCGGCGCCCAGATCGCGCGCCTCGAGCAGAGCCTCGAGCACGCCCGCACCCGTGAGCAGCAGCTGGCGGCGGATCTCGAGATGGCCCGCCGCGAGCTGAGCGACATTCAGCGCGTCGAGGGTGAGGACGGCGAGCGCCTCGAGATGATCGATGCGCGCCTGGAAGACATCGCCCCTGAACTCGAGCTGGCCCGCGAGACCCTCGAAGGGCTCGAGCTGTCATTGGAGGAGGCCGAAGAGCGCCGCCAGGACAGCCAGAGCGATTGGGAGCGCTTCAGTCAGGCCGACAACGAATCCCAGCGTGGTGCCGAGCGGGCCCAGAGCGAGATCCAGCAGCTCGAGAATGCCATCGCTGACGCCGAGCGCCAGCGCGAGCGCCGTCGCCAGCAGCTGGCGGAGCTGCCGGATGTCGCCGAGCTGCGTGAAGCCCGCGAGGAGCTGCGCGAGCAGCTTGATGAATTGTCGCTCAGCGGCGAATCACTGGAGTCGCGCCGCGAGCAGGCCAGTGAAGCCCGTGAGCAGGCCCAGGCTGATCGTCTGGCGCTGGATGGTGAGCGCGATCAGCTGCGCCAGCGTCGCAACGTCCTGCAGGGCGAGAAGGCCTCGCTTGAGGCACTGATCGACGCGGCGCTGCGTGACGACGATGACAGCCTGGCGAGCCACCTGGAGCAGCACGGGCTCGCCGAGACCCCGGCGCTGGCCGAGGGGCTCGAGGTCGCCGAGGGCTGGGAATCGGCAAGTGCCTGGGTGCTGGGCCCCTTCCTCAAGGCGCGTCTGGCGGCGAGCGAGCCGTCGCGTCTGGCCACGCTGTTGGATGAGCTGCCCGGCGGCGAGCTGTTGCTGGTTGATGGCACGCCGGCGTCCAGCGCGACAGCCCGCCCCGCTGGCACCCTGGCGGCACAGGTGAGCGGCGCGGATGCCCTGGCCGGTTGGCTGGCCAGCATTCATTGTGTCGAGTCGCAGGCCGCCGCCTGGGCCAGGCGTGATTCACTGGCCGCGCACGAGAGCGTGCTGACGCCGGATGGCCTGTGGCTGGGGCAGGGCTGGAGCCGCCGTCAGGTGGCCGGTGAACGTGCCGATAGCGTCATCGCCCAGCGGGCGCGCCTCGAGCAGGTCGTGCTGGAGCTCGAGTCATTGGATGAGCGTCTCGAAGAGATCGAGACGCGTCTGGCCGCAGCCGCCGAACAGATTGCCGGCGCCGAGCAGCAGCTCGAGCATCTGCGCGTCGAAGAGCGGGAGCTGGGCGAACGTCAGCGTGAACTCAGTCTCAAGGAGGCCGGCATCGCCAGCCGCCTGGAGCATGTCGATGGCCGCGCCCGAGAGCTGGATGAAGAACTCGAGCAGCTGGCGGAAACGCGCGAGACTCAGGCCCTGACGCTGGAGGAGGCGCGTGAGCGCTGGCAGCAGGCATTGGAGGCGGTCGAGAACAACGCCCAGTCACGTGAGTCGCTGGAGCGTTCACGGCGCGAACATCAGGAGGCGCTGGCCGGGCTGCGTGCCCAGCTGGCGCCCGCGCGTGAGCAGGTCAACCGTCTCGACATGGAGCGTCAGCGCCTGACCACCGAGCGTGATGGCATGCAGGGCCAGCGCATGCGAGCTGTCGAGCAGCGCGAGAAGCTCGCCGAGCGCATCGAGATGCTCGAGGCCAGCCGCGAAGAAGCCTCGCTGCCGCAGGAAGAGGAGCGCGAAAAGCTCGAGATGCTGCTCGAGACGCGTCTGTATCAGGAAACCAAGCTCAACGCCTGTCGTGACAAGACTCATGAATTGGTCGAACAGATGCGTCAGGCGGAACAGTCGCGTCAGACTCATGAACGCAATCTCGAGGGGATTCGCCAGCGTCTCGAGGAAGGTCGTATGCAGGTGCAGGCGCTGACCCTCAAAGGCGATGCGCAGGACGAGCAACTGGTGGAGCTGGGCTATGACGAAGCAGCGATCACGCAGCTCGAGGACGAGCTGGATCCCAATGCCGCCGAGTCGACCTGGAGCCACAACCTCGAGCAGATCGGCGAGCGCATCAAGCGGCTGGGGGCCATCAACCTGGCGGCCATCGAGGAATACGATCAGCAGGCCGAGCGACGCAACTATCTGGAAGCCCAGCATGCCGAGCTGAGCGAGGCGCTGGAGACCCTCGAGCGCGCCATCCGCAAGATTGACCAGGAAACACGGGTGCGCTTCAAGGACACCTTCGACAAGGTCAATGCCGGAATCCAGGCGCTTTTCCCCAAGATCTTCGGGGGCGGAACCGCATGGTTGACGCTGACTGGTGATGATTTGCTGGAGACGGGAGTCGCGATCATGGCGCGGCCACCGGGCAAGAAAAACTCCACCATTCACCTGCTGTCAGGCGGCGAGAAGGCACTGACGGCACTGGCGCTGGTCTTCGCCATCTTCCAGCTCAATCCGGCCCCGTTCTGCATGCTCGATGAGGTGGATGCACCGCTGGATGATGCCAACGTCGGACGCTATGCGAGGCTGGTGAAGGAGATGTCGGAAAGCGTACAGTTCATCTATATCACCCATAACAAGATCGCCATGGAAGCGGCAGATCGGCTGATGGGTGTCACCATGCAGGAACCCGGCGTCTCGCGCCTTGTCTCTGTAGGGATAGAAGAAGCTGCCGTGCTTGCCGAAGCGTGAGGGAAAAGCCGTTCAGGAGGGCAAGGTCATCCTCCGGCGCGGTAGCCAGTGGCCGCCTTGGCGGCCTAGTTGGCAAGATCGTGTTGCATCTAGAGATCGAAAGCACTACGAGTTTGCGTCATAGTGTCAGTCAGGGATAATTGAAGGGCGATTGCGCAGGTCACCACCACAGGATTGACATTCGAAAAAATGTCCCCTTTTTCTGCAATCGCGCTATGCTGTTCACGTGCATGGTGCCCAAGCAAACAGGCTAATGACCCATGGAATTGAGAGAGTGGCTCATCTTGTTGGGGTTGGTGCTGGTCGCAATCATCGTCGTTGACGGTGTGCGCAGGCTCCAACGTCAACGTCGAGTACCCCGACTGGATCGAGCGGGTACAGAGGATTCCACCGACGATGCGGGCAATCCCGCGGTGGAAGAAGAGGAAGAACGTGACAACTGGGAGCTGCCGAACGGCGGCTACCGGGTGGTTGGCGATTCCGGAACGCATGCCGAGGACGAGGAAGATGTCGTGCTCGACAATGCTCATGGCATCAAGGCCTCGCGGGTGACTCAACCGAGTCGTCCGGCGCAGCCCATGGAGCGTCGTGAAGCGCCGGAGCGCAAGGGCTTCGGCGAGCGTGCGGCTGCCTTCGGTGCACGTGCCAGTCAGTCAATGCGCGATGTGACGGCCAGTCTGGGCGCACGGCGTGACGACGAGCATGAGCACGACGATGCGCATCATGAGCCCGTGCTCGGCAGCGCCTCCAGTGAGCAGGCCGAGACGGCGCGCGAAGACGACTTCCATGAGAAGCCGGTGATCACCGCCGAGGACGACAGCATCAGCGTCTCCTCCACCCAGGCCGATGATCTCGAGCCGATGGCCGAGATCGAGGAAGGTCAGGATGCCAGGACTGAGGCGTCCTCCGCTGGCAAGCCGGCCGATGTCGCCAGCAGTGCTTCCCAGCGCCAGGAACCTTCACTGGAAGCGGCCGTCGCGCCTGCTGCCGATGCGACAGCGCCCGAGGATGATCGTCATCCTCTGGTGCTGCGTGCCGAACGCAATCAGGTCGATGACCAGCTCGCACGTGACACCTTGGCCGACGCCAGTGAAGTCATCATCATCTCGGTGATGGCGCGTGGCGATGAGGGCTTCAGCGGTGAAGACGTGCTGGGTATCTCGCTGGCCTGTGGTCTGCGTCATTCCGAGATGGGGCTGTTCCTGCGCCACGAGGAAGATGACGATGACAGCCCGCTGCAGTTCGCGATGGCCAACGTGGTCAAGCCGGGCATCTTCAAGCCGGCCGAGATGGTGGACAGCCAGCTGGATGGCGTCACCTTCCTCATGCCGCTACCGGGCGCGGACGACACCTCCGCCGCCTTCGAGACCATGGTCGAGATCGCCATGCTGCTGGTGCGTCGTCTGGGGGGTGAGCTGAAAGACGAGAACCACAGCGTGATGACGGCCCAGACCATCGAGTTCAAGCGCCAGCAGGTGCACGAGTTCGAGCGCCGCAATCGTCTGCATCGCTACCAGGCCAACTGATCGACTCCCCAGCCATTCTCTGAGTCGACCAGTCATGCCAGAACGCCAACGGCGACCTTCGGGTCGCCGTTGGCGTTTTCGTTCCTGGTCACAGTACAGACGGCTTGAAGGTTCGGACTCGTGGTCGCATTGAGTACAATGGCAGCATCAAGGCGACCCCTCCGCCTGCAAGTCTTTGCAAGCTCTTGCAAGGGCGTCAGGTCGGAGGGTTCGCCACCCGTTTTCAGGTCGCTCAGCGCTGTCTTCTGGCAGTGCTGGCGAGCCACTGTATCGAGTGAGTGTCATGTCAGCCCAGGATGATCTGTTTTCGGCGCCCGCCGATGATTCCAACGCCTCGAGCGCTTCTCGCTCCGCTGCACCGGCCGCGCTGGAAGGCGTGCCAGCCAAGGTGATGGAGGAGGTTGCGCAGCTGCATCGCGAGCTGCTTGATGCCAGCCACCGCTATTACGTGCTGGATGATCCGACGCTGACTGATGCTGACTACGACACGCGCCTGCGACGTCTCGAAGCGCTGGAAGCCGAATATCCTCAGCTGATCAGCTCGGAATCGCCTACCCAGCGTGTCGGAGCCGCGCCGGCCAGCGGCTTCGAGGAAGTGCAGCATGCGGTGCCGATGCTGTCGCTCAACAACGCCTTCGATGACGATGAGCTGCGAGCCTTCGTGCAGCGTGCGGCGAAAACGCTGGAGCTGGGAGACGCCCAGGATGCTGGGAATGAACTGAGCTTCTGCTGCGAGCCCAAGCTCGATGGCCTGGCCGTGTCGCTCATCTATGAGAACGGCGTATTGGTGCAGGGCGTGACGCGCGGCGATGGCCGCACCGGCGAAGGCATCACCACCAATCTGCGCACCATCCGCTCGATTCCGCTCAAGCTGCGGGGTGATGATCTGCCGGCGCTGCTGGAAGTACGTGGCGAGGTCTACATGAGCCACGCTGGCTTCGAGGCGCTGAACGCGCGCGGCCGCGACGAGGATGGCAAGGTGTTCGCCAACCCGCGCAATGCCGCGGCCGGTAGCCTGCGCCAGCTGGATTCCAACATCGCCGCTTCGCGTCCGCTGGAATTCTGCGCCTATCAGGTCGCGCGGGTAGATGATGCATTGCTCGCCAGCGAGGCCGGCCAGAATCATTCCGGTCTGATGGCGCTGCTCAACGACTATGGCTTCCGCACCAGCCCGCAGCTTGAGGTGGTGCGCGGCGCTCAGGGCATCATCGACTACACCCGCCGCCTCGGCGAGCAGCGCGATGGCCTCGATCACGACATCGATGGCGCGGTCATCAAGCTCGATGCACTGCGTCTGCAGCGTGAACTGGGCTTCGTGGCGCGCGCACCGCGCTGGGCCATCGCCTACAAGTACCCGGCGCAGGAGCAGGAAACCACCTTGGAAGGTGTTGATTTCCAGGTCGGACGCACTGGCGCGCTGACACCGGTCGCCCGTCTGGCACCGGTGCAGGTCGCCGGTGTGGTGGTCTCCAACGCCACGCTGCACAACATGGACGAGGTGGAGCGTCTCGGCGTACAGATCGGTGACAGCGTCATCATCCGCCGCGCCGGCGATGTCATCCCGCAGGTGGTGCGGGTCGCCAGTGAAGGTGCCAGCCGCGAAGCCATCGTGCTGCCGGACGGCTGCCCGGTGTGTGGCTCCGAGATCGAGCGCCTCGAAGGCGAGGTGGTGGCACGCTGCGCGGGCGGACTGATCTGCGCCGCGCAGCGCAAGGAAGCCCTCAAGCACTTCTCCAGCCGCAAGGCGCTGGATGTCGATGGTCTCGGTGAGAAGCTGATCGAGCAGCTGATCGAACGCGAGCTGGTCAAGACGCCGGCGGATCTGTTCCACCTGGGAGCTGCCACCCTGGCCGAGCTGCCGCGCATGGGCGATAAGTCCGCCGCCAATCTGGTCGCCTCGCTGGACAAGAGCCGCAACACCACCTTGGCGCGCTTCATCTACGCCCTCGGCATCCGGGAAGTCGGGGAAGCCACCGCCGCGAATCTGGCCACGCACTTCGGTACGCTTGAAGCGCTGCGCGCAGCCGATCAAGCCGCGCTGGAGGCAGTGGAAGATGTCGGCCCCATCGTCGCCGCGCATATCCATACCTTCTTCCAGCAGCCGACCAACAACGAGACGCTGGAAGCGTTGCTCGCCTGTGGCTTGAGCTGGGAAGAGGTCGAGATCGGTGAGCGTCCCCAGCCGCTGGCAGGCCAGACCTGGGTGCTGACCGGCAGCCTCGACAGCATGACGCGCGATGAAGGCAAGGCGCGTCTGCAGGCGCTGGGCGCCAAGGTGGCGGGCAGTGTCTCGAAGAAGACCGCTGGCGTAGTCGCCGGCGAGGCTGCAGGCAGCAAGCTGGAGAAAGCGATGCAGCTGGGCCTCACGGTGCTGGACGAAGCGACCTTCGTGGCGCGCTTGGCCGAATGGGAATCCGGGGCTGATGCACGGCAGGACAATCCGCAAGACAGTGCGCAAGACAGCGCGGGAGAGGATGCATGAGTACGGATACGCTGAATGATGCACCGCAGGCGGCGTCACGCCACCCTGATGATGGACAGGAGCTACCCATGAGCCAGATGCCGCTTGATCAGATGGATCCGAAGGATCGCTTCATCGAGGTGCCGCAGACCATGCTGCCCGCCGATACACGGCGCGCCCTGCTGGAAGCCTTCGTCACTCGTCAGGGCTACGACACCACCGATGTCGGTGAAGGCATGGCCGGCTGGGTCGCGGAGCTGGAAGGCCAGCTGTCACGCGGCAAGCTGTTGATCGTCCACGATATCGGCACCGAATCCACCGAGGTGATGACGCTGGAACAGTGGCAGTCCTTCGGTCGCCAGCTGGCGGACGACGAGGAAGAAGGCGACTGAGCCCGCCTGTTCCAGCTCTTTCATCAGCCCTTTTTCAGGCTGAGAAATCAAAATGCCCTTGGCGAAAGCCAAGGGCATTTTTCATTGGAACAGAAGTTTCATCTGGTCAGCGCGTGTCCTCCACTCCAACACTTGCCAGCTCAGCGCCGCTGGACGATATCGCGGATCAGGCGACGTCCCGGGTGCAGGTGCTCGGCCAGTTCACGTTCCAGCGGCAGCGGCTCGCCACACAGTTGCGAGGCGATCAGTTCGGCGCACAGCGGGGCGGTGGTGAAGCCGCGTGAGCCGTGTGCGGTGGAGAGCCACAGGCCGGGCAGATGGGCGCCGCTTGACTGCGGGACGCGCTTCTTGGCATCGAAGGCCATGGCGGCGTAATCCTCACGCCATTGCGCGGCGTCCGGTGCCGGGCCGGCCAGCGGGCTCTTGTCGGGGCTCGCGGCGCGCCAGGCGACACGCCCCTGCCAGGCATCGTCTTCCAGCCTGACGCCACGCGACTGCTCCCATGCGGCGACGAAGGCGGGCAGGGCACTGCGCAGCTCGGCGACATTGGCGGCGTGGTCGGCCTCACGTACCGAGTCATCCTCATCGCGCGGGGCGAAGGTCGCGCCGAAGCTCAAGGTCACGCTGCCATCGGCGTGGCGCTGACAGGGCGAGACATAGCCACCGGCACACACCACGCTGTCGAGCATGGGCAGACCTGCTGCCTGTTCGGGCGCTACCGTGATCTCGCTGACCTGGCCACGAATCGGCTGCAGCGGCAGGTGTGCGAGCGGTGCAGGCAGGTGGGTCTGCTCGCCCAGCGCGACGATCAGCTGATCCACTTCCAGACAGTGGCCGTCGCTGGCTTCCAGCTGCCAGCGTGGCACGCCGTTGTCTGTCTCTGCGCCTTCCTCTCTGCCTTCCCCAGCCCCCAGCGACTGAATGGCCTCGATACGCGCCTGCAGAAAGCGGATACCCGGTGTGGCGGCGAGGTGCTGACAGAGTGCTTTGGGGCGCACCCAGCCCGCCACCGGATAGAAGAGACCGTCGAAGGTGATCTCGCTGCCGGCGATTCGGCTGGCCTCGCTGGCACTGACAGGCGTGATCAGCGCCTCGGGCAGCGGGTGATTGCCGAGGAAGCGCTGTTGACGCTTGCGCTCACGCTCGCTCGTGGCCAGCTGCAGCACGCCGCTGGCGGACCACAGAGTCTGCTCGGGGTCGAGGCTTGCCAGCCAGCGACGGCTGTACTGCAGTGCGGCCAGCTGGAGGCGACTAGCGGGATTGGTCTCGGCGGCCAGCTTGACGTAGAGCGCGCCCTGGCGATTGCCGGAGGCACGCGCGCCGGGGGCTTCGGCATCGATCAGCGTGACCTGCACGCCGCGCCGTGCCAGCGCCTCGGCGCAGCTGGTACCGGCAATACCGGCGCCGAGTACCGCGACATGCGTCTCGCGAGAAATGGGGGCGGGTTGGGGAGGCTGCGTCCAGGGCTGTTCCCGGCGCAGCGGATGCAGGGCGCCACGCACCGCATGCTCCTTCACGGGGGCATGACCGGATGCGGGAGAGGCATCAAGCCCCATCAGTGCGGCGCGCGCGGCGGCGGTCGGCTCGTCCAGCTCGCCGCAGATCATCTCGCGCTTCATGCCGTGGCCGGGCACCTTGCGCCATACGAAGCCTGCCGCGCGCAGACCACGCCGCACGAAGCCCGCGGCGGTGAAGGTGGCGAAGGTCGCCGTGGGGCGTGAGACGCCCGCCATGGCTGCGAACAGCTCGGGGGACCACATTTCCGGATTCTTCGATGGTGAGAAGCCATCGAGGAACCAGGCATCCACACCACCTTCCAGCCGTGAGAGACGCTCCACCGCGTCGCCGAAGTGCAGGTCCAGGGTGATGCGCTCGTCCAGCCACAGGCGATGCACGCCGAGCACTGCTGACGGCCATTGAGCCACCAGCGGCTTGGCGAGAGATGCAATATCCGGCCATGCGGACAGCGCACGTTCAAGGTCCGCTGCCTGCATCGGGTGCTTTTCCACCGAGACGACATGCAGACGAGCCTCCGCCGGGGCGGTAGCCAGAAAGCGCTGCGCGGCGCACAGGATATTGAGGCCGGTGCCAAAGCCGGTCTCGCCGATCACGAAGGGGCGCGCTTCCCGCCAGTCACGGAAACGCTCACTCAGCCGGTTACTGTCCAGGAAGACGTGCACGGTCTCGGCGCGGCCATCGTGGATCGAGAAGTACACATCGCCGTAATCGGTGGCCTGTGGCGCGGTGTCGTCCCACTCGAGCTGCGCCTCCTCCAATGCCGCCAGCGGCGCCAGCGGCACGTTCGGCACCACGCCGGGCGCCGTGACCGGCTCGATCGCGCTCGGTGGCGTCGTGGCAGGCTTGCGTGCCGCGGTGCCGGGGGTGTCCTGAGGCGACGTCTTTCGGGCTGACGCGGCGGCCTGATCAGGGGCTGGCTGATCGAAAGTTGATAGATCAGGAGCTGACGGATCGGGAGCTGACTGGCCGGGAGCGGGCTGGCGGGTAGAGGAGGGGCGATCGTTCACGGGCATTCCTGGCAGGAGGTCGAGCGGGAGAGCGGCACAGCGAGATAGCGGCAGAGCAAGGCCTGCAACGCAGACGACGGACAGCCAGGCTGTCCGTCGTCGGAAAGAAACCGTCGGTCAGGTGACCGACCGGGCGCCGGGCTAGGGCAGGGTCTGCTTGAAGGGCTTCACTTCGGCGCTTGCATAGACACCGGCGATGACGAAGGGGTCGGCATCGGCCCACTTCTGGGCGTCTTCGAGAGAATCGAACTCGGCGATGATGACGCTGCCGCTGAAGCCGGCTTCGCCCGGTGTTTCGCTGTCGATGGCCGGGTTGGGGCCGGCGATGACCAGGCGGCCGGCGGCGTGCAGCGCTTCCAGACGTGCCAGATGCGGCGGACGCGCCGCCATGCGCGCTTCGAGGCTACCTTCGACGTCCTGACAGACAATGGAGTAGAGCATCACGAATCATCCTTTTGAGAATTGGTCGAGGAAGCGTTCTCTTCCTGAGGGGCCTGCACCATATGACGGGACAGGTAGACGCCCTGAACGATGACGAACAGCAGTGTCAGACCGAGCATGCCGAACAGCTTGAAATCGACCCAGATGTCTTCCGAATAGTGACTGAAGACGTAGATGTTGAGGCCGCCCATGGCGAGGAAGAATACCACCCAGGCTAGGTTGAGGCGGTGCCAGATGGGGCGCGGCAGCTGAATCGCCTTTTCCATCATGCGCTCCACCAGCGGCTTGCCGCCGAACAGCGGCGACAGCAGGAAGGCGACGGCAAACAGCCAGTTGACCACGGTGGGCTTCCACTGGATGAAGGAGCTGTTGCCGAACAGCACGGTCGCGCCGCCCAGTACGACGACCAGCGCGAGGGTGACCAGCTGCATCTTCTCGACGCGCTTGTGGCGCCAATAGATGTACAGCACCTGCGCGAGGGTCGCGGGAATCAACACGGCGGTAGCCATGATCATGTCGCCAGTCATCTTGTAGACGGCGAAGAAGATCACGATCGGCAGAAAGTCGAGCAACATCTTCATGGGTAATGCGCACTCCTGAACACGACGACGCAGCCGTCGGGAAGGCAAGGGCCTGTGCGAGTGGTATCCTGTCTGACACCAGCGGCGCACCCCTGCCTGCATGTGCTCATTCTGCCGCCATTGCTGCCTGCTGACAAAGCCCCTGTATCTCCGGGCGCGCATCGCAGCCAATACTGCCAGACGTCTGTCGCGCTGGATCGCCTGCATCTCAGGCATCGCGTGGTACAGACGTTCATCCCGAGAGGTTCCCCGTGTCCGACGTCCCGTCCGACTCTTCGCCGATTTCCGCATCCCGCAAGCCGATCGAGTTTCGCCCGCTGCCCCAGCGCTTCGATTCCGATATTGAAGTGCCGGACATCGACCTGCACATGCACTCCACCGCCTCCGACGGCGGCATGGCACCGACAGAGCTGGTGGCGCTGGCCGCGCGGCGCGGTCTGTCACGCATGTCACTGACCGATCACGACAGCATGGAAGGCATCTTCGAGGCCCAGCAGGCCGCCCGCGCCGAGGGAATCTCGTTGCTGCCCGGCTGTGAGCTGTCAGTGCGCTGGCGCAACCAGACCATCCACATCGTCGCGTTGATGCCCGAGGGCGCCGGCGATGCGCTGAGTGCCGGCCTCAAGCAGCAGCACGAGGCGCGTGAGCGCCGCAGCCACGAGATCGCCACGCGCATGGAAAAGCTCGGGCTCGAGAATGCCTTCGAGCGCGCCCGTGAGCAGGCCACGCTGAGTGGCGCGGGCGACCGCCCGCTGTCACGCCCGGATTTTGCCCGTGCGCTGGTCGAGGCCGGGATTGCACGCAACCTGCAGGACGCCTTCAAGCGGCACCTTGGCGCGGGCCAGAAGGGCGACGTCAAGGCGCACTGGCCAGAGATGGAAGAGGCGGTGGGCTGGGTGCGTGCCGATGGCGGCATCGCCGTGATGGCGCACCCGATGCGCTACAAGCTGACGCGCACCAAGCGTGGCGAGCTGCTGCGTGACTTCATTGCCGCCGGTGGCGAAGGCGCGGAGCTGGTCAGCGGCTTCCAGAATATCGATCGCGCGCGAGACCTGGCGCGTCAGCTGGATGAGCTGGGCCTCTATGCCTCCGTCGGCAGTGACTTCCACTTCCCCGGCGGCCCGCTGGCACCCGGCAGCATGAGCCCGCCGCCGCGCACCAAGGTGCCGCCCGTGTGGTGTCATCCGCGCATCGCGCCCTTTTTTGCGGCCGACGCTGCCTCCATGTGATATCAAGAGATCACCGTGACGCCAGTCCGCCTGCCGGGCTGGCGCCCAGACGCAAGGAGCACCGCATGGGACAGTTCTTCCAGATTCACCCTGAAAATCCTCAGAAACGCCTGATCGACCAGGCCGTCGCCATCATCCAGCAGGGGGGCGTGATTGCCTATCCGACCGACTCCGGCTACGCGCTGGGCTGTCATCTGGGTGAGAAGAAGGCCATCGAGCGCATCAAGCGCCTGCGTCAGCTGGACGACAAGCACAACTTCACCCTGGTGTGTTCTGACCTCTCGGAAATCGGCACCTACGCCAAGGTCGACAACGCCATCTTTCGTCTGCTCAAGAGTCACACGCCGGGCGCCTATACCTTCATCCTGCAGGCGACTTCCGAAGTGCCGCGTCTGCTGCTGCACCCCAAGCGTCGCTCCATCGGCGTGCGGGTGCCGGACCACGCCATCACCCACGCCCTGCTGGAAACCCATCGCGAACCGCTGATGAGCGTGACGCTGATTCCGCCGGGTGAGGAGTTGCCGATGACGGACGCCGAAGAGATTCGCGAACGCTTCGGACACGCGCTGGATCTGGTCATCGATGGCGGCGCCTGCAGCTTCGAGACCACCAGTGTGGTGGACCTGCGCGAGCTGCCGCCGGTGATCGTGCGTGAAGGGCGCGGCGATATCTCGAGCTTCACGGAGTGATCGCGACAGCGTAGCGCTTCACGGCGCTGGCTGACATCGCCTTGCCACACGAAGACGCCCCCGGACCTTGCGGTCGCGGGGGCGTTGTCATTTCTGAGGCATTGTCATTTCCGAGGCGTTGTCGTGGGCTGAGTGACACTCGGCTTCATCAGCTGCGGTCGCGGTCGGGGGAGTCGTCGCCTGGGGAGGCGGTTTCCTCCTTCGCTGGCGGCTCGGTGTCGGGCTCTGGTCCAGATCCAGGTTCGGGGTCTGAGTCTGTCTCAGGCTCAGGTTCCGGTTCCGGTTCCGGCTCCGGTTCCGGCTCGCGTGGGTCGCGGGTGTCCTCATCCAGCCAGGTGCCGCAGAACTTGCAGTACTTGGCGTTGCGGTCATGGCCTTCACGCCCACAGCCCGGGCAGGCTTCGTCGCTGGTCTGCTGCATGCGCAGGCCGTTGAGGACCTCGGCCGAGAACACCCCGGTGGGCACGGCGAGAATCGAGTAGCCGAGAATCATCATCAGCGCCGAGATGAATTGCCCCAGCGGCGTAATGGGCGCGATGTCGCCATAGCCCACCGTCGTCAGCGTCACCACGCCCCAATAAAGCGCCTTGGGGATGGAGGTGAAACCGGCCTCTGGCGGCTCGATCAGATAGATCAGGGCGCCGAACACCGTGACGATGCTGAGCACGGTGATGAAGAACAGCAGGATCTTGCGCCGACTGCGCGTCATGGCCTCGACCAGCATGCGGCCCTCGCCGACGAAGGCCATCAGGCGCAACACGCGGAACAGGCGCAGCACACGCAGTACGCGTACCACCAGCAAGGCTTGGGCGCCCGGTATCAGCAGCGACAGCCAGGTGGGGGCGATCGACAGCAGGTCGAGCACGCCGTAGAAACCCTTCGCCCAGGTGCCGGGATGCTTCAGGCAGTAGAGGCGGACGGCGTATTCCAGCGTGAAGATGATCGTGAAGCCCCACTCCATGATGCGGAACAGTTCGCCGTATTGCGCATTCAGCGAGGGGACGCTGTCGAGCATCACCACGGCGACACTGGCGAAGATCATCAGGATCAGGCCGATGTCGAAGGCCTTGGCCGCCTTGGTGTCGGATTCGAAGATCCAATGGAACAGTCGCGCGCGCAGTCGACCTGTCGCGGGCTCGTAGTCGCTGGGGTGCGAGGGGGCCGCTGGGGGGCTTTGCGGAGTGCTGCCATATTCATTGGCAGGGCCCTGGCGTTCAGGCATGCAGGCTTCCTTGACGGGCGTGACGACGCCGGATGTATGTCAGGGCGTATCGGGGATGTCTCAGTGTGTGACCTTCAGTGACTGCCCGGCCGTTGTCCATCAGTCAGTGGTCTAGCGCCTGGCAGCTGGGCAGTCAGTGTCGTGCTGAGGTTCAGCTGCGCAGTGTCGCGAGCAGTGACAGGCTGTGCTGGCCGAAGTCGCGAGTCGCCCAGTCCTGTGAAGCGTCGCCGTCGCTGCTTTCCAGCGCCTCGACCAGCGCCACCGCATGGATATGGCCGGGATGCTGACAGGCGGCCAGCCGTGTTGCGAGCGCCGACAGGGCGGCCAGCGCATGCGCGTGCCACTTGAGGTCGTCTTTCGCCTGACGGTCGGCGTGGGCATCGAGTGCATCGATGGCGGCGGACAGCAGCGCGCCCGGGTCAGCGGTATCCAGCGTCTTCTCATGCCATTCGCCATCCCGCAGCGCCGCGCCGCGCTTGGCCTTGCTGGCATCTGCCGGACGCAGTGCCAGGCGGCTGGCCAGTGAATCCGCCAGCTGCCAGAGCACGCCTTCTCTCACCTCGGGGGCGAGTTCTTCGCCGCCGGTCAGCTCGAGCTCGATCTCCTGGATGGCCACTTCGCGACCACCGGCCTTCACCGCGCCCAGGTCCAGCGCCAGCTCGACGCCGACGGTGACCTGCTCATCGCTCAGATTCTCGTCGCTAGATGTCGCCGTGACGTCGAGCTGCCAGGCATGGCGCTCGAAATCGGTGCTGAAACTGGGCGCGAGCGCATTCAGCAGCTGCTCGCGGGCGCCGTCTTCCAGTGCCTGCAAGGGCGGCAGGCCCCGCAGGCCGTCGAGGTCGAGGCCGGTCTGGCCCTCTGGCAGCTCCCACTCCCATTCGCCGCGAGAATGCAGCCCGCCATGGCTCTCGCCGCTGGTCTTGAGCGTCTGGCGCAGGGCGCCCGTGCTGTCGGCGTCCTCACCGCTCTGGCGCAGACGCAGCGCCATGCGCGCGCGCTCCAGCGCATGCTCGGGGGTGTCGAAGTAGGTGTTGGCCAGCCAGCGCCGCCTAGGGGTGACCGTTGCCAGCTCTGCAATGCTCGTCAGTGTTTCCAGAATGGCGTCGCGATCAATGACGGGTTGAGACAGTGCCAGTTTGAGTTCGATTTCCTGCGCCATGATGGGCACTCCCTGTACAGATGAAAGAAGACGGATGCTGACGGATGAGGATGACAGTGGCGCCAGGACCGCAGAGCCTTCGGCAAGCGTGGTGCATGGTGGTGAAGGCCCATGTGTCTCATGCTCGCGCCTGGCCTGCGGCAAGGCAAGCACGGGGAGTGGCAAGGGCATGGTGAGCGTCGGCTTGTTGGTGTGATCACACTTGTGTGACAGCATGATGACATTGCGGTGACAGCGATTGCCTGACGTCACGTCCTTGGTTATATTACGATCAGTGGATCAAGCCAGCGACCACGGGTCCTGCTGCTACATGACAATCTCTCCTCTGGAATCCTTCGTGTTCCCCCGAACTGCCGCTGTTGTTGCGTAAACTACAACAGCATGGCGGTATCATGACGTTACGATGAAAGTTATGTGATCGTCACAAAGGCTTTGCTACACTCCGCGCGTCAATCCTTAACGCCGACGGCCACTATGGTAACGACCAACCCTTTCTCTTCGATGTTCGGGCGCTCGCCTTTCAAGGCGCTGCACACCCACATCATCAAGACCGACGAGTGCGCCCAGCACTTGCTGACCTTCTTCGACGCCTGCGAGCAGGGTGATTGGGAGCAGGCAGCCAGCATTCGCAAGACTATCAGCAGGCTGGAGCGTGAAGCGGACGAGTTGAAGACGCAGCTGCGTCTCAACCTGCCCAACTCGCTGTTCCTGCCGGTCTCGCGCTCCGACCTTCTCGAGCTGATCCATGTCCAGGATTCCATCGCGAATGTCACCAAGGACATCGCCGGGATCATGCTGGGTCGTCATATGCAGATACCCGCCGCACTGGTGCCCGCCATGCGTGAGTATCTCAAGACTGCGGTCGAATCGGTCTGCCAGGCGCGTCGTGCGTTGGGTGAACTGGAAGACCTCGTCGAGTCCGGTTTCGGGCGCAACATGAGCGAGCTGGTCGACAAGCTGATCAACGAGCTGCATGAGCTCGAGAAGCAGTCCGACGAACAGCAGATCGCCATCCGCCAGACCCTGTTCTCGCTGGAAGCCAGTCTCCCGCCCGTCGATGTGATCTTCCTCTACAAGATCATCGATTGGGTCGGCGATGTGGCTGACCAAGCGGAAAAGGTCGGTACCCGACTGCAGATCCTGATGGCGCGCTGAGCGCCATCAGGACGTCCTGCCATCTGTCCAAGAGTCTTCTATGTCCATCATTGCTCAATACGGCGATGTGCTCGTCATTCTTGCCTGCCTGTTCGGCTTCTTCATGGCATGGGGTGTGGGTGCGAATGACGTTGCCAATGCCATGGGAACCTCGGTAGGTTCCAAGGCGATCACCATCAAGCAGGCGATCATCATCGCCGTGATCTTCGAATTCCTCGGTGCCTGGCTTGCCGGTGGTGAGGTGACTGACACCATCCGCAAGGGCATCATCGACCCTTCACTGCTGATCGAGAATCCGCAGTTCCTGGTCTACGGCATGCTGGCCTCACTGCTGGCCGCCGGTATCTGGCTGCTGATCGCTTCCATGAAGGGCTGGCCGGTCTCGACCACCCACTCCATCGTCGGCGCCATCGTCGGCTTCTCCGCTGCGGGGCTGGGCGTGGACGCCGTCGAGTGGTCCAAGGTCGGTCAGATCGCAGCCTCCTGGCTGGTCTCGCCGCTGCTGGCGGGCTCCATCGCCTTCGTGCTGTTCAAGTCCGTGCAGACGCTGATCTTCGACAACGAAGACCCGTTCGCGGCCGCCAAGCGCTACGTGCCGATGTACATGTTCCTGGTCGGTTTCATCATCTCGATGGTGACCATGGTCAAGGGCCTCAAGCATGTCGGCCTGCACCTGAGCTTCGAATCCAGCCTGCTGCTGGCCGTCGTCATCGGCGCCATCGTGATGGGTATCGGCGTGTTGATGGAGCGCAAGGTCGCGCGTTCACGTCTCAAGGAGAAGAATCGCGCCACCGGTGACGACTTCGACTTCAGCGGCGTCGAGAAGGTCTTCGGCCTGCTGATGATGTTCACCGCCTGTGCGATGGCCTTTGCCCACGGCTCCAACGACGTGGCCAATGCGGTCGGTCCGCTGGCGGCCATCATCAGCGTCGTCGACTCTGCCGGTCAGATCGGCGCCAAGGCGAGCATGCCGTGGTGGGTGCTGGTACTGGGCGGCGGCGGTATCGTCTTCGGTCTGGTCACCTATGGTCGCCGCGTCATCGCCACCGTCGGTACCGGCATCACTGAGCTGACGCCGTCACGCGGCTTCGCGGCCACCCTGGCGGCGGCCTCCACCGTGGTGCTGGCCTCCGGCACCGGCCTGCCGATCTCCACCACCCACACCCTCGTCGGTGCGGTGCTGGGGGTAGGTCTGGCACGCGGCATGGCAGCGCTCAACCTGCGTGTCATCGGCACCATCGTGATGTCCTGGCTGATCACTCTGCCGGCCGGCGCGATCCTGTCGATTCTGTTCTTCTTCATGTTCAAGGGCATGTTCGGCTAAGCCGACGCATGGTTCAGAGCCTGAGCCTTGGCTCGAGCAGACGCTCTGCATGAGATGAACGGAAAAACGAGAAAGGCGACCTTCGGGTCGCCTTTCTCGTGTCTGACACATGGATGTCAGGGGGGCACCGCTCGCCGTGCAGGCTGCGGCGCTGATATGATGATTCATGGGCATGCCTGACATGCCATTTTCCCTCTCTCCTGCCCGGAGCTGGCTCTTGAACACGCGTTTCCCCTTCGCGGACTGGTTTCGCAACTCCTCTCCCTATATCAATGCCCATCGCGGCCGTACCTTCGTCATTCTGATCGAGGGCGATGCCCTGTCCTCGTCACGACGAACGCAGTTGATACAGGATCTGGCGTTGCTGCATACCCTCGGCGTGAAGCTGGTGGTGGTGTTCGGGGTGCGCCCGCAGGTGGCCGAGGCGTTGCAGGCTGCCGGTGTCGAGGCGGACCGTCATCAGGGCCGCTGGGTGGTGACGCGCGAGATTCTCGGCCATCTGGAGCAGCAGGTCGCCACGCTGCGCCTGCGCCTTGAGGCCAGTCTGTCCCAGGGACTGCCCAATACGCCGCTGCATGGCGTGGAGCTTTCCGCCGTCTCCGGCAATCTGGTGATGGCCAAGCCGCTGGGCGTGCGTCATGGCGTCGACTTCCTGCATGGCGGTGAGGTGCGTCGCGTGCGCAGCGAGGCGATCCAGGGGCTGCTCTCGCAGCAGGCCATCGTCGTGCTGCCGCCGCTGGGCTATTCCAGCACCGGTGAGGTGTTCGATCTGGACGCCGCTGAGGTCGCCGAACACGCCGCCGTGGCGCTGGCCGCTGACAAGCTGATCCTGCTTGGCGAAGGGGAGGGCCTGTTCGGCGAAGACGGCGAGCTGCTGCGTCAGCTCAATCCGGAGGAGGCTGCGCTGATGGCGCCGCCCCGCGATGACGACAGCGAGCTGTCGCGCCATCTGGCCGCTGCCTGTGGCGCCGCACGGCGTGGCGTCGGGCGCACTCACCTGTTGAGCTGGCGCGACCGTGACGCCCTGCTGGGTGAGTTGTTCACCCGTGACGGTATCGGCACCATGATCACGCGTCAGGGCTACGAGCAGCTGCGCAAGGCGCGGCTCGAGGATGTCGGTGGCCTGCTGGCGCTGCTGGGGCCGCTGGAGCAGCGTGGCATCCTGGTGGCCCGCTCGCGGGAGCGCCTCGAACATGAGATCGACGACTATGTGGTGCTGGAGCGCGATGGCATGGTCATCGGGTGCGCGGCGCTGCATCTCAGCCGTGACGCCGCCATGGGCGAACTGGCCTGCGTGGCCGTGCATGATGATTATCGCCGCGGACAGCGCGGCGAGCAGCTGCTGGCCGAGATCGAGCTGCGCGCGCGTCGCGCTGGCGTCGAGCGTCTGTATGCGCTGACGACCCACACCGTTCACTGGTTCATCGAGCACGGTTTCGTGTCGGCTGGCCTGCAAGACCTGCCGCCCATGCGTCGTGAGGCCTACAACTCGGCGCGCAACTCCAAGGTATTGCTCAAGTCGCTCTAGTCACACCTCGCTTGCCTGCCAGTGTGAATCGCTCAGAGAACACTCGCTGATGACCCCCACGATAAGGGCAGATCAGCGGGTGTTCTTGCGTAGGTGTCGCAGTTTCCCCTCACCCCTTGCGGAGTTGTCTTGCAAAGGAGACGTTTCAAGGTATTGATTTTAAAACGGAAAACAGCATGACTCGTATATGTGTTGGCAAATCGCGACGAATCGGCCAGTAAAACATGACGCTGTGTGCCGTCCGGGGCAACATTGGCATGTAAGTCGCCGTGTTCTATATTTCAAGTCATTGTTTTGTAAAGTATTTTCGTGTTTATGGCACGCCTTTGGCAATAGGTACCGTGAGCAAGAGATATGCGGTGCATCATCGGCCCTTTCTCTGGCCTTCCAGCGATGACGGTACTCACTACCCTGTGCGCTCCGTGATCGCTGACAGGCCAAGCGTCTGCTCCACGCGATGTGTGACTTCAGGTTGCGATGAGACAGGTACGGCCCCTGGTGGGCATGGACAGTATCTTGAGGGCAAGGACGCCCGGGCAAGGATGCCCGAAACCGATGCGGTAGCCGGAGAGATTGGCTGCCGTCATCCCCGAATTGACGATCGAGGCGGGCAAGTCGGCAAGCCATCCGACTCGATCATCCACATTGCGATGTGTTGCCCCCTGCTTCACATCCGATAGGGAGCGCGGACGCTGTCCGGCGTGAACGTCAACTGACCTGGAACGACCACCAGGTGACGTTCTTTTCTCCCGGGCCTGACAGGCAGACCACCTGTCAGGCCCGCCAATCACGTGGTGCCTCTGGTCTCCAGGTACCAGAGGCACCACGTGATGACTGACCCTTCAGTTCCCTGCGTACTTGGGGCCGGCTATGCCGGCCCTCTTTTTTTGTGCGTCTAGCGCTGAATGGCCAACAATTTCATGCGAAACGTTGCCAATGGGGCGGTTTGTCTCGTGGCAGCGTGATGATTTGAATAAGAGTCATATTTATTAACGAACTGGCAACCGCGATGGACGCTGGTGAACTCTGGTATTCTAGGAAGACGTGATTCGATGATGACCACCCCTTTCTTGCATAGAGTTCTTTCCATGGCCTCCACAGTGTCACGACGCTGGCGTCCCCGCTCGCTGCCGCAGCTGGTTCTGATGGCATTTCTGGTGGTGATGCTGCCGATTGCCGTGCTCATGTTTCAAGCAGGGCAGGCGCTGTCGGAGTTGTCGGAACTGGCGGATGTCAGTGCCCGCCAGGCCGTCGACCAGACCCGCCGCGCCCGCACGCTGACCAATCTCGCCGTCGAGATGGAGCGTAGCGCCCGCCAGTACGCCGTGCTGGAAAATCCCGATCTGATGAAGATCTACGCCGACAAGGCCAACAGCTTCCGCACCTTGCTGGATGAGCAGGCGCGGCTGTTGGGCGAGGGGGACCCCCGCGTCAGCGAGTTGAAGGCGACGCTGTCACAGCTCGAACGCATGCCCGAGATGAGCGTTGACCAGGTCAGTCGTCATCTGGAAGATTTCGGGCCCTTCTCGATCCAGGCCAGCGGCCTGCTCAACTCCACGCGTGAACTCGTCGATGCGCGTATCGAAGGCATCCGCGCTCGCGCCTCCCAGGTCAAGAATCAGCTGTGGTGGCAGACCGCCGCGCTGGTCTCCATCAGTCTGCTGTTGATGCTGTTCTTCACCTGGCTGATCATCCGTCCCATCCGGCAGCTGGAGCGGCGCATCAATGGCCTGGGCAGCGGCACCGACAGCGAGCGACCCATCGTCATCAAGGGGCCGGCGGAGCTGGTGCAGCTTGGCGAGCGTCTCAACTGGCTGTCGACGCGTCTGGATGAGCTGGAGGAGCAGAAGCAGCAGTTCCTGCGCCACATGTCGCATGAGCTCAAGACCCCGCTGGCCAGCATCCGCGAAGGTACCGGTCTGCTGATCGACGAGGTCGCCGGGCCGCTGAGTCCGCACCAGGCCGAGATTCTTGGCCTGCTGGATGATTCCAGCAAGGAATTGCAGAAGCTGATCGAGCAACTCCTCGACTACAATCTGCTGCAGCACAATCAAGGTCTCGAACAGAGCCGCTTCGATGTGCATGAAGTGTTCAAGGAAGTGCTGGCAAAACATCGCCTGGCACTGGAAAAGAAGGGCATGCGCGTGCATCTTCCGCCTGCCAGCCTCAGTTGGGAGGCAGACAGGCCGCGTACCGGGCGTATTCTCGACAACCTGATCTCCAATGCCATCGCCTATGGCGAAGACAGCGGTGACCTGTGGTTGAGAGCCCGCAAGGAACGTCGCAAGCTGGTCATCGAAGTCGCCAACAGCGGTGAGCCCATCGCCGCCCAGGACCGTGACCACCTGTTCAAGCCCTTCTATCAGGGCGCGGTGAAGCGCAAGGGCCCGCTCAAGGGTTCGGGTATCGGTCTCTCGGTCGCCGCTGACAGCGCCCGCGCCCAATTTGGTCAATTGGCGCTGGTGGATGACCCCAAGGCGGATGTCTGCTTCCGGCTGACATTGCCGACACCGAGTCG
Source organism: Cobetia sp. cqz5-12 (assembly GCF_016495405.1). Classification (NCBI taxonomy): domain Bacteria; kingdom Pseudomonadati; phylum Pseudomonadota; class Gammaproteobacteria; order Oceanospirillales; family Halomonadaceae; genus Cobetia; species Cobetia sp. cqz5-12. The sequence goes on from NZ_CP044522.1 coordinate 422,130, forward strand.
CTCGCTGACGTCAGGGGAAGGTAGTGAGCATGAACCGCAGGCAGACAGGGATGCCGCCGGGGCGGATCAGCAGTCCACACCACATGAAATGGCGTCATTGAACGCCATCAAGCACGCAAGGAACTGAAGTGATGAAGGGTCAACGACTACTGATGCGCCTGGCCGCAGGCGTATTGCTCAGTACGCTTAGCGCCTGTGGCGCCCTGACCAATATCACCATGCCGGGCAGCGAGCCGGAAGTGGTCAGCCCGAGTGTGCGGGAGAGCTGCTACGGCGCCGGTGATCTGCCGGATTTCACCGGCGAGGACTGTCTGCTGGATGAATGGGTCGCCTTCGCGTTGCAGGCCCAGCGTGGCAACAGCGACTGGCGCGAAAGTACCCTGCTGCAGCTGGAAGGCAACCGTCACGACCGTCGCCTCGCGCGTGCCATCGTGCTCAGCTGGGGCGATGAATCGGACTGGCAGCTGGCCTCCGACCTCTACAAGGCGGACCTGCCCACCGCCCCGAGCCGCCTGCAGCCGCTGCTTCGCCAGTGGCTCAATGGCCTCGAGGAGCGTCGCGGTCTGATCGCCGAGCGTGACAAGAATGACGGTGCCCGTCGCAAGCTCAGCGCCGAGAACGCCCAGCTGACCAAGAAGCTGGAAGCCTTGACGGCCATCGAAGAATCGATCAATTCGCGCCGCCAGAGCACGCCCTGAGCCATCAGCGGCAGACTCTGGCCACGACCCTGTCACTCAATCCCCGTGATTGCATGACGCAAGACTGTGCGGCCCCGACGTCGATGTCCCCAGGCCCTCGGGTGTCGCAAGGAGAGTTAGTGTGAAATACGCACAAGCGCATATTCTGCTCGTCGATGATGATGCGAGCCTGCTCAAGCTGCTCGGCATGCGTCTCGAAAGCCGTGGCTTCAAGGTCACGACGGCCAGCAGCGGCCGCGAGGCGCTCAGCCGTCTCGAAGCCGCACGTCCAGACCTGGTCCTGTCCGACCTGCGCATGGATGAAATGGATGGCATGGCCCTGTTCGGTGAGCTGCAGAAGCGTCAGCCGGGCATGCCCGTCATCCTGCTGACCGCACACGGCTCCATCCCTGATGCCGTCAGCGCCACCCGTCAGGGCGTGTTCAGCTTCCTGACCAAACCGGTCGACAAGGACGAGCTGTTCGCCGCCATCGATGAGGCTTTGGCCCAGGCGCCGCCCGTAAAGGAGGGTGACGATGCCTGGCGCGCTGGCATCATCACTCGCTCCCCGCAGATGGAGCAGATTCTCGAGCAGGCGCGCATGGTAGCGGCATCCGATGTCAGCGTGCTGGTCACCGGTCCGTCCGGTTCGGGCAAGGAGCTGATGGCCAAGGCCATCCACAACGCCAGCCCGCGTGCCTCGCGTCCCTTCGTTGCCATCAATTGTGGCGCGCTGCCGGAGCAGCTGCTGGAAAGCGAGCTGTTCGGTCACGCCAAGGGCTCGTTCACTGGCGCGGTCAGTGCCCATCAGGGCCTGTTCCAGGCCGCGGACGGTGGCACCCTGTTCCTCGACGAGATCGGCGACATGCCACTGGCGCTGCAGGTCAAGCTGCTGCGTGCACTGCAGGAGCGTCAGATTCGCCCGCTGGGGTCCACCACCTCGGTGCCCATCGATGTGCGCATCATCTCCGCCACGCACCGCAATCTCGACAAGGCGATGCATGATGGCGACTTCCGCGAAGACCTCTACTACCGCCTCAACGTGGTCAATCTGAAGCTGCCCGCCCTGCGCGAGCGTGCCGAGGATGTGCCGCTGCTGGCCAAATACCTGATCAGCCAGGCCGCCGCGCGCCACAAGCCGTTCGTGAAGGGCTTCTCGCCGGAAGCACTCAACCTGCTGGCCTCCAGTGCCTGGCCGGGCAACGTGCGTCAGCTGGTCAACGTGGTCGAGCAGTGTGTCGCGCTCACCAGCTCCTCGATGATTCCGGAAGCGCTGGTCTCCCAGGCGCTGGCGGCGGAAGAGAACGCCTTGCCGTCCTTCTCCGAGGCGCGTGCCGGCTTCGAGCGCAGCTACCTGATCAAGGTGCTGAAGATCACCGAAGGCAACGTGACCCAGGCGGCGCGTATCGCCGGGCGTAACCGCACCGACTTCTACAAGCTGCTGGGGCGTCATGATCTGGAGCCGGGCGTGTTCAAGCCGGGCGCCGAGCAGGGACCGCCTGATTTCTAGGTTTATCGCGTCCGAAGCCACGCGAAGGGCGCAAGGTCAAAAGCGATCCAGCGCGCCCGCTGCCACGCGAAGGGCGCAAGGTCAAAAGCGATCCAGCGCGCCCGCTGCCGCGCGAAGGGCGTGAGGTCAAAGCGGCCCAACGCGTCCGTAGCCATGCGAAAGGCATGAGGTCAGAAGCGGCTCGATGTGTCTGACGTGAAGCGCCCATGAAAAAGCCCCGTTACCGGTTCCGGTAGCGGGGCTTTTTTCGTCGTGTTCTCGTCATGCGAGGCAAGACAGGAGGTCAGGGGCGCGGCTTGTAGCGGCGTTTGACCTCGACGGCCAGGCGGCCTTCGCCGAGGCGAATGGAGAGCATCTCGCCGGGCTGGGTCTGGTGGGCAGCGCGAATCACCTTGCTGTCGCCGGGTGCCGGCGTCTGGCTGCTGCCGACGCGTTCGACGATGGCGTAGCCACGGTTGAGCACATTGAGCGGACTGACCGCATTCAGTGCGCGCATAGCGCCTTCCAGGCGCTCACGGTCAGCGGCCAGGCGACGTGGCAGGGCGTTGTTGAGGCGCGGGGTCAGCATCGCCAGTTGCTGACGATGGCGCTGGATGTCGCGCGCGGGGCTGGCCTGCTGTAGACGGCGGGTCAACTGGTCGGCCTTCTGCTGCTCACGGGTCATGCGCATGCGCACTGCGGCGTGCAGGCGGCGTTCCAGCTCGCGGGCCCGCTGGCGCTGGGTTTCCAGCTCACGGGCCGGATGGCGCAGGCGCGAGCGGGCATGATCCAGACGCTGCGCCGCCTGGTCGAGGCGGGCACGCTGCGCACGCCATAGACGCTGCTTGAGGGCACTCAGCTGCTGCACCTGGGCGCGTTGGTCCGGGTACAGCGCCTCGGCTGCGGCGGAGGGCGTCGGCGCACGCAGGTCGGCGGCCAGCTCCGCCAGGGTGGTATCGGTCTCGTGGCCGATGGCCGCCACCACCGGCAGGCGCGAGTGGAAGATGGCGCGCGCCAGATGCTGGTCATTGAAGGCCCACAGGTCTTCCAGACTGCCGCCGCCACGCGTGATCAGCAGTGCATCACAGTCGCTGTCGCGGTTGGCCATCGCCACGGCGCGAATCAGCTGTGGCACCGCCTGCGGCCCCTGCACGGCGACCGGCAACACGCTCAGATGCGCCTGGGGCCAGCGCTTGCGCGTCACCGCGATCACGTCCTGCAGCGCCGCACCGGTGGCGGAGGTGATCACGCCCAGATGGCGCGGCGGATGGGGCAGGGCGCGCTGATTGGCGAACACGCCCTCGGCCGCCAGTTGCTCCTTGAGGCGCGCCAGTCGCGCCAGCCACTCCCCCAGCCCCGCCTGCTGCAATACCTCGACGATCAACTGATAGTCGCCGCGCGCCTCGAACAGTGACACCTTGGCGCGCACCCGCACCCGATCTCCGTCCTTGGGCTTCTCGCGCAGAAACTGGGCACGGCTCTTGAACAGCGCACAGCGCACCTGGGCGTTGTCATCCTTGAGCGTGAAGTAGCAGTGGCCGGAGCGTGGCTGCGAGAAACCCGAGATTTCCCCCTCGATCCACAGCTCCCCCAGGCCTCGCTCCAGCAGGCCCTTGGCCTCGCGGTTGAGCTGGGTCACGCTGATGGCGTTGGCGGCAGACGAGGTTTCGAACACGCGACATTCCTTGTATGGGAGCGAGTGAGGGCGCGGGGCGGAAGCTTGGCCGAGTGAGGTGGACATGATGCCACAGGCGAGAAGTGAGAGACGATTCAAAGCGACCCGTGGGCTGCGCTTGCCAGCGCCCAGCGAGGCTTGGCTCTGGCAAGGTGACTCACTGCCCGCCAGGCCGCAGGCCGCGCCATTCGTGGCTTTAGTTGACCAGATGGTTAGTGTCATCGGGACGAGATGTTGCGAGTTTGATAGCCTGCGACGTTTGTCTCGAGTGGGGCGAATGGGTTATCATGGGTGATTACCTCGCAGCAACCGCTAGAACCGTAGTCATGGCGCCTGTCCATCGGGCCCTGCACTGCGGCTTTCGCGCATCCCTCATAAACTGCTACTGGGCGTTCGACATGCTACGTATAGCGCAAGAAGCTCTGACGTTTGATGACGTTCTTCTCGTCCCCGGCTACTCCGAGGTCCTCCCCAAGGACGTCAGCCTGAGATCACGTCTCACACGCGACATCAGCGTCAATATCCCGCTCATCTCCTCTGCGATGGATACCGTCACCGAAGCTCGCCTGGCCATCGCCATGGCGCAGGAAGGCGGTGTCGGCATCATCCACAAGAGCATGAGCATCGCCCAGCAGGCCGCGGAAGTCCGCAAGGTCAAGAAGCACGAGAGCGTCATCGTGCGTGACCCGGTCACTGTCAGCCCGAAGGCCAAGATCCAGGATCTGCTGGCGATGTCCGAGGAGCATGGCTACTCCGGCTTCCCGGTGGTCGAGGGTGAATACCTGGTCGGCATCGTCACCGGTCGCGACATGCGTTTCCAGCCTGACTTCAGCGATACCGTCGCCGGCATCATGACCGGCCGCGAGAAGCTGGTCACCGTGCTGGAAGGCACGCCGCTCGAGCAGATCAAGGCCAAGCTGCAGGAAAGCCGCATCGAGAAGATGCCGATCGTCGATGACGAATTCCGCCTGCGCGGTCTCGTCACCGTGCGCGACATCGAGAAGGTCAAGACCTACCCGAACGCCGCGAAGGACAGCAACGGCAGCCTGCTGGTCGGCGCCGCCGTCGGCACCGGCCCGGAAACCCCGGACCGCGTCGCGGCGCTCGCCGAAGCCGGCGTTGACGTCATCGTTGTCGACACCGCTCACGGTCACTCCAAGGGCGTGATCGACCGCGTCGCCTGGGTGAAGGAGCATCATCCGAAGATTCAGGTCATCGGTGGCAACATCGCGACCGCCGAAGCCGCCATCGCCCTGGCAGAAGCCGGCGCGGACGGCGTCAAGGTCGGCATCGGCCCGGGTTCCATCTGCACCACGCGCATCGTCGCCGGTGTCGGTGTGCCGCAGATGAGCGCCGTCGCCAACGTCGCGGCCGCCATGGCCAAGTACGACGTGCCGGTCATCGCCGATGGCGGTATCCGCTTCTCCGGTGACATCGCCAAGGCCATCGCCGCAGGCGCCAGCATCGTCATGATCGGCGGCCTGCTCGCCGGTACCGAGGAAGCGCCGGGTGAAGTCGAGCTGTTCCAGGGCCGTACCTACAAGGCGTATCGCGGCATGGGTTCCATGGGCGCCATGTCCCAGACCCAGGGTTCCAGCGACCGTTACTTCCAGGACAAGAATGCCGGCGTCGAGAAGCTGGTACCGGAAGGCATCGAAGGCCGCGTGCCCTACAAGGGCATGATGAGCGCCATCGTGCACCAGCTGATGGGCGGCCTGCGTGCCTCCATGGGCTACACCGGCAGCCAGACCATCGAAGAGATGCGCACCAAGCCGCAATTCGTGCAGATCACCGGTGCCGGCTTCGCCGAATCCCACGTCCACGACGTGCAGATCACCAAGGAAGCGCCCAACTATCGGCGCGACTGAGACATAGCGAAGCGCGACGTAAAGCGGGAGCCCAACACGGGTTCCCGCTTTGCTTGGGTCGAACGAACTTTCGGTATCGGCTACCCTCGATGCCAGATTGTTTCGGCCCTGCGCTCCCTCGCAGCTCCGAAGCGGGTCTCACGACTCCCCAATGAGAGACTGAAGATGCAAGACATCCATTCCCACAAGATCCTGATCCTCGATTTCGGTTCCCAGTACACACAGCTGATCGCGCGTCGCGTGCGTGAGCTGGGCGTGTTCTCCGAGGTGCGTGCCTTCGACATCACCGAAGAAGAGATCCGCGAGTACAACCCCAACGGCATCATCCTGGCCGGTGGCCCGGAATCCGTCACCGAGCTGGACTCGCCGCGTGCGCCCGAGTGCGTGTTCGAGATGGGTCTGCCGGTGTTCGGCATCTGCTACGGCATGCAGACCATGGCCGAGCAGCTCGGCGGCAAGGTCGAAGGCTCCAACGTGCGCGAATTCGGCTATGCCCAGATTCGTGTCGATGGTGAGTCCGCGCTGTTCAAGGACATCAAGGACCACCTGGACGACGAAGGCCGCCCGCTGCTCGACGTCTGGATGAGCCACGGTGACAAGGTCGCGAAGGTCCCGGAGACCTTCACCGTCACCGCCTCCACCCCGAGCTGCCCGATCGCCGCCATGGCGTGGGAAGAGAAGCAGTTCTACGGCGTGCAGTTCCACCCGGAAGTCACCCACACCCTGCAGGGCCAGCGCATCCTCGAGCACTTCGTGATCGAGATCTGCCAGTCCGAGCGTCTGTGGACCCCGGCCAAGATCATCGAAGACCTCACCGATCGCGTTCGCGCTCAGGTCGGTGACCGCAAGGTGCTGCTCGGCCTGTCCGGCGGCGTCGACTCCTCCGTGGTCGCGGCGCTGCTGCACAAGGCCATCGGCGACCAGCTGACCTGCGTCTTCGTCGACAACGGCCTGCTGCGCAAGAAGGAAGGCGACCAGGTCATGGAAACCTTCTCTCGCCACATGGGCGTCAAGGTCATCCGTGTTGATGCCGAAGACCTCTTCCTCGGCAAGCTGGCTGGCGTCAGCGATCCGGAAGCCAAGCGCAAGGCCATCGGCAACACCTTCATCGAAGTGTTCGATGCCGAAGCCGCCAAGCTCAAGGACGTCGACTTCCTCGCCCAGGGCACCATCTACCCGGACGTGATCGAATCCGCTGCCAGCAAGACCGGCAAGTCCCACGTCATCAAGTCCCACCACAATGTCGGCGGCCTGCCGGACGACATGAAGATGGAACTGGTCGAGCCGCTGCGCGAACTGTTCAAGGACGAAGTCCGCAAGGTCGGCCTCGAACTCGGCCTGCCCTACGACATGGTCTACCGTCACCCCTTCCCGGGGCCGGGTCTGGGCGTGCGTATCCTCGGTGAAGTGAAGAAGGAATACGCGGACATCCTGCGTGAAGCCGACGCCATCTTCATCGAAGAACTGCACAACTTCGGCTGGTACCACAAGACCAGCCAGGCGTTCGCCGTCTTCCTGCCGGTCAAGTCCGTCGGCGTCGTCGGCGATGGCCGTCGTTACGAGTGGGTCATCGCCATTCGTGCCGTCGAGACCGTCGACTTCATGACGGCCCGCTGGGCGCACCTGCCGTATGAGCTGCTGGAGAAGGTCTCCAATCGCATCATCAACGAGCTGGAGCACGTCTCGCGCGTCACCTATGACGTCAGCAGCAAGCCGCCGGCCACCATCGAGTGGGAATGATCGCCTGACGATCATCCCTCGCTGAGCTGAGGCAGCGTTGTGTCTTGACGGTCTCTTGAGCTGATCGATACAAGAACGCAGCAAGCAAAAAGCCCTTCTGGCCATTGGCCGGAAGGGCTTTTTTTGTGGACGCGATTCAGGAAGTGCTTACCGCCTTGTTTACTGCAGTTCGGATCACTCCTGCTCGGCTGTCTCCTTCCTGGCCTTCTGCAGGTTCAGCCGGACGCCGTGAGAAGAGTGGAAGAAGCCGAAACCGGCCAGTGGGCGAGTGTCGCCATCGGGAGTCTGCCAGTAGACATCGGCGCGGTGATTGCGGACTTCGTGCATCACGGCATCGTATTGCAGTAGCAGTGAGCCCGGTTCGGGCTTTTCGGTCGTCACGTTCCATTGGGTGATGACCAGCACGTAGTCGCCGAGTTGTGGTTGATAGGTGGATTCGAGATGCGCCCCGTTCAGCCTCAGCGGCAGGCTGTCGCCATCCTCGGAGAGCGCGAGGTGGTGACTGAGGTAGTCGCCGAGCTGATCCACCAGTGGCTGCGGCAGGGGCTGGCCTGATGCCTGCTCACCAAGGGTTGCCAGTTCCGGCGCGGCGATCAGCAGGTCTTCACGCGGGAATTGGAGCGAGAGGTGCAGCGTGTGCTGCGGTTGCTGCTCGAATGTCAGCACGCTGCCGGGCAGGGCGTGGGCGTGAGCCGTCTCGATGAGGCCGCCTCCCGCCCCGCTGACCCCATTGCCGAGGGAGATCACGGCAAGGGCGAGCAGGGCGGTGCGCCAGGAAGCGCGCCGGCTCATTCGGTCTGGCCGCCGTAGTCGTCGGTGCGATCCCGCCATACCGAGTGCGGGTGGTTGCCGACCTTGTCGGTGGACTTGTTCGACTGCAACGAGAATTCGATCCACAGCGAGGGGCCGTGGATACGCACGTAATCGTTCTCGGCGCTGACCTGCGGCGTGCCGGAGAAGCCGAGGTAGGTGTCCGAAAGCTCTGCGGTGTACTTCGCCATGTAGGCCTTGGCCTCCGGCGCGGAGATGTCGTCCACGTAGGTCTCGATGGCGGTGAGCAGCAGCGCTTGCTGGTCGTCATCCAGCTCGGAGACGGGAATGCCTTCATAGCTATCGGGGATGGCATCGTCGGCCTGGGGGCCAGCGAGGATGTCACGGTAGGTGCCTTCCAGCGTCGCCTTAGCCTTCTGATCATCGGAGAGCGAGCTCAACAGGGTGGCGAAGGCATCGCGTTCCTGAGTCAGCGGCTCGTTCACGCGCCCGTTCATCTCGAAATACGGAAAGGGTTCCACGCCACGGAAGGAGGGCGTGGCCCCGGCCAGCTTGCCGTCGGTGTAGGTGTTGGCGAAGGCCATATGGTGGCCGCCGTAGTAAAGCTCCCAGGTGCCGCTCTCACCCGGTGTGCCGAGGAAGGCGAACTTGGTGTTGTAGGAGGAGTAACCGGCCTTGTAGTCGGTGCTGACGGTGTTGATGTAGTCGTCGGCGTTGAGCGTCTGAATCATCTCGTCGAAGCCTTCATCCGGCGCATGGCCGGTGGCTTCCAGCATGATGGCTTTGACGAGGCCGCGCTGCTTGATGCTCAGCTCGCCCAGCAGCACGCCGGGGCGTTTCGGGAAGGCACCGGCTGGCAGGTTGCTCCAGTTCTCGGCCTCTGCGAGGGAATAGTCATGCTGCAGGTTCTGCAGGATGGCATCGTCGGAGATGTCGGCCTTGAGCAGATCAATCAGGCACAGCATGCGCTCGTAGCCGGGCGTGTCGCCGCACTCGGCGGCGCTCTCGGGGATCGGTACGCTCTGCATCTGGGTGCTGGTATCGCCCATGCGCGCGCGCAGCGCCTCGCTCAGGGCCTGGTCTTCCGCTGACATCGGCGGCGGGCCATCGTGATCGGGCGGCGGCCCGTCGTGCCCTTGTTGTGCGAGGACGGGGAAGGACAGGAGCGCGGCCAGCGCGGCTCCTCCGGTCACTGCGAGACGTCGGGACATCGATAGGCCTATTTTCCGGGGACGAAGGAAAACCTTAGCCCGCCTGATGTCGAGCAGGAAGCCTTCACCCGATGATTTCTTTGTGCACATGCCGTGGGCTGTGCGTCGGTTGGCGACGACAGCCACGGGGCATGTACGGCTCACGCCAGTGTCAGGTCACCGTCGTATTCGAAGCGTCTTTCCTCGCCGGTGACGGGATCAATGAACTCGAACCCCTTGGAGAGCAGCTGCAAGGGGCGCGCGTAATCATCCGGCGAGAGCGGTTGCAGCTCGGGGTAGTAGCGGTCATTCAGGATCGGCCAGCCCAGCGTCTGCATATGCACGCGTAGCTGGTGGGTTCTGCCGGTGACAGGGTGCAGCTCGAACAATGCCTGGTGGTCTGTCTGCTCCACGCAGCGAATCACCGAGTGGCTGTTGGCCGCGCCGTCGGTGATATGAATGCGAAAGCGTTGCTCGCTCTGTTCGAGACGATTCTTCACCTCCCACTGCTGGCCCACCAGGGATTCATCGCTGTGTATTTCGGCGATGGCCTGATAGGTCTTGTGGATATTTCGCGACTTGAACAGTTGATGGTAGAGGGGGCGCGTGTCGGGATTGACGGAGCACAGCACCAGCCCCGCCGTGACTCTATCCAGCCGATGCACCGCCTGCAGCGCCTCTATCCCGGTGCGCTTGCGAAGTCGCTGCTGCAGGCACTCGTTCACGTACAGGCCACCGGGCGTCACCGGCAGAAAATGCGGCTTGTAGGCCACCAGGATGTGCTCATCCTGATGGAGAATCCGCTCCGCGAAGGGGATGCTCGGCTCGCGCGCCACCTCACGGTAATAGAAGACGCGCAGATGTGGCTGGTAGGGCGTCTGCGGGGTGATCAATGCGCCATCCTCGCGATGCACCTTGCCGGTGGCCATGCGCTCGCGCCAGGTGGCCTCATCGATGGCCGGAAACTTCTGCAGCAGATATTCCAGTACCGTCGCCACGCCGGGGTTGATCTGCGGCAGGCTCAGCTTGGAGGGGCGGGCGGAAATGGACATGGAAGGCCTGAGGTTGAGGGGAGCGGCTTGAGGGAGCCATTGTACAGGGAGTGGTGGGGAAAGATGGGAAGAGAGTGTCATCAAAGGTTAGGGCTATTTACAATATCGATATGTCTATACTCTTGTGTCTAGAGTAAAATACTACTATAAGATATATGTTGTGTGGAGATTTAGTGATATAAGCGATGTAAGTGATAATTGATGATTGGTTTCTCTCAAGATTATTATTTCCAGTGGTGGTGAGGAGTAATGCTGAGGGTGACAAGTTGTTGAGTAGTATCTGCATTATAATAGGCTACATGCTAACTGTATGCTTATATATGTAGATTCCTGTTATCACTTATTGATTGTTAGTGCTACTTGAAATTACTTATGAAAGGTTGAATATGGAAATTCAAAGCGAAGCAATTTTTAAGCACTGTCTAATTAACGGAATTAACCTTTTCTTAGGCTCTGGGTTTTCTGTTCTAGCTAGCGGAACATTTATAGATACAGCTAGAACTATGCCTGTTGGTGATGGATTAAAAAAAGAACTGTTGCAATATTTTGAAAGAGATAAAAATTCAAAGCTATCATTGCCCCAGCTTTGCTCGGTATTAGATTCGGTTAGTAAAGATAAGCTAGTTGGATTCTTAAAACGACGATTTTCTGTAGTTGATTATAATGAAGAATATAATGCCTTACTGCGTGTTAATGTTAAATCTATATTTACTACCAATATAGACGATTTGGTTTATAAGATCTATGGGAATAGTTTGGATCATTACCTGAATGATATTTCGGTTCGCGGCCCATCTATCGGAGATGGTAGTTCTATTGACTATATTCCATTGCATGGCTCTGTCAAATACAATAATGATGATTTTGATTTTTCACCGCTTGAGCTAGCTACTAGCTTCGAAAGAGACAAAGATAAGTGGTATGGTTATATAGATAGAATAAAGAAAGTTCCTACACTCTATTGGGGCTATAGTGTATCTGATGCGGGCGTTCTTCAATCCCTAGCAAAAGATACAACTGGTGGTCAAGATAGAGCTTTGTCGTGGATTGTACTGAGAGAAGATGATGAAGAGTCAAGAGAATATTATAGTTCGCTAGGGTTTCAGATTATTGTTGGCGAAACTGATAAACTTCTAAAATATTTTAAGCAGATTAAGAAGCCTAGAAATAAGAGTAAATCTCCGATGCTGGCGGCTTCCTCTTTTAAAGAATATTGTATTCCTGATAAAGCCCAGCTTCCTGTCCGTACTTTAGATGAGTTTTACTTAGGTGCGGAGCCTGTTTGGTATGATGTTATGTATGGTTTTTTACATAAGAATGAATATTACCATAAGATTAAAAACGACTTGGCTGCCGGAAATAACATAATCATAACTGGCGGCTCTCTGGCGGGTAAAACTACTTTGCTTAAGCTCTTGTCTATCGATACATTTGATTTCGGCTGGCCATTTTTTATTGAAGAAATAACCCCTGAAAAAGCACGATTATTGAAGAGAGATATTGATAGTGAAGGTAAGAATGTACTGATTTTTATTGATAATGCAGCAGATGCATGGGAGGCTATTAGTGATTTAACCAGCAGTGAAAATATTCAGGTTATTGCGGCTGAAAGAGATTATATTTATGATAGTGTTGCACATAGGTTCCCCCGTAGTAAGTTTAAGACTCTAGATGTTACGGGGTTGTGCTTAATGGATGTACAGTCTGTTAAAAATAAAATACCTACAGGCTTAAAAAGAAGAAGTGAACCGATGGAAAGCCTGATTGATGGTGTGGATACACCACCTACATTTTTTGAGGTAATTGATAACTCAATTGCTGATCATACTTTAGCACAAAGATTTATAGACTCTTTGCGGACTCTAAAGTTAGAGTCTCCTATAAAATATGATCTCCTGATTTTGACTTGCTATCTTTATTCATGCAGAATCCCTACTTCCTTGGATGTGGCTATAGCTTATACGCGAGAACATGGTTTAGTTTATCAAGATATATATAATATTTTAGAGTCTATGAGTAGTTTCCTTTCTAAATATGAAGGTGCTCTATCTAATTCTGAGCAAGCATATTATGTGCCGAGGTCTCGCTCGATAGCTGAGTCTGTAATTAACAAGGTTCCCTCTTTTGATCTTAGAAGGCTACTGTTAACTTTCCACAACGAAGTGTCGCCAACAAAGATTAATAGGTATGATATATTTAGACGTGGTGGTTATGATTCAGGCTTGGTAAGCCGTGCCTTCCCAAACTGGGAGGAGGGTCTAGATTTTTATGAAATGGCTAAGCTTAGAGATGATACTCCTGCATTGAGACAACAAGGTGCAATTTACCTATCACATAAAAAACAATATAATCTAGCTTTCAGTTGGATCGATGAAGCATTAGCTAAGGTTGGGAGGCGTAATGCTTCAGTTAAAAATACATATGCAGTTATTCTTTTTAAAGCTAATAAAGATAAAGAGCTAGATAGTGAGGTTGTCCATACTTTGAATGAAAGTATGAGAATATTGGCTTCTTGTTATACTAGTGACATCAGGAAAGCGTATCATGCGAAAGTATTTGCAAATCATGCTATTAATTTTGCTGAGCGTTTATCTAAGGAGCCTGAAAGCTATACGTATCTAGATCAAGCAAGTACATGGCTAGATAAGGAGTTAATGTCGAGACCAGGAGATAGGGCTATGAATAGATTGCTAAGAGAGATAAGACAAATGAAGCGAACGCTAGACAGAACTGTATGATTTAATTAGTACATAGCCCAGAAAAGCCCTCCCGGCATCGCCGGAAGGGCTTTTTCTTGCGTCTTGCGGACTACGTTCACCGATGGGCTGATCTGCGGGATTCTACTGAGATCAGACCATTACATCGGGTGTTGCTCTTCTTCGTAGAGCTCGGCCTTGGCGTCGCGTAGGACATCTTCGCAGGCGCTGTGGTTGGCCAATTGCAGCATCAGATTCTGGCTGAGGGCGAAGCCCTTGCCCAGGCAGGTGTCGACCTCTTCGCGGGTGAGCGCCGGGGTGACATTGCAGTCAATCTTCATCGTACGACTACCGCCATCAAAGCGGTCGGCGAGGGCGCGCAGGCGCCAGGCAAGCCGTGTTTTCCAGCGGGCGGTGGGGTCGGGGCCTTCCGTCACGTCGAGCGTGCAACGCCATTCAGGTTTGTAGACCTTCATGTGAACCTCCTCGGCTGGTCGTTTTCAATGATCGATCGTGATGTTCTGCTCCGCGTGCTGTGCTTGATGTCGTGCCTTGTTGCTCGTACCAGAAATGCGTTCCAGTCGTGCATGTGACAGTCGTGCTAGAGGCTCGCGCGTCGTCTTGATCAACGACAGGCCGAGCCTCTCTACTCACCATACGAGTTTTGGCGCCGAGATACATCAGTCTGAGTGTAAACGGTGCTTATCCTGATGTATCTGCAACAGGTGCTCCAGCGCCAGATGCAGCCAGTCGAAAGTATCAAGGGGCCTCACGACCCGCGCTGGCACGCCACTTTGTGCAGCGGTGGCGGGGCTAGCAGTGGGAGTGTGCTCACCCAGCAGCTCCGCCAGGCTCTCGATCTGGATGCCTTCGCGTAATGCGAATGTCTCATGCTCGCCACTGGCCAGCCAGATCTCCTGAATCACCGTCGGCACCGCACTCATGGCACAGGCGTAGTCGAGAATCTCGCCGCGCTCGCGTTCTGCTGCAATGCGCGCGGCATGCGCCAGAAGTTGGGCGCTCAAGGCCGGAAAGCGTGCCTCGGCAATGTGGGCTGGCAGATACGAGTCCCCAGGCCCGGGCGCTTGCCAGCGGCGCAGCGCAGGAGGGAGCTTGATTGAAGAGTCAGGCTTTGAAGCGCCTGACGACGGGCAGGCAGACGGGTGATCAATCTTGGAGGCCATGTGGATAAACTCCAGAGCGAAGGGCGAACCGGCAGGCCGGTCAAGGGGCTAGGGTCGAAGGGCTAGGCTCAGGGCGAGGCAGCAAAGGCGACTGCCGTTGATGGATGTGACAGCGAGAAGGGCAAAGTGTTGGATGGCGGAAGTATCAGCGTCGCTTGAGCGGCAGTCGCTGCTGCTATCGCGCCCCACCATGGCAGCTCGCGGAGGCTTAAACGCTCCGATGTGGCAGGTGTTTGCGTCAAGGGGCCTCAAGGAGGGATTGCGCTGCCAAGTGGTTAATCTTGCGAGACAAATCATCAATCGATGCAACCAGACGGCCACTTCGTGCGTACACAGCAGGACGTGCCCGCTGCGTTGCAGCGCCGGACCATCCCCCCTGGAGATAATTGACATGACGAAGTACGCCGATCGAATTCGCATTTCCCTATTGCTGCTGCGCCTCGGGGTCTTCCTCGTGATCACGATGTGGACACTGGACAAGTTCTTCAATCCTGGCCACGCCGCCGCCATCTTCGAGAAGTTCTATGCCATCGGTGGCCTGGGCGAAGGCATCGTCATCGCGATTGCCATCGTCGAGATGGTGCTGTTGCTGCTGTTCGTCACCGGCGTGAAGAAGACCCTCACCTACGGTCTGGTGCTGTTGCTGCACGCCGGGTCTACCTTCTCTGCCTTCAAGCAGTATCTGGACCCGTTCGATCACCTGCTGTTCTTCGCCGCCTGGCCGATGCTGGCGGCCTGTGTCGCGCTGTTCATGCTGCGCGAGATCGACACCTGCTTCACCCTCGGCGGCAAGCAGGCGCGTCTTGAGGAAGAAGCGGCACGCTAAGTGGCCGTGGCCGAACTGGCTGCAAGGTTCGACCCTTTCCCTTGATGAGATGACACACAAAAGCGCCGTTCGGGACATGCCCGGGCGGCGCTTTTGTGTGGGGAAGTATCGCCATCGTACGTCTTCGTGTGGCCTTTGTTGCTTGCGCCGGGGAGAGTGGGGGTTCCAGCGTTGTTATGTGTTGTTTCTTGTTATATTTATCCAAAAGCCAATCAGTTGGCTAATGTGCAGATGGTAAAGCCCATGATTGTTTCTGCCGTGCTCCATAATCAGCATTACGTAATCATCTGGTGGCAAGGCTCACAGGCAGCACTGTGCTCGCTCCAATCACGTCATGCCTTGCTACGCCATGCGGGATTTCTGCTGCAGGCCCAGTGAGTCACCCAGCACCTTGAGAGCGCTGGAGAAATCCTCGGACTCGGTCGCCTGCGCGAGGCTGTCCGCGCTGGGCTTCTCGCTGACGACACTGCTGGCGCTGGTCTTGTTGCTGGCGAGGGCGTCGTCACTGGCGTTGCGCGCGATGATGGCGTGGAGGGCCGGCAGGCTGGCGTGATTGTGGAATTGCCATACGCCATAGATGCGGCCATCGAAGGAGGCTTCACTGCCCAGAGTCGGGTCGACGGCAAGCCCGGCGCCCAGCCCGAACATGTAGAGGCCCGCAAGACGCTGGCCGTGGATGTCACAGGGGTTGCCGTTGGCATCGGAATCCAGACCGCCATTCACTTCGCGCAGCGTGATGGGCTGATGATGGGCGTCGCTGATGGTGGGCAGAATCGGCTGATAGCCATTGCACTGCACGACGATGGGCGCGTCGGCGAGCACTTCGCTGGCCAGTTCCAGGCGTTGGGCACTGCCGGGGCCGGTCTGCACCAGCTGGATGTCCATCGCGCACTCTTCGATGCGGCCGGTGGCCAGAATTTCCTGACCGATGGCCAGTGCCCGGTAGCGCAGCCCGCCGGAGCGATTGATGCGACCGCTGATCGGGCACACATCGCGCTCGGCATCGTAGTGATAGCCTGCGGCGCGCGCCTCTTCGGCATTCTCGAAGAACAGCCGAATCGGCGAGCGATGCAGCAGGGTGATCTCCTTGACGCGGGTGTTGCGCAGCGCGTCGGCCAGCACGTCGAGCATCGAGAAGGCGCTGTGCGAGCCACCCACCACACAGACACGACCACCACGGCGAAGACGCGGCAGCAACAGGCTGCGCAGCTGTCCCGGCGGCATGCGCAACAGCTCATCCCCGCTGTAGATGCGTGCGCGCCGCGACGGTGTCAGTCCCTGACGATTGAGGCTCTGGGTCAATCGCTCCGGGCATTGCTGGCCGCCCAGGTTGAGCACCAGATTGTTGGTGCGCAGTCGCGTCGTGCGCTGGGCCACCTCCGGTTCATGCGAGAGGGTCAGAATGCTGGTGCCGTCGAGGTATCGCAGCGTATCCAGGCTGGTACCGCACCACATCTCGACGCCCGGCAGGGCGGTGATGTGCGCCAATACCAGCGCACTGGCGGCTTCCAGCAGCTCGCCGATCTCATCGAGTCGCGGGGAGGAGTAGGGGGCGGCCCGGATTCGCTCCAGGCAGGGTTCACCTTCGAGCGGGGCCAGCACGTCGGCGAGTGCCGGGTCGCGCAGGCAGTCGAGGAACACATCGCCGACCGAGTTGGCGGTGATGCGATATTCGCCCAGCCGCCCAGCACCAAGCTTGCCGCTGGCGTGGGTGCCGCCAGCATCGAGAATCAGCAGTCCGTGGCGGGCCAGTGTCGTGATCTGGCCTGTCTTGAGGGCATTGAACAGAAATCCCATGCCTGCCGGGCCGACACCGGCCACGATACATCCGTAGCCCGTGATTCTTGAGAGGTCCTTCATGTCGTCTTGCTCCCTGGGTCGTAGTGACATCTAGTGGCTGTTTCGGTAGAGAGGTGTGACCCCCTCTGACAGCTGGCGGCTTGATGACTGCGCCGCTCTATTGCTGCTCCCCTGTTGTCGGGGCAGCGGTGACCGTGGTGTTGCAGAGGGTAAATATCACCTGTCAGTGCGATATCGTTTTCTCTTTCTCACGCTATTACAGCAACTTTCCTATGCGTGGTGACGTGCATTGTGGCGATGAAGTAACAGGATTCACGTCATTGGTGTTTCCATGGTGTTGCCGGTTCTGTGTATCAGCGACCTGTGCCTTGGGCCGGGCTTGATGACCGGTTCCATGACCGGTTCCATGACCGGTTTCATGGCCAGTGTGATGAGCGGCTTTGCGCTGCCGGTCAGTACGCTTGCAACGATCCAATTCGGGAGACCACCCCGAGACTGAAACGCCTATGCGGCACGGACAGCATTTCGCTATCTGCAAGTCGTTGATATTCATGACATAGATTCAGATAGAACCTTTGGGCGCGCAGCGGCACCGCTGCGGTAGCCGAGCGGTATCCCGCAGTACATCACTGATGAGAGGTGGCATTCCTCATGCTCGGCATGGGGGTGGGCCCATCTCGGTATGCGCCAATTCTGGTGTGTCATTGGCACTGATAGTCTGAGGCAGATAACAAGAACGTCTTGATGATTAACCCGTCACGAATGCCAGCGCCATTTTCATGAAGTGCACTGCAGGAAATGCACGGCGTGAAATACGCAGCGACTCAGCCAACGTCTGATATGAGTTTCCGTACCATGCCAACTGACCGTTGGCCATTTTGTTTAATTAACGATAATTAATAAATGATATTTGGCAGGAATCGAATCCTGTCGTGACGAAAATCATGCTTTGAGTTGAGTTGAATTCGAGGTGACTCATACGGTGTGCTGAGAGGCGAGTCTGGCGAGCAAGAGAGGGCGTTGCTCAAAAAGGCTATCTCGCCTGGGGAGCCGGTATCAGGCGCAGACATCCGTGGCAGGCGTTATCCGTGGCAGGCGTTATCCGTGGCAGGCGTTGGTGGTCATGCTCTGCTATGCTCTGCGCCCGCGCGTAAGCCCGTTCGGCTCGTGCCTGTTCATCGATTGAAGGAATGTCCCCGTGACTGACGCCACCGCCACCCCTGCCTTTGCCTCTCTGGCGCTGGCGCCCGAGCTGCTCGACAACCTCGCCACGCTCGAATATCACACCATGACGCCGATTCAGGCGCAGAGCCTGCCGCCGATGCTGGAAGGGCGCGATGTCATCGCCCAGGGCCAGACCGGCTCCGGCAAGACCGCTGCCTTCGGTCTGGGCCTGCTGTCGCGCCTCAAGGTCTCGCGCTTCCGTGTGCAGTCACTGGTGCTGTGCCCGACGCGTGAGCTGGCCGATCAGGTCGCCGGCGAGATCCGTCGTCTGGCGCGCGGCCTGCACAACGTCAAGGTGCTGACACTGTGCGGCGGCGCGCCCTTCGGTCCGCAGCTGGGCTCGCTGGAACACGGCGCGCATATCATCGTCGGCACGCCGGGACGGGTGGATGAGCATCTGCGCAAGGGCAGCCTGAGCCTTGAAGAGCTCAATACTCTGGTGCTGGATGAAGCCGACCGCATGCTCGACATGGGCTTCGCCGAGGTGCTGGACGCCATCGTCGCCGAGACCCCGGAAGAGCGTCAGACACTGCTGTTCAGCGCGACCTTCGCCGATGGCGTGCGTCCGATCGCCGAGCGCATGCTGCGTGACCCGGTCAGCATCGAGGTGGCCTCCACCCACGATGACAGCAGCATCCGTCAGCTGTTCCACCGTGTCGCCGATGACGAGGCGCGTTTCGAGGCGCTGCGTATCCTGCTGCTCAAGTACCGCCCGGAATCCAGCGTGGTGTTCTGCAACACCAAGCGTCAGGCGCAGGAAGTCAGCGATGCCCTCAATGAGCACGGCTTCAGTGCCATGGCGCTGCACGGTGATCTGGAGCAGCGCGAGCGTGATCAGACGCTGGTGATGTTCGCCAACAAGAGCACCTCGATTCTGGTGGCTACCGATGTCGCGGCGCGCGGGCTGGATATCGAAGCGCTGGACGCGGTATTCAACTACGAGATCGCGCGTGATCTCGATGCCCACGTGCACCGTGTCGGGCGTACTGGCCGCGCCGGCAGCTCCGGCATCGCCTGTACGCTTTACACCGAGAAGGAAGACTATCGCCTGACCAAGCTGGGAGACTTCCTCGAGCAGACGCTGGAAGCCGAGCCGCTGCCCTCGAAAAGCATGCTGACGCGTGAGCCCTTCCATGCGCGCATGGCGACGCTGCAGATCGACGGTGGCAAGAAGGACAAGCTGCGTCCCGGCGATATCCTCGGTGCGCTGACCGGTGACGGCGGCCTGGAAGGCAGCAAGATCGGCAAGATCAAGGTGCTGGCGCGGACCACCTTCCTCGCCGTGGAGCGTGATGTCGCCAAGTCGGCACTCACCCAGCTGATGAACGGCAAGCTCAAGGGGCGCTCCTTCCGCGCACGTCGTCTCAAGAGCTGAACGGGGCAGTGTCAGGTCGCGTGATCAGCAGCTCTCTGAGGAGGGCTGCACCACGCATTTCATCTGCCATGCGACCTTGATATCACCCCAAGCGAAGCCCGCCACCACGGCGGGCTTCGTGCTTTTTGAGCAGCAGATTGACGCTCGCAGCCGCTGCGGGCGGTGGCTAAGCTTGAGGTAACGTCCCTGATCGGCAGGGCGCTGATCCGGTACCTCGTGATGACTGCCAACGCCGTCGACAACCTTCGCATCCGTGAAGAACGTCTCATTGATCATGAGCGCATCTACCGCATTCATGAATCCGTCTTTGCCGGCCATCGTGAAGCGCGCCTGGGTGACAGATTGCGCCGGGGCAATCTGGCGCAGATCTCGCTGGTGGCCGAGCGTGTCACCGACCCGGAGACCGGCCGCCATCTCAGTGAAGGCGAGGGCGGTCTGCTGGGGCATGTGATGGTGTCGCGCGTGACGCTTTCCGGCTACCCGGACCGCGTGCTGATGGCGTTGGCACCGCTGGCGGTGCTGCCCCAGTATCAGCGTCACGGCATCGGCAAGCGGCTGGTGATCTCGGCGGTCAAGCGCTGTCGACTGTTGGGAGCGGGGGCTGTGGTGGCGGCTGGTCATGCGGATTTCTATACCCACCTGGGCTTTCATCCGGCGTGTCATTACGGGCTCTACTGCCATCATGACGACGTGCCGGGTTCCTTCGTCGCCTTCGAGTTGCTGCCGGACTATCTGGAGGGGCTGGGTGGAGAAGTGCAGTTTCCCGATACCTTCTCTGAGCTTGGTATCTGAGCCGTCTGGAGTGGATGATCTGATCAGCTCTGAGCGGTTGATCTGAACAGCCTTGAGCGGTTGTTGTGAGCAGCAACGAGCAACTCGGCGTTGCGTGACCCTTGAAACGGCAAGGCTCCCGCTCCATGTCATGGGTGACACCACGTGGCAGCCTGCATGTGATGGCAGGTGTCGCGTCATTCCGACCGATGATTCAAGGAGAGACATCATGAAGCTCAAGACTCTGGGTAGTTCGCTGATGATTGCCATGCTCGGTCTCGGTGGCCTGTCGCTCGCCGGTTGCGAGGACGAAGGCCCGATGGAGAAGGCCGGTGAGAAGATGGACAACGCCGTCGAGGAAGCCGGTGATAGCGTCGAGAACGCCACCGATAGCTGAGGCTCGGCCGCCAGTGCCGCGATGAGTCGCCGCTGATCTGAGTCGTCATCAGACACAAGAAGGCCCCGCCTCCCATGAGGCGGGGCCTTCTTGTGTCTGGCTCGGGGAGAAAGACGTCCGCTTATGCCGAGGCGGGCTGCTGCTCGCTCTGTTGCTTGCGGTCCGCGACGGCGGCGTCATAGGCACGGCTTTCCTCGGCTTCAGTGGCGGCGCTGAAGCGCACCAGCAGCGCGAACAGCGAGATCACGATCACGCCCATGCCCAGGTACATCAGGCCTTCCTGGTAGGTCAGTTCCTCACTGCGGAACAGGAAGCCCGCGGCGACCGCGCCTGCGTTGCCGCCCGCACCGACGATACCGGCGACCGCGCCGAGTGCCTTGCGATTGACGAAGGGCACGATACCGAAGGTGGCGCCTTCCGCCATCTGCACGAAGAGGCTGAAGACCAGCATGATGCCGATGGCCACCGCGAGGGTTTCCATCTGGGCGAAGCCGACCAGCGCGACGCCTTCACACAGCAGCGCGATGAACAGCCAGCGCACGCGGCCCTTGAGGCCGGACTGGCGGGCGAACAGGTCGGAGAAGACGCCGCCCAGGGTGCGGGCGAACAGGTTCATCAGGCCGAACAGGCCCGCGATGAGGCCGGCGGTGGCGAGATCGAGATCGAAATGATCGAAGAAGTAGATGGCGGCGACGTTATTGATGGTCAGCTCGACCCCGAAACAGGCGCCATAGACGAGGAACAGGGCCCAGACGCGGATGTCGCGTGCCGCCGCGCCGAAGGTGGCGCGCATGCTGTATTCCTTCTCGGCCTTGGGCAGCTCACCACGCTCACGCAGCTCGCTGAAGTTGCCATCCGGGGCATCCTGGGTGAAGAAGTAGTAGGCGATACCGGTGAGGAACAGCACGATGCCCGGCACGACCATCGCCAGACGCCAGCCCAGGGTCTGCTCGACGCCCAGCATCAGCAGGCCTGCCATCACCAGCGGCATCAGCATCTGGGTGGTGCCGCCGCCCAGGTTGCCCCAGCCCGCAGTGGTGGCGTTGGCGGTACCGACCACATTCGGACCGAACATCACGGAGGTGTGGTACTGGGTGATGACGAAGGAGGCGCCGATGGCACCGATGGCCAGGCGGGCCAGGAAGAAGGATTCGAAGCTGTCGGCAAAACCGATGCACATCACCGGCAGCGAGCCGAGGCACAAGAGCCAGGTGTAGGCCTTGCGTGGCCCGATGCGATCACACAGCACGCCGATGGCGAGACGCACGATCACCGTGATGGCGACCGAGGCGATGATGGTGTTGCCGATCTGGGTCTTGGTCAGGCCAAGGTCGTCACGCACCACGGCCATCAGCGGCGCGATGCCGAACCAGCCGAAGAAGCAGACGTGGAACGCGAACCACGACATGTGGAAGGCGCGCATTTGCGGGGTGTTGAAGCTGAACAGCCGGATGCGGCTGGCCTTGTTGCGGATATCCATGAGTGGGCTCCTGATTCAGCGTCGGTGCCGGGCACGAAGTCAGGTGTGCTCGGCGAGTGGTCGAACGGCTGTGAATGAACGACAGCAAGGGCGCCTCGTCTTTGAGGGGCCTGGTTCGACGCACTCGTACTCCGAAGAGCCTGGTCCACGTCATGGATAGCGATGGCAGCAGTCGGTGATGCCATGGTTGCCGGCAGCAGAGCGTCTGTGCGGCAAGTGACAGGAACAAAGCAAGTAGCGCGCCAGTTGCGGGGGTATGGTCGGGACAAGTCCCAGAAGATCAATGCCTTGGCGATGGCAGTGGCTTGGCCTGCGCCGGCGGTATCACGGGATGGCTGCCCACTCGATGCGCGCTGGCGGTGCGTCGGCAGGGCGCGAGGTACCAGTCTGGCGCACGCGAGTGGCGTTGGGAGCGCCGGGAAGGCGCGTGCCTCATTGCAGTGCAGCGGCGCTTTCGGCTTGACGGCTGCGAAGGCCCTTGGCCGCAAGGTTGCACCAGATTGCGGCACGAATCCTGCTTGGGTGTACCGCAAGACTCATGCCCGACTCAAGGAAACCTGACATGCCAGTGACCGTGCTGATCGTCGATGTCCGCAGTGAGCGCTCTGCCGCGCTGGAGCAGGCGCTATTGAGCGCCGGCTTCGAGGTGGCGCTGCGCGTCGACGAGCACGAGGACCTGCACGCGCTGGTCGAGCAGCATCAACCCGATGCGGTGATCATCGACGCCGACCTGCCCAGCCGCGACACCCTGGAGCATCTCGGCCAGCTGGGGCGACGCTATCCCAAGCCGATGATCATGCTGGCCAGTGAAGATGCCCCGGACCTCGTGCGTGAGGCGGCCGGCGCCGGCGTCTCGGCCTACGTGGTGGACCACGTCATGCCAGCGATGGTGCGCAGCATGGTCGAGGTCGCCATCACCAGCTTCGAGGCGCACCGTGCGCTCAAGGGGGAGCTCAACCGTACCCAGACCACATTGGTGCAGCGCCGCAGCGTCGATCGCGCCAAGGCCGTGGTGATGGAGACGCGCGGGCTCAGTGAAGATGCCGCCTACCAATACCTGCGCAAGACCGCCATGAACCGGCGCCTGGCCCTGCATGAGCTGGCCGATGAGCTGCTCAAGGCCGCGCGACGGCGTTGAGCCGGTCGCCGTACTGTCCTTCTCTCTCGATCGTTCAAGAGGTGTGCGTGATGCCCACAGATGTACCCCTGAATGGCCATCAGCTGACGCTGGGCCTGATGCCACTCAATGATGCCGCGCCCTTCGTGGTCGCTGAGCAGTTGGGGCTTTTCCGCGAGGAGGGGCTGGCGGTGACACTCAAGTGGCAACCTTCGTGGGCGGCGTTGCGCGATGACCTGCAGACCGGTGTGCTGCAGGGCGCGCAGATGCTGGCGCTGATGCCGCTGACCTCGACCCTGGGCCTGGATGGTCGCGCCACGCCGGTGATCAGTGCCATGACGCTCAATCTGGGCGGAAACTCCATCACGCTGTCACGCGCGCTGATGGCCACCCTCGGCGAGGATGGTCACGACCTCTCCAGCCCGTTGCAGGTCGCGAAGGCGCTGGCGGCGCATGTGCGCGAGCGCAAGCAGCGCGGTGAGCCGCTGCTCAAGCTGGCCAGCGTGCACCCGTTCTCCTCGCATCGCTATCTGTTGCGCTACTGGCTGGCAGCGGGCGGCATCAATCCGGACCGCGACGTCGAGATGCGCGCCGTGGCGCCGCCGCTGATGGCGGCACAGCTGGCCAGTGGCGCGCTGGATGGCTTCTGTGTCGGTGAGCCCTGGAACAGTCTGGCGGCGGCGCAGGGCATGGGGCAGGTGGTGGCAGGCAGTCACGATATCTGGCGCTTCGGGCAGGAAAAGGTGCTGGGCGTGCGCGAGGACTGGGCGGAGCAGCATCCGCTGGCGCATCAGGCTCTGATTCGCGCGTTGCTCAATGCCTGCGCCTGGCTGGACCGCCCCGGCAATCGGGCGAAAGCCGCCGAGTGGCTGCACGACGAGGGCATGCCGGAGGTGCCGATGAGCGTGGTGACACGCGGGCTGGAGGATGTCGATGTCGAGCAGTCGGTGGAGGAGTTTCAGCAGCACAACCCCGGCTGGACCATCTTCCATCGCTACGCAGCCAACTTCCCGTGGCGTTCCCAGACACGCTGGTACATCGCCCAGATGCAGCGCTGGGGGCATCTGCAGGGCTTCAATGACGAGGATCTCGAGGCGACGCTGACACGTTGTGTGCGACCGGATCTCTACCGCACGGCGGCCCGCAAGCTGGGCATGGTAGTGCCGGTGGCGGATGAGCGCAGCGAAGGCACGCACCCGGCCCCCTGGTGGCTGAGCGGCGAGGCGGGCCAGGTGCCGATGCCGGCGGATGGCTTCATTGATGGCGCGGTCTTCGAGTGACGTTTCGGCTGCGCGCCTTGCAGCCCCCTGCGAGCAAGGGCTGTCAGGGCAACCGCCGCCATTGAGCGGATGCCGGGCAAACCTGACGGCTCAGACATGTTGGCAGTGCGGTTGTGATATTCTCATCGCACTGCCAGCACCGCGTCAGGGGATCGCATGACCACTCGCAAGTCTCAGATTCGCAAGGACAATGTCGGCCGCATTCTGCTCGCCGCCGAAAAGATCTTCGCTCTCAAGGGCTATGTCGGCGCCAGCATGGTCGATATTGCCGCCGAGGTAGAGCTGCCCAAGTCCAATCTGCATTACTACTTCAGCACCAAGGAAGCGCTGTATCGCGCGGTGCTCGATGGTCTGCTGGCGCTGTGGAAGGAAGATGCGCTGTGCTTCGAGGCCTATGACGACCCGCAGCTGGTGCTCTCCACCTACATCCGCGCCAAGATGATGCACTCGCGCCAGCGCCCCTATGGCTCCAAGGTGTGGGCCAGCGAGATCATGCAGGGCGCGCCGGTGCTGGGCGAAGAGCTGACGGTGTGGCTCGACGAGTGGGCCGAGATGAAGAAGTCACGTCTGCGCCAGTGGATCGGCGAGGGCCGCATCGATAACGTCGATGCCTCCGCCTACCTGTACATGATCTGGGCCAGCACCCAGCACTACGCCGACTTCGACCACCAGATCGCGGTGCTCAATCAGGGCAAGGCGCTGAGTGATCGGGAATTCGAGCAGGCGGTGCAGAACGTGACGCGGGTGCTGCTGAAGGGCGTCGGCCTGTCTGCCTGAGTCAGTAGATGACTTCATGACTTGATTATCCTTGAGCTAATCATGGCCATCGTTGATGGGTCATCAGGCCAATCAAAAAGGGGCTGCCATTGCTGGCAGCCCTTTTTTTGGTTCCCCTCTATTGCTACCTGCGCCCCGCGATCAGAGGGGCAGCAGACGATCAGGCCGCGCGATGCGGATTGCGCGGGTCCTCCATCCAGTTCATGTACGGCTTGCCGGTGTCCTGCACTTCCATGGTGATGCAGTCCTCGACCGGGCAGGTGATCTCGCACAGGTTGCAGCCCACGCAGTCGGCGTCCTTCACCTCATAGCGGGCGGTGCCGTTGTCCTTGGTCAGATGCATGATGGCCTGGTGCGAGGTGTCCTCGCAGGCGATGTAGCAGCGTCCGCAGCCGATGCACTTGTCCTGGTCGATGCGGGCGATCACCTGATAGTTCATGTCCAGCTGCTTCCAGTCGGTGGTGTTGGGCACCGCCGCGCGCGAGAACTCGTCGATACGCTGATAGCCCTTGCTGTCCATCCAGCGCCCCAGGCCATCCTTCATCTCCTCGACGATACGGAAGCCGTGCAGCATTGCCGCCGTGCACACCTGCACGCTGCCCGCGCCGAGGGCGATGAATTCCGCGGCATCTTCCCAGTTGGAGATGCCGCCGATGCCGGAGATCGGCAGGTTGGCGGTTTCCGGCGTGCGCGCTATCTCGGCCACCATGTTCAGCGCGATGGGCTTCACGGCGCTGCCGCAATAGCCGCCGTGGGTGCTGCGGTCGCCGACGATGGGATGCGCGACCATGCGGTCGAGATCCAGATGGGTGATGGAGTTGATGGTGTTGATCAGCGAGACGGCATCGGCGCCACCACGCCAGGCGGCCTTGGCCGGTTCACGCACGTCGGTGATGTTGGGAGTCAGTTTGACGATCACCGGCAGCGAGCTGTAGGTCTTGCACCAGCGCGTGACCTGCTCGACATACTCCGGCACCTGGCCCACCGCCGCGCCCATGCCGCGTTCCGGCATTCCATGCGGGCAGCCGAAATTGAGTTCGATGCCGTCGCAGCCGGTGGCCTCGACCTGCGGCAGGATGGTCTTCCAGGCCTCTTCCTCACACGGCACCATCAGCGAGACGATCAGGGCGCGGTCCGGCCAGTCCTTCTTGACCTGGGTGATCTCACGCAGGTTGATCTCCAGCGAGCGGTCGGTGATCAGCTCGATGTTGTTGAAGCCGCTGACCTCGCCATTCGGGCCATAGTGCGCCGAGTAGCGTGACGAGACGTTCACTGCCGCCGGGTCTTCGCCCAGTGTCTTCCAGACCACGCCACCCCAGCCGGCCTCGAAGGCGCGTACCACGTTGTAGGCCTTGTCGGTGGGCGGGGCACTGGCCAGCCAGAAGGGGTTGGGCGCACGGATGCCGGCGAAGTTGATCGACAGATCGGCCTTGTAGCTGGCGACGTGATCGTCAGCCGCGCCAGCGCCTGCCGGGCGTGCGTTGTCATCATTGAGCGGGGTATGAATGGTCATCAGGCGGCCTCCACCTTGAGCATCAGATCGTGATGGATGGCCTCGGCGGCCAGCTTGCCGTGGGCGACGGCTTGAACGGTGAGGTCCTGCCCGCGAGCGATGCAGTCACCGCCGGCATAGACGCCCGGCAGACTGGTGCGCAGCATCTCGTCCACCTCTATCTTCGCTCCCTCGCGGGCCAGCCCTGCGGCATGGGCATCGCTCAGGCTCGCGTCATCGAAGCCCTGGCCGATAGCGGTGAAGACCCCATCGCAGGCCAGGGTGAAGGTCTCGCCGGTATCGACGAGGCGGCCATCCTCGACCCGCGTGCGCGCGAACTGCATCGCACTGAGCGCGGCATCACCACCCTCACTGCCGCTTGCCACATCGATGGCCAGCGGGCGCGCCCAGGTGTGGATCATCACGCCATTGGCCCGCGCGATTTCCTGTTCGTGATGGGTGGCGGACATCTGCTCCTCGCCACGCCGGTAGACCAGGTCCACCGTCTGCGCGCCCAAGCGTTTGGCCTGCACGGCGATGTCGATGGCGGTGTTGCCCGCGCCGATCACCACCGCTTGCTTCGGTACTGCCAGGGCGTTCAGTTCGCCGCTCTGACGCAGCACCTTGATGAAGTCGGTGGCCGCCATCAGGCCGCTGGCATCCTCGCCGGTCAGGCCGAGGGCATGGCTGGTGCCAAGGCCGAGGCCCAGGAAGACGCTGTCGAATTCGCGTGTCAGGGAGGCCAGCGCCAGGTTGTCGCCGAGGCGCTGGCCGTGGCGGATCTCGATACCGCCGATCTCGAGCAGGAATTCGACTTCGCGGGCGGCGAAGTCATCGGTCAGCTTGTAGCGAGCGATACCGTATTCGTTGAGGCCACCGGCCTTTTCCTCGGCCTCGAAGATCACCACGTCGTGGCCGAAACGCGCCAGGCGGTGGGCGCAGGAAAGTCCGGCAGGCCCGGCGCCGACCACCGCGATACGTCGGCCGGTGCTCGCTGCCCGCGTGAACGGGTGGGCTTCGAACTGGGCGTTGTCCAGCGCATGTCGCTGCAGCAGGCCGATCAGCACCGGCTGGCACTCATCGCCCTGATTGCGCACGCAGGACTGCTCGCAGAGGATCTCGGTGGGGCAGACGCGGGCGCAGCTGCCACCGAGGATATTGGCATCGAGAATCTCGCTGGCGGCGCCTTCGAGATTGTCATCGTGGATACGGCGGATGAAGGTCGGGATGTCGATGCTGGTCGGGCAGGCCTTGATGCAGGGCGCGTCATAGCAATACAGGCAACGCGAACTCTCGATGAAGGCCTGGCGCTTGGTGAGCGCCGGATGCAGGTCTGTGAAACGCGCACTCAGCGCCTCTTCCGCGAGCCCGGACGGGGCCCAGTGGGAAGGAGTGGAGGATGTGGTCACGGTGTGGCTCCTGCCCGCGCTCAGGCGCGGGGTCGTTGTTGTTGGTCTTGCAGGCGAGTCGGGTTGCGCTTCTTGACTGGCAGCGGCTTGTTTGGAAGTGCTAAGGGACCG
The DNA here is from genome assembly GCF_016495405.1 of Cobetia sp. cqz5-12. NCBI lineage: Bacteria > Pseudomonadati > Pseudomonadota > Gammaproteobacteria > Oceanospirillales > Halomonadaceae > Cobetia > Cobetia sp. cqz5-12. The sequence continues at coordinate 450,531 of NZ_CP044522.1, forward strand.
GCAGCGCGTCAGGTGCGCCGCCAGGCCGCCGTTCAGTCGTGCCGTACTGGTCTCAGCCGTTTCGTACTGGTCTCAGGCTGGCCGTTCGTCGTCCGTCAGCTGCGATCCACGGCACTGACGACATTGCTCTCGGCGCGGGCCTTGAGCTGGTCGAAGACACTGGGGTAGGGCGGGCGTTCGACGTACTGGCCGTGGCCGCGCCTGGCATGCAGCTCACCATCGCGCCATGCCCAGTCGCCGCGGCTGATGGTGTGGCGCGGAATGCCCTTGACGGTGCGGCCTTCGAAGATGTTGAAGTCGATGTTCTGATGGTGAGTCTTGGCCGAGATGGTGCGTTCGGCGTTGGGGTCCCAGACCACGATATCGGCGTCACTGCCGACGCGAATCGCGCCCTTGCGCGGATACAGATTGAAGATCTTGGCGGCATTGGTGGAGGTCAGGCCGACGAAGTCCTCGGCGGAGAAGCGCCCGGTGTTGACGCCCTCGTGCCACAGCATCGCCATGCGGTCCTCGACCCCGGCGGTGCCGTTGGGAATCTTCGAGAAGTCGTCCTTGCCCATCTCCTTCTGCTCGGCGCAGAAGCAGCAGTGATCGGTGGCGGTGGTCTGCAGGTCACCGGACTGGATGCCGCCCCACAGCGCCTGGCGGTGCACCAGCGAGCGGAACGGTGGGCTCATCACGTGGCCTGCCGCGAATTCCCAGCTCTTGTTCTGATAGACCTCTTCATCGATCAGCAGATGGCCTGCCAGCACCTCGCCGTAGACCGGCTGACCGTGCTCACGCGCGTAGCGGATCTCCTCCAGCGCATCGGCGGTGGAGACGTGAACCAGATACACCGGCGTGCCCAGAGTGCCGGCGATGCGGATGGCACGGCTGGCGGCCTCGCCCTCGACCTGCGGCGGACGCGACAGCGGATGCGCTTCCGGCCCGGTGATGCCATCGGCCAGCAGCTTCTGCTGCAGGTGGTAGACCAGCTCGCCGTTCTCGGCATGCACGGTGGGAATCGCGCCCAGCTCCAGGCAGCGCGCGAAGCTCGAGACGAGGGTGTCATCCGGCGCCATGATGGCGTTCTTGTAGGCCATGAAGTGCTTGAAGCTGTTGACCCCGTAATCGGAAACCAGCGTCTGCATGTCCTGGCTGACGCTCTCGTCCCACCAGGTGACGGCGACGTGGAAGCTGTAGTCGCAGCACGACTTCTCGGCCCATTCGCGCCAGGTGTGATAGGCCTCCATCAGCGGTTGCTGGGGGGAGGGAATCACGAAATCGATGATCATGGTGGTGCCGCCGGCCAGTGCCGCGGCGGTGCCGCTCTGGAAGTCCTCGCTGGCCACGGTGCCCATGAAGGGCAGCTGCATGTGGGTGTGCGGATCGATGCCGCCGGGCATCACCAGACAGCCGCTGGCGTCGATCACTTCGCAGTCGTCCGGGACGTCCAGGTCGGTGCCGATGGCGGTGATGGTCTCGCCGTCACACAGCACATCGGCGGTGTAGCGCTCTTCGTGGGTCTGGATGCTGCCGCCCTTGATCAGGATTGCCATGAATCTCTCCCGGCCGCATCGCGCGGCCTTGTCCGGCATTGAGTGTCAGGTCGTGTTGTCGTTGTCGTTGTCGTTGTCGTTATCGTGCTGGCCGTCATTCACCATCGGTGAGGCGGGTATAGGCGTCCGGACGGCGGTCGCGGAAGAACTGCCAGTTGTTGCGCACCTCGCGCACCATCGACATGTCGAGGTCGTGGATCAGCAGCTCATCCTCGGTGGCGCTGGCCTGGGCTTCGATCTGGCCGCGTGGATTCACGAAATAGGAGGAGCCGTAGAACTCGCCGATATCCCAGGGCTGTTCATGGCCGACGCGGTTGATGGCGGCGATGTAGCAGCCATTGGCGGCGGCGGAGGCGGGTTGCTCCAGCTCCCACAGATATTGGGAGAGGCCCGCGACGGTAGCGGAGGGATTGAAGATGATCTCGGCGCCGTTGAGCGCCAGCGCACGCCAGCCTTCCGGGAAGTGGCGGTCGTAGCAGATGTAGACGCCGATGCGCCCGTAGGCGGTGTCGAAGACCGGCCAGTCGGACTTGCCCGGCTTGAAGAAGAATTTCTCCCAGAAGCCCGCCACCTGCGGGATGTGGGTCTTGTGATACTTGCCCAGATAGCTGCCGTCGGCATCGATGACGGCGGCGGTGTTGTAGTACACCCCCGGCTGCACTTCCTCGTAGATGGGCACGATGATCACCATCTGATGCTTCTTCGCGTACTGCTGCATCAGGGTGACGGTGGGGCCGTCGGGCACGCGCTCGGCGGCGGCATACCACTTGGCATCCTGGCTCGGGCAGAAGTAGGGCTGATTGAAGACTTCCTGGAAGCACAGGATCTTGACGCCTGCTTCACCGGCCTGGTCGATCAGCGGCAGGTGGGCCTCGTTCATGGCATCACGGATCTGCGCGGGCTCGAGGTCGGTGGAGACGTTGAGTCCCATCTGGATGACGGCGCAGCGCAGCTTGCCGGCATCCTCGGTATGGGAGATGCGGGAATCGTTCGACATGTCTTCCTCATCGGGCGCTTGGCGCCGGTTGTTGTTGTCTTCAATGAGTGCTGGTGGGCTGAACGGGTGAGCAGGGATAGCGCGAAATGGCCCCAAGAAAAACACGCCGCCTGCCTGGCAAGTCTGCACGCCGATGGCAGGCATCGTGGGTCAGGAAAGATCCGATTTAAATCCTGTCTTACCAGTCAGCTTAATGAACATTAGACAGTGTTCCCGCGTTCGGCAAGATGAAGTGTCAAATAAAGTATTGTGGATTCATCTTGTTGTTATCAAAGAGTTTTTATTCAAGAAAAGGCCATATTTCACCATTGTGGTGCCTGGAGAATCAGCGTGGTTCACACGATTTTCAAAGGAAAATGCGATGCACAACAGTGGCTTGTGACCGTTTGCGCGGGCATTGCGCAAGACCGCCTTGCACCAGCTTGGAACCTGACCATACTGACAGTTGGCGCGAACAAGGCTTGTCGCCACCTGACAGGCGTCATGCATGAAAATACGCGCCATTGCATCTCAAGTTGTCTTGCAAGACAGGTTTGATTTGTCGGCAATAATCCGGCCGGCGGCATGCGATTTGCCACAGGGTTTTGCACATAAGCTGCGCAAGGTGTTTCTTCTACACGGCCTGCCGCAGATTCGTCTGCCGCAGATTCGTCTGCCGCAGTTTCGTCTGCCGCAGAATCTTCTGCATGCAGTGCTGAATGAAGTGTGCCTGATGATTTATGCCGAACGGGGAGGAGCGAGGAGGAGCGAGGAGGAGCCAGAAAAGCGACGGAGAAGGTGAGGAAGACAAGAAACGACAAGTGACACAAGGCAAGCGCAGTGCATCACCCTCAACAATAACAACAGCTGAACAGGTGAGGACTCATGGCCCCGACACAGACGCGCTCGCACATGGTGCGCAGCAATGAGGAAATGATCGAGCTGGTGGTGGCACAGGATGTCGCCCGCAGCCCGCGTTACAACGAGGATATCGCGCCGACCAGAAGTGCCGAACGCACCTGGTCGCGCTGGAATATCGCCGCACTGTGGGTCGGCATGTCGATCTGCGTGCCGACCTACACCCTGGGTGGCGTCCTGACCGCCTACTTCGGCCTGAGCGTCGGCGAGGCGCTGTTCACGATCCTGATCGCCAACCTGGTGGTGCTGATTCCGCTGACGCTGAACGCCTTCCCCGGCACGCGCTTCGGGATCCCCTTCCCGGTGGTGCTGCGCTCCTCCTTCGGGATCATCGGCTCCAACGTGCCGTGCATGATTCGCGCGGTGGTCGCCTGTGGCTGGTTCGGTATCCAGACGATGTTCGGCGGACTGGCGATTCACCTGCTGCTGTCGAGCCTCTCGGCCGACTGGAAGGCGCTGGGCGGGGTAGGCGAGGTCATCGGCTTCTTCGTGTTCTGGGCGCTCAACCTGTTCGTGGTGATTCGCGGCGCGGAATCCATCAAGTGGCTGGAGACGCTCTCCGCGCCCTTGCTGCTGGCGGTGGGCGTCGGCCTGATGGTGTGGGCGCTGCCGCATACCTCGATCAGCGAGCTGCTGGCCCAGCCGCCGAATCGTCCCGAAGGCGATGGCGTGGCCAGCTACTTCATGGCGGGCCTGACCGCGATGGTCGGCTTCTGGGCGACGCTGTCGCTGAACATTCCTGACTTCAGTCGTTACGCGAAGAGCCAGAAGGACCAGATCGTCGGTCAGATCATCGGCCTGCCGCTGACGATGTTCTTCTTCGCCGCGCTCGGCGTGGTGCTGACGGCCGCTTCCAGCTCGCTGGTGGGCGAGACCATCTCTGACCCGGTCAACCTGATCGGTCGCATCGACAGTCCCGGCTGGGTCGCCATCGCCATGGTGCTGATCATCATCGCGACGCTCTCCACCAATACCGCCGCCAACATCGTCTCGCCGACCAATGACTTCCAGAACATCGCGCCCAAGCTGATCAACCAGACGCGCGGCGTGCTGCTGACCGGGCTGGTCGGGGTGCTGCTGATGGGCTTCGAGCTGATTAAGAAGATGGGCTGGATCGTCTCGGACGTGAGTCTCGAGAGCCTCTATTCCAACTGGCTGCTGGGCTATTCGAGTCTGCTGGGGCCGATCGCGGGGATCATGATCGTCGACTACTTCGTGATCCGTCGTCAGTCCTTTGATCTGCCGGCACTCTATCTGGATGGCAGCACCTATCCGGCCTTCAATCCGGCGGGCTTCATCGCCTTCTTCGTGCCGGTGGGACTGACGGTGATCAGCTTCTCGCAGCCTGGGCTGTCCTGGTTCTACGACTACGGCTGGTTCACCGGCTCGCTGCTGGGGGCGCTGGTCTATTTCGTGGCCAGCAAGCTGCTGGTCAAGGCACCACCAGTACATCTGCCCGAGGCAGTACCTGGCAGCGGCGCGCAGCGCGCCTGACGCCGCTGATGAGTATGGTGAGTGCAATGACAGACGGGCTGCCAATCGGCAGCCCGTCTGTCGTCGTGGCCAGGGAAAGTGACGGCCGGTTCAGGCCTTCGCGCCCTGATCGTCAGCCCACCAGACCGGGGATGCCGCCCTCGAAGCGCTCGACCATGAAATCGACGAACTGGCGCACCTTGGGCGAGAGGTGGCGGTGGCGGGGATAGACGATCCACACCCCGGTATCGCGCACCTGGTACTCATCCAGCACCGAGATCAGCTTGCCGCTGGCCAGATGGGGCGCGACGTAATAGTCGGGAATCTGAGCAAGGCCAAGGCCCTTGAGCGTGGCGTCCAACAGCGCCGGGCCGGAGTTGGCCTGCCAGCTGCCGGTGATGCGCACCTCACGGCGCTGACCCTCGACCTCGAACAGCCATTCGCGCTTGGAACCGGCCAGACAGCGGTGACTGGAGAGCTCGGCCAGGGTGTGCGGGCGCGGCGCCTGCTGGAAGTAGTCATGCGAGGCGACCACGAATTCGCGGCGGTCCACCAGCCGCCTTGCGATCAGCGAGGAATCCTTGAGCACGCCCATGCGGATGGCGACGTCGAAACCCTCGTCGATCAGTTCCACCGGGCGGTTGGTGAAGTGCATCTGCACTTCCAGTTGCGGGTGCAGCAGCTGGAAGTCGTTGACCAGCGGCGCGACGTAGCGCTCGCCGAAGGTGGTGGCGCTGGTCAGCTTGAGCACGCCGCTGGGGCGGGCGTGGAAGTCACCGATGGCCTGTTCGGCGGCGCGGAAGCCATCGAAGAGGTGATGGCAGTGCTCGAAATACACCTGTCCGGCATCGGTGAGACGCGTCTGACGGGTGGTGCGGTAGAGCAATTGGGTATCGAGCTGGGCTTCCAGCTGGCTGATCAGACGACTGACATGTGAGCTGGACACCCCGAGATGACGGGCGGCACCGGAAAATGAGCCGATTCTGACGACTTCCACGAAGGCTTCGATACGGTCCCAGCGCTGCATGCTGGCTCCTCTTTCATTGTTGTTGAGTGGCAATAATCATCTGAGTGCCGACGGCTTAATCCCACCCGCATGACTGCGTAGACTGTGCTGCATGCCAAGCCCGCAAGGATGAACCGCAAGGACGAGCCCAGTGCCTGTCGCGTGGGGAGTCCCCCGGGCGACTCATCTATGCAACCTGTCAGGTGCTGCTACCTTTCAGGGTGACCTCCGCGCTGGTCGTCACTACGCCAGGGGGCATGAGATTGGCAGCCAGTTTACCGCTATTGATGCTCACTAGGAGAGATTCATGAAATCACGTGCTGCGATTGCGCTGGAAGCCGGCAAGCCGCTGGAACTGCTCGAGATCGATGTCGAAGGGCCGAAGGCCGGTGAGGTGCTGGTACGCATCGTCAATACCGCCGTCTGCCATACCGATGCGTTCACCCTGTCCGGCGCAGACCCGGAAGGCCTGTTCCCGTCCGTGCTGGGCCACGAAGGCGCCGGTATCGTCGAGGAAGTGGGCGAGGGCGTGACTGGCCTGGTGCCGGGCGATCACGTCATTCCGCTCTATACCGCGGAATGCGGCAAGTGCAAGTTCTGCCTCTCCGGCAAGACCAACCTGTGCAGCGCCGTGCGTGCCACCCAGGGTCGCGGCCTGATGCCGGACGGCACTTCGCGCTTCTCTCTCGATGGCAAGATGCTGCACCACTACATGGGCACCTCTACCTTCTCCGAATACACCGTGGTGCCGGAAGTCTCGCTGGCCAAGGTGTCCAAGGAAGCGCCGCTGGACAAGATCTGCCTGCTGGGCTGTGGCGTCACCACCGGTATCGGCGCGGTAATGAACACCGCCAAGGTCGAGCCGGGTGCTACCGTCGCCATCTTCGGCCTCGGTGCCATCGGTCTGGCCGCCATCCAGGGCGCGGTGATGGCCAAGGCGTCGCGCATCATCGCCATCGACATCAATGAAGACAAGTTCGACCTGGCCCGCAAGTTCGGCGCCACCGACTTCGTCAACCCGAGCAAGCTGTCCGTGCCGGTTCAGGAAGCCATCGTCGAGATGACCGACGGCGGCGTCGACTACTCCTTCGAGTGCATCGGCAACGTCAATGTCATGCGTGCCGCGCTCGAATGCGCGCACAAGGGTTGGGGCGAATCCATCATCATCGGCGTCGCCGGTGCCGGTGAAGAGATCTCCACCCGTCCGTTCCAGCTGGTGACCGGACGCGTCTGGAAAGGCTCCGCCTTCGGTGGCGTCAAGGGACGCACCGAACTGCCGGGCTACGTCGAGCGTTACATGGACGGCGCGATCAATCTGGACGACTTCATCACTCACCAGATGCCGTTCGAGAAGATCAACGAATCCTTCGATCTGCTGCACGAAGGCAAGTCGATCCGTACCGTGCTGAGCTTCTGATCCGGGGCTGAACTGCCGCCGGGCAACACGAAAACGCGTGTTGCCCGGAGAGGTCTGGAACGCGAAACGGCGTCGGCTTGCCGACGCCGTTTTCACGGGCGATATCACAAGGGAGAGCATGATGACCGCGACCGAACAACTCGAGCTGGTCAGCGCCAACAAGGTGCATGGCGGCTGGCTCAAGCGTTACCGTCACCGCAGCGGCAGCCTGGATTGCGACATGGTGTTCGCCATCTATCTGCCGCCGCAGGCCGAACAGGGCCCGGTGCCGATGCTGTGGTGGCTGTCGGGGCTGACCTGCACCGACGAGAACTTCATGCAGAAGGCCGGCGCGCAGAAGAAGGCGGCGGAGCTGGGCATCGCCCTGATCTGTCCGGATACCAGCCCGCGTGGCGTGGACCTGCCCGGCGAAGACGACAGCTACGACTTCGGCAGCGGTGCCGGCTTCTACGTCAATGCCACCCGCGAGCCGTGGGCGCGCCATTACCGCATGTACGACTACGTCGCCGAGGAGCTGCCGGCGCTCGTCAAGCGTCACTTCCCGGTGGATGGCGAACGCGAGTCCATCTCCGGTCACTCCATGGGCGGCCACGGCGCGCTGATCTGCGCGCTGAAGAATCCGGGCCGCTATCGCTCGGTCTCGGCCTTCGCGCCGATCGTCAATCCGATGGCCTGCCCGTGGGGCGAGAAGGCCTTCAGCGGCTATCTCGGGGATGACCGCACCCAGTGGGCGCAGTGGGATACCTGCGAGCTGGTCAAGCAGGCGAGCCACAGCGGCGCCGCGCGTCAGGAGCTGTTCGTCGAGCAGGGCGAGAATGATCAATTCCTCGAGGAGCAGCTCAAGCCGGAGCGCCTGGAGGCGGTCTGCGCCGAGCTGGATCATCCGCTTGTCCTGCGCCGTCAACCCGGCTACGACCACAGCTACTTCTTCATGGCCAGCTTCATCGATGAGCATTTGACCTACCACGCGAAACACCTTCTTTGAGGTGTGAGTGTGGTCGCCGGTAGAAATGAAAAAGCATTCAAAGCACCTGCTTTGAGGTGTGAAAGTGCCCATCGCAGCTGATCGCTCGCCGAGCAGAGACACTGCGTGAAAGACAGAAACGACAGTCCCGCTATCGATTGATGGATAGCGGGACTGTCGTTTTTTCGTCATGAGAAGCGGTGTCTTTCAGAACCTTCAGGCATGAAAGCCCGTTTTGGTGGCGTTTGCTTATGCTGCGTTAGTGGCAGCTAACTCAGGCGTTATTCTGTGCCGTACGGCAACGATGATTTGCTGCACAGCGGCGATAAAGTCACTGCGCCATGCAGGCGCGATGGTTTACTGTCGAGAGGTGGACAACGCACGACGTCCAGGCAGTGAAACACGACATCCCTGACGCTATCGGAATTGCAGAGGTCGCTTATTGACCTTCCCCTGATGGGGCCGATCGCCGATGTCGTCGCTGCTGGAGCCGACCTCCAAGGTTCGCTCCCTGCTGAGACCCAATAACGATAATACTGCGGACCCCCGCCGGCCTCATCAGGCCACGGGAGAGGGCGCCACGAGCCCCCGGTCTGCCACTCAAGCAGATATAGAGAAGGACTCCCCTCATGGCATTGACCAGTGGCCGTTTCGCCCGCCCGTACGAAGCTCACTCATCCGCTGCAGGAATGGCCGGCGAGACGCGTCAGCCGCAGACCATCGGCTTCCTGCTGCTCGACAGCTTCACGCTCATCTCGCTGGCCTCGGCGGTGGAACCGCTGCGCATGGCCAATCAGCTGGCCGGACGCGAGCTGTACCGCTGGTATACCGTGGCGCTGGAAGGCGCCCCCGTGCGCGCCAGCGATGGCCTGCAGGTCACGCCCGATACCTCCACCGAGGCCTGCCCGCCGCTGGATATCGTCATCGTGTGCGGTGGCGTCGGTATCCAGCGCTCCGTGCATCGCCCGCATGTCAGCTGGCTGCAGGCGCAGGCACGTGCCGGCCGCAAGCTGGGTGCCGTCTGCACCGGCAGCTGGGCGCTGGCCCAGGCGGGGCTGCTCGAAGGCCATGAGACCAGCATCCACTGGGAGTGTCTGGCCGCGATGCAGGAAGCCTTCCCGCGCGTGCCGCTGACCACGCGACTGTTCTCCATCGATCAGGACCGCGCCACGGCCTCCGGCGGTACTGCGCCGATGGACATGATGCTGACCATGATCGGTCGCGAGCATGGCCGCGAGCTGGCGGCGGGCATCTCCGAGATGTTCATCTGCGACCGGGTGCGTGGCGAGCAGGACCAGCAGCGCGTGCCGCTCAAGCATGTACTGGGCACCACCCAGCCGAAGCTTCTGGAAATCGTCGCGCTGATGGAGGCCAATCTGGAAGAGCCCATCGGCCTGGACGAGCTGGCGCACTATGTCGATGTCTCGCGCCGTCAGCTGGAGCGTCTGTTCCAGCGCTATCTGCACTGCTCGCCGTCGCGCTACTACCTCAAGCTGCGCCTGACCCGCGCGCGTCAGCTGCTCAAGCAGACGGCGTTGTCGATCATCGAGGTGGCCTCGGCCTGTGGCTTCGTGTCCACGCCGCACTTCTCCAAGTGCTACCGCGAGTACTTCGGCATGCCACCGCGTGACGAGCGCATCGGTGGCGAGCGCAGTGTCAGCGTGCTGGAGGTACCGTGTCGCGCCGATGGCGACCATCAGCTGACCGGTGTCGCCAGTCTGGAAGGGCTGCTGCACCAGTCGATCGGCCAGAGCATGGGCGGCAATGCGCCTCTGCAACCGGCCAGCGAGTCCCCCGTCTCCTCGGCGATTCTGGCACTGGCCAATGCGCGCGGTGAGCCGACCTACGCCAGCGTGCGTCTGCAGGGCTGACGCCTGCCGGCTGACCAGCCTCCCGCAATGTCCAACGCCTCTGCCTCTGTAGCAGGGGCGTTGTCGTTTTCACAGGAGCCACCGGCACGCTCTGGTACACTCGAAGGCACCAATAAGCAGTAGCTGACATGACAATGGCTCGGCGGCGGAATGACGCGCCACGATAGGGGACGGCAAGGGATGGCACGAGGACAGCAACGCAGGCAGGAAGGCACGGAGCGTGTGGCGGGTGTGCGGCGCGGGGCGACACGCCGCCCGGTGCCGCGTGCCGGCATGCGCCCGATGGAGCGTCTGCGCTGGCTGGCGGTGTGGGCATTCAAGGTCGTCGCCTGCTGGATGGTGGCCTGCATCGGCCTGGTGGTATTGCTGCGCTTCGTGCCGCTGCCGGTGTCGATGGTGATGCTGGAGAAGTGGGGCTATGGCCTGGTCACCGGCGAGCCGATGGCGCTGCAGCATGACTGGGTGCCGATGGAACAGATTTCCAACAATGCCCGTCTGGCGGTGATCGCCTCGGAAGACCAGAAGTTTCCCGATCACTACGGCTTCGATGTCGATCAGATCGTCAAGGCCATCGATGCGCGGCTGGCCGGTGAACGTCTACGCGGCGCCAGTACCATCAGTCAGCAGACCGCCAAGAATGTCTTCCTGTGGAATGGGCGCAGCTGGGTGCGCAAGGGGCTGGAGGTCTGGTTCACTATCCTGATCGAGGTGATCTGGCCCAAGGAGCGCATTCTCGAGGTCTACCTGAATGTCGCCGAATGGGGGCCGGGGGTCTTCGGTGTCGAGGCCGCGGCCGAGCATCACTTCAATACCGATGCCGCCAGCCTGTCCGCCTACCAGGCCAGCCTGCTGGCGGCGGTATTGCCCAACCCGATCCGCTTCAATGCCGGCAAGCCCTCGGCCTATATCCAGCGGCGTGCCAGCTGGACGCGCCGCCAGATGAACAATCTCGGCATGGGCTATCTCAAGCGCCTGGAACAGCCGCGTGGCTGGTTGAGCTGGGACCTGCTGCCTTCGCTGAAGGAGCTGTCCCCCGCGCATTGAGCGGCGTGACGCTACACCCTCGGCTGTCCCACGACGCCCCGGCTCTCTCGAGTCGGGGCGTCGTCGTTTCAGAAACGACAGCCCTGACGCGATTCGATAGCCACGGGTCGCATCTGGCGTCAGAGGGGAAAGAGGGCAGGACTATGCTGGCACAGCCTGCAGGAGATCGTGTTCCGGCAGGCCCTGTCCGCCGGGTACGGGCAGTGACCTGACTTCCAGAGCCGCCTGCCCAGCGCCGGAGCGACATGATGTCCGAATTCTCCTCCTCCTTCGGTGGGTCCGATGCGGCCCGCGCCCTGCACGATGACAGCATCGTCATCGATGGTCTGGTGATCGCCAAGTGGCAGCGCGAGCTGTTCGAGGACATGCGCAAGGGCGGTCTGACCGCGGCCAACTGCACCGTCTCGGTGTGGGAAGGCTTCCAGGCGACCGTCAACAACATCGTCAAGAGCAACCAGCTGATCGCCAAGAGCAGTGATCTGGTCTGCGTGGCGCGCACCGCCGCCGACATCCGCGCCGCCAAGGCCGCCGGCAAGACCGGCATCATCTACGGCTTCCAGAATGCCAACGCCTATGAAGACCAGATCGGCTATGTCGATGTCTTCAAGCAGCTCGGCGTGGGTATCGTTCAGATGTGCTACAACACCCAGAATCTGGTCGGCACCGGTTGCTATGAGCGCGATGGCGGTCTGTCGGGCTTCGGGCGCGAGATGGTCGCCGAGATGAACCGCGTCGGCGTGATGTGTGATCTCTCCCACGTCGGCTCGAAGACCTCCGAGGAAGTCATTCTCGAATCCAAGGTGCCTGTCTGCTATTCCCACTGCGCGCCGGCCGGTCTCAAGGACCACCCGCGCAACAAGTCCGATGCCGAGCTGCGCTTCATCGCCGAACACGGCGGCTTCGTCGGCGTCACCATGTTCACCCCCTTCCTCAAGGCCGGCGTCAACGCCACCGTCGACGACTACGTCGAGGCCATCGAATACGTGATGAATCTGGTCGGCGAGGATGCCATCGGCATCGGTACCGACTTCACCCAGGGTCACGGGCAGGACTTCTTCGAGTGGCTGACCCACGACAAGGGTTACGCCCGTCGTCTCACCAACTTCGGCAAGATCGTCAATCCGGAAGGCATCCGCACCATCGGCGAGTTCCCCAATCTGACCGAGGCGCTGCTGCGTCGCGGCATGAGCGAGCATCAGGTGCGCAAGATCATGGGTGAGAACTGGCTGCGCACGCTGGAAAACGTCTGGGGCGGCTGAGTCTGTCTGTCCGTGCCTTTTCTTGATCTCTCTTTCCCGATCTCTTTCTTGAACTCTCTTTTACATCTCCCTTAAGCCCCCTTTCGAGGATACCGACATGAGCAAGATGGCCCCTGAACTGCCGATCGAAGTGGATAGCGAGACAGGCATCTGGACCTCCGACGCCCTGCCGATGCTGTACGTGCCGCGTCACTTCTTCATCAACAACCACGTCGCGGTGGAAGAGGCGCTGGGCGTGGAGAAGTATGCCGAGATTCTCTACCACGCCGGCTACAAGAGCGCCTGGCACTGGTGCGAGAAGGAAGCCGAGCTGCACGGCCTGGTCGGGGTGGAGGTCTTCGAGCATTACATGAAGCGTCTGTCACAGCGCGGCTGGGGCCTGTTCATCACCGAGGAGATCGATCTGGAGCGCGGCACCTGCAAGGTGCGCCTGGAACACTCCTGCTTCGTCTATCAGCAGGGCAAGACCGGCACAAAGCTTGAGTACATGTTCACCGGCTGGTTCGCAGGCGCGATGGACCAGATTCTGGCCGCGCGTGGCAGCGAGCTGCGCACCGTCGCCGCCCAGACCCAGAGCGGTGGTGAGGAAGGCTGTGACGTGGGGTATTTCGAGGTCGCTCCCGGAACAGTGTGACGTTTTCGGATCCGCCACTCTCTATTCCATGGCTCGGGTCAAGGCCGAGGCCCAGACTTGGCACAGGCAACAGCACAAGCCGGCTGCCCGATCATCTCTCTGTCACGACACTCACCACACGACACTCATCACCCACAACAACGACAACGCAACGCCTGAGCGCCGCCTTTCCTGACATGCAAGACGCCTGACGCCAACCCCACCGCCACGACTCGTGGCGGCGGGCAGGCCAGGCCAGCGTGACAAGGCGGTGCTCTCCCCGGCGAGGAGCTCTCACCATGGCATTCGACGCACTCTTCCAGCCGATCGAGATCGGCAAGCTGACCATCCGCAACCGCGTCGTCAGTACCGCCCATGCCGAGGTGTATGCCACCGATGGCGGCATGACCACCGAGCGCTACGTGCGCTACTACGAAGAGAAGGCCAAGGGCGGGTGTGGCCTGTGCATCTGTGGTGGCTCCTCGGTGGTCTCCATCGACAGCCCGCAGGGCTGGTGGAGCTCCGTCAATCTGTCGACTGATCGCATCATTCCGCATTTCCAGAATCTGGCCGATGCCGTGCACAAGCATGGCGGCAAGATCATGATCCAGATTACCCACATGGGCCGTCGCTCGCGTTGGGACGGCTTCGACTGGACCTCGCTGATGTCGCCGTCCGGCATCCGCGAGCCGGTGCACCGCTCTACCTGCAAGACCATCGAGGTGGAAGAGATCCAGCGCATCATCGCCGACTTCGCCCAGGCGGCGCGGCGTGCCAAGGAAGGCGGCCTGGACGGCGTCGAGCTGTCCGCCGTGCACCAGCACCTGATCGACCAGTTCTGGAGCCCGCGCGTCAACAAGCGCACCGACGAATGGGGTGGCAGCTTCGAGGGCCGCATGAAGTTCGGTATCGAGGTGCTCAAGGCAGTGCGCGCCGAGGTCGGCGACGACTTCGTGGTCGGCATGCGCATCTGTGGTGATGAATTCCATCCCGATGGCCTGTCCCACGACGACATGAAGCAGATCGCGGCCTATTACGATGCCACCGGTCTGCTCGACTTCTTCGGCGTGATCGGCTCCGGCTGTGATACCCACAACAGCCTCGCCAACGTCATTCCCAACATGTCCTACCCGCCGGAACCCTTCCTGCACCTGGCCTCCGGCATCAAGGAAGTCGTCAAGATTCCGGTGATCCACGCCCAGAACATCAAGGACCCCAACCAGGCCGAGCGCATCCTGGAAGGCGGCTATGTCGACATGGTCGGCATGACCCGCGCCCACATCGCCGACCCGCACATCATCGCCAAGATCAAGATGGGCCAGCTCGATCAGATCAAGCAGTGCGTCGGTGCCAACTACTGCATCGACCGTCAGTACCAGGGCCTGGACGTGCTGTGCATCCAGAATGCCGCCACCTCGCGCGAATACATGGGCCTGCCGCATCAGATCGAGAAGACCAGCGGCCCGGTGCGCAAGGTCGTCATCGTCGGCGGTGGTCCGGCCGGCATGGAGGCAGCCCGCGTGTGTGCCGAACGCGGCCACGACGTGACGCTGTTCGAGGCCCGTGACGAGCTGGGCGGCCAGATCACCATAGCGGCCAAGGCGCCGCAGCGTGATCAGATCGCCGGCATCACGCGCTGGTATCAGCTGGAACTGGCGCGCCTGAAGGTCGACCTGCGCCTGGGCACGCGGGCCGATGAGGCCACCATCCGTGACCTACGCGGCGATGTGGTGATCCTTGCGGTGGGCGGTCGTCCGTTCATGGACCAGTTCGCGTCCTGGGGCTATGACGAAGACCCGGCCAAGAGCCTGATCGTCTCTTCCTGGGACGTGCTGGACGGGCGCGTCGCGCCGGGCAGCAACGTGCTGATCTACGACAGCATCTGTGAGTTCTCCGGGGTCTCGGTGGCTGACTATCTGGCCGACAAGGGCGCCAGGGTCGAGATCGTCACCGACGACATCAAGCCCGGTGCGGCGGTCGGCGGTACCACCTTCCCGACCTATTACCGCAGCCTGTATGCCAAGGAAGTCGTGATGACCTCCGACATGGTGCTGCATGAGGTCTACCGCGAGGGCGAGGGGCTGGTGGCGGTGCTGGAGAACGAGTACACCGGCACGCTCGAAGAGCGCGTCGTCGATCAGATCGTGGTCGAGAACGGCGTGCGCCCGGATGAAGCGCTCTACTACGCCTTCAAGGACGGCTCGCTCAACAAGGGCCAGATCGACGTCGAGTCGCTCTACGCCATCAAGCCGCAGCCGTGCCTTAGCCAGGCCACTGACGGTGACGACTACCTGCTGTTCCGTCTCGGCGACTGCAACGCTCCGCGCAACACCCACGCCGCCATCTACGACGCCCTGCGCCTGTGCAAGGATTTTTGATCGCGTCGTCTGACACGTAGGTGGGAGGTTTGACCATGAATGAAACAGTCTTGAGCGAAACCGTCTTGTCGGTGTTGATCTTCGCCGCCTTGGCGCTGGCCGTCGTCGGTGCGGTCAAGCGCATCGGCCTGTGGCGCCAGGGGCGGGCGGATGCCACGTCCATGAGAGTGGGAGAGCTGATCACGAGTCTTGCCAAGGTGCCGCGCCGCTACGGGGTGGACCTGCACCACGTGGTCGCGCGGGACCGCTACATGGCCAATACCCACGTCGCCACTGGCGGTGGCTTCGTGGCTGCGGCGCTGCTGATGGTGGTGGTATACGGCTTCGGCTTCGACTCTGCCTGGCTGGGTGTCTTGTTGCTGCTGGCCAGTGGCACGATGTTCGCTGGCGCGCTGTTCGTGCGTCGTCGTCGTCTCGATCCGCCGGCGCGCCTGTCGCGTGGCCCGTGGATGCGCCTGCCCAAAAGCCTGCTGGTGTTCTCCGCCAGCCTGTTCGTGATGAGTCTGTCACTGGTGCTGCCGGAAGGCGTCGGCGGCATGATCTCCGGCGGTATTCTCGGGCTGGTGCTGGTGGCGGGCATCGCCTGGGGTCTTCTCGAGATGATCGTCGGCATGACCGGCGGTGGCTCGCGCATCACCGGACCGATGAAGCATGCCTTCGCCGGTGCGCTGCATCTGGCCTTCCATCGGCGTCCGGCACGTTTCAGCACCCGTGACAGCGCGGGCATCCGCGACAGCGCGCTGCTGCCGCTAGATCTTTCCAATCCCGAGGCACCGCTAGGCGTTGGCAAGCCTGCCGACTTCAACTGGCGTCAGCTGCTGGGCTTCGATGCCTGCGTGCAGTGCGGGCGCTGTGAAGCGGTGTGTCCGGCGTTCGCGGCCGGTCAGCCGCTCAATCCCAAGAAGCTGATCCAGGACATGGTGGTGGGCATGGCCGGTGGCAGCGATGCCGCCTACGCCGGTTCGCCCTATCCGGGCGACGAGCCGAAGCGTGCTGTCGGTCAGCATGGCGGCGGCCCGCAGCAGGCCATCGTCGGGGCATCGCCATATGCTCGGCCGGCAGGTCATGCAGCGTCATCCGGGCCGATCCAGATCAAGGCGTCACCGGGTGCAGCGGGCAAGCCGACAGACGCCGACAAGCTGATCCACGAATTCAAGGTACTGGTCGAGCCGGAAACCCTGTGGGCCTGCACCACCTGTCGCGCCTGCGTCGAGGAGTGCCCGATGATGATCGAGCACGTCGATGCCATCGTCGACATGCGCCGTCACATGACGCTGGAGCAGGGCGCGACACCGGGCAAGGGCGTCGAGGTGCTCGACAATCTGATCGCCACCGACAATCCGGGCGGTTTCGCGCTCGAGGCACGTCTGCATTGGGCGGCGGACCTGAACCTGCCGCGCATCGCCGAGGTGCAGGCCGCTCGGGAAGCGGCGCGTGATCCGCGTCCGGTGGAAGCACTTCTTTGGCTGGGCGATGGCGCCTTCGACATGCGCAACCAGCGCACGCTGCGCGCCTTCGTGCAGGTGCTGCGCGCGGCCAGGGTCGACTTCGCCATTCTGGGAGTGGAAGAACGTGACAGCGGTGATGTGGCGCGTCGCCTGGGTGACGAGGCGACCTTCCAGTCGCTGGCCACACGCAATATCGCCACCCTGGCGAAGTACCGCTTCGCGCGCATCATCACCTGTGATCCTCACAGCTTCCATGTGCTGGGGCGTGAATATGCCGCCTTCGGTGGCGACTACCTCGTCAATCACCACACCAGCTACATGAACGAGCTGCTGGCGGCGGGACGTCTGAGTCTGGATGCCAGCAAGCTTGCCACGCTCGGTTCGGTCACCTGGCACGACCCCTGCTATCTGGGCCGCTACAACGGGGAATTCGAGGCGCCGCGCACCTTGCTGGCGGCGCTGGGTCTTGAAGTGCGCGAGATGCAGCGCTCCGGCTTCCGCTCACGCTGCTGTGGCGGCGGCGGTGGCGCGCCGGTGACGGACATTCCCGGCAAGCAGCGTATCCCCGACATGCGCATGGGCGACGTGCGCGAGACCGGCGCCGAGGTAGTGGCGGTCGGCTGCCCGCAGTGCACCGCGATGCTGGAAGGCGTGGTGGCACCGGCCGGTGAAGCCGAACCCCAGGTGCTGGATCTGGCGGAACTGATGGCGCGCGCGCTGGTAGCGGATGCATCCACGCAAGGCTTGTCCACTCAGGGCTTGGCGGCGTCGACCACGCAGCCCACTGACGCGGAGGTGACGGCATGACGATTTCCCCGGATCTACACGCATCAGAGCAGCCACAAGCAACCGAGCATCCACACCCATCAGAGCGCGAGCCACTGCCACGCCGTGACCCGCGCCTGGAGCAGCAGGCACGCAATCGCCTGCACCCGCAGCACCTCATCGCGCTGCAGGCGCTGGGCCGTGGCGCGGCAGCCCCTCAGGAACGCTGGATGGGCCCGAAGGGCGTGATGCGTCGCAATCCTCACGTCGGCCATTTCATCGCCGCCAATGGTCGCAAACGCATCGACCGCAGTGGCCGCTCCGGGCCTGCCGCGGCGGGGGCGGGCAACGCCGCCGTCATGACCAAGGCGCGCGTGCTGCCGCTGGTCGAGATCGCATCACCCGCCTTCCTGATCGCGGTGGTACCGGACATGACCGGTGGGCGGCTCTCTAGCCATGACCGCGATGTGCTGGGGCTGGCGCGTCAGATCGCCGATGCTGACCCCGCCCATCAGGGCGCGGTGCTGGCCGTCACCTTCGGCACGCTGCGTGAGGAGGGTGACGCCGCCGACAGTGTCGGACTCGGCGCGGCGGGCGCCGATCGCTGGCTGCACTTTGCCGATATTCTCCACGATGGCTACGCGCCGCTGGCCCAGCTGGCGGAGCTTGAGGCCATCGATGGCAAGCTGACTCCACGGCTGTGGTTGCTGCCGGAATCCCGCACTGGTGGTGGTGAACGCGGCCGGCGGCTCGGTGCGCGCCTGCTGTGCCAGGGCGATGCGCTGGCGCGGCCCAGCGGCAACGCCTATCAACTCGACGGCGAGCTTGCCGCCATCGGGCGTGGCGAGCTTGCCGAGGTGAACGTCACCGGGCGCAGCGGCAATGGTCAGCAGGACCTGACCCGCGCGCTGACCCGTATCGTGCTGTGCGAAGCGGAATGCGCCGAGCCGGTGGAAGATGTGCGCCACGCCGCGCTGCCGCTTGATTGGGAGGCGGCCAGTACCGCGCGCGCCGTGCCAGACGTGATCGAAGATCTTGGCCCGGTGGCCGTCGATCCCTCCGCAATCGCGCTGGGCGAGGCCGAATTCATTCTCTCGGCGGGCAACGGCATTCGCGACTGGGATGGCTTCCACCGTGCCGCCAGCCTGCTGGGGGCCACCGAAGGCGCCTCACGGGTGGCGGTGGATGACGGCTTCATGCCGCGTGCCCGCCAGGTCGGCGCCACCGGTACCTGGGTAACGGCGCGGGTCTATGTCGCGGTGGGAATCTCGGGGGCCATCCAGCATCTGCAGGGCATCCAGCGCTGCGACAAGGTGGTGGCCATCAACACCGATGGTGGCTGTGACATGGTCAAGCGTGCCGATCTTTCGGTGATCGGTGACGCCGGGGCGATTCTCGCCAGTCTCTGTCAGCAGCTCGAGGCCGAACGCAGTGCCGGCGGTGATGCCTCCCAGGCGGCAGGTGCTGCCTCGGTGGCGGGGCAGTCGTCTACCGTGTCCGCTACGTCATCCGCCACGCTTGCCGCCGACGCGGCCTGAACTCGCGCCTGCGACAGGGGAAAGGAGAAGAACATGAAGGCAGAACGTTCGTCCGTTGCGCAGCAGGCCTCGGCGCCGCTTGAGGTCGTGAGCCTGGTATCGCTGGGGCAGCATCCCGTCTCGGGGCGTCTGCGGCGCGCCGAGCAGGACGCCCGCGCGCTGGAGCTGTGCCTGGCGCTGGAGCGCCAGTCTGCGCCCGGTGCCGTCAGCCTCAGTGCCTGGCATGCCAGTGGCAGCGATTTCATCCCCGGTAGCGAGCAGGACCAGGCGCTGCGCGGCTATCTGGGCATGGGGCTGGAGGCGTTGACGCTGGTGACGCCCAACACCCTTGAAACTATCGATTCACAGGCGGCTGCCATTGATCAACCGGTCATCGATGTCTGGCCGCTGCTGGTGGCGCGCCTCAAGCAGGTGGCACCGCAGCTGGTGGTGTGCGGTGGTCAGAGCGAGACGGGAGAAGGCAGTGGACTGTTGCCGCACCTGCTGGCGGAGAGCCTTGGCTGGCCGCTGGTGGAGGGCATCGTCGCGATCGAAAGCTGTGATGGCGAGCAGCTGACTGCTCTGCAGGCATTGCCGCGTGGCCAGCGACGGCGGTTGCGCGTGACGCTGCCGGCGCTTGTCAGCGTCGATTCCGCCGCACCGGCGGCGCGTCAATCGGCCTTTGGTCAGGCGCGACGTGGCGAGCTAGCCGCGGTGGCCAGCGGTGAGCTTGCCCATGACGTGCTGGCGGAGGCCTTCAGCGTGGCGCCAGCTCGCAAGCGACCCAAGCGCTTGAAGCGTATCAAGGCGACCAGCGCGCGTGATCGTTTCAAGGCCGCGGCCGCCAAGGCCGAAGGAGGTGGTGGCAAGCGTCTGGAAGGCGTGAGCGCCGAGGAAGGCGCGGCGGAAATCCTCAAGCTGCTGCGTGAGGAAGGCGTGCTGCGCTGAAGTCGCGCAGACGGTAAAAAGCCCCTGTCAGCACGCTGGCAGGGGCTTTTTCATACCTCACAGAAGGTCGCTCCTCACAGAAGATCGCTCTTACAGAGGATCACTCCTCCCACTGCCAGTCCTCATCGCTCAAGGGCTCGGGCGAGGTGTGCTCGTCGGTTCCCTGGGGAGCCTTGCGCGCTGCCTGACTAGCTTCGCGCTGGCGCATCGGCATGTTGTCGATCACCTGATAGATCTGGTCGGGGGAGACGAAGCCTTCCTGCTGCATCTTCTTGCCGCCGTCCTTGCCCATCAGGATGACGGTGAAGGGCGCACCCTCGCGCAGTTGCATGGCATCACGCAGGGCACGCACCTCCTCGAAGCTCATCGGCACGCCATCGTGAATGCCGCGCGTGCCCATCAGCGTATAGAGCGTCATGTCGCGTTGCTGCATCTCGCCACGCGTGGCGCGCAGTTCCTCGCGCTGGCGCTCGAGATCCCGGTCCTGCTCATCCGGCGCGATCAGCACCAGCGAGCGTCGGTTCCAGGTCTCGCCCAGCAACGGATTGGCGGCGGGGTCGACATTGGCGGCGGTCATGGTGGTCTCCGCGGTGTCCGGTGAGGTCGGTGGCGGTGGCGCGCCAGTGGATGTCTCGGCGGGCGCGTTTAGGTCGGCGTCCGAATCCAGCAGGCTGATGGCATGCACCGGCGAGCTCAGCATCAGGGCCGGCAGCAGGGCCAGAAGCATGAGGCTCATCAGGCCCGGCGTCAGCCTGCGGTGCGAGAGCCGTCGAGGCGGCGCGGGCGGTATCTGTGTGGACAGTACCTGCGAGGACAATCTCTGCGCGGACGGTATGTGCGTGGACATGGCAGTCCTCCGGCGGCGAATGATATGAGCTGGGATGGCCAGCCTGGCGGCAGAAGCAGATTGCACAGTAGAATGGCACACCCCGAATGACAGACTCTCCTTCAAGACTAAGACAGTCGTCGGGAGTTTGCTGCCCGTCGGCGCGCGATTTATGTGGTACTTCACGATATGCCGCCCTCATTCAGCCTGTGAGAAGGCTAGTGGCGACATATCGATAGCGGCGGCAACAGGTGGCGTGGCTCTCTGTAAAGCGCGTGCAGACTTTACGCGGCATGCTGCAGATATTTCCACAATCGTGGCGCAAGCTGTATGCGCGTCCAGCCGTCATGACGCCCGCCATGCGTGGCTCCACGGCTTTTACGTTGCTGATCTGCGACTCATGTAACTCTGGCGATACAGAATGTTTTCAAAGAGTTGCATGAAAAAATGAACATCCTGTCGTCAGGCCCGTCTGAGTTAGGGCAAACACTTATTGATCACTGCTGGAGGCTGCAATGAAACGGATGACTGCATACATGACGGCTGCCCTGATTTCCGCGGGCATGATGTCGGCACCGGCGTTCGCTGCTGACGCACCGGCCCAGGGTCAGTCTACTGCCCAGGCGGCACAGGCTCAGGCTGGCGATTTCACTGATGCTCAGCTGGAACAGTTCGCTGCGGCCTCTCAGGATATCGCACGCATCTCTCAGGAATTCGCCGGCAAGCTGCAGAAAGCCGACGACGAGACTGCCAAGCAGAGCGTGCGTCAGGAAGCCAATGACGAGATGGTCAGCGCTGTCGAAGACTCCGGTCTGGAAGTCGCCACCTTCAACTCCATCGGTCAAGCGGTTCAGAACGACCCGGACCTGATGAAGAAGGTGCAGAAGCTGGCTCAGGAAAACTCCTGATCTCGCCTGGATGACGTTCGGGTCATCCAATGAAGACGCCGCCCCCGGTTACCGGGGGCGGCGTTTTTTTGTGTCCATGTCTTGCGGCCTGTCAGTCAGCACCGCCCTGGTCAGTAAAGCTTTGGTCAGTAAAGCCTTGGGTCACGCCGCATGTCAGGCACCGGCGACCGGACGAATGAGCATGTCCTGTGCCTTCTTTTCCTGCAACAGGCCACGGAACAGCGAATAGCACATCACCAGCAGTACCAGCGTGAACGGCAGACCCGTGGCGATGGCACCAGCTTGCAATGAGCCCAGTGCGGCGCTTCCCCCGCCATAGAGCAGGGCACCGGCGATCAGGCCTTCCATCGCCGCCCAGAAGACTCGCTGGCTGACCGGCGCGTCGATCTTGCCACCGGCGGTGATCGAGTCGATCACCATCGAGCCCGAGTCGGACGAGGTCACGAAGAACACCAGTACCAGCACGATGGCGATGAAGGATGCCACGCCGGACAGCGGCAGGTTGTCGAGCATCTGGAACATGGCCAGTGACACGGAGTCGATGCCATTGGCCAGTGCACCGACGCCATTGATGGCCTGTTCCAACGCCGTGCCGCCGAAGACGGACATCCACACGATGGTGACGAGTGTCGGCACCAGCAGCACGGCGGTGACGAATTCGCGCACCGTGCGGCCGCGCGAGACTCGCGCGATGAACATGCCGACGAACGGTGACCAGGAAATCCACCACGCCCAGTAGAAGACGGTCCAGCCGTGGAACCAGCTTTCATCGGGACGGCCGATCCAGTTGGACAGTGGCAGCAGATATTCCACATAGCTGAGGGTGGTGGTGCCCAGACCCATGAGAATGGCGAGAGTCGGCCCGAAGATGAGAATGAAGATGATCAGCACGGCGGCGATGATCATGTTGATGTTGGAGAGCAGCTTCACGCCGCCATCCAGACCACGACTGACCGAGTAGATGGCCACCAGCGTCACCAGGATGATGATCGCGATCTGGGTCGGCAGGCCATCGCCGACGCCGAACAGGTAGTCCAGTCCCGATGCCGCCTGAGCGGAGCCCAGCCCCAGCGACGTCGCCAGGCCGAAGATGGTCGCCAGCACGGCGAGGATATCGACGATATGCCCCATCCAGCCCCAGGTGCGCTCGCCGAGTATCGGGTAGAACGCCGAACGGATGGTCAGCGGCAGGCCCTTGTTGTAGGTAAAGAAAGCCAGCGACAGCCCGACCACGGCGTAGATGGCCCAAGGGTGCAGGCCCCAGTGATACATGGTGGCACCCAGCGCGGCGCGTGCCCCTTCCGGCGTTCCGGCCGGCGCGTTGAGTGGCGTGCCGTACCAGTCGGTGTAATAGGCCACCGGCTCGGCGACGCTCCAGAACATCAGGCCGATGCCCATGCCGGCGGCGAACAGCATCGCGAACCAGGAGCGTGTCGAGAACTCGGGGGTCGCCTTCTGGCCGCCCAGGCGCAGCTTGCCCACCGGATGCACGATCAGCAGCAGGCAGAACAGCACGAAGAGGTTGCCGGCCAGCATGAACAGCCAGTCACCATGCGCGATGGACCAGGCCTTGGCGCCGCCCAGGGCACTTTCCGCGCCCGCAGGGAAGACGATGGCAAACAGGATGAAGCTGACGATCAGCACGGCGCTGATCGCGAAGACGGGGTTGTGAACATCGAGACCCATGACCTGGACATTGTCCTGGCCGATCTCGTAGTCCGTGTCATACGGATTCGATGACATGTGGTGACCTCATGTTGTTATTGGTGTCGCCAGCCGGGCAGGGCAGTTGGCGTGAAGCGAGGTGTTGTCGTGGGTGTCTCCCGGGGGTGTGATGTGGGAAGGGTGGTGGAGTAGCAATCCACAGTGCGGTGACGAGTCTGACTGCGGGGCAGGTCGCCGCCGGACCTCGGTGATTGTGTGAGGGCTTGGCGAGGGCGAGTTAGCTGGATACGACGCCGACATGTGCATGGCTGACACGCGAGACGATTCGGTGGGGGAGGCGGTTGTCGCGGCTCTGCCCGCTTTGTAGATTGCGATCTACAGTGAAGGAACCTGCCTGGCTCATCGGCCTTGCCTGACCTGGAATACCTCTACAAAGCCGCGTCCACGGTCCAGCCAGGCCGTTGTCTCGACCGCACGATCCGCCAGTTCATAACGATAACAATTTGGTGCCGCCATGACGCCTGAGACCCTGACCGAGCCGACGCCCGTCGCTCGCCGCCGTTCGCGCAGCCAGTTGCGCGGCCGCCCGCTGGATGCCGAGGCCTGGGGTGCGATTCAGCGCCTGCTGGGTGATGCCCCGGTGCAGCGTGACCTTCTGCTCGAATATCTGCATGTGCTCAATGATAAGGTCGGCTACCTGACGCTGCCCCATCTGCGCGCGCTGGCCGAGTGGATGCGTCTGCCGATGGCCGAGGTCTACGAGACGGCCACCTTCTATGCCCACTTCACCGTGGTTCGCGATGGCGAGACGCCGCCCGCGGCGCTGACCGTGCGCGTCTGTGATTCGCTGTCCTGTCAGCTGGCCGGCTCCGAAGCCTTGCGCGCCGGTCTCGCCTCGGGGCTGGACCCCGAACAGGTGCGCGTGCTGCGTGCGCCCTGCATGGGGCGCTGCGACAGTGCGCCGGTGGCGGAGGTCGGGCATTACCATCTCGGCCATGCCAGCGTGGAAGGCGTCACGGCGGCGATTGCCGAGGGCCATGTGCATGCCGCGCCGGCAGCGAGTCTCGACTATCCGCGGCTGGCACAATATCGCGCCAGTGGCGGCTATGGGCTGCTCGCCGCGCTGGAGGGCGGTGAGGTCAGCATCGAGGACCTGGCGCAGATGATCGAACAGGCCGGTCTGCGTGGCCTGGGCGGGGCGGGTTTCCCGACGTTTCGCAAGTGGGGCTTCGTGCGTGCCGAGGCCGGGCCGCGTTATTGCGTGATCAACGCCGATGAAGGCGAGCCCGGCACCTTCAAGGACCGCTGCTATCTGGAGCGTGAGCCGCACACCTTCCTCGAGGGCGCGTTGGCCAGTGCGCATGCCATCGAGGCCGAGGCGCTCTACCTCTATCTGCGCGACGAATACCCGACCCTGAATGCCGTGCTGCGCGAGTGCATCGCGGAGCTGGAAGCCGCAGGCCTCGTCGCGCCGGGCTATATCCAGCTACGGCGTGGCGCCGGCGCCTATATCTGTGGCGAGGAATCGGCGCTGATCGAGTCGCTGGAAGGCAAGCCCGGCAAGCCGCGTCAGCGTCCGCCCTTCGTGGCGCAATGTGGCTTGTTCGGTCGCCCGACCCTGGTCAACAACGTCGAGACGGTCTATTGGATCGCGCGGCTCCATCGTGAAGGCCATGACCACTACGTCGCGGCCGGGCGTCAGGGACGTCAGGGGCTGCGCAGCTTCTCGCTCTCCGGGCGCGTCAGACGCCCGGGCATGTATCTGGCACCGGCTGGCATCACGCTAAGCGAGCTGGTCGAGGAATATGGCGGCGGCATGGCCGACGGCCATCGTCTGCGTGCCTATCTGCCCGGCGGGGCCTCCGGCGGCATTCTGCCGGCCAGCAAGGCGGACCTGCCGCTGGACTTTGACACCCTGCAGGCCCACGGCTGCTTCATCGGTTCGGCCGCGGTGGTGGTGCTGTCGGATAAGGACGACCTGGCGGCGGTGGCACGCAATCTGATGAGCTTCTTCATGGACGAGTCCTGCGGTCAGTGCACGCCGTGTCGCGTCGGCACGCGCCAGATGCTGGCGGCGCTCAGCGGCGATGAGTGGGATGAGTCGCTGCTGACGCGTTTGTCGCAGGTGATGATGGATGCCTCGATCTGCGGGCTTGGCCAGGCCGCGCCCAATCCGGTGCTCGGCCTGCTCAAGGACTTCCGCCAGACCCTCGCGGATGGTGGGGTGCGCCTGATCGCCACGAGCGATGCGGCCGACGCCACGAGCCATGCGGCTGACACCACGGGAGGTGAGGCATGAATGCGCTGACAGGATTGGGCAACTCATCCTCGGATGATCAGCCGCTGCGCGAGAATGGCTTCACCATCACGCTGGATGGCGCCGAGGTGACGGCCTATCCCGGCGAGACGCTGTGGAAGGTCGCCAGGCGTGCCGGCGAGACGATTCCCCATCTCTGCTACAGCGAAGCGCCGGATTATCGCGGCGATGGCAACTGTCGCGCCTGCATGGTCGAGATCGATGGCGAGCGCACTCTCGCCGCCAGCTGCATCCGCGAGGCGCGGGCGGGCATGGTGGTGCGTAGTGCCAGTTCACGGCGTGCCGGCGAGGCGCGCGCGATGGTGGTGGAGCTGCTCGCCGCCGACATGCCCGCCGAGGCGCACAACCCCGATGTCAGCAGCCACTTCATGGCGATGGCCGAGCTGCTGGCGGTGGATGTCGGGCACGCGCGCGAGACCCTGGGCGGCGCCCGCGAGACGGTCCGCGAGTGGCTGGGGGATACGGTGGAGGAGTGGTTGCCGACGCAGGCCAGCGCTCTCGATCACTCCCACACCGCGATGGCGGTCAATCATGACGCCTGCATCAGCTGCGGCCTGTGCGTGCGCGCCTGTCGCGAGGTGCAGGTCAATGACGTGATCGGGCTGGCGGGGCGCGGCAGCAATACGCGCATCGTGTTCGATCTCGAGGACCCGATGGGCGACAGCACCTGCGTCGCCTGCGGCGAGTGCGTGCAGGCCTGCCCGACCGGCGCCCTGATGCCCGCCGCCCAGGTGGATGAGCAGGGCTTCGGCGACAGCGCCGCCGTCGATGCGCGCGTTGCCTCCATCTGCCCGTACTGCGGTGTGGGCTGTCAGCTGGAGTATCAAATCAGCCGTGGCAGCGGCGAGGCGTTGAGTGCCGAGGGGCAACCGGTCGCGACCCTGGCGGATGCCCAGCAGGGCATGGCGGACGGCGACTCCCTCAAGACTGACAAGCGCCGGCAGCGCGTCGCGGATACGCGGCTGGACAACATCATTGCGGTCAGTGGCCGCGACGGGCCCTCCAATCATGGCCGACTGTGCGTGAAGGGGCGCTTCGGCTTCGATTATCCGCGCCATCCGGAGCGTCTGATCCGCCCCCTGATCCGCCGTGACGGCGTGGCCAAGGGGCTGGATGCGAACTTCGATCCCGCCCACCCGCTGACCCACTTCCGTGAGGCCAGCTGGGACGAGGCCCTCGAGGTCGCGGCCGAGGGGCTCATGCGCCTCAAGCGCGCGCATGGCCCCGACAGCCTGGCGGGCTTCGGCAGCGCCAAGTGCACCAACGAGGAGGCGTGGCTGTTCCAGAAGCTGGTGCGCACCGGTTTCGGCTCCAACCATGTCGATCACTGCACACGGCTGTGTCATGCAAGTTCAGTGGCGGCGCTGATGGAAGGCGTCGGCTCGGGCGGCGTGAGCGCCTCCTTCATGCAGGCCGAGCAGTCTGATCTGATCGTGCTGACCGGCTGCAACCCGGGCGTCAATCATCCGGTGGCGGCGACCTTCTTCAAGCGCGCCGCCAAGCGTGGCACACGCATCGTGGTGATCGACCCGCGTGCGCTGGCGCTGCGTCGTCAGGCGCATCGCTCGATCCAGTTCACGCCGGGGGCGGACGTGGCGCTGTTCAATGCCATGCTCAACGTCATCATCACCGAGGGGCTGGCCAATCAGGCCTATATCGAGGCACACACCGAGGACTTCGCCGCGCTGGCGGAGCATGTCGCGGCGCTGACGCCGGAGGCGATGGCGCCGCTGTGTGGCGTGGCGGCAGAAGAGATTCGCGCCGTGGCCCGCGAGTACGCGACCGCCAGGCGCGCGATGATCTTCTGGGGCATGGGCATCTCGCAGCACACCCACGGCACCGACAACGCGCGCTGTCTGATCGCGCTGGCGCTGGTGTGTGGCCATGTCGGGCGTGAAGGCACCGGCCTGCATCCGCTGCGCGGGCAGAACAACGTCCAGGGCGCCTCGGATGCCGGGATGATTCCGATGGTGTTCCCGGATTATCAGCCGGTGGGCGACACGGCGGCGCGCGAGCGGCTGGAAGCGCTGTGGGGTACGCCGCTCTCGGCCACACCCGGCCTGACGGTGGTGGAGATCATGCACGCCATCCATGCCGATCAGATTCGCGGCATGTACATCCTCGGCGAGAATCCGGCGATGTCGGACCCGGATCTCGATCATGCGCGCAGCGCGCTGGCACATCTCGAGCATCTGGTGGTGCAGGACATCTTCGTCACCGAGACGGCGCAGTTCGCCGATGTGGTGCTGCCTTCGTACGCCTGGCCGGAGAAGGACGGCAGCGTCACCAATACCAACCGCCAGGTGCAGCGTGGGCGGGCGGCACTGCGCGCCCCGGGCGAGGCGAAGCCGGACTGGTGGATCACCCAGCAGCTGGCACGGCGCATGGGGCTTGACTGGGATTACGCCGGGCCGGAGGAGATCTATGCCGAGATGCAGCAGGGCATGGATTCCCTCGACAACATCGACTGGGCGCGGCTGTCCGAGGAGAACTCGGTGACCTATCCGTGCCTGACGCCGGGAGGCGAGGGCGAGGATGTGGTGTTCGGCGAGGGCTTCCCGCGCGCCAGCGGCCGTGCCCGCTTCGTGCCGACCTGGCCCACGCCGCCGGATGAGACGCTGGATGATGACTACCCGACGGTGTTGACCACCGGCCGTCAGCTGGAGCATTGGCATACCGGCTCGATGACACGCCGCGCGACGGTGCTCGACAATCTCGAGCCGGCCGCCGTGGCTACGCTCAATCCGGTGGAGCTGGAGCGCCTGGGCATCACGCCGGGCGAGCCGCTCTCGATCACCACGCGGCGTGGCCAGATCACTCTTGCCACCCGCGCCGATCCGCTGACGCCGGCCGGCATGGTCTTCGTGCCATTCTGCTACGCCGAGGCCGCCGCCAACCTGTTGACCAATCCGGCGCTCGACCCGGTGGGCAAGATTCCGGAGTTCAAGTACGCCGCCTGCCGTCTGGCCAGAGCCGAACCTGTCTCGGCCAGTCTGGACACCTGAACGCGAGGGGAGGTGAGAGGAGGAGAGGGAAAGGAAAGGGGACGTCTGGCGCAAAGGAAAGGGTACGTCTGGCGCAAATGCCTATGGCAGTGGCGCTGGCGGATACGCAGGGCGCGCCTCGGTCTGACCAGAATGTCGGAGACAGCCCGTCGTGCATTTCGATTATCCTCACAAGGGCTATGCTCAGAGCAGAGTGGGTCAATACCAATGACAATGCCCGCCGTCAGCGAGCAAGGAGAATGACGATGATGATCGTGGAGCTGATTGATCACGAAGACTTTCGTGAGCGGCTGGTGGCGCTGGGCGTGCAGATTTCCGAGCATGCCTGCGCGGACACCTGTGCACGCATGGCACTCAGAAAGCATGCCGAAGTGGGTGTGCCGGGCCTGCAGGAACTGGTGCGTGAGCTGGTGATGCACTCCGATATCCTGCTGCCCTCGGTGCGCCAGGCGCTGGACAAGTATCTGCTGCCGGGGCTGCGCTAGGCGCGGCACTCAAGAAAGATTGCGCGCCGCGCACTGACACCGTCTGCCAGATGAACAAAAGGGCCTGTCGACTGACAGGCCCTTTTGCGTGGGTGCTCACTCGCCTCTTTTCACTGCGCGCAGTGGCTCAGGTCGATGCGTTGGCGCGGTCGTACTCGCGTTTCTCCCAGCGCAGACCGCGGAACAGCGAGAAGCACATCACCAGCAGTACCACCGTGAAGGGTAGCCCCGTGGAGATGGCGCCCGCCTGCAGCGCACTCAGTGCGGTGTTGCCGCCGCCATACAGCAGGGCACAGGCGATCAGGCCGCCGGCCGCTGCCCAGAAGACACGCTGGCGCGTCGGGGCATCCTGCTTGCCACCGGCGGTGATGGAGTCGATCACCAGCGAGCCGGAGTCGGAGGAGGTCACGAAGAATACCAGCACCAGCACGATGGCGACGCAGGACGTGATGGACGACAGCGGCAGGCTGTCGAACATCTGGAACATGGCCATCGAGGGAGTCTCGATGCCCTGGGCCAGTTCGCTGCCGGCGGCTCGCGCCTCTTCCAGTGCGGTGCCACCGAAGACGGTCATCCACACGATGGTGACCAGGGTCGGTACCACCAGCACGGCGGTCACGAATTCGCGCACACTGCGTCCGCGGGAGATACGCGCGATGAACATGCCGACGAACGGCGACCAGGAAATCCACCAGGCCCAGTAGAAGATGGTCCAGCTATGGAACCAGCCTTCGTCGGGGCGATCGATCCAGTTGGACAGCGGCAGCAGATATTCCAGATAGCCGACGCTGGTGGTGCCGAGCCCGGTGATGATGTCCATGGTCGGGCCGACGATGAACAGGAAGACCACCAGCAGCGCGGCCAGCATCATGTTGAGATTGGAGAGGCGTTTGACGCCGCCATCCAGGCCGCGACTCACCGAGTAGATGGCCGCGAGCGTGACCGCCACGATCACGCCGATCTGGCTGACCAGTCCATCGCCGATGCCGAACAGATGGTCCAACCCGGAGGCCGCCTGGGCCGCGCCCAGCCCCAGCGAGGTGGCAAGGCCGAACAGGGTGGCGAGCACCGCGACGATATCGATGATATGTCCGCTCCAGCCCCATACACGCTCACCCAGCAAGGGGTAGAACACCGAGCGCAGCGTCAGCGGCAGGCCCTTGTTGTAGGCGAAGAAGGCCAGTGACAGGCCGATCACGGCATACATGGCCCACGGGTGAAGCCCGTAATGGAAGACGGTGGCCGAGAGTGCCGCCGTTGCACCTTCCGGCGTGCGCGGTGGTGCGTTCAGGGGCGTGCCTGACCAGTCGGTGTAGTACGCCACTGGCTCGGCGACCCCCCAGAACATCAGGCCGGTGCCCATGCCGGCAGCGAACAGCATCGCGAACCAGGCCATGCGGCTGAATTCCGGCTTGGCGTCGCGTCCGCCCAGGCGCAGGCGGCTGACCGGGTGCAGAACCAGCAGCAGGCAGAACAGGATGAAGAAGTTGCTGGCGAGCATGAACAACCAATCACCATGGGTGATGGACCATGCCTTGGCACCGCCCAGCGCCGACTTTGCCGACTCGGGCATCAGCAGCGTGAACAGGATGAACCCTACGATCAGCAGCGCACTGATGGTGAAGACCGGCTTGTGGACATCCAGCCCGAGTCGCTGAACATTGTCCTGACCGATCTGGTAATCCGTCACGTACGGATTCGATGACATGAAGTTACCTCGTATTTTTTCTTTCGATAGCCGCTCCTATGGGCATCTCGAGTCAGAATGAGGGACCTTGTCCCGCCTGGTGAAAGCGTTCAGATCTTGGTCTGAAGCCCTGTGCAACATGCGCATTTCTGCCAGTTGCAGGTGACGGCGTCAAACCTTGAGTCATCCTGGTGGTGCGATGAAAGGCATTGATTGTATTGAGGTTTATAGGTCCATTGCTCGTACCGGGAAGTCATTCGGGGCGCTCTAGACTGAACAGGCTGTCCGTGCGTGCATAGTCACTGCCGGCCATGCGCCCGATGGCACGCAGCACCGCATTGTCGACATGCCGCCCATCCCAGACCGTTTCGTCGGCATGCATCACCACCACCTCGGCCAGTACCAGTGAACCGGCCAGCGGCTGCTCACCGAACGAGATGATGTCGCGCAGGCGACAACCGAAGGCGATCGGGGCGCCCCCCACGCGCGGAACCGCAAGCGGCGGCATGGCTACCTTGTTCAGGCCCGCATGGGTGAACTCGTCCTCGTCGGCCGCGAGACTGGCGCTGGTGAGATTGAGCGCCTCGCTCATCGCCTCACCACCGATGTGGATGACGCACTCCGCGACCTGTCCGAGGTTGTTGAGGGTGTCCTTGGTCTTGCCTTCGCCATTGCGCAGCGGGCTGAAGGCGAGCACCGGCGGATTGATGCTGGCGATGGTGAAGAACGAGAAGGGCGCGAGATTGGTGTTGCCTGCCGCATCGATGGTCGAGACCCAGGCGATCGGCCGGGGCGCGATGCTGCCGGAGAACAGGCGATAGAGGATACCTGCGGGAAGCTGGTCGGCAGCGATGAGGGAATGTGTGGTCGAGGAGGCAGTCATGGTGAGGGTCTCGTTGCAGGGCTGTTGTTGTAGAGCTGTTGTTTTGGGGCCGTTGTATAGCGCTGTTATCGCAGAGCGGGCGTTGCAGGGCGTGGCTCTCGATCCGCTCAGGCTGCATGTGGCACGGCGCCTGACATTCGAGAGTCAGAGACCGTCAGGCCGAGCGCGCGAAAATCTGGTCGTCGTGGCGAGTGGCGGCCGCGAATCATCGCGGATGTGGAGCGCGAATCGCGCCTGCCCACAGGCCGCTGGTGCTGGTGAAGAGTGATCTATCTGGCTGCTGGGCGTGGAAAAGGTCCCGGGAAATTCTCCCAGATCATTGCCAGTATTTTTGGTGTGGTCAATTGTCGCAGGTCTTGACCTTTTTCGAGGATGTTGTTCCTGACGCCTCGGTCGAGTTCATTCCTTGTCTGACTCAAGTCACACAATGGGGGCGGGAAACCGGATTTTTGTGCAGAATTTGTAACCAAAAAGTTTCTGTATTGTGTTTATTTGTATATTTTTTATGGTTGCGGGCTGGGCGTCATCTGACAGAAAGGTGGTGAGCCCGCGTAAATGGATGACAGAAAATGACAGTCATCAGGCCATTTGGTTCGGTATTGATCATGAGAATGGCATGCCAAGGTTGCGAAAAAGCGTCCCCTGTTGATCGGGGATGCCAGCATCATGCGAGACGCATCATGGTGCATTTACCTGTCAGGTCATGATCGATAATGAGGCATGTTTTCTCATCAATGAACGCCCGGATCATACAAGTATCATGCTGGGAAAATGTCTCTCTCGCCCGGGGTGGGGGAGTACTTCAGCAACTTTTGAAAGGCCGAGTGGCGTATTTTTTGGTAGTTAATTTCGATATTTAGTCATTTGTTGGATTTTTGTTGCGCATTATCGTGTGGTGGTAGTGGTTGCTTCGACGCCGCGTGCTGCGCCGGTGGCAAGGAGATTTGTGGAGATGCACAGAATTGTGGCGCGACAAGGTCGTGATTCTCCCAGGCATCATCAGGCAGGGCAGGGGGGCTGGCTTTGCGGTGAAGACTGGCGATTGAGGTTCTGTCTGGCCCTGCAAGGCATGCACTGTCGCGACATCATTGCGGTGAGTGTCGGCTTCGCCACCGGATCCAGCTGCCTTAACCTCCCTCGAGCGTGAGAGAACTCATGCCGCCCAAGGCATGATTGGTGCGCACCGGCTGGCCGAAGTCATCCGCATGTGGCCCCTGGTGCGTCATCCTGCCCCGTAGTCAGCCCCCCTGTCTTTTCTCTATCCTGTGCCCGCCTGCGGGAAATCTTCTGATTTCGTTCGAAAGATCGACGGCTTCCTGTTGGTCATTTCTTCGAACGCTGTGTTCCACATGTGGGCTCGTCATGACGCCATGGCGTGTTCCAACGAGGTCGTGAGATGAGAAAAAGCCTAATGCGGGGGGCTCTGCGGGGACTCCCTATCCTCGCGGGATTATTGATGCTGTCCGGCTGTGACGCCGTACTCTTCGATCCCAAGGGGCCTATCGGTGAATCCGAAAAGTCGCTGATCCTGACTGCTACCTATCTGATGCTCGTGGTTGTTATCCCGGTCATCTTCATGACGCTGTGGTTCGCCTGGCGCTATCGCGATACCAAGCAGAGCAAGGCGACCTACACGCCCAACTGGGCGCATTCCACCAAGATCGAGATCGTGGTCTGGGGCATTCCGTGCCTGATCATCCTCGCTCTGGGCATCCTGACCTGGAAGAGCACGCATGAGCTGGACCCGCGTGCCGAGATCGTCGACGGCGGTGAGCCGATCGAGGTGCAGGTCGTGTCCATGGACTGGAAGTGGTTGTTCATCTATCCGGAGCAGGGCATCGCGACGGTCAATGAACTGGCCATGCCGGTGGATCGTCAGGTTCGCTTCCACATCACATCCGACACGGTGATGAACTCGTTCTTCGTCCCGCAGCTCGGTAGCCAGATCTATGCAATGGCGGGGATGGAAAACCGTCTGCACCTGATCGGCAATGAAGTGGGCACCTACGACGGTATCTCTGCCAGCTATAGCGGCGCCGGCTTCGCGGACATGCACTTCAAGACGCACGTCATGAGCGAAGGTGACTTCGACGCCTGGATCGAGAAGGCACGCGGCAGCAGCAAGGTGCTGGATGACGCTGGCTTCGCCGCTCTCCAGGAGCCGAGCGAGGACGTTGCCCCGACCTTCTATGGTCAGGTCAAGCCGAACCTGTATGAGCAGATCATGGCGCCCTACATGGACGGCATGGAGCTGGGCATGAGCGATGATCAGATGCGCCACATGAAGAAGGGTGGAATGCATCACGACAACGCCGAACACGGCATGTCCGATCATGACGCTTCTGGTCACGCTGAATCTGCGATGGCAACCGAGGAATAAGCAATGCTTGGAAAACTCACAATAGAGGCTGTTCCGTATCACGAGCCGATCGTCATGATCGTGCTTGCGGCGGTAATCCTCGGTGGTGCAGCCCTGTTCGGCTTCATCACGGTAAAGAAAAAGTGGGCCTACCTGTGGAATGAGTGGTTCACCTCTGTCGATCACAAGAAGATCGGCATGATGTACATCATCGTCGCGTTGGTGATGCTGATCCGTGGTTTCTCCGATGCGATCATGATGCGTTCCCAGCAGATGCTGGCGTCCACCGGCGGGCACGGCTATCTGCCCCCGGATCACTACGACCAGATCTTCACTGCCCACGGCGTGATCATGATCTTCTTCGTGGCGATGCCGCTGGTCATCGGTCTGATCAACGTCGTCGTGCCGCTGCAGATCGGCGCACGTGACGTGGCCTTCCCGTTCCTGAACTCGCTCAGCTTCTGGCTGTTCGTGGTCGGCGCGCTGCTGGTCAACATCTCTCTGGGTCTGGGTGAGTTCGCCAAGACCGGCTGGCTGGCCTATCCGCCGTTGTCGGGGGCCAATTACAGTCCCGGGGTCGGGGTGGATTACTGGATCTGGTCATTGCAGATCTCCGGTGTCGGTACCCTGCTGACAGGTGTCAACTTCATCGCCACCATCCTCAAGATGCGTGCGCCGGGCATGTCCCTGATGAAAATGCCGGTCTTCACCTGGACCGCACTGTGCGCCAACGTCCTGATCGTCGCGGCCTTCCCGATTCTGACCGCTACCATCGCGATGCTGACGCTCGATCGCTACCTCGACTTCCACTTCTTCACCAATGACCTTGGTGGAAACATGATGATGTACGTCAACCTCATCTGGGCCTGGGGCCATCCTGAGGTGTACATCCTGGTGCTGCCGGTCTTCGGTGTGTTCTCCGAAGTCATCTCCACCTTCTCCAAGAAGAAGCTGTTCGGTTACACCTCGCTGGTGTGGGCGACTCTCGTCATCACCGTCCTGTCGTTCATCGTCTGGCTGCACCACTTCTTCACCATGGGTGCCGGCGCTGACGTGAACGCCTTCTTCGGTATCGCGACGATGATCATCTCGATCCCGACAGGTGTGAAGATCTTCAACTGGCTGTTCACCATGTACCGCGGTCGCGTCGAGATGACCTCTCCGGTGCTGTGGACCCTGGGCTTCATCGTCACCTTCACCATCGGTGGCATGACCGGCGTTCTGCTGGCCGTTCCGGGCGCCAACTACGTACTGCACAACTCGCTGTTCCTGATCGCTCACTTCCACAACGTCATCATCGGCGGCGTGGTCTTCGGTGCGATGGCCGGTATCACCTACTGGTTCCCGAAAGCGACCGGCTTCATGCTGTGCGAGAAGTGGGGCAAGCGTTCCTTCTGGTTCTGGATCACTGGCTTCTACCTCGCCTTCATGCCGCTGTACATCCTCGGCTTCATGGGCATGACCCGTCGTCTGCAGCACGTCGACAACCCGCTGTGGGTACCGTACCTGGTCGTCGCCTTCATCGGCGCCTGCCTGATCATGATCGGTATCGCGTGCACCGTGATCCAGATCGCGGTCAGCATCAAGAACCGCAAGCAGCTGCAGGACACCACTGGCGATATCTGGGGCGGTCGTACGCTGGAGTGGAGCACCACTTCACCGGCACCGTTCTACAACTTCGCTCACGAGCCGCAGGTTTCCGAGCTCGACGAGTTCTGGGAAATGAAGGAACGTGGCATCGAGCAGGAGGCCAAGAAGCCTTATGCGCCGATCCACATGCCGCGCAACGCCGCTGCTGGCGTCATCATCTCCGCCTTCAGCCTGGTGTTCGGTTTCGCACTGATCTGGCACATCTGGTGGATGGCCGTGGTCGGGCTGGTCGGCATGATCGCCACCTTCATCGTGCGCTCCTTCAACTACGACATCGACTACTACGTGTCCGTCGAGGAAGTGGAGCGCGTCGAGCGTGAGGGTCGCGAGCGTCGCGCCCTGCCCAGCGCCCGCACACCTAACGACACAGTGGTTCAGGGGTAATCATGGCGAATAATGCAATGACATCTCACGATGGGGCGCATGACGCCCATGACGATCACGAGCATCACGATACCAACGGCCTGAAGGTCTTCGGTTTCTGGCTCTATCTGCTGAGCGACTGCATCCTGTTCGCGATGCTGTTCGCGGGCTACGTGGTGCTGAGCCAGGCGTATGCCGGTGGCCCGACGGGCGCCGAGATCTTCGAGCTGGACTTCGTGCTGGTCGAGACCGCACTGCTGCTGGCCTCGAGCTTCACCTACGGCCTGGCGATGCTGGGCATGAACCGCGGAGACAGCTCCGCGGTGATCAAGTGGCTGATGATCACCTTCGCCTGTGGCGCAGGCTTCATCGCGATGGAAATCTATGAGTTCCACCACCTGATCGTGAACGGCCATGGTCCGGACAAGTCCGCGTTCCTGTCTGCCTTCTTCACCCTGGTCGGTACCCACGGTCTGCACGTGACCGTCGGTCTGATCTGGATGGCGCTGCTGATCTTCCAGGTCAAGCAGAAAGGCCTGACGGAAATGCATCGCGGTCGTCTGATGATGCTCAGCCTGTTCTGGCACTTCCTGGACGTCATCTGGATCTGCGTCTTCACCGTCGTCTATCTCACAGGAGTGATGCTATGAGCCATTCCAACAACGACCACAACGACAATCACGGCAGCGTCAAGCAGTACGTGACCGGTCTGATTCTCTCCATCATCCTGACCATCATCCCGTTCGGGATGGTGATGATGATGGACGATCCGGGTGTCGGCGTGATCTGGGCCGTCTACGGCTTCGCCATCGCTCAGGTCTTCGTGCAGCTGTACTTCTTCCTGCACCTGGACGGCTCCAAGGAGCAGAGCTGGAATGTCATGGCCATGCTGTTCACCCTGGTGATCGTGGCAATCGTCGTTGGTGGTTCCATGTGGATCATGATCGAGCTGAATCAGAACATGATGCCCATCTGATAGCGTGAGCCTGATGATCAAGGACTACCTGCGTACCACCAAGCCGGGCATTATCTTCGGCAACCTGATCACCGTCAGCGGCGGCTTCTTTCTCGCTTCCGGTGGTGAGGTGGATTGGGCGCTGTTCATCGCCACCCTGGTCGGGGTGGCGTTGATCGTGGCCTCAGGCTGTGTGTTCAACAACTGCATCGATCGCGATATCGACCGCCACATGGCACGTACCCAGGGCCGCGCTCTGGTGCAGGGCGATATCTCGCTGAAGGGGGCTTTCGTCTTCGGCAGCGTGCTGGGCCTTGCAGGCTTCTGGCTTCTGGCCATGATGACCAACCTCATGGCGATGATCGCCGTGGGACTGGGCTTCGTGATCTACGTCGGGGCCTACAGCATGTGGCTCAAGCGTGGTTCGGTGTATGGCACCCTCATCGGCTCACTGTCCGGCGCTGCGCCGCCAGTGGTCGGTTACCTGGCCGTCACCGGTCAGGCGGACATGGGGGCGCTGCTGCTGTTGATCATCTTCAGCATGTGGCAGATGCCGCATTCCTATGCGATTGCCATGTTTCGTGTCGATGACTATCGGGCCGCCAATATTCCGGTACTCCCGGTAGCGCGAGGCATGGAGCATGCCAAGCGTGTAGTGACGGGGTACATTGCCGGCTTCATCCCGGTGTCGCTGTTGCTGACACTGTGGGGATATACCGGCATCTGGTATCTGGTAGTCGCGACCGTCACGGGTGGCTGGTGGCTGTATCTGGCCGCCTGGCGCCTCAAGGATCAGCCTGATGCCTCCTGGGCACGCAAGCTGTTCGGCTTCTCCATCATCATCGTCATGGCGCTCAGCCTGATGATGAGCCTGGACACGCAGCTGTAATCCAGCCGTAGTACCTCCCGGGTGACCCGCCTTCGGCGTGTTGCCCGGGTGAAAGCCAAAAAACCCGCCACCGGCTTGCCGGTGGCGGGTTTTTTCTTGTCTGTCTTTCAGAGTCTCAGGTTTCGAGGACTCAAGGCATCAAGGACTCAAGCTCTCAGGCCAGCTGCAGATGCGGCTCCTGCTGTTCCTTGAGCGCTTCCTGCATGCGCTCGGCATACCAGTCGACGAAGTCGACGACGCCGAACTCGAAGGTCGCCGAGTAGGGGCCGGGCTGATAGGCGCTGGAGTTGACGCCGCGCTGGTTCTCTTCCACCAGCTGTCGGTCCTGATCATTGGTGGCGTCCCACACCTTGCGCAGTTTCGCCAGGTCGTAGTCGACACCTTCCACCGCGTCCTTGTGCACCAGCCACTTGGTGGTCACGCGGGTCTTGAGGGGGCCGATGGGGTCGACCTGGAAGACCACGGCATGATCGCCCATGAAGTGGTTCCAGGAGTTGGGCAGGTTGAGGATGCGCAGCGAGCCCATGTCGGGGCTTTGCAGGCGACCCAACAGCTTCTTGCACGCCGGCGTGCCGTCCGTGGTCATCGAGACGGTGCCTTCCAGCAGCGGCGTGCGCGTCATGCGATTGCGGCGACCGAAGCGCACCAGCTGATAGGGCACCTTCTCGGCATCCCAGTCGGCCTGCTTCTTCGCGACCAGCGCCTTGTAGGCTTCGGTGGCACGCGGGTCATCGGTGTCATCGAATTCCTGCAGGGTGTTGAGCAGCTCCGGGTGGGAGCCATCGCAGTGATAGCACTCGCGATTGTTCTCGATCACCAGCTTCCAGTTGCCTTCCTCGATGATGGAGGAGCTGGCCGCGACCTTGACGTTCTCCATGTCGTAGGGCTTGAGGTAGAACTCCAGCGTCTTGAAGAACGGCTCACAGTTCTCGGGCTGCTCGGCGAGGTTGATGAACAGCATGCCGCCGGCTGAGCGCACGTGGACGGGGTGAAGGCCGTAGTCACTGGTATCGAAGGTGGTGCCCATGTCGGAACCGGCGAACAGCAGGCGACCATCCAGCTCATAGGTCCACTTGTGATAGCCGCACACCAGCTTGGCGACCTTGCCACGCTCGGTGCTGCACAGGCGGGAGCCGCGATGGCGACAGACGTTATGGAAGGCATGGATGGCCCCGTTGTCACCGCGCACGATGATGATCGGACTGTTGCCCACATCCATGGTCATGAAGTTGCCCTTTAGCGGGATCTCGCTGCTGAGGCCGGCAAACAGCCACTCGCGCTCGAAGATCTCCTTCATGTCGAGATCGAACAGGCGCTGATCATTGTAGAAGGGCTGGGGCAGGGTGTAGCCGGGGCTGCGGGCCTGTAGAAGCCGCGCGGCGGCCTCGCGTACAGCCTGACGCTGCTGATCCTGAGCGTGTTCCAGTAAGTCGCTCATCGCGGTGTCCTCGCACGGTCGGTAGGCGCCGGGAGCAGGGTCGCCTTGGGTTGAGTGAGTGTGCTGATCATTGTTGTTGTGAAGCCGGGACAGAGGGAACGAGTGAACAGACCATTGCCGGGCAGCACCGCGGCAGACATCGGCGCACCTAATAAGTCAGCGCATCTAGTAGTCAGCGCACCTATGAGTCAGCGCAACTATGACTGAGTGCCGATGCATCGCGCGGTGCGTCATCCCGTTCTGATCGGTTCGGGTGTCGAGGGCGGCGCAGGCAGAGGGGCCGCTCGCTCAACAGGATAGTCAGCGTGGAAGTTCAGGCAGCCCGCATGATATCCGAGTGGCTTTGTCACGCATGGACCGCAGTGTGGCTGAGGTCAAGTCGCGACTTATGTCTGATGGCGACGCTCAATGATGTATTTCCGACGCCGCTCGTCTGCGCAGGGCCTTCGAGGCACAGGCAGGCGCAGCGCTGAGGCGGGGGCAGGGCGCTGCGGGGGCGTGATTGGAGGGATCGGGCATGTTTCTGTCGTGCACGGATAAATGCTTGCCGGACGCTGACTCGACAATCCAGAGCATGCCCCACCGTTGGTCGCGCACGCAGCGCAGGGTGGCCTGACACTGTCTCTTCAAGAACTGACACTGCCCCTTCAAGAACATGTCTCCAAGAACAACATGCCCAGCGAGGCCTTCATGAGCACCACACTCAGCAACTTCAATCCGGTTACGACGCAGACCTGGACCAACGGTCGACATAGCGTGCGCTGCGTGAAGGTCATTCAGGAAACCTGGGATGTGCGCACCTTCTGTTTCATGGCCGAACAGCCGGTGATGTTCTTCTTCAAGCCGGGGCAGTTCGTGACCCTGGAGCTCGAGATCGATGCCCAGCAGATCATGCGCTCCTACACCATCTCCAGCTCACCGTCGGTGCCCTACAGCTTCTCGATCACCGTCAAGCGCGTGCCGGGCGGGCTGGTCTCCAACTGGCTGCACG
The DNA here is from genome assembly GCF_016495405.1 of Cobetia sp. cqz5-12. Taxonomy (NCBI): domain Bacteria; kingdom Pseudomonadati; phylum Pseudomonadota; class Gammaproteobacteria; order Oceanospirillales; family Halomonadaceae; genus Cobetia; species Cobetia sp. cqz5-12. The sequence goes on from NZ_CP044522.1 coordinate 491,087, forward strand.
ACAACCTCAACGAAGGCGACGTGCTGGCCGTGCACGGCCCGGTCGGCAACTTCAACTGCATCGACTACCCGGCGGAACGCATTCTGATGCTGTCCGGCGGCGTGGGCATCACGCCCTTGATGTCGATGGCGCGCTGGTACTTCGATACCAACGCCAATGTGGATATCTCCTTCGTGCACAGTGCGCGCAGCCCGCGCGACATCATCTTCTGGCGTCAGCTCGAGTTCATGGATTCCCGCGTGCCGGAGTTCAACATGCATGTCATCTGTGAGCGCTTCGAGACCGGCCAGACCTGGTCCGGCTATCGCGGCTATCTCACCGACGCGATGCTCGAGATGATCGCGCCGGACTTCATGGAGCGCGAGATCTTCTGCTGTGGCCCCACGCCCTACATGAATGCGGTCAAGCATCTGCTGCGCAGCCACGGCTTCGACATGAGCCGCTATCACGAGGAGTCCTTCGGGGCCACGCCGGTCGATGTCGAGGAGGAGGCCATCGAGCAGGCCGAACAGGCCGAGGTGCTGGCCGATGAACTGGACCGCTCCGATCTCACGCGGGTCGAGTTCTCCGCCACCGGCAAGTCGGTGCAGATCGCCCCGGGTGAGACCGTCCACGCTGCCGCCGCCAAGCTCGGCCTGCATATTCCCAAGGCCTGCGGCATGGGTATCTGCGGCACCTGTCGGGTGCAGAAGGTCTCGGGCGAGGTCGCGATGGAACACAACGGTGGCATCACCGATGAAGATGTCGCCGAAGGCTTCATCCTGTCCTGCTGCAGCGTGCCCAATGGCGATGTGGTGATCGATTACTGAGGATCTGAGGTTCAGGTGGAGAGCATCTTTTCACCACAAGATGAAGTTGGTGACAGTCCCCGGCGAGGTGAATGAATCTCGCGCAAGTGATAGGCGGAAAGTCGTAGACGATGTCGCTTACAGGGAGGTCGGTGACGCTGTCAGTCATCTGTCGGGACATGAGTCGGTTAGCGTGGGGGGACAACAAGTACAACAAGTACAACTGGCTAATGGAGCAATGTCTCATGACTCGTGATGTCGATGCACCGCAACGCCCCTCCCTGCTCATGGCCAGCTTGCCCATCCTGGCAACGCTGGCCGTGTTGGCCCTGCAACTTTTTGTCTTCGGTGAATTCACTCCGCACGTACCGCTGATCTGTGGCGTCGCGATGACGGCGCTGGTCGGCTGGAAGCTGGGCTACGGCTGGTCGGCGATGGAAGAGGGCATGATGCGCATCGTGCGTGTCGGCCTGCCCTCCATCGCGATCCTGATTCTGGTCGGCATGACGGTCGGGGTGTGGATCGCCTCCGGCAGCGTGCCGATGATCATCTACTACGGGCTCAAGCTGGTCTCGCCGGAATACTTCCTGGCGGCGGCCATGCTGCTGTGCTCGGTGGTCTCGGTCACACTGGGCACCAGCTGGGGCACGGTGGGTACGGTAGGGCTTGCGCTGATGGGTATCGGGGCCGGCTTCGACATACCGCCGTGGTGGACCGCCGGTGCGGTGGTGTCCGGCGCCTTCTTCGGTGACAAGGTCTCGCCGCTGTCGGATACCACCAATCTGGCACCGGCGGTGACGGGCGTGAATCTGTTCGCGCATATCCGCAACATGATGCCGACCACCATTCCCTCCATGCTGATCGCGCTGGTGATCTACCTGATCGCCGGCAACCTGCTCGCCGCTGGCCAGTCGCTGGATCTCGAGCGCATCACTGCCATCACTGCCGGGCTGTCAGGTGCCTTCGAATTCAATCTGTGGGTGCTGGTGCCGCCGCTGCTGGTGATGGCGCTGGCGATCGCGCGCATGCCGGCACTGCCGGCGCTGTTCGTCGGGGTGCTGGCGGGCGCCGTGGTGGCCTATGGTGTCCAGGGCGAGGCCATCAAGGCACTGTTCGGTTATATGCAGAGTGGTTACACCCTGAACACCGGCGTGAGCGAGATCGACAGCCTGCTCAATCGCGGTGGCCTGATGTCGATGGCCTGGGTCATCCTGCTGGTGATGATCGCACTGGCCTTCGGGGGGATGCTGGAGGTGATCGGCTGTCTGGAGGTGCTGTGCGCCGCGGTGCTGGTCAAGGTGCGCGGTATCTTCGGTCTGCAGGTCGCGGCCAGTTCCACGGCGGCGCTGACCAATGTCATCGCGGGCGACCCCTACCTCTCGATCGCTCTGCCGGGGCGCATGTACGCGCCGGTATTCCGCGGAGAAGGCTACTCGACGCTCAACCTGTCACGCTCACTGGAAGAGGGCGGCACGCTGATCTCGCCGCTGGTGCCCTGGAATGCGAGTGGTGCGGTGGTGATCAGTTCGCTGGGGCTGATGGCCGGTGGCGCGGGCATGGAGGGGCTGCTTTACATTCCGCTGGCCTTCGCCTGCTGGCTGTCACCGTTGCTGGGGCTGCTCTACACCCTGCTTGGACGCTTCATCATCCGGGCCGACGATGCCGAGCGCGCCGAATGGCAAGCCAGGGGACATGCCGTGACAACGCTGGCCCAGCTGCGTCAGCAGCAGGCCGAGGGCCTGGCGGGACTGCAAGCCGCCACGCCCGAGGTGCGCTGACAGTCTGTCGGGTATGAGTGCTCTACGACTTCATGCTCAGGTTCATGAGCAAGTCGACTCGCGCAGGAAGACGGCACAAACCATCTGGAGGTGCAGACGACTTCGGGGCTACCCTTCAGATGTTGCCACGTGAATGAGCGCAAGCAGTGCAGGGGACTTTGCGGGAAGTGGTTCTGCAGGAAGTCCCGCCGAGCCACGCCAGGGTTCGCCCCGGCGCCAAAAGCACAAGGCCCCGTTGGGCTGCATGCCATCTTCAGCTGCGGGTCGAGAGCGGAGAGCGTTCACGTCAGGTCCACGACTGCCACTCCAGTCACGGGTTTGGTCAAAAGGGCAATGATGACACAGGGGAACGGTGCACCACCTCCAGGCCGGGAGCGGGTGCCAGCAGGACTACAAGGCTGATCGTCGCAACAGGAAGCGCCGTGCTGCTCACTATCGGGATGGTGCAATACCGTCTTCTTCACGGCACGGCAGTTTCCGCAGGAAGGTGTCACACGACCACGCAAGCCTCAGGCTCGCGTGGTTTTTTTGTGCCTGTCATTGAGTGTGGGAAGGCTCGGGCAGCTGCCGTCGGGTCAGCCCAGTGTCGCCCCCATCGCCGCCAGCAGCATGGGCAGATAGAGGAAGGCGGCGAGCGTCGAGCAGAACACCAGTGTGGCCACGTATTCCGGCTCGCGACCTGCCTTCTGGGCGAACATGTAGTTGTAGACCGCCACCGGCATGGCCATCTGCATGGTCAACACATGCAGTGCCAGCGGGGGCAGGTCCAGCAGGGTGCCGATCCCCCAGGCACACAGGGCAGCAAAGGGAATGCGCAGGACGCTGAAGCCCACGCCCGCCGCCAGATTCTTGACGCGAATGCTGGCCAGCGACACGCCCAGGGTGATCAGCATCAGCGGCACGGTGAAGCCGGAGATCAGCTCCAGGCTGTTGGCGACGAAGCGTGGCATGTGCACATCGCAGAGCAGCATGAGGGTGGCGACGATGCTGGCCCAGATGGTCGGCGAGCGCACCACGCTGCGCAGCGGGTTGCCGCTGGTACTGGCAAGCCAGGCGCCGAGGGTGAACTGCAGCAGCGACATGGTGACCATGATGGTGATGGCGTAGGCGAAGCCGGCCTGACCGAAGGCGTAGAGCGAGACAGGCAGGCCCATGTTGCCGACGTTGGAGAACAGCAATGGCGCCACCGCCACCTTCCACGGCTTGCCGATCAGGCGCGCGAAGGGCCAGCTCAGCGCCAGCAGCAGGGCCATCACAGACAGCGTCGCCAGGCCCGTACGCAGGAAGCTCGAGTTGTCGATCTCGGCGCTGCCCAGCGCATTGAGGATCAGCGCCGGCGTGCCGATGTAGAGCACCAGCCGGGTGACGAAGGCCATCGGGTAGTCGTTGCCCAGCCTGACCCAGAAGAAGCCGATGGCGGCGCCACACAGTACCGGTGCCATCACCGCCAGCAATTCCATCAGCATATTCTCAACTCCCTTCCCCAGGCGCGCGCTTGCATGGATCAGTCGTCATCCGGCGCCTGATCGCACGATATCGGTGTCTAGCATACCTGCCCGATGGGGCGTCGGTGTAGCGCCATTGGCGGGCAGCCACTATTTGCAGCTCCCCTGTGCGGGCCGTCGAGATGTCGCTTTTGCCTGCCGATGTCGCATTCGCGCTGCGGGGTGACGCTGACAAGCAGTTTGCCGCAGGGGGGCAGGGCTAGTATCGGGTCAAGACAGCCACCCAAGGCCTTGGCGCCGGGCTGACTCGACAGGATTCGGGCGAACAGACGATCACAGATCCCCTTTCATCGACCCACTCCAACAACGATCCGCTTACCGGAGGCGCGCAATGTCTCAGCAACATGGCTACACCCGTGATGACCGACTGGCCAGACTCGACCCTGCACTGGCCGAGGCCATCCTCGAAGAGACAGCGCGTCAGGAAGCGCATATCGAGCTGATCGCCTCCGAGAACTATGCAAGCCCGCTGGTAATGGAAGCCCAGGGCAGCCAGCTGACCAACAAGTACGCCGAAGGCTATCCGGGCAAGCGCTACTACGGCGGCTGCGAGTTCGTCGACAAGGTCGAGACGCTGGCCATCGAGCGCGCCTGTGCGCTGTTCGGCTGTGACTACGCCAACGTGCAGCCGCACTCCGGCGCCCAGGCCAATGCGGCCGTGTTCATGGCGCTGGTCTCGCCGGGTGACACCATTCTCGGCATGAGTCTGGCGCATGGTGGCCACCTGACCCACGGCGCGGCGCCCAACTTCTCCGGCAAGCACTACAACGCCATCCAGTACGGCCTGACCGAAAGCGGCGAGCTGGACTACGAGGAGATGGAGCGTCTGGCACGTGAGCACAAGCCGAAGATGATCATCGCCGGCTTCTCCGCCTACTCGCGCGTGGTCAACTGGCGTCGCTTCCGCGATATCGCCGACGAGATCGGCGCCTGGCTGATGGTCGACATGGCCCACGTGGCCGGTCTGGTCGCGGCGGGTCACTACCCGAGCCCGCTGCCCTACGCCCATGTCGTCACCACCACCACCCACAAGACGCTGCGCGGCCCGCGCGGTGGCCTGATTCTCTCCGCCACCGGTGATGAAGCGCTGCACAAGAAGCTCAATGGCGCCGTCTTCCCCGGCCAGCAGGGCGGCCCGCTGATGCACGTCATCGCTGCCAAGGCCGCGGCCTTCAAGGAAGCGATGAGCCAGGACTTCGTCAGCTACCAGGCACGCGTGATCGCCAATGCTCGCGTGATGGCCGAGGTCTTCATGGAGCGTGGCTACGACGTCGTTTCCGGTGGCACCGATGACCATCTGTTCCTCGTCTCGCTGATCCGCCAGGGCGTGACCGGCAAGGACGCGGATGCCTCACTGGGCCGCGCCCATATCACCGTCAACAAGAACAGCGTGCCGAATGACCCGCAGAGCCCCTTCGTGACCTCCGGGCTGCGCATCGGCACTCCGGCCGCCACCACGCGCGGCTTCGGCGAGGCGGAATGCGAGGCACTGGCCGGCTGGATCTGTGACCTGCTCGACGCGCTGTCCACCGGCGAGAGCGCCAAGGTGGAAGCCGAGGTGCGCGGCAAGGTCGAGGAAGTCTGTTCACGCTTCCCGGTCTACGCATCCAACAGCGTGACCGACCCCGCTGCGCTTGCCTGAACAAGGCGCTGGCGAGAGACAACGATAACAACGACACATGCCGCAAGCGCAGAGGCATCACTCGGGTGACAACAACAGACATCACTCGGACGAGAGCACCGGACAGCGCTTGCGGTGGCAAAGAAGTGAGGAGGGTGGCAAATGCAGCGTTACTCGGGATTCGGGCTGGTCAAGCATGCGCTCAGCCACCATGAGAACTGGCAGAAGGTCTGGCGCAGCCCAGAACCCAAGAAGGAATACGACGTCGTCATCGTGGGTGGCGGCGGGCATGGTCTGGCCACGGCCTACTATCTGGCCAAGGAGCACGGCATCACCAATGTCGCGGTGATCGAGAAGGGCTGGCTGGGCGGCGGCAACACCGCGCGCAACACCACCCTGGTGCGCTCCAACTATCTGTGGGACGAGGCGGCGGCGCTCTATGAGCACTCCATGAAGCTGTGGGAAGGCCTCTCTCAGGACCTGAACTACAACGTGATGTTCTCGCAGCGTGGCGTGCTCAACCTGGGCCACACCCTGCAGGACATGCGTGACATCCAGCGTCGCGTGAATGCCAACCGTCTGCAGGGCATCGATGGCGAAGTGCTGGATGCCCAGCAGGTGCAGGAACTGGTGCCGGCGATGGACTGCTCGAGCCGCGCACGCTACCCGATTCTCGGCGCCTCCTGGCAGCCGCGCGGTGGCGTGGCGCGTCACGACGCCGTGGCCTGGGGCTTCGCGCGCGGTGCCGACAGCCTCGGCGTCGACCTGATCCAGCAGACCGAGGTCACCGGCTTCCGCAAGCAGGATGGCGCCATCGTCGGGGTGGAAACCTCGCGCGGCTTCATCGGTGCCAAGCGTGTCGGCGTGGTCACCGCCGGCAACTCCGGCGTGATGGCCGAGAAGGCCGGCTTCCGCCTGCCGCTGGAATCCCACCCGCTGCAGGCGCTGGTCTCCGAACCGCTCAAGCCGATTCTCGACACCGTGGTGATGTCCAACCACGTCCACGGCTATGTCAGCCAGTCGGACAAGGGCGACCTGGTCATCGGGGCCGGCATCGACGGCTACGTGGGCTACGGTCAGCGTGGCAGCTACCCGACCATCGAGCACACCCTGCAGGCCATCGTCGAGATGTTCCCGATCTTCTCGCGGGTACGCATGAACCGTCAGTGGGGCGGCATCGTCGACACCTGCCCGGACGCCTGTCCGATCATTTCCAGGACGCCCGTGAAGGGGCTCTATTTCAACTGCGGTTGGGGTACCGGTGGCTTCAAGGCCACGCCGGGTTCCGGCAACGTCTTTGCCTGGACACTGGCCAAGGGGCGCACCCATCCGCTGGCAGAACCCTTCTCCTATGACCGTTTCAACACGGGCAAGCTGATCGACGAACACGGCGCCGCTGGCGTCGCGCACTGAACCTGCCGTCAGGAGACGACCGACCATGATGCATATCTTCTGTCCCTACTGCGGCGAGCTGCGCGAGGAAGAGGAATTCCACGTCAAGGGCCAGGCGCATATCGAGCGCCCGAAGGACCCTGAAGCCTGCTCCGATGCCGAGTGGGGGGATTATCTGTTCTTCCGCAACAACCCGCGTGGCGTCCACCACGAGCTGTGGATTCACGCCGTGGGCTGTCGCAAGTATTTCAACATCACCCGCCACACCGTGACCTACGAGATTCTCGAGACCTATCGCATGGGCGAGCAGCCCACCATCACCGGTGAGACGAAAGCCGATCCGACCACGCAAGCCAAGGGGGTGAGCGCATGAGCCAGCAAGACAACCAGACCGCCGCTGCCCCGCGCCGTCTCGCCTCGGGTGGACGCATCGACCGCGCCACGCCGCTGACCTTCACCTTCAATGGCAAGCGCTATCAGGGCCTGGCAGGCGATACCCTCGCCTCGGCACTGATGGCCAACGGCCTCGACGTGCTCAACGCCAGCTTCAAGTATGCGCGTCCGCGCGGCCTGGTCGCCGCCGGTGCCGAAGAGCCCAACGCCATCCTGCAGCTGGGCAGCACCGAAGCGGGCCAGGTGCCCAACGTGCGTGCCACCCAGCAGGCGCTTTACGACGGCCTGGAAGCCCACGCCGTCAGCGGCTGGGTCAAGGCCCAGAAGGACCTGATGAGCCGCTTCCTGCCGCAGGTCGGCAAGCTGGGCGGCAAGTTCATGCCGCCGGGCTTCTACTACAAGACCTTCATGGCGCCGGCCTCGCTGTGGATGACCTATGAGAAGTACATCCGCAAGGCCGCCGGTCTCGGGCGTTCTCCGCTCGAGGACGACCCGGACATCTACGATCACCTGCATCAGCACACCGATGTACTGGTGATCGGCTCCGGCCCGGCGGGCCTGATGGCGGCGCTGGTCGCGGCCCGCAGCGGCGCGCGCGTCATCCTGTGTGACGAGCAGGAAGAGCTGGGTGGCTCGCTGCTCTCCATGTCGGCGGACTGTCTCGATCAGACCCTGGACGGCAAGCCCGCCATCGAATGGCGTGACGCCGTGCTGGCGGAGCTTGCGGCCTGTGAGGATGTGCAGCTGCTGCCGCGCACCACCGCCAACGGCTATCACGATCACAACTTCGTGACGCTGCATGAGCGCCGCACCGAGCATCAGGCCGATCTCGCGCCGCGCAATGCTCGTGGCGCCCAGCAGGCACGTTCACGCCTGCATCGCGTGCGCGCCCACCGCGTCATCATGGCCACTGGCGCCCACGAGCGGCCGCTGGTCTACAGCCACAACGATGTGCCGGGCAACCTGCTGACCGGTGCCGTCACCACCTATCTGACTCGTTACGGCGTCGCCGCCGGTGACAAGCTGGTGCTGTCGGTCAACAACGACTACGCCTATCGCGCGGCGCTGGCATGGAAGGCGGCCGGTCGTGAAGTGGTCGCGATCGCCGATGCGCGTCCGGCCCCTTCCGGCGTGATGGTCGAGGCGGCGCGTGCCGCCGGCATCCGCATCATCACCGGCGCCGCCGTGATCGAGGCCAAGGGTGAGCGCCGCGTGACAGGCGCGCGCATCGCGGCCATCGATATCGACGGCTTCTCTGTCACCGGTGAAGTGGAAGAGGTTGCCTGCGACACCATCGCCAGTTCCGGCGGCTACAGCCCGGTGGTTCACCTGGCGGCACACACCGGCGCACGCCCGGTGTGGAGCGACGAGATCCACGGCTTCCTGCCCGCGCTGGGCGCGCCGATGCTCAAGGGCTTCGATGCCTGTGGTGCCGCCAATGGCAGCTTCGCGCTGGAAGATGTGCTGGTCGCGGCCTACGCCAGCGGTGTCGCCGCAGTGGAAGCCTGCGAGTACGAGACCGCCCGGGCCGAGGTGCCGGCGGTGTCCGAGCTTGCGGAATCCCCGATGCTGCCGCTCTATCAGGTACCGCATGACAAGCCCACCGCGCGTGCGCCCAAGCAGTTCGTCGATCTGCAGAACGACGTCACTGCCGCCGGGATCGAGCTCGCCACCCGCGAAGGCTTCGAGTCCATCGAACACGTCAAGCGCTACACCGCGATGGGCTTCGGCACCGACCAGGGCAAGCTGGGCAACATCAACGGCATGGCGGTCGCCGCGCGCTGTCTGGGGCAGAGTATCCCCGACACCGGCACCACCGTGTTCCGTCCCAACTACACGCCGGTGACCTTCGGCGCCATCGTCGGCCGTCACTGCGGCGAGCTGTTCGACCCGATCCGCTACACCGCGATGCACGAATGGCACGTGGCGCAAGGGGCAAAGTTCGAGGATGTCGGCCAGTGGAAGCGCCCCTGGTACTACCCGCAGGGCAGTGAGGACATGCATGCCGCGGTGGAGCGCGAGTGTCTGGCGGTGCGCGAGAAGGTCGGCGTGCTGGATGCCTCGACCCTGGGCAAGATCGACATCACCGGTCGCGATGCGCGCGAGTTCCTCAATCGCATCTACACCAACGCCTGGGCCAAGCTGGGCGTCGGCAAGGCGCGCTACGGCCTGATGTGTCACGACGACGGCATGGTGATGGACGACGGTGTCACCACCTGTCTGGCCGAAGACCACTTCCTGATGACCACCACCACCGGTGGTGCGGCCTCGATCCTGGAATGGCTGGAACTGTGGCACCAGACCGAATGGCCGGAACTGGACGTGCAGATGACCAGCGTCACCGATCACTGGGCGACCCTGACCGTCACCGGCCCCGAGGCGCGTGCACTGGTCAGCGAGCTGACCGACATCGATCTCGACCGTGACAGCTTCAAGTTCATGGAAGTGCGTGAAGGGCTGATCGCCGACATTCCCGGGCGCATCTTCCGCATCTCCTTCACCGGTGAGCTGTCCTACGAACTCAACGTGCCGGCCAACTACGGGCTGCATGTCTGGAAGCGCCTGTTCGAATGCGGCAAGAAGTACGGGCTCACGCCCTACGGTACCGAGACCATGCACGTGCTGCGCGCCGAGAAGGGCTTCATCATCGTCGGTCAGGACACCGATGGCTCGATCACCCCGGAAGACCTCGGCATGCAGTGGTGTGTCGGCTACAACAAGCCGTATTCCTGGATCGGCAAGCGTGCGCTGTCGCGTCCGGATACCCGCCGCGACGACCGCAAGCAGATGGTCGGCCTGATTCCGACGCGCAAGAAGGCTGGCGATGAGCGCATCGTGCTGCCGGAAGGCTCGCAGATCGTCTTCGATCCGGAGCACGCCATCCCGATGCCGATGGTCGGCCACGTGACCTCCAGCTACTACAGCCCGACGCTGGGACATGGCTTCGCGCTGGCGGTGGTCAAGGGCGGTGCCAAGCGCATCGGAGAGACGGTGTTCCTGCCACAGGCGGATGGCACGACGCTGGAAGCCGAAATCACATCACCGGTGTTCTACGACAAGAAAGGGGAGCGCCAGCATGTCTGATGCCACCACACTCGACCCGCAAGCGGGTGCCGCCGTCGAGGCGCAGCCGCAGGACATGACAAGCTCTCAGACGTCGGTGATCGACCAGCGTCCGACGCCCGAGGTTCACGCCCAGAGCGCCCGCTCGCCGCTGGCGCATCTGTTCACGGCCCGCGATGACGGCGATGCCGGCGTCGTGCTGCAGGAGAAGGCGTTTCTCGGTCACCTGACGTTGCGCGGTGACCCCGCGCAGCCGGGCTTCGCCGAGGGTGTCGAAGCGGCGCTGGGTCTGGCGCTGCCGCTGACACCGGCGACCCTCCACCAGAATGAGGGCGGCCGCTCGATCCAGTGGCTGTCACCGGATGAGTGGCTGATCCTGGTGCCCGGTGAGGAGGCCTTCGCTGTCGAGAAGGCGCTGCATGAGGCGTTGGCCGGCCGCTTTCAGGTGGTCAACGTCAGCGGTGGTCAGACCGTCATCTCGCTGAGTGGCGACCAGGCGCGTCAGGTGCTGATGAAGTCGACGCCCACCGATGTACACCCGCGTGCCTTCCCGGTCGGACGGGGTGTGCCGGCGGTGTTCGCCAAGGCGACACTGGTGCTGCGCCGCGTCAGCGAGAGCGAATTCGAGCTGGTGGTGCGCAGAAGCTTCGCCGATTACCTCGGCCGCTGGCTGCTGGATGCCAGCGAGGAATTCGGGGTCTGCATCAAGGCCTGATATCTGCGTATGGAGAGAGAGGTCTGCGTATGGAGAGAGCTCTGTCGCAGGCGCACGCCATGACCTGAATCAACTGCCAGGGGCCTTGCCCGGGCCAGGAGGCGGGCTTCAGAAATACTGAAGCCCGCCTCAATAATATTGGTTTGTCGCGCAGGGCCTCGGATGCAACCCTGACGTTGCTGCTTCCAACAATGAATAATCCTTACATGACAGGCACCTATGTATGCGTGATACCTGGATTCTGACCGCCCAATGTCCCAGCCGTATCGGCACGGTGGACGTCGTGACACGCTACCTGCGCGAGCAGGGCTGCTATATCACCGAGCTCAACTCCTTCGATGACCGCCTGTCGGGGCGCTTCTTCATCCGGGCCGAATTTCGTCCGCAGACCGAGGTCGGCGAGCTCAGTGACAACTTTGACGCCGCCGGTTTCGAGCAGGGGCTGGGCACGCGCGCCGCCGACTTCGAGATGGACGTCAGCCTGAGTGCGCCGGATGAGCGCATGAAGGTGGTCATCATGGTCTCGCGCTCGGACCACTGCCTGAACGACCTGCTCTATCGCCATCGCATCGGCCAGCTGCCGATGGATATCACCGCCGTCATCTCCAACCATCCGGACATGGCACCGCTGGCCGAGTGGCATGGCCTGCCGTATCACCACCTGCCGATCACCGCCGAGACCAAGGCCGAGCAGGAAGCCCAGGTATGGCAGATCGTGCAGGACACCGGGGCTGAGCTGGTGATTCTGGCGCGCTACATGCAGGTGCTGTCGAGTGACATGTGCGAGAAGCTCTCGGGGCGGGCGATCAACATCCACCACTCGCTGCTGCCGGGCTTCAAGGGCGCGCGCCCCTATCATCAGGCCTACGAGAAGGGCGTCAAGCTGGTCGGTGCCACCGCGCACTACATCAACGATGATCTCGATGAAGGCCCGATCATCACCCAGGGCGTCGAGACGGTGGATCACGCCCACTATCCGGAAGACCTGATCGCCAAGGGCCGTGATATCGAATGTCTGACGCTGTCACGGGGCGTGCGTTATCACCTCGAGCGGCGCGTCTTCCTGCATGACAGGCGCACGGTGGTGTTCGGCAACTGAGTGCGGCTTGTTGAAAGAGAAACGCTGAAACACGAAGCCCGCGATCAGAGGTCGCGGGCTTCGTGTCTTCTGGTCTCGTGTCTTCTGGCTGCGTGTCTTCTGGCTCGAGGCCTCTCATCGAGGGAACATCAGCCCGACTTGCGCAGACTCCACAGGAAGTAGCTGCCGCCGATCAGCGAGGCCATCAGGCCGGCGGGGATCTCGTAGGGCGACAGCAGCTGGCGGCCCAGCCAGTCCGCCAGCACCATCAACAGCGCCCCGCACAGCACCGCGCCGAGCATGTGCTCGCGGGCGCGGCTCAGCCCCAGCAGGCGTGCCAGGTGCGGGGCCAGCAGGCCGACGAAGGACAGCGGGCCGACGATCAGGGTCGCCAGCGCGGTGAGCACCGCCACCGTGCCCAGCAGCACCAGACGGGCACGGGTCACGCCGATACCGAGCGCGCTGGCGCTCGCCGTGCCCAGCGGCAGGATATCCAGCCAGCGCGCCAGCGGGCGCACCAGCAGGACCGCGATGATCGCCAGCGCGAGCACGCCGACCGCCGCGGAGAGGCCCACGTAGTAGGTGGAGCCGGACAGCCAGGCCAGAATCTGCTGACCGCGCGGGTCACCATCGGCGAGGATGATGCCGCGCACCGCATCGTAGAGCGCGGTGATCGCCACGCCACACAGCAGCACGCGCTCCGGCACGAAGCCGCTTCTGTGGTTGAGCAGCACCAGCAGCACCAGACAGGCCAGTGCGCCGCAGACCCCTGATGCCAGCAGTGTCAGCTGGCCTGCGCCGGGCACCAGCAGCAGTGTCAGCATCAGGGCGATGGCAGTCCCGCCGCTGATGCCGAGAATCTCGGGACTGGCCATCGGGTTGCTGGTCAAACGCTGCAGCAGCGTCCCGGCGAGGGCCAGCAGCACGCCGGCGCCTGCCGCCGCCAGTACCCTTGGCAGGCGGAAGTCCAGCACGCTGGTCTGGCCGGCCAGCAACTGTTGGAGCATATCACTGCCAAGCGTCCAGCCATCGGCACCATTGCCGACCAGCAGGGCCAGCATCAGGGCCACGCAGACCCCGGCCAGCAGCCAGCCGAGCAGTCGGTCAGGGCGGGGATGACGATGCGTCAGTGACATGCCGTGATGACTGGCGGGGCCAGCCCCTTGGGCCATCTTGAGGCGCGGAATCAGCCACAGCAGCAGCGGCGCGCCGAGGGCCGCCGTCATCGCACCGGTGGGAATCAGGTTGGGCAGCAGGCCATCGAGACTGGCGACCACCTGGTCCGTCACTGCCAGCAGCAGCGCCCCGAACAATGGTGCCCACAGCAGACGCTGACCCAGGCGACGCGCGCCCATCAGACGCACGCAGGCTGGCGCGGCCAGGCCGATGAAACCGATGATGCCCAGCACGCTGACCACGCAGGCGCTCAGAAATACCGCCAGCCCCAGGCTCATCAGACGCAGCTTGCGCAGCGAGACGCCCAGGCTTCGGGCATTGGCCTCGTCGAGGTCCAGCACCGCCAGCGGACGCATCAGCACCAGCGCCAGCAACATGCCCGGCAACAGACGGGTGAGCAGCGTGATCACGCCATCCCAGCTGTTCTGGGCCAGCGAGCCTGCGCCCCACACCAGGGTGCCGTGCAGGGCCTCCTGATTGAACAGCAACAGCACCATGCCCAGCGCGCCGATGTAGAGGTTGACCACCAGTCCGGCCAGCACCACCACGGTCGGCGACATGCCACGCGCCCAGGCCAGCGCGAACACCAGCCCCATGGCCGCCAGGCCACCGGCCAGCGCGACCCATTCACGGCCCAGCTGGAAGCCGTCGCCCCCAAGACCCGTGCCGGCCATCAATGCAGGGGCGAACAGCGTCGCCAGCATCATCGCCAGGCTCGCACCGCTGGCAACCCCCAGCGTCGTCGGGGCAGCCAGCGGGTTGCGCAGCACCTGCTGCATCAATACGCCTGCCATGCCCAGCGCAGCCCCGGCCAGCAGCGCGCAGACCAGCCGTGGCCACCAGCTGACATGGGCCACCAGCTGCGCGGAAAGCAGTGCGCTGTCTGCCTGGCCGAGACGGGCCGCATCACTGAAATCGGGCGATGCCCACAGTGCCGTCAGGCCTTGCATCAGGCTCAGGCCGTCACGGTTGAGGGCGAGGCTGCCCAGCACCAGCAGGGCCAGCGTGAGCAGGCTGCAGGCTCTGCCGGGAGTGAGCCGAAGGGCGGCGGAAGAGGAACGCTCTCTCATGACCTGGTCAGTGGTGGCCATCGGTGATCTCTCCCTCAAGTGTCGCCTCGCCATCGAGCGCCGTGTCCGTGTGGTCGTTGATCAGATGCTCGTCAAGCAGATGCCCGTCAAGCAGATGGTCGGCGAGCAGGTCGGCGAAACGATTGGCCGAGGGCAGGGCGCCGAAGCTCCATACCGGTGGCAGGAACAGTGGTGCCGAGGCAGCGCTGTTCTCGCGCACGCCGGGCATGGCCTGCCACAGACCATTGCGCGCCAGGGCCTCGCGCCCGCCGGGTGGCAGCGGCTCCACTACCACCATGCGGCCCTTCAGCGTCACCAGCTTCTCGAGACTGACGGTGGCGAAGCCCCAGGCATTGGTATCGCCTTGCCAGGCATTGTCGATGCCCATGCGTTCGATCACGGCCTGGAACAGGCTGTTGTCACCGAAGATGCGCACATGGCGGTCATCCATGAATTGCACCATCAACAGCGGCAGCGGCGTCTCACCATCGCGTGCCGCCTGCTGGCGCAGCGCGGCGTTGTAACCGGCCAGGCGAGTGGTGCTCAGGCGAATCAGCTGTTCGGCCTGTGGCTCGCGCTGCGTCAGCTTGCCCAGCTGGCGGGTCGCGGCGACCAGTGTCTGCCAGGTATCGGCGTCCGGGGTATAGATGGCGATGCTGGTGACCGGCGCGATGGCCGATAGGCGCGGCGCGAGGCTTGCCAGCATCGGACTGATCAGGATGTCATCCGGGGCGAGGGCGGCCAGCTGCTCCAGGTTCGGCTGGGTGCGTAGGCCAAGATCCCGCGTGCCCTGCGGCAGCGCCGGTTGATCCACCCAACTTGCGTAGGTTTCCACCTGCCCCACGCCCATGGCGCGGACTCCGATGCCGGTCAGGGTCTCGGCCAGCGTCCAGTCCAGCGCCACGACGGGGCGATCGACGAAGCCCACTGGTGCCTCGTGGGCGTCACCCGTCATGGCAGCGCTGGCGGGACCCACCGCCAGCAGACTCAGTCCGATCAGTGCCAACAACCACTTCATAGCGGCACCGCGATCTGCTGCCGGCTCTGCGGCGGGGTGATCACCTGCATCTCGACGCCATAGATGTCCTTGAGCGTGACGGGGTTCATCATTTCATCGGGTGCGCCTTCGGCCAGTACCTTGCCGCTGTGCAGCGCAACCAGACGATCGCAATAGCGCGCCGCCAGATTGATGTCGTGCAGCACGATGATGATGCCCAGTCCCAGGGTATGACTCAGATGCGAGACCAGCTCCATCACCTCGATCTGATGGGCGATGTCCAGCGCGGCCAGCGGCTCGTCCAGCAGCAGATAGCGACTGCCCTGGGCCAGCAGCATGGCCAGCCACACGCGCTGACGTTCGCCACCGGAGAGGGTATCGACCTGCTGATTGGCGAAGGCTTCGGTGTGGGTCAGCGCGATGGCGCGCTCGATGGCTTCTTCATCCTTGGGTCCGGGACGCCCGAGCAGGCCGTGCCACGGATAACGGCCGAAGGCGACCAGCTCTCGGCCGGTCAGCGCTTCGGCCGGCGGCAGGTGCTGCGGTAGATAGGCCACTGCCCGCGCGAATTCCCGACTGCCGAACTGCGAGAGCGGGCGATCATCCAGCGCCAGCTTGCCACTGGTCGGCGTATTCTGACGCGCCAGCAGCTTGAGCAATGTCGACTTGCCGGAGCCATTGTGGCCAATCAGGCCATGCACCTGGCCGGGGGCGAAATCGAGAGACTGCGTCTTGAGCAGGCAGCGCTCGCCAAGGTCAAAGCGCAGGTGGTCGAGAGTGAACATGAAAGCATCGTCATCCGTGGTCAGGGCGTCAGGCTAAGGGCGATTCATTCTGGGCGACATGACGCGGAGACGTTCGCCCATCCGTGCTCCGCGGGGCCATCAGTGCTGATCGCCTCTTGCTATCGGGACGTCATCACGTCGGCTTCGTCGTCGCGCCTTGCCGGGCGTGGCTGACGTGCGCTGCGCGGCTGACGGCGAATTCGCGGTGTCCTGTCGGCAGGCGGCGCAGTCGCGGCTGACTTCATTGCGATAACAGCCTGCCGCAGCCAGTCGGGTCGCGCAGTGCTGCTGCGCCTGGGAGACGTAGCGGCCCGCCATGCGCTCGGATACACCGAGTCGTTCACCGATCTCGCGCTTGGTCAGGCCCTCGAGGCGATACCAGGTCAGGGCGAGGCGAAAGTGGCCTGCCAGCTCGGAGAGTGCCGCATCGATAACCTGCAACTTCTGGCGGCGCGCCAGACTTCTCTCCGGGTCCAGATGGGCGGCCGCCACGCGCTCATCACCCTCGGACACCGATTCGAATTCCGGTGCGCGGGACTGGTGGCGATGATGATCGATGATCAGGTTGCGTGCGATGCGAAACAGCCAGGCGCGCGGGTTGGCGGGCCAGTCCCCGGTCAGACGCAGACGCAGATAGACCTCATGGCTGATGTCTTCCGCCAGCTCATGCGAGCCTAGCTGACGCACCAGAAAGCCGGTCAGTTCATGACGATGCTCGGCAAACAGCTGGTCCAGAGATTGGCGGTATTGCTGTGCAGCACAAGCCTGCAGCTCAGCGGGCGTTTCATCTTCTGGCCCGCGTGTGTCAGGCGTTCGATCATCCGTGTCGCGATGAGTCCGAACTGGGGGCTTGGCGTGAGAGGACATCCACGGCTCGCAATGAGATCTTTCGTGATGGGAGGGTAATGGTATTGTTGTTAGGAATCATTATCAATGGTTGGGTGTCAGGCACGCCAAGGACCGCCCCCGTGCATGACGAGGGCGGTCCCGGTGTTGCTTGGTCGTCGTTAGCTTGTCGTAGCTAACGGGTCATGGCGATCTGGTGATCGCCATGAGTGTCACCGCCTAGCGGCGGGCGAAGGCCGCGATGGGGTTGTCCAGCTCGCCCTTGAGCTGCAGGGCACCGGAGGGATCGGTGAGATCGACCATCTGCTGATTGTTGCGCAGCTGCAGGCGGTTGAGGCATGACAGCGTGAAGCGCGGTGCGAACAGGTCATGACGCGCGAACTTGTCAGCCATCTCCGGATGGGCATCCTGGTAGTCATGGATGCAAGCCGCGACGCGAGACCAGAAGGCCTCCTCCGTCATCACCTGCTCGCGCACCAGCAGCGGCACCGCGAAGCGGAAGATGCAGTCGAAGACATCGGTGAGCAGCGACAGGATGCGGATCGGTTCCGGCACCTCGACCACCAGACGCTCGACCCCTTCCGGCAGCTCGAGTGCACGGGTCTCCTCGGTGGCGAACAGCGCCGCTTCCTCGGCGATGTCCTTCATCAGCGCACCACACGGCACGCCATCGCGCAGACGCATGATCAGGTTCTCGCCATGCGGCATGAACACCAGGTCGTGCTTGAAATAGCAGTGCAGCAGCGGCGTCATGTAGGCCGTCAGCCATTTGTCGATCCACGCTTCGGCGCCGATGCCGGAGCGCTCGATCAGCGCCGGCAGCAAGGCCTTCTCGTCATTGTCGACGTGCAGCAGCGCCGCCATGGTCATCAGGCGCTCGCCCTCGTCCTTGACGTCTTCCGGGCTCTCGCGCCACAGGCTGGCCAGCATCTTGCGATAGCCCACGGCTGCCGGGTCCGCGTCTTCCAGTACATCATCGCGATAGCCGATGGCCGCGACTTCACGCAGCAGGCGGAAGCCCCACTTCTCGAAGGACGGGTCCGAATCGATCAGGCCCTGCAGCCACTGATTGATGACCGGAGTGGCGCGCATGTAATAGGGCGACAGACCGCGCATGAAGCCCATGTTGAGGATCGACAGCGCGACCTTCACGTAGCGATGGCCCGGCTGGTTGCGATTGTAGAGCGTGCGGATCGACTGCTGGGCCTGATAGCGGTCTTCACCCAGTCCCAGGCAGACGATGCGCTGACTGGCGATCTCGGCGGCGAAGGTGATGGCCAGCTTGTGATTCCACTGCCATGGGTGCACCGGCATCATCAGATAATCGGCGGCATCGAGGCCCTTAGCCGTCAGCTGATCCTCCAGGCGGGCCAGTTCAGCCTGACCCAGTTCCTCTTCCAGCAGACGGCGCGGATCGAGACCATCCACGGCGGAGTAGTGCGCGTTGTCGCGATGCACGGCGATCCACACCAGCGCGAAGGGCTGGGCGGCCTCCGGCGCGTAGGCGCGATAGTCCATGGCATCGAAGCCCATGCGGCCATTGTTGGCGACGAAGCACGGATGGCCCTCGCTCATCGCCGATTCCAGGGTCTGGAAGGAGGCACCGGCCAGCACGCGGGCAGATTGGTTCTCACGAACGGCGCGCTGCATCTTCCAGGCGCTGGAGGCAAGTGTGGCGCTGACTTCCTCGAGATAGACCGGCAGCAGGCGCGGCGGAATCTCCAGCACATCGTTGAGTTCCAGAATCAGCTCACGCGCGTCCAGCGGCAGGGAGTTGCCATCGGCATCCAGACGTTGGATGGAGGCGGCATCGATCAGCCAGTGATCGAGCTGGAAACGTCGCGCCACGAAGCGATATTGCGCCGCGCGACGGCTGACGGGCGTCGTGTCACCTGCCGGGGCGCTCAGTGGCAGGCAGTAATGGTGCCAGCCATCCGTGATGCGGGCATTGGCCTCATCGGCACACTGCGGGTGGATCAGGCGTTCATGACTGAATTCGGCCAGTGCCTTGCGTACCAGCAGGCGATTGGCCTGCTGCCAGTCCGGTCCGGTGAGATGCTGGCCAGCTGCCGCCGGATTGGCGGTGATGGCGGTGTCCAGACGCGGGCTGCGGGTGGCCAGGGCAGCACGGAAATCCTGCGGGGTGCAGAAGCACAGACGCGCCGGTTTGCCATCGAGATCCAGCGGACCATGATCGATGAAGCCGACGGCGGCATTGAGCGGATGGATGCGCTCGTTGCGGCTGTCCGGTTCGACCACCACGCGGCTGACGGGACGTACGGCATCTTTCCCTTCAGCGGCATGCTCGTCACGGAACTGGCCGGCAAAGATCATCGCCATGATCGATTCGATCACCGCCCGCGAGAAGCCGCTGATGGGGGCCTGGTCATCGCTGCGCGGCGCGACCAGGAAATGCATGCCGAAGTCTCCGGGCTGCACGGCGTAGTGCTTGCCGAGCGGATCGTGTGCCGGATCGTAGAGCTCCACCAGAAACGCCGGCTGGTCGTTGTAGAGACCGACCCAGCCCTGGGCGTGCTTGCTCTCTTCCAGGCCCTGGTAGAAGTCGTACTTGGTGGTGATGAGGTCATCACTCATGCCCCAGAAGCTGGCGCGCTCGCCGCTGGTCCACTCATCCACCATCGCCATGTCGGCGGCGAGATCCAGCGGGCGCAGCGCGAATTCGGCGCGCTCGCTCGTGCTGTCATCCTGCGGCTTGCGCAGGCGCGCCTGGGCTTGCTCCAGCTCCACCGCGCGGCGGGTGAAGCGCGTTCCCGGTGCCGGGCTGAGCAGATTGAGCGGTGCCGGCGCGGCGAGCGATGTCGTTCCGAACACCTGCTGTGACGGTGTCGCTGCACTGTGAGAACTTGCCGCGCTGCTGGACTGTTCGGCGCTTGCGGCGCTGGTGATGTCGACTGGCATGTTCATGCGGTGGTCTCCCGGTGTTGCGGTGCAGCGGTGTGAGTCGTGTCGGTCTGGGTGTCAGAGGCCGTGCCGGTAGAGGAGCTGTCGGCAGAGGATGGGCCGGTAGTAGAGCTTTCGGTAGAGGACGGGCCGGCGTGAATATCCGTATCGCCGTAGGACAGGTGTGCGGCGGGCAGCGGTGTGAAGCCATTGCCACAGCCCTTTTCAGAGCCGGGCGCACCGAAGCTCTGGAAGGCGATGCGGCGCTCGATGGTATAGACCTCACGGCCGGTGATGGCGCGCAGGATGCAGCTGTTGCGATAGCAGGCCATGCCCAGGTCCGGCGCGGCCAGCGAGTGGGTGTGCAGCTCGGCATTCTGGACGAAGATCTCGCCGGCGAACGGCGATTGATCGCCCTCATTGCCTTCGGCATCTGCCGTGCTCTGCGCGTCGACGGCATAGAAGCGTCCGACGGCGTAGCGGCCTTCGGCATCACGACGGATGCGTGACTCGATGCTCTTCAAGAAGGCCGGAGCCGCGTAGTGGTAACCGGTGGCCAGCACCACGGCGCTGGTCTCGTGACGCCAGGCCTGTTGCTGTTCACGCTGATAGAGCCCCAGCGTGAACTCGCCGTCGGCCTCTTGCCTGTTCAGCGAGGTCAGTTCGGTATTGGTCATCAGGGTGGTAGGCACCACGCCTTGCAGTTGCTTGGCGTAGAGGGTGTCGTAGATCTCGTCGATCAGCTCGAGATTGATGCCCTTGTAGAGGCCCTTCTGGGTCGCCAGCAGGGTGTTGCGCTGCTCACGCGGCAGGGCGTGGAAGTAATCGATGTAATCCGGCGAGGTCATCTCCAGCGTCAGCTTGCCGTACTCCAGCGGGAAGAAGCGCGGCGAGCGCGTGATCCAGTTGAGCTGGTAGCTGTGCTGGTCGATCTCGCGCAGCAGGTCGAGATAGATCTCGGCGGCGCTCTGGCCGGAGCCGATGATGGTGATGGCCGGCTGGGAGGTCAGCTCGTCCTTGCGCGCCAGATAGTGGGCGTTGTGACACACGCGGCTACCGGCCACCGGGACGACGTCACGCACGGCATCGGCGGCTTTGGGCAGGTAGGGCTGGGTGCCGGTGCCCAGCACCAGCTTGCGTGCGCGATAGGCGAAGGCTTCGCCGGTGCTGGGGCGGATACCGCGCACCACATAGATATCGCCGACATGCTGGATGTCCTGGACTTCATGATCGAAGCGCAGGCTGGTCAGCTCACGCGCCGCCCACTGGCAGTACTGGTTGTACTCGCGGCGCAGCAGGAAGAAGTCTTCGCGGATGTAGAAGTTGTAGAGCTTGTCATGCAGCTTCAGATAGTTGAGGAAGCTGAAGTGGCTGGTCGGGTCGGCCAGCGAGACCATGTCCGCCATGAAGGGCGTCTGCATGCTGGCATCCTCGAGCAGCATGCCCGGGTGCCAGTCGAACTCGGCCTTGCGCTCGAGGAAGACGCCATTCACGTCTTCCAGCGGCTCGCTCAGACAGGCAAGGCTCAGATTGAAGGGGCCGATGCCGATGGCGACGAAGTCGAGCACCTCATTGCGCGTTTCAGCTGTGTCGGTGACGTGAGGAGTCGAGGTGTCATGCATGACGGCTTTCCTTTGCTTCTGTGGTGTGGCTGCGACGTTTGGCGGCCGGGGTATCGACCAGGGCATCGGCCAGTGCTGCGGCGTGGCTTGCCTGGGCCGTGGTGCTGACGGCGAGATGATGCGCCTTGATCAGCGCCTGGCCGTGCTGGCGGATCAGTTCGACCACCGCGGCGATGTCATCGCGGGTGGTTTCCGGGTTGAGCAGGGTGAACTTCAGGTACTGACGGCCCGACACCTTGGTGGCGGCGACGATGGCCTCACCGCTGCGTGACAGGCGCTTGCGGATCTCGCGGTTCAAGGCATCCCACTGCTCGGCGCTGAGGGTCTCTTCATTGGCGTCATGGAAGCGGAACACCAGGGTGCTCAGTTCCGGGGCCTGGACGACATCGATGTCCGGTGCCGCGGCGAGCAGCTGGTAGCCTTCGCGGGTGAGGTCGATCACGCAATCGAGCATGTCGCCGAGTGCATCGGCGCCCATCAGACGCAGTGTCATCCACAGCTTCAAGGCGTCGAAGCGACGGGTGGTCTGCAGGCTCTTGTTGACCTGGTCCGGCGTGCCTTCGCGGGCCTGAAGCTCCGGGTTGAGGTAGTCGGCGTGGTAGGTGACGTGGCGCAGCTGGGTGCGATCACGTACCACGCATGCACTGCAGCTGACCGGCTGGAAGAAGGTCTTGTGGTAATCGATGGTGACGGAGTCTGCCATCTCGGTGCCCTTGAGCCAGTGACCGTGACGACGTGAAGTGATCAGACCGCCGCCGTAGGCGCCATCGACGTGGAACCAGATGCCGCGGGCATGGCATTCACGGCCAATGGCCTCCAGCGGGTCGATGCTGCCGAAGTCGGTGGTGCCGGCGGTGCCGACGACGGCCATCGGAATCAGGCCTTCTGCACGGGCGTTGTCGAGAGCTTCCCGCAGGGCATCGGGGTCCATGCGGCGACGCTCATCCACGGCGACCGGGACGACGGCGTTATGACCGAGACCGAGCAGGGCACAGGCCTTCTGCAGACTGAAATGGCTGATGCCGGAGGCGAAGACACGCAGGCGCCCGGCTTCCGGCGGCAGGCCGTGGGTCTGGTTGCCGGGGTGGTTGGGCAGCTTCTCGCAGACTGCGTCACGGGCCAGCAGCAGCGCCATCAAGTTGGATTGGGTGCCGCCGCTGGTGAAGATGCCATCGGCGGTCGGCCCCAGGCCCAGGCGATCGGTGGTCCAGTTGATCAGGCGTTGCTCGATCAGGGTGCCGCCGGCGCTCTGGTCCCAGGTGTCGAGTGAGGAGTTGATCGCACCCAGCAGACTCTCTGCCCATACGCCGGGCAGCACGACCGGGCAGTTGAGGTGTGCGATGTAGCGGGGGTGATGGAAATAGACGGCGTCCTTCAGGTAGAGCGACTTGAGCTCATCCAGACCGGCTTCGAGGTTCTCGAGGGGCGTCTCGAGGTCGAGATCGGCAAAGGCCGGACGCAGAGCTTCCGGGGTGATGCCACTGAACGGCTGCTGGACACTGTCGAGCTGTTCAGCCACCAGGGTGCTGATACGGTTCATGCCGGCCTGCCAGGCATCCATGTTGGCAGGCGAGAACAGGGCGGCGCTGGGCGAGCGGGACAGGGAGCCCGCACAGGCGTCGGTCTGGGTGTCAGACGCGGAGGATCCTGTGGCAGCGCCGTAGGTGGCGGCGGAATCTTGAAGGCTGTGCATTACATAACCTTATGCGAATGTTCGCAGATAAAGACTTGGAAGAGACTCGCAGCCAGCTGGGACAGATGGCTCAGGTGCGAGGACCAGTCAGGACATTCATCAAGTGCCGCGTTTGCGGTCGTTGTTGTTGGTGGAGTTGTTGGCGATGTCGTCGACACGTCAATCACGCGAGCCGTGGGCATCGGTATCACGTGATTCGACATCGTAAGCGCAGAGTGCGAGTGCGATGCCAGAGGTTCTTGCATGCCAGATGTGTCAGACGATGAGTGGTTCAGGGCGATGGTGCCGGCGACATCCTTGCCGCCGGCGGGTCGTGCGGGTCGATTCAGAATCGACGGACTGCGGAAGTGTCGGGATCAGAAATCATAGGTCAGTGTCGCGGTCATGCTGCGTTCGGCACCGTAGTAGCAGAAGCTGGTGTTGTAGCAGGACGCGATGTATTCCTTGTCGAACAGGTTGCTGACGTTGAGCTGCACGCTGGTGCCGCTCCAGCCGATCTGGCTCAGGTCGTAGCCGACCAGGGCATCGACCAGCGCGTAGTTCGGCACCTTCTCGGTGTTCTCGGAATCCGCCCACATGTCGGCGTAGTAGCGCACGCCGAGGCCGGCATTCAGACCCGTGAGCGGGCCTTCATTGAAGGCGTAGTCACCCCAGACGCTGACCTGGTGCTTGGGCACCTGGTTGGCATCGTTGCCTTCGGTGCCATCTTCCGCCTTGGCATAGGTCACGTCGGTGTAGCTGTAACCGGCCTGCAGCGCGAAGTCGCGGGTCAGCTGGGTACGGGCTTCCAGCTCCAGGCCCTGGGACTCGATCTCGCCGTAGGCGGTGTAGTAGCTGTCTTCCGGGTCCTTGGAGGCGACGTTTTCCTGATTGATGCGGAACAGCGAGACGCTGTACTGATCACGCGTGCCGTTGGGCTGGTACTTCATGCCGACCTCGACCTGCTTGCCGGTGGTCGGGTCGAGCAGGTCGCCGTCTTCATCGGTGTAGGAGTTCGGCGAGAAGGACGTGGAGTAGCTGACATAGGGCGAGATGCCGTTGTCGAAGCCGTAGATCAGACCGATACGGCCGCTCATCTCGTTGTCGTTCAGCTCGCTGGTGGTGTTGTAGTCACGATCGGTGTTCTTGATGTTGACCCAGTCATGACGCAGACCGGCGGCCAGGTTCCAGCGACCCCAGCTGACCTGGTCCTGCAGGTAGACACCGGTCTGGTCCAGCTCACGCTTCTGGTTCTCGGTGGCATAGACGGAGACATCGGCATCGCTGCTGCCGGTAACATCCAGCGTGCTGGCAGTGCCGTATTCCCAGTCCACATCATTGGTGCGGGTCTGATAGTCGGCACCGAACAGCAGGGTGTGATCGAAAGCGCCGGTGGAGAAGCGGCTTTCCAGCTGGTTGTCGACGGTCCAGGCGCGCAGGCTCTCTTCGCCGCCGGAGTAGTAGCGGGTCAGTTCGGTGTCCGAGGCCCAGCCGTAGGCGTAAACCTGCTCGAGGTCCACATCGGAGCGTAGATAGCGGAATTTCTGGCGTGCAGTGACATCGTCATTGAAGCGGTGTTCGAAGTCGTAACCGAGCATGCGTTCGGTGCGATCGAACTCTTCATAGTCTTCGTCACCTTCGTAGAAGTCGTTGCCGAGCTTGGTGCCGTTGTAGCTCACCACCGTACCTTCGTAGGGGAGGCCTGAGTGGTAGCCGCCTTCCGGGTCTTTCTGGAAGTAGCCCATCAGGGTGACGGTGGTGTCGTCGGTGACATCCATGGTGATCTGCGGCGAGAAGGCGTAACGCTCTTCCTCGACGGAGTCGACCTGGGTGTCCTCGGCACTGGCGAGACCGGTCAGGCGATAGGCGATGCGCTGCTCGTCATCCAGCGGGCCGGTGAGGTCGAACGCCGCACTGCGTTCGTTGTCGTCGCCGACGGTGAAGCGGACCTGGCCGGAGTCCTGGAACTCGGGGCGCTTGGACTGCATCGCGACCAGACCACCCGGAGAGGAGCGTCCGTAGAGAACGGAAGACGGCCCTTTCACCACCTCGATGCTGTCGAGGAAGTAGGGGTCGATGGTCATCGAGCTGTAGGAGCCCGAGTCGCCCATCAGCTTCAGGCCATCCAGGAAGGTGTTGCTGACACTGCCATCGGAGAAGCCACGCAGCACCAGATAGTCATAGCGGTTGGAGGCACCGATCTGGTTGGTGAACACGCCCGGCGTGTAGTCCGCGGCACGCTGTACCGTCTCGACGGCGCGCTTGTCGATATCGTCGCGCGTGATGGTGGAGACGGCCTGGGGGGTTTCCAGATAGCCGGTGTCGGTCTTGGTAGCCGCTGTGGTGGTCACCGTCATGGTGTCGAGGGTCTCGTCCTGAGACTCACGGTGGTCGGCCGCCATGGCCTGACCGGCAAAGGGCAGGCCAAGGCCAATCGCCAGTGCCAGAGGGTGCCTGGGCAGGGTCATCAGCAGGGAGCGAGTGGCTTTATGTGCGGCGGAGTCTTTCATGAGCGCGGTGTTCCATCCGGAATGATTTATATAGGAATGATTCTTGTTCGTCGTTCTCTCCTGTGGGTAGACGTTCAGATGACGACTTTCTGAACCATGAATGAGAATTATTTTTATCATTTTCCTGTGCCGCATCTCATGCCTTGATGTCATGCGGGCTGGCCATCGCCGTCATGCTCGCCCCACTGGCTGACGCAGGCAGCCATCCTCGGCTGTTGTCGCCACAAAAAAACCGCCCCGTGGGGCGGTTCTGATGACTCGATGCCAGGTTCGCGACGGGATCGTACTGGCCTGACGGCGTCGTGCTGCGCTGAAGGTTACTGGTCGACCATCTCGCCCTGCAGCGTGACGGGAATGTCGCCTACCAGCTTGCCGTAGCCCAGCAGGTTGAGCAGGGTGCTGCCGACCTGATTCCTGGCGACTTCTGCACTGTCCAGTGAGATGGGGTCGGCGTTGATGAAGGTCAGGTGGGTGGCATCCTGACGGGTGACCTCCAGCGGCAGGGTCTCGCGGTGGGTGCGGTTGCCATCGGTGGCCGAGAAGGGCACCTGCATGCGCATCGTCTGACCGGTCTCCAGCGCCGCGATGGCCAGCGGGTCAAGATTCAGGGTCAGCGTGGCCAGGCGCATCTGACTGACGCCGGATAGCCACGGCGGCAGCTCACCGACCTTGTCGAGCAGATCGGTCTGGCCGACGCTCAAGGGAATGCTCATCCTGCCGTCATCGCCGACGGTGCCGCTCAAACCATTGAGGTGATGCACGTGTTCCACATTGCCTTGGCTGCCCTGCGAGGTCAGCGTCGCGGTGGCGCCGCTGCTGTCGGGTACCAGCTGCCAGGCGGCCTGTGTCGGCAGGCTGACACCGATACCGCTCATGGCGAAGGCCAGTGCCGCGGCCTTGATCGGGGCGCCGAAGCGGCTTCTGGCGGCTATAGCAGTGAAGCGGCTGGCGGGTTTGCCGGTCGAGCGACACGCAAGCGTACGACTCAGGGCGCGGGTCCAGCGAGAGAAAGGCAATGACATGTCGTGACTCCTGATGGCCGGGGGCTTGATCGGGCGAAGACCGATATGGGCACCCGGAAAAGATTCGATACTGCAGATGGCACATTGGACAGGCAGCGGCGCCAAGGGTTCGCGACACTCGTCGCAGCCGCAGGCTGGCAGAGATGTTCAATGCACATCACGCGCCGCAAGCGGGAGCGGAAATCGCTATGTTGTTGAGTTTTCGGGCTTTCCCGAGGCTCATGCTTTCGCTATCATATGCGCGCTGCATGGGCCCATAGCTCAGTTGGTTAGAGCACTCGACTCATAATCGATTGGTCGCAGGTTCAAGTCCTGCTGGGCCCACCATGCATGCCTTCCAGTGGGGTTTCATTCAGCAGGAGTTCAAAAGCTCCAGGGCCCCGACAAGTCGCCAATGGCGGCTTTTTTTGTGCCTGTCATTCCGGTATTTCCTCTTCTTTCTTCCCCACAATCACTGCATCAATGGCGTGTTTTCTCATCGCCCTGAACCACGAGCGCCCCATGCCGTGGGGCATGAGGCGCTTTGCTCTGCATTGGCGCGGATCATCCGATTCGGGTGATCTCTTGCAGGGTCGCTATCACTGAGTCTCTTCTTCCATTTCCTGCTCAGTGTCATTGGCGGCACCGCTGATGGCGTTGCCGGCGGTGGTCAGCGCATTGGCGGTCGCCTGACGAGTGTCCTGCCAGGCGCTGGCAGCGGTGTTCTTGGTTTCATCCCAGGCCGCTGCGGCGCTCTTGCGCGTGTCCTGCCACCAGTCGGTGGTGTAGTTCGGCTGCTGCTCGAACTCGCTTACATCCATGTCGAGATGGATGCGGTATTCCAGGGCATCCAGATCATCACCCTGTTCGGTCTCGAGGGTGAACTTGCCCGTTTCCACGACGTACTGGTTCTCGTCCAGCCCCATGGAATCATCGCTTTCGACGACCAGAGCGGCGACCTGCATGTTGTCGTCGAGCAGGATGTCCTCGACTTCACCGATCACGTTGTTGTCATCGCTCTGCAGGTAGACGTCGGCATCCATCAGCTCATCTGCGGAGTAGAGCCCCTGCGGACTGGCCATGGCCATGCTGGTAGTGGACAGCAGCGTGGTCGCGGTGATCGCACCCAGAATCTGTTTGCGGTTCATATTGCTCATGCCGTACTCCTTGCGTGTTGAATCGGTACTTCTGGTCCGGTCCCTCAAGCGCTTCCTTCTCGCTCGTGGCGCTAATGATTCGCCAGAACCATGACCCTACCCACTGAGATCCTGACGAGACCGACAAGTTTCAAGGGGGTGAAAGAAAAACTTGTACGAGAATTCCTCTGTCTGTCACATGCAAGGTGTAAAGGGGCAATGTCGTCGTGCCACGAGAGTGAGCTTTCTGGTGCTCCGTACCTGTCGCGAACAAGGCCGCCCGCAAGCGCTCTGTCAGCAGGGCCCTGACGAAGGGTTCGAGTAGAGGGGCGAGCAGTAGAGGTGAGGTGCTGAAGGATCGCTTGGATGCCAAGGCCCGCGCCGTTCAAGGCAAGAAGTCGAGACAAGGCACGTGGATATGCCGCAATCAGTGCGCGTTCAAGGCTTTTTCTGCTCGCTGATTGGCTGCCTGACGAATGGGACAAGATGTTTATGCATGTCAAAAGAGGCTTTTTTGTAGCGAAGTGTTACGCGGCTCTGGCGGGGCGCTCTCGTGCCACAGCGGGCGCATGGGGAGAGGTAAACGCTTGATCAGCGCACACGAAAGTGCCTGCCAACGCGTCTACATTAGCTATACAGATACGTTCTGATACGCGTTAAAACTTGTACACGGTTTTGGAAGTGTCTAACTTTGCAACTGTCGAAGCACGGCGGGGCAGGCAGGAGATCACCTGATACAACATTGATGGAGCCGCAGAGCCGCTTTTTCAATCCCTTGTCAGGTTGCCGCAAGTTTTCACATCGTCATGCCGCCCGCTCCACCGGTTTCGAGCACAAGGTTTTCATCATGGATCCAATGGAGGGCATCGAGATGAACACAGTACGCAAGGTTCCCATGGAGTGTTCACGCTGTGGCAGCAACCGGGTTCACCTCGAAGATTCCCCGGCAGATGATGACATCGTCAGTTGTGCAGAATGTGATGAGTTTCTGGGTGTCTGGTTCATGTTGCGTGATCGCCTTGAAGTCAGTGCCCGCAAGCGAGCTGCGATTGACCCGGCCCTGATGGCGCAGAAGGTGGTTCAGCAGCTGGACGCCTCAGCCTGAAACAACAGCCCGTGAAGTACGATGTTCGCCAGTGCGTGAAAGGGCGCACAAGAATTTTTACCTCAGTGCCAGTTGTCTGTCGTTCTGCCCTGGTCATGGGCACCTTGTCCTGGGCAAGCGGGACTTGATGTCTGGCACTGCAGGTTGAGTAGAGATTTCCGTGATACCGCTGACGACTGTTCAGCGTCCTGGTCGACCTGCGGCGAGCCGCGTTGCTACCGCGATAGGTCCTGTTCTGCCTGAGAGTGTTTTCCCGGCCTTTGGTCGGGATTTTTTTGGGTTAGAGCCAATGAATACCCATCTGACGCCCGTCTGAAGAGTGATGCGGCAGATACTCCCTGATCTGGTATGCGTTTGATCTGCATCATTCGCGAGGTGTTATCAGACTGTAAGATAGTGCTGTCAGACTCTTGCCGGTCGCGCTGCCATGAAGTGTGTTCCGCCCTCTGCGCGATACCTTCCGCAGCCGTGAGCGCAGAGACTGACCAGCGATAAAATTGTGGCATCTAACCGAAAGTGCAATGGAGTCTGTCGCTATCTGTCTCCATCATGCGCACGCAAACCGAGCCACGTCTTGATGTTTTCTGTACTGAGAATCTGGTCATGACATCGTCATCTTTTGCGTCGAAAAGGAGTTCGCGCATGTTTACCCCATCAGTCCCGACCCGTAATGGCCCTCAGTGTCCCGAATGCAACGAAGCGCTGGATTGGCCTGCCCGTGATCTGCCGGATGATCACATCCTCAAGTGCCCGAACGGCCATGCGTTGTGTTCGATGGGCGATTTTCGCCTGGCGGCACGTGAGATGGCGCTGCAGGAAGAGTTCCGCCTGACGCGTGATGGCGCCAGGTCACACGGGCAGCACCGTGTGCCGGAGCGCTCCGTCGCACGCATGTCCAACACCGCAAGTCACGGCACTAGTCATGAGTCGCTTGCCGGCAGCATCAGCGCCGCGTGACATCTGTCTGTCTGCGCCTGCCTCTCAAGCCCCGGCCACCGTGCCGGGGCTTTGCGTCTGAGCGCAGTGAAGGCCGTGCCTGGGTGAGGGATCTCGGTAAGACAGCTCGAGCCGAATGACGAGCGACTCCTCGCCAGCGGGGTTGCATGCCGTGTGAGTGGCCCCATGTCTTGAGTAGACGCCAATCGACCAGCCTCAAGGCGAGCGGCCCAGACACCGAACAGGAGAATGCTTCATGCCAGATCTTTCCGAGGAACTGCGTATTCCCAAGCCGTGCCCGGACTGTGGCAGCCAGCGAGTCCGCGTCTCGCAGGTCCACAATCCCGATGACAAGGTGTTCTGTGCATCCTGTGGCACCTACGTCTGCCTGTATGCTGATGTGGCCAAGATGCGAGAGGAGGGCGCGAGCAGCGAAGCGGAAGAGCTGCTGGAGCAGGCGTCCAACAAGGGCATGAAGAAGTGACCTGATCCCCGGCATGAGACACTGTCAAACGAAAAGGCCCCCCACCGTGAGGTGAGGGGCCTTTTAGTTTGTCGGGCGCACTTCATGTCAGGCGCAGACCCTGTGCTGGCGGGCCCGTGCCTGGGGTCGCGTCTAGCTCTCGTCACCCTGGCTCGGGGTAGAGGCCTTGGCGATGGCGCCAGTGTTGTCGGCGGCTTCCAGCTTGGCCAGCATGTTCTCTGACTGACGCTTGAAGTTGGCGAGCGCCTTGCCGGACAGAGACTTGTTGTTCGGCAGCTGAACGCGCATGGCATCGACCTGGCGGTTGTTGACCATCACCTCATAGTGCAGGTGCGGGCCGGTGGAGCGGCCGGTGTTGCCTGACAGGGCGATCTTTTCACCCATGGTCACGCGCTCGCCTTTCTTGACCAGCGGGCGTGACAGGTGCAGGTAACGGGTCTTGTAGCCGTTGTCCATGCGCAGCACCAGATAGCGACCGGCCAGCGGGTGGTTGCCGACCAGCTCGACGACGCCATCCGCGGTGGAAAGTACCGGCGTGCCGACACGCACCGCGAAGTCAGTGCCCTTGTGCGGGCTGATGCGTCCGGTCACCGGATGGCGACGGCTGAGGTTGAACGGCGAGCTGATGCGCGCCTTGTGCGCCAGCGGATAGCGATTGAAGGCCGGGTCGAGGCCCTTGCCATCAGGGGTGTAGTAGCGGCCATCACTGTTGTTGCGCACCACGGTCAGTGACTTGCGAGACCCTTCGTAGCGTGCGGCGAGGATGCGGGAGTCCATGCTGGTGCCGTCGATCATGTCGGACTCGACCAGCACCTGGAACTTGTCACCCTTGCGCGTATCGCGACGGAAATCGATCTTCTTGCCCAGCACCTGGGTCAGCTGGCTGACTTCCGCGACGCCCAGACCAGTGGCTTCCGCCGACAGGGAGAAGCTGCCACTGACCGTACCGGCGAACATGCGCTGAGTGGCCTGGGTCGCCTTCTCGATCTTGGCGACATTGAAGCTTTCACCGCCGGCCTCACGCTTGACCATGAAGCCGCGACGCGCGTCCTTCATGATGCGCAACGCCAGCAGGTTGCCGTCTTCATCCAGCTTGTAATCGAAGTTGTCGCCGATGCGCCAATGCGTCAGCACGCGCTTGTCAGGCAGCGCCTTGAGGATGCGCGTGGTTTCGCTGTAGCCAAGCCCCAGCGAGCGCTCCGCCATCACGGCAAAGGTGTCGCCGGCCTGCACGGTATAGGTCTGCCACTCGGGCACATAGACTTCCTTGGCCGCCAGTTCGGTCTGCAGCGTCGGGCTTTCACCGAGCTCGACCGGGTCGACGGAAAGGTCGTCATAGGAGGTGCCGCCGGCCTGTTCGTCGGTCGCGGTGCCGATGACGGCTTCTGCGGTCTTCACCGCCGCCGGCGCCAATGCCACGATCGGGCCTGCTGTCTGGTTGTCGGGATGATAGTTGGCATCCGTCAGCAGCGTCGGCATGTCGAAATCGATAGCGACGATCTCGCTGGGCGTCAGCGCTGCCAACGGGATGTCACCGGAGGCCGAGCTGACCGGAGTCTGATCGCCGAGCTGCGCCGGGCTCAGGGGAGACTGAGTGTCATCGGCGGCAGCAATCGCCAGCGGCAGTCTAGCTGGGGTACTGGAATTCGCACTGGCCAGGTCGATGGCGATGGACTGTGAGGCCGTAGAGACATCAGGAGAATCGAATGTTTCGAGAAGCTTGTGAGCACCCAGCACGGTAACCATGGTGGCAACAGGTAAAAGAAGATACTTGTGCGCGCGAGGGAGCGAATGAAGGATTCGCAGCATATGTGACCGATAAAGTTATGTGAAATGAAAAGATGGCAACAATGAGGCATTCGAACCTTAACCAAGGTTCCCATCGTTCGATAGGCTGGACGCATGTCCAGTATGAGTAATTCAACCCTGTTTAGATCATTGACGGCGCAATTGGCGGTACCGGCAACATGAGGTCTGGCGAAAATAGCGCCATTTTTGCTTAGGAAACGCTGTTCAGGCAGTAAATCCTGCTTGGTGTTAAATTTTGTAAAGTTACGCAAAATAGCGTATTTGGCCTCCTGCATTTCAGAGGATGCCGACCTGATGTCCGAGGATTGCGACCAGATGTCGGGAGTCTGACAGCACAGAATGCTCTTTTGCTCCCGTCGGGTTGCAGTATCAGGTGTCTGGTTTTTTGCGTCTGGCATGTCAGGATTGCCCGGTGCATTCCCGCACGCCCCGCAAGAGGAACTCCGATGTCGTCACGCGTGACACTGGCCCAGTGGCAGATGCTGGCCGCCGTGGTGGACCACGGCAGCTTCGCGCGCGCGGCGGCCGCGATCCACAAGAGTCCCTCGACCCTGAATCACGCCGTGCATCGTCTCGAGGCCTTGCTGGGCGTCCAGGTGCTGGAGCCGGTCGGGCGCAATGTCCGACTGACCGAGGCGGGTGAACTGCTGCTGCGCCGGGCGCGTCAGCTGATCGAGAATGCGCAGGCACTCGAAAATGTGGCCGATGCGCTGTCGGCAGGCATGGAGAGCGAGATCGCCATCGCGGTGGATCAGCTGTTTCCGTCGGATGTGCTGGCACGGGCGCTTGAGGCCTTCTCGACGGCCTACCCTCAGGTGCGCGTCCAGCTACATGAGACGACGCTGACCGGCGGGCGCGAGCTGTTCGAGGAAAAGGAAGCGGACCTGTTGATCAGCGGCCTGATGCTGGATGGCCATCTCGGCACCCCGTTGTTGCGTGAAACCTTCATCGCCGTGGCGGCGCCGGGGCACCCGCTGCATGCCCTGGGGCGACCGCTGGATCTGCGTGACCTCGTGCAGCATCGACAGCTGGTGGTGCGTGACAGCAGTCGTTCAAGCGGCATGGATGCCGGTTGGCTCAAGGCCGAGGCGCGCTGGACGGTCAGTCATCTGGCCACGTCAGTCGATCTTGCCGAACGCGGGCTGGGCTTCGCCTGGTTGCCCCGTACCCGCATGAGCGATGCTCTGGCTCGGGGGCGGCTGCTGCCACTGCCGCTGGCCAATGGCGGCGAGCGCGAAGTGTCGCTGATGCTCTATCTGCCGGACGATGATCGCGCGGGCCCCGCCGTCCGCGCGATGAAGGCGCAGCTGCACGCTGCCGTCGAGCAGGACGCCAGCGAGCGGCGCTCCTGAAAGCGTATAGGGTCTGAAAAGCGTGAGGGCTTGAGAAGAGCGCACAATGTGATCGTTCGAGAAACTCGATCGTTGCCACGCAGTGAATTCGCTTGCGCTGTCGCGCTCGACTCTTAGGCTGGGGACACCCCCCCCCCCAAGCCATACAAGGAGCGTGCAAGATGGGCTTACTGGTCGACGGCAAGTGGCAGGATCGCTGGTATGACACCGACAGCTCCGGCGGTGAATTCAAGCGCGAAAGCGCGCGGCTCAGAGATTGGGTCGTGGCGCCCGATGCCCCGCTCGAAGGGCCGCAGGGACAAGCGGCCGTGCCTGCCAGCGCGGACCGCTTCCACCTCTACGTCTCGCTGGCTTGCCCGTGGGCGCATCGTGCGCTGATCATGCGCTCTCTCAAGGGGCTCAAGCCGCTGGTCGGCATGTCCTACACCAGCCCGTTGATGCTCGAACATGGCTGGAGCTATCTCGAGGAAGAAGGCTCCAGCGGTGATCCGATCAATGGCGTGCGCTATCACCATCAGCTCTACACCCTGACCGACCCGCACTACACCGGCCGTGTCACCGTGCCCGCGCTGTGGGACAAGCAGACCGGTCGCATCGTCAACAACGAGTCGGCGGAGCTGGTGCGCATCTTCAATGACGCCTTCGATTCGCTGACCGGCAATGATCTGGACTTCTATCCGCAGGACCTGCGCGGCGAGATCGATGCCATCAATGCCGAGGTCTATGACAAGGTCAACAATGGCGTCTACAAGACAGGCTTCGCCACGCGTCAGGAGGTCTACGAGCGTCATTTCGCGGCGCTGTTCGAGTGCCTGGATTCACTCGAGCGCCGGCTTGCCGACTCGCGCTATCTCACCGGTGAATGGCTGACCGAAGCCGACATCCGCCTGTTCACCACCTTGATCCGCTTCGATGCCGTCTACTTCGGGCACTTCAAGTGCAATCAGCGCCGTATCGCCGACTATCCCAATCTCTCGCACTATCTTCGCGAGCTGTATCAGTGGCCGGGCATCGCCGAGACCTGTGATCTTGCGCATATCAAGACCCACTATTACGCCAGTCAGCAGACCATCAATCCCACCGCCATCGTGCCGGTCGGCCCGAGCCTGGCGCTCGACGCTCCCCATGATCGCGAGCGGCTGCCGGGCCAGGGCATTCGTCGTCACGCCTGAGGTATAGAAGTCTGAGCTGATCAAGCCTGAATTGATGGCGAGCAGCGGCGATTGGATCAGGTGCGCGGTGTCGGGCGTCTGATCTTCGCCAGCCAGCGGTCCAGTGCATTGCCGAAGTCGCGTTGCTCGCGCTGACCGTAGGCGGACGGACCGCCGGTGTGCTCGCCGCTGGAGCGCATGCTCTCCATGAAATCGCGCATCTGCACCTTGGCGCGGATGTTGTTGCTATCCAGCGCTTCGCCGCGGGTCGTCATCACCAGCGCGCCTTTCTCGATCGCCTCCAGTGCCAGCGGCAGGTCGGAGGTGATCACCATGTCGCCGGGGTGGGCGCGCTCGACGATCAACTGATCGGCCGCGTCCGCACCCGCCGGGACCGAGATCGCCTTGACGTGCATCGAGCGCGGCAGCGGTACCTGATGATTGGCGACGAACCAGGTGGGGGTCGCGGTGCGTTCCGCCGCGCGCACCAGGATGTCACGCGCGGCGCGCGGACAGGCATCGGCGTCGACCCACAGCGTGATGACATGCTCGGCGGGATCTTCTGGAGAGGGGGCGTCATGGTCTTGCGCGTCAGTCATGCAGGCTCCTGTCAGGTGGCTGTCTAGCGAGTCGTGATGGCGGGGCGCATGTCTGCCCGAGGACGGGTGGCCTGCGACCAAGGTCAAAAGAAAGGATGCAGAATGCGTGAGAGGCTGCTAGAATGCCAGCTCCTCGCATGTAGTGACCCACCATCCTGAGTAGCCGAGCCCGACGTGATCGCCTTTCTTTTGGCCATCAGCCGGTATTTCGCGCCTCCCGGACCGCGTGGCGTAGCTTGCCCCAGCCATCCGTGACCCCTCGATTCGATCGATGTCCGGCCGCCGCGATGCAAGACCCGTCCCTGTCCACAGTGTGCATGATGGAGCGCCCCGAGACTCTGAGTAGAAGAGCCTCTGGTTGCTGTACGGTCGCCGCAGCGTTGTGCCTGAAAGTGGAATTGCGTCCACCTTCAGAGCAACCCGGGCCCGTCCATGCCAAGACGTCCAGCACTCGTACGTTTTTTCTGATGATGCCAGCGCCTCGTGCCTGACTGCATCGCCAGACGGAGCCCTTACGCTTCGTGTCGGTTCAACCCGACCCATTCTTCAGCTGCAAGCCTTACTTGTAGCCATTTAGGTGTGAGATATACATGACCACGACTTCCGTCGTCGATCGCTTCAGCGATCTTGCCCTGCTGCCTGCCGTCCTGACCTCTCTCGAGAAGCTGGGCTACGAAACTCCGTCCCCGATCCAGGCTCAGACCATCCCGAGTCTGCTCGAAGGCCGTGACATGATCGGCCAGGCACAGACGGGTACCGGCAAGACCGCTGCCTTTGCACTCCCGCTGTTGACCCGTCTGGACCTCGACCGCCGTGAACCGCAGGTTCTCGTGCTGGCCCCGACCCGTGAGCTGGCCCAACAGGTCGCCGTCAACTTCACACGTTACGGTCAGTTCATGCGTGGCCTGGAAGTGGCCACTCTCTGCGGTGGTCAGGACTACCGCGAGCAGATGCGCAGCCTCAAGAGCGGCGCGCAGATCGTCGTCGGCACCCCGGGTCGTGTCATCGACCACCTGGACCGCAAGAGCCTGAACCTGAACGGCCTGAAAGCCCTCGTGCTGGATGAAGCCGATGAGATGCTGCGCATGGGCTTCATCGATGACGTCAAGCGCGTCGTCGCCGATACCCCGAAGGAAGCGCAGCGCGTCTTCTTCTCCGCGACGCTGCCGACCGAGATCGAGCGTATCGTCAACCGCTACCTGGTTGATCCGGTCAAGGTTGCCATCAAGT
This sequence comes from Cobetia sp. cqz5-12, assembly GCF_016495405.1. Lineage (NCBI taxonomy): Bacteria > Pseudomonadati > Pseudomonadota > Gammaproteobacteria > Oceanospirillales > Halomonadaceae > Cobetia > Cobetia sp. cqz5-12. The sequence goes on from NZ_CP044522.1 coordinate 527,802, forward strand.
CCGAATCGCGTACCGCTTCCACCATCGAACAGATGATGGTGCGTGTCGAAGGCGGCGCCAAGCTCGAAGCGCTGTCACGTCTGCTGGAAGTCGAGACCGTCGATGCGGCCATCGTCTTCGTGCGTACCCGTGCCGCCTGTACCACTGTCGTCGAACAGCTGATCGCTCGCGGTATCTCCGCGGCAGCGCTGTCCGGTGATCTGGACCAGTCCCTGCGCGAGCGCACCGTGACTCGCCTCAAGCGTGGCAAGGTCGACGTGCTGGTCGCGACCGACGTCGCCGCTCGTGGTCTGGACGTGGCGCGCATCACCCACGTCTTCAACTACGACCTGCCGGGCGACAGCGAATCCTTCGTCCACCGTACTGGCCGTACTGGCCGTGCCGGTCGTGAAGGTCGCGCCATCACCTTCGTCAGCGGTCGCGAAATGCGCAAGGTTCGCTGGATGGAGCAGGCCCTGGGCCAGCGCATCACCGAACGCCAGCTGCCGAGCGAAGAAGAGATCCGTGGCCACCGTGACGCCGCCTTCCGTGCTCGCGTCGTCGAAGCCCTGGGCAGCAGCTCCAACGGTCACCGCGCTCTGGTCCAGAGCCTGGTCGAAGAAGGTCACGATCCGGTCGAGCTGGCCGCTGTCTTCGTCAAGATGGCTCGCGCCGAAGAGACGCCGATCCAGTCTCTGCCGAAGCCGGGTGCGCGTCGCAACGAGCGTTCCGAGCGCGGTGAGCGTTCCGAGCGTCCGGAACGTGGTGAGCGTCGCAACTCCGCGCCGGTCGCACGTGAAGGCATGAAGCTCTACCGTGTGGCCGTCGGCCACCGTGACGGCGTCAAGCCGGGCCAGCTGGTTGGCGCTCTCGCCAACGAAGGCGGCATCGAAGGGTCACGCATCGGTCGCATCGACATCCGCAACACGCACAGTGTCGTGGAACTGCCGAGCGGTCTGCCGACCAGCATCGTGTCCAAGATGGCGCGTGCTCGCGTCGCTGGCCGCCCGCTGGAACTGGCAGAAGACGGCGCGGGCGCTCGTCCGCAGCGCCGTGAAGGTGGCAACGACGACCGTCGTCGCGCCTGATCAGGTCTGGGTCTCGAGCTTGAGCCTGGCCGGTACTGATCGCAGTGCTGGCCACGGCTTCTGAAAAGACCGGTATCTCTCACGAGGTGCCGGTTTTTTTGTGCCTGGACGAAAGGCGTCACCGGGGCTGGTATCCTGTGCTGTCATAGCGGTGGAGCGTCCACCGTCCATCATTTCCCGAGGATGCACAGATGATCTCTTCACTCGATGCCCTGCGCCGTGGCCTGCAGGCCACGCCTGCCCGCCAGCTGATGCTGTGTGCTCTGCTGGTGTCACCATGGGGGCCAGTCACGACGGCCCACGCCGAATCCGATATCCCGGCCAGCCATGCCACGCCGGAAATTCGCGTGCCCTTGGTTTCGCTGGAGGCCCTGCGTCTGGCGCCGGTGGTCTCACCGCAGGGCGAAGCCCTGGGCAAGGTCGAGGATGTGCTCAGTGACACCCGTGGTCAGATCCATCGCCTGCTGATTCGTCCTGATGGCGGCGACAAGGCGGCCAGCATCGATTTCGCGCGCTTCACTCGTGAGGCGGTCAGTGACCCGCTGGCGGCTGCGGCGCCCGGCGACATCCGCTACCGACTGGTGCTCGACATGACGCCGGAGCAGCTGCTGGCACGCGCGGACCAGCCGCTGTCCAACCGGTTGTCGCGTCAGCTGGAACGCAGCATGGGGGAGGTCGGCAACGGACTGGATATCTTCCGCAATCAGGCGGCGGAGGTGCTGCGTTCACTGGGCAAGCAGCTTGAAGGTGAGGGCGATCGATAGCATCTGAGGGAGAAAGACCCGCAACCGCCGTGAGGGAATGCATGAGTAAGTGCATGAGTGAGTGGACGACAGCACTGCATGATTGGAATCTCGACCCTGCCGCCGCCGTTGCCAAGCAACGCGAAATGGCCACTCGACTGACGCTGACGCCGCCCTGGGGTACAAGCCTCGACGAGTGGCCAGCGACCATCACGGGGGTCGATATCGGCTTCGAGGATGAGGGCGAGGTGACACGTGCGGCGGTGGTGACGCTGGATCTGGCGACGCTCGAACCCCTCGAGCAGCAGCTGATCCGTCAGCCGACCCGCATGCCGTATATTCCGGGCTTGCTGTCGTTTCGGGAGCTGCCCGCCGCCATCGCTGCCCTGGAGTCACTGGAGCGTGCGCCTGAATGCCTGATGGTGGACGGCCACGGCATCGCCCATCCACGCCGCCTGGGCGTAGCGGCGCATCTCGGCCTGTGGTGTGACCTGCCATCCTTCGGCGTGGCCAAGAAGCGTCTGTGCGGCAAGCATGGCGAACCGGGCGATGCGCGCGGTGACTGGGTCGCGCTGACCGATCGCGTGCGTGAGGCGGATGGCGAGCTCGGCATCATCGAGAATACCGAGCTGCCCAGACGCGAACAGCGCAGCCAGCTGGGCGCCGTGCTGCGCTCGCGCGCGAAGGTCAAGCCGGTGTTCGTCTCGCCGGGCCAGCGCATGAACCTGGACACGGCGCTGGCGATGACCCTGCACTGTCTGGGCAAGACCAAGCTGCCCGAGCCGACCCGACTGGCGGATCAGCTCGCCAGCCGCCGCCTAAAGCGGCTTCGCGATGCCTGACCGCCGCTAGCCTTCGATCTCCAGTCGGCTCTGGCCGTTGCCCGAGGGTCGCACCGCAATACGTACCGGAATGCGTTCGTGCATCTCGGCCACATGCGATATCACGCCGACGCGACGGCCGCTGGCCTGCAGGCCATCCAGTGCCTCCATCGCCAGGGCCAGCGAGTCCGGATCAAGGCTGCCGAAGCCTTCATCGATGAACAGCGATTCGATGCGTAGCTCGCCGGAGGCCATGCCCGCCAGACCCAATGCCAGCGCCAGCGAGACCAGGAAGGTCTCGCCTCCGGACAGCGAGTGCACGCTGCGCAGCTCGTCACCCATCTCGGTATCCACCACCACCAGTCCCAGCGGGCTGGCGCCGCGTGCCAGACGATAGCGGCGTACCAGGTTGGCCAGATGCAGGTTGGCATGCTCGATCAGGCGTTCGAGATTGAAGGCCTGGGCGATGGTGCGGAACCTGGCGCCGCTGGCACTGCCGATCAGCTCCGACAGTGCTCCCCAACGCTCATGGACTGCGCGGGCGCGGGCCAGCTGCTCGCCGAGTTCAGCGCTGCCACTACGACGTTGATCATCATTGAGTATCGCGGCCTGCGCTGCCTGATGAGCTTCTCGCACCTGGTTGAGCGGTGTCTTGAGCGCCGCGGTCAGGCTGGCGAGCAGACTTGCAAGCTCCGTCAGGCTATCGCCGTCAGGGGCTTGTTCTGCTGCTTGCTGACTGCGGGAAGACAGCAGTTGCGACTGTAGCTCAATTGCCTGCCTGGCCTGAGCACGAATGACGCCTGCCTCCTCAGCCCCCGATGCACTGTCCTCCGCTGTGCCTTCTCCCGCTGTGTCCTCCCCTGGTCTGCCCACAGCGGGCGCTGCCAGCTGTTCGAGTACCGTCTGCCAGCTGGAGGTCCGAGCGGCCTGCCAATGGGTGAGCTGACGCGCATTGCGCTCCTCACACAGGGCATCCGCCCGTGCGACTCGCTCATGGGCGCTACGGAGTTGCTGGCGCAGTGCCTGCAGCTCGTGATCCTCGATGGCCAGCAACTCCGCGATGCGCGTGTCATCCAGGCCGGGATTCGCGGCCTGCCAATGCGCGCGTTCGCTGTCGAGCGAGTCTTGCTCCTCGCGCAGCTCCGTCTGGCGTTGCTGCAGGTTGGCCTGCTGCTGCGTCAGCTGCTGTTGCTGGTCACTCAACTCCTGCAGTGCCTGCCGCGCATCCTCTTGCTCGTTGCGCATCCGGGTGGTCAGCGACTCGATCCAGTCGGACCAGTCGCTGACGCTGGCATGCTGTCGCTTGGGGTCTGCGCTCAGCTGCTGGGCAAGCGTGGCGCTGAGTTGCTCGATCTCGCTCGCCAGCGCAGTGATCTGCGTCTCGCATTGTTGAAGCTGCGTTTCGCCATGCTGACATTGCGTCGTCAGCGTGGCGTGGCGTGTTGCCAGTGCCTGGCGTTGCTCGCGCAGCGGCGTCAGCTGACGCAGCGTCGTCACCAACGTGTTCTGGTGGGCGTCCAGTTCCTCAAGGCGCTGCTCGATCAGTTGCAGTGCCTGGGCAGCAGGCAACTGCGGTAATCGTGCAAGCTGGGGCTGCTCCGACAGCGAGTGCCGGGCCAGAAGATCGGTCAGGTTCGACTGGCAGGTCTGCGTCTGCTGCTGCAAGCGTTGCCGCTCCGTATGCAGCTGGGTCTGTTCCTGCTGCAGATAGCCGAGCTGCTGCTCGAGGCGCGCGTGCTCGTGACTGGCCGCCTCCATGGCTTGCTGCGCGGTGGCCGTGGCCTGGCGGCGCTGGTCAAGGCGTTCGCGGGCCTGCTGTTCCAGCTGAGCGATCAGCGCCTCGGCCGGTGCGGCCTGGCCGGCGGCGGGGTGCTCGTGGCTGCCGCACACCGGACACTCCTCGCCTTGGACCAGCCCGCGGCGCAGCGCCATCACGTTGTCGCTGCGTGCCAGACGCTCCTGCTCCTGCTGGCGGCGTTCGGCGTCTTCCTCGTGGCGCGCCTGATCACGGGCCTGCAATGCCTGCGCCTGCCGGGCAGCCACCTCGCTCAACGCCTGTTGCTGTCGGGGCAGCTGCTTCTCCAGCTCGACAAGACGCTGCTGCACCTCATCACGGCGGGCCAGACCACTGATCTGCTCGCTGAGTACGGGCTTCAGTTCCAGCAATGCATCGCGCTGACGTTGCAGCTGGTCACGATAGTCTTCAGCATCGCGCAGCGGCTGGCCGGACTCGTCGACCAGCGTTGCCTGCAGCAGCTGGAGTTGCTGCTCCAGCTGCTGGCGCTGGCGATCCTGAGCCTCCAGCTCCTGCCGATGTTGGACGAGCGTATCGCGCAGGCGTTGCTGTTCACTCTGCTGGCTGGCGTGTGCTTCGCGTTGCTGCGCCAGACGCGAGGCCACCTGACGTGCCTCTTCAAGCTTCGGCAATTGCTCGCCGCGCCAGGTATCGCAGCGCTGCATGCGTTCATCGGCGGTGTGCCTGGCGGCTCGGGCCTGCTCAACTCTGGGCGACAGAGTACCGAGCTGCTGCTCCAGCTGGGCCAGTTGCGTGACCAGCTGCGCATGCTGCGGCGCGATCGCCTTGAGGCGCAGCAGGGCAGGGCGAATCGGCGCGAGGGCTTCCAGGGCGCTGAGTTGCCCGCGCTGATGGGAAAGCGCATCGCTGGCGGCGAGGGCCTCGGTCTGCTCCTGCTGCGCCTGACGCAGGGCCTGTTCGAGCTCGCCTGCCGTGGTGGTCCACTGGTGATAGGCTGTCAGCGCATCATGCTGTTCGCTGAGCCGGGTCATGGCCGTCTGGCGTAGACGCACCTCCTCCTCAAGCGCCTGGCGCTCCTGCGGGCTGGCCGGTAGCTGGCCTTCCAGCTGGCGCTCCAGTTCGCTGACGGCTTCGCGGGCTTTTTTCTCACGCTCATGGGCCGCCATCGAGATCTCGGAGTAATGGCCGGTATCGGTCAGCTTCTCCAGAAGTTCCGAGCGCTCGTTGTCATTGGCGCGCAGGAAGGCGCTGAACTCACTCTGGGCCAGCAGCACGGCGCGGGTGAACTGTTCGAAGTTGAGCCCCAGCTTGTCGATGATCAACGCCTTGGCATCGTTGCTGGTGGTGTTGAGGGTCTGAGCCGGCTGGGTGTCATCGTCAGGCGTCAGCAACTGTAAATGCTGCTTGGCATTCTGCAGGCGTCCACCGGGCTTGCCGCGTGCGCGGCTGACCGTCCAGCTGGCGCGATAGCGCAGGCCATCGCGGCCGATGAAGTCCACCTCGGCCTTGCCTTCTCCGCAGCCACGCCGGAGCAGGCTGCGCGGGTCCTTGAGGGTCAGCTGATGCTCGCCGACATCCTCCAGCTGGCCGCCACTCGGCGTCTGGCGCAGTCGTGGTGTGGTGCCATAGAGCGCCAGGCACAGGGCATCGAGCAGCGTGCTCTTGCCGGCCCCGGTGGGGCCGGTAATGGCGAACAGGCCGGCATCGGACAGCGGCGCCTTCTCGAAGTCGACTGCATGTGCGCCGGCCAGTGAGGCCAGGTTGTCGAGGCGCAGGGCGAGAATCTTCATGCCTGACCTCCCTTGGCCTTGTCTGTCGAAGCCGTCTTGTCTGCCTTGCGAGCGGGCCGGGTGGCCGACTCACCTTCGAGGCGCGCCTCACGCGCGGCCTCGACTTCCTCGAGCAGCTGGGCGAAATCCTCGATCAGCGTCGGGTCTGGTTCACTGTCATAGGTGGCGCGATAGTGGCGCTCGAACAGCCCCATCGGTCCCAGCTCATCAAGTTTCACGCCCTTCGGCTGGCGATTCTCGAGACTGGGTTTCGGGTAGCGCGTGACCAGCTTGATCAGGCGCAACGGAGCATCTTCCAGCAGTGCCTCGATGCGCGCGCGCAGGTCGATCAGCGGCGCCTCCAGTTGCACGGTCACTTCCAGCCATGGCCAGCGTGCCTGTTCGAGTTCACGGTCTGCCTCGGCGGCCAGCGCCGTGAGCCGGGTCGTGATCTCGCTCAGTGGCGCAGGGCCGATGCGCGTGAGCGCGACATGGCAGGGCACGCGATGCTCCTCGACTCTGTCGAGCCTGTCTTCGTCGAGCGTGACCTCGAGAATGCGATGACCATAGTCGACCTCGGAGAAGTCCATCGCCAGCGGCGTGCCGCAATAGCGAATACGCTCCTGGCCGCCCACGCGTTGCGGACGATGCAGGTGGCCGAGCGCCACATAGGCGATGTCGTCGGGGAACAGGCTGGTCGAGAGCGCCTCTTCGCCCCCCATCAGGATCGGACGCTCGCTGTTCTCGGAGACCTCGCCGTCACGCATGTGCGCGTGACCCATGGCGATCAGCGCCTCGCCGGGCTGGCGGGCGGCACGCGCCTCGCTGACCAGCTGCTCGTGCACACGGGCCACGCCGTCGCGGTAGGCCTCGCTGCGGGTGCGTTCGGCCTTGCCTGCGGCTTGTCCTTCCTGTTCGGCTTGCTCGCCGCTGCTCAGGCCGGTGACCTCGGCCGGGCGCAGGAAGGGCACCGCCAGACACAGGGCGCGGCGCTTGCCGTCACGATCATGCAAGGGCACCAGCAGATGCTGGCAGTCGAGGCTGTGGGCATCGCCGCCGTCGGCGGAATCATCCACCCAGCGCACGCGACCCAATGCATGGGTCTTGAGACGTGCCAGCAGGGCAGCCGGAAGCTCGATGCGCGAGCCGGAGTCGTGATTGCCGGCGATCATCACGATCTCGAGCGCCGCGTCCTGCTCGTGGGCGCGCACGATGAAGTCGTAGAGCAGCTCCTGAGCAGCCAGGCTCGGATTGACCACATCGAACAGGTCTCCGGCGATCAGCAGCGCATCCGGCGCGAGACTCTTGAGCTGCCCGAGCAGCCAGTCGAGAAAGGCGGCATGTTCGACATGGCGGCTCTGGCCGTGAAAGCTCTGGCCGAGATGCCAGTCGGAGGTATGCAGAAAGCGGAAGCTCACGATGGGGTCCTTGCGAAGTCGTCTGGCCGGCGGCTGGGCTGGGGCAAGCCGGGCCGGGTGAAATGCTGACCAGTGTACGGTCTGGCTTCGCTGGGGCGGAAGAGGGCGCAGCCTCAAGCCGCTCAAGGTGCGGCGCATTATCAGGCAGATGATCTGGATCAAGGCCTTCCACGGGCAAAATCGACAAAAGTCGCTACGCTGAAAGTCGAGGCCCTTGTCACTCACCGACAAGCCCACGCGATGGCAGCGTGTGGGAGTTGCCTCAAGCGAATCACATCAGCGGAGAAGCCCGCATGGGGCTTTCTTGTGCACAGTCTTCGCAACGTCTTCACGCTGACTTGGATAACAATCAGGCTGGTGACAGAGGATGCTGTTACCGACGCCCAGAGATGACAGGAAGGATTCGAAATGCGCCAAGGTCTTTTTGCTTCACCTCGTCCCGACAATCTCGGCCTGCATGATGGCATGCTGGCTCCGGCCCCCAGTACCCCCAACGGGGTCAGTTCCCAAGCCACTGACAGCAAGCATTATGTCGCGCCACTCCCGATGCCGCAGGACTGCTGCGTCAGTGCGATGGAGAAGTTGCACGGCATCATAGAATCCATGGGGCATGCTGAAATCGTCAGCGAAGATGGCGGCTATCTGCACGCCGAGTTCCACACTCCCGTGCTGGGCTTCGTCGATGATGTGGAAATCGTCTGCAATGAAGAGGAGGGGGTCTGTCATGTGCGCAGCGTTTCGCGCAGAGGGCACTCCGATCTCGGCAAGAACCGTCAGCGGGTCGAGGACATTCGCCAGCGTCTGGAAGGCTGGGGCTACTGCAGCTGACGCTTGTCGATGAACCTGAACTTGAACCTGAACCTGAGCCTCGGGCATCGCCCGGCAGGCGAGGGAAGATGACTCACTGTATGACGCCCACCACATCCCTCATTGCTTGAACTACGTAGAATGATGTCCACCACCCCGGTCCGCCTTGTCGAGGCACTGGGGTTTTTCATGCCGACTCTTGCCAAGGTCGGGGTGATTTCCCGCAAGCCCCCTGCCAAACAGTGAGCGAACGCTACCCAGCCAAGGTCGCCTTTGCTACTCTGGACGCGATACATGAGACGCATGATTGCATCGATCTGTATTGTGTTTTTTGCAATGCAGTGATGCGTCGTACGCTGGCAGGATTCCGCGTGATCGCCACGCCTCCGGGGCAACCCCGGTGCTTTCAGTCATCATCAGCACGATTTCCGCTCCGTGATGGATGATGTTTCTCGGTTGGATGATGTCTCTCGATTCGATGATGTTTCTCGACAGGATGATGTCTCCCCGACTGAAAGCCTCCAAGACAAGATGTGCGACACGTGAATCACCCTTGACCATCGCTGGACACCAGCCCCCGCTAAACAGAGATCCATGAACGATTCCGTCCCCGCAGCGGGCTCCGCCTCCGCTGCTCACGATTTGCCCAACGAACATTCGCTCAAGCGTGGTGACATCAAGGTACTCGGTCTGTCCGCTCTCGGCGGCGCCCTCGAGTTCTATGACTTCGTCATCTTCGTGTTCTTCGCCACCGTCGTCGGTCAGCTGTTCTTCCCGCCCGACATTCCCGAGTGGCTGCGTCAGGTGCAGACCTTCGGCATCTTTGCCGCCGGTTATCTGGCGCGCCCGCTGGGTGGCATCATCATGGCCCACTTCGGCGATACGCTGGGCCGCAAGAAGATGTTCACGCTGTCCATCTTCATGATGTCGCTGCCGACCCTGCTGATGGGCATGCTGCCGACCTATGCCGTCATCGGCATGTGGGCGCCGCTGCTGCTGATCATCCTGCGCCTGTTCCAGGGCGCGGCGGTCGGTGGTGAGGTGCCGGGTGCCTGGGTGTTCGTCAGCGAGCACGTATCACCGCGTCACAATGGCCTGGCCTGCGGCACCCTCTCGATGGGGCTGGTGGGCGGCATCCTGCTCGGCTCGCTGATGGCCAGCGCCATCAACAGTGTCTATACCCCGCAAGAGGTCAGTGATTTCGCCTGGCGGATTCCGTTCATCATCGGTGGCGTGTTCGGGCTGTTCTCGGTCTATCTGCGTCGCTGGTTGCACGAGACGCCGGTATTCGCCGAGATGCAGCAGAAGAAGGCGCTGGCCGCCGAGCTGCCCTTGAAGATGATCCTGCGTGAACAGCGTCCGGCGATTGCCGTGGCGATGGCCGTCACCTGGATTCTGACCGCCGCCATCGTGGTCGTGATCCTGATGACGCCGAGCCTGATCGCGGAGCTCGAGGGCCTGACTCGTGCCGCCGCCTTCTCCGCCAACAGCCTGGCGATCGTGGCGGTGTGCATCGGCTGCATCGTCTCCGGTTACATGGTCGATCGCATCGGCGCCGGCGTCACCCTGGTGCTGTGGAGCGCTCTGCTGGGCATCACCTACTGGGTCTTCCTCGCCACCATGCACTCAGACCCCAGCCTGCTGGTGCCGCTCTATTGCCTGACCGGCTTCAGCGTCGGCATCGTCGGCGCGGTGCCGAGCATCGCGATCCGCGGCTTCCCGCCGGCGGTGCGTTTCACCGGCCTGTCGTTCTCCTACAATGTCGCCTACGCCATCTTCGGTGGCTTCACGCCGATTCTGGTCTCGCTGATGATGACCGTCTCGCCGCTGTCGCCCACCTGGTACGTGGCGGCGCTGTCACTGATGGGCGTGGTGCTCGGCCTGTGGCTGGCGATCAGCCCGCGCGGCCGCGAACTGATGCGCATCATCTGATCAGCGTATCCGGCATCGCAGGATGAGAGGCAGGCCCTTGTGGCCTGCCTCTGCCTGAAAACGCGCATCACCCTCAGGGTGGTGCGCGTTTTTCGTTTGGGCCGGCGCCACGGCGACGCTAGGATAGAGCCATTCATTGTCTCTTCCGCGCAGCGGCTTGCCACGGCCACGATGGCCGAGTTGTCACTCCCAGCAGGATGCCCGCATGTTTACCGTTCTTCACGCCAATCACCTCGAGGACCTGCGCGATCTGGCCCTCAAGGTGATCAAGGCCGCGCCTCAGCCTCCGCTGGTGCCGGAAACCTTCCTCGTCCAGTCCAACGGCATGGCCCAGTGGCTGAGATTGTCATTGGCCGAGGCCGATGGCATCGCCGCCTCGGTGGATTTCCCACTGCCCTCAAGTTTCGTGTGGCGTGCCTATCGCGGGGTATTGGGTGGCGTGCTGGGCGACGAGATTCCGGAGCTGTCGCCCTTCGACAAGGGTCCGCTTGCCTGGCGTCTGTTGCGCCTGCTGCCGGGGCTGCTGGCCGATGAATCCCAGGCGGAATGCTATGCGCCGCTCAGGGATTACCTGTGTCGCGACGAGCGTGGCCAGTTGATCGAGGCGGTCGGTGAGGACGCATTGCCAGCGATGCCCGAAGGCCCCGAGGCCGAACGTCAGCAGTGGCAGCTGGCCTGCCAGCTGGCGGATCTGTTCGATCAGTACCTCAACTATCGCCCCGAGTGGGTGCGCAGTTGGGAGAGCGGGCTTGAAGACGACAACTTCCGGGATGCCTTCGCGCGCCAGCAGGCCGCAAGCGAGCTGCCGGCCAATCTGCTGCCCGACAACCTGCCGGACAGTCAGCAGTGGCAGCCGGCACTGTGGCGAGCGGTACTGGCCGATGCGCCATCCAGCAGCCGCCAGCATCACCGCGCCGCCCTGCATGGTCGCTTCGTCGCGGCGGCGCGCGCGCTGGAGACACTGCCCTCGACACGCCGTCACCCGCTGCCGCCACGGCTGTTCGTGTTCGGTATCTCGGCGTTGCCGGGCCAGACGCTGGATGCGCTGCATGCGCTGTCCGGGGTGATGGACATCTACCTGATGATCACCAATCCCTGCCGCCATTACTGGGGCGATATCGTCTCCGACCGCGAGGCCGTGCGGCGTAGTTCGCGAGCCGACAGCCAGCGCATGGACAGCGAGCGCCTCGCGCAACAGCGTGCCCGTCACCCCGAGGCACCGGCTCTGATCGGGCTGGCGGAGGAGGAGTTGCACCTCAAGGCCAACCCGCTGCTGGCAGGGCTTGGCGCACAGGGGCGTGACTTCATCGTCAGCCTGTATGAATTCGAGAGTGCGCTGTCGGGGCGCGACAGCGGCTTCGATCTCGAGCTGGACGTCTTCGTACCGCGCATCAGCGAGGACACGCCACCCGAGCAGGCGCCACTGCTGCAGCAGATCCAGGACGAGATACTCGAGCTGGTCCACCCCGGCGAGCGTGCCCTAGCCGAGGGCAGTCCGCGGGTGCTCGCGGCCGATGACGACTCCATCAGCCTGGTCAGCGCCCACTCGGCGCTGCGCGAGGTCGAGATTCTCCATGACCGCCTGCTGGCGGCCTTCGAGCGGGCCCATGACGCCGAGAAACGTGGTGAAGGCGAGCCGCTGCGGCCGCGCGACATCCTGGTGATGGTGCCGGATATCGACCGATATGCTCCCTATATCGAGGCGGTCTTTGGTCAGCTGCCGCCGGGCAATCCGCGCCATATTCCCTTCACCATCGCCGACCGGGTGGCCAGTCAGGCCAATCCGCTGCTCGGACTGGTCTTGATGCTGCTGGAGCTGCCGGAGCGCCGCCTCGGTGTCAGCGAGGTGCTGGATGCACTGGATGTCGCCGCCTTCCGGCGTCGCTTCGCCATCGAGGAGGGCGAGCTCGAGCGCCTGCGACGCTGGCTGGCCGACAGCGGCGTGCGCTGGGGGCTCTCCGGTGAGCACCGTGAGCAGCTCGGCTTTATGCCTCTCGACGAGAACAGCTGGCGCTTCGGGCTCGAGCGTATGCTGCTGGGCTACGCCACCGGCACCCCGGCGGCCGGCGCCCCGGCGGTCGGCTCCCCGACGGCTGGCGCTCCGACTTATGGTGAGCTGGGTGAGGGGCATAGCGACGGCCAGATAAATGATCTGATGGACGGCCTTGTCGACATGAACGGCCTGAGCTTCGACGGCGTGGTGCCCTTCGATGAAGTGGCCGGTCTCGAGGCCGAACTGGCAGGCAAGGTCGGCGAGCTGATCGAGAGCCTGGATCGCTGGCGCCGCTGGCTGGACACCTCGCGTACGCCAGCGGACTGGGCGACTACGCTTCAGCGATTGTGGGAGGAGAGTCTCAGCCCGGACAGTGCCGAGGAATTCGACATTCTGGCACGCCTACAGGCGGCGCTCTCGCGCCTCGACAAGGGCTGGCAGCAGGCCGGTTTCGAGGGCTGCCTGTCGCTCAAGGTGGTGCGCGAGGCGCTGCGTGGCGAGCTGGACAGCGGCGGTCTCGCCCAGCGCTTCCTCGCCGGGCGGGTCAACTTCGCCACCCTGATGCCGATGCGTGCGATTCCCTTCCGCGAAGTGCACCTGCTGGGCATGAACGATGGCGACTACCCGCGGGTGCGCATGCCGCAGGATTTCGACCTGATGGCCAGCCGCCCGCAGGCGGGCGACCGCTCACGGCGCGACGATGATCGCTACCTGTTCCTGGAAGCGCTGCTGGCGGCGCGGGATCGCCTGTCGATCTCGTGGGTCGGGCGTGACCAACGCGACAACGGCGAGCGACCGCCCTCGGTGCTGGTCGGGGAATTGCTTGATTACATCGAGCTGGGCTGGACTCCCGAGACGCATGCCGAGGCACCGAGTGTCTCTCGCGAAGCTGCCCTGCGCGAGCGCCTGATCACCGAGCATCCATTGCAACCCTTCTCGCGGCGCTACTTCCATGCCTGCCAGGCGGCGTCCGTCGATCTGTTCAGCTATGACGCCAGCTGGTCGAGCCTGTATCGCGCGGCGGGGCAGGCTCAAGTGACTGAAACACTTCAGGAAAACCCAAGCAATGCCAGTCAGGTAAAAGCGGCGGCAGCGACTGCCTTGAGGCAGCTGGTGGAGCAGGCGCCGGAGTCCCATCTGCGCCTCGGCGCGGACTCACTGGCGCGCTTTCTGCGTCGCCCCTGGCAGCTGGGGCTGGACCGCGTCGGCGTACGCTTCCGCGATGCCGAGGTGCCGGATGAGGACAACGAACCCTTCGCCCCCGATGGGCTGGAGAACTTCACCCTGACCCGCGAGCTGCTGGATGCCGCGCTTGCCGGGCAGTCACTGCCGCTGGCCGCCGAACGTCTGCGCCGGGCCGGGCGGCTGCCGGCGCTGGGCTTTGCCGATGCCTTGATCGAACCGCGCCTCAAGCGTCTCGACCAGCAGTTGGCCAGCTGGCGTGACCAGCTCAGCGATGCCATCTCGCTGCCGCCGCGCACCCTCGAGGTACCGCTGGTGATGCAGGATGAGGGCGGCAAGCCCTTGCGGGTGACGCTCACCACGCGTCTGATCAGCCGTCAGCAGCTGCGCGATGACGCCGAGGGCGAGAGCCGCCTGCTGGCCACGCTGGAGGCGACCCACTTCGGCACCCTCAAGCCCGGCAAGGAAGGGCGCTACAAGAAGCTCGGCAAGCCGCATCGCCTGCTGGCCGGCTATCTCGACTGGCTGATGGCCAACGCGCGTCCCGGCCTCGGGGAAGTGGCGGGTAATCAGGGCACGCGTCGTGAAGGCTATCAGTGGCTGGCGGTGTTCGAGGACCGCTGGCTGCTGTTCCCCGCGCTGCGCATCGAGCAGGCCGAGGCCGCGCTGCGCCATCTCGTCAAGGCGTATGCCCGGGGCTGGCAGGCGCCGCTGGCCGCCGCGCTGGAACTAGCGACCACCCTCTGGGAAGTGGTGGGCGAGGAGGATCGCAATGCCTTGTTCGGCGCACTCAAGGCGCAGGCCGCTGACGGCACGCCAACCCTTGAGACGGCGCTGGCCGCCATTCACAAGCCCTGGCTTGCTGACAGCCTGTCGCGCGCCATGGAAACCCGCTTCAGCGAAGACATCTTCAAGGGCCCCCAGGCGCTCAGGCGTCAGGAAGGCGCGCTGGGCGAGCTGTGGCCGGAGTTTGACGCCTTTGCACAGGCCGGCGGCGTGCTCAACAGCGTGCAGCTCTACCAGCCGTTGATCGAGAGCATGATCGGCGTGCGACAGGGCATTCTCGGCGAACGCGCGGTGGAGCTTGCCACCGGGAAGGGGCAGTCATGAGCGATACCAGAATGGAAGGCATGCGCGGTGTGGAGAGTGACCTGAGGAGCGGCGTGAGGAGTGGCATCGCTCAGGACAAGGAAGCGGCAATGAGTGACGAGATGGATCAAGTCGTGCAGGGCCAGGCCCTCGATATACCGACGCTGCCCCTGCTCGGTCAGCATCTGATCGAGGCGAGTGCCGGCACCGGCAAGACCTTCACCCTCGCCGCGCTCTACGTGCGGCTGGTGCTCGGGCCCTTGTCCGGGCAGGCGGCCAGCGTGAGCTATCCGCGTCCGCTGACGCCGCCGGAGATTCTGGTGGTGACCTTCACCGAAGCCGCCACCGCAGAGCTGCGTGACCGCATTCGTGCGCGCCTCAAGCAGGCGCGTGAGGCGCTGCTGGAGCGTGCCAGTCCTGATCCGGTGCTGGCCGAGTTGCTCGCGCCGCTGCTGACACCCTCACCTGCCGAGGACGCATCGCGCCTCAAGGCCGCGGCGGCGCGGCGCCTCGATCAGGCCGCACGCCTGATGGATGACGCCGCCATCTTCACCATCCACGGCTTTTGTCAGCGCATGCTCAGTCGGCATGCCTTCGATGCCGGCGGACGCTTCGGTGCCGAGCTGCTACAGGACGGCCAGTCACTGCTGACACGTTGCGTCGAGGATTACTGGCGCTGCGAGTTCTATCCGCTGGCCCGCGAGTGGCAGGCCTTGATCCGTGGGCGCTGGGCCGGCCCGGAAGCACTGGGAGAGGAGCTGCGCGGCCTGTTGCGTGACGGCACGCCACGCCCGCTGTATCGCGACGGTGAATGTCTTGAGGCCCCGCATGACCTGAGCGAGCTGCTCGGCAATGCCGAACAGTGGCGTCAGCAACAGGAGGCCGCCCGTCGCGCCGTCGAGGAAAGCTTCGATGAGCCGGCCATCCGCGACGTGATGAGCGAGGCCTTCGCCAGCAAGGCGCTCAACGGCAACAGCTACAAGGAGGCCGAACTCGAGCCTCGCCTGGCGGCGACGGCCGCCTGGCTGGCCAGCGGCGAGCACGACTTCGCCGCCGACATGCTCGACAGCAAGAAGCTGTGCTGGCTGAGTCAGGCCAAGCTCGAGAAGGGCACCAAGAAGAATTGCCAGACGCCGCGTCACCCCTTCTTCGCGGCGCTGGACCTGCTGGCCGAGGTACCGGCACCGGACGCCGTGCTGCTGGATCAGGTCGCCGTGCACGCGCGTGACAGCGTCGCCCGCGCCCTGATCTGTGAGAAGCGCCGCCTCGGGCTGTGGGAATTCTCGGACCTGCTCAATGATCTCGATCACGCGCTGGACCCGACGCTCAATGGTGAGGCCAGCCAGCGTCTGGCGCGCCAGATTCGTCAGGAGCTGCCGGTGGCGATGATCGACGAATTCCAGGACACCGACCCGGTCCAGTACCGCATCTTCCGGCGCATCTATCCGCAGACCGCGGGCGATGGCCCGACCGACGACGATGACTTCAGCAGTGATGCTGTCAATGGCAATGCTGACGAGGCGCCCAGCACGCTGTTGATGATCGGTGATCCCAAGCAGGCCATCTATGCCTTCCGCGGCGCCGATATCGACACCTATCTGGCGGCGCGCAAGGTCACCAGTTCGCGCTTCACCCTGCCGCGCAACTTCCGCTCCAGCGCCGCGATGGTATCCGCGGTGAATGCGCTGTTCGCCCAGCATCAGGCGCCCTTCGGCAGTGAGGACATCCCCTTCCAGCCGGTCGAGGCCCAGGGCACGCGCACTCGACTGGTGCTGCGTCATCCGGATGGCCGCGAAGAGGCCGCCTGTGCGCTGAATCTGTGGTGGGCCAGCGGTGAGCGCCTGAGCGCCGATGACCACCGTCGCGCCATGAGTCGCGCCTGCCGCACCCAGATCCAGACACTGCTTGAGGGCCAACAACGCCTGGCGGCGGGCGAGCCGGGGTTGGTGTTCATGGATGAAGGGGATGCGACGCCGCGTGGCGTGGCCGCCAGCGATATCGCGGTGCTGGTGCGCAATGGGCGCGAGGCTGCAGCGGTGCGTGGGGCGCTTGCCGAAGGCGGTATCCGCAGCGTCTATCTGAGCGAGAAGAGCTCGGTGTTCGATACGCCGGAGGCCTTCGAGTTGCTGCAGTTGTTCGAGGCCGTGGCCCATCCGCGGGATGACCGCCGTCTGCGCGCGGCGCTGGCGACGCGCCTGTTGGCGGATGACCTCTCGCTGGTCGAGCGCCTCGCGGTGGATGAGCTGGCCTGGGAGCGCGAGGTCGAGCGCTTCGATGGCTATCACCGTGACTGGCAGCGGCGCGGCGTGCTGCCGATGCTGCGCGGCGTGATGCGTGACTTCCGGGTCGGTGAGCGGTTGGCGGCGCGCGCCGGGGGTGAGCGCGCTCTGACGGACGTGCTGCACCTTGGCGAGCTGGCCCAGAATGCCGCCCAGCGCCTCGATGGCGAGCAGGCGCTGCTGCGCTGGTGGCATCAGGCGCTGGAGTCGGGCCATGAAGCGCTGGACAGCGACAGCCTCAGTCAGCGACTGGAAAGTGATGAGGGGCTGGTACGCGTCGTCACCATCCACAAGTCCAAGGGGCTTGAGTATCCCATCGTGCTGCTGCCATTCATGGCCAGCTTCCGCGCCGCCGAGCCGGACAGGAATTTCGGCCTGCTAACCCTCAAGCAGCGCTGGCTGGCTTCGGCTGACGTGGGAGGTGATGACCAAGGAGGCGCTGACGAGGAAGACGATAACGAGGAAGTGTCTGCTCGGAGAGTCGATCAGGAGAATGACGCGCTCGATGACAGCATCCTGGTCAAGAAGCCCTCCAGGGAGGCCATCGCGGCGGCCGACCATGCACGCCTGATGGAAGATGTGCGTCTGCTCTACGTGGCGCTGACACGGCCCAAGTTCGCCTGCTGGCTGGGACTGGCGCCCATCGGCAAGGGCGGTTTCAGCAAGCAGCTGAGCCTGCCGTCCACCGCTGTCGGCTACCTGCTCGGCCTGAGTGATACCCCGGACATCGAGGCCAGCGCCATCGAGGCCGCGCTGCACGGCTGGTGTGATCAGCAGTCTGCCGGCCTGGCGCGCGTTTCCGGCCTGCCCGCGCCAGCGGGCCATGAATATCAGCCCCCGGCGGAGCGCGATCAGCACTTCCACGGCGCGCGCCACTTCGCGGGCGGCATCGAGGATGACTGGTGGATCGCCTCCTACACCGCCTTGCTCACCGATGCCCGTCAGGTGACGGCGGCACTGGAAGACACCGCCGATGCCGCGGATGACCGCGTGCCCGAGGGCGCTACCGAGATCGCGCTGGAAGAAGGCGAGCAGGGCCTGACGCGCCCGGACCGCGAGGTGGCGGGCCAGTCCGGCCCGCTGCTGGCTGGCGGACTGCCGATGACGGTGGGCGAGATCCACCTGCATGACTTCCCGCGCGGACCGCGCCCGGGGACCTTCCTGCACGGCCTGCTGGAGGCGGTGGATCTCGATCGTCTCGGCGCGGATGACTATCGCGGCGAGCTTGAGCGGCTGGTGGGCTCGCGGCTGCATTTCGGTGGCTTCGATGCCAGCTGGCAACCGCGCCTCACCGACTGGCTGGAGCAGGCGCTGACCCGCCCGCTGCAGGGCTTCGAGGGCGAGCCTATCCTGCTCAACCGGCTGGAGGCCTGGCTGCCGGAGCTGGAATTCTGGCTGCCCGCTGTCCATGCGCGCAGTCTGCCGCTGGATGCCGTGGTCACCGCGCTGGAGCCGTTGCCGCGCTCGCGGCCCAGGCTCGCGCCACGCCGCATGCACGGCATGCTCAAGGGCTTCATCGATCTGACCTTCCAGTCCGGCGGGCGCTGGTACGTGCTGGACTGGAAATCCAACTATCTGGGCGAGCGCCCCGAGGATTATCTTGGCGAGTCGCTGGCCCGCGCCATGGTCGAGCACCGTTACGACCTGCAGTACGTGCTTTATACCCTCGCGCTGCACCGTCTGCTCAAGGCGCGCCTCGGTGAGGACTACGATTACGAGCGCTGCATGGGCGGGGTGCTGTATGTCTTCCTGCGTGGCCTGGATGCCGGCGGTGATTCACCCGCGCTTGCGGTGGATGAAGCCACGGCGACGCCCGGCCAGCCCTTTGAAGAGACAGCGACGTCCGGCCGGCCCCTTGAAGGGACAGCGACGCCCGGCGTGGCGACGCCCGGCGTCTTCCAGCGCAGACCATCACAGGCGCTGATCGAGGCGCTGGATCTCTGGCTGGGCGGTGACAGCTCCGCATTGGACAGCCTGCTCCTTCACACCACCGACACCTCGCCACTCACGCAAAGCGGCCAGCAGGGGGCCTTCGATGTCTGACGCCACGCCTTTGAAAACGCAGCAGCACAGCGCTGCCCCTGACGCCCCGACTGCCGAGACCCTGCTCGCGACGCTCGGCCTGTGGGTGGAGCTGGGCTGGCTCAGGCGAGTCGATGCCCATCTGGTGCGCTTCATGGCGCGTCATGTACCGGAGGCCCCGGCCAGCGTGCTGCTGGCGGCTGCGCTTGCCAGCCACCAGCTGGGGCGCGGACATGTGTGCCTGTCGCTGTCGCGGGCGCTGGCCGAGCCACGCGCGACCCTGTCGCTGCCACCGCTGGAGCAGTCCGAGGCGCATCTTGCCGAGGTCAGCGTGACCCTGCCGGAAGCCTTCCTGGCGGATCTCGATGCCGGCCGCTGGGCCGAGCAGCTGGCGGCATCGCGGCTGGTCAGCGTGCTGGCGCAGGCCGATTCCCCGGCAGGCCATCTGCCGCTGCGCCCGCTGGTGCTGGTGGGCGAGCGCCTCTATCTGCGCCGTTACTGGCAGGCCGAGCGTGAAGTCGCGGCAGGGCTGCGTGCGCGGATGGGGCCGAGCGAGGAGGGCGAGACGCGGGTCAGTGATGCGCTGGGCGAGCGCCTGCGTGAGCTGTTCGCCAGCAATCAGCCGGACCCCCACGGCGCGCCGGACTGGCAGAAGCTGGCCTGCGCCCTGGCGCTGCGTCAGCGCCTGACGGTGATCTCCGGCGGTCCCGGTACCGGCAAGACCACCACCGTCACGCGCCTCTTGGCACTGTTGCAGGCGCAGGCGCTCTCTGGTGGAGCTGGCGGTGTGCAGGTGGAGAGCGGTGTGGTAGGCAGTGTCGGGAGCGATGAGACAGGCCATCCGCATGAACGGCGGGCGCTGGATATCCGACTGGTCGCCCCGACCGGCAAGGCGGCGGCGCGGCTGTCGGAGTCGATCCGCGGCGCGGTGGCGAAGCTCGAGGTGCCAGACGAGGTGCGCGCGGCCATCCCGCGTGAGGCAAGCACCGTGCACCGCCTGCTGGGCGCGCGTCCGGATTCGCGCCACTTCCGCCATCACGCTGGCAACCCGCTGGCGCTGGATCTGCTGGTGGTAGATGAAGCCTCGATGGTCGATCTCGACCTGATGGCGGCACTGCTCGGCGCGCTGCCTGCCCACGCCCGCCTGATTCTGCTCGGCGACAAGGACCAGCTGGCCTCGGTGGAAGCCGGCGCCGTGCTGGGCGATCTCTGTGAGCATGCGCTGCCGCCGCGCTACTCACCGGCGCTGTGTGACGATCTCACCCGCCTGACCGGCGAGACGCTGGAGCAGGCCATCGCCGCGCCTGATGGCCAGGACCTGGAGGAAACCTCAGCGACGCGCGGCCGACTCGCCGATCATGTGGTGGTGCTGCAGAAGAGTTATCGCTTCTCTGCCGACAGTGGTATCGGCGCCTTGGCACGTGCCAGCAACGCGGGGGATCGTCAGGCGCTGCGCGCCGCCTGGAAGACAGGCTACAGCGATATCGCCTGGCTCAAGCTCAGTGGCCCGGAGGACCGCGATCTCGAGAAGCTGGTAGTCAACGGCTACCGCCCGGCGCTGGAGGCCGTGCGTGAGCGACGTCCGGCGCGTGAGGTGATCGATCTGCTGCTCGAGTTCCAGCTGCTGTGCGCGCTGCGCCGTGGCCCCTACGGCGTCGATGGCCTCAACCAGCGGGTGGCGCGGGTGCTGATGCGCCGTGGCCTGATCGCCGAGGAACGCGGCTGGTACGCCGGGCGTCCGGTGATGGTGACGCGCAATGATCGCGCGCTGGGGCTCTACAACGGCGATGTCGGCATCACCCTGCCGGACCCCGCCGCCGGGGGACGCCTGCGCGTGTTCTTCCCGGTCGAGGAAGAGGCGGTGTTAGACGGCGAGCGCGAGGCGCAGGACACCGACATCCAGCGCTTCCACCGTGGCGTGCGCGCGGTGTTGCCGTCACGCCTCGAGGCGGTGGAGACGGTCTTTGCGATGACGGTCCACAAGTCGCAGGGTTCCGAGTTCCGCCATGTGGTATTCGTGTTGCCTGAGGGCGCCAACCCGATTCTGACCCGCGAGCTGGTCTACACCGGCATCACGCGGGCCAAGTCGCGGGTCACGCTGGCGGGCACCCGCCGCGAGACGCTGGAAGGCGCCATTGAACGACGCGTGGTGAGAGCCAGCGGGCTGGTGCTTTAGACCGGACGCCGACGGATGATCGTCAGGTCAGGTCTGGCCCCGCTTCGCTCGAGAGGAGGAGGGGACATGACGGACGTCAGCAGTCGCGTGAGGGGAAGGGCGCAGCCGCAGAGCGAGATGGATGCCGTGCCACTGGCCACGGCGGCCAGTCAGCTCAAGGATCCGCAGGCGGCGGTGGCTGAGCTTGCCCGAACGCTTGATCATGGGCTGGGAAGTCGTGAGCGGCTTGGCGGGGTGCTGTTCTTCTGCTCGGCGGATTATCCGCTGGCGGCACTGGGCCAGGCGCTGGCCGCCACCTTCGGTGAGGTAGCGGTGAGCGGCTGTACCACCGCCGGCGAGATCACGCCCGAGGGCTATGCGCGCGGCTCCATCACTGCCATCGGCCTGGCGCACAGTGACTTTGCGCTGGCGCAGGTGCTGATCGATGATCTGAGCGGTTTTGATCTTCCGCGCGCCCAGGCGCTGAGTGACGAGCTGCTGGCGCGCTGTCGCGAACAGGCCGTGGCACCGGTGATGGGTAACAGCTTCGCGCTGACGTTGCTCGACGGCCTCTCGAGCAGTGAGGAGCAGGTACTGGCGACGCTGGATGCGGCGCTGGGCAGCATTCCCGCCTTCGGTGGCTCCGCCGGGGATGACAATCGTCTGTCGCACACCTATGTCTACGCCGATGGCGTCTTCCATGATCAGGCGGCGGTCGTGGTGGTGGTCAACACGCGGCTGCCGTTCGAGGTCATCAGCACCCATCACCTCACACCGCTGGCCGACAAGCTGGTGGTGACGGCGGTGGAGCGTGATTCACGCCGCGTGCTGGAGCTGAATGCCGAGCCCGCCGCCGAGGAGTACGCCAGGCTGGCAGGCGTTGCGCCCGAAGCGCTGGAGGAGGCAGTCTTCGCGCGTTGTCCGCTGGCGGTGCGCATCGGTGAGGCGCATTACGTGCGTTCCATCCAGCGCGTGAATGCCGATGCCAGCCTGAGTTTCTACTGTGCGGTGGAGACCGGCATCGTGCTCACCGCCATGCAGGCCACGCCGATTCTCGCGCAGCTCGAGCAGCGACTGGCCGAGGTGGAGGCGCGACTGGGGCCGCCCGCGCTGACCATCGGCTGTGACTGCTTCCTGCGGCGCATGGAGATCGAGGCGCTGGGGCTGGAGGATGAGGCCTCGCGTCTTCTCAGGCGTCATCAGGTGATCGGCTTCAATACCTACGGTGAGCAGCATCACGGCATGCACATCAACCAGACCTTCACCGGCGTGGTGATCGGCCAGCGCCGCCTCGCAGCCGATGGCACGGGAGGGCAGGATGGCGCCTGATACGCCGCTGACAGATTCCCGAAAGGACGGCCTGAGCGCTGAACTCGCCGCCCTCAAGGCGCGCAATCGCCAGCTGGAGAAGATCAACGCTGCCCTGATCGAGCGGGTCGAATCCAGCAGCCCCTCGCCGAGCGGGCCCTACGCCGCCTTCGAGCACGCCGTCCTGCTGGCGGATCAGGTACGCGAGCGCACCGATGCCCTGCACCGCACCCTCGATGAACTGGGGGCGCTCAATCGACGCCTCACCGCCGCCAAGGCCGCCGCCGAGGCGGCCAATCACTCCAAGACCCGCTTTCTCGCCGCCATCAGCCATGATCTGCTGCAACCCCTGAATGCGGCGCGGCTGTTCGCCAGCGCCCTGGAAGAGCAACTGGCGAGGCTGGCGCTGGATGATTCCACGTCGGGTGTCTCCTCGCCGGGGGAGCTGGTGGCGCGGTTGGGGCGCTCGCTGGCAGATGTCGAGAGTCTGCTGGGCACCCTGGTCGATATCTCGCGGCTGGATGCCGGCGTGCTGACGGCGGATGTCGCCGTCTTCCCGGTGCGGGAGCTGCTGGATGTGCTCGCCGAGGAATACCGCCAGCTGGGCGCTGCCCGTGGGCTCGAGCTGCATTACGTGGCCAGTCACCTGAGCGTCGAGTCGGACCTGCAGCTGCTGGCGCGCGTGATACGTAATTTCCTGAGCAATGCGCTGCGTCATGTGCCGGATGGCTCGACGCGCGGACGCGTGCTGCTGGGGTGTCGACGCCGCGGTGACTGGCTGGAGATTACCGTGGCCGACAACGGCCCCGGTATCGCCGAGCATCAGCGGGAGGTGGTCTTCCAGGAGTTCCGGCGCTTGGCGCCGCGCCAGGACAACGAGCAGCGCGGCCTCGGGCTGGGTCTGGCGATCGTCAAGCGCATCACTGGCCTGCTTGAGCATCCCCTGTCGCTGACCAGCACCCCGGGGCGCGGCGCCGCCTTCGCGGTGCGCGTGCCGATTCGACAGCCTGCCAATGTGGTGATGGCTGCGGCTGACGCTTCATCCCCTGGACAGCCCTGCGCGTCACCGCTGGCGCCACCGCTGCTCGATACCGTTATCTGGGTGATCGAGGATGACGAGGATGTCTGCGCCGGCATGCGCTCCTTGCTGGAGGGGTGGGGCGCGAGCGTCCACTGCGCCGGTGATGCCGAAGTGCTGCTGCAGCAGGCGCTGGCCGCGCCGCAGGTCTTGATCGTCGATCATCAACTGGGTGATGGGCAGCCCGATGGCCTGGCGCAGGCGTTGCGGCTACGTGAGCGTTGGCCGGGCCTGCCGGTGGTGGTGATCAGCGCGGACCACTCGGCACCGCTCAAGGCCAGGGCACGCGCGCTGGGCTTCGGGTTCCTGCTCAAGCCAGTCAAGCCGTTGCGTCTGCGTCAGCTGTTGGTCAATCATCGCTGAGTTTTTGTCGCTCAACTTTCTTCGCTGAGCTATCGGCATTCGGAAACAGGAGAATCGGGGCATTGGGGCAATGTGCAGAATTGAAGAAGGCTATCAGGGGTCGCGGTAAATTCTAATGAGAATTGATCGTATTTAGTGTGTATGCTCACATCATAGCGTCCCGCCTCGTCATTCTTCTGTTCGCGGGCCATTGATCTGGCAGGTTTTCCCCCCATGCTGAATATCATGTCCGATAAATCCGTACGTCATGCCGCCAGCATGTCGCTTGGCAGTGAAGGCGAAGCCTCCTCTGCCGGTGGTGTGCGCACCGCATCCCCCATTCAGCTTGCAGGCCGCCTGCGTCGTGTCCTGCCTTTCCTGGGCCCGGCGATGATCGCCGCCGTCGCCTATATCGATCCCGGCAACTTCGCGACCAACATCGAGGCCGGCTCCCGTTATGGCTACGCCCTGTTGTGGGTGGTGCTGTGGGCCAATCTGATGGCGATGCTGATCCAGACCCTGTCCGCGCGGCTGGGGCTGGCCACCGGCAAGAATCTGGCCGAGGTCATCCGTGAGCGCTTCCCGCGTCCGGTGGTGTGGGCCTTCTGGGTGCAGGCGGAGATCGTCGCCATCGCCACCGATCTGGCCGAATTCCTCGGCGCGGCGCTGGCCTTCAATCTGCTGTTCGGGCTCAGCATGCTGGAAGGGGCGCTGCTGACTGGCGCCATCACCTATGCCGTGCTGGTGATGCAGCGCTTCGGCTTCCGCATGATGGAGATGATCATCGGCGCGATGATCCTGGCGGTCTCGGCCGGCTTCCTGCTCGAGATCGTGCTCAGCCGTCCGCCGGTGGAACCGATCATCTATGGCCTGTTGACGCCGAACTTCCCCGATAGCCATGCCATCTTCCTGGCGGCCGGTATCCTCGGTGCCACCGTGATGCCCCACGTCATCTACCTGCATTCCGCGCTGTCCCAGAATCGCATCCGGGTGCGTGACAGCGGTCAGCGCCGTCGCGTGATGGGCTACTACCGGCTGGATGTCATCATCGGCATGGCGCTGGCCGGCTTGATCAACATGGCGATGCTGGTGCTGGCCGCCAAGGTCTTCCACGGCAACGGCGAGACCGGCGTGGCCTCCATCACCGAGAGCTACAAGCTGCTGTCACCGCTGATGGGTCAGGATGCGGCGAGCCTTATCTTCGGCTTCACGCTGCTGCTGGCAGGGCTGTCCTCCTCCATCGTCGGCACCCTGTCCGGTCAGGTGGTGATGCAGGGCTTCGTCAATTTCCGCATTCCGATGTGGCTGCGTCGCGTGATCACCATGGCACCGGCCATCGCCATCATCCTGATGGAGCTGCCGGAGCAGCAGGTGCTGGTGGCAAGTCAGGTGGTACTGAGCTTCGGGATTCCCTTCGCGCTGGTGCCGCTTCTGATGTTCACCGCCAATCGCCGCCTGATGGGCGATCTGGTCAATCGTCACTGGGTGACGGCCATCGGCATGCTGGTGGCAGCGATCATCATCCTGCTCAATGGCTATGTGCTGGTCGGGGAGCTGATGTAGGAAGGGAGCTGATGTAGGAAGAGTCACTCTGCTTCGACACTTGAGGGTCAACGCCCCGGTTCGCGCCTCATTCATGAGCGCTGGATCGGGGCGTTTCGCGTCGTGGGGCGGCGGAGGTCTCACTCGGGCCTGACATGGCAGGCAGGGCGTGGCTGGCCAGCAGGATCGCCTGCACCCGGCTGGCGACCCCCAGCTTGTGCAGGATAGCGGAGACATGTGACTTGACGGTGGTCTCCGCCACGCCCAGCTGCCAGGCGATCATCTTGTTGGACTCGCCCAGCACCATGCGCTCCAGCACGCCGCGCTGCTTGGTGGTGAGGGTCTGCCAGCGCCGCGCGAATTCCGCCTCGCTGAGGCTCGGCGCCGGTTGAGGCGCTGGCGGTGGCACTGGTACCGATGATGCTGATGCAGAGGATGCCGAGAGCGGCGCTGCACGTGGCGCAGCGCGCATCAGCTGGGCAGGCACATAGACCTCCCCGGCCAGCATGCGCGCGAGGGCCTCGCGCAGGACGTCTGCCGGGCTCGACTTGGACAGATACCCCACTGCGCCCAGCGCCAGTGCCTCGAGTACCGTCTCGCGCGCCTCGTGGGCGGAGAGAATCGCCACCGGCAGCCAGTCCGCTTCCGCACGCAGGCGTGCCAGTCCTTCCAGTCCGTGGCTGTCGGGCAGGTCGAGATCCAGCAGCAGCAGGTCGAGGCTATCAGCGTGTGACTCGATGAGACTGAGGGCCTGAGCGAGGCTGGCGGCCTGCAGCAGCTCGTATTCTGGCGTAGAGCCGTCAGCGACGGCCAGACTCAGGGTGCGACTGATGGCATCACGGAACAGCGGATGGTCATCCGCGATCAGCAGACGGTGCATGGAGGCTCCTGGCCGGTCGTTGGCGGGCGATGTTCTGGTCATGACGTTCCAGGTCATGACCTTGCTGACAATAGCTATCCTGATCATGACCTTGCTGACAATAGCTACCCTGAGCATAACGTCATGGCGTGGTGTCGTACCTTGCGGCCTTCGCGGTATGGCCTGTCTTTTCTTTCCTCCTCTGTCTGCCTTTCCCATCTTTCTTGCCTGCCGGGTTTCTCCCTTTTCTCCTCCCAAGGGATGAGACGATTTCCGCCCATGGGCGCATGTCGGGATCGGCGTGAGTGAACAAGACTGTGAGAGTCGTCTGATCAAGCAGTCATTGATGCAACCATTGATGCAGTCATTGACGGTCAGGCGATGGACAGGAGCGCCACCTCCTGTTCAGGTTACCGACAACAACAGGTCGTCGATCACGAACGCCACTCGTGAATCCGACCCCACAGGAGTTCGCCATGATCTACGCCTCTCCGGGCAGCGCCGATGCGCTGGTCACGTTCAAGGACATCTACGGCAACTATATCGGCGGGCGTTTCGTCGAGCCGGTGAAGGGGGAATATTTCGACAATGTCAGCCCGGTGACGGGCGAGGTGTTCTGCCGTATCCCGCGCTCGAGTGCGGAAGATATCGACCTTGCGCTGGACGCCGCCCACAAGGCAGCCCCCGCCTGGGGCAAGACCTCGGTGCAGGAGCGTTCCAATATCCTGCTCAGGATCGCGGATCGCATCGAGCAGAACCTCGAGATGCTGGCGGTCGCGGAGACCTGGGATAACGGCAAGGCGGTGCGCGAGACGCTGAACGCCGATATCCCGCTGGCGGCGGATCACTTCCGCTACTTCGCCGGTTGCCTGCGCTCCCAGGAAGGCACCGCGGCGGACATCGATGCCAATACCGTCTCCTATCACTTTCATGAGCCATTGGGCGTGGTGGGACAGATCATCCCGTGGAACTTCCCGATCCTGATGGCGGCCTGGAAGCTGGGCCCGGCGCTGGCGGCGGGCAACTGCGTGGTGCTCAAGCCGGCGGAGCAGACCCCGGCCTCGATCCTGGTGCTGGCGGAGCTGATCAATGACCTGCTGCCGGCGGGCGTGCTCAATATCGTCAACGGCTACGGGGCCGAGGCCGGCCAGGCGCTGGCCACCAGCAAGCGCATCGCCAAGATCGCCTTCACCGGCTCCACTCCCGTGGGCTCGCACATTCTCAAGTGCGCCGCCGACAGCATCATCCCCTCCACGGTGGAGCTGGGCGGCAAGTCGCCCAACATCTACTTCGCCGACATCATGAATGCCGAACCCGAGTTCATCGACAAGGCCGCCGAAGGCCTGGTGCTGGCGTTCTTCAATCAGGGCGAGGTGTGCACCTGCCCATCGCGCGCCCTGATCCAGGAAAGCATCTACGACGACTTCATGGCCCGGGTGATGGAGCGCGTGAAGACCATCAAGCGCGGCAACCCGCTGGACACCGACGTACAGGTCGGCGCCCAGGCCTCCCGCGAGCAGTTCGACAAGATCATGTCCTACATGGATGTCGCCCGCGAGGAAGGCGCCGAGGTGCTCACCGGCGGCAGCAGCGAGCAGCTGGAGAACGAGCTGGCCAACGGCTATTACATCCAGCCGACTTTGCTCAAGGGCAACAACGCCATGCGCGTCTTCCAGGAGGAAATCTTCGGGCCGGTGGTCGCCGTCACCACCTTCCGTGACGAGGCCGAGGCGCTGGCCATCGCCAATGACACCGAATTCGGTCTCGGCGCCGGGGTGTGGAGCCGCGACATGAACGTCGCCTTCCGCATGGGCCGCGGCATCCAGGCCGGTCGCGTGTGGACCAACTGCTACCACCAGTATCCCGCCCATGCCGCCTTCGGTGGCTACAAGAAATCCGGTGTCGGTCGCGAGACCCACAAGATGGCACTGGAGCATTACCAGCAGACCAAGAACCTGCTGGTCAGCTACGACATCAATCCGCTCGGCTTCTTCTAGGCCTGTCAGGCAGTGCCGCCGAGGCTGGCGGCGCTGAACCCACCACTCGCATCGTCTTCTTGACACATGACCTCAATGCCCGCGCCAGATCCGATTGCTTGATCTGGCGCAGGGCAGGGAGCGCTGCGTCTGGTTTCAATGGAGAGGCAATCCCCTGGGGCACGAGCATGACCTCTCGCTCACGCCCGGGCAGTAACGTTCCCTCTGCCTGATCTCTGGCTCGCCTTTCCAAGGTTCGTCTTTCGACAATGAATTCGTCTTTCGACATCGAATTCGTCATTTTGACAATGAATGAGGAGTCCATCATGGATAACAGCATGAAAGCCGCCGTGGTACGTGAATTCGGTGCACCGCTGGTGATCGAGGAAGTCACGGTGCCGCGCCCGGGGCGTGGCGAGATTCTGGTCGAGGTCGCCGCCTCCGGGGTCTGTCATACCGACCTGCACGCCGCGCATGGCGACTGGCCGGTGAAACCCAACCCGCCGTTCATTCCCGGCCATGAGGGCGTCGGTACCATCGCGGCGGTGGGCGAGGGTGTGACTCACGTCAAGGAAGGCGACCGGGTCGGGGTGCCCTGGCTCTACTCGGCCTGCGGCCACTGCGAGCATTGCCTGGGGGGGTGGGAGACGCTGTGCGAGAGCCAGCAGAATACCGGCTACTCGGTGAATGGCGGCTTTGCCCAGTTCACGCTGGCGGACGCCGGCTACGTCGGGCGTCTGCCGGACAGCGTGGGCTTCGTGGAGATCGCGCCGGTGCTGTGTGCCGGGGTCACGGTCTACAAGGGGCTCAAGATGACCGACACCCGTCCCGGACAGTGGGTGGTGATCTCGGGCATCGGCGGCCTGGGCCACATGGCGGTGCAGTATGCGCGCGCCATGGGCCTGAACGTGGCGGCGGTGGATGTGGATGATGCCAAGCTGGAACTGGCCCGCCGTCTGGGCGCGACCGTGACCGTCAATGCCATGAAGGAAGATCCGGCAGCCGTCATCAAGCGCGAGATCGGCGGCGCGCACGGCGCGCTGGTGACGGCGGTATCACCGAAGGCCTTCGATCAGGCCCAGAACATGCTGCGCCGTGGCGGTACCCTGGTGCTCAACGGCCTGCCACCGGGTGACTTCCCGCTGCCGATCTTCTCCACCGTGCTCAATGGCATCACGGTACGTGGCTCCATCGTCGGCACGCGTCAGGACCTGCAGGAGGCGCTGGACTTCGCCGCGGAAGGCAAGGTCGCCGCCACCGTGCAGACCGGCAGGCTCGAGGACATCAACGACATCTTCGGACGCATGATCGACGGCAAGATCGAGGGGCGCATCGTGCTCGACATGAAGGCCTGAGGCGTTCGCTGTCCAGAACTTGACCCCTCTCCACCGACGACAGGCCTGCAGGAATCGGCAGGACTCCAGACATGACAACGCCAGCCCTCGGGCTGGCGTTGTCATGTCTGGCATGGCCGTGTGCGTGAAGCGTCACGCGAGCACTAGAAGAGCTCTCCATGACGAGCTCGGATTTCTGCTTACACCGTGCCGAATTTCTCGTTCTCGCCCATGTCCGGGGTGTGGTCCTTGTCGAGGTTGGCGCGCGCAATCTCATAGAGTTGATACGCCTTACTCTCCTTGGCCTTCCAGTGTTCGCCGGATTGCACCTTGATCTCCAGCAGGGTGACATCGGGGTCATCCTTGCCTTCCGGGAACCAGGCGGCCACGAACGGATTCCAGAACTTGTCGATCAGGCCCTGGTCGCGGTGCAGGTTGGCATGACCGCTCAGCGACACGTAGACGCCATCATCCTGATCGGAAAAGCTCAGGCAGACCTCGCTGTCCTTCCTGGCTTCAAACACCTTCTCTGCGCTGGCGCGGGTGAAGAACCACAGGGTGCCATCGTAGTCATCCTGTACTAGATGCATCGGGCGGGCGTGGGGCATGCCGTCGCCTTGCGTCACCAACATGCCGACCTTCACATCCTTGATCAGCTTCCAGATCTTCTGCTTGTGCTCCGGGCTCGACATCGTGTGTCACTCCTTTGCGTCATGCGAATGAAAATCCGACTGGCTAGCCGTTGATCAAGACCTTGGAGCGACACCCCACAACTTCAAGGGATGATGGTGAAGCTTTCGCTTGATGAGTCAGGGCTTGTTGAGTCAGTGCTTGATGAGTCAGCGCTCGATCAATCGGGGCTTGATTCAGGCGCCCGGGCGCCTCACTGCGCTGCCGGTGCCTGCCAGGCGTCGCTGCCCCACAGCGGCACGCTGCTCAGCGCATGCTTGAAGCTGCCGCTGGTTTCCTTGGTGCTGTAGGCGATGTAGAGCAGGCTCTGGGAGTCGCGATCCAGAATGCGCCGGATCTTGAGGCTCTTGAGCAGCACGCTCTTGGATTTGCGATAGACCTCCTCGCCACTCTTGGAAGTGTCGATGTCGGCGATCATCTCCGCCGTGATCGGGCCGGTCTGGCGGCAGGCGATGCTCATGTCGGAGGGATCGGAGAAGTCGAGGTCCGCCTCGATGTTGCTCAGGTGGCAGGTCACGCCCGGCACCTTGGGGTCGATCAGGCTCTCGATCTTGATGTCCTTGGTGGTGAACAGGCCCAGCGAGACATCCCCGACCTCGTTGTCATCACAGCCGGCCAGCAGCAGGCCTGAGGCCATCACACCCAGCAGGGCAGCACGAGGGGATAGGCGACGCAGTCGAGTCATGGGGTCATCCTTGAGTCAGTGGGTAAGGCGAAGGCGGCAAGGCGATGATAGCGTGTCAGGCGATGTCCGGGCGTCAATCCTTGTTGAAGGCTGCCAGATTCAGCGGATGCGAGTTGCCCAGCCACATCACGCCCTGGGTGTGATCGAAGAAGTCATCGCCGGTGCCGACATGAACGAAGATATCCAGTGAGCCGCGATTGAGCGCCAGCCACGGGATGATGCGGCCGAAGTCTTCCGGGGCAAATGACAGCTGGCAGCTCCACAGTGGGTGCGGGCCCACTTGCTTCTCATGGAAGCGACCGACCCGCAGCGGAAACTGCCGTTCGGCCTGGTCCGCCAGCTCGCGAGCGGCGGCTAACCCCTGCTCATCGGCGTAGTAGAGATGTGCATGGTAGTAGCTGATGTGGCTTGTCATGGCGTTGTCTCGATCGTTCTCAAGGGGGCTCCAGCGCTCGGCCTCAAGGGTCGTGGCGGGAGTTATCGAAGGCTGGCAGCAGTGGTCGTCAGGGTGTGATGAGCCTTGCGGTTCCTAGCCCCAGGCCTTGTAGATCAGCTGCACGCCCACCAGCGCCATCGCGAGGATGATCAGGCGGAAGAACAGCGTCTCGTTGACGCGGGATTGCAGCCACAGACCACTTCTGACGCCTGCCCAGGCCACCGGCACCAGCAGCAGCGAGGTGGAGAGGCTGGTGAGGTTGATCTCGCCCAGCGCCACGTAAGGGCCCAGTTTCATCAGGTTCATGCCCGCGAAGATGATCACCGTGGTGGCGATGAAGGTCTCCTTGGGGTGCTGGCGCGGAATCATGTACAGGTTGTAGGGCGGGGCGCCGGCGTGAGCGAAGAAGCTGGTGAAACCGGCGGTGGCCCCGGCAGGAACGGCCAGCCAGCGCGGCAGCGGCTTCCTGGCTGTCGGTTTGAACAGCATGTAGGCGGCGAACAGCAGCGAGATGACGCCCAGCAGGCCGCGAATCATGTTCTCGTCCAGCTCATCGAACAGCACCACGCCCACCGCGATGCCGATGGCGGCGCTGGGCAGGATGATGCGCACCTCCGACCACAGCTGCTTGCCCCACCAGGCACGGGCACTGAGAAAGTCCATCACGATCAGCAGCGGCAGCAGGATACCGGCGGCTTCCAGCGGCCCGATGGCCAGCGCCATCAGCGGGACCGAGAGTGACCCGAACCCGCCGGCGAAGCCACCCTTGGAGATGCCGGTCAGGTAGGTGGAGAAGATGATCGCGCTCCATGCCAGCGCGGAGTAATCAGGCAGTGTCAGCAGGGAGTCGAGAAGATCGGTCACGGGCAACTCTTGTCAGTGGCAGTCAGGACATGACGGGGTCAGGTGTCGTCACACCCTCGGCATCATGCCATTGTTGAACAAATCCGGCCGGTCTTCATCCCGACACGCTGCAATGAAGTCTTTCCCTTGGCGCACCAATGCGCTAAAAGGCGCATGTCGCACAGTGTTTTCTTTCGAGACACTGGGTGGGCAGCCCGGTCTGGCAGGCGTTGTCGCAATGCCTGTCGCTCGTTGGTCGAACAATCTCTGAGGTGGCGATGTCACGCGCTCCATTTGAAATCAGCGGTACCCGCATCGCGCCGGGAACGCGGGCCCAGGTCGATGTGCCTGTCGCCAAGCTCTACACTCATGCGCCGCTGCATATCCCCGTCGAGGTGGTGCATGGCCGTCAGCCCGGCCCGGTGCTGCTGGTATGCGGTGCCATCCACGGTGACGAGATCAACGGTGTCGAGATCGTGCGGCGGCTGCTCAAGAGTTCCAGCCTTTCGCGGCTGCGCGGCACCCTGATCGCGGTGCCCATCGTCAACGTCTTCGGCTTCGTGCAGCACACTCGCTATCTGCCGGACCGCCGTGACCTCAATCGCTGCTTCCCGGGCAGCGAGAGCGGCTCGCTGGGCTCGCGGGTGGCGGCGCTGTTCCGTGAGCAGATCGCCGATCAGGCCACCCACATCATCGACCTGCACACCGGTGCGATTCACCGCACCAACCTGCCGCAGATTCGCGCCACCATGAGCGGCAGCGATGCCACGCGTCAGATGGCGGATGCCTTCGGTGCGCCGGTGCTGCTGAATGCCGAGCTGCGCGAGGGCAGTCTGCGCGCCTATGCCAGCGAGCGCGGCGTACCGGTCATCACCTATGAGGCCGGTGAGGCGCTGCGCTTCGATGAGTGGGCGATTCGCCCGGGCGTCAGCGGCGTGAAGCGCGTGATGCGCGCCATCGGCATGCTGGCCAAGGACCGCGACCGCAAGCCCAGCTCACGCGCGGTGGAGATGTCCAACGGCTCCAGCTGGGCGCGTGCCTCCATCGATGGCATCGTCCAGAGCCGTGTCGGCCTGGGCGACCGTGTCGAGAAGCATCAGGTGCTGGGCATCGTCGCCGACCCCTTCGGCAACAGCGAAAGCGAGGTGCTGTCGCCCGCGGATGGCATCATCATCGGCATGGCCAATCTGCCGCTGGCCAACGAGGGCGAGGCGCTCTATCACGTGGCGCGCTTCCATGCGATCGACGATGCCGAGAGCGCCGTCGACAACTTCCAGCAGCTGTTCGTGCCGGATTCCATCTAGGCGACTTGTTTCACTTCAGGCCACTTCATGGCCCTGTTGCTGGTGGTGAAAACGCAAACGCCCCGCTCAATGAGCGGGGCGTTTGCGTTGTTGCAGCAGCCTGTCGTGTCGTCGTCGGCAGTGAAGATGACGACGACTGCGAGATCAGCCATGGCTGGTCTGGGTCTCGAGCGGGCCGTCATGGCGCGCTTCCGCGCCGTGCATCCAGTCCACCAGCTTGCCGGCGAACACCAGCAACAGCAGGCCGCCGAGCACGCCGGTGATGGCGATGCCGCCGAACACGCTCATGGCACCGGCTTCGCCGACCAGCGAGCCGATCATCCCGGCCAGGTAGTTGGCCAGCGCCACGAAGGCGAACCAGGCGCCCATCATCAGCGCGCCCATGCGCACCGGTGACAGCTTGGTGACCATCGACAGCCCCACCGGCGACAGGCACAGCTCGCCGAGGGTATGGAAGAAGAAGGCGCCGACCAGCCAGATCATCGAGGCACTGCCTGCGGCTTTCTGCTCCAGCACCGCGCCGATCATGCACACGAAGCCGATGCCGAGGGCGATCAGGCCGAAGGCGAACTTGACCGGCGAGCTGGGCTCGCGGTTGTCCATGCGTGTCCACAGACCCGCCAGCAGCGGCGAGAGCAGGATGATGAACAGCGGATTGAGCGACTGGAACCAGGCCGCCGGCACTTCAAAGCCCATCAGCATGCGGTCGGTATAGTCCTGCGCATACAGCGCCATCAGGCCGCCGCCCTGCTCGAAACCGGCCCAGAACAGGATGGTGAACAGCCCAAGCACCATGATGACCTTGATGCGGTCACGCTCTTCGCGGCTCAGCGGTGTCTTGCGGTTGCTGCTCTTGCTCAGGCGTGCCTCACGGCGGGCACTGGGTTCGACCCCCAGGTCACCCAGATGGCGCGGCGCGAAGATCAGCTGGATGGCGACCGCCAGCAGCATGCCGATACCGGCGACCAGGAAGCCGGCGTTCCAGCCATAGCCTTCG
This sequence comes from Cobetia sp. cqz5-12, assembly GCF_016495405.1. Lineage (NCBI taxonomy): Bacteria > Pseudomonadati > Pseudomonadota > Gammaproteobacteria > Oceanospirillales > Halomonadaceae > Cobetia > Cobetia sp. cqz5-12. Next base: position 562,229 of record NZ_CP044522.1, read on the forward strand.
GCCATGGAGCCCGCGACGATGCCTGACAGCAGCGCACCGATGTTGATGCCCATGTAGAAGATGGTGAAGGCGCCATCGCGGCGGTGATCGCCCTGTTGATAGAGGTCACCGACCATCGTGGAGATGTTGGGCTTGAACAGGCCGTTGCCGACGATCAGCAGGCCGAGGCCGATATACAGCAGCATCTCGGGGTTGAGGCCGCTCATGGCCGGCGGCACGGCGAGCACGAATTGCCCGGCCGCCATGATCAGCCCCCCGATCAGGATCGCACGGCGGGCACCCAGCCAGTTGTCGGCCAGCGCTCCGCCGAACATCGGCGTGATGTACACCAGCCCCGTGAAGATGCCGTACAGCTGCAGGGCATCGCCCTGATTCCAGCCCAGACCGCCACTGGTGACGGCATCGGTGAGATAGAGCACCAGCAGGGCGCGCATGGCGTAATAGGAGAAGCGTTCCCACAGTTCCGTGGAGAACAGCAGATAGAGTCCGGCCGGATGCCCGAACAGCTCACGGCTGTTGGCTCCGGTAGGGGAGTGTGTGGACATGGAACCTCGAGGAAGTGTCAGCAGAAGCAGCGCAGCCCGGATGACGGGACTGCATGGACCGGCCCACAGGTCTGCAGAGGAGGACTGTGGAGGAATCGCCGATGACGGAGCAGTTGTATGGGCTGACATCACGCGAGCATGACGTGACGATGTCGAGACCTGTTGTTGTCCGTATGGTCAGCCATTCTGCGCGAGATGGCTTTGTCGGACAATCAAACGAAAGTCATGCATGTTGTTGGTATTTAAGGGGTTATTAGCTTAGATGGCGACGCAGGGTTGCGTCAGATGTCACGTCTGACAGTGCAGTGTCGTCACTTTGCTGACTGCCGAGACGACGACACCCGGCACTGGGCCGGGTGTCAGTGGACTATCTTCTGGAAATGCTGCGTTCCTGAGGAAAGGGGCAGAGGCTGCTGGATCAGGCCTGTTCGACCTGTGCCTCGGGCCGGTGCTCCGGCACGCGCGCCATGGCGTCATCGATCACCTCGATGCCAGCGCCAGGCTTGTGGGCGTTCTCGGAGACATGACGGCGGAACTGGCGGCCGCCCGGCTGCCCCTGGAACAGCCCCAGCAGATGGCGGCTGATGTGGTTGAGGCGCACGCCCTCGGCGAGACGCTTCTCGATGTAGGGGCGGAAGGCACGCAGCGCATCATGGCGGCTGGTGTGTGGATTCTCGGCCTCGCCGTACAGCTCGCTGTCCACCGTCGCCAGCAACCAGGGGTTGTGATACGCCTCACGGCCGACCATCACGCTGTCGACATGCTCCAGCTGCTCGTGCAGCTCATCCATCAGCTTGAGACCGCCGTTGATGCCGATATGCAAGGATGGGTGCGCCTGCTTGAGACGGTGCACGCGGCCGTAGTTCAGCGGCGGCACATCGCGGTTCTCCTTCGGCGACAGGCCCTGCAGCCATGCCTTGCGCGCATGCACGCTGAAGGTGTCGCAGCCAGCATCGGCCACGGTGGTGATGAAGCGCTCGAGATCGGCGTCCTCATCCTGATCATCGATCCCGATGCGGCACTTCACCGTCACCGGAATCTTCACCTGCGCCTGCATCGCCGCCACGCACTTGGCCACCAGCTCCGGATGGCCCATCAGACAGGCACCGATCATGTTGTTCTGCACGCGATCGCTCGGGCAGCCGACATTCAGGTTCACCTCGTCATAGCCCCAGCTCTCGGCGATCGCCGCACACTCGGCCAGCGCCTGCGGGTCGCTGCCACCCAGCTGCAATGCCAGCGGATGCTCCGTCTCGTCGTGGCCGAGGAAGCGCTCGCGGTCCGGATTGAACAGCAATGCCCCGGTGGTCACCATCTCCGTGTACAGCAGCGTACGACGGCTCAACACGCGCGCGAAGGCGCGGTAGTCACGGGTCGTCCATTCCATCATCGGCGCAACGGAAAAGGTGCGGTCAATCGGTGTCATCGGCATGGCAGTCATATCGGCTGGTGTGGGAGCAGGGATCGGAGCATCAGGTACAGGCGCTGGCGAGACAAGCGGGCGGTGATTCTAGCAGCATGTGAGGCGAAGCGCCGAGTCGGAGGGAGCCGTGAGCCAATGCTCCGCTCATGGCTCAATGCGTGTTGTTGACCTTCAGCGCCTCGATGTCCTGGGCGATGTCTTCGGCGAGCTGGCGGACGGCGTCGCTTTCGCCTTCACGCTGGGCGTAGGCGCGCAGGCCCATGACTTCGGCCTGAAGGCGGCGACCGAGGCGTTCCGGCTGGTGCGCGGGGCGCTCGGGGTCGATGAGTTCACCGGCGTCGCGGGCGTCCGCGAAGGCCTGGCGGAAGCGGGCTTCCATGTTGGCGAGCAGCGTCTCGACCTTGTCGCGGGCGGCCTGTTCACGCTCGCCGAGTTCCAGCAGGCTCTTGGCCAGCATGCAGGCGCGGGACGGCACTTCGCAGTCACGTAGTCCGCCGAGCTTGCGGATATAGGTGGCGAGGGCGGTCAAGGGCGAGTCGTGACTGGCCATCAGGCTTTCCATCTCGCGCAGGCTGCGCGCGGAGTAGCAGTCCAGCGCTTCCTGGAAGAGGCCGTCCTTGCTGCCGAAGGTGGCGTAGATGCTGCCGGGACGCATGTCGAGCGCGCGCTCGATGTCCTTCAGCGAAGTGGCATGAAAGCCCTTCTGCCAGAAGAGATTGAGCGCCCGTTCGAGGGAATCCTGGCGGTTGTGCAAGGTCGCGCGTGGCATGGCTGTCCTGACGATGGGGCTCGCGAGCGACGCCTGTCTTCGCGCGGCATGGCGAAGCGGGCGGTCTGCAAGGAGCAAGGTATTGAGTGAGTACTCAAGTTTAACTTGAATGATCGCTCAAATCCAGCTAGTGTGTTCCCCGACAACGCAGTGCAGCGGATGGTCAGGCTTTATTTTGAGCGTTTGCTCATATCTTGCCCTGAATCCTCAGGGGCGCCGCTGGAGGCTTCATGTCACTGACTGACAGTCCCTGAGGTTCCGCGCATCTCGCTCATCATTCCGAAGGAGTTCTCATGACAGATTTCACACTCTACACCGCCGACAATGCCCCGCAGGACAGCAAGCCGCTGCTCGGCAAGTCCGTCGAAGCCTTCGGCATGGTGCCGGGCCTGCACGCCGTGATGGCGGAAGCGCCGGGGCTGCTGGAAGGCTACCAGGTGCTGCACCAGCTGTTCCTCGACAGCAGCTTCAATGATGAAGAGACCACCGTCGTGTGGCAGACCATCAACGTCGAGCACAACTGCCACTACTGTGTACCGGCGCATACCGGCATCGCCAAGTCGATGAAGGTGGATGATGCCATCACCGAAGCGCTGCGCAACGAGACGCCGCTACCGACCGAGCGTCTGGAAGCCTTGCGCACCTTCACGCTGGCCGTGGTGCGTGAGCGTGGCTTCGTCGATGACGCTACCGTACAGACCTTCCTCGATGCCGGTTATACCAAGCGCAATGTGCTGGAAGTGATTCTTGGCCTGTCCCAGAAGGTGATGAGCAACTACACCAATCACCTGGCCGAGACGCCGATCGACGAGCCGTTCAAGAAGTTCGAGTGGCACAAGCAGGGCTGAAGCTGAGGTGAGAGAGTACGGCAAGTGCCTGACCCTCCAATGCTAATGAAAATATTTCTCATTAGTGTTGACGTCTGAGCCCGCGGGTCATATTCTGGGGTCATCGCTTCCCCGCCATGGGTAGCGGTGTCCCGGCCAGCGGAGTCAGGCCCCTGTCCGGGAGGCTTCTCATCAGACAGTTTTACGGTCCTTGCCAGCGGCTCATCCTACGGGGTGGGCCGCTTTTTTATGCGCAAAAAAAAGACGCCTCCTTCGCTTGCACGAGGGAGGCGTCCGGAAGCGCTTCTCGAGTCATTCGCTTTCCGTCTGCCAATGACAGGAAGGAAGGCTTGCGAGTCGAGCGGTGCTTCGTGCTCACCAGATTTGGATGTCAGGTCCCTGGCAAGCGTCTCATCAGGCCAGTCACGACCTTGATATTCTGGCGCCATGATACGTCAGCCGGTGAGGGGAGGCCAGCGGCGCGTGAGATAAACGCTGACTCAATGTTAATGAAAATATTTCTCATTAGTATTGACGGCGTCAGCCGGAGAGCATAATCTGGATTCATCGCTTCCCGCCATGGAATGCGGTAGCCAGAACAGCGGAGTCAGGCCCCTGTTCGGGTTTCTCCTCATCAAGCTAGTCACGGTCTTAGGGCGACTCTCACGGGTCGCCTTTTTTCGTGTCTGGCGCTTCTCCATTTCGTGTCTGGCGCTTTTTCTCGATTTTCCTTCCGTCGCTCTCCCGCTTGCCTCCTCATCTACGCTTGGTGCGCCCCGTCGCTCTGCCTCCGCTGGCGCGCCATCTCGTTTAGAATGACGACATCCTATTCCCACGCCGCCAAGGTGCCCGGGTTTCGCTGCTTTTTCAGAGGGTTGGCCATTGCGGTCAATCATTGTCATCAGTCAGGGCACGGGCGCGACCCGCGGGGCTTTCCGAGGAAGTCATCATGATCACACTCTATCGACTGCACGATGATGGGCGCCTGCGCGGTGAACATATCGTGTTGCCCGACCCGCAGCCCGGCCAGCCCGATACGCCGCCGCGCCTGGCGGACAGCGCTGAAGAAGCGGCAGCTCTGCATGCCGGGTTGCTGGCCGATGACGAGCTGGCGCCACCGATTCTGGTGCGTAGCGATGTGCTGTGGATCGATCTCTGTGAGCCGGATGAGCAGGAAAAGCGCTGGGTGAGCGAACAGTTCACGGTGGAGCTGCCTGATGTCGAGGAGCTGGAGGAGATCGAGTCGTCGTCGCGCTTCTATCTGGAAGGCGATGGCATCCACGTCGTGTCGCTGTTTCCGCATCGCAAGGGGCGCGAGCCACAGACGGCCAACGTCGCCTTCCATCTGCATGGGCGCCAGTTGATCAGCATGCGCCACGAGGATATCGGCCTGCTGCGGCTGTTCCGCAATCACCTGCGTCGCCAGCGGCTGAGTCCGGAGGATGGCTGGGAGGTGCTGTTGGCACTGCTGGCGATGAAGGTCGATTACCTGGCCGATGAGATCGAGGATATCTACCGGGCACTCGAAGCGCTGGGCAAGCAGGCGGTGCACCCCGAGGCGCTGGAAGACACCCTGCACGGCATCCTGTTGCAGGAGCGCTACAACGACAAGGTACGCCAGTCGCTGTTGGACAGTCAGCGCCTGCTGCGTCAGCTGACGCGCCATCTGCCCTCGGCGCCACGCCAGAAGTCGCGACGTCAGGAGATTCGCGACATGCTGCGCGATATCGACTCGCTCAATCCGCACACCACCTTCATCTTCGACAAGGTCAACTTCCTGCTCGATGCCTCGATCGGTTTCACCAACCTCGATCAGAGCCGCATCATCAAGATCTTCTCGGTGGCGGCGGTGGTCTTCATGCCACCGACCTTGATCGCCAGCATCTACGGCATGAACTTCCACTGGATGCCGGAGCTGGACGAGGACTGGGGCTATCCCTTCGCGCTGTGCCTGATGGGGGCCTCGGCGCTCTCGACCTATCTGTTCTTCAAGTGGAAGAAGTGGCTGTAAGCCGCTGAAGACAGGCATAAAAAAGCGCCTGGCGTCGTGAGACGGCCAGGCGCACAAGAAACTTGCATTACAACACTGAAGATCGCCACCGAGGCCCGGGATGGGCCGACAGCGAAACCGCGCGTGGGGGCGTCGCCATGCAGACCAGTCACCGGGAATCGGTGGGATGAGCAGTGCAACTACCTGAGCGCGAACCTGGACGGTCGGGCTGCGCCACGCAGGCCCGGCCGTCGTCGGTCTAGTCCGGAAGCAGGCGGCCGATGCCGCGGCGCACCTGCTCCCGCATGTTCGTGGCGCACAGTATAGGGTGCCGCGCTTTGGAGAATAAGCGCGTACAATCGAAAACTAGGGTTTCCATATTGGAAACCTGAAGGATTGATGGGGTGTCTGGCCGTGTTCAGGGGGCCATGGCGGTGGTAGAGCGAGGGTAAGGAAGACACATGGCGACACTTGATGCATTGCGCGTATTCGTCGAGGTCGTGCGCGCGGCCAGTTTCACGGCGGCGGCGCGCCGACTGGGAATTTCCAAGTCGCTGGCGTCCAAGCGGGTGGCGGCACTGGAAGAGCAGCTGGGCGTCAGCCTGATCAATCGCTCGACCCGCAAGCTGCATCTCACCGAGGCGGGGCGCATCTATTACGAGCACGGCCTGCGCATCCGCGAGGAGCTGGAATCCGCCGAGGCTCGCGTGCAGTCCGTCACCTCGCAGCCGATGGGCCAGCTCAAGGTGTCGGCGCAGGTGTCGTTCGGCTTCATGTATCTGGCCGCACCGACCACTGCCTTCATGCGCCGCTACCCGGAGGTCAGCGTCGAGATTCTGCTCGAGGATCAGCGCTTCGAGCCCATCGATGAGTCGGTGGATCTGGCGATTCGCATGGGGCCGCTGCCGGATTCCTCAATGGTCTCGCGCCCACTGTGCAAGGTGGTCTACGGCCTGTACGCCGCGCCGGACTACCTGGCGCGCGTCAATTCACCGCCGGTGCAGCCCCAGGACATCCGCGCCTTCGATACTATCTTCTACGGCAATTACGACCTGGGGGCCCATTGGCGCTTCACGCTCAATGGTCAGCCCTTCGATGTGGAGCCGGAGTCGCGGCTGGTGATCAACAATCTGCTCGGCGTGGTGGAGGCGGCCAAGGCTGGTTTCGGTCTCGCCTACCTGCCGACCTTCTCGGCCCGCGCGGCAGTGGAAAGCGGTGAACTGGTGCCGCTGTTGCAGCCCTACTGGAACGAGCATGGCTCGATGGTGGTGCTGTTCCGCTCACGCAAGTACCTGCCCGACAAGACCCGCGCCTACCTCGACTTCATCACGGAGTGGTTCCAGGAGCATCTGCAGCTCTGACGTCGTCTCTACCGAGAGGGTTACCACTCGATGGCCTGGCCGGCCCAGTCGTAGAAGCCGCCGCTGGCGGTGGGCGGGAGTTCAGAGGCGACGCGCAGCAGGCGGCGCGCCACGAAGCCCGTCGTGAACAGTTTCCCCTCGGGCACGCGGGCCTGGAAGGGCGTCGACAGCTCGGTGTCGGTGGTACCGGGATGCAGCGCGACCAATAGCGCCTCGGGATTGCGCCGCGCGATCTCGATGGCGGCGGTCTTGAGCAGCATGTTGTGGCTGGCCTTGCTGGCGCGATAGGCATACCAGCCACCGCTGCGGTTGTCGGAGATCGAGCCGACCCGTGCCGACAGCGAGGCGAAGATCACCGGCGTGCGTCGGCGCAGGCGTGGCGCCAGCATCCCCAGCAGCAGGGCCGGGGCGAAGGCGTTGACCTGATGCAGGCGCGTCAGGGCCGCCAGGCTCAAATCCTCCAAGCGCTTTTCGGGCCATAGCTGCTCGCGCTCGTCATGCAGCAGGCCCAGCGCGTTGAGTATCAGCGCCGGTGGCTGTCCCGCCTCGTGCTCCCCATCCAGTTGCTGTGCCAGCCACTCCTCGAGGCGTGCGGTGCCCTGCTCGGTGGTCAGGTCGGCCTCCAGCGTCTCGAGCTCGGGATGCGCTGGCAGGCATGAGACATCGCGACTCACCGCCAGCACTTTTCCACATTGCGGATGGGCGAGCAGCTCATCGATCAGCGCCCGCCCGATCCCGCCGCTGGCACCGGTGACCAGTGCACGGAAGCCCTGTGGCAGGCGCGCGAAGGTGTCCGCCGCCAATGGCTGATCTTCCAGTCTGCTGTCTGCCATGCGTGCACCCCTCTGTAGTGGTCGAATCAGTGGCCGAATGTGACTATCGTCAGCCAGTGCGCTCCATCAGCTTGGCGAGGCGGGAATCGTGGCTCAGCGTGGTCGGGGTGGCGTCTTCCTGCAAGCGGCCTGCCTCCAGCAGTGCCAGACGTGCAAAACGCTCCAGCCCCAGCGGCTGGTGGGTGATCATGATCAGACTGCGGCCCTCGCAGGCCGCGAGAATCGCGCTCATCACCTGCTCGGCGCTGGTGCGGTCCAGCCCTTCGCAGGGCTCATCGAGCAGCACGATCGGCGCCGGTGACAGCAGTGCGCGTGCCACGCCGAAGCGGCGCAGCTGGCCACCGGACAATGAACGCCCCCCTTCATCCGGGAAGCCGGCCAGTCCCTGTGGCTGGCGGGCCAGCCAGTCGCCGAGGCCAAGGCTTTCCAGCATTCGCGTCAGTGCCTCATCGCTGACCTCGGGAGCGGCCAGACGCAGGTTGTCGGCGTAGCTGGCACAGAACAGATGGGTGTCCTGCGGGCAGACCGCGAAGCTTGCACGCAGCGTGGCCTCCTCGAGTGAATCCAGCGCCACGCCGCCCAGCGTGATGTGTCCGGCACTGGGGGCATGGAAGCGACTGAGCACGTCCAGCAGGGTGCTCTTGCCGCTGCCGGATGGGCCGAGCAGTGCCAGATGCTCGCCTGCGGCCAGCGTCAGTGACAGCTCTTCAAGCACTGGCGTGTCGCCATGCGCGACACTCAGGTCATGGATCACCAGTTCATGTCCGGCAGGTGTGACGGCGGCGGAGTCCTCCGGAAACTGTGGCGCCGGTGTATTGGTCTGCACGTTATTGATGCGAGCGGCTGCCGACAGACAGCGACCGAGCCCCTGCCAGGCCAGCGGCAGTGGCGCCAGCGCCTCGAAGGCACCGAGCACGGCCAGCAGGAACAGTGCCAGCAGGCGACCATCGAGCAGCTCGCCAGAAGGCATCGTCATGTCGTTGTTCGAATCTGGCGCCATCTGGATCACACCGAGCAGGGCGACCGCGGCCAGCGTCAGCCCCAGCAGACTGTGGCTCAGCCAGCTGGCCAGTGCCTGACGGCGTGCCTGGGCGCGCTCGATGCGGTCCCGCTCGGCCTGTTGCTCGGCCAGGCGCTCAAGCTCCTCATTCCAGCGACCATAGATCACCAGCTCGCCCAGCCCCTGCAGGCGCTCCAGCAGGCGCGCGCGCAGGTGGCTGGCCGAGGTCTGATGACGCATGGCGTCACGGCTGCCACGCCACCAGGCCAGCCACGGCACCAGTCCGCCGGTCAGCAGCAGTCCAATCACCGCGACCAGCGCCAACGTCGGCGCGAAAATGCCGATCAGCATGCCGGCAGCGAGGATGGCGCAGACCGCCACCAGCGAGGGAATCAATACGCGCACGTAGAGGCTGTCGAGGGCGTCGACATCCGCGCCCAGGCGGGTCATCAGTTCTCCCTGCCCGGCATGCTGCAGGGCGGCGGGGGAGAGCGGCTCGATGGCCTCGAACAGGCGGCGGCGCAGACTCGCCAGCAGACGCAGCGTGCCTTCATGGGTCGTGACGCGCTCGCCATAGCGACCGGCGGTGCGTGCTAGCGCCAACCCGCGTACACCTGCCGCCGGGGTGAAGAAGTTGAAGGCCTGGGTGGCGGCGACGCTCAAGCTGGCGACGGCGGTGGCGGAGAGGAACCAGCCCGACAGCGCCAGCAGGCCAGTGGCGGCCAGCAGGGTGATCAGCGCCAGCAGCGCACCGATGCCCAGCCAGCCGCGATGCTCACGCATCAGGGCCAGATAGGGCGTCAACTCGCGTAGACGCGGGCGCTGCACGCTATACGCTTCGCCCAGTGCTGGCGCGCTTGTTGTGGCAGGCGTAGACGTGACAGATGCGGGCGTGTCAGGCGCTGGCTTGCGGATGGCGCGGCTCATGCGTCACCTCGCGGCGCCGGAAGGGGAAGCGGGCGGTCCTGCACCAGCTGGCCATCGTCCAGGTGAATCAGGCGCTGGCACAGCGTCAGCAGCTCTGGCCTATGGGTCAGCAGCAGCAGAGTGCGGCCCTCGCCGAGACGCTTGAGCGCGGCAATCACGCGCGCTTCGCTTTCGGCGTCCAGGCTGGCGGTGGGTTCATCCAGCAGCACCAGCGGCGCGTCATGCAAAAAGGCGCGGGCCAGTGACAGGCGGCGTGCCTGACCGCCGGACAGCGCCTGACCGCCCTCGCCAAGGCGCGTCTCGAGTCCACGCGGCAGCTGCTGGTACCAGTCAAGCAGGTCGGCATTGTCCAGCGCCGCTTCGAGTTGGGCGTCACTGGCGTCAGGTCTGGCCAGACGCAGGTTGTCGGCCAGCGAGCCGGACAGGACCACCGTCTCCTGACCGACCCAGGTCGCCATGCCCGGCGGCAGACCGTGGCTCAGCGGATGGCCGTTGAGATATAGCAGGCCGTCACTGGCCGCGACGAAGCCCAGCAGCAGATTGAGCAGCGTCGACTTGCCGGAGCCGGAGGCGCCGGTCAGCGCGACACGCTCGCCCTGGGTGATCCGCAGGGTCAGCGGGCCGAGTGCCGGCGGGGTCAGCGTGCTGCTCTGGCGGGTCCATTGGCTGGGGTAGCGCACACAGACCTCTTCCAGCATCAGTGAGTGCAGCTTGCGAGTCTGGGGACGTGCCAAGGGCAGGGGGGCGTTGGCATTGTGCGCCTGTACGGCAGCCTCACCATCCGCTTCTTGGGTGAACGGGGAGCTGCCGACGATGGGGGCGAGGTCACTGGCGGCAGCCTCGGCCTCGGCCTTGGCGTGGTAGTGCACGCCAAGCTCGCGCAGCGGCTGATAGAACTCGGGCGCCAGCACCAGAATGAAGAGCGCGGTCTGCAGGGTCAGCGGTGAGTCGCCCCAGGTGCCGAACTGCAGATGGCCGAGGAAGTGGAAGCCGAGGTAGACCGCCAGCAGCGCGATGGATACTGCGGTGAAGAACTCCAGCACCGTGGAGGACAGGAAGGCCAGGCGCAGCACGCGCATGGTGCGCTTGCGAAAGGCATGGCTGACCGCCTCGACCTGGGGGCCGCGCCTGGCGCTGCCGAAGAGCTTGAGGGTCTTGAGGCCGGTGAGCAGGTCCATGAAGTGGCGGCCCATGCGGTCCATCTCCCGAAACTGCTCCTGCGAGCGCTTGCGCGCCGCGATGCCGACCAGAATCATGAAGATCGGCACCAGCGGTGCGGTGGTGGCGAGAATCAGGCCGGCTGCCCAGTTAAGCGGAAACACCACGCACAGCAGCATCAGCGGAATCAGCCCCGCGAGGCGTGTCTGTGGGCGGAAGTCGGCGTAGTAGCCGTGCAGTGACTCGACCTGGTCCCAGACGCGGTTGGCCAGGCTTGCGCGATGCTGGCGACGCACCCACAGCGGGCCGAGTTCGGCGAAGCGCTGCAGCAGGCGCTCGCGCAGGCGACGGCGGATCTGCTGGCTGGCGCGGGTGCCGGCATAGCCACGCAGGCCAGTGAGTGCGCCACGCAGCGAGAGACTGGCGGCGAGCACCGCGATGGCCGGCCAAAGTGTCGCCAGGCCTTCGCGATCGATCGCGACGCCCTGGGCCAGACGGGCGATGGCCCAGGCCTGGGCGAGCAGGACCAGTGTCGAGAGCAGGGCGCACAGGATGGCGAGCTGGGGCCAGCGGCCGCCGGCACGTGCCAGTGTTTCCAGCCAGCGGCGTGGCACGAATTCTGCCGATGCAGTGGCATCGGTGGGGGAGGGTGAAGCATCGGGTGCAGCGGCAGTTCGGGGCATTCATGCTCCTGCCGGTCGTGGCAGAGATAGTTGCAGGGAGGCGCTGGCGTCACGTCTCAGGGCAGAGGATGACGCATCTGGCGCAAGCTTACCGCCGAGAGAGCGTTGGTACACGGCGACGCACTGTCGCACATCTTCACCTTGCGTATAATATGCCCCAGCACTTGCTGCTGAGACAGCAGCGTGATTTCACGGCCCGGCAGTCAGTCATTGCCGAGACGCTTGTTGCCCTCTCTTCTCGAACTACTGGACTCCACATGACCGTTCGTACGCGCATCGCACCGTCGCCGACTGGTGATCCCCACGTCGGCACCGCCTACATCGCCCTGTTCAACCAGTGCTTCGCTCGTCAGCACGGTGGCGAGTTCATTCTGCGCATCGAGGATACCGATCAGACGCGTTCCACCGGCGAATCCGAGCAGATGATCCTCGACTCGCTGCGCTGGCTGGGCATCGAATGGGCCGAAGGCCCGGATGTCGGCGGTCCGCACGGCCCGTACCGTCAGAGTGAGCGTGGCGACATCTACGCCAGGCACTGCCAGCAGCTGATCGACGCCGGCCATGCCTTCAAGTGCTATCGCACCAGTGAAGAGCTGGACGAGCTGCGCGAGTCGCGCAAGGCCGAAGGTCTGCACATGGCGCTCAAGCCGTCCGATCTCGCGCTGCCGGCTGAAGAAGTGGCACGTCGTGAAGCGGCGGGCGCACCCTTCGTCATCCGCATGAACGTGCCGGAAAGCGGCACCTGTGTGGTCAAGGACATGCTGCGCGGCGAGATCGAGGTCGAGTGGGCCCAGGTCGATGCGCAGATCCTGCTCAAGTCCGATGGCATGCCGACCTACCACCTGGCCAACGTGGTGGATGATCACCTGATGGAGATCACCCATGTGATGCGTGGCGAGGAGTGGATCAACTCGGCGCCCAAGCATCAGCTGCTGTATGAGTACTTCGGCTGGCAGATGCCGGAACTGTGCCACATGCCGCTGCTGCGCAACCCGGACAAGACCAAGCTGTCCAAGCGCAAGAACCCGACGTCGATCCTCTACTACCGTCGCATGGGTTACCTGCCGGCGGCGGTGATCAACTATCTCGGTCGTCTGGGCTGGTCCATGCCGGACGAGCGCGAGAAGTTCACCCTGAGCGAGATGCAGGAGCACTTCGATATCCAGCGTGTCTCGCTGGGTGGTCCGGTATTCGATGTCGAGAAGCTCAGCTGGCTGAACGGTCTCTACATCCGTGATCTGTCCGAGGACGAGCTGCTGAGCGAGCTGCGTCAGTGGGCCTTCAACGAGTCCTACGTCAAGCAGATCCTGCCGGAAGTGAAGCCGCGCATCGAGACGCTGTCCGAGGCGATTCCGCTGGCCGGCCACTTCTTCTCCGGTCTGCCGGCCATCACGCCGGACGACTTCGCCAAGGCGAAGCTGGAAGGCGAAGACCTGGTGCGTCAGATGCAGTTCCTGACCTGGAAGCTTGAAGCCGTGAGCCGCTGGGACAAGGAGCACCTGCTGGCGGAAGTGAAGCTGCTCTCCGAGCACTTCGGGCTCAAGATGAAGGACTTCCTGGCACCGGTATTCGTGGCGGTGACCGGCTCGGCGACCTCCACCTCGGTGATGGACGCGATGGTCATTCTGGGCTCCGACATGACGCGCGCGCGTCTGCGTCACGCCGTGGCCGTGCTGGGTGGCGTCTCCAAGAAGGCCGCCAAGCGCTTCGAGAAGGAATATCGCGACCTGTAAGAATATCGCGACCTTTATGGGTATCTGCGATGTGCAGATGATGGCCCCCGTGACGTATGTCGTCATGGGGGCCATGTCTTGCAGCAGGGCGCTGAACAGCGCTTTCAGTGCTGATCAGCAGCACGATGAGAATTGTGTGAAAAAGAAGTTGACGACCCCGAGGGTTATCAGTAAGATACGCCTCGTTCTTGAGAGACGGGGCCTTAGCTCAGCTGGGAGAGCGCAACACTGGCAGTGTTGAGGTCAGCGGTTCGATCCCGCTAGGCTCCACCAAGTTTCTCAAGCGACTGCGTCCCATTCGTCTAGTGGTCCAGGACACCGCCCTTTCACGGCGGTAACAGGGGTTCGAACCCCCTATGGGACGCCACTCTTCAGACATCTCGAGTCACCTTTCAGGTCTCGTGAAGTCAACAAAAAAGCACACCTTGCGGGGTGTGTTTTTTTTGTCCCTGATTCTGGCTTATGCACAGCCTGTGTGTCGGCAGAAAAGCATGTTATCCCCAAGTCGCCCTTGACAGACCCCGTGTCTTGTCCACTGTTCGCGCGCTGTCACATCTCCCCCTGCATCTCATCCCAAAGTGCGGCCCCTGCGGCTGGCGCTTACGTCGTGTTACCAAAAATTTCTTTTATATCAATGGTTTATACGCTGGTTAAATTTTGTGCAATCTGTTGGTAAGCCCGCTGTCATGCTGGTTCGCCACGCTTGTCTAGGGGTTATCAACGAGGTTATCCACAGATAGTGTGGAAAAACCTGCCGAGCGCCGCTGCTGTGTGGGATGTTGCGCTGCGGCAAGAAAAAACGCCTCATTCCCGCGTCCATAGGGCGTTGGAATGAGGCGTTTTCAGTGCGAGGCCGTGTGATGCGATTCAGCTCGCTCGCATGTGTTCAGTCCCGCTTCATCTGGAGAGGCGCTTGAGCAGCGAGGAGGTGTCCCAGCGATTGCCGCCCATGGCCTGCACGTCGGCATAGAACTGATCGACCAGCGCCGTCACCGGCAGGCTGGCATCGATGCGGCGTGCTTCCGCCAGACAGATGTCGAGGTCCTTGCGCATCCAGTCGACGGCAAAGCCGTGATCGTACTCGTCCTTGATCATCGTGGCGTGCCGGTTCTCCATCTGCCAGGAGCCGGCGGCACCCTTGGAGATCACCTCGATCACCGCCTCGCGATCCAGTCCTGCCTGCTCGGCGAAGTGCAGGCCCTCGGAAAGCGCCTGCACCAGCCCGGCAATGCAGATCTGGTTGACCATCTTGGTGGTCTGGCCGGCACCGGTCTCGCCGATGCGCTTCACCGTGCGACCGTAGTGCGTCAGTACCGGCGCGGCACGCGCGTAATCCGCCTCGCTGCCGCCACACATGATGGTCAGCACGCCATTCACGGCGCCTTGCTGGCCGCCGGACACCGGTGCGTCGACGAAGCCGATGCCGGCCTCGCCCGCGGCGGCGGCCAGCTCGCGGGCCAGGTCGGCGCTGGCGGTGGTGTGGTCCACCAGCAGGCTGCCGCTCGCCATGCCGGCCAGCACGCCGTCGTCGCCGTAGGTGACGCTGCGCACGTCATCATCATTGCCCACGCACATCAGCACGATATCGGCGCCTTCGGCGGCTTCTCGCGGGGTGGCGTGATGGCTGCCGCCATACTCCTCGCTCCACTGCTCGGCGCGTGCACCTGTGCGGTTGTAGACCCGCACCTGAAGGCCGGCGCGTTTCAGATGGCCGGCCATGGGGTGACCCATGACACCGAGTCCGATGAAGGCGGCGGTACGTGGCGTTGCGTGTGTGTCTGACATGCTAGGGGCTCCTGGTCATCTGTCAGCGAAAGGCGGTCTTGCTGGGCATGACGGCGGTGTCGGTACCGCGTGACATTACGCTAACACGTCTGGCGTGGTACGAGGGGCTGTATATGACGGATGGCTTGTGCAGGAGTGGTGGCAGGGGTGTGAGGCGGGCGAGAAGAGGTGGGGACGGCGGTCAGCAACGAAAAAAACCGCCTCCTGAGAGGCGGTTTCGGTCGGCTGCCGGGGTGCGACGTGGCTTACTTGGCCGGATAGTCGCGCTGCGGGTGGCCGGTGTAGAGCTGACGCGGACGGCCGATGCGGTGACCGCCGGCGATCATCTCGTTCCAGTGGGAGATCCAGCCGATGGTGCGCGACATGGCGAAGATGACCGTGAACATGTTGGTCGGGATGCCGATCGCCTTGAGGATGATGCCGGAGTAGAAGTCGACATTCGGGTACAGCTTGCGCTCGATGAAGTACTCATCTTCCAGTGCGATCTGCTCCAGACGCTTGGCGATCTTGAGCTGCGGATCGTCGGCCATGCCCAGCTGCTCCAGCACTTCGTCACAGGTCTCCTTCATGACCTTGGCGCGCGGATCGAAGTTGCGATAGACGCGGTGACCGAAGCCCATCAGCTTGAACGGGTCATCCTTGTCCTTGGCCTTGTCGATGAAGCGCTGGATATTCTCTTCGGACTCTTCACCGATCTCGTCGAGCATGTTGAGCACGGCTTCGTTGGCACCGCCGTGTGCCGGGCCCCAGAGTGCCGCGATGCCGGCGCTGATGCAGGCGAACGGGTTGGCACCGGTGGAGCCGGCCAGACGCACGGTGGAGGTCGAGGCGTTCTGCTCGTGGTCGGCGTGCAGCATGAAGATGGTGTCCATCGCCTTGGCGAACACCGGGTTGATCTTGTACTCCTCACACGGGTTGCCGAACATCATGTACAGGAAGTTCTCGCCGTAGGAGAGGTCATTGCGCGGGTACATGAACGGCTGGCCGATGTTGTACTTGTGGCACATGGCAGCAAGGGTCGGCATCTTGGCGATCAGGCGCACCGCACTGACGTAGCGTTCCTTCTCGTTGTTGATGTTCAGGTTGTCGTGGTAGAAGGCGGCCAGGCCACCGACGACACCGCACAGGATCGCCATCGGGTGGGCGTCGCGACGGAAGCCCTTGAAAAAGTTGACGATCTGCTCGTGCACCATGGTGTGGTTGCCGATCAGCTGGGCGAACTTGTCGTATTCCTCGTCGCTCGGCAGCTCGCCGAACAGCAGCAGGTAGCACAGCTCGATGTAGTTGGAGCTCTTGGCCAGCTGGTCGATGGGGTAGCCGCGGTGCAGCAGTACGCCTTTCTGGCCATCGATGAAGGTGATGGATGATTCGCAGGCGGCAGTGGAAACGAAGCCCGGGTCGTAGGTGAACATGCCTTCGGCGGTCAGGCCGCGAACGTCGATGACGTCCTGGCCGAGCGTGCCGGAATAGACCGGGAACTCGATGCTCTTGTCGATACCGTCTACTGTCAATGTCGCTTTCTTGTCAGTCATGCCGACCTCCTCATTATTCGCGTAACTCTTTGACTTGCTTGCCATGCCGGGCTTGCATCAATCCCGCCCACTATAGAAGCCCGCGAAGGATTGTCAATTCGCCACACGGCGTAGAGACGCACGCCATGCTGCTGTGCGTCAGTTCTCCGACGTTTGTGTATCCCGTGGCGTCAGGTCGCGTCCTGTTCACTGCATTTTGTGCAATCCGTGGTTGCGGCCCTGCGACGTCATGCCATTTGTCATGCCAATGGCCAACCCCTATAATCCTCCGTCGCGCGACTGGCGGGAAATTCGGCTCGGTACCGTGGATGGCCTGCGCCCGAGACCCTTCCTCAAACCACCGCCCCTGCGGGCTTGCGTCCGTGTTGGGCCAAGAGAGTGTGTAAGAGCCGTGAATAGCAAACGACCCGTAAATCTCGATCTGACGACGATAAAATTCCCTCTCCCTGCGCTGACTTCAATCACCCACCGTATTACCGGCGTGATTCTGTTCGTGGGCCTGGTATTTGCGCTGTGGGCACTCGATGCCTCGCTGTCCTCCCCGGAAGGGTTCGAGGCGGTGCGTGATACCCTGGCGACCAACTTCCTGGCCAAGATCGTGGCCTGGGGCCTGCTGTCTGCCCTCGGTTTCCACTTCGTGGCTGGTATCAAGCACCTGCTGATGGACATGGATATTGGTGTCGAACTGGAAAGTGCTAATCGCAAGGCGCAGGTCACTGTCGTGATCAGTGCTGTTCTCGTGGTCCTGGCGGGAGTCTGGGTATGGTAAACAACATCACCAATTTCAGCCGCAGCGGTCTGTCCGACTGGGTGCTGCAGCGTGTTTCTGCCGTGATTCTGGCAGTCTATTCCGTGTTCATGGTCGGCTACCTGCTGCTCCATCCGAACCTCGACTACACCACCTGGAGTGGTCTGTTCGAGAACACGGCAATGCGCATCTTCTCTCTGATGGCATTCATCTCGATTGCCGCACACGCCTGGATCGGTCTGTGGACCGTGGCGACCGATTACATGAAGCCGACCGCACTGCGCTTCGGTTTCCAGGTCTTCGTCATCCTTGCGTTGTTCATCTTCTTGGTCTGGGGCGTTCAAGTCCTGTGGGGAGCCTGATACATGTCCACCATGCGTAGCCTGACATTCGACGCGATCATCATCGGCGGCGGCGGCGCTGGCCTGCGTGCCGGTCTCGAACTGTCCCAGTCCGGCAAGAAGACCGCCGTGCTGTCCAAGGTCTTCCCGACCCGCTCGCATACTGTCTCTGCCCAGGGCGGTATCACCTGTGCCATCGCTTCTGCTGATCCGAATGATGATTGGCGCTGGCACATGTATGACACCGTCAAGGGTGGCGATTACATCGCTGATCAGGACGCTGCGGAATATATGTGTACCGAAGGCCCGAAAGCGGTCTTCGAGCTTGAGCACATGGGTCTGCCGTTCTCCCGTTTCGACAACGGCCGCATCTATCAGCGTCCGTTCGGTGGCCAGTCCAAGGACTTCGGCAAGGGCGGCCAGGCGGCACGTACCTGCGCCGCGGCTGACCGTACCGGCCACGCCCTGCTGCACACCCTCTATCAGGCCAACCTGAAGAATGGCACCGTCTTCCTCGACGAGTGGTATGCCATCGATCTGGTCAAGAATGCCAACGGCGATATCGTCGGCGTGATTGCCCTGTGCATCGAGACCGGCGAGACCGTGGTCGTGAAGTCCAAGGCTACCGTTCTGGCCACTGGCGGTGCGGGCCGTATCTACGCCTCCACCACCAATGCCCTGATCAACACCGGCGACGGTATCGGCATGGCACTGCGTGCCGGTCTGCCGGTCCAGGACATGGAAATGTGGCAGTTCCACCCGACCGGGATTCACGGTGCGGGCGTTCTGGTCACCGAGGGTTGCCGCGGTGAAGGCGGCTACCTGGTCAACAAGGACGGCGAGCGCTTCATGGAGCGTTATGCGCCGAACGCCAAGGACCTCGCGGGCCGTGACGTCGTCGCGCGCTCCATGGTCATGGAGATCCTGGAAGGCCGTGGCTGTGGCGAGAATGGCGACCACGTCTTCCTGAAGCTGGATCACCTGGGCGAGGAAGTGCTCAACAAGCGCCTGCCGGGTATCTCCGAGCTGTCCAAGACCTTCGCGCACGTCGACCCGACCAACGCGCCGATCCCGGTCGTGCCGACCTGCCACTACATGATGGGCGGCATCGCCACCAACGTGCACGGTCAGGCCATCGCACAGAACGAAGACGGCAGCGACCGCATCGTCAACGGCCTCTATGCCGTGGGTGAAGTGGCCTGTGTGTCCGTTCACGGTGCCAACCGTCTGGGCGGCAACTCGCTGCTGGATCTGGTCGTCTTCGGTCGCGCCGCGGGCAAGTACATCGAAAGCGCGCTCAACGAAGGTGTCGAGTACCTCGAGCCGACCCAGAGCGACATCGATGCTGCCCTGGTGCGCCTGAACCGTTGGAACGAGTCCGAGAGCGGCGAGTCCGTGCCGGAACTCAAGCGCGAACTGCAGCAGATCATGCAGAACTCCTTCGGTGTCTTCCGTCAGGAAGACAAGATGGAAGAGGGCGTCAAGCAGCTGTCCGAGCTGCGCGAGCGTATCGCCAAGGCGGGTCTGTCCGATAAGTCGCAGGTCTTCAATACCGCGCGTATCGAAGCCCTCGAGCTGGACAACCTGATGGAAGTGGCGGAAGCCACTGCCATTGCGGCCCTGACCCGCAAGGAAAGCCGTGGTGCTCACTCCCGTTACGACTTCCCGGATCGTGATGACGAGAACTGGCTCAAGCATTCTCTGTTCTTCCCGAACGAGAAGCGTGTCGGCAAGCGTGACGTGAACTTCGCGCCGAAGACCGTCGAGCGTTTCGAGCCGAAGATTCGTACCTACTGAGTCTGAACCGAAGGCGCACGTGCCGACCCGTTCGGGACGCCGCGTCTTCCTTCAGACCAAGTTCGCACTCGCTCGAGTTCACGCTCGCTTGAGTTCGCCGTGATCGAGGTGCATGCAGGTCACCGCATGCACCTGACCCGTTTGCCCGGAGGGGAAACCATGCTTCAGGTATCCATATACCGCTACAACCCTGAAACCGATACTGCGCCGTACATGCAGGAGTTTCAGGTCGACACCCAGGGTCGTGACCTGATGGTGTTGAACGTGATGGAAATGCTCAAGGAACAGGACAGCTCGCTGGCCTATCGTCGCAGCTGCCGTGAAGGCGTCTGTGGTTCGGACGGCATGAACATGAACGGCAAGAACGGCCTGACCTGTGTCACCGCTCTGTCCGAAGTCGTCAAGGACAACAAGCTGGTGCTGCGTCCGCTGCCGGGTCTGCCGGTCGTGCGTGACCTGGTCGTCGACATGAGCATCTTCTACAAGCAGTACGAGCGCATCCAGCCGTACCTGCTCAATGACACGCCGGCACCGGCCATCGAGCGTCTGCAGTCGCCGGAAGACCGTGACAAGCTCGACGGTCTCTACGAGTGCATCCTGTGCGCCTGCTGCTCGACTGCCTGCCCGTCCTTCTGGTGGAACCCGGACAAGTTCGTCGGTCCGAGCGGTCTGCTGCAGGCCTATCGCTTCCTGGCGGACTCGCGTGACACCGCCACCAAGGAGCGTCTGAGCGAGCTGGATGACCCGTTTGCCGTATTCCGTTGTCGCGGAATCATGAATTGTGTCGCGGTTTGCCCCAAGGGTCTGAACCCGACACGTGCCATCGGCAAGATTCGTGAGCTTTTGCTGGCAAACGCCACTTAAAAGCCGCGCCTTAGCTTGCTATGATGCACGTCAGCTGCGGCAGGGTGTCACACCTTGCCGCAGCGCACAGCTTGCTGAAGCCGGTGCCTTGTGCACCGGCTTTTGACGATAAAAGAAGACTCAGATGGTGAAGGCCTCCATGGTTTCGCCATACAGGGCATAATCGAGTGACGCCGACAGCGCTTGTCAGGCGCCTACCCCACCCCATCAGTCAGGGTGACCGAGAGATGCAAGAAGGCACAATGGAGTTGATGTGGCGCACTTCCCATATGAGCGGGGGGAATGTCCACTACGTAGAAGATCTCTACGAGCGTTATCTTGTCGACCCGAATGAGGTTCCCGACGAGTGGCGCAACTACTTTGATACTCTGCCGCGTCATGACGGCAGCCCCTCCCAGGATGTTCCGCTAGCGCCGATCCGTGATCAGTTCTATGAGATGGGTCGCAACAGTCGCCGCCCGGTGGCTGTCTCTGCGGGCGAAAGCAGCGAGAACAAGAAGCAGGTTCGTGTTCTCCAGCTGATCAATGCCTACCGCTTCCGTGGCCACCAGAAGGCGGATATCGATCCCCTCGGTCTGCGCAAGCCGGCACCGGTTCCGGACCTCGAACTGTCCTTCCATCAGCTGTCCGCCGCTGACATGGACGTCGAGTTCCAGACCGGCTCGCTGTTCCTCGGCAAGGATGTTGCACCGCTCAAGGAAATCCACGCCGCGCTGGAGCAGACCTACTGCCGCAGCATCGGCGCCGAGTTCATGCACATCGTCAACACGGAAGAGAAGCGCTGGCTGCAGCAGCGTTTCGAGTCCGTACGTTCCAAGCCGAACTTCTCACGCGATGTCCGTCATCACGTGCTGGAACGTCTGACCGCCGCCGAAGGCCTCGAGAGCTATCTCGCCAGCAAGTACCCGGGCACCAAGCGCTTTGGTCTGGAAGGCGGCGAATCCTTCATTCCGATGATGGATGAGCTGATCCAGCGCAGCGGCAAGTACGGTACCAAGGAAGTCGTGATCGGCATGGCCCACCGTGGCCGTCTAAACCTGCTGGTCAACCTGCTGGGCAAGAGCCCGTCAGAGCTGATCGAGGAATTCGATGGCAAGAAGCAGATTGCCAAGGGTTCCGGCGACGTGAAGTACCACCAGGGCTTCAGCTCGAATGTCATGACCCCGGGCGGCGAAGTGCACCTGGCGCTGGCGTTCAACCCGTCGCACCTGGAAATCGTCTCTCCGGTGGTGGAAGGCTCCGTGCGTGCCCGTCAGGACCGTCGCGAAGACAGCGAAGGCGACAGCGTACTGCCGATCTCCATCCACGGTGACGCGGCATTCGCCGGTCAGGGCGTGGTCATGGAAACCTTCCAGATGTCGCAGACCCGTGCCTACAAGACGGGCGGTACCGTGCATGTCGTCATCAACAACCAGGTGGGCTTCACCACCTCGCGTGCCGATGACGCTCGCTCGACCGAATACTGCACCGACATCGCCAAGATGGTTCAGGCGCCGATCATCCACGTCAACGGAGATGATCCGGACGCCGTGCTGCACGCCGCTCAGGTCGCCATCGACTACCGTCAGCAGTTCAAGCGTGACGTCGTGATCGACCTCGTGTGTTACCGCAAGCGCGGTCACAACGAAGCCGACGAGCCGTCCGGTACCCAGCCGCTGATGTACGCCAAGATCAAGTCCCAGAAGACTGCCCGCGAGAAGTATGCGGACCGTCTGGTCGAGGAAGGCGTGCTCAGCGCGGAAGAGACCAAGCACCTGGTCGATCAGTACCGTGCCGACCTGGATGCCGGCAACCACGTTGCCAATGCGCTGGTGAAGCAGCCCAATACCGGTCTGTTCGTCGATTGGACGCCGTATCTGGGCCACGAGTGGACCGGCGTTGCCGATACCTCGATGGACATGAAGCAGTTGCAGGCGCTCGCCAACAAGATGTGCGAAGTGCCGGACGGCATCTCGGTCCAGCGTCAGGTCAACAAGATCTACGAAGATCGTCGCAAGATGGCCGCTGGTGGCATGCCGCTGAACTGGGGCTTCGCCGAGACACTGGCCTACGCCACTCTGGTCGATGCCGACCATCCGGTGCGTATCACCGGTCAGGACGTGGGTCGTGGCACCTTCTCCCACCGTCACGCGGTGGTGCACAACCAGAAGGATGGCGACACCTACGTGCCGCTGCAGCACATCAAGGATGGTCAGGCGACCTTCACCATCCATGACTCCTACCTCTCCGAGGAAGCGGTGCTGGCCTTTGAATATGGCTATGCCACCACCATGCCCAAGGCATTGGTCGTGTGGGAAGCCCAGTTCGGTGACTTCGCCAACGGCGCCCAGGTGGTGATGGACCAGTTCATCTCCTCCGGCGAGAGCAAGTGGGGCCGCCTGTGTGGTCTGACCATGCTGCTGCCGCACGGCTATGAGGGCCAGGGCCCGGAGCACAGCTCTGCGCGTCTCGAGCGTTACCTTCAGCTGTGTGCCGAGCACAACATGCAGGTGTGCATGCCGACCACGCCGGCGCAGATCTACCATCTGCTGCGTCGTCAGGTCATCCGCTCGCTGCGCAAGCCGCTGGTCGTGCTGTCACCCAAGTCTCTGCTGCGTCACAAGGAAGCGACTTCCACCCTCGACGAGCTGGCCGATGGCCGCTTCGAGATGGTGCTGTCCGACAAGGGCAACCTGGAAGCTTCCAAGGTCAAGCGTGTCGTGCTGTGTGCAGGCAAGGTCTACTACGACCTGGCCGCCTATCGCGCCGAGCAGGGCCGTGAAGATGTTGCCATCATCCGTGTCGAGCAGCTCTATCCCTTCCCGAAGGAAGAGCTCCAGGCCGCCATCGCCGACTACGAGAATCTCGAGCAGGTGATGTGGTGTCAGGAAGAGCCGCTCAACCAGGGTGCCTGGTACCAGAGTCAGCACCATATGCGTCAGGTCGCTGAGCAGCACCGTCAGGGGCTTGGCATGAGCCTGGACTTCGCCGGACGCCCGGCCTCTGCGGCACCTGCCGCGGGCTACATGTCCGTTCATAACGAGCAGCAGCGCCAGCTGGTCGACGACGCCTTCAACAAGTAAAGGCTCGCGACCCGCAAGGGCACCGAGAGAGAATTGAGTTAAGGAACTCCAATGGCTATCGATATCAAAGCGCCGTCTTTTCCGGAATCCGTCGCCGAAGGCACTGTGGCGACCTGGCACAAGCAGCCCGGCGACAGCGTCGAGCGTGACGAGCTGATCGTCGAGATCGAGACCGACAAGGTCGTGCTGGAAGTCGTCGCACCGCAGGACGGCACCCTGGGCGAGATCAAGGTTCAGGAAGGCGACACCTGCGAGTCCGAGCAAGTGCTGGGCTCCATCGGTGATGCAGACGCCGCTGCGTCTTCTGACGCCAAGGACGACTCCGCCGCTGAGAGCAAGTCCGAAAGCAAGGATGACGCTAAGGCCGAAAGCAAGCCGGCCGCCGGTGGCGAAGGCAAGACGCTGGAAGTCAAGGCGCCGAGCTTCCCGGAATCCGTCGCTGAAGGCACCGTCGCCACCTGGCACAAGAAGGTCGGTGAAGCCTGCGAGCGCGACGAACTGATCGTCGAGATCGAGACCGACAAGGTCGTGCTGGAAGTCGTGGCTCCGGCCGATGGCGCCCTGAGCGAGATCAAGGTGCAGGAAGGCGATACCTGCGAGACCGAAGCCGTGCTGGCGCTGTTCAGCGCTGGTGCTTCCGGTGGCGCTGCTCCGGCCGCTGAGGCAAGCGACGACAAGTCCGGGTCTGATGAAGGTCAGGACGAGAAGGTCGGCGACAAGATCCTCGCCCCGGCAGCCCGCAAGATGGTCGCCGAGCACGATCTGGACGTCAGCAAGCTGGTCGGTACCGGCAAGGGCGGTCGCGTGCTGAAGGAAGACGTGGCCAAGGCCGTCAAGGAAGGCACTGCGGGCAAGTCCGCTGCCAAGCCTGCCGCAGCCAAGCCGGCTGCTGCTCCGAAGGCCGCTCCGGCCTTCGAGGGCGAGCGTCCCGAGAAGCGCGTGCCGATGAGCCGCATGCGTCAGACCATCGCCAAGCGTCTGGTCAATGCCCAGCAGACCGCTGCCATGCTTACCACTTACAACGAAGTGGACATGAGCGCGGTGATGGAACTGCGCAAGCAGTACAAGGACACCTTCCAGAAGGTGCACGACACCAAGCTCGGCTTCATGGGCTTCTTCGTCAAGGCGGCCACCGAAGCGCTCAAGCGCTTCCCGGACGTCAATGCCTCCATCGACGGCACCGACATCGTCTACCACGGTTACCAGGACATCGGTGTTGCCGTGTCTTCCGACCGCGGTCTGGTCGTGCCGGTGCTGCGTGATACCGACAGCATGAAGCTTGCCGATGTCGAAAAGACCATCGTCGACTTCGGTCAGCGTGCTCGCGCCGGCAAGCTGGGCATCGATGAGATGCAGGGCGGTACCTTCACGATCACCAACGGCGGCATCTTCGGTTCTCTGATGTCCACCCCGATCCTGAATCCGCCGCAGACCGCCATCCTAGGCATGCACAAGATCCAGGAGCGTCCGATGGCCGTGAACGGTCAGGTCGTCATCCGTCCGATGATGTATCTGGCACTGTCCTACGATCACCGCATGATCGATGGCAAGGATGCAGTCCAGTTCCTCGTCGCCATCAAGGACCTGCTGGAAGATCCGGCTCGTTTCCTGCTCGACGTCTGAGACCGCAATGTCTCACGTCCTTGAGGATCTCGAGGGCGTGAGCGGCCCCGGCGGGTGGCACTGACACTCGCCGGGTTGCCAACCCGAATCGAACTGCACCAACAGGAAGAGACATGGCCGATAAATTTGATGTGATCGTCATTGGCGCTGGCCCTGGTGGCTATGTTGCCGCTATCCGCGCTGCTCAGCTGGGTCTGAAGACCGCCTGCGTCGAGAAGTGGGTCAACAAGGAAGGCAAGGTCGTTCACGGCGGTACCTGCCTGAACGTCGGCTGCATTCCGTCCAAGGCATTGCTGGAAACCTCGCACAAGTACGTCGAAGCGCGTGATGAGTTCGCCGAACTGGGCATCAAGGCTGACGGCGTCGAGATCGACGTGGCCAAGATGATCGAGCGCAAGGCGCAGATCGTGAAGAACCTGACCGGCGGTATCTCCGGTCTGTTCAAGGCCAACGGTGTCACCGCGCTGGAAGGTACCGGCAAGGTGCTGCCCAACAAGCAGGTCGAAGTGACCGATCACGACGGTGGCAAGACGACCTACGAAGCCGAGAACATCGTCATCGCGTCCGGTTCCGTGCCGGTCGAGATTCCGCCGACGCCGCTGACCGAAGGTCTGATCGTCGATTCCACCGGCGCGCTCGAGTTCGACGAAGCGCCGAAGCGTCTGGGTGTCATCGGTGCCGGTGTCATCGGCCTCGAGCTCGGTAGCGTGTGGAGCCGTTGCGGTTCTGAAGTCACCGTGCTGGAAGCGGTCGACAGCTTCCTGCCGATGGTCGATGCGGCCGTCGCCAAGGAAGCCCAGAAGCTGCTCAAGAAGCAAGGGCTGGACATCAAGCTCGGCGCCCGTGTGACCGGTTCCGACATCAAGGACAGCGAAGTCGTCGTCAAGTACACCGACGCCAACGGCGAACAGGAACAGACCTTCGACAAGATCATCGTCGCGGTCGGCCGTCGTCCGTACACCCAGAGCCTGCTCGACAGCGATGTCGGCATCAATCTGGACGAGCGTGGCTTCATCCACGTCGATGACCAGTGCGCGACCAGCGTGCCGGGCGTCTACGCCATCGGCGACGTGGTGCGTGGCCCGATGCTGGCGCACAAGGCCTCTGAAGAGGGCGTGATGGTTGCCGACATCATCGCCGGCCACAAGGCCGAGATGAACTACGACGCCATCCCGAGCATCATCTACACCTTCCCGGAAGTGGCGTGGGTCGGCAAGACCGAACAGCAAGCCAAGTCCGAAGGCATCGAAGTCAAGACCGGCAGCTTCCCGTTCGCGGCAAGCGGTCGTGCCATGGCCAACAATGCCACTGAAGGTCTGGCCAAGATCATTGCCGACGCTGAGACTGATCGCGTCCTGGGCGTTCACATCATCGGCCAGCATGCCGGTGAGCTGATCGCACAGGGTGTGACTGCCCTCGAGTTCGGCGCAAGCGCCGAAGACCTCGCACTGATCTGCACGGCTCACCCGACGCTGTCGGAAGCCGTGCACGAAGCCGCGCTGGCCGTTGACGGGCATGCGATTCACATCGCAAACCGCAAGAAGCGCAAGTAAGCGTCCTTCCGAACAAGAGGCGCGTCGCCCCGGCCAGGCCGGGGCGAACGGTGGCAGTGGCATCTTGCGACTGCCGTTCGAGTCTAATGCAACCAATGGCATGACACGATGAACCTTCACGAATATCAGGCAAAACAACTTTTTGCCGATTATGGCCTGCCGGTGTCCAAGGGCTTTGCCGTTGACACCCCGGAAGACGCTGCTGAAGCGTGCAAGAAGATTGGCGGCGACAAGTGGGTCGTCAAGGCACAGGTCCACGCAGGTGGCCGCGGCAAGGCTGGCGGCGTCAAGCTGGTCGACAGCGCACAGGCTGCTTCCGACTTTGCGACCCAGTGGCTGGGCAAGAACCTGGTGACCTACCAGACTGACGAAAACGGTCAGCCGGTCACCAAGATTCTCGTCGAGAACTGCACCGACATCGCCGAAGAACTGTACCTGGGCGCCGTCGTAGACCGCACCACTCGTCGCATCGTCTTCATGGCTTCCACTGAAGGCGGCGTGGAAATCGAGAAGGTTGCTGAAGAGACGCCGGAAAAGATCCTGAAAGCCGAGATCGATCCGCTGGTCGGCGCACAGCCGTACCAGGCGCGTGAACTGGCCTTCAAGCTGGGTCTGAACCCGACCCAGATCAAGCAGTTCACCAAGATCTTCCTGGGTCTGGCGAAGATGTTCGCCGACAAGGATTTCGCGCTGCTGGAAATCAACCCGCTGGTCATCACCGACGAAGGCAACCTCCACTGCCTCGACGGCAAGATCAACATCGACGCCAACGCCGTCTACCGTCACCCGGACCTGCAGGCGATGCACGATCCGTCTCAGGAAGACGAGCGTGAAGCGCATGCTGCCAAGTTCGAACTGAACTACGTTGCCCTCGACGGCAACATCGGCTGCATGGTCAACGGCGCAGGCCTGGCGATGGGCACCATGGACATCGTCAACCTGTCTGGCGGCAAGCCGGCCAACTTCCTCGACGTGGGTGGCGGTGCTACCAAGGAACGCGTTGCAGAAGCATTCAAGATCATCCTGTCCGACGACAACGTCAAAGCTGTTCTGGTGAACATCTTCGGCGGCATCGTGCGTTGTGACATGATCGCCGAAGGCATCATCGGTGCCGTCGAGCAGGTCGGTGTCAACGTGCCGGTCGTGGTGCGTCTGGAAGGTAACAACGCTGAACTCGGCGCCAAGAAGCTGGCCGAAAGCGGTCTGAACATCATCGCTGCTACCAGCCTGACTGACGCGGCGCAGCAGGTTGTCAAAGCTGCGGAGGGCAAGTAATGAGCATTTTGATCGACAAGAACACCAAGGTGATCTGCCAGGGCTTCACTGGTGGCCAGGGTACCTTCCACTCTGAACAAGCCATCGCCTACGGCACCAAGATGGTCGGTGGCGTGACGCCGGGCAAGGGTGGTCAGACTCACCTGGGCCTGCCGGTGTTCAACACCGTCGCCGAAGCCGTTGCCGAGACTGGCGCTGAAGCGTCCGTCATCTACGTGCCGGCACCGTTCTGCAAGGATTCCATCCTTGAAGCGGCCAATGCAGGCATCAAGCTGATCGTCTGCATCACCGAAGGCGTGCCGACTCTCGACATGCTGGAAGTCAAGGTCAAGTGCGACGAGCTGGGCGCGCGCGTCATCGGTCCGAACTGCCCGGGTGTCATTACTCCGGGTGAGTGCAAGATCGGTATCATGCCGGGTCACATCCACCAGCCGGGCAAGGTCGGTATCGTGTCTCGTTCCGGCACCCTGACCTACGAAGCCGTCAAGCAGACCACTGACCACGGTTTCGGTCAGTCCAGCTGTGTCGGTATCGGCGGCGACCCGATCCCGGGCTCCAACTTCATCGACATCCTCGAGATGTTCGAGAAGGACCCGAAGACCGAAGCCATCGTCATGATCGGCGAGATCGGCGGTTCTGCTGAAGAAGAAGCAGCTGCCTACATCAAGGCGAACGTCACCAAGCCGGTCGTCTCCTACATCGCTGGTGTGACTGCGCCTCCGGGCAAGCGCATGGGCCATGCAGGCGCCATCATCTCCGGCGGCAAGGGTACTGCCGACGAGAAGTTCGCGGCTCTGGAAGCGGCTGGCGTCAAGACTGTGCGTTCCCTCGCGCAGATCGGCGATGCCATCAAGGAAGTCACTGGCTGGTAAGCCATTGACCTCCTGACAGCGATCGGCGCCAAGCGGATCGCATGTCACAGAAAGGGCAGGCCCACAGGGCCTGCCCTTTTTTCGTTTCTGGCCGCCGCCAGTCGCTCCCGAGTGCATGTCGGCGGGTTTACTACCTGCGGCCGGTGGTACAGGCGAGGGGAGAGGTGTCTTACAGGTGCAGGCGCGACAGGTGCGTTCATATCAAGCAGTTGCTAATCTGATGGTTGTTCATTGGCACCTGACCAAGCGACACGTGCAGATGCCCCACGGCGCAACACGACTCACTGATAAGGATGTTCCATGCTCAAGTCATTCCCCGCCCTCACGCGCTCCGCGCGCCTGCTGGCGCTGCTCTCCCTGCCGTTGGCTGCTGGTGTACCGCTGTCTGCCAGTGCAGATTCCGGCGCGGCGGCAGCCTCCGCCCCAGAAGCGTCAGCGAGCATGCAGGTGCCCGCCAAGGGCATCGAGTCGGTGACCAGCCGTGATGACGTCGCCAGCGTCCAGGCGCGTCTCGAGACGGCGCTCGAGGCCAAGGGGCTGACGCTGTTCACCGTCATCGATCATGAGGCGGGTGCAGAGAAGGTGGGCATGGAGCTGCCCGCGACGCATACCGTCATCTTCGGCAATCCCAAGGTGGGCACCTTGCTGATGCAGTGCAACGGGACGGCCGCCCTGGACCTGCCGCAGAAGATGCTGATTCGCGCCGTGGAGGGCGGCAGCGTGATCGAGTGGAATGATCCCCAGTACATGGCCAATCGTCATGATCTCGGCGACTGCAAGCTGCCACTGGACAAGATCGCCGGGCTGCTCAAGGGGCTGGCCGCCGAAGCGGCGGGTCAATGAAGGCAGCGCTCATCACGTGTCGATGCTGAAATCGTGCACTGACAGCGAGCGCTGACGATCGATCAGGACGAGAAAGCCGGACTCCTCACGGAGTCCGGCTTTTTGATGTCCCCCTGCTGGCTGCTGGATGTCCTATAGGGCGTCGCCATTGTTCTTGAGCCACTGCACGGCGCGGTCCGGGTAGTCCGTGAAGACACCATCGACCTTGGCGTCGACGAAGAAGGCGCGCAGCATGTCGTCGTAATCGCTGGCCCAGTCCGGGATGCGGCCTTCATCGAGTCGGAAGGTGTATGGCATCACGATCAGCCCCTGCGCATGGGCTTCCTCGACCAGCGGCGTGACCTTGATGTCGTCCCGAGTCGAGCTGTCCTCGATCACCATCGGCTTCCACGGCCCGATGCCATCGGCGTAGGTGGCAATGCGCTGCATGCCGCCCTCCTGATACATCCAGTCATAGTCATAGGGTTCAAGCTTGCCATCCGCATCCGGCTGGAAGGTCATGTCCCAGCTGGTCTCGCCCATCAGCTGCACCAGACGCAGGTCCATCTCCAGTTCGGGCTGCAGCGTGTCGTGGATGCGCTTGAGGCCATTGGGATCGAAGACCTGCACGACAGCGTTGTCATCATGCGCGACGTAGCCGTACTGCTTGAGGGTCTCGAGGACCGCGCGCGAGACCTGCTTGCCTTCCGACTGGTGGAACCAGGGCGCCTTGATCTCCACATACAGGCCGACATCGCGCCCGGTGGAGTGATTCAGCCCCTGGATCATCTCGATCTCTTCACTCAGGGTGTGCAGGCCGAAGTGGGACTTGCCCAGCGGGAAGCGCTCGGGGTAGTCAGCAACCTGCTCGCCATCCTTGACGGTGAAGCCCTCGCTGAACGACAGCTTGCGCAGCTCGTCCAGCGTGAAGTCGATGGCGTAGTAGCGGCCATCGTCACGCGCACGCTCGGGGAAGACCTCGGCGACATTGGTCACGCGATCCAGGAAGCGGTCGTGCAGCACCACCAGCTGGTCATCCTTGCTCATCACCACGTCCTGCTCGAGGAAGTCGGCGCCCTGGGCGTAGGCCATCGCCTTGGCGGCGAGTGTGTGCTCCGGCAGGTAGCCTGAGGCCCCCCGGTGGGCGACCACGACCTTGTCTGTGCAATGGCCGGGGTCGATGCTGCGCAGCGGGCTGTCATCAGCGAGTGCCGCTGAGGTCGAGGTGGCCAGCAGCGAGCCGACCACGCCCATCATGGCCAGCGGGCGGCGAATGCGGACGGGAGTCGGGTGACGCTGGGAAGGATGCGGCATGTGAGATCACCTTGAGCTGTGGTTATTGTATGGTCGTTCAATAAAGCCGCCTGCCAACATAACAAAATCTTATTCATATGGCGATGGTCAAGTGTTTTTCATGATGATGTCTGCAGCGCTGCTCGGTTGTCCTGTCAGGTGGTCGCCGAGCGACGCTTGAGCAAGCTTCCCAGCATGCTGCGTCCCGCCATCACGAAGAACACCGGGGCGCCGGCGATCAGGTAGAAATAGAAGGTCACCGCTCGCCAGATCACCACGGCCGCCGCGGCACTGGCGGCGCCGATCATCGGGCTGAGCAGGGCAGTGGAGGACAGCTCCGCGCCTCCGGCACCGCCGGGTAACAGCGTCAGCTGGCCCGCCGCCAGCGAAAGCATCTGCACGATGAAGGTCCAGCTCCAGTCGATGTCCTGCCCCAGCCCGGACACGGCCAGATAGAGGATCGAGTAGCGCAGCAGCCAATGGGCACAGCAGAGCAGGAAGATCAGGCTCAGCGTCAGGCGCGGCAGGGCGAGTGTCTCGACCAGCGCATGGCGGAAGTGGATCAGGCCCCGCGCCAGCTTGACGCGTGAGCGATGGCGCACCTTGAGCCAGCGCAGCAGGCGTCCGCTGGTCTTGAGCAGGCGCCGATGATGCTTGCCCAGTGCGGCCAAAAGGCCAAAGCCGATGATCAGCAACAGCGCCGGCACGGCCAGCATCCACCCCAGGCGCAGGTCGATGGTATGTGAGAGGGCGTAGAGCCCGATGCTGGCCAGCGCCGAGAGGAAGAACAGCATGTCGGTGATCTGATCGACCGCGAATACCGCCGTGGCCTGTGCCGGGCGTACCCCCTGGCGAGATAGCAGCCCCATCAGGGTGAGCGGGCCGCCACTTCCGCCAGGAGTGGCGCTGATGGCGAATTCGGTGGCCATCACCATGCCGACGGCGCGGCGCTGCCCCAGATGACCGCCCCGGCCGGCCAGTAGTAGACGCAACCGGCCGGCGTTCAGGTTCCAGCACATCACGATCATGCCCAGCATCAAGAGGAAGGTGTCGAGGGGGAACTGGCGCAACTGGCCACCCAGTCCGCTGCCACCCAGCACCAGCGGTATCGCGATGACCATCACAAGGCCAGCACCCAGTAACCAGAGGGCACGATTCATGGCAGATTCCCGCAGCGGGTTGTCACAAGGCCCATACGACGGGACTCATCCGGTGGGTGGGTATCAGGCAGCACTGTGAGCCGCCTGGTGCGAGTTCAGTTGCGTCGTATTAGGCGTGGCGGGGGTGAGCAGTTCCTGCTGCGTCAGCCAGCCGATCTTGGTCATCGGCAGGCGTCCCTCATCGAGCAGGCGCTCGACCAGCGTCAGCCAATACTGGCGTGAGCGTTCATGACGCATATCGACCGGATGCAGGCCCAGACGCAACACCGGCGCCTGTTGCTCGCGGCTCAGCTTGCGTTGCGTCAACCACTGCGACATCAGGCGGCGTGGCGCGGAGCGTGCGCTCCACACGAGCCCTGGCGCATCGATGACCTTGAAGTCAGGCAGCCGATAGAGATGTTGGGGATCGCTGGTGTAGCGGAAGTCGAGAGACTTCAGGGCCTGACGAGTGCCGTCACTCATCAGCCAGGCGGGAGCCACGAAGCCGTCCAGCGGCCAGCCGAGACGCTTGAAGAGTGCGGCGCCCTTGAGCAGGCGTCGTCTGGCTTCGGCCTCATCGAGAGGATAGAACTCCCCCTCCCAGGTCAGCACGCGGCGCATCAGGTAATCACGCGGGGTGCGGGGGGCTGGCGCGTCATCGCAGTGATGGAAGCCATGCAGGGCAAGCTCGTCTCCCTGTTGACGGCGGGAGTCCAGGAGGGCGATGAATTCCGGAGCATCTTCCAGGGTGCTGCGATGATGGAAGTCAGGCACCACCAGCCAGGTGATCGGACAGGGATGATTCAGGCGTGCCTGGCAGAGGGCGTCCACCTCGGCGACGAAGTCCCGGTAGTCGGGCCAGGTCTCTGGCGCGACATCATGGAGGACCAGCAGGAAGTGCTGCTTGGCAGCAGACGACTCAGCCATGGGTCACCTCTTCGAGTACCGGTTGCATGCGAGTCCCGGTGACCGCGTGATAATGGCCGAGCAAGCCATCCACGACACTGTCCCAGGCATGATGCTTCTCGACATGACGACGCGCCTGGCGACCCAGGGCGGCGGGGTCATTGGCGAAGACTTCCTGCACGGCACGCGCCATGGCATGCGGCGAGTGCGGGTTGCAGAGCTGACCACAGCCCAGTGGCACATTCTCGGCCAGCGCGCCGGCACGAGCCGCCACCACAGGCGTGCCGCAGGCCATGGCCTCCAGCACCACCAGACCGAAGGTTTCCTGGGTGCCGGCATGCAGCAGCACATCCACCGAGGCCACCAGGCGCGCCACTTCGGTGCTGCTGCAGAAATGTCCGGTCACGCTGACATTGTCAGGAAGATGCCGTGGCATGCCCGAGCCGATCAACAGCAGATGGTAGTCGGGGCCGAGCAGGCGGGCGGCTTCCAGCAGCTCATCCAGATTCTTCTCGCGTGAGCCGCGCCCGGCGAAGGCCAGCAGGCGCACGTGGTCTTCCAGGCCAAGCTCGCGGCGCAGACCCTCATCGCGGCAGTCAGGGTGGAAGGTGGTGAGATCGACGCCCAGTGGCTGGATATGGACGTTGTCGATGCCGAGCCGATCGAGCCGGTCGGCCATCACCTGGCTGGGGGCCAGCACGCGATCAAAGTGGCGATAGAGGCGTTTGACGTAGCGGTCGACATTGGCCCCTGACCACTCGCCGAGGCGATTGGTGATCAGGCGTGGGAGGTCCGAGTGATAGAAGCCCAGTACCGGGACATCGAGCTTGCGACCGGCATCGAGTGCCGCCCACGCCGTGACGTAGGGGTCGCCGGCCTCGATGACATCCGGCTGCAGTGCCAGCAGCGTGCTGACCCAGCCGCCTCGGCGCAGTGGGAAGCGATAGCCGTTGCCGAACGGAATGGGCGGTGCCGGCACGCTATAGAGGTCATCACTGACGCTGGTGGTCTCACCGGGGACCAGCAGGCTGTGACGAACATCGGGCCGCGTCCGCAGACGTCGTCGCTTGGCTTCCAGGTAGGTTCTGACCCCGCCACTGGAGGGGGCATGGAACATGGTCATGTCAGCGATATGCACACGGACTCCTCAAGACCGCTTTACCGGTCGTGCGCGATGAAGATGAATCCCGACGTCACTGCCCGCCATGGCTGCCTTGTCGTGCTTCCGGGTGCTTTGGAAAGACGCGATCGAGCACGCAGGTTCCAGCAAGCCAGTGGCAATGATGAACGAGCCTCTGGTCAAGTCATGGGGGGAACCCGACGTGAAACCAAGGGCACGCGGCATGACATGCGGTGTCGCGCGTGACGAGACGTCTCGCCAGGCGATGTTCCACACTGCGGCTGGCAATGACGTTACCTCAGGAGATGACTGGTCTGTGTGACAACAGGGAACAATGTTGGTGCGATGCGCTCCCGCTCTCGGATATCTGTCATCAGGCTCCTGGCATCAGGTTCTCTGCCAGGGGGAGAAAGGCGTTTCGCCATGCTGGCGTGCTCCAGCAGGGAGTGCGGCAGCTGGCTTCTGCCCAGCGCCGCGCAAGAGAAGCCCGCGACAGGCAAAAGACAGGCAAAAAAAGACCCTGTCTGGAGCCACCGGACAGGGCAAGTGCGTGCACTACAGGAATACAGGGGGCGACAGGGAGGATCGCCGGGGCGGGCATTGCAGGGTCTAGCTGTAGATCGACTTAGTCATGTCTGGCATCCGTGCCTGGTGCTGCATGGGGTCCTGGCATCGCTATCTGTCCTGATAGAGGGAGATCGGGTGTCATCACGCCAGTCCATGCTGGGACAGGTGCAGGGCGCTGGGCATGGCCTGGCCAAGCTCCTGCGAGAAGGCGGCTTCCGGCTCGGCCGGGCGCTGGCTGGCGAGCAGCACAAGGCTCAGCAGCAGGCCGGCGGCCAGCAGCAGACGATTGCGGGTCCGGCGACGATCACGTTCCAGCAGCATCGCGACATGTTCCATCGCTTCACGTTGAATCTCACGCTGGCGCTCTGGAGAGGTGGAGCTACCTTCCGAGCTTCTGCCTGAGCTGCCGTCTGCCCCAGCGTCGATGCGGGCGTAGCTCATGGCCGGGTGACGAACGATGGCGGCATGCTCGTCCAGGTGACGCAGTGAGGTAGCTGCAGTGGAGCGATGAGTTTTCATTTCCGGGTCCTCGCATGGACGAACTTCATCAGGGACAGGCTTCAGTCATTCGCGCTTGGGTCAATCCAGTAACGCTGCAGCAGTGAAAGCAGATGTCGTGTGTCGATGTGAGGAGTATAGCGTGAGCTTCTGTTTCACAAAATTACAATTTCTCACGCTTGGTACACGCATCGTATACGCAATGCACAAGAACGAAAAACACCCCGGGCGCAGAGCGCTCCGGGGCGTAGATGGCCGTGGCAATTGCCCGTGATGACAAGGCAGTTACATACGGCAGTGGTGGGTCGTGGCTTATTCGGCCGGACGACCCACCAGTGAACGACGCTCTTCACGGGCTTCGGTCAAGGAAACCTTGATGATGTCGCCCAGTGAGTAACGCAGCTCGTCTTCGATGCGCACGCGGCCTTCCTTGTCATCGATCGCGACCTTCTTGCGATCGCTGTGGATCAGCGGTGCCGGAATGAAGACGCTGGCGCCATTCTCTTCCAGACGCACACGCATGCCGCCACGACGGATGTCGATGATCTCGCCAGTGAAGACCTGCTGTTCTTCGGCGGCCTTGGTCAGGTAGCGCACGTAGAGCCAGTCCTTCACATCGCGCTCCGCCATGCGGTTGAGACGACGACGTTCGCTGAGGTGCTCGGTCAGCTGCTCGGTGGCTTCCGCCGGCACGTCCTGGCCGAGAATCACGCGCTTGATCAAGCGGTGGTTGACCATGTCGCCATACTTGCGGATCGGCGAGGTCCAGGTCGCGTAGGCTTCCAGACCCAGTCCGAAGTGCGGTCCCGGCTGAGCGGACATCACGGTGTAACCCTGGAAGCGACGCATGCGCACGTCCAGCCAGGTATCTTCGCGGCTGTCCAGCTCCTGACGGATCAGGCGGTAGCCTTCCAGGCTGCCCAGCTGTTCCGGCGTGGCGGTGATGTTCTGGCCAGCCAGGAACTCGATGGTGTCGTCGTACTTCTCCGGTGCGAAGCCCTGGTGCACGTTGAAGATACCGTGACCGATGTGCTTGGAGAGCAGACGTGCGCAGCTCAGGTTCGCGGTGATCATGGATTCTTCGATCATGCGATTGCTGATGCGGCGGTGGTCGGCACGCACGTTGAGCACGTTGCCTTCCTCATCCAGCTCGAACTCGAAGTCCGGACGCTCGCGGAAGACCTGCGAATTGCGTGCACGCCAGGCGATGCGCGCCTGGGTGAAGGCTTCCAGCTGACGCAGACCTTCGGCCAGCTCTTCGGTTTCCGGCTTCCAGCTGCCTTCCTGGCCTTCGATCCAGTCAGAGACGTTGTCGTAGGTCAGGCGGTGGTGGGAGCGCATGGTGGCCGCGAAGAACTTCGGCTCGCCGATCACGCCATCGGTATCGATGTCGACGATGCACATCAGCGTCGGACGGTCTTCACCTTCCTTCAGCGAGCACAGATCATCGGCCAGGATTTCCGGCAGCATGGTGACGTTCTGGCTCGGCAGGTAGACGGTGAAGGAGCGCGTGCGCGCCTCCTCGTCGACACGGCTGCCTTCCGGCACGTAGGCGGTCGGGTCCGCGATGGCGATGCTCAGGGTCCAGCCGCCTTCCGGGCGCTCGACGATGTGCAGGGCGTCATCCATGTCACGCGTCTTCTCACCATCGATGGTGAAGAAGGGCACGTGGGTCATGTCTTCGCGAGTCAGGCCTTCCTCGAGCAGCGGCCAGTCATTGCCGCCCTCCGGAGAGGCCTGTTCCAACGCGTGACGCGCCAGGGTGACGCGCCACGGCACACGCGGATTGTCCACGGTGGCGATGACTTCCTCGATCTGGGCGAAGAAGCTGCGGTCATCCTTGCGCATCGGGTGACGCAGCAGACGTGCCACGACCCAGTCGCCATCATTGAGGGCTTCCTCATTGATGCCACGCTTCACGCGCGCTTTCATGCGCGTGTTGATGGAGGGATGATCCGGCATCACGTTCAGGCGGCCATCACGCTTGCCGACACGAGCGACGAAGCGATCGACACCCGTCTCAATCAGCACTTCCGGCTGTACGGACTTCTTCTCACCTTCCACCTTGACGGTCGCTTCGACGGTATCGCCGTGCAGTACCTGCTTCATGGCGGGTGGCGGCACGAAGTAAGACTCGCCGTCCTCGCACTCGAGGAAGCCGAAGCCCTTGTCGGTGCCTTTGATCACCCCCGTGACACGGGGAATTTCCTGGCGGATTTGATCTTTCAGCTGCGCCAGCAGCGAATTGTTCTGCAGCATTTCGGAAGTTCTGTTGGCGGGGTCAGTGGCTCACTATACGGACATGGAGCATGGGGGGAAAGCTACCAGATGGCCCAACGCCCGCGCGGGCTGCGCGCAGGCGTGGATGAGCGGCAGGTCAAGCGTGGGCAAGCCTGGCGAAAGCGGCCTGCCAGTGCACTTCGCCACAGGCTCGGGCGCGCGCTCAGTCGGCGTTCGTCGTGGCGTTCAGCAGGCCCGATACCGGCGTATCACCGTCGAACAGGGTGAAGATGGGCGCCTTGCGATGACGGCCACCGATCTCGCGGGCCTTGATCAAGCCGAGCAGGAACTCGGCGACATTGGCGCGCGAGACCTGCATCTCGTCGGAATCATCGGCATTCTGGGTCAGCTTGCCGCTGCCGCTCTCGTTGGTGAGACGGCCGGGCTTGACGATGACGTGGCGCAGGCCACTCTCGGCGAGACACAGGTCGGCTGCCTTCTTGGCCGCGAAGTAGGGGCGCATCGCCTCTGGTCCTGCCAGCGGTGTCTCGGAGCGGATCGAGCTGACCTGGATCACGCGCGACAGCCCGAATTCGGCGGCCAGCTCCGCGGTGCGCATCGCACCGTGCAGGTCGATGGTCAGTGTCTTGTCCGGGCCGGTATTCGGGCCGGAGCCCGCGACGAACACCGCTTGATCGCAGCCATAGAAGGCCTGGCGCATCTCGCCTTCCAGATCGCCCAGAACCGTCGGGATTCCGCGTTCATGGAACCAGCTCTGCTGCTCGGTCGAGCGGATCATCGCCACGACGGGTTCGCCGTCGGCCTGAGCCTTCTCGCAGAGTTGACGACCGATCTTGCCGTTGGCACCGATGATGAGCGTCTTGCGCATGCTGTCTGCTCCTTCGTGAGTCTGATGGCGAGGTGGTTGGCGAATGACATTCCCGCTCACTGCCACGCCTCTCCTGGTACAGCAAGGTCTGCGGGCTGAGCCTCGAGACTTCAAGGGGACTGCTGGCCGATAGCGGGCATTACGCGGCGACTCGCTCGCGGGATGAAGTCTGCGATGATCAAGTATCAAAGGCGGCTGTCATCTCTGTCTGTGGCTCGGGAGCCTTGCTAGGATGGCGCTGCCAGGCACCACTCCCTCAAGATTGCGTCAACGACAAGGATGCCCGATGAGCCGCATAGCCCACCCCGACACTGATGATCATGACGACACCGCCGCATGGCACGGCGCCGCCTTCCCCTCCGAGAGCGCGATTCGGGTCGGGCTGATCGGTTATGGCATGGCGGTGCGCACCTTTCACGCACCCTTGATCGAGGCCACGGATGGGCTGGCGCTGGTGGCGCTGTCCACCTCGCGGCCCGAGGTCGTCAGAGCCGAGCGTCCGCAACTGGAAGTGGAGGCCACTCCTGAGGCCTTGCTTGCGCGTGACGACATCGATCTGATCATCATCGCGACGCCCAACGAGACCCACGCCCCGCTGGCCTCTGCGGCGCTCGCGGCAGGCAAGCATGTGGTCGTCGACAAGCCTTTCACGGTGACGTTTGAAGAAGGCGAGGCCCTGACCCGCCAGGCCGAGCAGGCCGGACGGGTGCTGGCGGTATTTCACAATCGGCGCTTCGATGCCGACTTCCTGACGCTGGCGGAATTGATCAACGACGGCACCCTGGGGCGCATCGCGCATCTGGAATCCCACTTCGACCGCTTCCGCCCGACGGTGCCGAACCGCTGGCGTGAGCAGGCACTGCCTGGCAGCGGCCTGTGGTATGACCTCGGCCCGCACCTGCTGGATCAGGCGCTGTGCCTGTTCGGCGAACCAGCCGCCATCCAGCTCACGCGTCGCGTACAGCGCGAGGGCGCGGTGACCGATGATTTCTTCCACGCCGTGCTCGATTACGCCCACCATCCAAGGCACCCCGGCCTGGTGGTGGAGCTGCACGCCAGCGCACTGACGGCGGCGCCGACGGCACGCTTCGCCGCGCACGGCACCCGTGGCAGCTATGTGGTGTTCGGGCTCGACCCTCAGGAGGATTGCCTCAAGGCCGGTGACTGGCCCTCGCGTGACCCGCAGGAGCGCCAGGCGCGCCAGTGGGGGCGGGATGCGCGTCCCGGAATGCTGACCGTGCTGGAGACCGACCCGGACGGCGCCGAAGGCGAGCAGGTACTGGTAGGGGGCACCCATCAGGGCCGTGATGGTGACTATCCGGCCTGGTATGCGGGGTTGCGCGACTGCATTCGCGGCCAGGGTGACAATCCGACCCCGCCCCACGAGGCGCTGCGCGTGATGAAGTGGCTGGAGGCCGGCATCGCCAGCGAAGGCTGAAATCCTCGAAGGCTGAAACCATCGAAGGTGAGATAACTCACGAAAGACGCGCGCCCTGAAGGCCCGAACGGCCAGCTATCAGAGGCGCGCGTCTTGTTTTCAAGGCAGTGGCAGGGGAGGTCGCGGCCTGCTCAGGTTACCTCGCCCTTGTCGGCCTTGCGCATGCGCGAGAACAGCTCCGCGCGCAGCTCACCGATGCGCGGTACCTCCTCGGCATGGAAGGGGATGGGGCGCAGCAGGCGCATGGCGCGCAGGCCGAGACGTGCATTCATCAGGCCACTGCCCAGCCCCTGGCCTGCCTTGGTGGAGAGGCGGCCGGCCAGATTCATCGACAGCAGATCCATGCTGGCCTCGGCGGCCAGTTCGCTGGCACCGGCGAAGGCCATCGACGCCAGCACCTCCTTGAACAGCCGCAGACGGCTGGCGTAGCCCAGCTCCAGCCCGTAGAGGCGCGACAGGCGCTCCATCATGCGCAGCCCGCGCCAGGCCACCAGGCTCATGTCGACCCAGGTCAGCGGCGAGACCGCCACCATTACCGCCGTCTCGCCGCTCATGCGCGAGATCAGACGCCGCGCCTCACGGTCCCGCGGCCCGAGCACGTGGAAGGCGAACAGCTCGCGGCGCTCCGACGGGGAGTGATGCGCTTCGCAGGCGGCGCGCCAGGCGCGCACGCCGGCATCATCATCGCCGAGCTTCATCTGACGGCGCAGCTGTTCGAGCAGGTCTTCCTGCTGGCTGTCGGCCTTGCCGCCTGCCTTGCCCGAGTCCTCGTCAGGCGTGGCCAGCGCATCACCGCGCTGGCCAAAGCCTCCTTGACCAAAGCTCTCCGGACCAAAGTCATCTTGCTGATGTTCTTCCAGCTCGGCGCGCAGCGCGACGTGCTTGCGCAGGTGACGCAGACGGAAGAGCTCCTTGCCCAGCGCGCGGGCGCCGAGCCCGATGGCGCCAATACCCAGCAGGCCCCAGGCGCCGGCGATCAGGTCGCCGCCCATGGCCGCCTGATAGAGCGCATGACCGGCCTCGACACCCCCGAGGGTCAGGGTGCCGAGCAGCAGCCATTTGAGGCCGCGATGACGTGGCCGGGCGCTGAGCGTCGCATCGAGTCCCGGTGTGGCGGGTTCCGGTTCGGCCGCCGCCAGTGGCTGGCTTTCCATCTCCGGCGAGAAGTGACGCGCGCCGCGCAGGGACTCAGCCGTGCTCTCTGCCGCGCTTTCAATGGGGCGCTCGGCGTAAGCTGTCGAGGCGGTGTCGGCCTGCGCCGACCCGGGGCTCGTGAAGCGTTTGCCCGGGCGCGGATGGCGGGATTCGGTGGTCATTTCAGGTGGTCTCCCAGCAGCCAGTCGAGCACGGCGTCCATGCGAATGTGAGGTGGTGCCTTGCCGTCGACCTGCGGCGGCGCGAAGTGGGGGAAGTCGAAGCGGCTTTCGGCCCAGAAATTCGGGTCGGGCAGTCGTGAGGGCACCTCGCCCGGGAACAGCAGCACGGACTCGCGGCCAGCGGCTTGGGTGTCCGAGTCGCTCGTCCCTTCGTGCTCGCCGAGCAAGTGTCCCGCCAGTGCCGGATGACGCTGACCGTTCTCGACCACTTCACGCGCCTCGCTGGCGCGGATGGCAGCGATGGTGAAGGCCTTGAGCGGCACATCGCGATAGCGCAGGCGCTTGAGCGGGTCCGCCAGCAGCTGCTCGAGCAGATCACGCATCGCGCCATGTTGCTCCGGCGTGACGTGGTCGGCCTTGGTGGCGGCGATGGCCAGGCGGTCGATGCGGCGGTCCATCAGGCGCGCCAGCAGATGACGGCGGCCATAGGCGAAGCTGTCGAACAGCTTGTCCAGCGCGCGGCTCAGGTCGCGGAAGGGTGCCGGGCCGGCATTCAGCGCACCCAGCACGTCGATCAGCACGATCTGGCGGTCAAAGCGCCGGAAGTGATCGTGGTAGAAGGGGCGCACCACGCGGCGGCGGTAGTGATCGAAGCGCCGCGCCAGGGTGCGGTACAGGCTGGTTTCCGGCAGGGCGGCCAGCGCATCGGCTGTCCACTCGCCGAGCCCCGGCAGCGGGAAGAACTGCAGCACCGGCGCTTCGTCCAGCTCGCCGGGCAGCAGGAAGCGGCCTGGTGTCAGGTCGACGAAGCCCCCCTTGCGGCGTGCGGCGTGCAGATAGTCGGTGTACAGGCTCGCGATCTCGGCGAGGCGGTCTTCATCCACTTCGCTGTCTGGTGTCAGGCCCTCGATGGCCGCCATCCAGTCATGGGCCCAGTCGCCACGTCCGTCAGCCAGCTGTGTCTCGCATTCGCTGCTCCAGGTGGTGAAGTCCTGTTCCAGCATCGGCAGGTCCAGCAGCCATTCGCCGGGATAGTCGATCAGGTCCAGTGTCAGGGTGGCGCGCTGGCTGTCGAGCATGCGGGCGGCGCGTGAGGTGGGGCGAAAGCCGATCTTGAGGCGCAGCTCACTGATGCTGCGGGTCGGCGTCGGCCATTCGGGGCCATACGGCGAATGCTGGCCGGACAGCGAGCGCAAGCCGGCTTCCAGCGGGAAGCGCGGGATGGAGAGGTCCGGCTGGCTGACGCGTTCCGCGCCGAGCAGACGGCCATCGCGGGCGGCAGGCAGCAGTTCCAGGCGCGCGCCGAGTCCGGCATGGCGCAGCTGCTCGATCAGCGAGACGAGAAAGGCGGTCTT
This sequence comes from Cobetia sp. cqz5-12, assembly GCF_016495405.1. Taxonomy (NCBI): domain Bacteria; kingdom Pseudomonadati; phylum Pseudomonadota; class Gammaproteobacteria; order Oceanospirillales; family Halomonadaceae; genus Cobetia; species Cobetia sp. cqz5-12. Next base: position 604,493 of record NZ_CP044522.1, read on the forward strand.
GCCGGCACCGGAGAGGCCCGTGACGGCGAGCCGCAGCTGGCGGTCGAGACCGCGTTCCAGCAGATCATGGGCTTCGCGGCCCACATCGCGGGCAAGCTGGCGGGCGTTGCGGGTCATGGTGTTGAACATCAGGCATTCCCTGTCAGTGGGGGCGAGGCGGCGGCGCGACGTGATGGCGTCCTGGCAGCTGATGATGAGCCGGGTGATGGTCGGGACCTGTCAGCGTGCGCCGCACGGCTCGCCATCAACCCTCTATCTGCGGGCGATCGGCGCGCAAGGCAAGCTGACGCCACGCCAGCAGGGCGATGGGCAACAGGCAGGCGGGGATCAGCAGCAGGTTGAGCAGTGCCCAGCCCAGCGTACTGACCAGGGGGCCGGCCAGCAGCGCCGTCACCGCTCCGGTGGTGAAGACGAGGAACTCGTTGGCGGCCTGGGTGCGGGCCTTCTCGCTGGGGCGATGGCAGTGGGTCAGCAGCGTGGTGGCGGGCAGGAAGGTGAAGTTCCAGCCGATGCCGAGCAGGATGAGACCGAGGAAGAACCCCTGGGTTCCCGTCAGGTAGTCGGCGGCCAGCAGCTGCGCGGTGGCAAGGCTTGCCAGCAGGAAGGCGCAGCCGGTGACGATCATGGTGCCCGCCCCGAAGCGGGCGACCAGCCGCCCGGTGAAGAAGGACGGCAGGAACATCGCCACCACGTGCCATTGGATGGTGGTGGCGACGTGATCGAAGCCGTGTCCGGCATGGGCCATGGCCAGTGGCGTGGCCGTCATCGCCAGATTCATCACTCCATAGCCGACCATCGCGCTGAGCACGGCCAGCAGAAAGATTGGCTGACGCAGGATCACGCCCAGTGGACGGGGCGGCGCCACTGCATCATCGCCGACGGTCTGGCCGCTGCCTTCACTGGGCAGGCGGATGAAAGCCAGCAAGAGAAGCGCCACCAGATAGAGCGCCCCCAGCCCGATGAAGCTGCCCAGGAAGGGCGTGTCGGCCAGCGCATGACTGGTGCGGGCAAGCCAGGGCCCGAAGAAGGCCGCCAGCACGCCGCCACCCATCACCAGTCCGATGGCGCGCTCCCGCTGCTCCGGGGGCGCAGCTTCCATGGCGGCGAAACGATACAGCTGGCCGAAGCCGATCCCGATACCCACCAGCCAGGTGGAGAACAGGAACAGCCCGAAATGCTGAAGATGCAGCGCCAGCACGGCCAGCCCCGCGCCTGCCAGCCCGCACAGATTGCCGAGCACGAAGCCGCGGCGTCGTCCGAGGCGTGCGGTGATCAGCGAGGCAGGGATGGTGGCGCACATCAGGCCCAGCCATTGAGTGGCGACCGGCGCGGTCGACCAGCTGCTCGAGGCAAGCTGGGCACCGATCAGCGGCGAGACCGCGATCAACAGGATGTTGCCGCTGACCAGCAACGCCTGACATAGCGACAACAGCGTGACGGCCAGTGGCAGGCGTGCCCGACCGCCAGTGGAGGATGAGGGTGACATGATGACGCAGCTCCGACGGATTGCGGCGCCCGGTGCGCCTGTCCTGATTATGCCTGTGCTCCGCTCAGGCGTTCCAATCCTCCGTCAGGCGTCGAGGAGTCCGGGGCGGGTCGCGTGATGACTTGGATGCCTACTCTCCCGCCCATTCCCGCAGGCTGTCCCGGCGCACGCGGCGAATGGCGTGTGACAGCTCGCCCTGCTCGGCAAGTCGCTGGATGACCGCAGGTAGCGCAGCGCGCACCTGCTCGGCTGACATGCCGGGGGAAAGTTCCGGGGCATACAGCATCTTGAGCAGCACGTAATCCAGTGGACTCAGCCAATGATCCACCGTGACGTCGCTGAAGATGGAGGGAAACACCCTGTCCGAATCATTGGGCAGCCCCATCAGCTGGGCGGTCTCCTCGACGACGCAGTCCACCAGGCGCGCCTTCTGGCGGGCGTAGTCGACCGGAATCAGGATCAGCCCACTGGCGATGGCCTGGTCGGCCCCGGTCTTGAACAGTGTCAGGCAAACGCCTTCCCGCAGTGCCTTGCGCATGCCCGGGGTAGCGGCCTGCTGCTTGCCGACGTAGGCGGTGGCCTCGCGCGTCATGTGGTCCCGGGCGATGAAGGCGATGCGCAGGTTGGCCTCTCTGGCGGAAGACACGAAACTCAACGGCTGGCCGGTGATGGCGGCCAGATGACGAAACTGGACCTCGCTCATCTGGCGCTGCATGCGCGAATTGCCCAGCTGTGAATCGACCCGCACCTTGATCGGTGCCTGCCAGCGCACCAGCGAGGCGCTGCTGCCGGGCTGATACTCCCGCTTGAGCGCCACGTCCACGAAGCTGTCCGTCAGTACATCAGCCCGCTGCCAGCGCTCGGCGGCCTGACTGACCGGCGCCGACATCAGTGAGACGAGCAGGGAGATCGACAGTGACAGCGCCTTGAGGCGCGGAAGACAGCTACGAAGGCGGTAGCGGGACATGGAATACCTCGGTGATGAGCGACTCGTCCAGCATGCCTGAAAGCGGTGCAGCAAATGCACAAATGCACGAATGCCCCGCCTGTCCGGGGAGACAGGGCGGGGCATTCGTGTCATGGCGGATGTGCTGCTCGCAGGGGCGAGTCAGCAAGCGGCGTCGGTCAGATGAAGGCCAGATAGATGGCGATCACCAGCACGACCAGCAGCAGCGCGCAGACCTTGGCACCTTTCCAGGGCGTCATGTCGATGGCGCCGACATCCTGCTGGATCCACGGCTCGTCACGCGGTGCCAGCTTGCCGATGATCAGCATCATCGCGATCAGCAGCACGAACACCAGACCGACGAAGTGGAACTCGTGGATCACGTCGAGCACGCCGGAGAAGGCCGGCACGAAGTAGACCACCCCGATCACGCTGCAACCGATCAGCAGTGCCAGGTTGGCGGCGATGGTCGGCACGCGACGCGTCAGCAGCCCCATCAGCACCACGGCGAAGATCGGGATGAAGTAGATGGCATTCATCTTCTGCAGGTAACCGAACAGACTCTCCTGTCCCGCCAGCAGCGGCGCGAGTGTCATCGAGGCGATCGCCAGCACCCAGCCGAAGCCCTTGGAAACCTTGACCACCTCGGCGTCGCTGGCATCACGACGCAGATGCGCCTTGTAGATACCGGTGGAGAACAGCGTGGTGGTGGCGTTCAGCGCCGAGTTGAAGGACGACAGGATCGCGCCGACCATCGCCGCGGCGAAGAAGCCGGTCAGCGGTGCAGGCAGCACATCGAAGACCAGCTGGCCGTAGGCGCTGTCGGCCTTGACGCCGGAAGAGGCATAGAGGTGATAGGCGATGATGCCGGGAATCACCAGATACAGCGGGCCCAGCAGCTTGAGGGCACCGGTCAGCAGCACGCCTTTCTGGCCCTCGGCGAGGGTCTTGGCGGCGAAGGTGCGCTGGATGATTTGCTGGTTGGTACACCAGTAGAAGAAGTTGATGATCATCACGCCGGTGAACAGGGTCGAGAAGGGCACCGACTGGTCTTCACCGCCCATGGAGTTGAATTTCTCCGGATTGGCGGCGGTCAGCGTATCCCAGCCGGCCATCACGCCCTGGCCATCACTGACGGCATCGAGGCCGAACCAGACGATCAGCATGCCGCCGATCAGAAGGCCCACGCCGTTCAAGGTGTCGGAGATGGCGATGGAGCGCATGCCGCCGAACAGGGCATAGATGGCACCGATGATGCCGACCACCCAGATGGTCATCCACAGCAGTGCATTGGGCGAGCTGATACCGGTCAGAGAAGGCAGATCCAGCATGCCCTGCAGGCCGATGGCACCGGAGTAGAGGATGATCGGCAGCAGGATCACCGCGTAGGCGAACAGGAAGATCAGGTTGGTGATCAGCTCGGTGCTGCGGCCATAGCGCAAGGCCAGCAGCTCGGGCAGGGTGGTGATGCCACTCTTGAGGAAGCGTGGCAGGAAGAACAGCGCCATGACCACCATGGCCAGCACCGCCATGACCTCCCAGGCCATCACCGACAGACCATCGGTGAAGGCGGCTCCATTCAAGCCGACCATCTGTTCGGTGGACAGGTTGGTCATCAACAGCGAGCCCGCGATCAGCGGAAAGGTCAGACTGCGTCCGGCGAGGAAATAGCCGGTGGAATGCGAGGTGTCATCGCGATGTGTCCACCACCAGGTCAAGGCGGCGACCAGGCCGGTAAAGAACACGAAAGAAACAAGGGTCAGGGCATGCATGGGGGAGGATTCCTTTAGGCGTGCGGCGGCGAATCATGAGGCGGTGGGCAGGTGACCCGGGTGGCGATTCGACGCCGATCCAGCCGTGGCGATGCAATGCACACAGCAAGCTGTGTCATCGTCCGTGAAGAGACTCACCGGTAACATTCGCGGCAAGTCTGGCGATAGTGTAGGTATCTCCCGATTTCCTGCTATCCGCCATTTGTAGAACATACGTTGGTTTTGAGGTGCAGCTGGCGTCGACTGAGCGTTGAGAATGAACAGGCGGTCATTGCTTCTCAGTCTCTGGTATCAGGTATTGATCGCAGTGTCGTAACAAGACGCATGTCGCGGCTTTTGCAGCACGTTGCGGGTCATCCTTGATGCTCGATCAGAGACGCCAGCGCCCCGCCATCGGTAAGGATGACGAGGCGCTGGCGTGCTCGTGTCATACGCTCATGTCGTGCGCTCATGTCGTGCGCTTATGTCATAAGGTCATGGCGATGACGATGACAAGTGGCGTGCAGTCGCGCTGGGCGAGTGGGGCGATCAGCCGGCGAAGGCCAGATAGATCGCCATCACCAGCACCAGCAGCACGATGCTGGCGATACGCGTACCGGCCCAGGGCGTCATGTCGATGGCACCGACGTCCTGCTGGATCCAGGGTTCGGCGCGCGGTGACAGCTTGCCGATCACCAGCATCATGACGATCAACAGCACCAGCACGATGGCGATGAAGTGGAAGTTGTGCACCCGATCGACCAGCTCGGAAAGCGTCGGCACGAAGTAGAACAGGCCGATGATCGCGCAGCCGAGCACCAGTGCCAGATTGGCGGCGATGGCCGGCACGCGCTTGGACATCAGTCCCACCACGATCACCGCCAGCAGCGGGATGTAGTAGATGGAGTTCACCTTCTGCACGTAGACGAACAGGCTTTCCTGGGTCGCCAGCAGCGGCGCGATGGCCATCGCGGCGGCGGCCATGATCCAACCGGCCCACTTGGACGCCTTGACCACCTCTTCATCGCTGGCTTGCGGCTTGAGGCGCGCCTTGTAGACATCGAGACTGAACAGGGTGGCGGTGGAGTTGAGCGCCGAGTTGAAGGACGACAGGATCGCGCCGACCATCGCCGCGGCGAAGAAGCCGGTCAGCGGTGCGGGCAGCACATCGAAGACCAGCCGGCCATAGGCGGCGTCGGCCTTGATGCCATCACCGGCGTAGAGCTGGAAGGCGATGATGCCCGGCAGCACCAGATACAGCGGCCCCAGCAGCTTGAGAGCACCGGTCAGCAGTACGCCCTTCTGGCCCTCGGCCAATGTCTTGGCGGCGAAGGTACGCTGGATGATCTGCTGGTTGGTGCACCAGTAGAACATGTTGAGCAGCAGCACCCCGGTGAACAGGGTCGAGACCGGTACTGACTGGTCATCGCCGCCCAGCGAATTGAGCTTCTCCGGGTGGGTCTCCTTGAGCGTCTCCCAGCCGGCGAGAATGCCATTGCCGTCACCGACACGGTCCAGCCCGTAGTAGACGATGATCATGCCGCCGATCAGCAGGCCGATGCCGTTCAGGGTGTCGGAGATGGCGATGGAGCGCAGGCCACCGAAGAGGGCATAGATGGCACCGGCGATGCCGACGGCGATCACGGTGCCGGTCAGCAGCACCATCTGCGAGTCGATGCCGGTCAGGGCGCGCAGGTCGAGCACGCCCATCAGGCCGAGGGCGCCGGAGTAGAGAATGCTGGGCAGCAGAATGATGGCGTAGGCCAGCATGAAGATCAGGTTGGCCAGCAGCTGGGTGGTGCGATCGAAACGCAGTGCCAGCAATTCCGGCAGGGTGGTGATACCGCTCTTGAGGAAGCGTGGCAGGAAGAACATGGCCATCGCGACCAGCGAGACCACGGCCACCACTTCCCAGGCCATCACGGAGAGGCCGTCGGTGAAGGCGGCGCCGTTGAGGCCCACCATCTGCTCGGTGGAAAGATTGGTCATCAGCAGGGAGCCTGCGATGATCGGGAAGGTCAGACTGCGCCCGGCAAGAAAGTAGCCGGTGGAATGTTGATGGTCGTCACGACGGGTCAGCCACCAGGTGATCACGGCGACCAGCCCCGTGAAGAACACGAAGGAGCTCAGGGTGAGGGCGTTCATGGCATTATCCTTGTTGAACAACAGGGCTCGGAGGCCTGCCTGCTCAGCTGCCCATCGTCTGCAGAACATGCCTCACCGTTGGCGCGCGGTACCACGAGACACGCTGTCAGCGACCGACATCTAGCGTGCCGATCAGTGTCAAAGAAATGCCTGACCCTCACCATTGATAATTTGTCTGACATTTTTCTGCAATTGTCTGATTCGTGCAGACATAGCCCGCTAGCGGCTGTCGACCTGTCGCCATGACCAGAACGCCCCGCCTCTTGCATGTCGGTCGACAGCAGGAGGCGGGGCGTTGTCGTTGTCAGAAGCTGGTATCGGAAGCCGCCAGTCAGCAGCGAGTTTCAGAAACGGGTGTCAGAAACAGCAACCGCTGTCAGGCGCTGGCGACGGCGGGGGTCAGCACCTGCTGGTAGAGCGAGGCGCCGTGGATGTCCTTCAGCGTCACGGTCAGCGCTTCGCTCTCGGGATCGAGATCCACCTGGCCGAAGAACTGGAAGCCCTCACTGGGCGACATGTTGGCCCGCCCCTCAGGCGGTGCCTTCACGAATTCGAGTCTCGGCCCGAAGGTGTTGTCCAGCTCACCGGGGCCGTAGGTGCCGGCATGGATCGGCCCGCTGACGAATTCCCAGAACGGCGTGAAGTCCTTGAAGACCGCTCGCTCGGGCGAGTAGTGGTGCGCGGCGGTGTAGTGCACATCGGCGGTCAGCCAGACCAGATTCTGGATGTCGTGATCGCGCACGAACTTGAGCAGTTCGGCAATCTCCTGCTCGCGCCCCAGCGCCTCACCGTCGCCATTGGCCCCATTCTCGAAATTGTCACCGTCACGCACCAGCAGGCCGATGGGCATGTCGGAGGCGATGATCTTCCAGGTGGCGGTGCTGGCCTTGAGCGACTGCTTGAGCCAGGTGAGCTGATCGCGCCCCAGGAAGTCGGTCTCGGGGCCACGCCCGGACTGGCGATTGGCGGAATTGGGGCCGCGGAAGCTGCGCATGTCGAGCATGAACATCTCGAGTCCCGGGCCGAAGCTGAAGTTGCGGTGGATGCGTTCCGGCGCGGCAGGGCCGGTACGCAGTGGCATGTTCTCGAGGAAGGCACGACGCGCATTGGCGGACAGCACGTCGAGATTCTTCTCGGTGTAACGGTCATCCTCGAGAATCTCGCCCGGATACCAGTTGTTGGTGGTCTCGTGGTCATCCCATTGGGCGAACATCGGCACTTCGGCATTGAAGCGGCGCAGGTTCTCATCCATCAGGTTGTAGGCGTACTGACCGCGATACTCGTCCAGGGTCTCGGCGACCTTGGACTTGGCCGGCGTGACGATATTGCGCCACAGGCTGCCGTCATGCTGGGTGACGCTCTCCTCGATCGGGCCATCGGCGTAGATGGTGTCACCGGAGTGGAGGAAGAAGTCCGGCTGGACCTGACGCATGGTCTCGTAGAGGCGCAGGCCGCCGAAGTCCGGATTGATTCCCCAGCCCTGGCCGACGGTGTCGCCGGACCATACGAAGCGCAAGGCGCGCGGGCGCTGGGCGCTCGGCGGCAGTACCAGGCGTCCGGCGGTCGCCTCGCTGATGGCACGATGATCGTCCAGCGCCGCGTAGCGTACCCGATAGAAGACCTCGCCCTTGGCATTGGCTCGGGAGTTGATGCGGGTCAGGTCCAGCTTGCTGGTCAGGCCGTCCGCCGGCAGTGCCACCGGGCCGCGTACCTGGAAGGCGCCGCGCATCTCGATGTTGTCGGCCAGCTCGATCAGCATGCGGGCCGGCTTGTCGGTCTGGCTCCACAGCATGGCGCGGCTGGCGGTCACGTCGCCACTCATCACGCCGGAAGGCATGCGTGGACGACGTCCTTCCGCCATTACGATGGCCGGTGCGCCCAGCAGGCCTGAGCTTGCCAGCAGGCCCACGCCGGCACCCTGCAGGCCACGGCTCAGCAGACGTCGGCGGTCCATTCGCGAAGGTGCGCCGGCGCGTGCGGCATGCGAGTCACCGGGGCTCGCGTTCGCGTCGTCCTGCGAGGTGGGCGAGGCAGGTGTCGTGCGCGAGGAGCGGGAAGGTAGCAGATCAGACAGACGGCGGGACATGAAGGGCTTCCTTGTTACGGTCTGGCATCAGGATGGCAGCGGCGGCAAAGGTGCCGCGATGGCTGACAGGGCTCACGGGAGAGGCTACTTTCCACGCTCATGATGACGATCAGGTGTCAGAACCATGATCGCCCCGAGGCGATCGGTGCCTGTCGCCGGGCGCGGCTGCGCGATGGAGTGTGTGCAGCAGAGTCATTCCGTGCCTTTCTTCCGACCTCCCATCAGGACACCCTCCATGCCCCCCTCAACCCCCTCGGATTCCCCGCAACCTGATGCCGCCAGGCTGATCGCGGATAGCCATCCCCAGGCACGGCAGGTGCTCGATCATTGGTTCACTCAGCTGACGCCCAAGGACTGGTTTCGCAAGAGCGAGACCCTCGATGCTCAGCTGCGCGAACGATTCGCGGAGCTGCTCGAGCAGGCGCAGGCCTGTGAACTGTGGGAGTGGCGCACCACTCCCGGTGGGCGGCTGGCGGAAATCCTGCTGCTGGACCAGTTCGCGCGCAACATCCATCGCGATACCCCGCGCGCCTTCAGTGGCGACAGTCTGGCACTCGCGCTCTCCCAGCAGGCTGTCGCGCTGGGCGATCTGGACCGCCTTCCACTGGCCTGGCAACCCTTCGCGATCATGCCGTGGATGCACAGCGAATCGTTGCGCATCCATGAACACGCCGAACACTTGTTCGCACGCCCCGGCCTCGAGGACACCCTGCGCTATGAGCATCTGCATGCGGACATCGTGCGTAGATTCGGCCGCTACCCGCATCGCAACGCGATTCTCGGTCGTGAGTCCACGCCGGAAGAGATCGCCTTCCTGGGCCAGCCCGGCTCTTCATTCTGACGAATGAAAGATCGCCCCCTTTTAATTGTGTGACGTCGTCTCCAAGACTTGTACAGCGGCGCCAAGCGCCTGTACATCAGCATGGAAGGAGACAGCAGATGGGTATCATTCTCGGGTTGATCATCGGTGGTCTGGCCGGCTGGATCGCAGGCAACATCATGCGCGGCGGCAGCTTCGGCATTCTTGGCAACATCGTCGTCGGTGTCGTCGGCGGCCTGCTGGGCAGCGTCATCTTCAAGCTGCTGGGGCTGGCCTCCACCGGCATCATCGGCTCGCTGGTCGTCTCGGTCGTGGGGGCGGTGGTGTTGCTGTGGATCGTCTCGAAGGTCAAGTCCAAGGCCTGACGGCGCGTCATGGAGCTACCGGCAAGCCAGGGTCGGAGGCATTCCATCGAGCGATGCCTGGCATGCAGCAGAAGGGACAGGAGTTCCTTGCGGGTGTCTGGAGGGAGCCATTCGGACACTCGCCCATCAAGGTCGCCCGTCATCGGTTGCCCCTGACGCCCACGTGATTCACATGACCGTGGCAAGGCAGTCGGACAGGGCGACAAAGAGGCCGAATCATCCGTCAGTCATTCCGGATGACGTGTTGCAGATCTAGCGAAAACAGGAGCGTTTGAGCATGGCGAGCAATGAACACGATTCAGCACCTTCTTCCCAGTCGAATGCCGACAGCGCGAAGTGCCCCTATCACGAGGGGCAGAACCGCTCGGCAGAGGGAGAGAACCCCTATACCCATCCCAACCGCAATGGGCCGCACGACACCAAGCCCAATGCCGGTGACGGTCATGCCAAGGACGAGGCGCTGGAGACCTATCGCGCCGACGCCGAAGGGCACGACTTGCGTACCAACCAGGGGCTGCGCATCGCGGACAATCACAACTCGCTGAAGGCGGGGGAACGCGGTCCGACCCTGATGGAAGATTTCATCTTCCGCGAGAAGATGAACCACTTCGACAATGAACGTATTCCTGAGCGTATCGTTCACGCGCGTGGCGCGGCCGCACACGGGTATTTTCAGGCCTACGACAATGCCGCCAGATATTCCAAGGCTGGCGTGTTCAGCGACCCGTCCAGGAAGACGCCGGTGTTCGTGCGCTTCTCGACGGTGCAGGGCTCGCGTGGCTCCAACGATACCGTCCGTGACGTGCGCGGCTTCGCGACCAAGTTCTATACCGATGACGGCAACTGGGACCTGGTCGGCAATGACATCCCGGTCTTCTTCATCCAGGACGCCATGAAGTTCCCTGACTTCGTACATGCCGTGAAGCCGGAGCCGCACAACGAGATTCCCCAGGGACAGTCGGCGCACGATACCTTCTGGGACTTCGTGTCACTGATGCCGGAAACCACTCACACCGTGCTTTGGACCATGTCGGACCGCGCCTTCCCGCGCCATTACCGCAACATGGAAGGCTTCGGTGTGCATACCTTCCGTCTGATCGACCGCGAAGGCGTGTCGCGCTTCGTCAAGTTCCACTGGAAGCCGGTGGCCGGTACCTGCTCGCTGATCTGGGATGAAGCCCAGAAGCTGTGGGGACGTGACCCGGACTTCAACCGTCGCATGATGTGGGATGACATCAAGAACGGTGCACCGCTGGAGTGGGAGCTGGGCATCCAGGTGGTCGAGGAGAAGGATGAGCACAGCTTCGACTTCGACATTCTCGACCCGACCAAGCTGATCCCCGAATCGCTGGTACCGGTGGTGCCGATCGGCAAGATGGTGCTGGACCGCAATCCGGACAACTACTTCGCCGAGACCGAGCAGGTCGCCTTCAATCCGGCCAACATCGTGCCGGGCATCGACTTCTCCAATGACCCGCTGCTGCAGGGGCGTCTATTCTCCTATCTGGATACCCAGATGCTGCGTCTTGGTGGGCCGAACTTCCACGAGATTCCCATCAACCAGCCGGTGTGCCCGTTCCACAACAACCAGCGCGATGCCCAGCATCGTCAGACCATCAACACGGGTCAGGCGTCCTACGAGCCGAACTCCATCGATGGTGGCTGGCCGGCCGAGACACCGCCGTCCAACGACGCCCATGGGGGTTTCGAGCCGTATCATGAGCGCATCGAGGCGCACAAGGTACGTGCGCGCAGTGCCTCCTTCGGGGATCACTACTCCCAGGCCACCCTGTTCTGGAACAGTCAGACTGACGTGGAGAAGGAACACATCATCGCGGCCTACACCTTCGAGCTTTCCAAGGTCGAGCGTCCGTGGATCCGTGATCGGGTGATCACCGAGATCCTGCCCAATATCGATCTGGAACTGGCACGTCGCGTCGGTGAGAATCACGGTATCGAGACACCGACCAGCAAGCCCGCGCCGGATGGTGAACTGGGCACCAGCCAGGTCGACAGCGATCCGGCGCTCAGCCTGATGGCGCGCCTGCCGGACTCGATCGCCACCCGCAAGGTCGCGATTCTGGCCGCCGATGGCGTCGCCATGGAAGATGTTCGCTCGACCAAGGAGCAGCTGGCCGCCGAGGGTGCCGAAGGGTTGTTGATCGCCCCGAGCATGGCACCGATCAAGGCCGGAGACGGCACCATGCTGTCGCCGGATGCGATGCTCAATGGCCTGCCGTCCGTGGCGGTGGATGCCGTCGTCATCGCTGGCGGTGTGGGTAGCGTCGAGGCGCTGAGCGGCTCGGGCCTCGGACTCTATTATGTCCAGGAAGCCTACAAGCACCTGAAGCCCATCGTGGCGATCTGCGAAGGCAAGGAGCTGCTGGCCGCCGCACGCGTGCCGGTCGAGGAGGGCGTCATCCTGGTGGATGATGTGCTCGCCGCCAGCCTGCCGCTGCGTGATGCCCTGATGGCTCACCGGGTGTGGTCGCGTGATGCGCGTGCCAATCAGATGCCAGCATGAGGCGCTGACGCCCCACAAGGTATGATGTGACTCACCAAGCCCCCTGACCTGCGAAGGTCAGGGGGCTTTTTCATGGTCATGATGCGGTCATCTGTGGACGTGAAGATGGGGTGGCGGTGATAAGGTGTAAACAGGGTTGGTGATGTCGTCGGGTTGAGTGCCGTCCCGCGGTTCACGCCGCTGAGAGGGGCTGATAGGCTCGGTGATAGGGGCTGATTATCAAAGGCATGCTGGTAATTGATTATCGCTGGATGCATCAGGTGCGTAAGGTAAGCAGGCATCAAGGGGCCACAAGCCAGCACATGCCGGGCAGGCATCGGCCCCGATCCGATTCGACAATGGGCTGCAGGCTTTCACATCAAGCAGCGCATGAAGAAAATGTGACATCAGCAGCATCTGGCCTTGCCAGTCGAGTTTGATAGCGCTTTTTTCTACCTGACAGGAGAACGTCTACATGTCCCAGACTCCACGCTATACCACTGGTAACGGCGCCCCGGTGCCTCACGATGACATCAGCCAGACAGCGGGCCCGAATGGCTCACTGACCTTCGACAACTGGCGTCTGTTCGAGAAGCTGGCGCACTTCAACCGTGAGCGCATTCCGGAGCGTGTCGTCCACGCCCGCGGCGTCGCCGCCTACGGCACCTTCACCCTGACCCGTGACCTGTCTGATCTGACCATCGCCCGCTTCCTGCAGGGTGTCGGCAAGCAGACCCCGTTGCTGGCGCGTTTCTCCACCGTGGCCGGTGGTCAGGACAGCGGCGACAACACTCGTGACGTGCGCGGCTTCTCCCTGAAGTTCTACACCGAAGAAGGCAATTGGGACATGGTCGGCAACAACACGCCGGTGTTCTTCATCCGCGAGCCGTCCAAGTTCCCTGACTTCATCCACACCCAGAAGAAAGACCCGCGCACCAACATGGTCGACTGGCAGAACCGCTGGGAATTCTGGGCCAACCATCCGCAGGCGCTGCATCAGGTCACCATCCTGATGTCCGACCGCGGTATCCCGAAGTCGCTGACCACCATGAACGGCTACAGCTCGCATACGCTGAGCCTGTGGAACGACAAGGGCGAGCGTGTCTGGGTCAAGTGGCACTTCAAGACCGACCAGGGCCACGAGACACTGACCGATGATGAAGCGGCACAGGTCGCACCGGACTTCCACCAGCACGACATGTTCACCCGCCTCGAGCGTGGCGAGCGTCCGAGCTGGACCGTCAACCTGCAGGTGATGACTGAGCAGCAGGCGCGCGACTACCACATCAACCCGTTCGATCTGACCAAGGTGTGGCCGCACGGTGACTTCCCGCTGATGGAAGTCGGCAAGATGGAACTCAATCGCAACCCGGAGAACTACTTCGCGGAAGTCGAGCAGTCCGTCTTCTCGCCGTCCAACTTCGTGCCGGGTATCGGCGCCTCGCCGGACCGCGTGCTGCAGGCACGTCTGTGGGCCTACGCCGATGCACACCGCTACCGTGTCGGTGCCAACGCCGAGCAGCTGCCGGTCAACCGTCCGGTCTGCCCGGTCAACCACTACCAGCGTGATGGCGTGATGGCGGGCATGTGCCCGGTCACCGGTCACGGTGGCGGTCCGCTGGGCGGCCAGGTCGGCCAGGGCGTGCCGGGAGAAACGAAGGAAGGTGGCCAGTACTCACGCACCAACTTCTACCCGAACGAGCGCGCAGACCAGGGGGCTCCGGTGCCGGATGCCACCGTCGCCGAGCCGGCGATGCCGCTGGAGCAGAACGCCTGGATGGGCTATCACGACAACAGCGATGAGGATAACTACAGCCAGGCCGGCAACCTCTATCGCCTGTTCGACGAAGGCCAGAAGACGCGCATCACCGACGTCATCGCCGGCACCATGGTAGGCGTCAGCCACGTGGTCCAGGACAAGATGATCGCGCATCTCCGCCAAGCGGATGCCGACTATGGCGAGCGTGTCGCCACCAAGCTGGCCAAGCTCGATCCGCGCTGAGTCAGTCATGCTGCACCCTTCGTCAGGTCAGCAGTGATTCCATGAACTGACGAAAACCTCAAGGCCCCCGCCGGTGAACCGGCGGGGGCCTTGTCGTATGCGTGAAGCGGAAAACAGATCGCGCCTCAGCCGTCGTCGCGGAGGGTGTCTTGCGCGTTCGCCGTGTCACTCATCCCCAGCGCCCACAGCAGGAAGGCATCCTGACGCGCATTGTCGCGCCATGCCTTGAAGCGACCCGAGGCACCGCCGTGTCCGGAGCTCATGTCGGTGCGCAACAGCACCGGATGCGGCGTGCAGTCCATCTGGCGCAGACGCGCATACAGCTTGGCCGGTTCCCAGTAGGGCACGCGGGTGTCATGCCAGCTGCCCTGCAGGAACAGCGGCGGATAGGGCGCGGCACTCAGGTTGTCCAGCGGCGAATAGGCGCGGATGCGGCGGCGTGCCTCGTTCTCGTGCGGGTTGCCCCACTCGGTGTACTCCGCCGTGGTCAGCGGCAGCTCAGGGTTTTCCATGGTGCGCAGCACATCGACGAAGGGCACATCGAGCACCGCGGCGCAGAAGGCCTCGGGACGCTTGTTGAGGCTGGCACCGACCAGCAGACCACCGGCGCTGGCACCGTAGGCGGCGATGCGATCCGCGGCCCCGACGCCTTGCTCGACCAGCGCATCACGCGCGGCAAGGAAGTCGTTGAAGCTGTTTTCCTTGTGCTCCAGCTTGCCGGCCAGATACCAGGGCTCTCCGCGATCACCGCCGCCACGCACGTGGGCGACCGCGAAAGCCACCCCACGTGTCAGAAGCTCAAGACGGGCAATCGAGAACCAGGGGTCCAGCGTCTCGCCGTAGGCACCATAGCCGTAGAGCAATACCGGCAGCGGGGCGTGAGGGCGGCCTGTGTCGTCACATAGATCGCGCCGCATGACCACCGAGACCGGCACCTGCTCACCATCGTCGGAAGTCGCCCACAGGCGGCGGCTGATCAGCTGCTCGGGCGCGAGATCGCCATGCACGGTCTGACGCTTGAGCAGGCGGCGCTCACCCGTGTCGAGGTCCAGCTCGATCCAGCTCGGCGGCGTGGTGAAGCTCTCCTCGCGGATGCGCAGGCGGCGAGCGTTGAAATGTGGGCAATCGCCCAACCCCTGACTCAGGGGCTGTTCAGGCAGCGCGAGACGTTCGTCACGCTGGATGACGCCGCTGTCGTCGAATTCCACGACGCGCAGCCAGGCCTGGGCCTGCCGGTGATCGCGTTCATCGACCATCAGCCCCCAGCTGAAGGCCTCGACGCCTTCCAGCGTCACTTCATCGCGGGTAGCGATCAGCGGCTGCCAGTCGCCGGGCGCATGCTCGGCGGCGATATCGAGCTGGAAATGCGGCGCTTGCCTGTTGTGCAGCACATAGAAGTGGCCGGGGCGGTGGTCGACGCCGTACTCGACGCCGGTCTCGCGGGCGCGCACCAGACGCCTCTCACCCAGCGGGGCGTCGGCCTTGAGCAACCAGGTCTCGCTGGTGTCCTTGGAGGCGGTCTCCAGAATCAGCCAGGCGCGTGAGCGGGTCTTGCCCATGCCGACCCAGAATTCGCTGTCTTCCTCGCGATAGAGCAGCGTCTCGGCGCGGCTAGCGACATTCAGACACCAGATCTCGAAGGGGCGCTGGGTGTTGTCATAGCGCGTGAACAGCAGGTGCTGACCGTCCTCGGCCCATACCAGATCCGGCCCGATATCCTCCAGCAGACACTCGTCATCGTGACCGGCGTTGCGTGAGTCGCCATTCGTCGCGTTCAGTGTTGCAAGACGCAGGCTGAACACCTCGTCGCCGCTGGTGTCCAGAGTCCATGCCAGTTGCTGTTCATCCGGGGAGATGGCCATCTCGCCCAGCTCGACGAAGTCGTGATGGCGCGACAGGCTCTGCAGGTCCAGCAGGCATTCATGCTGGCGGGTATCGGCGGGGTCGGCACCGATCGCATGGCGCCACCAGACCGGATAGTCGGCGTCAGCGGCGGTCTCGCTCCAATAGATGTAGTGATCCAGCGCCTCGGCCAGGCTTGAGACGGCCAGTTCGCGGCGCGCAAGATGGCCGTGATAGAGAGCATCGCTCAGCGGCGCGAGCGGCGCGAACCAGCGATCGCTCTCGGCGTTGGCCGCCGTGAGAAAGGTGGTGACCTCTGGCGTGTCGCGTTCTTCAAGCCAGTGCCATTCGGGGTCATCGGCACGATAATGGCGCTGGACGGGGCTATCGGGCATGGCTACCTCGTGAAAGTCGGGTGCTCGAGTGTGTCGGGCGGGCATGGAGTGTAACATTGAGCCTGTCCCACAGCGTGCGCAAGCCCTTGCCTCATGGGAGGCATCGCCGCCGTGAGAGATGAATGCGCAGCCTCTGGTGCCATACAGACGTGTGGCCCCGATGATGGGATGACTCGATGGCTGAACTGAGGTGCTGGGTGCTTCTGCACCCAACAGGCAACCCTCAGAATGTCAGTCTCGACAGGATGTTATGACAGGAGTGAAGGGCATGATGATTTCCGATTCGCTGCCGCAGATGTGGCTGATCTATTTTGGCCTGGCAGCGGTAGTGCTGTTTACCGGCTATATGGCGGTGCGAATACTGCCGCGTTTTCTGCGCTGGATCCTCGTCGGCGGCATCGCCGGCATGATCGCCGTGCCGACCAGTTTTCACGTCACGGCCAGCGTCGCGGAAGATGCCTATACCGGCCTTGCGCCAGCCATCGTGGCCTTTGCCGTCAGCGTGGTACAGAAGGATGGCGGTGGCATGGCCTCGGCCTTCGGCATGCTGGTACTGGGCATCGGGGCGGGCGTGGTGCTGGGCCTGGTGATCTGGTGGCTGGGGCGCGGGCGTGAACAGCGTCGTCGCGCCGTCCAGCAGCGCCGTCAGCCTCATGCCCACGAGCAGGAGGATGAGGAAGTGGGCGAAGGCCACGCCGCTGGCGCCAGCTTGCGTAGCGAGAAACGTGGCACCCCGGCTCGTGCGTCGGCGCGTACCCGCGCAGGCCGTGACCGTCAGGAACCGTCGCTCTGATCGAGCGTCGTTCGATCAGCGCCAGCTGTGCATTGTCCTAGCGTGGACTAAGGATCTGTCATGCCCCGTGATGTAGCTGTCACTTCATCTCATGAGCCAGCCTGTTCATCAGGGCTTGCGTCCGGCTCTTCATCCGGCCCTCTATCGAAAGTTGCGGGGGCGCGCTGGTTGGCTGCTCTGATGCTGGCGGGCATCAGTCTCGCGTCGCCCTCGGCCTTCGCCGAGCAGGCATTGTCAGCGGATAACGCCTCGGCCAGCGAGCCGATGAGTGGGTCGGTAAGTGGGCCGGTAGATGAGTCGCCAAGCGAGCAGGCTGAGCAGATGCCGTTTGTGGCCCGGGATGTCGCGAGTGACGCGGTCGCCGTGGGTGGCTCGGCGCGCGACATTGCGCCTGACCTGCGCATGGCGATCGATGTCTCCGGCAGCATGAAGCACAACGACCCGACCAATCTGCGCGCCAGTGCGCTGGACCTGCTGGTCACCTTGCTGCCGGAGCGCTCGCGTGCGGGGCTGTGGGGCTTCGGTGAGCAGGTACAGCCCCTGCTGGCACTGGGCGCGGTCGATGCGGGCTGGAAGCAGGCGGCCCGCGGGCTGGAAGGGCGGCTTGACGATTACGAGCAGTACACCGATCTCGAGGCGGGTCTGCGTGCCGCCGCCGAAGGCGCCGATGCGAGCATCGATGGCCAGGGGCCGCGTCAGATCATTCTGCTCTCCGATGGCATGGTCGACCTGCGTGAGCCGAGCAGCGAGAAGGCCGCCTCGGATAGCGCCTCACGTCAGCGCATCACCGATGAACTGACGCCACAGCTTGCTGCGCACAACATCACGGTGCATACCGTCGCGCTGTCGCGCAATGCCGATATCGATCTGCTGCAGCAGGTCGCCGATGGCACCGGTGGGCTGGCGACGGTCGCCGAGACCCCGGAAGATCTGCTGCGTGCCTTCCTCGGGGCGCTCGACCGAATCGTGCCCGGCGAGCTGGTGCCGCTCGAGGACAAGCGCTTCACCATCGATGGCAGCGTCGAGGAATTCACGGCGCTGGTCTTCCACGGCCCCGATGACAGCGCACCGGTGTTGATCGCGCCGGATGGCCAGCGCTATTCGCTGGCCGACAAGGCCTCGTTGCCCGAGGGTGTGCGCTGGGAACATCAACCGCGCTATGACCTGATCACCGTGACCGATCCCGAGGCCGGGCAGTGGCGTATCGAAGGGCAGGTGGGCGTCGATAGCCGTATCACCGTGGTGTCAGACCTGGCGCTGGTATCGCGCCCGCTGCCCGCCACGCTGTATCGCGGCTTTGGCTATTCTCTCGCGGCTTCGCTGGTCGACGGCGCACGCGATGTCGCCGAGCAGGATTTCCTGGCGACGCTGGACGGCAATGCACGTCTGGTGCCGGAAAACGAGGGTGGCGCGGATGCCAAGGAAGAGAGCGCAGCACGTTCAGCCGGCATGGCAGCAGACACGGGTGTCGTGACCACCGCCCAGCAGCGCGGCCTTGAGCGTGACGGCGCAGAGTTCAGCGTCAACATGCCGCCGCCGCAGCAGCTGGGTGGCGCTCGCCTGACGCTGACCATCAAGGGGCAGCGCGACGGCGCGCCCTTTGCGCGTCAGTTGAGCCAGCGCACCAGCGTGGTCGACCCGCTGCTGGTCGAGCCTATCGGTGGCAATGCGCAGAATGCGACGCCGCCGAGCGCGCTGGAGGTCAGCGCGCGCCATCCTCTGCTCAACACCGCCAATACCCAGCTGGACGCGACGCTGCAGGGCGAGCCGTTGAGCGTGGCGGAAGCGGGCGAGACTCGCTGGCGTATCGAACTGCCGCCGCTGGAGCGTGACGTCAGTGCCGATGTGCAGATCAGTGCACGCATCGCGCTGGGCGGGAGTTCGCGGGTGATCGACCTGGCGCCCTATACCCTCAACGAGAATGCGGCGCGGCGTGCCGCCAATCTGGACCGCTCACCCATCGAGGGTGAGTCATTCGGTGAGATTCAGGGCCTGGATCAGGCGGTGGAGGAGAAGGAAGACCTCAATGACCTGCTGATGAAGGGTCGCCTGCCCATCGACAAGGTGCCTGCGTTGATCAGTCAGTGGTTCGAAGGGGCTTCGGACTTTGCCCAACGTGAGGCAGAATCACCGCAAAGCCGCATGATCGCTTACGTTGTGGCCGGTGTGATCGGCCTGCTGGTAGTGATCATGTTGGTGCGTCGCATGACGCGCAAGCCGACTCAGCGGGAGGAACCCCATGTGTGAACTGCTCGGCATGAGTGCCAATGTGCCGACCGATATCTGCTTCAGCTTCGCCGGTTTTCTGCAGCGAGGCGGTGGTACTGGTCCGCACCGCGATGGCTGGGGAATCGCCTTCTATGAAGAGGGCGGTTATCGCGAATTCCGTGACCCGCATCCGTCGGTGGATTCGCCCATCGCGCGCATGATTCTCGACTATCCGATCAAGTCGCAGATGGTCATCAGCCATATTCGCCAGGCCAATGTCGGCCAGGTGACACTGGCCAATACTCACCCGTTCACGCGCGAGCTGTGGGGCCGGCAGTGGTGCTATGCCCATAATGGTCAGCTGGCGGACTGGCAGGCACTGCCCCTGCCGTACTATCGCCCGGTCGGCAGCACGGACAGCGAGCACGCCGCCTGTTTCCTGCTCGGTGAGATCCGGAGGGCCTTCCCGGAACCGCCCTCTCGTTGTGAAGACCTGTGGCGGCATCTGCACGCCCAGTGCGAGCGTCTGCGCGGGCTTGGCGTCTTCAATCTGCTGCTCTCCGATGGCGTGCATCTCTACGCCTACTGCTCCACCAAGCTGGCGCACATCACGCGCCGCGCGCCTTTCGGGCAGGCGAGCCTGACTGACTTCGAGATGAGCGTCGACTTCCAGCAGCACACCACCGATGCCGATGTGGTCTCGGTGATCGCCACTGATCCGCTGACCGACAACGAGCAGTGGCAGCGCCTGCTGCCGGGGCAGTTGGTCGTGTTCCGCGAAGGTGAGCTGGTCGCCAGTCTTGGCGGTGAGTTGCCGCTGAGCCAGGAAGAGCAGGAGCAATCCGAGAGCGGGGCGGTCGATCGCACCTCCACCTCGCGCCGCAAGCCGGATTGGCTGGCTTCTGACTTGAGCTGCTGACGTTTGGCTGAGTCGCTGACGCTGAGTGACGGAGAAAGAGCTTGAATGCCAGACACACGAAGGGCCGCGATTGCGGCCCTTCGTGTTTGAGGCTGTTGTCTGGTCTGCGTGTGAGACTCAACCTTCGACGTCGTCGAACATGCCGGCGAACATCGGCGAGGACAGGTAGCGCTCGCCGCTGTCCGGCAGGATGACGACGATGGACTTGTCGGCGTAGGCGGGGTCTTCTGCCAGACGCAGTGCCGCGGTCATCGCCGCACCGCAGGAGATGCCGCACATGATGCCTTCTTCCTGCATGATGCGACGCGCCATGGCCATGGCGTCTTCACTGGCGACGGGCTCGACGCGGTCAATCAGCGTCAGGTCCAGGTTGTCGGGAATGAAGTTGGCGCCGATGCCCTGGATCTTGTGCGGGGCTGGCGTGATCGATTCGCCCTGCATGCGCTGGGTGATGATGGCGGATTCCGCCGGCTCCACCGCCACGGCTTCGAGTGACTGGCCGCGTACCGTCTTGAAGTAGCGGGCGATGCCACTGATGGTGCCGCCGGTACCGACGCCCGCGACCAGCACGTCCATCTCGCCATCCAGCGCGTCCCACAGCTCCGGGCCGGTGGTCTCTTCGTGGATGCGCGGGTTGGCCGGGTTGGAGAACTGCTGCGGCAGGAAGTAGCGTTCCGGCTCGGCCTTCTGCAGCTCGCAGGCCTTGTCGATGGCGCCCTGCATGCCCTTGGCCGGATCGGTCAGCACCAGGTTGGCGCCGAGGGACTTCAGCACCTTGCGGCGCTCCATGCTCATCGAGGAAGGCATGGTCAGGGTGACGGGGTAGCCACGCGCCGCGCCGACGAAGGCCAGTGCGATACCGGTGTTGCCGGAGGTCGGCTCGATGATCTCCATGCCCGGCTTGAGTGCGCCGCGCTCTTCGGCGTCCCACACCATGCTGGCACCGATACGGCACTTGACCGAGAACGCCGGGTTGCGGGCTTCCACCTTGGCATACAGGCGTGGATGGCTGCTGAGGCGGTTGATCTTGACCAGCGGTGTATTGCCGATGGCTTGCGAGTTGTCCTGATAGATCTTGGCCATGCGAGGTCCTCTGGATATCTGGCGGCTAGACAGCGAGCAGGCCCGCTGCTTGAGTGAAGTGATGACGCTCAGCAGCGGCTGTCGCGACTGTATGAGCATAAGGTTAAGGGCTAGCCTGGCGCGACTCAAAGGCCTGAAGCGCATAACGACATGGCAAGGTTGCCAGTCGCGGTCAGCCTCTGACCAAGGTCGTACAAGAGTAGTGATCTGATTTGACGAGACTTTTCAGGATGTGAACGATGGTTTCAATCGGTTGTTTTACATCGTTGGCCTGACTGGTTAAGGTGAAGCGCGGCGGCGCTGGAGGTTCTTGCCGGGGTGTCGTCGGTGCATTGCAGCACCTGCACGCACTTTGTCGCGCCGTCCTTTTCCCATCACGCCGCCATTCATGTCATTGTTCACATGTGGGCGTGACGCCCTGATAACAACAAGTGCTGAATTCTCGCCTGTGGCTGTCAGTGAAAGACTCCGCGCCCGGCCACGATCCAGCAGACGAATGCAGTCATGGAGCCCAAGCCATGCATGATGCCAATCCTGCCAACGCCTCGGCAGACCCGGAAGCCGACAAGGCGTCTGATCACGCTGGCCCCGTGCCCGGGGACGCCAGCCTGATCGTCAGTGGTGAGCCGTTGTCCGGCCTCGAGGATTACCCCTCGATTCTCGAGGTCTTCGAGGCCAGCTGCGCCAACTATGCCAGCCGTCCGGCCTTCAGCTGCATGGACAAGACGCTCAGCTACGCCGATGTGGACCGCCTGTCGCGCAATTTCGCCGCCTGGCTGGAACACGAGGCCGGCCTTGAGCCCGGGGATCGCATCGCCATCCAGCTGCCGAATCTGCTGCAGTTCCCGGTGGCCGTGTTCGGCGCGCTGCGCGCCGGTCTGGTGGTGGTCAACACCAACCCGCTCTATACCGAGCGCGAGATGCAGCACCAGTTCCATGACTCCGGCGCCCGCGCCATCGTGATTCTGGCCAACATGGCGGACAAGCTCGAGAAGGTGCTCAAGCGCACGTCCATCGAGGAGGTCATCATCACCGAGATCGGTGACCTGCATGACTTTCCCAAGCGCCCGCTGATCAATCTGGCGGTGCGCTACGTCAAGAAGATGGTGCCGAAGTACCACCTGCCTGACGCCCACTCGCTGCGCAGCGTGCTCAAGCGCGGCGCGGGGCTCTCGCACACACGTGTCACGCGTCAGCCCGAGGACATCGCCGCGTTGCAGTACACCGGCGGCACCACCGGGGTTGCCAAGGGCACCATGCTGACCCACCGCAATCTGGTCGCCAACATGCTGCAGGCGCGCGGCGTGATCAGTGATGTGCTCAATGAAGGCCAGGAGGTGCTGATCGCGCCGCTGCCGGTCTACCACATTTATACCTTCACGGTGAATTGTCTCTACAGCATGGAGAGTGGCAACCACAGCGTGCTGATCACCAATCCGCGTGACATCGATGGTTTCATCAAGACGCTGGCCAGGACACCGTTCACCGCCTTCGTCGGCCTCAACACGCTGTTCTCGGCGCTGTGTCAGCGTGATGACTTCAAGGCGCTGGACTTCTCCAGCCTCAAGCTGACCATCTCCGGCGGCATGGCCCTGACGCGCAGCGCAGCTGAACGCTGGGAAGCCGTCACTGGCTGCCCGATCGCCGAGGGCTACGGCATGACCGAGACCTCGCCCATCGTCAGCTTCAATCCGCCGCGCGAGCTGCAGCTGGGCACCATCGGCAAGCCGGTGCCGGGCACCGAGCTCAAGGTGGTGGACGCGGATGGCGTGACGCTGGGGCGTGATGCGCCGGGTGAGTTGTGCGTGCGCGGCCCCCAGGTGATGAAGGGCTACTGGCAGCGTGACGATGCCACGCGTGAGGCGATGGATGATGAGGGCTTCATCCGCACCGGCGATATCGCGGTCATCCAGCAGGACGATTTCGTGCGCATCGTCGATCGCAAGAAGGACATGATCATCGTCTCAGGCTTCAATGTGTTCCCCAACGAGATCGAGGACGTGGTCAGCGGGCATCCGGATATCGTCGAGGCCGCAGCCGTGGGCGTGCCGGACGAGCAGAGCGGCGAGGCGATCAAGCTGTTCGTCGTGTCCAGCAACCCGGATCTGGATCGCGACAGCCTGCGCAGCTGGTGCAAGGAGCAGCTGACCGGCTACAAGGTGCCGCGCTTCGTCGAATTCCGCGACGAACTGCCCAAGACCAATGTCGGCAAGGTGCTGCGTCGTGAGCTGCGCGACAGCGAAGAGAGCGCTGGCAATACGCCGGTACGCGAGCACTGAGGGCAGCGCTGAGCCGGCGGCGTGGCAGGGGACAAGCGCCGCCAAGGTTGGGCGCGGCTACATGCAGGGCTACAATGGACGGCCCGTCACTTGCTGACGGGCCGTTTTGTCATTCAGGCCTCATGGATTGCTGCCCAGTGCAGGCGAGCGTGAGGCTGAATTCCCGAGAGTTTCCGGCTGCGCGCCTGGCGTGTGGTCGCTGGTTGAGAAGAGGCAGTCCTTGAGCGACACCGCTACCGCACCGTCCGAACATGCGCGTCTTGAAGCCCTCGCGGCTCGCCTTGAACGCGCCCTGAGCCGTGATCAGCGCGAGCTGGGCAAGCGCCTGGCTGGCCTGCGGCGGCGTCTCAAGGAAGGCAAGCCGGTCGATCGTGCCATCAACGACATCGAGAGCCGCCTGGAGGCGAGCATCGCCCAGCGCACTGCGCGCGAGACGGCGCTGGCGCGCTGGCAGACTCCCGCCGCGCTCAACTATCCGCCGGAGCTGCCGGTGGTGGAACGTCGCGAGGACATCCTTGCCGCGCTTGCCGAGCATCAGATCGTGGTGGTGGCCGGCGAAACCGGTTCGGGCAAGACCACCCAGCTGCCCAAGCTGTGTCTGGAGATGGGGCTGGGGCGCAACGGCCTGATCGGCCACACCCAGCCACGTCGTCTGGCGGCACGTTCGGTGGCGGCACGTCTGGCCGAGGAGCTCGAGACGACACTCGGCGACACGGTCGGCTATCAGGTGCGCTTCAACGACACTACCGGCCCGTCGACGCTGATCAAGCTGATGACCGACGGTATCCTCCTGGCGGAAACCCAGCATGACCCGGACCTGAGCCGCTACGAGGCAATCATCATCGATGAGGCCCACGAGCGCAGTCTGAACATCGACTTCCTGCTCGGTTATCTCAAGCGTCTCACCGCGCGCCGTCCGGACCTCAAGATCATCATCACCTCGGCGACCATCGACGTGGAGCGCTTCAGCCAGCACTTCGCGGCCCAGGATGGCACGCCGGCGCCCATCGTCTCGGTCAGCGGGCGCAACTTCCCGGTCGAGACCCAGTACCTGCCGCTGGTGCGCGATGCCGAGGATGAGGAAGACCTCAGCCTGCAGGAAGGCATCCTGCGCGCGGTGGAAGAGCTGTCGCTGATCGAGCGTGAGAAGGGCTGGATGCAGGGCCCGCGTGACGTGTTGATCTTCCTGCCCGGCGAGCGCGAGATCCGCGCCACCGCGGACACCCTGCGTCGCGCCCAGCTGCGTGATACCGAGGTGCTGCCGCTGTACGCGCGGCTCTCGAACGAAGAGCAGAACCGCGTCTTCCAGCCGCATCGTGGCCGTCGCATCGTGCTGGCCACCAATGTCGCCGAGACCTCGCTGACCGTGCCGGGCATCCGCTACGTGATCGACCCGGGGCTGGTGCGCATCAGTCGTTACAGCTATCGCTCCAAGATCCAGCGACTGCCGGTGGAACCGATCAGTCAGGCCAGCGCCAACCAGCGCAAGGGCCGCTGCGGGCGTATCGCCGAAGGCCTGTGCATCCGCCTCTACAGCGAGGAGGACTTCCTCGCGCGCCCGGAATACACCGAGCCGGAAATTCAGCGTACCAACCTGGCCTCGGTGATCCTGTCGATGCTGTCGCTCAAGCTGGGCGACATCGAGAAGTTTCCCTTCGTCGATGCGCCGGATTCGCGCTTCGTCACCGATGGCTTCCGCCTGCTGCGCGAACTGGGTGCGGTGGATGAACACAACCGTCTGAGCCGTGATGGCCGCACCCTGGCGCGTCTGCCCATCGACCCGCGTCTAGCGCGCATGGTGCTGGAAGGCGCCTCGCGCGGCTGCCTGCGTGAAGTGCTGATCATCGTCAGCGCGCTGTCGATCCAGGACCCGCGCGAGCGTCCCGCCGACAAGCGCCAGCAGGCCGATCAGATCCACCACGAGTGGGATGACGACAATTCCGACTTCGTCAGCTGGCTGAATCTGTGGGAAGGCTTCGAACTGGCGCGGGATGCGCTGGGCGCCAACCCGCTGCGCCGCTGGTGCAAGGCGCGCTTCCTCAACTATCTGCGCCTGCGCGAGTGGCATGACACCTTCCGCCAGCTCAAGCAGCTGACGCGCGACCTGGGGCTGGAGATGACCAGCGCCCAGCACGAGCGCGACGCCGAGGCGCAGGCCGAGGTCACCGCGCGGGTACTGGCCTCACCGGGACAGGGCCGCCGCCCGTCGGTGGCCATCGATCACGAGTCACTGCATCGCGCGCTGCTGACCGGGCTGCTCTCCAATCTCGGCCTCAAGCAGGAAAATCGCGAGTATCTCGGCGCGCGCAACCGACGCTTCTTCGTTCACCCGGGCTCCGGTGTGGCCAAGAAGTCGCCCAAGTGGGTGATGGCGGCCGAGATGGTCGAGACCACCAAGCTCTACGCGCGTCAGGTCGCGGCGATCAAGCCTGAGTGGGTCGAGCCGCTGGCCGAGCATCTGGTCAAGCGCAGCTACAGCGAGCCGCACTGGGAGATGAAGCGTGCCCAGGTGGTCGCCAGTGAGCAGGTGACCCTGTTCGGGCTGCCCATCGTCACCGCGCGCAAGGTGCATTACGGCCCGCTGGCGCCGGAAGAGTCCCGCGAGCTGTTCATTCGCCGCGCGCTGGTCGAGGGCGAATTCCAGACCCGTGCGCCGTTCTTCGCCCACAATCGCGGCCTGATGGATGAGGTCGGTGAGCTTGAGGACCGCGCGCGCAAGCGAGACATCCTCGTCGACGAAGAGACGCTGTTCGCCTTCTATGCCGAGCGCATTCCGGAAGGCATCTACAACGGTCGCAGCTTCGACAAGTGGCGCAAGGAAGCCGAGCGCGACAAGCCCGATGTCCTGCATCTGAATCTCGACGACCTGATGGCGCGCGATGCCGAGGAAGTCACCGTCGCGCGCTACCCCGAACAGCTGCACCACAATGGCGTCGCCTACCCGCTGAGCTATCACTTCGCGCCCGGTGCGGTGGATGACGGCGTGACGATGACCGTGCCGGCGGCGATGCTCTCGCAGCTGCCGCGCTATCGCATCGAATGGCTGGTGCCGGGGCTTCTGCGTGACAAGGCCATCGCGCTGATGAAGTCGCTGCCCAAACAGTACCGCAAGCAGGTGGTACCGATTCCCAACTGGGTCGATGCCGCACTCGAGGCGCTGACCCCGGACGACGTGCCGCTGACCGATGCGCTGGCCGAGTTCATGCGCGTCAAGACTGGCCTGCGTCTGCCGCAGGATGCCTGGGCGCCCGAAACGCTGGAACCGCACCTGAAGATGAACCTGCGCATCGTCGATCAGGACGGCAAGGTGCTGGGCGAAGGGCGTGATCTCGAGGCGTTGGAAGCACGCTTCAAGGACTCGGCCGCGGCCGCCGCGCGGGCGATGGCCAGTCGCAGCCGTGAAGCCGACAGCGAAGTGCTGGAAGATCTGCCCGAGACGCCGATCGCCACCTCGCATAGCACCACCCAGGCGGGCATCCGCGTCGAGGCCTACCCGGCGCTGGTGGTGAAGGCGGCGACGCCTGCCGACAACGGCATGAGTGCCAAGCAGCGCAAGCTGGCGCGCAAGACCGGCAAGAACAGCGCGCCGTCCAGCCATGCGCCTGCCAGCGCGACGGCTCAGGTCGAGCAGAATCTGAGCGTGGAGCTGTTCGATCATCCGGCCAAGGCCGCCGCCGCGCACCGTGATGGCATCACGCGCCTGGCGATGGCACGCCTGCCGGACCAGGTGCGCTATCTGGACCGTGATCTCAAGGCGCTGGAGCGCTGTGCGCTGCTGTTCGCCAAGGTCGGCACGCGTCGCCAGCTGGCGGATGACTTCATCTACAGCGTCTTCGAGCAGGTGATGGCCGTCGAGCCGCTGCCGCGTTCGCGCAGCGAACTGCAGGCGCGTCTCGATGACAAGCGGGCCGAGCTGGTGCCGCATGCCGAATCGCTGCTCAAGCCGCTGGAAACCGCACTCAAGCAGCATCTGGAGCTTTCCAAGCGCCTCAAGGGCAAGATCGACTTCTCGATGGCGCTGGTGGTGGCTGACCTCAAGGCCCAGCAGGCGCGCCTGATCACGCCGGGCTTCATTCAGGCCTCCGGTGAATGGTTGCATCAGCTGCCGCGCTATGTGGAGGCGATGCTGATCCGTCTCGACAAGGCGCCGCGTGAGCGCATGCGCGACCAGCGTGACATGGAGGAGGTCAAGGGCTTCGAATCCCGCCTTGATGCCCGCCTGAGCAAGGCGCGTGAGCAGGGGTTGCCGGATGCGGAGCTGGAAGAGTTCGGCTGGTGGCTGCAGGAACTGCGCGTCTCGCTGTTTGCCCAGCAGCTCGGCACGCTGGAGACCGTCTCCGCCAAGCGCCTCGAGAAGCGCTGGCAGGAGCTGATGGCGCGTCGCTGATGCCCTGAGGCCGGGCTCTGTCATGGCTGAAGCTCAGTCCTGGCTGAAGCTCTGCCTTGTCTGGGGCCATTCCAGAGCGCTGTGTATGTCATCAGGAGCTTGCGTGACCGGTACGTGGAGGCGCGCCGAGGCGGGATGGCCCAAGCTGCAGACAGGAATTGCTGTTTAAGCATTCACTGTGATCGCCCGACAAATGCTGACTCGGGCGTCTGGAATCGCCGAGACAGCGTACACTGAACATGGGGCATGACGACGCGGCGCCGGGTCGTGCCCCGCTCAATTCTGGTGATATCCCGCGGGATAGCACTGTCAGGAGTGGATGCATGCCAAACAATGACAATGTTCACGCTGCCGATACGCAATACGCCAACGCCGGTCAGTCCATGAGTGCCAGCGGCAATCATCGCGTACTGATCACCGGTAGCGGGCTCTACACGCCGCCCAATGCCATCAGCAACGAGGCATTGGTGGCATCCTTCAATGCCTGGGTGGCAGCGGACAATGCCGCCAATGCCGACGCCATCGCGCGTGGTGAGCGTGAGGCGCGCACCGAGTCCAGCGCCGAATTCATCGTCAAGGCCTCGGGTATCCACAGCCGCTACGTGCTGGATGCCGAGGGCATTCTCGACCCGGAGCGCATGCGCCCACGCCTGCCGGCGCGCGCCAATGACCAGCCCTCGGTGCAGTGCGAGATGGGCGTGGCGGCCGCGCGTGAAGCGCTGGTGGCGGCGGGCGTCAACGCCGCGGACCTGGATCTGGTCATCGTGGCCTGTTCCAACCTCGAGCGCCCCTATCCGGCGGTGGCGGTGGAACTGCAGGCCGCGCTCGAGGCCGGTGGCTATGCCTTCGACATGAACGTGGCGTGCAGCTCCGCCACCTTCGGCATCGAGACCGCCGCCAACGCGATTCGCAGCGGCAGTGCCAGACGTGTGCTGATGGTCAATCCGGAGATCTGCAGTGCGCATCTCAACTTCCGCGACCGTGACAGCCACTTCATCTTCGGGGATGCTTGCACGGCCGTGGTGCTGGAAGCGGCGGATGTTGCCACGCGCACCGATGGCTTCGAAGTGCTCGGCACGCGACTGGTGACGCGTTTCTCCAACGCGATACGCAACAATTTCGGCTTCCTCAATCGCACGGCAGTGCTTGAGGACGATGTGGCATCCGCGATGACACTCGACAGTGCAAGCCATCGTGAACAGTCCGATGACAAGCTGTTCATCCAGGAAGGTCGGCGCGTCTTCCGCGAGGTCTGCCCGATGGTGGCCGAGCTGATCACCACCCATCTGGGCGAGATCGAGGCAGATGGCGGTGATCTTGATCGCATGTGGCTGCATCAGGCCAACCGCCACATGAACGACATGATCGCGCGGCGTGTGCTGGGACGTGACCCGTCGAGCGAGGAAGCGCCGATCATTCTCGATCGCTACGCCAATACCAGCTCCGCGGGCTCGGTGATCGCCTTCCATCTCCATCACGCTGACCTGGCGCCGGGGAGCCTGGGGGTATTGTGTTCTTTCGGGGCAGGCTACAGTGCCGGCAGCGTGCTGCTGAAACGCTGCGGTTGAAGCAGGACATTGCGCGAACCCACGTGGCCTGTGCTGGCTCTTGGCGGGCGCGGAACGTATAAAGAAGACCGGACCTGACAGCCAGGGATGTGGCAAGGACCGCTGCAGGAATCCAATAGACTTACAGGTGACGAGATGCACACGATCAAGACTTCCCTGCCGGCACTGCTGGCCATGTCTCTGCTGGCGGGTTGCGCCAGCACCGGAGACAGCGAGCCGAACCCTCAGGACCCATGGGAGGGCTTCAACCGT
Organism: Cobetia sp. cqz5-12; assembly: GCF_016495405.1. Taxonomy (NCBI): domain Bacteria; kingdom Pseudomonadati; phylum Pseudomonadota; class Gammaproteobacteria; order Oceanospirillales; family Halomonadaceae; genus Cobetia; species Cobetia sp. cqz5-12. The sequence goes on from NZ_CP044522.1 coordinate 634,323, forward strand.
AACGTCTATACCTTCAATGACACCCTGGACCGCTATGCCCTCAAGCCGGTCGCGCAGGGCTATGACTATGTGACGCCGGAGCTGGTACAGGATGGCGTGGGCAACTTCTTCTCCAATCTGGGAGAGGTCCGCACCATGTTCAACTCGGTGTTGCAGTGGAAGTGGGCCAATGCCGGGGTCTCCACCGGCCGTCTGCTGCTCAACTCCACCGTCGGCATCGGCGGCCTGTTTGACCCGGCCAGCGAGCTTGGCTGGACAGTGGACGAGGAAGACTTCGGTCAGACCCTCGCCGTCTGGGGCGCAGGGCAGGGGCCGTATCTCGTGCTGCCGCTGTTCGGTCCGAGTACCGTGCGTGATGCCGCGGGCATGCCGGTGGATTATTTCGCTGATCCCGTCAATTACGTCGAAGACGACAAGGTGCGTTACGGCTTGAAAGCGCTGGATCTGGTCGATACCCGTGCCGGTCTGCTCGAGCAGGAGAAGCTGATCCAGGGCGATCGCTACAGCTTCATTCGTGATGCCTACCTGCAGCGCCGCAACTTCGAGATCAACGATGGCAAGCTGGGCGATGATCCCTTCGCCAGCGACAGCTTCGATGACGCCGATCTCGACGGTGCCTTCGCACCGGAAGACGACAGCCAGTAACGCGTCACCCGCAGCAGGCGACCGGTACCGTGATGGGTCAGTGGTACCGGTCGCGAGGGCAAGCAGCATCAAGACTGCGAGTGGATGGCAGTAAGGACGGGAATGAGGGGTTGGCATGGCGGATGAGCAAGGCAAGCGTCTGTTGATCGGTCTGATTGATCTTCCCGGCTCGCGGCGTGATGCGCTGGCGAACCTGTTGACGGATGAACGCTGTGCGGTGGCGGCCTGTGATGGCATCGCGGCACTGCCCAGCAGGGTGGCGGTGGTGGTCGCGCATGTCGAGGCCGTTTCCAGTCATGAGTGGGCGCGTCTGGCCGAGCGTCTGCCGACGGTGGTAGTGGCCGAGAGCCGTGGCGATGAGTGCCTGTTGCCAGCGGTGGAGGCTGGGCTGGTCGATTACCTCATCTCGCCGCGCGAGCATGGCTCGGTGTTGCGCAGTCTGCTCAAGCGGGCGGCGGAGCATCACCAGCTGGCCCATGAGCACGCCAAGGCACGCGCGCGCCTCGAGGAGCTCAACGAGCACCTGGAGACGCATCTGGCGCTGCTGCGTCAGGACCAGCAGGCCGGTGGCCAGATCCAGCAGCGTCTGCTGCCCCAGAGCGGTCAGCACATCAATGGCGTCAGTTATGAGTACTGCCTGTCGCCGTCGCTGTATCTGTCGGGTGACTTCCTCGAGTATCAGGCGATCGACGAACGCTTCAGCCTGTTTTACTTTGCGGATGTCTCCGGTCATGGCGCCTCGTCGGCCTTCGTGACCGTGCTGCTCAAGCTGTTGTTCGCACGCGCGATCCGCCACTGGGAGGAACATACGCCGGAAACCTTCGGCCCCGAGTGGCTGGCACTGCTCAACCGTGAACTGATCGACAGTGGTATCGGCAAGCATGCCACGGTGATGTGTGGTGTGATGGACCGTGACACGCGCACGCTGCATTACACCCTGGGCGCCCAGCTGCCGATGCCGGTACTGGTCACGCCTGACGGCGAACTGCGTGAGCTGGAAGGCAGCGGTCGGCCGGTGGGGCTCTTCCCAGACACCCGCTATCCAGCGTATCGTGTGGCGCTTCCTGAGCGCTTCCGCCTGTGGCTGGCCAGTGATGGTGTACTGGAATGCCTGCCGGGCGAGGCGCTGGAGGACAGGACTCGAGCACTGCATCAACGGATTCTGAGCAGTGAGGATGTGCAAGGATTGCGTCGTGGACTGGCGCTGGATGGCGAGCTGCCGGATGACCTTACCTTGATGACGCTGACAGGATTCCATGATGGATGAAGGACGTATCCAGGCCGTGTTCGAAGACGGCCTGTTCGTGCTCAAGCTATCCGGTGATGTACGCCTGACGCTGTGTGCCACGCTGGATCAGCAGGTACAGCGCGTGGCTGCGGTTGAGGGACTGGAAAGCGTGATCATCGATCTGCGCGAAGCGACCAATGTCGATTCCACCGCACTGGGCTTTCTGGCCAAGCTGGCGCTGGCGGTCCGCGACCGGCTGGTGATGCCGGCGCAGGTGGTGGCTGCCCATCCCGACGTGCTGACCATGCTCAAGGTGATGGGGTTCGACGAGGTGGCCAGTGTCGTGGATGCCGGCAGCCTGCCGGAGGCGGACCAGGCCGATCTGGACGGAGCCTCCTGCAGCAACGCGCCAGCGCTGAACGAGTCTCAGGATGACGCCGATGCCTCGCCCCAGCAGGAACAGGAGCTGCGCGGGCGCATTCTCGAGGCTCACCGGCTGTTGATGTGCCTGAATGGTCACAATCGCCTGGAGTTCCAGCCGCTGATCGAGCTGCTGGAAAGCGAGGAGCATCGCCAGCCGCACTGAAGGCGCGCTGGGACGTTGAGCCTGACAGCACGTCGCTTAAAGCACGAATCTGACAGCGCGAATCAGACAGCACGTTTCTAAAAGCATAAAGAAAGCGCCTGCCGTGAAACACGGCAGGCGCTTTTTGTTGCCTTGGCCATTCAATGAGCTCTTGCTTAACAAGAGCTCATCATCGGCGCTATGCTCCGTTGGCTCAGTGGCTGCGCAGTTCGGCCAGCAGAGTCTCGAGCTTGCGCTGATCGGCCATGAACTTGCGGATACCTTCGCCCATCTTCTCGGTGGCCATGGCGTCTTCGTTCATGTCCCAGCGGAAGTTGGACTCGGTCAGCACTTCCGGCACGTTCTGCTCGGCATCGGCGGCCAGCAGGCGACGTTCAAGCGGGCCTGTGCTCTCGGCCAGCTCACCCAGCAGTGCCGGCGAGATGGTCAGGCGGTCACAGCCGGCCAGCGCTTCGATCTCGCCGGTGTTGCGGAAGCTGGCGCCCATCACGATGGTCTTGTAGCCGTGACCCTTGTAGTGCTCGTAGATGGCCTTGACGGACTTCACGCCCGGGTCGTTGTCGCCGCTGAAGTCGGCGTCCGGCTGATTGGCCTTGTGCCAGTCGAGGATACGACCGACGAAGGGCGAGATCAGGGTCACGCCAGCATCGGCACAGGCCTGGGCCTGGGCGAAGCTGAACAGCAGCGTCAGGTTGGTGCGGATGCCCTCGCGCTCGAGCTTCTCGGCGGCGCGAATGCCTTCCCAGGTGGAGGCAGTCTTGATCAGGATGCGTTCCTGACCGACGCCATTGGCGGCGTAGCGCTCGATGATGCGATGCGCGCGACGGATGGTCTCGTCGGCATCGAAGGACAGACGGGCGCTGACCTCGGTGGAGACATAGCCTGGCACCAGGCCGGCGATCTCGGTCCCGATGTCCACGGCCACGGCGTCAACGGCATCATCGATGTCGGTGGCCTTGCGCGCGACTTCGGTCAGGCGCTCGCGACGTGACGGGTCCTGAGCGGCCTGCAGGATCAGTGACGGGTTGGTGGTAGCATCAGTGGGCGCGAAGCGACGAATGGCCTCGAGGTCACCGGTGTCGGCGACGACGGTGGTCATTTCCTTGAGTTGGGAGAGCTTGTCCTGTGCCATGCAAGAGTTTCCTGTACTGAGCGTGAGCCACCCGAAGGGGTGAGTGGCCCTCATGAATAAGGCAAGAGGTGAAGGGCAGGGGCCGCCGGAGCGAGCGCTGCCACCGAGTGTGCACCCACGCCTGGCGGCTGTGAAGACATCTCGGGCCGATCGCCCCAAGTGGATGATCCGCGGGGATTTCATCAGCGTGATGTGACATTCGTCACCTGTGTAGGTCAACTGTATCAATTGTGTGGCGGCGCGCCCACTGTCGTCACCTGACGGCAAGAGCGTGGCGTTTTCGGCACGTGGGCATACCATCGAAAAACGATTGCAGGAGGGGATGTGGACAAGCGTCAAACCCGTCAGCTGGCCTTGCTGGTCGCGGCCAATACTGCCCTGGCTCCATTGGCCATCGATGCCTATCTGCCGGCACTGCCGGCCATGGCAGAAGACCTGGCGACCACGGTGCACCATACGGAGCTGTCGCTGTCGATCTTCCTGCTCGGCTTCTCGCTGGGGCAGCTGATCTTCGGCCCGCTGTCAGACCGTATCGGGCGCAAGCCGGTCCTGCTGTCAGGCATCTTCGTCTTCCTGCTGGCGAGTCTGGCCATCACCCAGGTCGAGAGCCTCGAGGGGCTCTATGCGCTGCGCTTCCTGCAGGCGCTGGGCGGCGGCGCCTCGGTGGTCAATTCCTCGGCGATCGTGCGCGATTGCTTCAGTGGCCGCGAGGCGGCCAAGGTGCTGTCCACCGTCGCGGTGATCATGATGCTGGCACCCTTGATCGCGCCTGCCATCGGCAGTCTTTTGCTGGGCATGGCGGGCTGGTGGCTGATCTTCGCCTTCCTGGCCGCCTATGCTGCCTTCCTGCTGGTGGTGCTGCCGCTGCGCTTGCCCGAGACCCGGCGCAAGCGCGAGGCGGACGAGCCGCCGGCCAGTCTCCTGCAGGTCGCGCGTGACTATGCCAGCGTGCTGCGTCACGGGCCGGCGATGGGCTATGCGCTGACGCAGGCGATGGGCTTCGGTGGCATGTTTGCCTTCATCACCGCGTCGCCCTACGTCTATATGCAACATTTCGGAGTGACAGCGGCCTGGTATCCGGTGCTGTTCGGCGCCAACATCCTGTTCATGTTCACCGCCAACCGACTCAACGTGCGTCTGCTGTCACGCCTGTCGCCACCGCGTCTGCTGCGCATCGGCATCGGTATCCAGCTGTGTGCCGCCATCCTGCTGGTGTCGGCGCTGGCACTGGGGCTGGACCTGCTCTACGTCATCGCGCCGCTGCTGATGGTGTTCGTCGGGGCCAACGGCATGGTGGCACCCAACGCGATCTCCTCGGCGCTGGAGTATTTCCCGCGCATCAGCGCCACGGCCAATGCGCTGATCGGCAGCATGCAGTTTGCCAGTGGCGCCGTGATCGGCATGCTGATCGCAGGCCTGGCGATGGATAGCCTGTGGCCGATGATCCTCGGCATGCTGGGCACGGCGCTGGTCAGCAATATTCTGCTGCGGGTGCTGGCAGGGCGCCGTGCCCTGGCGCGCCATGAGACGCCGCACGACTGAGAATGGCTTGAGCCGGCGACTGTCACACAGTTGTCATGAATGCTTGGCAAGGTACTCCCTGTAGACAAGAAGCCACCTCACTGGCTCATTCCTATCGCAAGGAGTTTCAGGCATGAAGGCGTTCCTCAAGTCCGGTCTCGCAGTGGCTGTCATCGCTGCATCAGTGGGTGCAGCAGAAGCCCGTGAACAGCTGCGTATCGTGGGGTCTTCCACGGTCTATCCGTTCTCCAGCTACGTCGCTGAAGAGCTGGGTGCCACCAGCGATTTCCCGACGCCGGTCATCGAATCCACCGGTTCCGGCGGCGGCATGAAGCTGTTCTGTGAAGGTGTCGGTGACAGCACTCCGGACATCACCAACGCCTCTCGTCGCATGAAGACGTCTGAATTCGAGCGCTGTGAAGAGAACGGCGTGACCGATATCACCGAAGCCATGATCGGCTTCGACGGTATCGCCTTCGCCCAGTCTGTCCGTGATGGCAGCATCGACCTGACCCGTGAGCAGATCACCCTGGCGGTCGCCGCTCAGGTGCCGGTCGACGGCAAGCTGGTCGACAACCCCTACACCAAGTGGTCCGAGATCGACCCCTCCCTGCCGGACCGCAAGATCACCGTCTACGGGCCGCCTTCCACTTCCGGTACCCGTGACGCCTTCGAAGAGCTGGTGATGGAAGTCTCCACCGAAGAGATGGAAGGCTACGGCGGTGAGGGTTACACCAACATCCGTCAGGACGGTCACTACATCGCTGCCGGCGAGAATGACAACCTGATCATCCAGAAGCTGGTCGAGAACACCGAAGCCTTCGGTATCTTCGGCTACTCCTTCCTCGAAGAGAATGCTGACAAGGTCGTCGGTGCTTCCATCGATGGCGTGCAGCCGGAAGCCGATGCCATCTCCTCTGGCGAGTACCCGGTCTCCCGCTCCCTGTTCTACTACGTGAAGAACCAGCACAAGGATGACGTGCCGGCTCAGCAGGCCTACAACGACCTGTTCATGAGCGAGAAGATGATCGGTGAGCTGGGCTACCTGAAGGGCATCGGTCTGATCCCGCTGCCGAAGGAAGAGCGCGCCACGCTTCGCGAGCAGGTCGCTGAGCGCACCAAGCTGACTCTGGCCGATCTCCAGAAGTAAGCAACGCAGCTGACCCTTGACGCGGCCGGTTGCCCTTGGCAGCCGGCCCGTTTGCTTGACTGGTCGCAGGGTTTCGCAAGGCATGAAGCCTTCCCCCTGTGAACAACGCGACTCCGGGACCCGAAAGATGCAGACTCAGCAGATCTTTCTCTTCTTCATAGGCATCGTGGCGCTGGCTGGCCTGGTGGCCTTCTTCAGCGGCCGCAGCAAGGCACAGCGTGTGCGTGCCAGCGGTGCTGAAATGTACGCCCAGCCGGATCAGTACGGCTGGTTCACGGCAATCTCCAGCGCAGGGCCTGCTCTGCTGGTCGGTCTGGCAGCCGTCGTTGCGATTGCCACCGCAGATATCGATATCGAAGGCATGCAGCTGCTGATCGCCAGTCTGGTCGTCGCAGCCGTCGGCCTGGTCATCGGCCTCGCCCTGGTGAAGCCTGATTTCCATGCGCGCAATGCCATCGAGACCCTCATTCGTTATGTGTTGATCGGCGCGGCGATGATTTCCATCGTCACGACGTTCGGCATTCTGGTCTCGATCATCTTCGAGGCCATCCGCTTCTTCCAGATGGAAAGCTTCTGGACCTTCATCACCGGCACCACCTGGGATCCGGGCAACAGCTTCCAGATGGCCGCCGGCCGTGGTGAAGGTGTCGAGAGCACCGCCAACTTCGGTGCCGTACCGCTGTTCGCCGGTACCTTCATGATCACCCTGATCGCGATGCTGGTGGCCATTCCCATCGGTCTGCTCGCCGCGGTCTACATGGCGGAGTTCGCCCCCGAGAGCGTGCGTACCGTCGCCAAGCCGGTGCTGGAAGTGCTCGCCGGTATCCCGACCGTGGTCTATGGCTTCTTCGCCGCCATCACCGTCGCGCCGCTGATCGTCGACATCTTCTCGCCGCTGGGCATCGAGGCGTCCTACAACAACGCGCTGGCACCGGGGCTGGTCATGGGCATCATGATCATTCCGTTCATCTCCTCACTGTCCGATGACGTCATCACTTCCGTGCCGGACACCATGCGTCAGGGCTCTCTGGCGCTGGGCATGACCCACGGCGAGACCATCCGCAACGTCATCCTGCCGGCCGCGCTGCCGGGCATCATCTCCGCGTCTCTGCTGGCCATGTCGCGTGCGCTGGGCGAGACGATGATCGTGGTGATGGCGGCGGGCATGCGTCCGAACCTGACCGCCAACCCGCTGGAAGACATGACCACCGTCACGGTGCGCATCGTTGCCGCGTTGACCGGCGACCAGGAATTCGCGAGTGCCGAGACATTGTCGGCCTTCGCGCTGGGTCTGGTGCTGTTCGTTGTCACTCTGCTGCTGAACATGGTCTCGGTGGTCCTGATCCGCCGCTTCCGTGAGAAGTACAGCGCCAACAACCTCTGAGGCCGAGACTAGACATGAGCCATTCATTCGACGATATCTCGGCCCAGCTGAAGGGCCGTCATCGCCGCACCAAGCGCCTGAAATTCATGTCCATGGGCGCACTCGCCCTGGCCGCCACCTTCCTGGTGGTCTTCATCGGCGACATGGTCATGCGCGGCTATCCGGCCTTCCAGCAGGCAGAACTGCACGTGCCGGTCACCTACAGCGAGCAGTCGCAGGAAATTCCGCTGGCAGCGGTGGAAGAAGACGTGCGTGATCTGGTCAGCCGCGGCTGGCTGCGTCAGCTGCCGCGCGACATGGCCGCTGACGCCAGCCTTATGGGGCAGACGATCGACCGCTGGGTGATCGCCGATGACCAGGTCGACCAGTATCTCAAAGGCCACAAGTCACACCTGAAGCCCAAGCAGACCGCCGTGCTGGACCGCATGGTCGAGAACGGCACGGCCGAGCTCAAGTTCAACATCAACTTCTTCACCACCGGTGACTCGAAGCTGCCGGAATACGCCGGTATCTGGTCGGCCGCGATGGGCACGATCCTGACACTGCTGGTCACGCTGGCCTTCGCCTTCCCGGTCGGCGTGCTGACGGCGGTCTATCTGGAGGAGTTCGCTCCGGACAACCGCTTCACCCAGGCCATCGAGATCAACATCAACAACCTGGCAGCGGTGCCGTCGATCCTGTTCGGTCTGCTGGGTCTGGCGATCTTCATCAACTTCTTCGGCATGCCGCGCTCCTCCCCGCTGGTCGGTGGTCTGACGCTGGGTCTGATGACCTTGCCGGTGATCATCATCACCACGCGCTCGGCGCTGCGCAGCGTACCGGACACCATTCGTCAGGCTGCCTTCGGCGTCGGCTGCTCGCGCTGGCAGGTGGTGCGTGACCACGTGCTGCCGCTGTCACTGCCGGGAATCCTGACCGGTTCCATCATCGGTCTGGCACAGGCGATGGGCGAGACCGCGCCGTTGATCATCGTCGGCATGGTGGCCTTCATTCCGGATGCGCCGACCGCCATCACCCAGGCTGCCACCGTGCTGCCGGCCCAGATATTCACCTGGGCGGGCGAGCCGGAGCAGGCCTATGTTGAACGTACTGCGGCGGGCATCCTGGTGCTGCTGTCAGTGCTGATCCTACTCAATGCCGCAGCCGTGATGCTGCGCAAGAAATTCGAGCGTCGCTGGTAGGCAGCTGCGAGGCGGCCCGCCGATTGGCCGGTCGCCTTTCACCCCTAGCCCTGGCCCACGACTCATCAAGGAATACGAGACATGAACAGCACCGTCGCCACTCCCACCAAGCCTGCCGCCGCCACTCGTCCCGGTAGCCCGGTCGTCATCAACGAAGACGCCAATCACGAGCTGGCCATTCGCGTGGAAGACCTCAACCTGTGGTACGGCGAGAAGCAGGCGTTGAAGAACATCAACATCGATATCTTCCAGAAGAATGTCACCGCCCTGATCGGCCCTTCCGGCTGTGGCAAGTCGACCTTCCTGCGCTGCCTGAACCGCATGAATGACCTGATCCGCAGCGTGCGCATCGAAGGTCTGGTCGAGATGGATGGCCGTGACGTCAATGCGCGCAACATGGATGAAGTGGCGCTGCGTCGTCGCGTCGGCATGGTGTTCCAGAAGCCGAATCCGTTCCCCAAGTCCATCTATGACAACATCGCCTACGCGCCGACCATGCACGACCTGGTCAGCCGTCGCGCCGACAAGGATGATCTGGTCGAGAGCGCGCTGCGTGATGCGGGTCTGTGGGAAGAGGTGAAGGACATTCTCGACCAGCCGGGCACCTCGCTGTCCGGTGGTCAGCAGCAGCGCCTGTGCATCGCGCGTGCCATCGCGGTCAAGCCGGACGTCATCCTGATGGATGAGCCGACCTCGGCACTCGACCCGATCTCCACCGCGACCATCGAAGACCTGATGGACAAGCTGAAGACCCAGTTCTCCATCGTCACCGTGACGCACAACATGCAGCAGGCGGCGCGCGTCGCCGATTACACCGCCTTCTTCCATATGGGGGAACTGGTGGAGTACAACGACACCAAGACCATGTTCTCCAACCCGAATACCAAGAAGGCCGAGGACTACATCACGGGTCGCTATGGCTAAGCAGTGCCAGCGTCGGGGCCCGGATGGCTGAGCCCCTGATCGCTTCCCGAGAACATCGCAGGCCGCACGACGACACGAGGCCCGGATCAGTGATCCGGGCCTCGTGTCGTTTCAGGGCAATGCTTTGTCTGCCGCCTGTCTTGTATCAGCCTTCCAGCTCGACGGCGATCGCGGTAGCTTCGCCGCCGCCGATGCACAGCGCCGCGATGCCGCGCTTCTTGCCGCGGCGTTCCAGCGCGTTGATCAGGGTGACGATGATGCGCGAGCCGGTGGAACCCACCGGATGCCCCTGGGCGCAGGCACCGCCGAAGACATTGACCTTGTCATGCGGGATGTCGTGGGCGTCCATCGCCAGCAGGGTGACCACCGCGAAGGCCTCGTTGATCTCGAACAGGTCGACGTCTTCTGTCGTCCATTCAAGGCGCTTCATCAGCGAGTCGATGGCGCCGATGGGCGCCAACGTGAATTCGCTGGGATGCTGGGAGTGGGTGCTGTGACCGAGGATACGCGCCTTGACGGCCAGCCCGCGTCGTTCGGCTTCATCACGGCGCGTCAGCACCAGTGCCGAGGCGCCATCGGAGATGGAGCTGGCGTTGGCGGCGGTGATGGTACCGTCCTTGGCGAAGGCCGGGCGCAGGGTGGGAATCTTGTCGAGGTTGGCCTGGAAGGGCTGCTCGTCCTGCTCGACCACGCTCTCGCCCTTGCGGCTCTTGACCGTGACGGCGGCGATTTCCGGTGCGATATCCCCCGATTCGGTGGCCGTCATGGCACGCCTGAGCGATTCGATGGCGAAGTCGTCCATGCGCTGGCGATCATAGCCGCGGGCATCGGCCACTTCCTGGGCGAACACGCCCATCAGCTTGCCGGTCTCGGCGTCTTCCAGCCCATCGAGGAACATGTGGTCCTTCAGCTCGCCATGGCCGAGGCGATAACCGCCACGCGCCTGGGTGAGCAGGTGCGGGGCGTTGGACATCGATTCCATCCCGCCGGCCAGCATGATGCGGTTGGTGCCCGCGCGAATCAGATCATGCGCCAGCATGGTGGCCTTCATGCCGGAACCGCACAGCTTGTTGATGGTGGTGGCGCCGATGCTGTCCGGCACCCCGGCCTGCCGCATGGCCTGCCGCGCCGGGCCCTGCTTGACGCCGGCGGGCAGCACGCAGCCGAAGATGCCCTCGTCGACATCGGCAGGCGTGAGGCCTGCGCGTTCGATGGCCGCCTTGATGGCCACCGCGGCGAGTTCTGGCGCGCTCAGCGTCGAGAGTGAGCCCTTGAGGCCGCCCATCGGCGTGCGGGCACCGGCGAGAATCACGATGTCATCGGCGCTGACGGCGGGGCCTGGCGTAGTGCGGGAAGCGATCGTCATGACGGTCTCCTGTGTCTTGTTATTGGAAGATCGAGTCGTGCAGTCGGCGTTGTGATCACTGCGTGGCTATGCTTTGATCCATTCAATCCCATAAACCAAGCAAGCGCTAGTTATACGATGAATGTAGCCACCGCCTCACCCCGTCGCAAGGAGCTGGTCCGTATCGCTGCCCGCCTGTTCGTCGAGGAGGGTTTCGATCGCACCACCGTCCGCATGCTGGCCCAGGAAATGGGCATCAAGTCCGGCAGCCTCTTCCATCACTTCGCCGACAAGCAGGAAATTCTGTGCGCCGTGATCGAAGAGGGCATGTTCAGTGCGCTGGCCATCGCCCGTGAGCATCTGGCGCGCTGCGAGTCGTGCCAGACAAGCGAAGTGACCGCCTCGGCGGCCTCGCAGCAGCAGGCGCGTGAGCGACTGCTGGCCCTGGCGCGTGCACATCTGGACACGCTGCTCACCGATCGCAATGCCCATGTGGTCGCGCTCTATGAGTGGCGACGGCTCGAGGGCCCGGCGCGCGAGCATCTCGTCCAGCTGCGCGATGACTACGAAGACCTGTGGCGTGACGCTATCGCCTCCGCCGTGGCTGCAGGGCTGCTCAAGGGCGATGCCGCGCTGCTGCGCCAGTTCATGCTCGGCGCACTCAACTGGACGGTACGCTGGTATCGTCCCGATGGAGAGCGCTCCCCCGATGAGCTGGCTGAAGCGCTGGTCGACAGCCTGTGTCGTCTGCCCTGAGCGAGAGTCGGTTATACGGCGTCCGTTACACGGCGTTTGCTACGCAGCCTCTGCAACTTTTGGCCAGACGAGCGTCACAGTGCTTGCCGCCCGACAGGCTTGTCGCTAACTTGACGTTTACGTTAACTGTAGATAGTTAGCGCCCAGTCATCTCACATCGCCCCGGAGCACCACTCAGGAGCCAGTCACGCCATGACGCCAAGCGATACAACAACAAACCGCACGTCACGCGACGCCTCTGCTGAATCTGCCGCTGCATCTGTCGCTACATCTGCCGAACCTGCGAATTCACACCCCATGCAACCTGCTGCCAGTCAGACGTTGAGCGATTATCTGGCTGCCTTCGATATCCAGGCCCTGCGCGATGAATTGTTCACCACGCCGCTCGACGCTAGCGGCGAGGGTGAGCTCGGCAATGCCTATGAGGCGTGTGTCGGGCGTCATCTGCGCGTCGGGCAGGGCGAACGTATCGCGCTGGTCCATGAAGACGAACAGGGCCGGGTGCGTGAGCTAAGTTACGCACAGCTCGACGAGCAGAGCGCGCGGATGGCGGCTGCCTTGAAGGCACAGGGCGTGATGGCGGGGCAGCGGGTCGCCTGCATGCTGTCGCGTACGCCGGAGCTTCTGATCGCGCTGGCCGCGACCTGGCGGCTGGGCGCCGTCTATCAGCCGCTGTTCACCGCCTTCGGTACCGATGCGCTCGACTATCGCCTGTCGCGCGCCGAGACGCAGATCGTGATCACCGAGACGAGCCAGCGCAGCAAGTTCACTGAGCTTGCCCGCCATCCCGTGATCATCTGCGTGCGCGGTGAGGGAGACGCACTGGAGGCGGGTGATCTCGACTGGCAGACATTGATGCAGAGCGAGCCACTGACCGAGCCGCCAGTGCTGCTGCCAGCGGAGGCGCCTTTCCTGCAGATGTTCACTTCCGGCACGGTCGGCAAGCCCAAGGGCGTGGCGGTGGCGCTGAATGCGCTGCCCGCCTTCTGGCTCTATCAACGCCTGGCGGTGGACCTGCGCCCCGGCGAGCGCTTCTGGAACATGGCCGACCCCGGCTGGGCCTACGGGCTCTATTACGCCATCACCGGCCCGCTGTTGCTGGGTGCCACCACCTACTTCATGCAGGCGCCGTTCAGTGCAGAAGGCGGGCTGGCGTTCATGGAGCGTCACCGCATCGACAATTTCGCGGCCGCGCCCACGGCCTATCGCATGCTCAAGGCCTCCGGGCTCGGTGAAGGTGCCTTCGAGCGCCTGAACCTGCGGGTCGCAAGCTCCGCCGGTGAGCCCCTCAACACCGAGGTGGTGGGCTGGGTCGCACGGGAGCTGGGCTGTGCTGTGATGGACCATTACGGCCAGACCGAGACCGGCATGACCTGCTGCAATCATCACGCGCTGGCCCATGAGGTCGTGGTCGGCAGTGTCGGCTTCCCGCTGCCCGGCTATCGGCTGGCCGTGCTCGACGCCGAGTATCGTGAGCTGCCGCCGGGCGAGCCGGGTGTGCTGGCGGTGGATATCGCCCGCTCTCCCGCACACTTCTTCGCCGGCTACACCTGGCAGGAGAAGCAGCCCTGCGTCGAAGGCTATTACCTGACCGGAGACGTGGTGGTGGCAGAGCCCGATGGCCGCTTCACCTTTGCCGGGCGTGACGACGACATCATCACCACTGCGGGCTATCGCGTCGGCCCGGCGGATGTCGAGAACGCTGTGCTGGTACATCCGGCGGTGGCGGAATCGGCGGCGGTCGGCAAGCCGGATGCGCTGCGCGGCGAGATCATCAAGGCCTATGTAGTGCTGCGCGATGGCCATGTCGGCAGTGACGAGCTGGCGGAGGAAATTCGCGCCAGCGTGCGCCAGCGTCTCTCGGCGCACAGCTATCCGCGCGAGATCGACTTCGTCGACAGCCTGCCCAAGACGCCATCGGGCAAGATCCAGCGTTTCCTGCTGCGGGCACAGGCGCGCGAGAGCTGAGCGCAAGGACACACGCGCTGCTGGCAGGTAAGGCTGCGTATCCGGCAGGCAAGGCCTGTCGCTACCTTTCTGGAGACTCGTTTCATGAAGATCGCCGACCACTGCTTTCTGATCACCGGCGCAGCATCCGGCCTCGGGGCCGCCACGGCCTCACGTATCGTCGCGGCCGGCGGCCAGGTGGTGCTGGCGGACCTTGCCGAGGCCGCACGTGAACAGGCCGATGCGCTGGGGGAGGCGGCACGCTTCTGTCATTGCGACATCACCGACAGCGCCAGTGTCGAGGCCGCTCTGGATGTCGCGGAGCAGACCTTCGGTGCCATTCATGGGGTGATCCACTGTGCCGGCGTGGTGAGCGTCGCCAAGCTGGTGGACCGTGACGGCGAGCCTGCTCCGCTGGAGGGATTCGATAAGACGCTGGCGATCAATCTGAGCGGCACCTTCAACGTGGCGCGCCTGACGGCGGCACGCATGGCGCGTAATGCTGCCGAGGGCGAGGACGGTGAGCGGGGCATCATTCTCAATACCGCCTCGGTCGCGGCCTTCGATGGCCAGGTGGGGCAATGTGCCTATAGCGCCTCCAAGGCCGGGGTCGCCGGCATGACGCTGCCGATGGCGCGCGAGCTGGCGCGCCATGGCATTCGCGTGATGGCGATTGCGCCCGGCGTGTTCGAGACACCGATGATGGCCGGCATCCCGGAGCCGGCTCGCGAAGCGCTGTGCGAGGCGGTGCCGTTTCCCAAGCGTCTGGGCAAGCCCGATGAGTTCGCGCGTCTGGCCGAGCACATCATTACCAACAGCATGCTCAACGGGGAGGTGATCCGCCTCGATGGCAGCATCCGCATGGCCTGAGGCTGGCAGGCAAGGCCTTAGCCGTCTGGACCGTGCTCTCTTCAAGGGAGCACGGTGCACAAGGAATCTTGCAGGACAGGTTATCTCTGGGGGAGATATTGCTCGATCGCGGCTGCGGTCGGGCTTTTTTGTGTCTGTCTCTTGTGTCCTTTTTTGTTTCTGCCATGCGCGCGGGGCGGTATGTATACAGGGCTTGCCATTGTCGGGGCAGGGCTTGCCACTGATGAGACCGCGCCTGCCACCAATGTCGCAGGCCAGAAATCAAACGACCGCTTGACGGTATGGCGAAGGAGGCGTTAATTTCAAACACATGTTTGATAGTGTTGCGTCAGACCTGTTCGCCGCCAGCGACTCGCTTCTTCATTGCTCGAGTGAGTGTTGCGCCGCCTGACAAGCGTCTTGCCGCTACCTGTCATTGTTAAGGTCAGCGCCGCCGCGTCGCGACGGCTCAAGGAGTAAAGCATGCCGGACTATCAGGCGCCGTTGCGCGACATCCGCTTCGTGATGAATGAGCTGCTCGACTATCCCGCGCACTATGCCAGCCTGCCGGGTGGCGATGAGGCCAGCGACGATATCGTGACCGCCATCCTGGAGGAGGGCGCACGCTTCGCGCACGAGGTGCTGACGCCGCTGAACCAGTCGGGCGACCGCGAGGGCTGTACCTTCGAGGGCGGCGAGGTCAAGGCGCCGAGCGGTTTCAAGGCTGCCTATCAACAGTATGTCGAGGGCGGCTGGCCGAGTCTGGCTGCCTCACCGGAACATGGCGGCCAGGGGCTGCCGCCGTCACTGGCGATGGTGCTCTCGGAAATGGTCGCCTCCGCCAACCTGTCATGGGGCATGTATCCGGGCCTCTCGCATGGCGCGATGAATGCGCTTGAGCATCACGGTAGCGAGGTGCTCAAGCAGACCTATCTGACCAAGCTGGTCGAAGGCAGCTGGACCGGCACCATGTGTCTGACCGAGCCGCATTGCGGCACGGATCTGGGGCTGATCAAGACCCGCGCCGTACCGCTGGATGACAGCGATGGTAGCAAGGGATATGCCATCAGCGGCACCAAGATCTTCATCTCGGCCGGTGAGCACGATCTTTCCGAGAACATCGTGCACCTGGTGCTGGCCAAGCTGCCGGATGCCCCGGAAGGTTCGCGTGGCATCTCGCTGTTCGTGGTGCCCAAGTTCCTGCCGGACGCCAATGGCGAAGCCGGTGAGCGCAACGGCGTCAGCTGTGGCTCCATCGAGCACAAGATGGGCATTCACGGTAACGCGACATGCGTGATGAACTTCGACTCCGCCACAGGTTTCCTGGTCGGCCCGCCGCACAAGGGGCTGGCCTGCATGTTCACCATGATGAATGCCGCGCGTCTCGGCGTGGGCATCCAGGGTGTGGCGCTGGCCGAGGTCAGCTTCCAGAATGCGCTGAGCTATGCGCGTGTCCGTCTGCAGATGCGTGCCCTGTCTGGCGCCAAGGCACCGGAGAAGGCGGCTGACCCGATCATCGTGCATCCGGACGTGCGCCGCATGCTGCTGACCCAGAAGGCCATCGCCGAGGGCGGGCGCATGCTGGTGATGTACGCCGCTCAGTTCAATGACATCGTCGAGAACGCTCCGGACAGCGAAGACAAGGCGCGTGCCGATACCTTGCTCGGCCTGCTGACGCCCATCGTCAAGGCCTTCCTGACCGAGACCGGCTTCGAGGCGACCAACCACGGCGTGCAGGTCTACGGCGGTCACGGCTTCATTCAGGAATGGGGCATGGAGCAGTTCGTGCGCGATGCGCGTATCACTCTGCTCTATGAAGGCACCACCGGTATCCAGGCGCTGGATCTGCTGGGCCGCAAGATCCTGATGAGCCAGGGCGAATCGCTCAAGATCTTCACCAAGGAGATCCACAAGTTCTGCCAGGCCAGCGAAGGCAGTGAGTTTGCCAATCCGCTCGCCGAGCTCAACCGCGAATGGGGTGAGCTGACCATGGCGGTGGGCATGGGCGCGATGCAGGACCGCGAAGCCGTCGGCGCGGCCAGTGTCGATTATCTGATGTATGCCGGTTACGTCACGCTGGGCTACCTGTGGGCGCGTGCCGGTGAGACGGCCAGGGCCGCGCTGGCGGCTGGCGAAGGGGATGCTGCCTTCTATCAGGCCAAGCTGGATACCGCGCGCTTCTACTTCCAGCGCATCCTGCCCCGCACGCAAGGCCACGCCGCGATGATTCGCGCCGGTGGCGAGACGCTGATGGCGCCGACGGTGGAAGGCTTCGGCAGCGGCTTCGAGATCTGATGACGGCGTCAAGCCTGACAGCAACTTGAAGACTCAGCAGCTCGATGTATCGGCAACAGTCGTGTCTTATGCCTCCAGTCAGTGCGCTCTGACTCGGTACCCTTGGGGAGACTTCGGTCTCCCCATTTTTTGTGCGTCTTGAGGGAGGCGCGGGTTTTCCCCGACACGAGCAATCAATCTCGTTTCAGTCTTGGCTTGTGACAGGCATGCGCCCAAGATAGGCGCATCGAAGTCTGTCCCGATGAATTCGCGGGGCAGCGACGCGCATGTACTAATGGCAAGTACTGATGGCAAGCACTGACAGGATAGGTGGCGCAGGATGCACGCGAACGACACGCCTGAGGAAAGATCGCGACACGAGGAAGCGCTGCCCGAAGCGCAGATGGCTGATGCGCAAGTGCCTGACGATAGCGTTGGCGAGCCACGCAGCGTCAGTGAGGGGACTTCCATCGAGGAGGCCGTGACACGCATGCAGGTGCCACGCGACGAGCGTCAGCAGGAGGCACTCGAACGCTCCGGACGTTCTCGCCACGCGCCCCGCGTGCGTCGCGCGCTGGAGATTCACCCCTTGCTGGTCGGCATGGCCGCAGTGGTCATCATCATCGGCGGCCTCAAGCTGGCGGCGGACCTGGTGGTCCCGCTGCTGCTGGCGGTGTTCGTCGCTGCGGTCTGCGACGCGCCGGTACGTTGGCTGGCACGTCATGGCATCGGGCAACGCTTCGGGGTGCCGATCGTCATCCTGACGGTGTGCGTGCTGTTCTCGTCGCTGACGGCGCTGCTGGTCTCGCGCTTCACCCTTTTCAGCGATGAGATGCCCAAGCTTGAGGAGAGCCTGCGCGAACAGTATCAGAGCATGCTGGAATGGCTGGCGGACAGTGGTGTATCCATCGCGCCGGCCCGTTTCAGCGAGCTGGTCGACCCGGCCTCGTTGACCCAGTGGGTGCCGAACCTGCTGACCGGGCTGGGGGGGCTTTTGTCCTCTAGTGTCATCATCGTGCTGACGGCCACCTTCCTGCTCTATGAGGCATTGTCACTGCGCGACAAGCTGGTCAGCACGCTGCGCAGCCCGCATGTCAGTCTGCGCCGCTTCACGCTGTTCTCGCTGACGCTGCGCCGCTATCTGGCGGTCAAGACCTTGATCAGCCTCGTGACCGGGGGACTGGTCGCGATCAGCTGTCTGGTGCTCGATGTGGAGTTCGCCTTCCTGTGGGCCACGCTGGCCTTTTGCCTCAACTACATCCCCAACATCGGCTCGGCGCTGGCCGCGGTGCCTGCGGTGTTGCTGACGCTGGTGATGCCGGAGGGTGGCGCGGTCAAGGCGCTGATGCTGGGCGGCTGTTATCTGGCGATCAACTTCATTCTCGGCAACTTGATCGAACCGCGCGTGATGGGGCGCACCCTGGGGCTGTCGACGCTGGCCGCCTTCCTGTCGCTGGTAGTGTGGGGCTGGGTGTTCGGGCCGGTGGGCATGCTGTTGTCGGTGCCGATCACCATGACGCTCAAGATCGCCTTCGACTCGCACCCGGGCACGCGCTGGGCGGCGCGTCTGCTGGGCCCCTCCGTGCGCCGGATCCGCCGTCGTCGACGCATGGCGGAGGAATGATCCGCGAGCCAGCTCTGCGAGCATGACCCGCTGCCTGAATACCAAAGGCCCCGTCACGCTGTGCGTGACGGGGCCTTTGGTTATCGAATCAGTGCGCAGTGACTGGCGGGGCAGTCACCTGTCAGCAAGTCGATTCAGAGGTTCTGCTCGATGAACTGGCTCAGCTGACCCTTGGATTGGGCACCGACCAGAGAGGCGACCTTGGCGCCGGACTTGAACAGGATCACGGTCGGCACGCCACGCACGCCTTGCTCGGCAGCGATTTCCGGCGCGTCATCGACATTGACGTTGACGATCTTCAGGCCTTCGCCTTTCTCGTTGGCGACTTCTTCGACGACCGGCGCCATCATCTTGCACGGACCACACCACGGGGCCCAGAACTTCAGCAGGACCGGGGCTTCAGCGTTGAGAACTTCCTGTTCGAAGTTGGCGCCGGTGACATCGACGTGATTGGACATCTTGTTTCTCCAGGGGATTCGTTTCGCTGTCTGCGGCATTGCCGGACATGCAGGCTGCGTCCGATGGTAGCGCCACTTTGCATCACTGACAAATGGGCATTGTCCATCGGCTCAATAGCACGGGGTTATGATCGCTAGTGTTTTTATAGCTGTTTTATTGGTTTGAGGGAATAGCAACGGGGCAGGCAATGTGGATTGCCTGCCCCGACTTTGGTATTGCCTGTGCGAAGGATCCCGCAGCAAGGAGAGCTCAGAAGAAGGCGTAACGGATGCCCAGCCCCAGCAGCAGTGTCGTCAGCAGGCCCTGCAGCAGGCCGCCAGGCATGTGGCGTGTCAGGCGTGCGCCCAGGCTGATGGCGGGCAGTGAGCCGACCAGCAATGCGCCGAGCAACAGGAAGTCGACATTGCCCAGCCACAGATGGCCAAGGCCGGCGACCAGTGTCAGTGGCACGGCGTGGGCGATATCGGTGCCGACGATGCGTGCGGTGCTCAGCAGCGGGAACAGCATGATCAGCACGGCAGCACCGAAGGCGCCGGCACCTACGGAGGACAGGGTGACGCATACGCCGAGCACGATGCCTGACAGCACTGTCAGCGGTGCCGCGTGGCGTACGATGAAGCTTTCCGGGCTGATCAGCCCCAGCAGGCGCTTCTTGAACAGCAGCACGCCGGCGGTGAGGATCAACATCACGCCCAGCATGCCCTTGATCAGGCCTGCGTAGGCGGTGGGGTCAGTGAAGAAGGTATGCAGGACCGCAATCGTCAACAGCGCCGCCGGCAGCGAGCCGATGGCCAGGCGCCGAGCGATGGTCCAGTCCACATGGCCCTGGCGATGGTGCGCGAAGGCACCGCCCGCCTTGGTAATGGAGGCATAGAGCAGGTCGGTGCCCACGGCGATATGCGGCGGGAAGCCGAACATCAGCAGCAGGGGCGTCATCAGCGAGCCGCCGCCCACGCCAGTGACACCGACCGCGAAACCCACTCCGGCGCCTGCCAGCACGTATAGCAGCAGTTGTGTGACTTCCATCCCTACCTACCCCCTTGTCAGGTTACTGTCGCCAATCTACTCTTGAGCGTATATTCCCGAAAGGAATCATTATTCATGATTTTATCGCCCGATCATCTTAGCAAGGTGACCGGCCATGTCCGGGCCACTGTCACGCCGCTTCGCGTCGATGGTGCTTCTCAGGAGAGTGAAGCCGCATGAAACTCCAGCAGTTGCGTTATATCTGGGAAGTCACCCGCCACAACCTGAACGTGTCCGCCACCGCGCAAAGTCTGTACACCTCCCAGCCGGGCATTTCCAAGCAGATTCGTCTGCTGGAAGATGAGCTTGGCGTCGAAATCTTCGCGCGCAGTGGCAAGCACCTGACGCGGGTGACCCCGGCCGGCGAGTCCATCGTCGAGCTGGCAAGCCAGGTGCTGCGCACGGTGGAGAACATCAAGCACGTCGCCCAGGAGCACAGTGACGACCGTCGCGGCAGCCTGTCGATCGCCACCACGCACACCCAGGCGCGTTATGCCTTGCCGCCGGTGATCGCCGACTTCACGCGCAAGTACCCGGATGTCGCGCTGCACATGCAGCAGGGCACGCCGAAGCAGATCGCCAACATGGTCAGTGAGGGACAGGCCGACTTCGCCATCTGCACCGAGTCGCTGGAGCTGTTCAACGACCTCATCCTGCTGCCGTGCTATCGCTGGAACCGTTGCGTACTGGTGCCCAAGGATCACCCGCTGGCCAATGGCGAGGAACTGACCCTCGAGTCGCTGGCCAGTTATGCGCTGGTCACCTACACCTATGGCTTCACCGGGCGCAGCCAGCTGGATGATGCCTTCAAGTCCCACGGCCTGGCGCCCAACGTGGTGCTGACCGCCTCGGATGCCGATGTCATCAAGACCTATGTGCGCCTGGGCATGGGCATCGGCATCGTCGCGCACATGGCGGTGGACGAGGTGGCCGATGAGGACCTGGTCGCGCTGGATGCCACGCATCTGTTCGAGAGCTCCACGACCAAGATCGGCATCCGTCGCGGTACCTTCATGCGCAGCTACATGTTCGAATTCGTCGAGCGCTTCGCGCCGCACCTGACGCGTGAGCGCGTCGAAGCGGCACTGGCCGCCGGCCCGCGTCATGAGCACGAGATCTTCCACGACATCGAGCTGCCGGTGCGCTGAGTGCCGGTGGACTGAGTGTCGCTCGCCTGATTTTCGTAGTGCAGATGAAAAAGCCCGCCTCCTGAGAGGCGGGCTTTTTGCTGGCTGCAGCTCGAGCGCACAGCGTCAACCACAGGGCTCAGTGTGCCAGATGCAGGCCACACTCGCGGTTGTCTTCCGCCTTGGTCGGGTCGACGTAGTCGAACTCATTGGGCAGGTCGTGGGCGACCAGATACTCGTGCATCTGCTTGGACGACCAGTGGAGCACCGGTGCGACCTTGATCAGGCCATCGCCGTTCAGCGAGACCGGCTGCATGCCGGCACGGAAGGCGGTGTCACTGGCGCGCACGGCGGTGAACCACATCTCTGGATTCAGTTCACGCAGGGCACGCTCGAAGGGCTCGAGCTTCACTTCGCGGGTGAAGGCTTCGTGGCGCGGGTCGTCGATATGCGGCGTGGGGCCATCGACGGCTTCACGGTGCGCGCGGGTACGCTGCGGCAGATAGATGATGCGATTCAGGTTCAGCTTGCGTGTCACCTCATCGGCGAAGCGATAGGTGGCGTCGGTGTTGTAACCGTTGTCCATCCACACGATCGGGATGTCGGGACGGAAGCGCGTCACCATGTGCAGGATCACCGCCTCGAAGGGACGGAAGTTGGTGGTGCAGATGGCGTGCTTGTCCAGCGACAGAGCCCAGCGGGTCAGGGCTTCCGGGTCGTTGCCGAATTCGGTATTGATGCGGGCGAGATCGAAGGTATCGGACATGAGGAGTCTCCAGAACGAGGGCACGTCCGATGGAGCGGGGCGCAGGGCTGATCAATGGCCAGAAAAGGTCATCAGCAGAGGCGAGTAGCGCTCAAGGAGACGTGCAGGAATGCGCCTACCCTATCAAAGGCAGGCACTGCTTCCCCAATACGAATTCGTTCGAACGTTATATGCCATCGAGTTATGGCGCTTGTGACGGCTTATAACGCAGTCTGTCAGCCAAGCGCTTCCATCAGCCGCTGGATCTTGGCCAGGCTCTCGCGGTATTCGGCTTCTTCCTCGGAGTCGGCGACCAGGCCGCCGCCGCCCCACAGATGCACCTGGCCCTCGGCGATCACCGCCGTGCGGATCGCGATGGAGGTATCCATGTGGCCGCGGATATCCAGATAGCCGAGGCTGCCGCAATAGGCGCTGCGGCGCACCGGCTCCAGCTCCTCGATGATCTGCATGGCGCGAATCTTGGGCGCGCCGGTGATGGAGCCGCCGGGGAAGGCTGCGCCGAGCAGGTCCAGCGCATCGCGCCCTTCCTCCAGAGTGCTGGTGATGGTGCTGACGGAATGATGCACGTTGGCGTAGCTTTCCAGTGCGCACAGTGATGGCACCCTGACGCTGCCGGGCGCGGAGACGCGGCCCAGGTCATTGCGCAGCAGGTCGACGATCATCACGTTCTCGGCGCGGTCCTTGGGGCTTTCCAGCAGCTCGGCGGCCAGTCGCGCGTCCTCTTCCGGCGTCGCGCCACGTGAGCGGGTGCCCTTGATCGGCTTGGTTTCGACGGCGCGGTGATTGACCTCGACGAAGCGTTCCGGCGAGACGGAGACGATGGCCATCTCGTCGCCCTTGGCGTCCTGCCAGCTCAGATAGCCGGCGTAGGGTGTCGGCGTAGCCTGACGCAGTCGCCTGTAGGCATTCCAGCTGTCGCCGCTGCACTGCGCGCTGAAGCGTTGCGTCAGGTTGATCTGGTAGCAGTCACCGGCATGCAGGTATTCCATCACCTGACGGAAGCGTTCGCCGTAGCCCTCGCGATCCAGCAGCGCCGCGAAGGGGGTGTCGAGGGCGAAGTTGACGCTGCTTGGCACCGGTTGCTCCAGCCACTCAAGCACCTGCCGGCGCCGTTGGGGCGAGGCGATCAGCCAGCTCTGCTGGCGCTGATGATCACTGATCAATGCCCAGTCGTAGAGACCGAGCCGCGCCCAGGGCAGGGCGATATCATCCTGCGCCTGGACAGGCAGATTCTCCAGCGCGCGGCCGAAGTCATAGCTCCAGTAACCCAGCAGACCAGCGATGAACGGCAGGTCCTCGGCGCTCAGATCATGCTGGGCGAGCTCTTCGCCTGCCAGCGTCTGCGGCAGCAGGGTCAACAGCTGGCGCTGGGCCTCGATCACCGGCAGGCGGGCGAGGCGCTCCAATGCTTCACTGAACTGGCTCAGGTCACGCATCGACTCCGGCAGTGGGCCGGTGAGCTTGCCGCCATGCGCGCCTTGTTCCAGCACGGCCAGCGGGTCGCTGCTGATGATGTCGAAGCGACCGCCGGCCAGTGAAGGCTGGCCGCTGTCGAGCAGCACGGCGTCGGGGCGCGTACGCAGGCGTGCGAAGCGCGACAGTGTGGAGGCCTCGTCCTCGGCGGCGAGGGCATAGGGCAGGGCAGTGATTTCGAGCGAGATGGTCATGACAGCTTCCGTTGGCGGACAGGGCATTCTAGGCATCCAGACGCGTTTTGTCCGCCCATGCGTGCGGATTCCGATGAGGGGCTGTCCTTGTTGGCTTGCCGTTCTCCCGTGCGCTGATTAAGGTGCCTGCCTCTGAACGCCCTGCGCTGTCATCGATGACTGCATTGACGCACGTGCTGACGTTCTCCCAGTCCGCTTGCCCAGTCTCTTGCCCAGCCCTTGGCAACCCACCGGAGCCCCTGCATGCATCCCGAGTTCGAACATGGCCAGCATCTGCTGGCTCGCCCTGATCAGACCCTCTTCTGGCAGCGTCTCAAGCGGCATGGCGCCCAGGGTGGGCGTCGACTGCTGATGCTGCACGGCGCGGGTGTGGCCGGCACGCTGACCTGGGCGCCGCTGGTCGGGCATCTTGCGGCCCATGACGAGTTAATCATTCCTGACCTGCGCGGCATGGGGCAGACGGTGTCACCCGATGGCGGCGAGCCTCCTTTCACTCTCGAGCAGGTTGTCGAGGACGTGATGGCGCTGATCGAGACCCAGCGCATCACGCATTTCGACCTGATCGGCTACAGCTTTGGCGGGCTGGTCGCCATGCGTCTCGTCCAGCGACTGCGCGCCGAGCGCCCGGAGGTGAAGATCGGTGACATCAGTCTGCTGGAGCCGGCGCTGCTGGAGCGCGAATGCCACGCCACCATGATCCAGGTGCGTGACGGCTACGCCGAGGCGGCGCGCGCCATGCGCGAAGCCCCGAGCCCCGAGGCCGGCATCACCGCCTTCCTCGACCTCATCTCGCCGCATCGTACGCGCAACCCGCGTGCCGAGCGCATGATGGTGGCGCGACTGGCACACCGCCACCTGGGCTTCGCCAATGCGCTGGACTGTGTCACTCATGCCGTGCGCGAGATCGACCGTGAGGTGCTGCTGGCCGACGTGCTGGCCTCAGGCAGCGAGGTGCGCAGCCTGGTCGGCGGCAAGAGTCCGCAGACCCTGCGCGACTATCACAGCCTGCTGGCTGAGCGTCATGCGGGCTGGCAATCGCTGGAAATCCCCGGTACCGATCACTCGCTGCCTTTCCAGAAACCCCGCCGCATCGGCGCGGAGCTCAGCTTCGCATAAATCGCATGATTGTCGACAAGCCGGCCGATGAACGGTCTGGCATTGATGCTCAAGACGCCCCGTCAGCCTGTGCTGTCGGGGCGTCTTTCGTCTCGGCCGCTACCGACTGGAATGTCTCTGATCTGTCATCGTGTGATGACTGTCATGGCGGCTTTTCAGGCAGTTCCTTCTTGTTATGACAGCCGTTTATCCAGCGCGTGCCAACGCTCTTACGCCAAAGGTGTAGGGGATTTGGCGGATTGCATCTTGACCCACTCAGGCTCGCTGGCTAGTCTGGCAGTCATTGAATGATTGTCGACAATGGTGCTGAAAGTCCCTCATCGCCATTGTCCTGCCTCAGCCCCTTGCCCAGCCGGATTGCCTGACCGCCATGACCACCGATGCCTTTCACAATGCCACCACCGCTCGAAGCCTTGCGCGCGGCGCGACTGCCGAGCAGGCAGGTCACACCGCTTCCGCGACGGCAGCGACCCCCGAGGTGCGTACCCTGGCCGAGCGTGTCTTCCACCAGCTGCAGGACGCCATCGTGCGTGGCGAGCTGGCACCGGGCAGCAAGATCACCGAGCCCGGCCTGGCTCAGGCCTACGGGATCTCGCGCGGACCGCTGCGCGAGGCCATGCGCCGCCTCGAGGTCCATCGTCTGATCGAGCGCGTGCCCCACGTCGGCGCGCGGGTGGTCAAGCTCTCGATGACCGAGCTGCTGGAGCTGTTCGATGTGCGTGAGGCACTGGAAAGCATGGCCGCCCGTCTGGCCGCACGCCACATGACACAGGAAGAGGTCGCGCGGCTGCGCAGCGTGCTCAAGACCCACGAACAGCAGTCGGACCTCAAGACCGGCACCGCCTACTTCCAGAAGGAAGGCGATCTGGACTTCCACTATCAGATCGTTCTCGGCAGCCATAACCACATGCTGATGACGATTCTCTGTGATGACCTCTATTACCTGGTGCGCATGTATCGCACCCAGTTCAGCGCCAGTGGCTCGCGTCCGCAGAAGGCCTTCGTCGAGCACCACCGTATCGTCGATGCCATCGAGTCCGGCGATGAGGAACTGGCGGAGTTGCTGATGCGCCGCCACGTCAGCGCCTCGCGGGAGAACGTCGCCCGCCGCTATGCCGCCACGCTCAAGCAGGAGCAGGGCGAAGAGTGAGCTGACGCACCGCTCACGACTTGAACCGACCGAACAATTCCAACCCCGTCATGGGCCCAGCCCGGGAGATGTCATGTCACGCCATCTGAGTTCCACCGCCCTGCCAAGCCCCGGTGCCCGCTTCCGCGCGGCGCTGGAGGCCAATCGTCCGCTGCCCATCGTCGGCACCATCAATGCCTATACCGCCATCATGGCCGAGCGCGTCGGGCATCAGGCGATCTACCTGTCCGGTGGCGGCGTGGCCAACGCCTCCTACGGTCTGCCGGACCTGGGCATGACCAGCATGAATGACGTGCTGGAAGACGCGCGTCGCATCACCGCCGCCAGCGAGCTGCCGCTGCTGGTGGACATCGACACCGGCTGGGGCGGCGCCTTCAACATCGCACGCACCATTCAGGAGATGGAGCGCGCCGGCGTGGCTGCCGTGCACCTGGAAGATCAGGTCGCCCAGAAGCGCTGCGGCCACCGCCCCAACAAGGCGATCGTCTCCAGTCAGGAGATGGTGGATCGCATCAAGGCCGCTGCCGATGCGCGTCGTGATGACAGCTTCTATCTGATCGCGCGCACCGATGCCTTCCAGAAGGAAGGACTCGAGGCTGCCGTGGCGCGTGCCAATGCCTGTGTCGAGGCAGGCGCCGATGCCATCTTCGCCGAGGCGGTGCATACCCTCGAGGACTACCGTGCCTTCTGCGAGGGAGTCGATGCGCCGATTCTGGCCAACATCACCGAATTCGGCGCCACGCCGCTGTTCAACCAGCGCGAGCTGGGCGATGTCGGCTGCCGGATGGTGCTCTATCCGCTGTCCGCCTTCCGCGCCATGAACGCTGCCGCCCTCAGGGTCTACCAGAACATCCATGACAAGGGTGATCAGAAGGATGTCGTCGACGACATGCAGACCCGCATGGAGCTCTACGACTTCCTCGATTACCACACCTTCGAGCAGAAGCTGGACACCCTGTTCGAGGCCGAAAGCCGCAAGGATTGATGCCAGACGCTCGAGACGGACGCCATGTCTCGCATCAGAAAATCATCGGCTTCACGGGCCGACACTCTCGGCCCGACCGTTTCTCCCTCGCTGGCAGACGCCTGGCCGACGAGGGGCCTGACGCTTTATGCCCTACAAGAAAAAGAACAACTCAATGACGTCACTGCCAAGGAGATCGCGCCATGTCAGATACCATCGCCAACCCGAGCACCGCTACTTCGAGCACCAGCGCCCCCAGTGGTCTTCGCGGCCAGAGTGCCGGTGAGACGGCGCTGTGTACCGTCGGCCAGTCCGGCTCCGGCCTGCGCTATCGCGGTTACGACCTGGAAGACCTCGCCAGTCACGCAGCCTTCGAGGAAGTCGCCTATCTGCTGCTCAAGGGCAAGTTGCCGAATCGCTCTGAACTGGATGCCTACATTGCGCGCCTCAAGGGGTTGCGGGGGTTGCCGGACGCCCTGAAGGCGGTGCTTGAGCAGATTCCGGCCAGCGCTCACCCGATGGACGTGATGCGTACCGGCTGTTCGATGCTCGGCAATCTGGAGACGGAAGAGAGTTTCGATGAGCAGTCCGACCAGGCCGACCGCATGCTGGCGGTGTTCCCGTCGATCATCAATTACTGGTATCGCTTCAGCCATGATGGCGTGCGCATCGACACCGAGACCGATGATGACTCCATCGGCGCGCACTTCCTGCACCTTTTGCACGGCGAGGCCCCCAGCGAGCTGCATGCCGCGGTGATGAATACCTCGCTGATCCTCTATGCCGAGCACGAATTCAATGCCTCGACCTTCACCGCACGTGTCTGCGCCTCGACGCTTTCTGATCTGCACTCCTGCGTGACGGCGGCCATCGGCTCGCTGCGCGGGCCACTGCATGGCGGTGCCAACGAGGCGGCGATGGCGATGATCGAGCACTGGCGCTCACCGGAGGAAGCCGAGCGCGAGATTCTCGGCATGCTGGAACGCCGCGAGAAGATCATGGGCTTCGGCCACGCCATCTACCGTGAGCGTGACCCGCGCAATGCCATCATCAAGGAGTGGTCTCGCAAGCTGTCCGAGGATGTGGGCGATACGCAGCTCTACGCCGTCTCCGAGCGCGTCGAAGCCGTGATGTGGCGCGAGAAGAAGCTGTTCTGCAATGCCGACTTCTTCCACGCCAGCGCCTATCACTTCATGGGCATTCCCACCAAGCTGTTCACGCCGATCTTCGTCTGTTCACGCCTGACCGGCTGGGCCGCGCATGTCTTCGAGCAGCGCGCCAACAACCGCATCATCCGCCCGAGCGCCGATTACACCGGCCCGGAGCACTGCGACTGGCTGCCCATCGAGCAGCGCGACTGACCCTTTTCTCGGCCAGTCAGCGTGCTGGCCGATCGTTTTCCTGATCGCCTGATGAGTCCGGATGCCCATGAATACCGAGTATCGCAAACCCCTGCCTGGCACGGCGTCACCGGGTACCCCGGTCGACTACTTCGATGCGCGTGCCGCCGTGGAAGACATCGCCCCCGGCGCCTACGCCGGTCTGCCCTATACCTCACGCGTACTGGCCGAGAACCTGGTGCGTCGCTGCCCGCCGGACCAGTTGCGCGACAGTCTCGTGCAATTGATCGAACGCCGCCGTGATCTCGATTTCCCGTGGTACCCCGCGCGCGTCGTGTGTCATGACATCCTCGGTCAGACCGCGCTGGTGGATCTGGCCGGTCTGCGCGATGCCATCGCCGAGCGCGGCGGAGACCCGGCCAAGGTCAATCCGGTGGTGCCGACCCAGTTGATCGTCGACCACTCGCTGGCGGTGGAGCACGCCGGCTTCGACAAGGACGCCTTCGCCAAGAATCGCGCCATCGAGGAGCGTCGCAACGAGGACCGCTTCCACTTCATCGACTGGACGCGTCAGGCCTTCGAGAACATCGACGTGATTCCGCCGGGCAACGGCATCATGCACCAGATCAATCTGGAGCGGATGTCGCCGGTGATCGAGTCGCGCGCCGATGAGAAGGGCCATCAGGTCGCCTTCCCGGATACCCTGGTGGGCACCGACAGCCACACGCCGCATGTCGATGCGCTGGGCGTGATCGCCGTCGGCGTCGGTGGGCTGGAGGCCGAGAGCGTGATGCTGGGGCGTGCCTCCTACATGCGCCTGCCGGACATCATCGGCGTGCGCCTCACCGGGCGTCCGCAGCCGGGCATCACCGCCACCGACATCGTGCTGGCGCTGACCGAATTCCTGCGCGCCGAGAAGGTCGTCTCCTCCTATCTGGAATTCTTCGGCGAAGGCGCGGCCAGCCTGACGCTGGGTGATCGCGCCACCATCTCCAACATGACGCCGGAGTACGGCGCCACGGCGGCGATGTTCTCCATCGACCAGCAGACGCTGGATTACCTGACCCTGACCGGACGCGAGCCGGAGAACATCGCGCTGGTCGAGCGTTACGCACGCGAGACTGGCCTGTGGGCAGATGAGAGCGGCCATATCGAGGGCGCGGTGGAATATGAGCGCGAGCTGACCTTCGATCTGTCCTCGGTGGTGCGCACCCTGGCGGGGCCCTCCAATCCGCACAGTCGCGTGCCGACCAGCGAGCTGGCTGCGCGCGGCATCTCCGGCGTGGTCGAGCATGAACAGGACGAGGACGGGCGTGATCTGATGCCGGATGGCGCGGTGATCATCGCCGCCATCACCAGCTGCACCAACACTTCGAATCCGCGCAACGTCATCGCCGCAGGGTTGCTGGCTCGGCGCGCCAATGCGCTGGGACTGACGCGCAAGCCGTGGGTCAAGACCTCGCTGGCGCCGGGCTCCAAGGCGGTGCAGCTGTATCTGGAAGAAGCGGAACTGCTGCCGGAACTCGAGCAGCTCGGCTTCGGCATCGTCGGCTTCGCCTGCACCACCTGCAACGGCATGAGCGGTGCCCTGGACCCGGCGATCCAGCAGGAAATCATCGAGCGCGATCTCTATTCCACCGCGGTGCTGTCCGGCAATCGCAACTTCGATGGCCGTATCCATCCCTACGCCAAGCAGGCCTTCCTGGCCTCGCCGCCGCTGGTGGTCGCCTACGCCATCGCCGGCACCATCCGCTTCGATATCGAGAAGGACGTGCTGGGACATGCGCCGGACGGCTCGCCGATCATGCTCAAGGACCTGTGGCCGAGCGACGAGGAGATCGACGCCATCGTTGGCTCCAGCGTCAAGCCGGACCACTTCCGTCAGGTCTACATCCCGATGTTCGAGGCCCGTCAGGATCGCGACGACACGACCAGCCCGCTCTACGACTGGCGCGAGATGAGCACCTACATCCGTCGTCCGCCGTACTGGGAAGGCGGCCTGGCCAGCGCGCCGACGCTCACCGGCATGCGGGCACTGGCGGTGCTGGGGGACAACATCACCACCGACCACCTGTCGCCTTCCAATGCCATCATGGCCAGCAGTGCGGCGGGCGAGTATCTGGCCGCGATGGGCCTGCCGGAGGAGGATTTCAATTCCTACGCCACCCACCGTGGCGATCATCTCACCGCGCAGCGGGCCACCTTCGCCAACCCCAAGCTGATCAACGAGATGGCCGTGGTGGAAGGGGCGGACGGCAAGCGCGAGGTCAAGCAGGGCTCGCTCACGCGTCTGGAGCCGGAAGGCAAGGTGGTACGCATGTGGGAGGCCATCGAGACCTACATGCAGCGCAAGCAACCGCTGATCATCATCGCGGGTGCGGATTACGGCCAGGGCTCGTCGCGTGACTGGGCGGCCAAGGGCGTGCGGCTGGCGGGGGTCGAGGCCATCGTCGCGGAAGGTTTCGAGCGTATCCACCGCACCAATCTGGTCGGCATGGGCGTGATGCCGCTGCAGTTCGCCGCCGGTACCACGCGCAAGACGCTGGCACTGGATGGCAGCGAGATCTACGCCGTCGAGGGCGAACCGGCGCCGGGGGCAGCGCTCACGCTGGTGATCGAGCGCACCGCCGGCGACAAGGCAGGCCAGGTCGAGCGCGTGCCGGTCACCTGTCGCCTCGATACCCGTGAGGAGGTCTCCATCTACTCCGCGGGCGGTGTGCTGCAACGCTTCGCCGAGGACTTCCTCAACTCACAGGCGCCGGATGAGATGGCGGCGGAGGTATCGGCATGAGCCAGCAGGCACAGCTCAGGATTCCCGCCACCTATCTGCGTGGCGGCACCAGCAAGGGCGTGTTCTTCCTGCGCGATGAGTTGCCGGAAGCGGCGCAGGTACCCGGCCCGGTGCGCGACGCCCTGCTGCTGCGCGTGATCGGCAGCCCCGACCCCTACGCCAAGCAGATCGACGGCATGGGGGGCGCGACCTCCAGCACCAGCAAGACGGTGATCATCAGTCGCAGCGAGCAGCCGGACCACGACGTCGACTATCTGTTCGGCCAGGTCTCCATCGACTCGCCCTTCGTCGACTGGAGCGGCAACTGCGGCAATCTCTCGGCGGCGGTCGGGCCCTTCGCCATCGAGAAGGGCCTGGTGCCGGCCGAACGCCTGCCGCGTGACGGCATCGCCGAGGTGCGCATCTGGCAGGCCAACATCGCCAAGACCATCATCGCGCGAGTGCCGATGTGCGAGGGGCGTGTCCAGGAATCCGGCGATTTCGCCCTCGATGGCGTGACCTTCCCGGCCGCCGAAGTGGCGGTCGCCTTCCGCGACCCTGCCGCGGGTGAGGGCAGCATGTTCCCCACCGGCAATGTGGTCGATGCGCTGGAGGTACCGGAATCGGTGGTCGCGGGTGGGCGGATCCAGGCGACCCTGATCAACGCCGGCATCCCGACCATCTTCGTCAATGCCCGCGATCTCGGCTATCAGGGCACCGAGCTGCAAGAGGCGATCAACTCGGACGGCGAGGCGCTCGCGCGCCTCGAGACATTGCGCGCCCACGGCGCACTGCGCATGGGGCTGATCAATGATCTCGCTGAGGCGGCCACGCGCCAACACACCCCCAAGGTCGCCTTCGTGGCGCCGCCGGTGGATCACGTCGTCTCCAGCGGTCGCGAGATCAAGGCCGACGAGATCGATGTGCTGATTCGCGCCGTGTCGATGGGCAAGCTGCACCACGCCATGATGGGTACCGCGGCGGTGGCCATCGCCGCGGCGGCTGCGGTACCCGGCACGCTGGTCAATCTTGCCGCCGCTGGCGGAGCCGATGCTGAGTCTGGGGCTGGGCAGACTGACGCGGCGCGTGACTCGGTGTGCTTCGGGCATCCCTCCGGCACACTCAGGGTCGGCGCGAGTGCTCATCGGCAGACAGAGGCAGGCCAGGTCAGTGATGGCCAGCAAGGCGAGGGCGAGTGGACCGTCACTGAAGCCGTGATGAGTCGCAGCGCGCGTATCCTGATGGAAGGCTGGGTGCGGGTGCCGGCGGAGACCTTGATGCGCTAGCGCCGGCATGGGCAGGTGAGGGTCGATTGTCATGTTCGACAGTCATGTTCGACAGTCAAAGCCCCTCCTGCGGAATCTAGATGAAAGCCGGCCTGGCATGCATGTGCAGAGGGCCGGCTTTCGCGTCTCAGTGGTATGTGTGCAGGTAGTGGGGGGAGCACAGGTGTGACGGGAGTCGCATGCGGGCAAGGACGATTCACGACAGGAGGTCATGTATGAGCACGCCATCCTCTGATCAGAAGAGCGAAAGCCGTCTCAGCGCCATTCAGGTCAGTACTAACCAGGCCAGTACCAATCAGGCCAGCGCCAACCAGCGCCCGGACTATGACCCGGAGCTGCAGCAGATCGCCGACTATGTGCTGGGGTACTGCGACGATCCCCTTGTCGCGAATGTGAATGCGGATGTGGACGGTCTGGCCGGCAAGCGCGAGCGCTCAGGTCCCTCGGCAGAGGCGATGGACACCGCTCGTCTGTGTCTGATGGATACCCTCGGCTGTGGCATCCTGGCGCTGCGCTTCCCTGAATGCACCAAGCATCTTGGGCCGCTGGTGGCCGAGACCGTGGTGCCGCATGGTGCGCGGGTGCCTGGCACTGCCTTCAGTCTCGATCCCGTCAAGGCGGCGTGGGATATCGGCTGCACCATCCGCTGGCTGGATTACAACGACACCTGGCTGGCGGCGGAGTGGGGGCATCCCTCGGACAATCTTGGCGGCATTCTGGCGGTGGCGGATCACCTCTCGCGCCAGCGTGTCGCGCAGGGCAAGCCACCCTTGGTGATGCGTGATGTGCTGGAGAGCATGGTGATGGCGCATGAGATCCAGGGCGTGCTGGCGCTGGACAACAGCTTCAACCGTGTCGGGCTTGACCATGTCATGCTGGTCAAGGTGGCGACCACCGCCGTGACGGCGCGCTTGATGGGGGCGAATCGCGAGCAGTTGCTGTCGGCGCTGTCGCACGCCTTCGTCGATGGCCAGAGTCTGCGCACCTATCGCCATGCTCCCAATGCGGGCTCGCGCAAGAGCTGGGCGGCGGGGGACGCCACCTCACGCGGTGTGCGGCTGGCGGATATCGCCCTGCGTGGCGAGATGGGCGTCCCAAGTGCTCTCAGTGCGCCGCAGTGGGGTTTCAATGATGTCTCCTTCAGTCACGGCAACAGCGATCTCGCCCTCAAGCCCGAAGACGAACGGCGTCTGACACTGGCGCGCCCTCTGGGTAGCTATGTGATGGAGAACGTGCTCTTCAAGGTCTCCTTCCCGGCCGAATTCCATGCCCAGACCGCCGCCGAGGCGGCCGTCCAGCTCCATCCCGAGGTGCGCGACCGGCTCGAGGAGATCGAGCGCATCGAGATCACCACCCACGAATCGGCGATCCGCATCATCTCCAAGCAGGGCGCGCTCGCCAATGCGGCGGACCGCGATCACTGCCTGCAATACATGGTCGCGGTGCCGCTGATCTTCGGCGAGTTGAACGCGGACCACTATGAAGATGGCTTCCATGCCGCTCACCCGGAGATCGACCGGCTGCGTGACAGGATGGTCGTCAAGGAAGAGGTGCGCTTCACCCGCGAGTATCTGGAGGCCGACAAGCGCTCGATCGCCAATGCCCTGCGGGTAATCTTCCGTGATGGCAGTGCCACCGAGCAGGTGACGGTGGAATACCCGCTGGGACATCGCCGGCGGCGTGAAGAGTCGCTCGCCCCACTCGAGGGCAAGTGTCGGGCCAATCTGGTCACCTGCTTCCCACCCTCGCGGTGTGACACCCTGATGGCGTTGCTGGGCGATCGCGAGCGACTCGACGCACTGCCCGTGCACGAGTTCATGGCGCATTGGGTGCGGTGAGGCTGCCAGCCGCATGATGTCCCGTTGGCAATCAGTCCTCCAATTGACTGGTGCCGTCATCCGGTATGGGTAAACTGGAAGCGGATTGCACAGAACGATCGACAGGGGCGCTTGCAAAGACTCGCCGGAGAGCGAGACAACGCCTGCCGAGCCTTCATTGCAAAGGCATCATCACAAGGGACTCATCATGAAAACATTTCTGCTGCTGGGCGCCATCGCGCTGATCGTCATCTACGTGATCTCGATCTACAACAAGTTGGTCAGCCTGAAGGCGCGCTTCGAGAATGCCTTCGCGCAGATAGAGGTTCAGCTCAAGCGGCGCTACGACCTGATTCCCAATCTGGTCGAGACGGCCAAGGGCTATCTGAGCCATGAGCGTGGCACCCTGGAAGAAGTGATCAATGCCCGCAACAAGGCGATGGCGGCCTTGAATGCCGCAGCGGCGCACCCCGGCAGCATGGACAAGCTGGCCAGTCTGGCCGGCGCAGAGCAGGGACTGGCGGCGAGTCTGGGCAAGCTGGATGTGGTGGTCGAGGCCTATCCGGAGCTCAAGGCCGACCAGACCATGAGCGACCTGATGGAAGAGCTGACCGCCACCGAGAACCGCGTCGCCTTCGCGCGTCAGGCCTACAACGATGCCGTCACCGACTACAACGTCTATCGCCAGAGCTTCCCGCAGGTGATGTTCGCACCGACCTTCGGTCATCGCAGTGATGCAGGCCTGCTGGCCTTCGATGACAGCGTGAAGATTCGTCAGACCCCTGATGTCAGCTTCTCATGAGCCGACCGACGGATGCTTCTCTCGAAGCGGTCTTGCGCCGTGATCCTGACTGGGTAGATGGCGAGCGCGAATGAATTTCTATCACGAGCAGGACAGCGCGCGTCGTCGAACGCGGCTATTGCTGCTGGCCTTCACGGCCATGTCGCTGGTGGTGTCTCTTGCCGCCGGCGCCGTGGTGCATGTCGCGATCAGCAGTTTCCTGGGGCGTCCGGCCGCCACGACGCTTGAATATGTCTGGCCAGTAGCGAGCATCATCTTCCTGTGCAATGCACTGGTCGCCGCGCGTGAGCTGCGGCGTCTGCAGCAGGGCGGTGCGATGGTGGCCGCACGCCTGGGTGGCAAGCTGGTGGATGTCGAGACGCAGGACTCGAGCGAGCGACGGGCACTGAATGTGGTGGAAGAGATGGCGATTGCCGCCAACCTGCCCACGCCGCAGCTGTTCCTGCTGCCGCATGAGGCGATGATCAATGCCTTCGCGGCGGGCTATCGGCCACAGGATGCGGTGATCGCGCTGAGTCGCGGGGCGTTGGAGCAGCTGGATCGCAACGAGCTGCAGGGCGTGGTCGCTCACGAGTTCGCCCATATCGCCAATGGCGATATCCGCCTCAACCTGCGTCTGGCGAGTGCGGTCCACGGCCTGGTGTTTCTCTCCGAGGCGGGGCGCTTCCTGATGGGGGCAGGGCGCATCGGCTTCGTGTTGGGCAGGGCGCGCTCCTCCGGTTCCGACAGGAAAGGCGGCATGCCACAGCTGATGCTGGTGGGTGTGGCGCTGTGGTTGCTCGGCAGCCTCGGCGGGCTGGGAGGGCGGCTCTTGCAACGCGGGGTCGCGCGCTCACGCGAATATCTCGCCGATGCCAGTGCGGTGCGCCTGACGCGTTTCCCGGATGGCATCGCCTCGGCCCTCAAGCGTATCGGTGGTATGGGCTGGCAGGGGCGTATCCAGCACCCGCGCGCTATGACCTACAACCATCTCTTCTTCGTCGAAGCGCGCCCGCCCTGGCTGACGGGCTGGTTCGACTCGCATCCGCCGCTGGATGAACGCATCAAGCGCCTGGAACCCCGTTGGGACAGGCAATATCTGAGCGCGCGCCAACAGCCGGTGCATACCTTCGAGCAGCAGGGGCCCATCGGGGCCGAAGTGCTTGGCGGGGTCATGGCGGGTATCGCCGGAGCGGCGGTCATGGAGGAGCTCTCGCGCTCACGAGGAGAACTCGAGAACCTGACGCTGTCGCGTTTTCTCTGCCCGCAGCTGGTGGTGGCGATGATCGCCCCCTCGGAGCTGACCCGGCGTGGGGTCTGGCTCACCGAGCTTGAGCGTCAGCATGACTGGCTGGATGGCAAGCGCGTGCGCGAGGCACGGCGCAAGCTCGAGTCCTTGCCGCGGGTCGAGTGGATCCCCTTGCTGAACCGGTTGATACCGCGCTGGCGGGAAGCGGATGAGCGCGCGCATCGCATGCTCAAGGCGCAGACCCCTCCGCAGGACATGTTCATCTGGTGTCTATGGCAGCTGTTGTTGGAATCACTGGATCCGCGGATCGATCGCAAGAGCGACTCGCTGGCCCTGCAGCAATGCCAGCCGGCCTGTCAGCACTGGCTCATGCTGATGGTCGGACTTATCGACGATGAAACGCTACGCGAGGATATCTTCCTGGACGCCAGTGCGGAACTTGGCCTGGCGCTGGAGTATTCGCAGTCGCAGCCGGAAGGGGATAACCCTGCACTGCGCTGCCGCCATCTCACGCAGCTGGCGCACCTGCGCCCGATGGACAAGCAACGCTGGTTCACGGCGCTAGCCCAGGTGGTGCATGCCGACCAGACGCTGGCCGATGAAGAGGTGGCCCTGCTGACACTGCTGGCGCGCGTCATGCAGTTGCCGGAGGCGCGCCTGGAAGCGGCGCTTGAGACACAGTCGCATTCGCGTGGTGGCTGGCAGGCGCGCCCAGTGTCACGACCTGCGGACGGCAAGGCGGTCTGAGTGCCGAGCAGGGGGAGTGGCTGTTTTCTGCGTCAAAGCCCTTGCCATCAAGCCGATTCCTGCGTAAAGTACGCATCCGCTGCCGGGGACGCATGGCGTTACCAGCGGTGAAAGAGGTTTGCAGGTGATTGTTTTGTTTGATGTTTTTGAGGTCCGCTTCCAAATCATCGATTGACAATCCCGGGCGATTCGCTAGAATACGCCGCACTCCTTACGGAACAGGTGATCGAGCAACGCTCCTCACCGCTTGATGATGCTTAGAGGCAGTCGACTGACTCATCATCAAGTGCTTGACTTCTCAAGCGTTCCAAGTAGAATATGCCTCCTCGCTTAACCGCGACGCTCTTTAAAAATTTGATCAGGTAATTCGTGTGAGCGCTTGCCGATGAGTGGTGACAAGGTCACCAAATATCGGAGCAAGCCTCTCACGAGAAGTTTGACTCTGAACCAAGTTTGGTCTGCTTAACAGACTATCAAGCTTTCAACTGAAGAGTTTGATCATGGCTCAGATTGAACGCTGGCGGCAGGCTTAACACATGCAAGTCGAGCGGAAACGATTCTAGCTTGCTAGAAGGCGTCGAGCGGCGGACGGGTGAGTAATGCATGGGAATCTGCCCGATAGTGGGGGACAACCTGGGGAAACTCAGGCTAATACCGCATACGTCCTACGGGAGAAAGCAGGGGATCTTCGGACCTTGCGCTATCGGATGAGCCCATGTCGGATTAGCTTGTTGGTGAGGTAATGGCTCACCAAGGCGACGATCCGTAGCTGGTCTGAGAGGATGATCAGCCACACTGGGACTGAGACACGGCCCAGACTCCTACGGGAGGCAGCAGTGGGGAATATTGGACAATGGGCGAAAGCCTGATCCAGCCATGCCGCGTGTGTGAAGAAGGCCTTCGGGTTGTAAAGCACTTTCAGCGAGGAAGAACGCCTTGGGATTAATACTCCCGAGGAAAGACATCACTCGCAGAAGAAGCACCGGCTAACTCCGTGCCAGCAGCCGCGGTAATACGGAGGGTGCAAGCGTTAATCGGAATTACTGGGCGTAAAGCGCGCGTAGGTGGCTAAGTCAGCCAGGTGTGAAAGCCCCGGGCTCAACCTGGGAACGGCATCTGGAACTGCTTGGCTAGAGTGCAGGAGAGGAAGGTAGAATTCCCGGTGTAGCGGTGAAATGCGTAGAGATCGGGAGGAATACCAGTGGCGAAGGCGGCCTTCTGGACTGACACTGACACTGAGGTGCGAAAGCGTGGGTAGCAAACAGGATTAGATACCCTGGTAGTCCACGCCGTAAACGATGTCAACTAGCCGTTGGGTCCCTTGAGGACTTAGTGGCGCAGCTAACGCAATAAGTTGACCGCCTGGGGAGTACGGCCGCAAGGTTAAAACTCAAATGAATTGACGGGGGCCCGCACAAGCGGTGGAGCATGTGGTTTAATTCGATGCAACGCGAAGAACCTTACCTACCCTTGACATCCAGAGGACTTTCCAGAGATGGATTGGTGCCTTCGGGAACTCTGAGACAGGTGCTGCATGGCTGTCGTCAGCTCGTGTTGTGAAATGTTGGGTTAAGTCCCGTAACGAGCGCAACCCCTATCCTTATTTGCCAGCGAGTAATGTCGGGAACTCTAAGGAGACTGCCGGTGACAAACCGGAGGAAGGTGGGGACGACGTCAAGTCATCATGGCCCTTACGGGTAGGGCTACACACGTGCTACAATGGCAAGTACAAAGGGTTGCAATACTGCGAAGTGGAGCCAATCCCATAAAGCTTGCCTCAGTCCGGATTGGAGTCTGCAACTCGACTCCATGAAGTCGGAATCGCTAGTAATCGTGGATCAGAATGCCACGGTGAATACGTTCCCGGGCCTTGTACACACCGCCCGTCACACCATGGGAGTGGACTGCACCAGAAGTGGTTAGCCTAACCTTCGGGAGGGCGATCACCACGGTGTGGTTCATGACTGGGGTGAAGTCGTAACAAGGTAGCCCTAGGGGAACCTGGGGCTGGATCACCTCCTTATCGACACTGTCTACTGCTCGCGGCAAGTGCTCACAACGAATTACCTGATCAAGTTAGTTTATCGAGTAGTAGTGTCGGGTCTGTAGCTCAGTTGGTTAGAGCGCACCCCTGATAAGGGTGAGGTCGGCAGTTCAAATCTGCCCAGACCCACCAAAAGCTTCGTGCTTTTGTCGACACGGTTTTGCCGACTTTGGGGCCATAGCTCAGCTGGGAGAGCGCCTGCCTTGCACGCAGGAGGTCAGCGGTTCGATCCCGCTTGGCTCCACCATCAAGTTCCGGTTCAAGCTTCTACTGCCTGATAACGCTGACAGTTCACAGTGACAAGCATATCGCCTTCCTCGAGAAGGTTGTGTGACTTCTCACTGTTCTCTGAACAGCCGCTCTTTAACAATGTGAAT
Organism: Cobetia sp. cqz5-12; assembly: GCF_016495405.1. NCBI lineage: Bacteria > Pseudomonadati > Pseudomonadota > Gammaproteobacteria > Oceanospirillales > Halomonadaceae > Cobetia > Cobetia sp. cqz5-12. The sequence continues at coordinate 673,555 of NZ_CP044522.1, forward strand.
CATGCTGACGATGGAATGTGCGCCAAGCACATCTCCATCAAAACGATATGTCGGAGAGGTCCGACAGAGTCGTAATCCTTGACAGACCCCTTGGGGTTATATGGTCAAGCGATTAAGCGCATACGGTGGATGCCTTGGCAGCCAGAGGCGATGAAGGACGTGATAGCCTGCGATAAGCGTTGGCGAGGTGGCAAATACCCTGCGACCCAACGATTTCCGAATGGGGAAACCCACTCACCATCAGGTGAGTATCTATAGGCCAATACATAACCTATAGAGGCAAACCCGGGGAACTGAAACATCTAAGTACCCGGAGGAAAAGAAATCAACCGAGATTCCCCAAGTAGCGGCGAGCGAACGGGGACCAGCCCTTAAGCGTGACAACTGACAGACGAACAGGCTGGGAAGCCTGACGATACAGGGTGATAGTCCCGTAGTCGAAGTCTGAGTCACGTGAAATCGAGTAGGTCGGGGCACGAGAAACCTTGACTGAACATGGGGGGACCATCCTCCAAGGCTAAATACTCCTGGCTGACCGATAGTGAACCAGTACCGTGAGGGAAAGGCGAAAAGAACCCCGGCGAGGGGAGTGAAATAGATCCTGAAACCGTATGCGTACAAGCAGTGGGAGCACCTTCGTGGTGTGACCGCGTACCTTTTGTATAATGGGTCAGCGACTTATATTCTGTGGCGAGCTTAACCGTATAGGGGAGGCGTAGGGAAACCGAGTCTTAACTGGGCGACCAGTCGCAGGGTATAGACCCGAAACCGGGCGATCTATCCATGGCCAGGGTGAAGATTGAGTAACATCAATTGGAGGCCCGAACCCAAGTATGTTGAAAAATGCTGGGATGAGCTGTGGATCGGAGTGAAAGGCTAATCAAGCCCGGAGATAGCTGGTTCTCCTCGAAAGCTATTTAGGTAGCGCCTCACGTATCACCGCTGGGGGTAGAGCACTGTTTCGGCTAGGGGGTCATCCCGACTTACCAACCCGAGGCAAACTCCGAATACCAGTGAGTGCAGCGTGGGAGACACACAGCGGGTGCTAACGTCCGTTGTGAAAAGGGAAACAACCCAGACCGTCAGCTAAGGTCCCAAAATCCTGATTAAGTGGGAAACGATGTGGGAAGGCTCAGACAGCTAGGAGGTTGGCTTAGAAGCAGCCATCCTTTAAAGAAAGCGTAATAGCTCACTAGTCGAGTCGGCCTGCGCGGAAGATATAACGGGGCTAAATCAGGTACCGAAGCTACGGGTTCATCCTCTGGATGAGCGGTAGAGGAGCGTCGTGTAAGCCAATGAAGGTGGATTGAGAAGTCTGCTGGAGGTATCACGAGTGCGAATGCTGACATGAGTAACGATAAGGGGAGTGAAAAACTCCCCCGCCGGAAGACCAAGGTTTTCTGTTCTACGTTAATCGGAGCAGAGTGAGTCGGCCCCTAAGGCGAGGCGGAAACGCGTAGTCGATGGGAAACGGGTTAATATTCCCGTACCGGATGTGGTTGCGATGGGGGGACGAAGAAGGCTAGGTGAGCCAGGCGTTGGTTGTCCTGGTGAAAGCATGTAGGCCGAGGAATCAGGCAAATCCGGTTCCTCTGAGGTCGAGATGCGAGACGAACTGACCACGGTCAGGAAGTCATCGATGCCACGCTTCCAGGAAAAGCCTCTAAGCTTCAGATCACATGCGACCGTACCCCAAACCGACACAGGTGGTCAGGTAGAGAATACCAAGGCGCTTGAGAGAACTCGGGTGAAGGAACTAGGCAAAATGGCACCGTAACTTCGGGAGAAGGTGCACCGGTTCGAGTGAAGGACTAGCTCCGTAAGCTCCTACCGGTCGAAGATACCAGGTGGCTGCAACTGTTTATTAAAAACACAGCACTCTGCAAACGCGCAAGCGGACGTATAGGGTGTGACGCCTGCCCGGTGCCGGAAGGTTAATTGATGGGGTTAGCTCACGCGAAGCTCTTGATCGAAGCCCCGGTAAACGGCGGCCGTAACTATAACGGTCCTAAGGTAGCGAAATTCCTTGTCGGGTAAGTTCCGACCTGCACGAATGGCGTAATGATGGCCACGCTGTCTCCACCCGAGACTCAGTGAAATTGAAATCGCAGTGAAGATGCTGTGTACCCGCGGCTAGACGGAAAGACCCCGTGAACCTTTACTATAGCTTTACACTGGATGCTGATGTTGTCTGTGTAGGATAGCTGGGAGGCTTTGAAACCGCGTCGCCAGATGCGGTGGAGCCAACCTTGAAATACCAGCCTGACATCATTGGCGTTCTAACTCAGGTCCGTTATCCGGATCGAGGACAGTGTATGGTGGGTAGTTTGACTGGGGCGGTCTCCTCCTAAAGAGTAACGGAGGAGCACGAAGGTACCCTCAGCACGGTTGGAAATCGTGCATTGAGTGCAAGAGCATAAGGGTGCTTGACTGCGAGACAGACACGTCGAGCAGGTACGAAAGTAGGTTCTAGTGATCCGGTGGTTCTGTATGGAAGGGCCATCGCTCAACGGATAAAAGGTACTCCGGGGATAACAGGCTGATACCGCCCAAGAGTTCACATCGACGGCGGTGTTTGGCACCTCGATGTCGGCTCATCACATCCTGGGGCTGAAGTCGGTCCCAAGGGTATGGCTGTTCGCCATTTAAAGTGGTACGCGAGCTGGGTTTAGAACGTCGTGAGACAGTTCGGTCCCTATCTGCCGTGGGCGTCGGAAGTTTGAGAAGAGCTGCTCCTAGTACGAGAGGACCGGAGTGGACGAACCTCTGGTGTTCGGGTTGTCATGCCAATGGCATTGCCCGGTAGCTACGTTCGGACGGGATAACCGCTGAAAGCATCTAAGCGGGAAGCCCCCTTCAAGATGAGACTTCCCTGAGGCCTTGCGCCTCCTGAAGGGCCCTTGAAGACTACAAGGTTGATAGGCTGGGTGTGGAAGCACAGCAATGTGTTGAGCTAACCAGTACTAATTGCCCGTGAGGCTTGACCATATAACACCCAAGGGGTTTGCCCAGGCAAACCGCCGGGATTGCGACAGGATCGACGACATATCGGTCAGCATGATTCATATTGCGAGTCGCGAGGCCTCAAGCCTCGGGACTCAGGCACCGCAAGGTGCCACCGTTTCGCCTGACGACCATAGCGAGCGTGAACCACCCGATCCCATGCCGAACTCGGAAGTGAAACCGCTTAGCGCCGATGGTAGTGTGGAGTTTCTCCATGTGAGAGTAGGTCATCGTCAGGCACTTATACTGAACCGCCCCTGTAGCCTTGCTGCAGGGGCGGTTCTCTTTGTGGTGAGAAAAGTTGCGCACAGCAAAGCAAGAGGCGTACGCGCTTCGTGAGGCGCCTGCTGCGCCCATGACGACAGCCTGAGCGTTGTCACAGCCCCCCATCACGTACATGCACGCTTGTAGAAGGCAGCGGCGAGAGGCTAGACTCCCCAGCCTTCTGTATTGGAGATGATGATGCAACCTCAAGAACTGTTGCTGTATTGCCGCCCTGGCTTCGAGGCCGACCTGGCCGCAGAAGTCAGCGAGAAAGCGGCGTATATCGGCACGCCGGGTTATCCGATTGCGGCACGCGACAGTGGCTTCGTGCGTTATGTGGTGACGGGTGATGAGCCCGCCAACGCCCTGCATCGTGACATGCCGCTACAGGCGTTGGTCTTCGCTCGTCAGACCCTGGTGGCGCTGGAGCCGCTGGTCGGCATGTCGCGGGAGAATCGCGTCTCGCCGATTCTGCAGCAGGTGGTCGATGCCGGCTGGAGCTTCGAGGAGATCCGCCACGAGATGCCGGATACCAATGATGGCAAGGCGCTGTCGGGGCTGGGCAAGGCCGTTGGTCGCCCGCTGGAATCTGCGCTCAAGAAGCGGGGTGCCCTGCGCCGCAAGGCCGGTGGTCGGGCGCTGCATGTCTTCTGGACGGATGGCGATGAAGTCCAGCTGGGCATGAGCTTCCCGGGCAACCGCAGCGAGTATGCCAATGGCATTCGTCACCTGCGTTCGCCGAGCCGTGCGCCCAGCCGCTCCACGCTCAAGCTGGAGGAGGCGTGGCACGAATTCGTACCGCGCGATCAGTGGGAGCATCGCATTGCCACCGGCATGCAGGCAGCGGACCTCGGTGCCGCTCCGGGTGGCTGGACCTTCCAGCTGGTCGAGAAGGGCATGTTCGTGTTCGCGATCGACAATGGTCCGATGAACAAGGACCTGATGGCGACAGGACAGGTCGAGCATCTCAAGGAAGACGGTTTCACCTGGGAGCCACCGCTGCGCCTGGATTGGCTGGTCTGCGATATCGTCGACAAGCCGATCCGTGTGACCGAGATGGTCGAGCGCTGGCTGAAGAAGCGCTGGTGCAACGAGGCCGTCTTCAATCTCAAGCTGCCGATGAAGCAGCGCTGGAAGGAAGTCTCTCGTTGCCTCGACTATCTGGCTGCCAGTCTCGAACGCTCCAACGTCGGTGCCGAGATTCGCTGTCGCCATCTGTATCACGACCGTGAAGAGGTCACTGTGCACGTGCGCATCACGCACTGATTGGCTGTTGGCTCAATCGACACGCACAGGCGACTTGCCCATAAAAGACCCCCACGGCCTGTTCAGGCCGTGGGGGTCTTTTATGGGGCGTCTGATGCCTTCGCTCGCCGGTGAGGCGCGCTCAGGTATGCTCCAGCAGGATTATCCGCTCCGGTTGGGATAGCATGGGCGCCAGGCGCGCCATCATGCGATCTCGGGCCGGGCTGACTGACCATTCCTTCCACGCTCGCGTATCGCGCCATGAAGTGATCAGGATGCGGTGGCCCGCGCGGCCGGTTTCCATCAGATTCTCGCCCGAGATGAAGCCCGGGACATGCGTGGCCTCGCGTACGACTTCACGCGAGGCCTGTTCGTAATCCTGTTCCAGTCCCGGCATGATATGCCGTTCGATCAGAACCTTGATCATGCCTGTCTCCCCTTTTTTGTACGTGCCGCCAGCCAGGGCGGCAGGATTGTCAGGAGTCTTCGATGACCGATATCACATTGCCCGAGGCCGATGCCGAACTGGAAACCAGTGGCCTGTATTGCCCGGAACCCATCATGATGCTGCACAACAAGGTGCGTGAGCTTGCCTCGGGTGACCTGTTGCGGGTAGTGGCGACCGACCCTGCCACCACCCGTGATGTGCCCAAGTTCTGCGCCTTTCTCGGTCACACCCTGGAACTGAGCCACGAGACGCCGGAACAGTTCCTGTATTACATCCGCATCAGTTGAGTCCCATCCGCCGAGTCGCTGGCCATGGCTTGCTCTCAGGCTTCGCGGTCATGGACCTCGACGCAGACCTGGTCGCTCTCGCCGGTCATCATCAGCGCGAGAGCTTCCAGCGTCGCCGGGTCCTGCTCGCGAATCTGATTGGCGATGGCGCGCTGGAAGAAATAGACCACGTCATGCCGGCTGCGCCCCGGGTATAGGCAGTCGTCGCCTGCCAGCACCGGTGTCTGGGTGACGCGAGCCTCATCGACCAGCAAGGCCTCGATGTTGCCATCGCTGTAGAGGCGCCAGCCGAAGACCTGCTTGAGCTGCCATTGTGTCTCGCCGTTGGTCATGCACAGCGCATGGGTACCCAGCGTGTCCGGCAGTTGCTGCAACAGCGTCGTCTTGTCCGAGACTTCATAGTCGTAATAGGCCGCGGCATGTTCGAGCTCGAACACCTTGTGGTCAGGCGCCAGCATGAAGACTTCGTCGGTTTCCGGGTCACGATAGCCGACGAAATGTCCTTGCTGGGGGTCTTCCAGCTCGTGGCAGGGCATCAGCCCCTCCATCCACGGCACCATGCCGACGACTTCACCATCCTCGCGCAGCCCCCAGGCCAGTACCGGAATGCTGTAATAGCTGTCCGGATCGCTGTCGAGCTGATAGAGCATTTCCAACCCATCGTGTTCCGGCGCCAGCCGGAGAATACGACGTCGTGCACGCATCCTGTCACGCATGACACTCAGGTCGATGACCTTGGCGGAGCGGGGGGAAGATACTGGTACGCCCATGACGAACCCTCCTCAGCAGCTTGTCGATCGTCCTCGGCGTGTGCTGGTGCGTTCTCTCGCTTCTGCCATGTGTGTCGTCAGCGTGAGAGCACTGCCTTGAATAACCATTAGCACAGCCAGAGCCCTGACGGTAACCCCTCCTTGGACGAAATGACCGTCCATCGGCTTTTTCGTGTTTAAACGCAAAAGCCCCGCGTCACCTTGTCGGGCGTCGCGGGGCTTGCTCATCCAGGCGTTTCAGGCAGCTGTCAGTCCAGCATTCCGGCCGAGACTCATGCTGAGGTGCAGGCTGAGATGCAGGCGCTATCCGCCAGGCATCACTGGCTCGCCAATGCCTCGTCACGCACGCCACGGCGCGCGATGATCCAGAGGCGCCAGCCGAGCAGCAGCGCCGCCACGGTCAGGCCGGCCACCATGCCGATCCAGTAGCCATAGACGCCCATCTGATCGATAGGCCAGGGCGAGATCGGGAAGGCTTCACTGCCGACGCCCAGCAGGTGTCCGCCTCCCAGCCCGACCACCCAGTAGGCGAACATGGTGATCAGCATGATGATGCGCGTGTCCTTGAAGCCGCGCAGTGCGCCTGCCATCGCGACCTGCAGGGAGTCCGAGACCTGATAGAGCATCGCCAGGGTGATCAGCGACATGGCCAGGGCCTGGACCTTGAGGTTGCTGGTGTAGAGCGCTACAGCCGGCTCGGCCAGTACCCAGATCACGATGTCATTCACCAGCGCCACCACCAGCGAGAAGGCCACACCATTCCAGGCCACGAAACGTGCTTCGCGCATGTCGCCACGGCCGATGGTGTGACCGACGCGCACGGTCAGGGCCATCGCCATCGACAGCGGCAGCATGAACAGCAGCGAGGTGAAGTTGAGCGCGACCTGGTGGGCCGCGACCTTGATCTCGCCGAAGCTGGCCACGAACAGGGCAATGACCGTGAACAGCGTGACCTCGAAGAAGATCGCGATTCCGATCGGCAGGCCGACCTTGAGCAGTTCGCCCATCTGCTTGAAATGGGGGGCGCTGGGCTGGCACCACAGCGCCACGGCGCGATACGCGCTGCTGTAACGTGTATAGGCGAACATGCTCAGGCACATGATCCACATCGCAAGGCCAGTGGCGATACCACAGCCGGCGGCGCCCATGGCCGGAATGTCGCCCAACAGCCCTGGCAGGGTGATCCCCAGCAGGTCATCCACGCCCGCAGAACCGTAGATCAGCACGTAATTGAGCGGAATGTTCGATATCAGGCCGATCAGGCTGATGATCAGTGCCGGGCGAGTGTGGTTCATGCCGTCCGAGTAGGCGCGCAGGACCTGATAGAAGGCGGCGCCCGGCATGCCCCAGGCGATGGCCATCAGGTAGAGGGTCGCCTGCTCGGCCACAGCCTCAGGCACCTCCATCAGCGTGAAGATCGGCGCGGCCAGATACCAGAGCGCAAGCCCGGACAGGCTGCCGAGCACCAGCGAGATCCATAACGATTGATGCACGTTGCCACGCACCTCATCGCTGCGTTTGCCCCCCATCAATTGCGCGACCACAGGCGTCAGACCCATCAGGGTGCCCGCCATCAGCAGCAGCAGGGGCACCCACAGGCTGGAGCCTACTGACACGGCTGCCAGGTCCGTGGCCGAGGAGCGCCCCGTCATCAACACGTCCACGGCACTCATGCCTGCCTGAGCCAACTGCGCGCCACAGATCGGCAGCGCCAGGGTCAGCAGGCGTGAGGTTTCCGCTCTGACGCGGGGAATCAGTGGCGGAGGCGGAGAACCGGGGGGCGTCTGAGGCATGGAGGGAGTGGGTGAATCGGCGGGGGGCACGGCAGGCTCCTGCTAGTAATCGAGAATCATTCTTGCTTGGCGCGCCATCCTAGCAGATAAGCAGGTTTCATGAACGCAAGCTGATGAATTATCACGGCTGTGAGTGACACTGTCAGCTGAAATGACGCGCTATACGCTTGCCACGTACAATGAGCCATCCGGCAGAGCAGGTTTTCCTGCCGCCATCGAATACCCCCACATTGCCAGCGCTTGCCGAGAATTGCCGTGTCGTCCCATGAGTCCCTACCTGCCGTCCATTCCTCTGATCCCGCCTGCGGGAGCCCCCGTCGTGCGCATGATCTCGCCACCTTGATGGCATTGTTCGACGGCCTGTTCGGCAACACCTTCAACACCGTGCTGCGCTGTGATCCTGAAGAGCCGCTGTATCTTCCGGCCGGCATGCAAGGGGAAGGCAGGCATGTCCATGAATCAGAGCTTGGCTATCACCGTATCTATCTGGCACGTGGCTTCTTTTCCAGCGCGCTGCATGAGATCAGCCATTGGTGCATCGCAGGAGCCAGACGGCGGCTCGAGGAAGATTACGGCTACTGGTATGCACCGGATGGCCGCGACGCCCAGCAGCAGCGCGCCTTCGAGAGTGTCGAGGTCGCGCCGCAAGCTCTGGAGCTGCTTTTCCACCGGGCGGTGGGCAAGCCGTTTCATGTCAGCGTCGACAATCTTGAGCTGGAGGTGGATCGAGACGCCTTCGCACAACGTGTGATGCAGCGCGCCGCCGATGTCGAGCAGCGCGGCCTGCCCGCGCGTGCCGCTGCCTTCCGCCATGCACTCGCCGGTGTCTGGCAGCAAGGGATGTCGCTTGAGCAGGCCATCGCCCATGCCCGGTCCCTGTTGCCTGCGGTGGGAGAAGACGGCCGACTGGCGTGATGCCTTTCTGCCCATGCCAGGTGGTAGTGCCGTGGTTCGCCGGGCTTGCCTTTCGGAACTCGCCTCCCGAAGCGGGATTGCATTATCTGCAAATCAGCGTTGCACTCACGTTGCAGGTGTCAGGGCTTTGTGATTAGAATGATTCGCATTGACACAATGGTTCCGCTTTTACTGGCCTGCAGGTCTGCTCATGGCAGCTCTCGTCAGGACAGAACATCTTGAACAGGGGTATTCGATGACTGCTGTATCCATGATTTCTGCATCCTCCGCTCGCAAGCTGTTGTTGAGTGCGCTGGTCGGCGTGACGGCTGTCACGGCCATGCCGGCGCAAGCCCAGGAAGAGGTGAACGTCTATTCCTATCGTCAGGCCTATCTGATCGAGCCGTTCCTCAAGGAGTTCACCGAGGAGACCGGCGTCAAGGTCAACGTGGTATTCGCCAAGCAGGGTCTGGCCGAGCGCCTCAAGCGTGAAGGTCGCAACACGCCGGCTGACGTCCTGCTGACGGTGGATATCGGTCGCCTGCAGGAGCTGGTCGACGAAGGGCTGGTCAAGAGCGTCAACGACGACGTCATCGAAGCCAACTTGCCTGAGCAGTATCACGGCCCTGACAACCAGTGGTTCGGTATCACCACCCGTGCCCGCGTGCTCTACACCAGTGTCGAGCGTCTCGAGGCCGGTCAGGTCGCAAGCTATGACGACCTGGCGGATCCGAGCCTCAAGGGCCGTGTCTGTTCGCGTGCCGGTGATCACCCCTACAACGTGGCATTGATCGCCTCGCGTATCGCCCACAACGGCGAGGAAGCGACCCGCGAATGGCTGGAAGGCTTCAAGGACAACCTGGCGCGCAAGCCGCAAGGCGGGGACCGCGATCAGATCAAGGCGATTCGTGACAATGTCTGTGACGTGGCCATCGGCAACAGCTACTACTACGGCAAGATGCTCGACAACGACGAGCAGCGTCCGTGGGCCGAGAAGGCACGTATCGAATTCCCGGACCAGAACGGTGTCGGCACGCACATGAACATCTCCGGCATGGCGATGACCAAGTACGCGCCGCACGAAGAGAATGCGCTCAAGCTGATGCGCTTCTTGACCGAGAAGACCGCTCAGCACATGTATGCCGAGGTCAATTTCGAGTATCCGGCCAATCCGGCTGCCGAAAGCTCGGAATTGCTGACGTCCTGGGGCGAGTTCAAGCAGGATGACCTCTCACTGACCGAGGTCGCCAAATACCGCAAGCGTGCTGCTCAGATGGTCAATGAAGTCGGTTTCAACCAGTAACGGCACTCACCGCTGGCGTAAGCCATCGGATGGGATGTCATGAACGAGAGGGGCTGTCGCGATGCGACAGCCCCTCTTCGTATGAGTGAACAATGTAAAATAGACGCAATTGCAGTTGGCAGGTCAGTGAGGAAGAGCAGATGACGCAAGGCAAGCGGCTGTTGGCAAAGCGAGGTGCGAGCCTTGGAGAGGAAGCCTGCGTGGCAACCAGCGCGACGGAGCTCGCCCTGGAGCGCGCAGCTGGCAGCACGTCAGCTGCCGAAGACGCGGCCATAAGACGCCGTCAGCGGCGCCTGGGCACGCACATGGGGTGGTTCGCGACGGCCTGGGGGGTCGCCGCACTGGTGGTGATGCCGGTGCTGGCCGTCATCTGGCTGGCGTTGTTCGGCGATGATGGCAGTGATCAGGCCGGTGACGGCATCTGGCCGCACCTCGTCTCCACCGTGCTGCCTGACTACGTCATGACGAGCCTGGCGCTGGTGGCCGGCGTGGCGGTGCTCAGCGGCAGCATGGGCGTGGTCTCGGCATGGCTGACCACCATGTATCAGTTCCCGCTGCGGCGCACCTTCGAGTGGTCGTTGCTGCTGCCGTTCGCGATTCCTGCCAACGTCATCGCCTACATCTACACCGATGTCTTCGAGTATGCCGGGCCTTTCCAGGGCGCACTGCGTGCGCTGTTCGGCTGGGACTCGCCGCAGGATTACTACTTCCCCGAGATACGCAGTCTGGGCGGCGCCATCCTGATGCTGTCGCTGGTGCTGTTTCCCTATGTCTTCATGCTGGCGCGCTCGGCGTTTCTCGATCAATCGCCCTCGCTGCGCGATGCCAGCCGCACCCTGGGCTGCAATGGCTGGCAGAGCTTCTGGCGAGTGGCGCTTCCCAGTGCACGTCCGGCGATCGCCGTCGGTCTGGCGCTGGCGATGATGGAGGCGCTCAATGACTTCGGTACCGTCGATTACTTCGCGGTGCGTTCGCTGACCGCCGGCATCTTCGATGTGTGGCTCAACATGGGCAGTCTGCGGGGCGCGGCCCAGATCGCGCTGTGCCTGATGATCTTCGTGGTCACGCTGATCTGGCTGGAACGACATGCCCGGCGCCGGCAGCGCCAGTTCGGCAAGGGCGATCGCTATCGTCGCTATCGTCGTCCGACCCTGCATGGCTGGCGCGCCGGACTGGCGACGCTGGCCTGCCTGCTGCCGCTGCTGTTCGGCTTCCTGTTGCCGGTGGGGCTGCTGACGCGGCATGCCATTCGCTACTTCGAGGAGTCGTGGACGCCGGACTTCGCCGGTTATGCGCTCAACAGCCTGATGCTGTCGGTGAGTGCTGCCGTGTTGACGCTGATCATCGGGGTGCTGCTGGCCTACGCCAAGCGGCTGGATCGCACCGCCAGCGTACAGCAGGCGCTCAAGCTCTCGAGCCTGGGTTATGCCATGCCGGGAGCCGTGCTGGGGCTGGGCGTGCTGGTGCCGTTGTCGGGTTTCGACAATGCGCTGGACAGCTTCCTGCGTGCCAACTTCGGATTTTCAAGCGGTCTGCTGCTGACGGGGACGATGGGCGCGATCATCATCGCCTATGTGGTGCGTTTCCTCGCCATTGCCGCGGGCTCCATCGAATCAAGTCTCGACAAGGTCACGCCCTCGATGGACATGGCGGCGCGCTCGCTGGGGGAGAACACATTCTCCACACTGCGCCGGGTGCACCTGCCCTTGATCCGTCCCGGCTTGCTGACCGCGGCGCTGGTGGTCTTCGTCGATGCCATGAAGGAGTTGCCGGCCACCTTGCTGCTGCGACCCTTCAACTTCGACACGCTCGCCACCCACGTCTATCAGTACGCCTCGGATGAAATGCTCGAGCAGGCGGCGCTGCCGGCACTGGTGATCGTGGTGGTCGGCATCCTGCCGGTGATCGTGATCTCGCGCACCATCGTGGCCTCGCGCAGCGAGTCATGACGGCGACAGCATCGGTATCAGCTTATTGCCATATGGCAGTTGTTCCTCGTGTGGAGATCGCCTAGGGTGCAGCGCTCGACACTGACAGGACAATGCCGGAGATGGTTCGCACGATGCTCAAGCCTTACGTAGCCAAGATGCGTGGTGGCCCCCTGAAGCGGGGCAGGCCACATGTTGCCGATGCCCTGTGGTCATGGCTCGGGGCCTTTCTGGGCATGGCGCTGATCGGCTGGCTGTCCTCGCATTATCTGGCGGTCAGCTCGCTGTTGCTGGTGGGGTCCTTCGGCGCGACCTCGGTGCTGCTCTACGGCGCGCCGCACAGTCCTCTGGCTCAGCCACGCAATGTGCTGGGCGGCAACATGCTGTCGGCGCTGGTCGGTGTCGCCTGCTATCACTGGCTGGGCGATGGCTGGCTGGCGGCGGCCATGGCGGTCTCGGTGGCACTGCTGGTCATGCAGTTGACGCACACCCTGCACCCGCCGGGCGGCGCCACGGCCTTGATCGCGGTGATCGGCGGTCAGCCGCTGCACGAGCTGAGCTACTGGTACGCTCTGTTGCCGGTGGGGCTTGGCTGTGCGGCGATGCTGGTGCTGGCGGTATTGATCAACAATCTGGCACGTCATCGCCGCTATCCGCTGCACTGGCATTGAGCTCATCAAATGCGCGCTTCTGCAGGCGACGGCGGAAGATGGTAGACTGGGCCATCGCCTGACGCGAGCGACTGGCTGCAGCCGGATAAGGTCCCTCTGACCGACTCTTTCTTTCCTGCGCCTGATACGCCTCGCTCCCTCTCCCGGCACGTGCCCGGCCAGGCGCCATTCCTTAATGATCGACCAGCACGTGGCCGGTCAGCCGAAGAGATATTGATGACTGAGACTACTGCCAATTCCGTCCCGGCGTTTGCCTCCCTGGGGCTGTCCGCTCCTGTCCTGAAAGCGATCGCCGAGATGGGCTATTCCACGCCGTCTCCCGTACAGGCAGGTGCAATTCCTGCCGTGCTGGAAGGCCGTGATGTAATGGCTGCCGCGCGCACCGGTACCGGCAAGACCGCCGGTTTTGCCCTGCCGCTGGTCGAGCGCCTCTCACAGAGCGCTCCCGCAGGTGCCCGCAAGATCAAGGCCCTGATCGTCACGCCTACGCGTGAGCTGGCCGCGCAGATCGATGAGAACGTTACCGCCTATTCCCGTCACCTGAAGCTGCGCAATGCCGTGGTATTCGGTGGCGTGAAGATCAACCCGCAGATCAGCCGCCTGTCCTCTGGCGTCGAGATCCTGACCGCCACACCGGGGCGCCTGCTGGACCTGCACTCCCAGAAGGCCATCGACTTCTCCGAGCTCGAGACACTCGTGCTGGATGAAGCCGACCGCATGCTGGACATGGGCTTCATCCACGACATCCGCCGTCTGCTCAAGCTGCTGCCGACCAAGCGTCAGACGCTGCTGTTCTCCGCGACCTTCTCTGACGAGATTCGTGGCATGGCCAACAAGCTGCTGAATGACCCGGTGGCGGTGGAAGCCAGCCCGCGCAACACCACGGCCGAGAAGGTCGAGCAGCATATCCACACCGTGGAGAAGAGCCACAAGCCTTCGCTGCTCAAGCACCTGATCATCAAGGAAAACTGGCACCAGGTGCTGGTCTTCACCCGTACCAAGCACGGTGCCAACCGTCTGGCGACCAAGCTCGAGAAGTCCGGCATCAGTGCCGCGGCGATTCACGGCAACAAGAGCCAGAATGCGCGTACCAAGGCACTGGCCGGCTTCAAGAACGGCGAAGTGCGAGTGCTGGTCGCGACGGACATCGCGGCACGTGGCCTGGATATCGAGCAGCTGCCGCAGGTCGTCAACTACGAACTGCCCAACGTGCCGGAAGACTACGTGCACCGTATCGGGCGTACCGGCCGTGCCGGCGCCAGCGGGCGTGCCATCTCGCTGGTCTCCAGTGATGAGCGCAAGGAGCTCGGCGGCATCGAGCGTCTGCTCAAGGGCAAGCTCAAGCGCGTCGAAGTGGAAGGTTTCGTGCCGGAAGTCGATGTCGAGCCGGAACGTGAACCGCGTCAGCCGCGTGGCGGCCAGCGTTCTGGCGGCCAGCGCTCTGGCAGCCAACGTACTGGTAGCAAGCCTGCCGCTGAAGGCCGTGGCAATGGCGGCCCGCGCTCGGGCGGCCAGCGCTCTGGCAGCAAGCCTGCCGGTGAAGGTCGTGGCAATGGCGGACCGCGATCGGGCGGTCAGCGCTCTGACGGCCAGCGCTCTGACGGCCAGCGCTCGGGTGGCCAGCGTACTGGCGGCAAGCCTGCTGCTGAAGGCCGTGGCAATGGCGGCCAGCGCTCGGGTGGCCCGCGTTCGGGCGGTCAGCGCTCTGACGGCCCGCGCACTGGTGGTCAACCTCAGCAGACCGCGCGTGTCGATGATGACAACCGCGGCAATCGTGCACCGGTGCAGCGTGAAGTCGATGGCAATCGCGTCGCGCCGCAGCCGGAAGTGAACGGCAACCGTGCGCCGAATGCGCCGACCAATGATGAGCGTCCGCGTCGCCGCTCACGTGGTGGTCGCAACCGCTCCAGCGGTGGCAACGGTGGTGGCCGCTCCAACGGCTGAGCCGCGCCGTAGAGGCCAAGGCTTGAACACAAACGCCCCGACAACCTTGCGGTTGTCGGGGCGTTTGTGTGTCAGGAGCGGGAACGTCTGATCAGACGTCTTCTTCCCAGTCGATCTCGTAATCCGGGCCAGTGCCCTGGATGTCTTGCTCGCCACGCACGCCATCACCGCGCAGTCGTGTGTGGATGGCCAGCATCACCAGCACCTCATTGTCCGGGCGGAACGGCTGCAGCCCCTGTTCGAACAGCATGTTGTTGCGCTCGCGTGCCCAGTCGCCCGGGTCAAGCTCGGGGTAGAGGCCTTCCGCCGGTGCGAATTCGATGAACGGGTCCATGTTGTAGGCGTCGAACAGACGGGCCAGTGCCTGCTCGTCATCCATGACGCCGGTGGTATAGAGCGTGGTCTGGTAGTAGTCCTGCTCCAGCTCCTTGAGCACATCCAGGGGGCTGACGCCGAAGCTGCGCAGGTCATCCAGGCTGTAGTCGCCCAGCTCCAGCATCTCGCCGTCCAGCCATTCGTCATCCGGCTGGATCAGCACATGCTTCATCTGGCCATCGGGCAGCGCCCAGGCGATGGCCAGCGGCAGACTGGAGTCCTCGCCGGTCTCGACGGCGATGAAAGCGGGGAAGTCCCCTGTTTCGGGTTCATATTCGTGCATGGTGATGTCCAGAGCAGGGAAGCGTGCAGGGAAAGTCGTTGATGCCGATTACAGGCGGAAGAAGCGTTGTGCGTTGGCGGTGGTGGCCTCTGCGAGCTCTTCCATGTCGATACCACGCAGCGCCGCGACCTCCGCCATGATCCACACCAGCAGAGAGGGTTCATGACGCCGCCCCTTGAGCTTGGTGGGCAGATTGCGCGGTACCAGATAGGGGCAATCGGTTTCCAGCATCAGGCGTTCGAGGGGAATCTCGCGGCACAGGCTTCGCAGGTGTTCGCCTCGGCGCTCATCACACAACCAGCCGGTCAGGCCGATATGCAGGTCGAGATCCAGATAGCCGTAGAGCGTCTCGCGCTCACCGGTGAAACAGTGCACGACGGCGTGACTGATATCGTCGCGCCAGTGCTTGAGCATCTCGAGCATCTGGCGACCGGCGTCACGTTCATGCAGAAACAGCGGCAGGCCTGTCTCGGCGGCCAGCGTCAGCTGCGCTTCGAACGCTCGGGCCTGTTCGGCGGGTGTCGAGAAGTTGCGATTGAAGTCGAGGCCACATTCCCCCACCGCGACCACCTCTGGCTGCGTCAGTAATTCCCGGATGCCGCGTTCGACGCCGTCGTTCCACTGGCTGGCATCATGGGGATGCACGCCGGCGGTGGCAGAAAGGCCACGATAGCGTGCCGCCAGTGCCTGGGCCTCACGCGAGCCATCCAGGCTGGTGCCGGTCAGGATCTGCTGGCTGACGCCCGCCGCGCGTGCTCGCAGCAAGGTACCCTCGATGTCGCGCGCGTAGCTCTCATGCGTCAGGTTGACGCCGATGTCGACCAGCGCAGAGGGGCTTGCGAAACGCAGCTCCGGTGCCAGCAGCGTCAGCGCGGCCGCGATATCGGCCTCGCCGAGTTCAAGGTCGTCACACAAGACGGCAAGCGTCTCGTCGGACAGTCGCTCGCTATCATAGTAGGGCAGGGAGGCAGGATCGGCATGCGGAGGAAGCGCGGACATCGGACACCCTTGGGATCGCGGGGAGGGAGAAGACACGTGACGTGATTTCAAGCGGTCGGCCATTCTACCCAAGGCGCCGGCGTCTTTCAGCCCTTGCGGCGTCTTCCATCGCCTGCACGTCGCGCCTCGGGTAGAATGGCGGCATTCTCCGGCGCGTGTCGCTGGTGGCGGCGTCGTCCGCCTGACTCCCACTTCCTCCGTGGCCTTCCCGGCCGTGGACCCGTCACGAGTTGCTGCACCACATGGCATTGTTACGACTGGAAAATCTTCAGCTGGCCTATGGCCATCACGTCTTGCTCAACGGGGCGGACCTTGTCGTCGAGCGCGGCGAGCGTCTGGCGCTCGTCGGCCGCAACGGCACCGGCAAGTCGACCCTGCTCAAGCTGATCACCGGCGAATTCCAGGCCGATGCCGGTGAGCTGTGGAAGGCGCCGGGTCTCAAGATCGGCGTGCTCTCGCAGGACCTGCCGGCCGCCGAAGGACGTACCATCTTCGATATCGTCGCTGAAGGCCTGCCGAAGGCGGGCGCGCTGCTGGCGGAATATCATCATCTGATCAGCGATCCCGAGCCGGACCTCAAGCGTCTCGAGCACGTGCAGGTCGCGCTGGAAAGCGTCGATGGCTGGCAGTTCCAGCAGCGTATCGATACCGTGCTGACCCGCCTGGGCCTGCCGGAAGATACCATGATGGAAGACCTGTCCGGCGGCTGGCGTCGTCGTGTCGCACTGGCGCGTGCTCTGGTGTCCGACCCGGACCTGCTGCTGCTCGATGAGCCGACCAACCATCTGGATCTCGATACCATCGCCTGGCTGGAAGAGCAGGTCGCGGCCTTCTCCGGTGCCGTGCTGTTCATCACCCACGACAGGGCCTTCCTGAAGCGCCTCGCAACCCAGATTCTGGAGCTGGACCGTGGTCGCCTCGGGCGTTATCCGGGCGACTACGCCGCCTACCAGGCCCAGAAGCAGCACGAGATGGATGTCGAGGCCAAGGAGAACTCCGAGTTCGACAAGAAACTGGCCCAGGAAGAGACCTGGATCCGCCAGGGGGTCAAGGCGCGTCGTACCCGTAACGAAGGCCGTGTACGTGCGCTGGAGAAGATGCGTGCCGAGCGTGGTCAGCGGCGTGAAGTGCAGGGCCGTGCGCGTATCGCCGTCGACTCCGCCGAGCGTAGCGGCAAGCGGGTCGTGGAGCTGGAGAACGTCAGCTATCGCTACGACGAGGCGCAGGAGCAGTGGGTCATCCGTGACTTGAGTGTCGAGATCCAGCGCGGCGACAAGGTCGGCCTGCTGGGGCGCAACGGTGCGGGCAAGACCACGCTGCTGCACATTCTGCTCGGTCAGCTGGAAGCCAGCGAAGGCAAGCGCATCGAAGGTACCAAGCTGCAGATCGCCTACTTCGATCAGCTGCGCAAGGGCCTGGACATGGAAGCCACCGTCTACGACAACGTGGCGCGTGGCAGCGACCGTGTCACGGTCGGCGGGCGTGACATGCACGTGATGAGCTACCTGCAGAACTTCCTGTTCACGCCGGACCGCGCGCGTCAGCCGGTACGCTCCCTGTCAGGGGGCGAGTCCAACCGCCTGCTGCTGGCGCGTCTGTTCACCATGCCGGCCAACGTGCTGGTGCTCGATGAGCCGACCAACGACCTGGATGTCGAGACACTGGAGCTGCTTGAAGAGCTGCTGCTCGACTTCGACGGCACCGTGCTGCTGGTCTCCCACGACCGTGCCTTCATGGACAACGTGGTCACCAACATCCTTGCCTTCGAGGGCGACGGGGTCGTCAAGCCGTATGTCGGGGGCTACAGCGACTGGATACGTCAGGGCGGGCATCTGCCGCCGGCGCCGTGGGAAGTCGAGCGTGAGCGCGAGGAGAAGCACCGTCGTGATGCCCAGGCAGAAGACGAGCGCCGCAAGCGGGAGGCCGCCCAGGCGCAGCAGGCCAACAAGAAGGTCAAGCTGCCCTACAAGTTCCAGCGCGAGCTGGACCTGATTCCGGCGACCATCGAGAAGCTGGAAGCGGAGATCGCGACGCTGGAAGCCGAGATCGCGACGCCGGAGTTCTACACCGGGGATGCCAAGGCGGTGAAGAACACGCTGGAGAAGCTCAGCCACAAGCAGCAGGTGCTGGAAGAGACGATGGAACGCTGGATGGAACTTGAAGCCATGCAGGAAGGCTGAAGCCGCAAGTGACGATGCTTGAGGGCCGTGCCGTGCAGAAAGACTGTCAGGCAAACGCACAAGAGGGCTGCCCATGGGCAGCCTTCTTGTCGTTCCTCACCTGTCATTGACGTGAGGTGTCGTCTGGCATGAGGTGTCGTCTAGCCGGCCGCCATCATTCCTCGCTGTCATCCGCGCCGACGCGCACCGCCAGCACGTCGCACTGAGCGCCATGCAGGACACCCGTGGAGGTGGAGCCCAGCAGCAGCGCAAAGCCATGGCGACCATGCGAGCCGACCACGATCAGATCCACGTCGTGTTCGGCCGCGAAGCGATGAATCTCGCTATCCGGCATGCCGACCACCACGTACTGGTCTTCTGCGGCGATATCATGAGGGGAGGCGATCTCGCCAAGCCGTTCACGGGCGTGGGAATCCAGCTGGTCCTGGATGCTGGTCAGGTCCATCGGGATATCACCGCCATAGGCAAAGCCCAGCGGTTCCAGCGTATGGATGATGGAAATCTTGGCGCCGTTGCGCTTGGCGATCGGCAGTGCCCGCTCCAGCACCAGATGGGAATCCTTGGTCAGGTCGACAGCGACCAGTACATGCTTGTATTCGTTGCTCATCCTGAGGTCCTCCCGCAGAGGTTGGCCATTCGAGTGGCGTCGTGCACCTGCTTCCATGCTAGGCTTGCCGCCCCCATGAACACAATGACTTACATCAACGTAATGGCAGTGCGTGGTACGCAACACTGCGGGGCTGCATAGCCTATCTTGCGCTTTCACGCCACGTCCTGCTTGATGAAACCCTTGAATAGACAACCGTTGGATAGACGATGACGACTGCGCTGATCATCATTTTTGTCGTGCTGGCGATGCTGTCGCCGCTGACCTGGCTACGCCCCAGCAAACGCGAGACGCGCACTTCACTGGTCCGCAAGGCGGTGATCGCCGATGGCATGCGAGTGGATCTCAAGGCGCCGGCGCTTTCTGACGCGCCCAAGGGCATCGTCGGTTACCGCCGCCCCTGGCCGACCGAGCGCGATGTCACGCCCTTCATTCTGGTGCAGGATGAATGGGCCAGTGATGCGCTGCGTGAAGCGGTGCCGGGCTATCGCTGGCGCGAAGAGAGTCGCCTGGCGGATGACCCTGATGTCGCCGCGGCGCTGCTGCGCTTCACGCGCACGCTGCCGGAGGATGCCCTGATGCTGGAGTCATCGCTCTCCGGCCTGACGCTGTGGTGGGGCGAGAGTCTGGATGTGGAAAGCTGTCACGACTGGCGGCGCGAATTCGAGGCCTTGCATGCGCTGTTGATCGACAAGGCGCCTATCTCGCACAAGCGTCGTCCGCTGGTGGGCACCGAGCCGAAGATGCCGGACGCCTGATCACGCGCCGCTCTCCCGCCTGCAGAAAAAAGCCCCCATCGAGTCACTCGATGGGGGCTTTTTCATGTCTCGCTTGCGCTCATGTCCTGCTGGCGCGGCTGGCCATTTCCGGTCGGCATGTCGAGTCAGGCGCTCTCCGGCACCTTCTCGGAGATTTCCAGGCCATTGCGTTCCATGACACGCAGGCATTCACAGAATTGATCGACCTGCGCTTCGCTCAGGCCCTCGAGCATCTCGATGCGAGTCTGCTCGGCGATGGCATCGATCTTCTCGATCAGTGGCAGCGCCTTGCGGGTCAGGAAGATGCGCTTGGTGCGGCGGTCTTCCTCACAGGCACGGCGCTCGACCAGGCCCTGTTCGGTCAGTTGGTCCAGAGTGCGAACCAGCGACGGGGCTTCGATACCGATGGAGCGAGCCAGATCACATTGGGGCTGACCATCGCCCATGCGCCACAGGTGTACCAGCGTCATCCAGCGAGTCTGGGTCAGCCCTAGTGGGGACAGTCGCTGGTCCAGAATGGCGCGCCACAGGCGCGGCAGGCGGGAAAGCTTGAGTCCGATATCTTCATGCATGGATAGGTCGTCCGCTGAGTGCAAATGGGAAGGGGCTTTTGTCATTGGCACGCGTTCAGCATCACTCAAACCTGAATGAGACCGATTCCTTGTGCGCGCCGCCTTTCACATCAGCATGCTAGGCAGTCTGGATAATTACAAGCCTGCGAACGAATTTTACGTCCAACGTCGAGTAACTTGGCGTTCCCGCTTGCGGAGTGACTCATGATGGCGACTGTCACAAACCCGGAATCAGGTTGGTGATACGCCAGCCGGGGATACCGGGAGGCTGGCTGATGGTGCTGTCCGCCAGGGTTGCCAGCTGCGGATCATCGCTGACCACGAAGCGCAGACTGCCGATGCGCTGTCCGTTCATCGTCTCGACATCGATGCGCCACTCGCCCTCGCTACCCTGCGGGAAGGCCGTCTTGTGCGTCCAGGCGCGGTAGCCTTCACTGCGTCCGCCGTTGATGTTCAGGGCGATGCGATCGACGACTTCACCGTCATGACGCCAGACATGGTAGACCTTCTCTGACAGGCCGCGCGGCGCGCGGATGGCCGTGAAGGCATAGAGGCCGCGGGCGGAGAGTTGCGCAGGCGTCAGCTGCATCTCGCCACGCGGTGCGCGCGCCGCGGTATCGAAGTCCGGCGACAGACTGCTGGCATTGATCCACAGCGTGGCGGGCGGAATCCAGGCGCGTGCCCCCCATGCGCCTACCCCGAGCATCACGCTGATGCCGATCATCGCCAGACCGCCGACCACCCCACGCGCGATGCGCAGGTTGGCGACGCTGGGCAGTGCGAACAGGCTCATGGCGGCACAGGCGGCCAGCAGGCTCTCACTCGTGGTCAGTTCCAGCAGCAAGGGCAGGGTGACCAGTACCACCACGAACACGCACAGGGCGTGGAAGCCGAAATACAGCCAGCGATGACGCTCGGCCAGCCGGTAGTAGAAGGGATCGAGAATCGACAGCAGGGTCGCGCCGCACAGCAGCAGCGTGAAGCCTGCCTGGCCGCTGGCCCAGTCGGTGGTCGCCAGGAAGAACGGCAGCGTGAAACACAGTGTCTCCTGCTGGATCAGCTGGGCCACGAAGGTCGCCAGCTTGCGGGGTAGGGCGTTCTGGCCGCGATGGCGGCGCAGACGGCTCCACAGGCCTTCGGCGATCAGGATCAACCAGGCCAGCATCATGCCCAGCGCAAGCATGCCGCCCAGCCATTGCTGACGATTGACGAGGAAGAAACTGCAGATGCCGGCGGCGAAGCCGATGGGCGGCCATAGCCAGTGCCAGCGCTTGGTGCGTTCGACAAGGCCGGTCAGGCGCAGATACAGGGCGGTGAGAGTGCTGCTCATGAAAGCATGATATCGATGAGGCCTTTGAAAGCCTGCTGGCGCGCGAGGGAGTGTCGCGGCCAGCCTGCGGGTTGGGAAAGCGTTCAGGGTAACGCGGCTGCCTTGCGCGGTGTAGCGTCGATCTTTGCCTACATCGGCTGTCGATGGCCTGCGCCAGTCAGCCCAGGCCAGTATACAGACGCCCCGTGACCCCCGACCTTTCGCTAATGTCCGCAGGCTTGATCTTTGTCCGTCACTGGCCCAAGCTGGCTGTATTCAAACGCTTGTATGAAGCGCTGTGATGAGAGATGACTCTTGCGCGGTGCCTCTGGAAGCGGCGAGTCCGGCGAGTCCGGCGAGTCCGGCGAGTCCGGTGACCAACGCCCTCATGGCCAACGCCCAAATGGCAGTGACCATCGAGCGTCGGGCAGCCCCTTCACCTCTTTCTCTTGTGGAGATCCGTGGATGATCTATTCAGGCAAAACGCTAACCGTCGAGGCCAACCAGGACGCCATTGCCCTGTTGACCCTCGATCTTGAAGGCGAATCGGTCAACAAGCTGGCCAGCTATGTGCTCAAGGAGCTGGGAGAGGCGGTCGAGGCCATCCAGGCGACGGCCGATCTCAAGGGGCTGGTCATCCGCTCCGCCAAGGAGGCGTTCGTGGTCGGTGCCGACATCACCGAGTTCCATCAGATGTTCGAGAAGGATGAAGCCTTCCTCATCGACATGAACATGAACATCCATGGCATCTTCAATGCCATCGAGGACCTGCCGTTCCCCACCGTCACTGCCATCAATGGGCTGGCGCTGGGCGGCGGCTGCGAGATCACCCTGACCACCGATTTCCGGGTCATGGCCGACAGCGCCAAGATCGGCCTGCCGGAAACCAAGCTCGGCATCATCCCGGGCTGGGCGGGTTGTGTACGCCTGCCACGCCTGATCGGGGCAGACAACGCCATCGAGTGGATCTGTGGCGGTACCGAGAACCGTGCCGACAAGGCGCTGGCAGTGGGCGCCGTCGATGCCGTCCTGCCGGTGGCCGAGTTGGACGCTGCGGCACTCGACATTCTGGCGCGTGCCAATGCCGGCGAGCTGGACTATCAGGCGCGTCGCCTCGAGAAGACCTCGCCGCTCAAGCTCAATGCCATCGAGCAGATGATGGCCTTCGAGACCGCCAAGGGCTTCGTGGCCGGCAAGGCCGGCCCGCATTATCCGGCACCGGTGGAGGCCATCAAGGTCATCCAGAAGGGCGCGGGGGAATCGCGTGAGCGTGCCCAGGCCATCGAGGCCAAGACCTTCGCCAG
The DNA here is from genome assembly GCF_016495405.1 of Cobetia sp. cqz5-12. Classification (NCBI taxonomy): domain Bacteria; kingdom Pseudomonadati; phylum Pseudomonadota; class Gammaproteobacteria; order Oceanospirillales; family Halomonadaceae; genus Cobetia; species Cobetia sp. cqz5-12. Next base: position 696,492 of record NZ_CP044522.1, read on the forward strand.
GATGGCGCTGACCGACGTGGCCTTCAATCTGGTTGGCCTGTTCATGAACGATCAGGTGGTCAAGAAGAAAGCCAAGGGTTACGAGAAGCAGGCCAGCGAGATCAAGCAGGCCGCCGTGCTGGGGGCCGGTATCATGGGCGGCGGTATCGCCTATCAGAGCGCCAGCAAGGGCACGCCGATCCTGATGAAGGACATCAACGGCGAGGCCATCGAACTGGGCCTGAAGGAAGCACGCAAGCTGTTCGGCAAAGGCGTCGAGCGCGGCAAGCTGACCACTGAAAAGATGGCGCAGGGCCTGTCCAACATTCGCCCGACGCTGTCCTACGGTGACTTCGGCAATGTGGACCTGGTCGTCGAGGCGGTGGTCGAGAATCCCAAGGTCAAGGCCTCGGTGCTGGCCGAACTCGAGGACAACGTCGCCGAGGACGCCATCCTGACCTCCAACACCTCGACCATCTCCATCACGCGGCTGGCCGAATCGCTCAAGCGCCCCGAGAACTTCTGTGGCATGCACTTCTTCAACCCGGTGCACCGCATGCCGCTGGTCGAGGTCATCCGTGGCGAGAAGTCCAGCGATGCGGCCATCGCCGCGACCGTCGCCTATGCCCGCCAGATGGGCAAGACGCCGATCGTCGTCAACGACTGCCCGGGCTTTTTGGTCAACCGCGTGCTGTTCCCCTATTTCGGTGGTTTCAGCCTGCTGGTCGAGAAGGGCGCCGACTATCAGCGCGTCGACAAGGTGATGGAGAAGTTCGGCTGGCCGATGGGCCCGGCCTACCTGCTGGATGTGGTCGGCATGGATACCGCGGTGCACGCCAATGCCGTGATGGCGGAAGGTTTCCCGGACCGCATGGCGCGTGAAGGCAAGACGGCCATCCAGGTGATGTACGACAACAAGCGCCTCGGCCAGAAGAATGATCTGGGCTTCTACCGCTACGAGGAAGACCGCAAGGGCAAGCCGAAGAAGCTGGCGGACGATGAGGCTCAGGCGCTGGTGGCCCAGGTCGTCAGCGAGACGCGCGAGTTCTCCGATGAAGACATCATCGCGCGCATGATGGTGCCGCTGTGCATGGAAACCATTCGCTGCCTGGAAGACGGCATCGTCGGTACGGCGGCCGAGGCCGACATGGCCTTGATCTACGGCATCGGTTTCCCGCCGTTCCGTGGTGGCGCGCTTCGCTACGTCGATGCCATGGGCGTGGCCGAGTTCGTCGCGCTGGCCGACAGCCTGGCCGATGAGCTGGGGCCGCTGTATCGCCCGACCGAGGCGCTGCGCGAGCGCGCCAAGCGTGGCGACGCCTTCTACTCCTGAGCCTTTGATGGCTGAGCGCCCGAGTGGCCGCCAGCACTATCCGACCAGAATTTTCGGCCCTCGCGACAGCGGGGGCCATGAGGGAGCCAGACAATGAATCTGAATCCGAGAGATGTGGTAATCGTCGATGGCGTGCGTACCGCCATGGCCAAGGCCAAGAATGGCGCCTTCCGCCACGTACGCGCCGAGAATCTGTCCGCCGCGGTGATGCAGGCACTGTTCGATCGCAACCCCGGTCTGGTGCCGGCAGAGGTCGATGACGTCATCTGGGGCTGCGTCAACCAGACCCTGGAACAGGCCATGAACATCGCGCGCAACGCCGCCATCATGACTGGCATACCGCGCACTGTGCCGGCGCAGACGGTCAACCGCCTGTGTGGTTCTTCGATGAGTGCCCTGCATATCGCGACTGCCAACATCAAGGCCGGCATGGGTGACTTCTACATCATCGGTGGGGTCGAGCACATGGAGCACGTGCCGATGGCACACGGCGTCGACGTCAACCCGGCGGCCAGCAAGCACGCGGCCAAGGCGGCGATGATGATGGGCCTGACCGCGGAACTGCTCGGCAAGATGCATGGCGTGAGTCGTGACAAGCAGGATGAATTCGGCGTGCGCTCCCACCAGCGTGCCCAGGCCGCCGCCGATGAAGGTCGCTTCGACAATGAGATCATCGGTGTCGAGGGGCATGATGCCGAGGGTCGGCGTGTCCTGGTGACCCGCGATGAGGTCATCCGTGGCGATGCCAGCATGGAGTCCATGGGCAATCTCAAGCCGGTCTTCGACCCCAAGGGCGGTACCGTGACCGCTGGCACCTCTTCCGCGCTGTCCGTGGGCGCCTCGGGCATGGCAGTGATGAGCGCCGAGCGCGCCGAAGCGCTGGGACTCAAGCCCATCGCTCGTGTGCTGTCCACTGGCGTGGCAGGCTGTGATGCTTCCATCATGGGTTACGGGCCGGTACCGGCCTCCAAGCAGGCGCTCAAGGCGGCAGGCCTGACCATCGACGATATCCAGACCGTCGAACTCAACGAGGCCTTCGCGGCGCAGTCGATTCCGGTACTCAAGGACCTCGGCCTCCTGGAGCGCGTCGATACGGCGGTCAATCTCAACGGCGGCGCCATCGCGCTGGGCCACCCGCTGGGTTGCTCCGGTTCGCGTATCTGCACCACGTTGCTCAACGTCATGAAGCAGCAGAACACGCGCCTCGGTCTGGCGACCATGTGCATCGGCATGGGCCAGGGCGTCGCGACCGTGTTCGAGCGACTCGACTGAACGTCAGCGACTTCGGTCAGCGTTTTCGATAAGCGATCAGACCTCGCTGATACCTCAAGCGGCATGTCTTCGGACATGCCGCTTTTTCGTTGGCAGGCTTTTGTCTGGAAACGAGAAGGGCAGCGCAGTATCGTGGCAGTGGGCGATCAAGCGTGACGTCGCCCCGGGCTTGATGATTGAGGTTACGCGAGGGAGTCGCATCGATGGACTGGAATCATGTCGAGCAGGATCTGCCGTGCGCCACGCCGCCCAGACCCTTGCCACACCCCCTGACCTTCCGATTGCCGGCAGGCAGTATTGATTGTCACCTGCACCTGTTTGGTGACCCGGTGCGTTACCCATTGGCGGCGGACAGAACCTATGATCCGGCCCCCGTGGGGCTCAATGAAGCACTCGAGATGCATCATGCACTGGGCGCCAGCCACGGCGTGCTGATACAGCCCAGTGTCTATGGCTATGACAATCGCCTGCTATGCGACAGCCTGCAGAGCTGTCGTGAGCGTGGGCTGGATTACCGTGGCGTGGCGGTTGTCACGCCCGACATCAGTGATGCTGAGCTTGAGCGACTCTCCGAGCTGGGTGTCTGTGGTGTTCGCCTCAACCTGATCTTCGCTGGCGGGTTGCGCTGGCGTGATGTGGTGCTGCTGGCGGATCGCCTGGCACGCTTCAAGTGGCATCTGGAATGCCTGATCGATGTCTCGACCTTCCGTGACATGGAAGCGCGCTTAGGCAGCTTGCCGGTGCCGGTGGTGATCGACCATATGGGCCATCTGGCAGCCACGCGTGGCCCTGAATGTCCCGGCTTTGCCGCGCTGTGTCGATTGCTCAAGCAGGGGCGCACCTGGGTCAAGCTGTCGGCGCCTTACCGGTTGACCACGCGTGGTCGCTTGCCTTACTCCGATGTCACGGCGCTGGTGCGGGCGCTGGTGGCGGCCAATCCGGAGCGCGTCGTGTGGGGCAGTGACTGGCCACATCCCTATATCGGCGTCGAGATGCCGGAAGAGGACACCCTGGCCGAGCTGATGCAGCGCTGGTTGCCGGAGCGCGAGATGCGCGAGAGGATCTTCCGCGACAATCCGCGCAAGCTTTATGGCTACAAGGCCTTCGTGAAGTCCAAGGCGGATGCGGCGCACTGAGCGAAGAGTTGCCCGCTTGCAGGGCGCAATTGAGGGACGCGGCGTCACTCGTATCAGCCGCATAAGGCACATGAGTCGAATGACAAGACGCCCCCATCAGCCTGCTGGTGGGGGCGTCTTGATGATTGGCGAGGGAAGCCGAGGAGAAAGACAGGCGAGGAGGCGCGCAGCGCCTAGCGGGTCTGGAAGGCCACGCGCGTGCCATGGGCCAGCAGGCTGGCATTGTCGGTCGGCGTCGTGGGCAGGCCGATCATCTCATCCTGCACTTCCGCCCAGGTCTGCACGCCGTGGGTCAGCCCCAGCGGCAACAGCAGGCGGCTGATCCACTGGGTGCCGGTGAAACGCAGGGACTGGCCGCTGTCATCGACCAGGCGACTGATGCCAGCGGCGTGATGCAGGCGGACCACATGAAGCCCCTGATCCAGCGTCTGCACTTCCACTGTCAGGGTATTGCCTGCGGCGAGCCACCGCCGCAGGGTCTCGACGTCGACGGCTTCGTCAAGCGTGCTGGAGGAAGTCTGCATGCGTTCTCCCGGGTGTCTGAATCACACCACCTTGTAGGCATGAGGCAGTTCGGCCAGTGGGCCGCGTCCGCCGGCGAGCGTCAGGGCGAGATCGACCATCCCGTCCCAGATGGGTAGCGTCATCCCGCCCTTGATCGCCATGTCGAGTCGCTGCGAGAACAGCAGCAGCTTGTGCAGACGTTTGTGGGGCAAGCGATTGAGTGCCTGTTGATAGAAGGGGCGACGCTTGTCGAAGATCATCGGCTTCTGCGCCTTGCAGGCATGCTCGAAGCTCTGGCCTTGATCGAGGTGCTGGCGCAGCGAGAGCAGGGTGCGCAGCTCGCGGGTCAGCGCCCACAGGATCACTGGCGGTTCGACGCCTTCTCCCCTGAGCCCGAGCACGATGCGGCCACTGCGCTCGACTTCCCCCTTCAGACACGCATCGGCCAGCGTGAAGACATCATAGCGGGCATTGTCCTCGACGCCCTGGACGATGGCACTGCCATCCAGGCGCGCGCCCGGCGGGTGCAGCAGCGCCAGCTTCTGCAGTTCCTGATCCGCGGCCAGCAGGTTGCCCTCGATGCGCTCGGCCAGCAGGCGGGCGGCGTCCTGATTCAGCTCGAGGCCGTGACGACGGGCGCGGTCGCGAATCCAGAAGCCGAGGCGGGAATGGTCCACCGGCCACACCGCGATGAAGACGCCGACCTTCTCCAATGCCTTGAACCACGCCGTCTGCTGCACCTTGCGATCGAGTCGCGCCGCGGTGATCAGCAGGATGTCGCCATCCTTCTCGATACGCTCGGCATAGGCCTTGAGGACCTTGCTGCCCTCCTGACCGGCACTCTGGGTGCCCATGCGCAGCTCGATCAGCTTGCGCGAGGCAAACAGTGACATGCTGGCGGCAGACTCGGTCAGGCGGCCCCACTGAAAGCCGTTCTCGACATGCAGAACCTCGCGCTCCTCGACACCGGCAGCGCGTGCTGCACGGCGGATGGCGTCGCAGCTTTCCTGGTGAATCAGCGGCTCATCACCGGCCACGATATAGACGGGAGAGAGGCGCTTGTTGAGCTGCTCGTCGAGCTTGTCGGGATAGACCTTCATGAATGTCCTTCGATACTGCGCGGGTCTGGTGGGCAAGTGCGCCTAGGGCTCGGGCGATCATTCACCCGCGTGGCGATAGCCTCGGCGTGATGGTGGCCCTGAACAGGCACGGCCCCATGATGATCGGTTGCCCGATATCGTGGAGCCGTGCCTGGCGAACGTTGCGACTTCCAATCTCTACCAACTGCTGCCAGTTGTCTTCCACTTCTCCCGGCTTGCCTGTCGTCAATCGCCTTGTCGTCAATCGTCTGGCCTTTCAGCACTCATGGATCACGACCCACGACTCATGACTCACGAACGGGACGCCTCAGTGCGAGAGCGTGAAAATCAGGGCTTGATCGCGCGCAGGCGCTCCAGCAACTGACGGCTCAGGTCACGATTGACTTCCCTGGCCGCACGCTCACGCAGGTCATCGGTGTTGAGCAGGTCGTCATCGTTGGTGTAGTAGAGGCTGCTGGCCTGCAGCTCCTGCTGATTGGCCAGATAGGCCCCATCGGACTTGCGCTGAAGCGAGTAGGTCAGGCGGTAAGTCAGTTCACGCTTGATGCTGCCGGCATCGCCGTAGGTGATCTGCTGCACGTTCTCACGGACCTTGCCCAGGTTGAGGGTCAGCGGGGCGCTGTCGCTCAATTGGATGTCGGCACGCTCGAGAGCGTCGCGCAGGGCGTCATGGGTCTTGGTGATCGGTGCCTGGACGTCCAGCTCGGTGATGGCCATCGGCGCATCATCCACGCCGCGCAGCTGAAAGCCGCAGCCGCTCAGTGTCAGCGCCAGGCCGACGCCAAGGGCGGCCAGCACACGACGGCGGCCGAGGCCGCGGGATGCACGCTCTGATGTGTCTGCTGAAACACTGTAAGACTTCGCTTGCGTCACCGTGACCTCCTGTCATGAACGAGTGTCATGATTATCTTGCGAGAGCGCTGCGTGGTGCCTGGGGTATCAGCATCACGCAGCGCACGGAATATGGCCGTCAGAGACCGACATCCTCTACTTGCCTGTCGGTCTCTGACGGGACCGGCGACTCGGGTCGCCGGTATCTTGCACTGCCTGGTCGGGTCGCTATCAGTTGGCGACGATATTGACCAGCTTGCCCGGCACCACGATCACCTTGCGTACCGTCTTGCCATCGGTGTGCTTGGTGACATTGGCATCTGCCAGCGCCGCGGCCTCGATGGCATCGCGATCGGCATCGGCGGCGAAGGACAGACGCGCCCGCAGCTTGCCGTTGACCTGTACGACCAGCTCGATGCTGTCCTTCTTCATCGCGTCGGCATCAGCGACCGGCCAGCTGGCGTCGATCACGGCTTCGTCGTGGCCCAGTGTCGCCCACAGCGAGTGGCTGGCATGCGGGATGATCGGCGACAGCAGCAGCACGCAGGCCTCGACGGCTTCACGGCTGACGGCCAGGCCCTGCTCGGAGGTGTCCTCGAAGCGGCTGATGGCGTTGACCAGCTCCATCACGGCCGCGATGGCGGTGTTGAAGGTGGTGCGGCGGCCGATGTCATCGCTGCACTTGGCGATGGTCTCGTGTGTCTTGCGACGCAGTGCCTTCTGATCATCGTTCAGGGCCGTCACGTCCAACGCGGCCGGGGTGCCGACAGCGACGTGCTCGTGAACCAGACGCCAGACGCGCTTGACGAAGCGATGCGCGCCCTCGACACCGGAATCGGACCATTCCAGCGACTGCTCGGGCGGCGCGGCGAACATCATGAACAGGCGCACGGTGTCGGCACCGAAGCGGTCGATCATCGACTGCGGGTCGACGCCGTTGTTCTTGGACTTGGACATCTTCTCGGTGCCACCGATTTCCACCGGCAGACCATCGGACTTCAGTACGGCCTTGATGGCGCGGCCCTTGTCATCGGTCTCGACGTCCACGTCCAGCGGGTTGAACCAGTCACGGCCGCCTTTCTCGTTGATGCGGTAGTAGGTATCCGCGACCACCATGCCCTGGGTCAGCAGCTGCTTGAAAGGCTCATCGCTGTCGACCAGGCCGAAGTCACGCATCAGCTTGTGGAAGAAGCGCGAGTAGAGCAGGTGCAGGATGGCGTGTTCGATGCCACCGATGTAGTAATCGACCGGCAGCCAGTAGTTGGCGCGCTCGTCCAGCATGGCATCGGCGTTGTCCGCGCAGCAGAAACGCGCGTAGTACCAGGAGGACTCCATGAAGGTGTCGAAGGTATCGGTCTCGCGCTGCCAGCCATCGCCCAGGTCACTGAAGGACGGCATCTTCTTGATCGGCGAACCGCCGGAAGCGTCGAATTCGACTTCCAGTGGCAGCTCGACCGGCAGCTCGTCGTCGGTCAGCGGGATGGATTCACCGTTCGGGCCATTCTTGACCGGAATCGGCGCACCCCAGTAGCGCTGACGCGAGACGCCCCAGTCACGCAGGCGGAAGTTGGTCTTGACCTCACCACGGCCCTGCTCGACCAGGCGCGTGGCGATGGCATCGAAGGCGCTCTCGAAGTCGAGGCCATTGAAGTCACCGGAGTTGATCAGCACGCCGTGCTCGGTGAAGGCGGCGTCGCTGACATCAGGCGCATTGCCGTCGGCATCGGCGATCACGGCTTCGATCGGCAGGTCGTACTTGGTGGCGAATTCATGGTCACGCTCGTCGTGGGCCGGTACGGCCATCACGGCACCGGTGCCGTATTCCATCAGCACGAAGTTGGCGACGAAGACCGGCACTTCACGGCCGGTCAGCGGGTGGATGGCCTTGAAGCCGGTATCCATGCCGCGTTTTTCCATGGTTGCCATGTCGGCTTCGCTGGTGCCGCCACGCGCGCATTCGGCGTTGAACTCGGCAAGCTCCGCGTTGTGCTCCGCCGCGGCCTTGGCCAGCGGGTGAGCGGCGGCGACACCGACGTAGGTCACGCCCATCAGGGTGTCCGGACGGGTGGTGAAGACGGTCAGGGATTCCTGCACCTGGCTTGCCTTGGCATCGAGACCGAAGCTCAGCTCGACACCGCGCGACTTGCCGATCCAGTTGCGCTGCATGGTCTTGACCTGCTCCGGCCACTCGACCTTGTCGAGATCGGCCAGCAGCTCTTCGGCATAATCGGTGATGCGCAGGAACCACTGCGGGATTTCCTTGCGCTCGATCAGCGCGCCGGAACGCCAGCCACGGCCGTCGATGACCTGCTCATTGGCGAGCACGGTCTGGTCCGCCGGGTCCCAGTTGACGATGGAGCTCTTCTTGTAGACGACACCCTTCTCGACCAGCTTGGCGAAGAACCACTGCTCCCAGCGATAGTATTCCAGGTCGCAGGTGGCGAACTCACGGCTCCAGTCGTAGGCGAAGCCCAGCGCCTTGAGCTGATCGCGCATGTAGGCGATGTTCTCGTGGGTCCACTTGCCCGGCGCGACGTTGTTCTTCATCGCGGCGTTTTCCGCCGGCAGGCCGAAGGCGTCCCAGCCCATCGGCTGCATGACGTTCTTGCCCTGCATGCGCTGGAAGCGCGAGATCACGTCGCCGATGGTGTAGTTGCGCACGTGACCCATGTGCAGCTTGCCGCTGGGGTAGGGGAACATCGACAGGCAGTAGAACTTCTCGCGGTTGGCATCTTCCACCGCCTTGAAACACTGATTTTTCTCCCAGTACTGCTGGGCAGCCTGTTCGATCTGATCGGGAGCGTACTGTTGAGAAGTGTCCTGTGAATCCATCGGGTCCGTCACTACCTTGGCATTGGCCGCTACCCGTCACCAGGGACAGGCAGGGCGTGAAGAGGTGGGCGGTCACATCGGGATGGGCCGCCACTGTCTGCGATGGGGTCAAGTCTACCCCAGACGCCAGGACTCAGGTAGGGGAGGCGAGCGCCGTGGCGCCAGGCGCATGCGCTTCATGTTGCCAGTGCCAGGCGCTTGATGCGCGTCAGGGAGTGGAAGAGTGTGGCTTGTGTCGCAACGCCAACGCCACCATGCTGAAGGTAGAGCGCCATGCCCTCCCGCAGTACGGGAGAAGGTGAAGACACAAGGAGAGTCCATGAGCCAACCACGTGAACCCCGCGCCCCCCATGAGCCGATCAGCGCCACGGATCGTGATACGGCTGCCACGTCCTCGCACGACAGTGGCTTTGAAGATACGCCGATGCCCTCACGCTCAGCCTCCAGCCAGCCGCAGGGTGAAGGTGAAGGGCGTCTCGGCGATGCCTACGGGCGAATCCTGACGCGACTGGAAGACAGCAGCGGTGAGCTGTCGTGGGATGGCCTCAAGGCCGAGCTGGATGAGGCGGTCAAGTTCGAGGCCGAGGTCGAGGAATTCACGCTCGACGAGCTGGCGCTGCTGCGTGCCTGGGTCGAGCGTGACATGCGCGAATTCCGCCGCCACCTGGCGACCGGTGGAGAAGGGATCGCCAGCTGGCTGGGGATCGATCTCTCGGTGCTGTCGCGCAGTGTCAGTTCCGCGCTGATGTCGATCGCGGACCGCACCGTGGTGGACCGCGCCCACTTCGAGGAAGACCTCGAGGCCGCGCGCGCCGACTACACCAGCGGTGAGGTCATCGCGCCGGGGCTATTGCATTGCGTGCACTGTGAGTCGACCACCACGCTCACGCGGCCCAGCGTGCTGGAACCCTGCCATGCCTGTGGACATTGTTTCTTCTCGCGTGGCGCGCCGCCCGTCACTCGTCAGCCTCCCGCGGCCGATGAGAGTGATCAGGGCTGATGGCGACACCGTCAGACTGGTTCGCCCCGGCGCATGCCACCTGGAGCGCCGGGCAGCGCCACAAGGCGTTGCAACAGCTGATCGAGCACTTCAACCAGCGCCCGCGTCCACGTGATGCGGGCCTTTTCAAGCAGATCTCCTATTACCTGTTTCTGCTCGCGGATTATCGCTCGGCCAGCCAGATTCTGGCTCAGGGGCATGTGGAGTGTCCGGCCGATGAAGAGATCGCGCTCAATCAGGTGGTGTGTCTGTCGCGCGCCAATGATGCCGCCGGCTCGCTGGCGGCCGGCGAGGCGTTGGCCGCACGGGGCTGTCTCAATCCGGTGCTGTTCGACTCTCTGGCCAGCAGTGCGGCCAGGCTCAAGCGTCATGACGAGGCACGCAAGCATGGCAGCCGCGCCCTGACCCTCAAGGATGAGCAGCATGGGGGCCTGCCGTTGGCGAATGGTTGGCGGCTGCCGGCTGAATCCCCTTCGGCAGTTGCCGCCGGCAAGGCGCGCATGCTGTCCTTCGGCCTCTGGGGCAAGGGGCCGCGTTATCTGAACGGCATGCTGCATAACCTGCTGTTGGCGCCGGTGCTGTATCCAGGGTGGCGCGTTCGGCTCTATCACGATGACAGCGTGCCCGATGACTTTCTGGCCCTGGCGCGGCAACTGGATGCCGAGCTGATCGAGCGCCCCTCCAGTGACACCCTGAGGCAACGGCTGTGCTGGCGCTTCGCGGTCGCCGATGACCCGACGGTGGGTTACTTCGTGGTTCGCGACTGCGACAGTGTCATCAGCCTGCGCGAAGTGCGCGCGGTGCAGATGTGGCTGACGTCCGGGCGCTTCTTCCACGTCATGCGCGACTGGTGGAGTCATACCGATCTGGTGCTGGCGGGACTGTGGGGCGGGGTGGCCGGGGTACTGCCCCCGGTGGGCGGCTTGCTGGCGGACTGGAGTCCTCGACAGGTGGAAACCCCGAACATCGATCAGTGGTTCATGAAGGAATGCGTGTGGCGTTACCTGCGGGAAAGTCTGATCAGCCACGACCGATGTTACTCGCTGCAGATCAAGGGTCGCGACAGCCTGAAGTTTCCGGACGACGTGCTGGGAGAAGCGCCAAGCGGCACGGCGCATGTCGGCAGTGACGAGTGGACGCGCGATCGCGCCTTCCAGCTCCGCCAGCTGGGGCCATGGCTCAAGGAGGCCAGCTGGATGCGTGACAGCGAATGAGCACAATCCCCAGATAAGCTTTCGATGAGCGAGTGATATGGACACACGAAGGGCTGCCCAGGGGCAGCCCTTCGTGTGTCTTGCCAGCAGTCCTTCGCTTGTCTTGCCTACAACGCTGTCGGGCCTAGCGACCCACCAGCCAGCCGATCCATTCATGCAGTGCCCAGCGTGACTGGGTCAGCGCGGAGCTGTTGGGGATCCAGGCATCGATGCCCAGCCCGGACACCGTGGTGTAGCCCACCGGCGCCGGGATGATGGTGCGGAAGCCCTGATTCTGGAAATTGCGCATCGCGCGCGGCATGTGCCAGGCGCTGGTCACCAGCACGATCTTGTTGATGTCGTCCTGCTCGAGCATCTCACGCGTGAAGAGTGCATTCTGCTGGGTGTTCTCGCTGCGATTCTCCAGCCAGCGGGCCGGGTAGTCGAATTCATCGATCAGCGAGCGCTGCATCAGCTCGGCGAGGGTGCCGTCATCGGAGGACGATACCTTGCCACCGGTGAGCAGAATCGGCAGCTCCGCGTTGCGGGCCACGCGGACGCCTTCGTCCAGACGGCTGAGCGTCTCGCCATTGATGCGATCGCGGCCCTGCAGCTCCGGGGCGTTGTAATAACGTCCTCCGGACAGCACCACCACGGCCTGCGCCTGGATCCACTCTGCCGGCTCACTGGGCTGAATGCGCTCCAGCCCTGACATAAGACGCGTGGAGACGACCGGCGAGGACAGCAGCCACATGCCCAGGATGGCCACGACCATCATGGCGCGCGCCAGCCCCGGCCAGCGCTTGAGAACTAGCATGGCCAGAAACAGCAGCAGGAGAGGCCCGCCGGGCGGCAATACCAGGTCCTTGATGATGCCGAGTAACTCGGTGATGCCCATTGTGGTCTCGCTTGTGCAGAGGCAGTGCCGAGCATCGGCCCGGCAACGGGTTAGGTTGAGCGTTCAAGCGTCTGAGGCCCTGGGGACTCACACGTTCTGGCCCTCAGGCGTCCTGCGGGCGTTGACGGCGCGCCTTGAGGCATTCGCTGATGCCCAGCACAAGGCCCGGTGCCAGAAGCAGCGCGATCAGTATCCACACCGGCAGCAGGCCGTAGTGCATCCAGGGCGTCATGCCCAGTTGCAGACGGATATCGCCAGTGACGGTAGCCTCCTCGAACTGGGGTGCCTGGGCGATGATCTCACCCTGCGGCGAGATGATCGCCGTGACGCCATTGCTGGTGGCTCGCAGCAGATAGCGGCCGTTTTCCAGCGCGCGCAGCTGGGCCATCTGCAGGTGCTGCAGCGGGCCGATGGAGTGACCGAACCAGGTGTCGTTGGAGACGGTCAGCAGCACGGTAGAGCTCAAGGCGCGCTGGCGGACCAGCTCCGGATAGACGATCTCGTAGCAGATCGCCACGCCGATGCGCAGACCGCTGACCATCAGCGGCGGCTGCTGGCTGTCGCCCGACTGCATGCTCGACATCGGCAGGTCCAGGAAACCGATGATGCCACGCAACCAGCTTTCCAGTGGCACATACTCGCCGAAGGGCACCAGGTGTTCCTTGCGGTACTGGGCTGACGGGTCATCGATGGGAATCACGCTGTTGTAGAAGCGATTGTCGGCATCACGCTCGACGATCCCGGTAATCAGACCGGTCTTGGGCGGCAGAGTTGCCTGGATGCGCTCGAGGAAGGGCTCGGCCTGGTCGCGCAGCATCGGCAGTGCCGTCTCCGGCCACACGATCAGGTCGGCATCGTCCTGCACGGCGCGCGTCATCGCGGCGTAGGTATTGGCCGCACGACGCTGACCTTCGGCGCTCCACTTGATCAACTGCGGCAGGTTGCCTTGCAGCAGGGCGACGCGTGCCGGCTGGCCGCCGGACTGTGTCCAGCTGGTCGGCAGCAGCAGACCCGTGCTCCACAGCACGATCAGCGGCGCGACCGCCCACCAGCGGCGACGCAGCGCCAGATTCCACATCAGTGCCCCGGACAGCGCGATGATCAGCGAGATACCGTAGACACCCAGCACCGGCACCCAGCTGGCCAGCGGTGAGCCCACGGCACTGTTGCCCAGCAGCAGCCACGGGAAGCCGGTGAAGGCCCAGGTGCGGAACAGCTCGCTGAGCACGAACACCGCGGCAAATGACAGCACATCGAGCTTGCGTGAGCACAAGCGCTGCCACAGGCCCATCCACAGCATCGGGAACAGCGCCATGCAGGCCACGAACAGCATCGTCAGCAGCACCGCCAGCGGCATGCCGGTATAGCCATAATCATGGATCGAGACGTAGACCCAGCTGGCTCCGCTGCCGAACAGGCCGACCCCGAACCACCAGGCACGCAGGAAGCCACCGCCTTCCATGCGCAGCGCCCCGTAGAGCAGGCCTGCGCCGATCGGGCCCAGCCACCACTGCTCGAAGGGGGCAAAGCTCAGGGTGACCAGTACCCCGGCAATGATCGCCAGTACATTGGCCAGCAACGAGGCGCCCGGGAAGCTCCTCGCGCGGGGGGAATCTGACATGCCGCTCTCCTTGTAAAATGCCAGACACATCGGCGGATGTGTCTGGCATTGTCCTCTATCGGGTCAGCCTGTGATCAGGCCATGGATCATTCGCCGCTGATATGCGCACGATGCTCGGCCGAGGGCGGCGCGTCACCGGTGGCATCTTCCAGACGGCATACCTGTACCTGACGAATGCGACGATTGTCCGCATTGAGCACCGTGAAGCGCCAACCGGCGAAATCGGTGGATTCCTGACGGCGCGGCATGTGACCGAAGCGCTGGATCATCAGACCGCCGATGGTGTCGAACTCCTCATCGGAGAAGTCGGTATCGAAGTGCTCATTGAAGTCATCGATGGTGGTCAGCGCGCTGACGGCGAATTGGCCATCGCCCAGCTCGCGGATGTCCTCATCCTCATCGGTGTCGTGCTCATCCTCGATATCCCCGACGATCTGCTCGAGGATATCCTCGATGGTGACAAGGCCTGCCGTGCCGCCGTACTCGTCGATGACCACCGCCATGTGATTGCGGGTCTCGCGGAATTCCTTGAGCAGGCTGTTGAGGCGCTTGGATTCGGGGATGAACATCGCCGGACGGATCGCTTCGCGCAGGTCGAAGCGCTTGCGCTCGCTGTCATTTTGCAGGATCAGCGGCAGCAGGTCCTTGGCCAGCAGGATGCCGAGCACCTCGTCGAGGTTCTCGTCGATGACGGGATAGCGGGAGTGAGCCGATTCGAGAATCAGCGGCAGGTACTCCTCCGGGCGCTGATCGACCTGAATGGCCTGCACCTGGGAGCGGGGGATCATCACCTCGCGCACCTGCTGGTCGCTGATTTCCAGCGCGCCTTCGATGATGGCGATGGCGTCCTGATCGAGGTTGAGGCGTGGGCCTACCTCAGCCAGAAACTGGAGCAGCTCGCTACGGGAGCTGGGTTCGTCGGTGTCGCTTGAGAAGGCGCCGAACAGCTTATCGAGCCAGGTTTTCGATTGGCTTCCCGATCGGTCTTCGCTCATGCGTTAGTTTCTCTTTTCCTCGGTGGCGATACCCCATCGTCGTGGTGGTATCGGGGCAGCCGAGCGACCCGGGGACAAGCCCCGAGCCACCCGACGGCGGGTGCTGCCGATGCGCAAGGGCACCGGCATCAGTGATTCTCTTCCCGGTAGGGGTCGGCGATGCCGAGCCCTGCCAGCACATGACGCTCGAGCGCTTCCATGCGTTCGGCTTCATCGTCCTCGATATGGTCATAGCCGAGCAAGTGCAAGGTGCCATGAACCAGCATGTGGGCGAAATGATGTTCCAGCGACTTGCCCTGTTCCCGCGCTTCGCGGGCGACGACATGCACGCTGATGATCAGGTCGCCCAGAAAGCGCTGCTCATCATTCAGTGTCTGCTCATCGGCTGCGTCGTTGTCGCCCAAGGCGTCGGCGGTGATGCCGGAGACGCCAGTGTCTTCAGTTTCGCCCACGACGTCTGACTCCAGCATGACATCGTCACTGCCTTGGCCATCAAGTCCCTCTTCTTCACCGGCGTCCAGACCGCTACCCGGCATGCCCGCAAGCGGCAGGCTGTCGTCGTCGCCTTCCTCGGCGAAGCGCGCGGCCAGTTCCGGTGGCAGGGCGAAGTCGTCAAGATCCAGCGGCTCATGCGGGAAGGACAGCACGTTGGTCGGGGAGTCCTTGCCGCGATAATCGCGATTCAGCCCCTGGCTCTCGGCTTCTTCCACCAGACGCACGGTCAACTCGTACGGCGCCGCGGCGTCGCTGACAGCGCGCTCCAGCGCGCCATCTTCCGCAGCGGCCAGCAGCGCAGCCGCCACCCAGGCTTCCAGCTGGTGGCTGGCCGGCAGCGGCTGGCCATCGAATTCACTCTCGCCGATGGCCAGTTGCAGGTCCACGACGACGGCAGGGGCTTCGCTCACTGGCTACCTCCCGTCGGGGTGCTGGCAGGCGGCACGTTGCTCTGGGCATTCAGCGCCGCCATGCGGGCTTCGCGCTCGGCCTGACGCTGCTCGCGACGCTCGCCTTCCTGCTGCTCTTCCGCGGCTTCGAAGGTGTCGTAGGCCTCGACGATGCGCTGCACCAGCGGGTGACGCACGACGTCCTTGGCCAGGAAACGCGTGATGCTGATCCCCGGGGTGTCCTTGAGGACCTCCATCACGTGCGCGAGACCTGACTGGGTGCCACGCGGCAGATCGACCTGCGAGACGTCACCGGTGATGACAGCGGTGGAGCCGAAACCGATGCGCGTCAGGAACATCTTCATCTGCTCACGCGTGGTGTTCTGGGACTCATCGAGAATGATGTAGGCGTTGTTGAGCGTCCGGCCTCGCATGTAGGCCAGCGGTGCGATCTCGATGATCTGGCGCTCGATCATCTTGTTGACGTGCTCGAAGCCGAGCATCTCGTACAGGGCGTCGTAGAGCGGGCGCAGGTAGGGGTCGATCTTCTGGGCCAGGTCCCCCGGCAGGAAGCCGAGCTTCTCGCCGGCCTCGACCGCCGGACGCACCAGCAGAATGCGTCGCACTTCGTTGTTGTTGAGCGCTTCCACGGCGGCCGCGACGGCAAGATAGGTCTTGCCGGTACCGGCCGGGCCGATGCCGAAGTTGATGTCGTGATTGCGCATCTCGGTGACATAGCCCTGCTGGTTGAAGCCGCGCGGGCGCACCAGCACCTTGGGCGTGCGGATCACCACATCACCGTAGGTAGCGCCCTGGTCCTCGGCGGCTTCGACCAGCGCCTCGACGCCGGATTCCTGCAGGAACAGATGGACGGTCTCGGCATCGACTTCGCCGGCGCCGGTCTCGCGATACAGATGTTCCAGCACGTTGGCGGTCGCCTTCACCGCGGCCGCCGGGCCTGCGATCTGGAAGTCGTTGCCGCGATTGCGCAGGGTGACACCGAGCCGGGATTCGATCAGCTTGAGATGCTCGTCGCGCTGACCGGTCAGGCTGGCCAGACGCTGCGGGTCTGCCGGCTCAAGCGTCATGTTGAGAATGCGATTGGCTTGCTGTGACTGGTGGCTCAAGGCGTCGAATATCCTGATAGTGATGAATGACGATGATGGTTGGCGATGAGGGGCAGTCGCGATGGCGTGATGCATGAGGCGCTCTGCCCGCCACGGCGCATGACGGCGCCATTTCAGTGTCAATGGTGACGCGTTGCCGAAGTCTCAAGAGAGCTTAATGCGCGATGGCCGTACAGGGCAATTGTCCTGTACGGCCAGCGTGGCTATCTGCTTGATAGTGGGGGCTGATGGCGACTCGTCAATACCGGCAGCGAGGAGCGATCAATAGCGGTAGGGCGAGCTGAGCTCACCGCGCAGCGAGTTGGGGTAGGCCTCGGTGATCTCGACATCCACCAGGTAGCCGATCAGCTCGGTCGGATTGGCGGCGCGGAAGTTGACCACACGGTTGTTCTCGGTGCGCCCTGACAGCAGGCCCGGGTCACGCGGCGAGAAGCCGGAGACCAGGATGCGCTGGGTGGTGCCGACCATCTTGCGCCCGATCTGCATCGCCTGCTGGTTGATGCGTTCCTGCAGGATGAGCAGACGCTCCTTCTTCACCTCTTCCGGGGTGTCATCTTCCAGATTCGCCGCCGGGGTGCCCGGACGCGCGGAGTAGATGAAGCTGAAGGAGTGATCGAAGCCGATCTGGCCGATCAGGTCCATGGTGTCCATGAAGTCCTGATCGGACTCGCCCGGGAAGCCGACGATGAAGTCGGAGGAGAAGCTGATGTCCGGGCGCAGCGCGCGGATGCGCTCGAGCTTGTCGATGTAGAGGTCACGCTCGTGGCCGCGCTTCATCGCTGCCAGAATGCGGTTGGAGCCCGACTGCACCGGCAGGTGCAGGTGGCTGACCAGCTCCGGGATCTCACCGAAGGCCTCGATCAGCGAGTCCTTGAACTCCAGCGGATGCGAAGTGGTGAAGCGGATGCGGTCGATGCCCTCGACCTGCGCCACGCAGCTGATCAGCTCGGCGAGGTCGATCTCCTCACCCAGCTGGTTGAGACCGGCGTAGGCGTTGACGTTCTGGCCCAGCAGGTTGATCTCGCGCACGCCCTGGTCGGCCAGGTGGATGACTTCATCCATCACCTTCTCGAAGGGACGCGAGACTTCCTCGCCGCGGGTGTAGGGCACCACACAGAAGGTGCAGTACTTGGAGCAGCCTTCCATCACCGAGACGAAGGCGCTGGCACCGTCGCTCTTGGGCGCGGGCAGGTTGTCGAACTTCTCGATCTCGGGGAAGGTCACGTCGACCACGGAAATCTGCTTGAGGCTGTCGCGGCGGGTGTCGAGCATCTTCGGCACGCGGTGCAGGGTCTGCGGGCCGAACACCATGTCCACATGCGGGGCCCGCTTGCGCAGGTTGTCGCCTTCCTGACTGGCCACGCAGCCGCCGACGCCGATCACCAGTTCCGGGTTCTTTTCCTTGAGCTTCTTCCAGCGTCCCAGCTGGTGGAACACCTTCTCCTGCGCCTTTTCGCGGATAGAGCAGGTATTGAGCAGGATGACGTCTGCTTCGGATTCGTCGCTGGTGACTTCCATCTGATGCGATTCGCCGAGCAGATCCGCCATGCGCGCGGAGTCGTACTCGTTCATCTGGCAGCCGTGAGTCTTGATGAAGAGTTTCTTCGCCATTGCCTTGTGTGAACGCTCTGAGCTGCGCGCCCGGGCTTCGTGCGCCTCGCGCCCGGGCACATGATGGCGGCGGGCAGCGTCAGCGGTCAGGAGAAGCGGGCACGACTTGTAATGAATGAGCCCCGGCGCCGATGGCTGGCCGGGAATCGAGGGCGCGACGATACTGTGCCAAGCGGCACGCTGATCGGGTCGAGGCCAAAATCGGGACGGCACAGTATAGGAGTCTGCCGGCCATGCGGCCAGCCCTGTCGCATTGCTGTCAGCAATGAGGAGGATGCCTGCCAACCACCGGTTCAGCCTGATGGTGGCTGTGGTATCCTCACGAGAAAGCCCGCGCATGCCCTGACGCTACAACAGGGGCTTGGCATGTTTCATAGTTATCAGGCAGGTGTTGCGCAACGCACATCAGGCTGTCAATGGCTTGATTTGTTGAGGTTTTCATGCCGATAGCCCAGCTGCCTGAGCTGGTTAAAATTTGATCGATTTGTTGGCGGGGCAGGCATTTCGCCGTGCGCAGACCTGCCCCTTTGAGGTTGTCCCAAGACTTATCCACAGAAAGTGTGGATGTCTGAAGACACTGAAATGACAGTCTCGGATTTTTCTCGCGGCAATTTCGTTACCGTACGTCCAAGCGCGACAGCGATGCCAGGCAGGACGCCTTGCATTGCGCAACCTGGCAGACACCGCATGGGCAGACAGGGCGAGCCTTCCTTCGCCCAAAAGCGGTCGATCATGTTCGGCTTGTGGGGACGCAGGATTCAGCGCGCTTGCTCCTCGTGCCACACGCCTGACACGGTCGGCTTACGCCCTTAGACAGCCATGAAGAACACGATATGACGCGATTCTCCATTACCAGCACCCCTTCATCTTTCGGTCTCCTGTCACCCCGATCGCCGTGTTCGACGCTTGCGCGCTCACTGCGCCGTGTGGTGCTGGGGGCTGGCGTCGCCGGCAGCCTGCTGCTGGGCGCACCGCTGGCCAATGCGGCCACCGATCGCTGGGTCGCCGATGACCTCACCACCTTCGTGCGCAGTGGCCCGACGGATGGCTACCGCATCGTGGGCACGGTGGAAGCCGGCCAGCCGGTCGAGCTGCTCGAGGTCCAGAATGACTACAGCAAGATCCGCACCGCCAGCGGCGACGTGGTGTGGATCCCCTCCGCTGACCTGCAGGACACCCAGAGCGTCAATGCCCGGGTGCCCGAGCTCAGCGCCAGGGTCAAGGAGTTGACTGCCAAGCTCGATGGCATCAATGAAGAGTGGGAAAGCCGTGTCGAGGACATGAAGACCGGCCTCGAGACGCGTCAGGCGCGCATCGAGGAGCTTGAGCAGGCCAGCAACAGCCAGTCAGCCGAGCTTGCCCAGGCGCGCAGCAAGATGCAGGACATGGAAACCAAGCTCGATACCAAGAAGCAGGACCTGCTGATGCGCTACTTCATGTACGGCGGTGGCGTGGCGGGTGTCGGCCTGCTGGTCGGCCTGATCGTGCCGCACCTGCCGCGTCGCAAGAAGAAGCGTCACGGCTTCCTGTAAGGCATTCCGGTAACCGATAGCAGAGGGAGTGCGCCAGCTCATGTCGGGACAAGACACGACGATGGACGCGACGCCGGCCAGTGACCCCTGGCTGGCGCGTTGGCAGGAAGGGCGGATCGGCTTTCATCTTCCCGCCACGCATTCGGCGCTGGAGCGCTGGTGGCCGCGGCTTGAGATCGCGGCGGGCGCCAAGGTGCTGGTGCCGTTGTGTGGCAAGAGTCTGGACATGCGCTGGCTGGCGGCGCAGGGCTATCCGGTGCTGGGTATCGAGCTTGCGCGCCAGGCCTGCGAACAGTTCGTCACCGAAGGTGTCGGTGATGTCTCGCGTTATCGGCTGGAGCACTTCGAATGCTTCCGTCAGGGCATGGTCGAGCTGTGGTGCGGAGACTTCTTCCACTTCCATATCGACCATGTCGATCATCTGGACGCCTTCTATGATCGCGCCGCGCTGATCGCCTTGCCGCCGGCCACCCGGCAGCGCTACGCCTTCCATCTGGCGCAGTTGCTGCCACCGGGCGCGCGTGGCCTGTTGATCAGTCTCGAGCGGCAGACGGAGCAGCATCAGGGCCCGCCATTCCATGTCGCCGAAGACGAGATTCGTCAGCTTCTGAGTGCCAACTTCACGCTAGAGGTGCTGGAGCGTCGCGCCCCGGATGAGCGCGGTTTGCGTGAGACGGTATGGAGTCTGGTGCGCAAGGGGCCGCGTCGCTGACGCCTCGGGGATGACCTTGTCAGTCAGGTACCGTCCTCTTGAAGGTTCAGTCCTCATGAAAAACGCCACCGCCGCCCAATGGGCGGCGGTGGCGTTTTGTTGGTGGCGAGCAGCTGTCGAACTTACTGATCGAGCTTGCTGATCGAGCCTACTGGTCGAGCTGGCGGATCAGCGTGGTGTCCTGGAAGGCGCGAGTCAGCGCATCGCCAATCACCTCAGAGACCATCTCGGTGTTCTTCTCCTGGCTCGGCTTGAGGGCATAGCCCTGGTCACGCGTCGCGGTATAGCTGCCGGTATAGCGCTGCTTGCCGGACACGGCGACGGCCTTGATCACGCCATTGAGTGTCGCGGTATCGGTGATCAGGCCGCCGCGCTTCACGCCATAGGCCAGCTCGGTCAACGAGATGGTCAGCTCTGCTGCGCCCTGATTGGCCTGTTCGGCGGACACCGGCACGAAGCCCATGCGGCGCAGGGCGCTGACGGTCTGGGCTTCAAGCTTGGGTGTCAGGTCGCCGGTCGGCACGACCAGATAACTCGAGGCGTTGGTGGCGCCATCGCGAGAACCGATGCGCTCTGACGGACGCTCATCGAGCACATCCACCACCACCTGCTGGCCGTGGCCGACCACGCCCATCTCGCCGACCTGCGGATTGACGTAGAGGCGCTGCGGGCTGGTGCCGCAAGCGCTGAGAAGTGCCGCCGTGGCGATCAATGCCACGCTCATGCAGGTGGTGCGCAACTTGTGCATCATCATCGGGGTTCCTGGGCCTGAGGCCGGTTGTCATGGGAGTCATCTCGGCTATCCGTTGCCAATATCTCGCCTGCAGCGCGGGATGGCCGGAGCACAATGGCGCGAGTATAGGGCCAGAATGGCGCCTGAGCGTAGTGGAAATTCAGGCTCATGCCTGTCCTCTGCAAGCGACAGTTGTCGAGACTCATGGCCCGTAGCTCATGGCTCGTAGTTCATGGCTCGTAGCTCATGGTCCATCGCTCATGCGCCGTCGACGCGCCTGCTCAAGGCCAGCAGGCCCAGCAGCGGGCCGGGCAGCAAGGCCAGCAACAGCAGGCTGCCGTGGCCGGCGATCAGCGGCGTGAGCAAGGCGATCGAGACCAGCGACAGGCTGAAGCCGAAGGCATTCATCATCGCCAGGGCGCTGGCCTGCAACTCCACTGGGGTACCGCCTGCGGCGAGCGCCGAGAACTGCGGCGAGTCGATCACGGCCAGAAGGCTCCACAGCGCCAGCAGTGCCAGCAGCGTGCCGTAACCGGCCTCAAGCTGCGTGGCGGCGACGAAGATCAACGTCAGCGTCACCGAGCCGGCGAGCCCGAGGCGCGCGACCCACAGACTGCCGCGACTGCGCGAGAGCCAGCCTCCGATGACGCAGCCGGGCGCGCCGATGGCGATGACGAGGAAGCTATGCCAGGCCAGGCTGGCAGGAGAGAGCGTCACGCCTGTCGCGCTGGCCATCTGGGTCAGCAGCAGAGGTGTCAGCGCCCACAGGGTGTATAGCTCCCACATGTGGCCGAAGTAACCCAATGCACCACGAACGAAGCCGGGATATTGCCAGGCCGCCAGTCCGCGTGTGGCACGCGCGAGAAAGGTGTTACGGCTGTCTTTCGCTGCTGTTGCCTGGCGGGGCGCCGAGGTGGCTTTCGCCGCCGGCGCGGCCAGCAAGGCGACCAGACCGGCACCGACGATGGCCAGGATTGAGGCAGTACTGATGGCGGCGCCCCATGGCAGCTGGATGCCTTCGCCTTGCTGCAGTGCGGCCAGCGCATGTGGCAACCCGGTGCCAAGGACCAGCATGCCGACCAGCCAGGCGAGCGCGGCCCCGGCGCGGTCCGGCGCGGTCTGGACCATCAGCTTCAAGCCGATGGGGTAGATGCCAGCCAGTGCCAGCCCCGTCAGCACGCGCAGCGCCGAAGCACTGAGCAATCCCGGCGCGATCAGCAGTGCCAGGTTGGTCACAGCGCCCAGTGCGCAGGAAGCCATGAATAGATGACGCGCCGCGAAGCGATCGGCCAACCCGGCCAGCCCGAGGACAAGCGTGCCGACGATGAAGCCGCCCTGCACCGAGGAGGTCAGCTGGCCAAGTGCCGCGGCGCTATCGCCGGCGAAGCCCCAGCTCGCCAGCATCGGCGTGAGTACGGCATTGGGGGTAAACCACAGGCTGGTGCCGAACAGCTGTGCCAGTGCGATCAAGGCGACCGGATAGCGGTTGGCCCATTGTCGCCAGCCAGAGATGGGCGGCGTGAGTGACTTGGTTGAGGACACGAGGGCACCTTGTAGGGCAGATGGCGTGATGGCGCAGCAAGACGCGAACGGGCGACACCGAAGTGTCGCCCGTCACAGATAGCCCGCCCCATCAATGGGGTCAAGACTCATATGGCATATAATTAGTCTGTTAACAATTGCTACAGGCAATCGCGTGAGACAGCCAGAGCAATCTGTCGATCAAAGCCCCATCGCCGATGAAGTGGAACGGCGTGGGTCAGCACCGCCATAGAAGGTGCCGTCCTGAATCATCACGGACTGGATGGCGCCCATGGCATCCTTGGTCACCACCTTGTGGCCCATCGCTTCCAGCAGGCGGATGGTGTCCTTGCTGATGCCCGCCTCGATGCGAATCTCGTCCGGTAGCCACTGGTGGTGGATGCGCGGCGCGCTGACCGCCGACTGGATGTTCATGCCGTGGTCGATCACGTTCATGATCACCTGCAGGGTGGTGGTGATGATGCGCGAGCCGCCGGGGCTACCGGTGACGAGGAAGTTCTTGCCATCCTTCATCACGATGGTCGGGCTCATGGAGGACAGCATGCGCTTGTTCGGCTCGATCTTGTTGGCGACGCCACCGATCAGGCCATAGGCATTCGGCACGCCCGGCTTGGCCGAGAAGTCATCCATCTCGTTGTTGAGCAGGAAGCCTGCGCCATCGACCACGATGCCGGAGCCATAACTGAAGTTGATGGTGTAGGTATTGGAGACGGCCAGACCATTGCCATCGGCGATCGAGAAGTGGGTGGTCTGATTGGACTCGTAGGGCTGCGGCTTGCCGGGCTTGACCTCACTGGAGGGCGTTGCCTTGTTCATGTCGAACTGGGCACGCAGCTCCTTGGCGTAATCCTTGGAGATGATGCCGGCCAGCGGCACGTCAACGAAGTCGGTGTCGCCCAGATACTCGGAGCGGTCGGCGTAGGCGCGGCGCATCGCCTCGGCCATCACGTGGAGGGTGGCGGCGGAGTTGAAGCCCATTGCCTGGATGTCGTCACCCTCGAGCATGTTGAGAATCTGGACGATGTGCGCGCCGCCGGAGGAGGGCGGGCTCATCGAGAAGATGTCATAGCCACGATAGGTGCCGTGGACCGGCTCGCGAATTTCCGGCTGATAGTTCTTGAGGTCATCCAGCGTCATGATGCCGTCGTGACGGTCCATCTCGGCGACGATCAGCTTTGCGGTCTCGCCTTCATAGAATTCCCGCGGGCCATCGGCGGCGATGCGCTTGAGTGTCGCGGCCAGCTCCGGCTGCTTGAACAGCTCACCCGCCTCGTAATTGCTGCCGTCAGGCTTGTAGAACACCTTGGCGGTGCTGTCCCACTTGGCCAGGCGGTCCTTGGCATCGCTCAGTCCCTTGGCGAAACGGGTCGGGATCACGAAGCCGTCCTCGGCCAGCTTGATGGCCGGGGCGAGCGCCTGCTCGAGCGACAGGGTGCCGTAGTCTTCCAGCGCCTTGGCCAGGCCGGCAACGGTGCCGGGCACGCCTGCCGCACGGTGGGTGAAGCGCGACCACTCGGAGACCGCCTCGCCATTCTCGTCCTGGAACATTGTCTCGCTGGCCGCAGCCGGGGCTTTCTCACGGTAATCGATGGCGACGACCTTGCCGGTCTTTTCATCGGACACCAGCATGAAGCCGCCGCCCCCGATATTGCCGGAGCGCGGCTGGGTCACGGCCAGTGCGAAGCCCGCCACCACGGCGGCGTCGACGGCGTTGCCGCCCTCGGCCAGGACGTCACGGGCGACCTGGGAGGCCAGGTAATGGCTGGTGGCGACCATGCCGTGCTTGCCTTCCACCGGGTGGAAGCGCTCGCCTTCCAGAATCGCGGAGGTATCAGCGAAGGCGGCGGGTATCGCGGTGGGCAGCAGACCTGCCAGAGGCAGCAGCGCCGCCGCGGCGAAGGTCTTCAGACGCTTGCGTGCTGCACAAGGGGTGTCGAACATGAGTGGTTGTCCCTTTATCGTTATTGGAGTCGCTGCATGGCGTCGGTGACGCGTGCCATGTGCTGTCGTGAGTCGCATCGGGAGTGGCTACCCAGACGAACCGTTTTACTATCAGATGCTAATGCACCAATTTCAACCACGATGACGACGGCGTCCGTCGCGCAGAGGGGAACGCAAGCGCCGGGGCCGAGGCAGCCTGGCGCTTCACACAGCGCCTGTCTTTTGTGAGAGGGTGGCGTAAAATGCCCTTTCCACTTCTCGCTGGCGCCTGATGACATGTCTGAACTACTGCCGAATGACTTCAAGATTGCCCCGTCGATCCTGTCTGCTGACTTCGCCCGCCTGGGGCAGGAGGTCGAGGATGTGCTGGCCTCCGGGGCTGATATCGTCCACTTCGACGTGATGGACAATCATTACGTGCCCAACCTGACCATCGGGCCGATGGTGTGCAAGGCGCTGCGGGATTACGGCATCAGCGCCGAGATCGACGCCCACCTGATGGTCACGCCGGTCGACCGCATGATCGGTGATTTCGCCGAGGCCGGTGCCAGTTATATCACCTTCCATCCGGAAGCCTCCGACCACGTCGATCGCTCGCTGCAGCTGATTCGTGATGCGGGCTGCAAGTCTGGCCTGGTCTTCAATCCGGCCACGCCGCTGTCCTATCTCGACTACGTGATGGACAAGGTCGACATGATCCTGCTGATGAGCGTCAATCCGGGCTTCGGCGGTCAGTCGTTCATTCCGGGCACCCTCGACAAGCTGCGTGAAGCACGCCGTCGCATCGATGCCTCCGGCTACAACATCCGCCTCGAGATCGATGGGGGCGTCAAGGTCGACAACATCGCCGAGATCGCGCGTGCCGGCGCCGATACCTTCGTGGCCGGTTCCGCTATCTTCAATGCGCGCAGTGACAGCGATGCCAACCGCTACGACAGCGTGTTGGCGAAGCTGCGTGCCGAGCTTGCCAGCGTGCGCGGCTGATCGCGTGACGGATGACAGCGAGTGGTCGCTGTATGTGCTCGAGACGGCCCAGGGGCGCCTCTATACCGGTATCAGTACCGATGTGGCGCGTCGCCTGAGCGAGCATGAGGGCGGCAAGCGCGGTGCGCGAGCGTTGCGCGGCAAGGCGCCGCTGACGCTGTGTTATCAACAGGTGGTCGGCGATCGTTCGCGGGCACTCAAGCTCGAGTATCGCGTCAAGCAGCTGAGTGTGGCGGCCAAGCGCCGGTTGATCGCCGGTGTGATGACACTGGACAGTCTGCTCGGCGAGACCTGACGATCTGCTTGATTGAATGCGTGAAACGAAGACGCCCCCAGCGGAGACCGCTGGGGGCGTCTTGCGTCTTGCATGCTATGTCTTGCGTCTTGCGTTCTTCGTTCTGCGGGCGATCAGTGCAGCTTCATCTTCGGGCGCAGGTAGCGGTTCAGGCCATCGACCACCACCGTCATGCCGGTCTTGACCACGCCGTGGATCGCCATCTGGTGCATGCGATACAGCGAGGCGTAGAAGAACTTGGCCAGACGGCCTTCGATGAACAGCGAACGCGCCGAGGCACCGCGCATCAGCGAGCCGACGGCATCGAAGTGTGCCAGCGAGATCAGCGATCCGTGATCCTTGAACACGAAGTCCTTGAGCGGCTTGTCGTCCATCGCGGCGCGCAGGTTCTTGACCATCAGGCTGGCCTGCTGGTGAGCGGCCTGGGCACGCGGCGGGACGCGCTTGTCATCCGGCTGCGGGCAGCTGGCGCAGTCACCGAGGGCAAAGATGAACTCATCATCGATGCTCTGCATGGTCTGGTGCACCTTGACCTGATTGTTGCGCTCGGTGGACAGACCCAGCTCGGACAGGAAGGCGGGGGCACGGATACCGGCGGCCCAGACGCTCAGGTCGGCTTCGATCAGGGTGCCATCGGCAGTGGTGATGCCGCGTGAGTCGGCGCAGGTCACACGGGTATCGACGTGGATATCGACGCCCAGCCTGGTCAGCTCCTTGGCAACCGGCTTGCCGATACGCTCCGGCAGGGCGGGCAGGATGCGCGGTGCGGCCTCGATCAGGTGAACCTTGACCTGACGGTCTTCCAGCGAAGAGAAACCGTAGCTGTGCAGCATCTTGGAGGCATCGAACAGCTCGGCGGAGAGCTCGACCCCGGTGGCGCCTGCGCCGATGATGGCGACGTTGAGCTGTTGGCGTTCACATTCCTCACCGTTGGCGCTGAAGCGCAGGAAGGTGTCGAGCATATCGCGGCGGAATTTCTCGGCCTGCTGCGGGCTGTCCAGGAAGTGGCAATGCTCGGCGACGCCTTCGGTGCCGAAATCATTGGACACGCTGCCCAGTGACAGTACCAGGTAGTCGTAGCTGAGCTGGCGGGCGGGCAGCAGCACATTGCCCTTGGCATCGTGGATGGCGGCCAGGGTCAGCTGCTTCTCTTCGCGTTCCAGGCTTTCGAGAGTCCCGCGCTGGAACTTGTAGCCGTGGGTCTTGGAGTGGCCCTGGTAGGAGACCTCATCAAGACCGGAATCCAGCACGCCGGTGGCCACTTCGTGCAGCAGCGGTTTCCAGATGTGCGTGGAATTGCGGTCGATCAGAATGATCTCGGCCTTCTTCTTGCGGCCCAGCTTGTGGCCCAGCTTGGTGACGAGTTCCAGACCGCCGGCGCCTCCGCCAACGACTACGATGCGGGGAATGGCCATTGAGTGCTCCTGAGAGTGACAAGGTCGAAAAGGACAAGCAGAAACTGGCTGTCGCCGGAGCGTCGGGTTGCGCATTTTTCGTTGTCACTGGCGCCACACCCGGAGGGACGGTCGACTGAATGGCGCTATGGTAACGTGGCCACTGGCGTGCTAATAGTGGCAAGGTGAAGGAATGTAATTTTTTTACGGATTTTTCCAACAAAACAGATGAAACTATGCGTTGCGTGGATGAATGGCGGACGATTCTCGTCCCGTGACAGCTGAATTCAACGAGTGATCCAAGGAGGCCAGGTGAGCGACAAGACGGTGATGCAGACTTCCGAAGAGGCGCCTGTCCAGACCGCGCCTCATTCCACTTCCACGCCTTGCGATACCGCGCGTGGCGGGGACGCTCTCGGGGCCCGAACCGAGCAGGTACAGAGCCTCGATCACGGGCTGGCGCATCCGGCATTGCGGGGCATCAAGATGGTGGCCTTCGATCTGGATGGTACCTTGATC
Source organism: Cobetia sp. cqz5-12 (assembly GCF_016495405.1). Taxonomy (NCBI): domain Bacteria; kingdom Pseudomonadati; phylum Pseudomonadota; class Gammaproteobacteria; order Oceanospirillales; family Halomonadaceae; genus Cobetia; species Cobetia sp. cqz5-12. The sequence continues at coordinate 724,460 of NZ_CP044522.1, forward strand.
GACTCGGTGCCGGATCTCGCTCACGCGATCGACAGGATGCTGGTCGATGAAGGTTTGACGGCACTCGGGGAAGACCGCGTGCGCGACTTTGTCGGCAATGGATCGCGGGTACTGGTGGAGCGCGCCCTGGCAGCACATGACCTGGCAACCGATGGCCTGACAACCGATGACCTGTCGCGGGTCGAGCAGGCGCATCAGAGCTTTCTGGCACATTACGCCGCCGACCCCAGCTCACGGACGCGACTCTACCCCGGTGCGCGTGAGTGTCTGGAAGGCCTGCGCCAGGCCGGGATCCCGCTGGTGCTGATCACCAACAAGCCGGAAGCCTTCATCGAACCGCTGCTGTCACATTTCGCGCTGAGCGAGCATTTCGCCTTGGCGCTGGGCGGCGACAGCCTGCCGACGCGCAAGCCGGACCCTGCGCCCCTGCTGTTCGCCGCCGAGCGGCTGGGAGTGCCGCCGCGCCAGGCCTTGATGGTGGGTGACTCGCGCCATGATATCGCGGCAGGCCGCGCCGCCGGATTCCGCACCCTGGCGGTGCCTTACGGCTACAACCATGGTGAGCCGATCTCGCGCAGTCATCCGGATCACATCGTCGACTCGCTTGCCGAGCTGGTCGTGGCTGACTGAGCCTGGCAGACAGCGCTGCCGCCAGCGACACGCAATGATAGACTGAGCCCCAGACAAGCTGGCCTCGTGTCGGCAACGCACCCTCCGTGGAAGGAATTGCTGGTCATGATGACCCCACAACACTTCGCTGAACTGGCTGAAGCCGGTTACAACCGCATTCCCGTCACCCGTGACGTGCTGGCGGATCTCGACACGCCACTGTCGACCTATCTCAAGCTGGCCGACATGCCGTGGACCTTCCTGCTGGAGTCCGTGCAGGGTGGAGAGAAATGGGGGCGTTATTCCATCATCGGCCTGCCGTGTCGTGAGCGCATCGAGGTGCGTGGCCAGGTGATCTCGCATCTGATCAATGGCGAGCAGACCGGCATGACCGAGGTCGAGGACCCCCTCGACTGGATCGAGCAGTTCCAGACCCGCTTCCGCGTACCGGTCATCGAAGGTGCGCCGCGCTTCAATGGTGGCCTGGTCGGCTACTTCGGCTATGACACCGTGCGCTACATCGAACCGCGCCTGCGCGGCGTCGAGAAGCCGGACCCGCTGGGTGTGCCGGATATCCTGCTGATGGTCGCCGACGAGCTGGTGATCTTCGACAACCTGTCCGGGCGTCTGACGCTGTTGACCCACGCCGACCCGGCAACGCCGAACGCCTACGAGGCTGCCTGCGAGCGTCTCGAGCGCCTCGAGATCCAGCTGCGCAGCGCGACGCTGAACACTGTCAGCCCGGGCACCGGCGGCGAGCCGGTCAAGGAGACCGACTTCACCTCCGGCTTCACCGAGGAAGGCTTCAAGGGGGCAGTGGAGAAGATCAAGGAATACGTGCTGGCCGGTGATGTCATGCAGTGCGTGCCGTCGCAGCGCATGTCGATTCCCTACCGCGCCGCGCCGCTGGATCTCTACCGTGCACTGCGCAGCCTGAATCCTTCGCCGTACATGTTCTTCTTCAATCTGGATGACCACCATGTCATCGGCTCATCGCCGGAGATTCTCTCGCGTCTCGAGGATGGTGAAGTCGCGGTGCGCCCTATTGCCGGCACCCGCGTGCGCGGTGCCACTGAAGAGGAAGATCTGGCACTCGAGAAGGACCTGCTGTCAGACCCGAAGGAGGTCGCCGAACACCTGATGCTGATCGACCTGGGCCGCAACGACGCCGGTCGCATCAGCCAGACCGGTAGCGTCAAGGTAACGGACCAGATGGTGGTGGAGCGCTATTCCCACGTCATGCACATCGTCTCCAACGTCACCGGCAAGCTGAAGGAAGGCCTGGGGCCGATGGACGTGTTGCGGGCCACCTTCCCGGCCGGCACCCTGTCCGGCGCGCCGAAGATTCGCGCCATGGAGATCATCGACGAGGTGGAGCCGGTCAAGCGCGGCATCTATTCCGGCGCGGTGGGCTATCTCTCCTGGCACGGCAACATGGATACCGCCATCGCGATCCGCACCGCGGTACTCAAGGACAAGGTGCTGCACGTCCAGGCCGGCGCCGGCATCGTGGCCGATTCCGTGCCGCAGTCCGAGTGGGACGAGACCCTCAACAAGGGGCGCGCACTGTTCCGTGCCGTGGCGATGGCGGAACGCGGTCTGGACAATCTGGACTGATCGGCGCGCCGCACATTTCAGGAGTGACTCGCCAGTGTTCGCGGGTCACTCCCTGCAACGGCGCATGTGATTGACACTCCTGACAGCTCAACGCACTATTGACCCATGACGCTACGTAACCCGCACGACCTCAACCAGCAGTGGTGGCGCTCCTGACAAGGGGGCGGCTTTCGCATGTCTGAAGTTCGAGGACGTACGACCAGAAAAATGCCGCCGACCAGGGCGGCATTTTTGTTGCTGGACGGCGGGAACGACACCACAGAAGAGCGGGCAGGCCGGTCAATCACGGCGCATGATCCGCTCCCGAGAATGGACACTGACCATGCAGACATTCACTTCGCAGGACGCCAGCACGCCACGCGTGCTGATGATCGACAACTTTGACAGCTTCACCTACAACATCGTCCAGTATCTGAGTGAGCTGGGCGCGGAAGTGCTGACCGTGCGCAATGACGTCATCACGCTCGAGCAGATCGAGGCGCTCGGCGCTTCACACCTGGTGCTGGGCCCGGGGCCGTGTACGCCCAACGAGGCCGGCATCACGCTGGAAACCATTCGCCACTTCGCCGGCAAGCTGCCGATTCTGGGCGTGTGTCTCGGTCACCAGGCCATCGGTCAGGTCTACGGTGGCAAGGTGGTACGTGCGCCCCAGGTGATGCATGGCAAGACCTCCGCCGTGCGTCACGACAACAGCGGTGTCTTTGCCGCGCTGGCCGAGCCACTGGAAGTCACGCGTTATCATTCGCTGGTGGTCGATCGCGCGAGTCTGCCCGAGTGTCTGATCGTCACCAGCTGGACGGATGACAACGATGTCACGCCGCAGTTGATCATGGGGCTGCGCCATCGCGAGCTGGATGTCGAAGGTGTCCAGTTCCACCCTGAGTCGATCCTGACATTGCAGGGTCATGAGCTTCTGGCTAACTTCCTGCGTCGCGGTGAGGCTGCTAAAGCCGCCTGATCGGGCGTTGATCGCAAGAGTCACATCCTATTTTTTCATGCGTCAGCCGCCGAGGCTGGCGCCTGCGGAGACACAACATGCAGATGCGTGAGGCGATTGGCGCCGTGATGCGCCGCCAGCACCTGAGCTATGACGACACTCATGCGGTCATGACGGCCATCATGACCGGCGAGGCGACCCAGGCGCAGATCGGGGCCTTGCTGATGGCCCTGTCGATGAAGGGCGAGACCGTCGATGAGCTGGCCGCCGCTGCCCAGGTGATGCGTGAGCTGATGACGCGCGTCACGGTGCGCGCCACCGATGCGGTGGATATCGTCGGTACCGGCGGTGATGGTGCCAACCTGTTCAATGTCTCCACGGCGGCAAGTTTCGTGGTGGCGGCCGCCGGTGGCCATGTGGCCAAGCATGGCAACCGCAGTGTCTCGTCATCCTCCGGCAGTGCGGATCTTCTCGAGTCGGCCGGCATCAATCTGGCGCTGGACGCCGAGCAGGTCGCACGCTGCATCGATGATATCGGGGTCGGCTTCATGTTCGCGCCCAACCATCACGCCGCCATGAAGCACGTGATCGGCCCGCGCCGCGAGATGGGCGTGCGTACCATGTTCAACATCCTCGGTCCGCTGACCAATCCGGCCGGCGCCACCCGTCAGGTGCTGGGTGTCTATGATGCGGCGCTGGTGCCGCTGATGGCTGAAGCGCTCAAGCGTCTCGGGGCCGAACATGTGCTGGTGGTGCACAGCGATGATGGTCTGGACGAGATCTCGCTGGCGGCTCCGACGCTGGTCAATGAGCTCAAGGATGGCGAGATCCGCGAATATCGCATCGCGCCGGAAGACTTCGGCATCGCGCGCCAGTCGCTGGATTCGCTGGCCGTCGAGACGTCTGCCGACAGTCTCAAGCTGGTGCAGCAGGCGCTGCGCGGTGATGAAGGCCCGGCCAGCGACATCGTGGCGCTCAATGCCGGTGCGGCCCTCTATGTGGCGGGCATCGCGGACAGCCTCAAGGAGGGGGTCAGCATTGCCGAGGATGTGCAGGCCAGCAAGCTGCCATTCGAGAAGATGAAGGAATTGGCGGATTTCACCCGTGTCTACGCCCAGGTCAATGATGAAGGAGCGACCCGCTGATGAGCACCGAGCAGATGACTGACAAGGCATTGCCGACCATCCTGGCCACGATTCTGGCGCGCAAGGAAGAAGAGATCGCCGAGCGCAGTGCCGCGGTGAGCGAGGCGGATCTGCAGGCCCTGATCGAGAAGCAGAGCGCGCCGCGCGGCTTCATCGCGGCGTTGACGTCGCGCATTGACCGTGGCGAGCCGGCCATCATCGCCGAGGTCAAGAAGGCGTCACCCTCCAAGGGCGTGATTCGTGAAGACTTCGAGCCCGCCGAGATTGCCGTGGCCTACGAGAAGGCCGGTGCCGCCTGTCTGTCGGTGCTCACCGATGCCGACTTCTTCCAGGGGCACGAGGACTTCATGATCGAGGCGCGCGACGCCGTCTCGATTCCGGTGATTCGCAAGGACTTCATCATTCATCCATATCAGGTGCTGGAAGCGCGTGCCATCGGCGCCGACTGCATCCTGTTGATCGTTGCGGCGCTGGACGATGCACGTCTGAGCGCGCTGTATCGTCAGGCGCGTGAGCTGGGCATGGATGTGCTGGTCGAGGTGCATGACGGCGAAGAGCTCAAGCGTGCACTGGCGCTGGGCATCGAGCTGGTCGGCATCAACAACCGTGACCTGCGCACCTTCGAGACGTCGCTGGAGACGACGTTGGATCTGTTGACCGACATGCCACAAGGCGTGCGTGTGGTCACCGAATCCGGCATTCATACCCGTGACGATGTGGCGAAGATGCGCGACAGCGGCGTTCACGGCTTCCTGGTGGGAGAAGCCTTCATGCGCTTTGATGATCCGGGTGAGAGGTTGCGGGGATTGTTCTTCGAGGATTGATGGCCCGGTACTGTCGCAATTGCTTATCTTCTGGATAACAAAAGCCCGCATGGCGATGCCGTGCGGGCTTTTTCATATCTGTCTTCTGTCGAAAGGCCTGTGGCCGCCATCCGTTACAGGGTCAGGCGTCTGTCTTGACGTTCTCGACTCCCTTGCGTGCCGTGAGCAGAGCCTCGGCGATTTCCTCGACCCCGGCGCCATGACTGTGGCGTGTTACCCAGCTGGGTTCCCAGCCGAGTGCCGCGCGGTGCTGAATGATGTTGGCCACGCCCACGGTATGGCGGAAGGTGGCAAACATCGGCGCATCATTGGGGGCATCACCGACGTACATCACCTCCTGCTCCAACTGCATGCGGTCCAGTCCGAAGGTCTCGGTGAGGACTCGCACTGACATGCGCGCCTTGTCGAACTCGCCTTGCCACGCATTGATGTGGATGGAGCTGGCGCGCGCCTGAATACCGGCAGCCGTGAAGCCGGCGATGATGGCACGAATCTCGCTCTGCGCCAGCGGGCCGACCGCCTGACAGTGGTCGACCGCGACATCGGCGAAGCGGAAGGGCTGGTCCTGGGCCAGTGCTGCGCGCGGATGGTTGAGCAGCAGCTGACGGGCGACGGTCATGACGTGGCGCTGGCGAGCGCGCAGGCGCTGCTCGTCTTCCCACCAGGTGGTGAGGATTCGCTGCCCCTGGCGGCGGAAGGCAAAGGCGCCGTTCTCACCGATCACGCTGGCGACTGGCCAGGCGCGTGCGATGTGATCGCACCAGCCCGCACAGCCGCCCGTGACGGGGATGACCTTGATGCCGGCGGCATCCAGACGCTCCAGCGCCGCCAGCGTCGATGCCGCGAGACGCCCTTCATGGGTGAGGGTGTCATCGATATCGGTCAACAGATACCGGATACCCGACAGGGTGCTGGCAGGGCAGTGGGCGAAGGCTTGCATGGTGATTCCAGAAATCCTCAGAAGGTAAATGGGGGCGCGGCTGTCATCAGCCGTGTATCCCTTCAGTATTGTCGATGCGTGTCGGCTTGCATGACGCGCCTTGGTTCAGGCAGTGAAGCGCACCGACAGACTCTGCTGGCTGGCAGCCTCCAGCGCGCTGCGATAATCGGGTTGGTGGGGCAGCTCATCGGTGACCAGCAGATCGATCTCCTCGAGCGGGGCGATACGGCACATGGCGGCGCGTCCCCACTTGCTGGCGTCGGCGACCAGAATTCGGCGCTGGGCGTGGCCGACCAGTGCACGACTGACCGCGGCTTCTTCCGGGTCGAAGTCCAGCAGCCCACCGGCATCGAGGCCGCCACAGCCGAGGACCGCGATATCGACCTGATGACGCGCGAAGAAGGCCACGGTGGCACTGCCGACCACGTCGAGATCCTGCGGGCGCAGTTGTCCTTCCGCCAACTGGACGGCGACATCCGGATGGGTCGAGAGCGCCTGCGCCACCTGCAGATTGTTGGTGATCACCCTCAGGCCGCGCCGGGCAAGCAAGGCTTCGGCGACCGCCACCACGCTGGTGCCGATGCCCAGTGCCAGGGTGGCGCCATCGGGAATCTCGGCGACCACGCTGGCGGCCATGGCCTGCTTGGCGGTTCGCGCCAGCATGATGCGCTGGGAATGTCCAAGGTTGTAGCCGCCCGGTGGGCGCTCGATGCCGCCGTGGCGACGACGCGCCAGCCCCCGCTCACACAGTACGCCCAGGTCACGCCGGATGGTCTGGGGCGTGACGTCGAAGGCGTGGGCCAGCGGATCGACCGCCAGCTGGCCCTCGCGGGCCAGCCGCTCGAGAATCTGTTGCTGGCGCGGCGTCAGTGCATCATCGATTGCGTGCTCGATGCTGCGACTGTCGCGCTCGATGCCCGGGGTCATGTCTGGGGTAGCCCTTGCGTGGTGGTGTCTTTCGGCAGAGTGGGCTGGCGGTCTTCCTCGCTGAAGATGGCCGGGTCATCGCTGATGACGGCATCCACACCCCAGGCCCAGCGCGGCGCGAAGGCGGCCGCATCATTGGGTGTGTAGCAGAGCAGCCTGTGGCCACGGCTGGTGACGGCACTGGCCGCGACCCGCGTCAGGGCGCGCCAGTCGGCATGCACGGAGCTTGCGTTCAGCTCATCGGCCAGGCTCTGCCAGTCGTCGGGGATGTCATCGTAGAGCAGGCCGATATGCACCTGCGGGTCGCGTTGTCGTGTCAGGCGCAGCGCCTGGGGGTCAAACGACGAGATGATCAGGCGTGAGGCGGGCAGGTGGGCGGTGGCCATCGGGATGGCGGCATCGACCAGCGCCTGGGCATCGTGGCCAGGACTGAGCTTGAGCTCCAGATTCAGGCGCATGTCCAGGCGTGCGATCAGCTCCAGCGCCTGCTTGAGTGAGGCCATGCGCTCACCGGCAAAGGACGCATTGAACCAGCTGCCGACATCGAAGGTCTGCACGCTGTCCCAATCGAGATTCTTGAGCTTGCCACGCCCATCCGAGCAGCGATTCACGCCGGCATCGTGCCAGATGACCGGCGTGCCGTCGCCCAGCAACTGCACGTCCAGCTCCACCCATTGAAAGCCTGCCTCATGCGCCGCCTGAATGGCGGCCAGGGTATTTTCCGGCGCATAGGCCGACAGACCGCGATGTGCGATCGCCAGGGGCAGAGACAGGGCGCTGTCAGTTGAATGTGACGATGAAATCATGGTGAATCCTCACAGAAGAATGGCATGGCTGCTCGCCACGAAGCCGCGGCGCTGATCAGCAGAAGCGAATCACTGATGCTCAGGCACGAGACTGATCAGGGCAGGTCTCAAGCATTACCATCCAATGATGACGTTATCAGGGCAAGAGGTTCAGTCGTCCCGCGATGGAATGAAAGCGGTCATTCGATGACCGTTGTCTCCTGCTCACGGGTTGCCAGACGCTTGCCGTCGGTACCGAACAGGTGCGCGCGGGCCGGGAGCACGGCCAGGCGCAGTGTCTGTTCTTCCTCGACCGCGTGTTCGCCATCCAGCCTGACCACCAGCGGCTCGCTCTGGCCTTGCAGTCGGCAGTACGCGAGGGTGTCCGCGCCCAACGGCTCGACCAGCTCGATGCGCGCCTCCAGCTCCGCGGCTCCTGTCGGCAGATCCTCATCCTTGCCCATCACCTGCAGGTGCTCGGGGCGAATGCCAAGCGTTGCATCGTCGCCGGTCGCCAAGCCTTCGCCATTCAATGCAAGCCTTGCGCCACAGGGTAGCGACAGGCTGGCCTGTGCCTGGGTGACGCTCAGGAAGTTCATCGCCGGTGAGCCGATGAAACCGGCGACGAACTGGCTGGCGGGCTGATCATAGAGCGCCATCGGCGTGCCGAACTGCTCGACATGGCCGCCATTCATCACCACCAGACGGTCGGCCAGAGTCATGGCCTCGGTCTGATCATGGGTCACGTAGACGGAGGTGACCTTGAGGCGCTTCTGCAGGCGGCGGATCTCCAGGCGCATCTGGACACGCAGCTTGGCGTCCAGATTGGAGAGCGGCTCATCGAACAGGAAGACCTGCGGCTTGCGCACGATGGCACGGCCCATGGCGACACGCTGACGCTGGCCACCGGAGAGCTGCCTGGGGCGGCGGTCGAGAAGCTCGGTCAGGCCCAGCAGTTCGGCGGCCTCGCTGACGCGGCGCTGGATCTCATCCTTGGGCGTGCGCCGGTTCCTGAGGCCGTAGGCCATGTTGTCGAACACGCTCATGTGCGGGTAGAGCGCGTAGTTCTGGAACACCATCGCGATGTCGCGCTCGGCGGGTTCCAGCTCATTGACGCGCTGGCCGTTGATCTCCAGATCGCCCTCTGAGATGTCTTCAAGCCCCGCCAGGGTGCGCAGCAGGGTCGACTTGCCACAGCCGGAAGGACCGACGATGACGATCAGCTCGCCTTCGCCGAACTCGAGATCGATGCCATGCAGGGCCTTGTAGCCATTGGGGTACTGCTTCTTGAGCTGCTTGAGCGCCAGTGTTGCCATGAGATGTGTATCCAGAGCGGTGCCGTGAGGGAAAAGTCAGTCCATCACGGCGTAACGGAATTCAGGGGGCTGCGTTTGAGATGTCGGAAGCTGACGTGCGAGGCATCACTTCTCGCTGTCGACCAGTCCCTTGATGAAGTAGCGCTGCATGAACAGGATGACGAGGACCGGCGGACCCATGGCCAGCAGCGTGGTGGCGGTGACGTCCTGCCACGGCACCAGGCCGTCGCCGGTGGTCAGCATGCGCTTGAGGCTGACGACGATGGTCAGGTAGTCGGCATCGGTGGTGATCAGCAGCGGCCACAGATACTGATTCCAGCCGTAGATGAACATGATCACGAACAGTGCCGCGATGTTGGTCTTCGACAGCGGCAGCAGGATGTCCTTGAGAAAGCGCCACGGCCCGGCGCCATCGATGCGCGCGGCCTCGACCAGTTCCGCCGGGATGGTCAGGTAGAACTGGCGCAGCAGGAAGGTCGCGGTGGCGCTGGCGATCAGCGGCAGGATCAGGCCGGCGTAGCTGTCCAGCATGTTGAGATCTGCCACCACCTTGAAGGTCGGCAGGATGCGCACCTCCACCGGCAGCATCAGGGTGATGAAGATCAGCCAGAAGCACAGCTTGCGGAAGCGGAACTCGAAGAACACGATCGCGTAGGCCGCCATCACCGAGATGATGATCTTGCCGATGGCGATACCCAGTGCCATCAGCAACGAGTTGAACAGCAGGGTCATCACGTCGGCGCCGAGACTGCTGACCGGGTCCTCCAGCAGGTGGCGATAGTTGTCCAGGCCTGCCTCGCCGATCCAGACCGGGGCGACGTTGGAGTAGAGGTCCCCCATCTCGTGGGTACTGGCGCTGAAGGCGATCCAGACCGGCAGGAAGAACAGCGCGCAGCCGACGATCAGCAGAGCATGGCTTGCGATATCAAGCCCGGGGCGGTTGTAGCGCATCAGTACTGCACCTTCTTCTCGACATACTTGAACTGGATCAGCGTCAGCACACCGACGATGATCATCAACAGCACGGACTGGGCAGCACTCGAGCCCAGGTCCTGCCCGACGAAGCCATCTTCATAGACCTTGTAGACCAGGGTGCGGGTCGAGCCGGCCGGGCCCCCCTGGGTGGTGGCATCGATGGTGCCGAAGGTCTCGAAGAAGGCGTAGACCACGTTCATCACCAGCAGGAAGAAGCTGGTCGGCGAGAGCAGCGGGAAGGTGATGGTCCAGAAACGCCGCCAGGGGCCGGCGCGGTCCATCGCGGCCGCTTCCAGCAGGCTCTTGGGAATGGCCTGGAGTCCTGCGAGGAAGAACACGAAGTTGTAGCTCATCTGCTTCCAGATCGAGGCCAGCACCACCAGCAGCATGGCCTGGTCGCCATTGAGCTTGTGGTTCCAGTCGATGCCGATGGAGGACAGCAGTGCCGGCAGAATGCCCAGCGTCGGGTCGAACAGGAACAGCCACAGTACTCCGGCGACGGCAGGTGCGACGGCGTAGGGCCAGATGAGGAAGGTCTTGTAGGTATTGGCCCCGCGCAGCACGCGGTCCGCCAATACGGCCAATCCCAGCGCCAGTGCCATGGCACCGAAGGCCACGGCAAAGGAGAAATAGGTGGTCGTCCACAGTGTCTCGAGATACTCCGGCTCGCTCAGCACGTTGACGAAGTTGCTCAGGCCGGTGAATTCCCGCGAGAGCCCGAAGGCATCCTCGACATAGAAGGCCTGCTCGATGGCCTGGTAGGCCGGCCAGAAGAAGAACACGCCAACGATGATCAGCTGGGGCGCCAGCAGGATCCATGGCGTGAAGGGGTGTCGATTGAAATGAGCCATGCAGCAGAGGTCTCGCAAGGGATGAAGGACGGATCACGTCGGCCGTGTTCGTGAGTGGCGCCTGGCGTGATCGAAATGATGGTCTCAGGCCGTGAGAGAAGGGAAAGGGCACTCGTGAGGGTGCGCTTTCCGCTCTCTGGCGATGGAGAATGGTGGGAGGGCGAGCCCTGCATGGGCCCGCCCCCGGTATGGCGATGATCAGCCGTTGGCGCGTTCGAACTTCTCGAGCAATGAGTCGCCACGCTTGACGGCGTTGTCGAGGCCGTCCTGCACGCTTTCCTTGCCGGAGAAGATCTTCTCCAGCTCTTCATTGATCACGTCGCGGATCTGCACCATGTTGCCCAGGCGCAGCCCCTTGGAGTTCTCGGTTGGCGTCGCGGAGGTCATCTGGGTGATGGCGACGTCGGTACCCGGGTTCTCGGCGTAGAAGCCTTGCTCGCGCGTCAGCTCTGCCGCGGCAGTGGTGATCGGCAGATAGCCGGTGAACTGGTGCCAGTCGGCCTGCACTTCGGGCTTGGAGAGGTACTGGAAGAACTTGGCGACGCCCTGGTATTCCTCATCGCTGTGCCCGGACAATACCCAAAGCGACGCGCCGCCGATGATGGAGTTCTGCGGCGTCTCGATCACATCGCTGTCATAGGGCAGTGGTGCCACGCCGAACTCGAAGCCCTTGGCGCTTTCCTTGACGCCGGCATAGCTGGCGGAAGAGCCCATCATCATCGCGCACTCGCCGGAGTAGAACTTGGGCGCCGCGTCATCGAAGCGGCCGCCGAACACGAAGCGCTTGTCGGCCTGCCAGTCATCGAGACGCTGGATGTGGTCGACCACGGCAGTCTTGTTGAATTCAAGACGGGTATCGGTACCGGCGAAGCCGTTGGCCTGGCTGGCGAAGGGCACGTCATTGCGTGCCGAGAAGTTCTCCAGCATCACCCAGGACGGCCAGGTAGTGGTCAGGCCACAGCTGGCGGCACCGGAATCGACGACCTTCTTGAGCGCAGCGCCCATTTCCTGCCAGGTCTGCGGGAGGGACTCGACGCCCGCCTTGGCCAGCACGTCCTTGTTGTAATAGGTCACCGGCGTGGAGGAGTTGAACGGCATCGACAGCATCTTGCCGTCGGTATCGGTGTAGTAGCCGGTGACGGCAGACAGGTAGGCGTTCGGGTCGAAGGCGGTGCCTTCCTGCGGCGCGAAGTCTGCCATCAGTTGATGCACCGGGACGATCGCGCCCTTGGCGCTCATCATGGTGGCGGTGCCGACCTCGAAGATCTGCACGATGTCAGGGCCCTTGCCAGCGCGGAAGGCGGCGATGGCGGAAGTCATGGTCTCGGAGTAGTTGCCCTTGAAGACCGGCTTGACGATGTAGTCGTCCTGACTTGCGTTGAAGTCGGCCGCGATCTCGTCGACCTTCTTGCCGAGCCCGCCACCCATGGCATGCCACCACTCGACTTCGGTGGCGGCGAGGGCACTGGCGGAGGCGGAGGCGAAACCGATGGCCAGCGCGAGGCTGGCAAGGCGACGAGTCGCGGTGGCGGTCGTGCGGGTACTTGCATGATGAGTCGGGCGGCGCATGGTCAAACTCCTGAGAGGTTCCCCTGGCCAGCTTCCGCAACAAAGAAGAAGGACGCTGGCCGCTGACGATCGATGGCGACGATCAAGTGAACATTTTCTTGTTCTTTTGATGATCGTCCGAAAAGCGTAGACGACTCTATAGCGCCCGCCTTACAACTTTGTGACAGTGAGATGTTCATTCGAGCCAGGCTGACGTCAGGACTGAACCTGGGTCGATCTTGTGACTGAGCAGCGGGTGTGGGCTGCTCTCAGGTCATCTCCGGCTGGCAGGTGAGGCGCCGGGGGCAACTCAAGGCCGGAATAAGCGGCCGGCGAGCGAGTGTGCTAGTCTTGCGCGCTGAAAATGCCTGTGGCGGAGAACGCGATGAAAGTGGTTGAAGTGAGTGCCGGTGCCCGACGTGATGCCTGTCTGGCGATGCTGTGCGCCGAAGTCCATGGCCGCGAAGGGGGTCTGGATGCGCTGGTAAGTTACGCCGGCGTGCGTGGGGTGTGGTTCGAGAATGAGATGGCGCGTCTGTTCGCGCTGGTCGACGATGCCGAGCGCATCCACTCCGCTGCGCTGCTGGTACTCGACGAGAACGCACGTGGCCTGAATCTGGCGCTGTGGGCGACGCCGACGGTGCATCGCGGTCACGACCACGGCATCGCGCTGGTCTCCCAGCTGTCAGATCATGGCCGCCTTCAGGTGCGCATCACCGACAGCTCACTGGTCAGCGTGCTGCGTCGCGCCGGCATCAACGACTGGCTTGAGGCCGAGGCCGAAGGCGATCAGCCGCGCGAGCTGGTCGGCATGAATCCGGCGGCGCGTGTCGGCAACCTGGCGGCCCTGGACGCGCCGCTGCGTCTGGACCGCGAGCGCATCAAGCGCTCCTTCAAGGCGCGCCCGAAGGACTTCGAGACCTACAAGAGCGCCTTCGTGCGTGACCTGGAGCACTTCGCGCGTCATATCTGAGGATGAGATGACGTAAGCGAATGACATGCTCCACCAAGACAAAGGCCCCGCTCAATGAGCGGGGCCTTTGTGGTTCTGCGATCGGCGGTCAGCGATCAGTTCGTGCGTCGATCACGTGGGCGTCGGCCAGTGATCAGGCGGCGTCCTGCTGCGGGTTGGAGGCGGTGCCGTCACTCGCCATCGGCTTGCGCACGAAGGCATCGAAATCGAAATGGTCGACGGTCAGCATGTCGAGTACCTCGGCTTCGAAGACACGCATGAAGTCGCCATCCTCGGCGGACAGAATGCCTGCCTCGACCGCCGCTTCGATACGCGCTTCCGGAGACAGTGCGTCGGCCGGAATCTCGCCCTTGTGGTAGGCCTTGGCCAGCGCCTTGTAGATCGGCTCGGCGCGCGGGTAGTCCTTGAGCAGCGCGTTGTAGCGGGCGAGGGCATTGTCCTTCTGGCCTTCGTCCTGCGCGTCCCAGGTATTGTCGGTCAGTTTGGCACGCAGTGCAGTGTCGGTGGAGACGGCACGGGCGATCTCGCGCGTCAGGCTATCCCTGGGCATGGCGAACTGACGACCACGCGGCAGGGCGATCACGCGCAGGGCAGTGCCGAGTGCACGGTTGGGCAGGTTGGCGAACAGCTCATCCAGTGCCTTTTCCGCGCGGTGCAGCAGCCACTGCATGCTGTAGTGGAACAGCGCCTCTTCGTGTTCGCAGGCCTCGGATTCGTGCCACTGCTTGAGCGTCAATGACGCCAGATAGAGGTTGGAGAGCACGTCGCCCAGGCGTGCCGACAGCATCTCGCGCGCCTTGAGGCTGGAGCCGAGACTTGCCATGGCCGCATCGGCGGACAGCGAGAAGGCGGCGCTGAAGCGGTTGATGTGGCTGGCGTAGGGCGTGGCGACGGCATCGAAGCCTGTGGCCTTGCCGCCGATACCGAAGCTCTGGGTGAAGGCGCGAGCCGCGTTGCCGAAGATCAGGCCTGCATGGCGGAAGAAGGCCTGGTCGAAGGCGTTCAGGTCATCGGCGTCCTTGGCGGCCAGTTCTTCCAGCACGTAAGGATGGCAGCGGATCGCGCCCTGACCGAAGATCATCAGGTTGCGGGTCATGATGTTGGCGCCTTCCACCGTGATCGAGACCGGGGTGCCGGCATAGGCCACGCCGATGTAGTTGCGCGGGCCAAGCGTCACGCCGCGTCCGCCGTGGATGTCCATGCCATCGGCCAGCAGCGAGCGGGCCATTTCGGTCAGCTGGCTCTTGAGGATGGCGGAGGGCACCGCCGGCTTGTGGCCATTGTCGATCATGTTGGCGGTGTGCAGCACCGACGCCTGGCTGATGTAGTTCATCGCGGCCATGCGTGCCAGCGGCTCCTGCACGCCTTCCATCTCGGCCACCGGCAGATTGAACTGACGACGGATGCGCGCAAAGCCGGCGCTCCAGCCCAATGCGTAGCGCGAGATACCCGCGGAGCCGGACGGCAGCGTGATGCAGCGGCCCACCGACAGACATTCGACCAGCATCTTCCAGCCCTGGCCGGCCATCTGCTCGCCACCGATCAGGTAGCTGAGCGGAATGAAGACGTCCTTGCCGAAGATCGGGCCATTCATGAACGGCGCGCCGATCGGGTGGTGACGACGGCCGATGTCCATGCCGTCGGTATCACGCGGAATCAGGGCGCAGGTGATGCCGATGTCTTCCACGTCGCCCAGCAGGTGTTCGGGGTCGAACATGCGGAAGGCCAGGCCGACCACGGTGGCGACCGGCGCCAGGGTGATCCAGCGCTTCTCGAAGTTCAGGCGGATACCGACGACTTCCTCGCCCTCATGCATGCCGCGACATACGATGCCGGTGTCCGGAATGGAGGTCGCGTCACTGCCGGCACGCGGGCCGGTCAGGCCGAAACACGGAATCTCGCGGCCATCAGCCAGACGCGGCAGGTAATAGTTCTTCTGTTCTTCGCTGCCGTACTTGAGCAGCAGCTCGCCCGGGCCGAGGGAGTTGGGCACACCGACGGTGACCATCAGTGTCTCGTTGACCGAGAGTTTCTGCAGCACCAGTGACTGGGCCTTGGCCGAGAAGCCCAAGCCACCATATTCCTTGGGAATGATCATGCCGAAGAACTTCTCGCGCTTGAGAAATTCCCACAGTTCCTCGGGCAGATCGGCACGCTCGCGGGCGATCTCCCAGCTGTTGGTCATGCCGCAGGCCGTTGAGCACTGCTGGTCGATGAAGGCCTGCTCTTCGCTGGTGATACCGTCATTGCGCTGAGCGGTCAGGGTGTCCCACTGCGGCTTGCCGGAAAAGAGCTCGGCATCCCAGAACACGGTGCCGGCTTCCAGCGCCACCTTCTCGGTGTCCGAGACCTTGGGGGAGACCTTCTTGAACATCGCGAACAGGCGCGGGCTGAGCCACTTGCTGCGCAGGGCCGGCAGGCCACACACCGCGACCAGTGCCGCGCCGATCAGCAGCAGGCAGCCCAGCACCGGCGCGTCGACCGCCAGGCCTACGATACCGATGATGGCGAGTACACCGATGGCCGCGAGGGCCCCGGCTTCGCGTGCCATGACGGCCAACAGACCGGCAACGGCGACAAGGATGAGGATGAGCTGCGTCATGGCAGGATCTCCGGGTGGCGAGGGATGGTGTCTTTGCATGGCGTTTCTACAGCGTAGCAGCTATGCGTTTAGAACAGTTGTTTGAATTCTCTTCAGCGTATCCCATGTTGCCCGACCCTGCAGTACGTCCAAGGTCTAAGGTGTGCGGATTCATTCTCGAAAAGGGCAGTCGCCCGGGGGAGGCAGTCGGCGAGCGCCAGACTGGAGTGAGTGAAAGCTGTCTGACAGGCATGAAAAAGGCCCCGCAATGCGGGGCCTTGGACGATCGATAACGCTTGCGTGCGTGAGGTCAGACTACCTGTCTCAGGCGTTGACTCGCACTGGCTCTGGCGTTGATCAGTGCTCAGTCATTGATCAGTGCTCAGCCATTGATCGGAGCTCAACCATTTATCGGAGCAGAGTCGATCTTGCGCTTGGCGGGCTGCTTGGCCGGTGTGCCCGGCTCGACCACGAAGTAGTCGGCGTCGGACGGCGGCAACGGCGCGCGGCCGCGAATCTTGTCAGCCATCTTCTCCGCCAGCATGATCGTCGGCGCGTTCAGGTTGCCGGTGGGGATGACCGGGAACAGCGAGGCATCGACGACGCGCAGGTTGTCGAGACCATGCACGCGACCGGCACCATCGACCACCGAAGTCTCGTCACTGCCCATGCGGCAGCTACCGCATGGGTGGTAGGCCGTCTCGGCGTGATTGCGCACGTATTCATCAAGCTGCTCATCCGTCTGGACGTCAGCGCCCGGTGCCAGTTCGCGGCCACGGTAATCGTCCAGTGCCGGCTGAGCGATGATCTCGCGAGTCAGGCGAATGGCGGCGCGGAACTCTTCCCAGTCACGCTCCTCGGCCATGTAGTTGAAGAAGATCGACGGCGCGGCCTTGGGATCGAGTGAGGTCAGGCGAACGCGGCCCTTGCTCTGGGAGCGCATGGAGCCGACGTGTGCCTGGAAGCCGTGGCCCTGCACCGCACTCTTGCCGTTGTAGCTGATCGCGATCGGCAGGAAGTGATACTGCAGGTTCGGCCAGGCCTCGCTGGCATCGCTGCGAATGAAACCGGCAGCCTCGAACTGGTTGCTGGCACCCACTCCAGTCCCCTTGAGCATCCACTCCAGGCCGATGGGCGGTTGGTTGTACCACTTGAGGGACGGGTAGAGCGAGATCGGCTTGGTGCACTCGTATTGGATGTAGAGCTCGAGGTGATCCTGCAGGTTCTCGCCCACGCCCGGCAGGTGGTGGACCATCTTCACGCCCAGCGGCTCGAGGTGCTCACGATTGCCGACGCCGGAGCGCTGCAGGATCTGCGGCGAGGCGATGGCGCCAGCGCACAGCAGCACTTCCTTGCGCGCACGCACGCGGTGGTCCTGACCCTTGCGCTCATACTTCACGCCGACCGCCGTCTTGCCCTCGAACAGGATGACGTCGGTAGTGGCACGTGTCTCGATGGTCACGTTGGAGCGCTTCTTGGCGGTATCCAGATAGCCGCGCGCGGTGGAGGCGCGACGGCCTTCCTTTGTCACGAAGCGGTCCATCGGGCCGAAGCCTTCCTGCTGGTAGCCGTTGACGTCTTCGGTGGCCGGATAGCCCGCCTCGATGCCTGCCGCGATGAAGGCGTGATAGAGCTCGTTGTTGTCCTGCTTGGGCGTGGTGACCGACACCGGGCCGTCGCCGCCATGGTAGTCATTCGGGCCGATATCGCGCGTCTCGCACTTGCGGAAGTAGGGCAGGCACTCACGATAGTTCCAGTCGGCCAGGATGGGGTCCTTGGCCCAGTTGTCGTAATCCAGCGCGTTGCCGCGGATGTAGCACATGCCGTTGATCAACGAGGAGCCACCCAGACCCTTGCCGCGGCCACATTCCATGCGACGGTTGTTCATGTGTGGCTCGGGATCGGTCTTGAAGTCCCAGTTGTAGCGCTGTCCCTGCAGCGGGTAGGCCAGGGCGGCGGGCATCTGGGTACGGAAGTCGAAGCGGTGGTCGCGGCCACCGGCTTCCAGCAACAGCACGCTGACGTCGGAATCTTCGCTCAGGCGGGTGGCCAGCACGTTGCCGGCACTGCCGGCACCGATGATGACGTAGTCGTATTCACGCTCGAATTGGCTCATGAAATCTCCTTTCGTATCAGATGCCACATGCGGGCGCAGGACGCCCCGTCGACGACGAGGGGTGGCCACTGCCGGGCGGATGGATACGGTGATGTGTCTGTGAAGAGTCGTCGGGGCACCGCATGACAGCAAGCTGCCATCGGAAGCTCAACGACTCATCGGAATTCGGGCACTGCGCGCGGCTCTGGCGAGCGACGCGGCGTGCAGCCGGCATGGCGAGTGTTCGACATGCCGGCAGGTGGGGCATCTGGCGCGTTGTCGTACTTGAGGTCCGGTGCTTGGGGTTTGGTCTTGAAACCCGGCCTTGAAACCCGGTCTTGAAGCCCGGTCTTGAGTTCCGGTACTTCAGCCTCTGGCGCCAGAGGGTACTGCTGTCATCAGGCCTTGTGACCAGTGATGGCTCAGAAGGCGGACTCGAACGGGCCCATCTCGATCAGCACGGACTTGGTCTGGGTGTAGTGAGACAGCGTCTCGACACCGTTCTCGCGACCGATACCGGACTGCTTGTAGCCGCCGACCGGCATTTCGGACGGCGACTCGCCCCAGGTGTTGACCCAGCAGATACCGGCTTCGAGCTGGTGGATCACGCGATGCGCGCGGTTCAGGCTTTCGGTGAACAGGCCAGCCGCCAGGCCATAGGTGGTGTCGTTGGCACGACGGATGACTTCCTCTTCGCTGTCGAAGGACAGGATGGACATCACCGGACCGAAGATCTCTTCCTGCACGATGCGCATGTCATCGCTGCAGTCGGTGTAGACGGTCGGCGCGACCCAGGCGCCCTTGGCGAAGTCGCCTTCGTTCATGCGCTCGCCGCCGACCAGCAGACGTGCGCCGTCCTGCTTGGCGATCTCCAGATAGGAGACGACCTTGTCCAGGTGCTCGAAGCTGACCAGCGGACCGAAGGTAGTGGCGCGGTCCTGCGGGTCGCCGGCCTTGATGCGCGCGACGCGCTCGACGATCTTCGCCTCGAATTCAGCCTTGACGCTGGCTTCGACGAACACGCGGGTACCGTTGGTGCACACCTGACCGGAGCTGTAGAAGTTGGCCATCATGGCGCCGTCGGCGGCACGGTCGAGGTCGGAATCCGCGAACACCAGCAGCGGGGACTTGCCACCCAGCTCCATGGTGACTTCCTTGAGGCTGGAAGAGGCGGACGCGGACATGACCTTCTTGCCGGTACCGGCTTCCCCGGTGAAGGAGATCTTGGCGATATCCGGGTGCTCGGTGAGCATCACGCCGACGCGGGCATCGCCCTGCACGACGTTGAACACGCCGTCCGGCAGGCCGGCTTCGGTGAAGATCTCGGCCAGCTTCAGTGCGCTCAGCGGCGTGACTTCGCTGGGCTTGAAGACCATGGCGTTGCCGGCAGCGAGGGCCGGGGCAGACTTCCAGCAGGCGATCTGGATCGGGTAGTTCCAGGCACCGATGGCACCGATGACGCCCAGCGGCTCCTTGCGGGTATAGACGAAGGCTTCCTGACGCAGCGGCATCTGGCTGCCTTCGATGGCCGGCGCGAGGCCCGCGTAGTACTCGAGTGCATCGGCACCGGTGACGATGTCGACCGCTTCGGTCTCGGACAGCGGCTTGCCGGTGTCGAGAGTCTCGAGCAGCGCCAGTTCGTCGTTGCGCTCGCGCAGCAGGTCCACGGCGCGACGCAGGATGCGTGAACGCTCCATGCCGGTCATCGCGGCCCACACCTTCTGCCCCTGCAGGGCGCTTTCGACGGCGGTATCGACGTCGGCACCGCTGGCCTGCTGGATCTCGGCGATGACTTCGCCGGTGGCCGGGTTGACGGTCTCGAAGGTCTCGCCGGAGGTAGCCTCGACCCGACGGCCACCGATGTAGAGGGTCTGGGTCGGGAAGCTTGCGTTGCCGTTAGCCATGCGTGCGCTCCTTACTGGGTTCAGGGGAAGTGGGGGAGTCTGTCGCGTTCAGGGATACTGCCATGTGACGTGTCAGCTGGTAGTCAGCGTATTCGTAGGCGAGGCGGCGTGCGCGCTCGACATCGAGGCCGGTCGGGTCCAGCGTACCGCGCAACCACAGGCCGTCGATCAATGCGGCCAGTCCTGCCGCGGCATCACGTGCCTCGTTCAGCGGCATGCAGCGGCGGAAGAGCGCACACAGATTGGAGATCAGGCGCCTGTCGTTGACCCGCTGCAGGCGTTCCAGCGGAATGCGGTGCATGCTGGAGGCCCAGAAGGCCAGCCAGGTCTTGGACACGCTCTGACTGACCTGGCTGCGGTCAAAGTTGCCGTCGATCACCGCGCGCAGATGGCTGCGGACGTCGTCGTCGGCCAGTGCGGCGCGACGCTCACTGACGGCGCTGCGCAGGTCAGTGAGAATCTGGCGCATGGTGGCTTCCATCAAGCCATCCTTGCCGCCGAAATAGTGGCTGATGATACCGGTGGACACGCCTGCGTGACGGGCAATGCGGGCCACGGTCGCGTCGGCGAGTCCTGCCTCATCGATGGCTTGCATGGTGGCCTGGATCAACTGGCGGCGGCGGATAGGTTCCATTCCCACTTTGGGCATCAACGGAGTCCTTTTCGTTTATCGGGTCGGTGTGACACTGGGTGTGGCCATGGTACTGGATCATCACCGGTTTGCCGCGAGCGCTGCACCATGCTGTCGTGTGAAAAGTTTTTATTGAACGTTCAATTAACAAAAAGTGTAGAGGCTGATTCTCGATGCGTCAAGTTGAGGCAAGGCGGGGCAGGCAGGAGGCAGTCACAGGAGAATCAAAAGGACAGACGGGCGAGTCATCGAGGGCAGGTAGCGGGTAGCGACAGGCGGGCGTGAAAGTCAGTGGGTTGACGGGGCCGGTTGGTAAAAGCGTTACAGTGCGGTAGAACAAGGAGGGGCAGCATGTCGATCTCAACGTAGGTTGAACGTTGCACCGACGCTCGAGAGTTGAATGACAACGAACAATAAAACAAGGGGTTAGCATGAAACGATCACCTGGTAAGGTGCTGTTGGCACTGGGCGTCATCGCCGTGCCGGTCATGGTGAATCAGGCCCAGGCCGCCGTGTCGGAGGAATGTCGCACGGTACGTTTCGCCGAAGTCGGCTGGACGGACATCACGGCCACCACCGCCCTGACGCGTGCCGTGCTGGAGGGGCTGGGCTATGAAACGACCTCTGACACCATCTCGGTGCCGATCGCCTATGCCGGCATGAAGAATGATGATTTCGATGTCTTCCTGGGCAACTGGATGCCGTCGATGGCCTCCATCAGTGACCCTTACATCGACAAGGGGCAGGTCGATCGCCCGCGCGCCAATCTCCAGGGCGCGAAATACACCCTGGCGGTGCCGCAGTATGTACTGGATGCCGGCGTGACCTCGGTGGCGGACCTTGCCGACAACCTCGAGAAGTTCGATGGTCGCATCTACGGAATAGAGGCGGGCAACGACGGCAACATGATCATTGCCGACATGATTGATGACGATGCCTTCGGCATGGGCGAGTTCGAGATGATCGACTCCTCGGAAGCCGGCATGCTGGCGGAAGTGAAGTCGAAGATTGCCGCCAAGGAGTGGGTCGTGTTTCTCGGCTGGGAACCGCACCCGATGAATACCCGCTTCGAGATGGGCTATCTGGAAGGGGCCGATGATTACTTCGGGCCGAATCTGGGGGGGGCGACGGTATATACCAATACCCGCGCGGGCTACAGCGAGGCATGCACCAACGTCGGGGCCCTGCTTTCCAATCTCGAGTTCACCCTGGAGATGGAAAACCAGCTGATGGGCGACATCATGGATGGCGGCGAAGATCCGGATGACGCGGCGGCCAGTTGGCTCAAGCAGAACCCGCAGGTGCTGGAGGCCTGGCTCAAGGGAGTCGAGACCGTGGAGGGCGAGCCTGGCCTTGCCGCGGTGAAGACCTCGCTGGGTATCTGATCGGCCCGTCGGGCTCGCCTGTTGGGCTTTTGATAAAAAGTGCTTGCAATTCAGCAGCCTGACCTGCAATATACGCCTCGTCGTGTGGCTACATAGCTCAGCTGGTTAGAGCACATCACTCATAATGATGGGGTCCCCTGTTCAAATCAGGGTGTAGCCACCAGTGATTCCAAGGCCTGCATCCGTGCGGGCCTTGTCACATCTGGATGTCGCTTCGTGCGCTTTCGGAGGTGGATCCGGCAGGAGGAATCGAGCGAGTTCTGCGGTGGTCTGAATGGCCGAAGGTGGTTGACGCCATTGAGTATTTCCGTATAATTCGTCGCGTGTTCAAGGTTGTTCCTCGATAGCTCAGTTGGTAGAGCAAATGACTGTTAATCATTGGGTCACAGGTTCGAGTCCTGTTCGAGGAGCCAATAGCACATGCAGCATGCTTGAAATGTCGGCCTGATAGCATCCATGATGATGTCACTGACAGATGGATTTCCGGTCGTTCCTCGATAGCTCAGTTGGTAGAGCAAATGACTGTTAATCATTGGGTCACAGGTTCGAGTCCTGTTCGAGGAGCCAATCCAAGGCTTCCTGCCAATGCCGGAAATGACGCTGATAGATGAATTTCTCGTCGTCAGCTTCGATATCGCCCTGATATCGATCGATATTTTTGTTGTTCCTCGATAGCTCAGTTGGTAGAGCAAATGACTGTTAATCATTGGGTCACAGGTTCGAGTCCTGTTCGAGGAGCCAATATCACTTCCCTGCTTCCCCTCGTGTTCTCCGTTGGTCGCACCACCGCTGTCTGAGCATTGCCTGTTGGTTCCGTTCGCCAGCCCTGCTCGCCAGTCTGCTCCTGCTACGTATCCTGCTTCGGCATTTCGTGCGTTCTGTCTCGAGAGCGTGTTCCCGCGTCGCCAGCATTCTGCTGTCATCCTCTGCGCGGCAGCTGCCTGGCGCTGCGATACATGCCATTTCGTTTCTGCTGCTACGTTTTCTGTCTTGTCGTTGCTGCGTATGCGTTGCTGCCTGTGTGTTGTTATGCACGCGTTGCTGCCTCGCGCGGCCGTGATGCTGCGTGCTACAGGCTCTCTTGGTGGCATGAAAAAGCCCCTGCGCTCGGTGTTGCGTGAGAGCAGGGGCCTTGGCGGTCGACCGTATCCATCAGGCGGCGGTCGTGGTGTGAGTCACGAGAGTCTAGCGATCCCCGGTGAGGTGGGCGTAGTCGAGCAGGATCTCGGCACTTTCCTGAAGCTGGGCCTGATCGATCGGGTCCTTGGCTTCCTTGTCGCTGCTGCCTTCTTCGAGATCGGCTTCCTGCTCCAGGTCGCTCTCTGGAGAAGAGATATGGTCGCTGGCAGCATCGAGTTCGGCAAAGCTTGCCAGTGGCTCGAGATTGAGTGCGCGACGGCGCTTGTTTTCCAGTGCCAGCTGCTCGGCTTCCTGGGCATCCATCTCGCGTTTGCGCTGCTCACGATTGAGGCTGATGCTGGTCTGCTGCGCGCGCAGTGCCTTTGACAGCGCGACTTCGCTCTTCAGATAGCTGAAGTTGGGCTCTTGCTCGACGCGGCTCTGATGGCGGGCGCGCAATGCGGCTAGATAGCGTGCCGGATCACCGTAGCGGCGATACTTCACCGGGCGTACCTGATCCCAGGGCAGTGCGTAGTCGAGGCTGGATTCGCCGATCTCCTGCGGGTCGATGACGCTTGGGAAGGCGATGTCCGGCTTGACGCCCTTGTTCTGGGTCGAGTCGCCGGAGATGCGATAGAACTTGGCGCGGGTCAGCTTGATCTCGCCTTCGCTCAGCGAGGAGATGGTCTGCACCGTCCCCTTGCCGAAGGTCTGGCTGCCGAGAATCGGGCCGCGGCCGTAGTCCTGGATCGCGCCGGCGAAGATTTCGGATGCCGAGGCCGAGAGGCGGTTGACCAGCACGGTCAGCGGGCCGTCATAGTGGGTGCCGGCATCGGTATCGCCGTAGAGGCTGATACGGCCGCGTGCGTCGCGCACCTGCACGGTGGGGCCGCGATCGATGAACAGGCCGATCATCGAGTTGGCTTCCTGCAGGGCACCGCCACCGTTGTTGCGCAGATCGAGAATGATGCCTTCCACCTGCTTGGCCTTCAGTTCGTCGATCAGGCGCGCCACGTCGCGGGTGGTGCTGCGATAGTCGTCTTCACCGGCCTGCCAGGCATCGAAGTCGACATAGAAGGCGGGCACGTGAATGACACCGATCCTGTGGACGCCGTCATCGCGCTTGACGTCGATGACCTTGGCATTGGCGGCCTGGTCCTCAAGCTTGACGGTGTCGCGGGTGATATCCAGTTCACGCGTCTTGGTGACATCCAGCGACTGGGCCGGAATCACTTCCAGGCGCACGACGGAGCCCTTCGGGCCGCGGATCAGGTCCACGACGTCATCCAGGCGCATGCCGACCACGTTGGTCCACTCGCTGTCGCCCTGACCCTGGCCGACGGCCACGATGCGATCGGCCGGCTTGAGCTCGCCATCCTTCTCGGCAGGGCCGCCGGGTACGAGGCTCGAGACCTTGACGTATTCGCCTTCGGATTGCAGCAGGGCGCCGATGCCGTCCAGTGACAGCTTCATCTGGATATCGAAGGATTCGCCCTGGCGCGGCGAGAAGTATTCGCTGTGCGGGTCGATGCTGCCGGTCACGGCATGCATCACCAGCGTCAGGATATCCTCATCGTTGGTCTGCTTGATGCGCTTGAGCTGGTTGGAATAGCGCTCGCTGAGCGTCTTGGCGATCTCGTCATCGCTCTTGTCGGACAGCGACATCGACAGCCAGGCGTTCTTGAGGCGCTTGCGCCACAGCTCGTCGAGCTCCTGCTCGCTGTCGGCCCACGGGCTGTCCTTGCGGTCCAGCGCCAGGCGATCATCCTTGTCGAAATCGAAGCTCGGCTTGGCGTCCAGCGTCTTCACCAGCCAGGTGAGGCGTGCGGTAAGGCGCTGCTGATAGCGCTCGTAGAGGCCATAGATGCGTTCGAGATCACCATCGACCATGGCGTCGTCGAAATCGTGACGCAGGTCGCTGAACTCGCTGATGTCCGCATCCAGCAGATAGGCTTTCTGGGGGTCGAGAGTCTTGAGGTATTGCGTAAAGGCGCGGTTGGCCCAGTGGTCATCCAGGGTCACATCTTCGTAATGCCCATAGCGCAAAGACTCGGCAACTTCGCGAGCAGCCTGTGCATCGGCGTCAGTAGGGGTGACCGCGGCACTGGCAGGGCCGGCCATGGCAAGACACAGGGCAACGAATGCCGTGCGCCGGACGTTTGCGAACAGGCTCATCAATGAAGCACTCCCGATTCATGTACACTCTGCTCCCTGAACGACCTCCCCGCAGGGGGTCGAGCGGGCATTGTAGCAGTCTCACGCACCATACACAGTTGTCTGGCGTTGATGCGTTGGGGTTGTGAAAACTCTGTCAGCGCAGGGCTTTGGCTGGCATGTCGCGCTTTTGGACGCCCCGCTGAGCGGTGACTGGATGGCAATCGTGCCGTCGGAGGGGCGTCACAGGTTTTCCCCATCATGTTTCTTCTTATACAGTGCCTTGCATATATCTTCGAGGACCAGACGCCATCATGACTCATGCGATTGCGGATTCCCGCGTTCCTGCACTGCTCGACTTCCTGTCTTCTTCTCCCACGCCGTGGCATGCGACGGCTTCCATGGCGCAGCGTCTTGAACAGGCGGGCTATCGCCGCCTCAGCGAGACGTCTTCCTGGCAGTTGGCGCCCGGTGAGCGCGCCTATGTCACGCGCAATGATTCCTCATTGATCGCCTTTCAGCTCCCGAAAGGTGATACGTCGCTGAGCTCGCTTCGGATGATCGGGGCGCACACCGATTCGCCCTGTCTGCGCCTGAAGCCCAATCCGGCACAGGCCAGTCAGGGCTGGTTGACGCTGGGCGTCGAGACCTATGGCGGCGTGCTGCTGAGCACCTGGTTCGATCGCGATCTGGGGCTTGCGGGCCGTGTCCAGGTGCGGCATGCGGACGGTCGTCGCGAGGCGCTGCTGCTGACGGTCATGCGCCCATTTGCCTGTGTGCCGAGCCTGGCGATCCATCTGGATCGTGACGTCAACAACGGGCGTGCCATCAATGCCCAGACCCAGATGTCTGCCGTGGTCATGCAGCTGGGGGACGAGGCCGGTACGCCCGCAAAGGTCTTCAATGCGCTGTTGACCGATCTGATCGAGGAGCAGCACGGCGTGCGGGTCGCGGATATCGTCGACTTCGAGCTGGGGTTGCATGATCTGCAGCCGGCGGCGCAGTCGGGGCTGAAAGGTGAGTTGATCACCAGTGCGCGCCTCGACAATCTGCTGTCCTGCTTCGTCGGTCTCGAGGCGCTGCTGGAGGCCGATGGCAGCCAGGGCTCGCTGTTCGTTGCCACTGATCACGAGGAAGTCGGCAGTGCCAGTGCCTGCGGTGCCCAGGGCCCCTTCCTGGCCGATGTGCTCAAGCGCATCAATCACTACGTCGGCTTGGACAGCGAAGAAGGCTATCAGTGCCTCGTACAGCGCTCCTTGATGATTTCTTGCGATAATGCCCACGCCGTGCACCCCAATTTTGCGGACAAGCATGATGCGGGGCATGGGCCGAAGTTGAATGCCGGCCCGGTCATCAAGGTCAATGCCAATCAGCGTTACGCCACCAACAGCACCACGGCCGGACTGTTCCGTGAGCTGTGTCGTGAGCAGGATGTGCCGGTGCAGACTTTCGTCAGTCGCGCCGACATGGGCTGTGGCAGCACCATCGGGCCGATCACCGCCAGCGAGGTGGGGGTGCCGACTCTGGATGTCGGGCTGCCGCAATGGGGCATGCACTCGATTCGTGAGACGTCCGGCAGTGCCGATGTTGCCATGCTGATCAAGGTGCTGGTGGCATTCTGCAATCGTGAGCAGCTGGACTGAGTCGAGCCGGATTGTGCTGAGATAGCGGGCGCGTATCGTAATATCGTATAAAGACGAGCATCAAAAAGGGCGGCCTGTGGGCCGCCCTTTTTGATGCTCGGGTTCTGGTTCGAGGGCTGCGGAGCAGGGTGTCGGATACGCGAGGTGTGAGTGGAGTCCGATCAAGGTTTCGGCGCAGAACGCGCGCAACGAAAAAGGCCTGACTGCAAGCAGTCAGGCCTTTCGAATCTCGGTTGGTGGCTACACCCTGATTTGAACAGGGGACCCCATCATTATGAGTGATGTGCTCTAACCAGCTGAGCTATGTAGCCGTCCAACGGAGGCGAATATTACGGATTGTCCGTGATGTTGTCAATGTATCAGTGCGAAAAAGTGGCAGAGAATTCATCAGGCTAGCGCTCAGGCCACGCAGCGAGGGCATAAGAGAGGTTTTTGCAGAGACCATCGCGGAGAGCGTCTCAGAGAGCATCGCCGAGGGTCTCGGTGAGTTCGCCAGTGAGAGTGCCAGGCAGAGCCTCTCGCGAGATGGCGCGTGCGATGAGGTCGCCACTGGCGCAGGCCAGCGTGAAGCCAAGACTGCCATGGCCGACGTTGAGCCACAGATTGTCCGGGCTGCCCGCTTGCCGAGGGCGGCCAAGGATAGGCGGCCCCTTGGGCGTGCTGGGGCGCAGCCCGGCCCAGGGGGTAGCCTGCGCGAAATCGCCGGCTTCGGGGAAGGTGTCGCTGGCCAGCTTGCGCAGGGCGGCAATGCGTTGCGCATCCAGTTCGGGGTGGAAGCTGTCGCGTTCCCGCTGACCGATATCCACCATCGCCGCGACGCGCAGCCGGCGCGATGCCGACGACTCCAGATCGGCATAGACCACCTTGCGTGCCGAGTCGGTGACGCTGATACGCGGGGAGGCTGCTTGTGGAATGTCCGCTGCCAGCGCCAAGGTGAGGCTATAGCCCTTGAGGGGTTGCAGGGGGAGGCGGATGCCCAATGGCTTCACCAGCTCACTTGAGTGATTGCCGGCCGCGATGACGACCTCTTCGACGGCAAGGCATTCTCGGCGGCCATCAAGGTGTCTGAGCTCGAGCTGCGCGATGCGTCCATTGTGTGCGCTCAGCGGGGCAACGCGCGTGTTGGCGAGGCGCGTGTAGCGCCCGGAGGCCTGCAGCTTGCGCTCCAGCGCCTGGCAGAAGGCATGGCAATCCGCCGTCTCATCCGAGGCGCTGAAGATGCCACCGGACAGATGGGCTTGCTGGTGGGCCAGTGAGGGCTCCAGCGCGATGCATTGACGTGCATCAAGTACCTGTTGGTCCTGTGGGGCGACGCGCGCCGCGGCTGCCTTGTCGAGCGTCGCCTGTTCACGATGGATCACCAGCTTGCCGCGCTGCTGCCAGGCGAAGTCATCGAGGACATCCCGTGTGCGCCACTCTGCCATCACCTGCTGGCTGTGCAGCGCCAGTGAGAGCATCTGCGCTGCGCTGGCCTGATGGGTACGGTGATTGCAGGCGGCCAGAAAGCGGGCCATCCAGCGCCATTGTGCGGAGGAAAGCCGCGGGCGCAGTTTCAGTGGTGCTTCATTGCCTGCCAGCAACCACTTGATGGCCTGACGGGGCACGCCGTCATCGGCCAGTGGCGCCACATAGCGATAGCTCAGCTGGCCGCCATTGGCGTGGCTGGTCTCGCTGGCGACCTCGGCATGGGCATCGATCAGAGTCACGCAGTGGCCGGCGCGCACCAGGGCATGGGCACTGGCGAGGCCGATCACGCCGCCTCCGATGACGGTCACGTGGTGTTGCATGCTGGGCTCCCGGGTCGCGAAGGTCGTGTTTCGTTGTGCTCGAGCTTGCCGGTCGCTGGCGTGAGTGGCGAATGAAAAGGATGTGCCGCCCCATAACCCGAGGTTATGGGGTAACCTGATGCGCGGGCGCTGAAGTGCGCCCTCAAGTGAACCCTCAAGCAAGCTCTCAAGTTAGCCTTCTAGACAATCGGACAGGGAGATAGCGCATGCGGCTCAGGGATCTGGAGATCTTTCACGCCGTCCTGCAGGCCGGCAGCGTGACCGGTGCGGCGCGGTTGCTGCATATCTCCCAGCCGGCGGCGAGCAAGGCGTTGCAGCAGGTCGAGCGGCAGTGGGGCATTACACTGTTCACGCGCAGTGCAGGGCAGCTTCATCCTACCGAGGAGGCGCGCAAGCTGGAGGCGGCCAGCCAGGGAATGCTGGGGCAGCTGGACGATGTGAGGCGGCTGGTCGATGGCTTGCGTGAGGGCGAGGCACGCACGCTCAAGGTGGTGGCAACGCCTGCCATCGCCCAGCAATTGCTGCCGCAGGCGCTGGGGCAGTGGCGCCGGCGTCAGCCGCGAGTCAGCTGTGAGCTGGCGACCCAGCATACCCGCGAGATCGTCGATGCTCTGCTGCTGCATGAGGTCGATATCGCCTTCACGCTGAGTGCGCCGACGCATCCTGCGCTGATGACGCGCCCGCTGGTGCGCATGCCGCTCCTGGTGCTCGCGCCTGAGGGGTATTGGGCACAGGACTGTCAGCAAGCGCCGATGACGGTGGCGGAACTCGCCGGTCAGCGCCTGATCGCGCTGGGGGCGCACGACCCGCTGGCGCGGCGACTCGATGGTTTGCTGGCGCGCGTGGCGCAGGAAGCTTCAAGCGCTTTGCCATCTTCACCGCGCATCGTGACACGAGTGCAGACCTATCCACTGGCGGCGGCGCTGGTTCAGGCGGGGGAGGGGCTGGCGGTGGTCGATGCGCTCACGGCGCATGCCGCCATCAGGGAGCGTGGCTTGAGCGCGCGTCAGTTGCCCCAGGCGGGTGAGCTGGAGTTGAGCGCCGTGTGGCGACGCGAGGCGGGTCGCTCGCGGCTGGCGCAGTCGCTGGCAGACCAGCTCGCCAGACAGGCCGCGCAATGGCTGGAAGTGCCAGTGTTCGAAGCATGAACAAGGCTGGTGAATGGTGTTCGCATGATGAGAACGCAGAACGCCCCTGACCTCGTGGGAGATCAGGGGCGTTTTATGCAGCATCAGACGCTTTCAGGCTGGCTCACCAGGCACTGACTGCGCCCGAGGCCTCAGACATTGAAGCGATAGTGCACCACGTCGCCATCCTTGAGGATGTAGTCCTTGCCTTCCAGGCGCCACTTCCCGGCATCCTTGGCACCTTGCTCGCCCTTGTAGGCGATGAAGTCGTCATAGGAGATGACTTCGGCGCGAATGAAGCCTTTCTGGAAGTCGGTGTGGATGACGCCGGCGCCTTCCGGTGCGGTAGCGCCGATCTTGACGGTCCAGGCACGCACTTCCTTCACGCCAGCGGTGAAGTAGGTCTGCAGGCCCAGCAGCTCGTAACCGGCACGGATGACGCGATCCAGGCCCGGCTCTTCCATGCCCAGCTCGTCGAGGAACATCTCGCGCTCTTCCTCGTCCAGCTCGGCGATCTCGGCTTCGATCTTGTTGCACACCGGCACGACGCTGGCGCCTTCATTGGCAGCGATGCCACGCACGATATCGAGGTAGGGATTGTTCTCGAAGCCCTCCTCGCTGACGTTGGCGATGTACATGGTCGGCTTGAGGGTCAGGAAGCCGAAGCCACGCACGATCTTGAGGTCGTCATCGCTGAGGCCGAAGCTGCGCAGCGGCTGGCCTTCGGCCAGGTGCGGCTGGATACGCTCCAGTACGGCCTTGGTGGCGATGGCTTCCTTGTCGCCACCCTTGGCGACACGTGCCAGGCGCTGGATGCTGCGCTCGACGCTGTCGAGGTCGGCCAGGGCCAGCTCGATGTTGATGGTTTCAATGTCGGCGGCCGGATCGACGTGGTTGGCGACGTGGATGACATTGTCATCCTCAAAGCAGCGCACCACGTGTGCGATGGCATCGGTCTCGCGGATGTTGGCCAGGAACTTGTTGCCCAGACCTTCGCCCTTGGAAGCGCCCGCGACCAGACCCGCGATGTCGACGAATTCCATGGTGGTCGGGATCACCTTCTCCGGCTTGACGATCTCGGCCAGCGCGTTCAGGCGAGGGTCAGGCATCGGCACGATGCCGGTGTTCGGCTCGATGGTGCAGAAGGGGAAGTTCTCGGCGTCAATGCCAGACTTGGTCAGTGCATTGAAGAGAGTGGACTTGCCGACGTTCGGCAGGCCGACGATGCCGCAATTGAAACCCATGGCGCTAGATCCTGGTGTGACGTATCGAATGGGGCGTGGCGCTGGCAGTCGTCTCGACCAGCAGGCTCTGAGTGCACGGGCACTGGGCATGCGGGGAAACGAGTGGGCAGGCACGGAATGAAGACAGGCGGGAAGTGTAAGGCCTCATGCCGCCGAGGTCATCCATTGGGCGCATGTCGCGCGACAAATGATGCCTTTTGCTGCTGATCGCGTGGCGAGACGCGCGCACGCAAGCGAGGTGATGCGCTGAGCGAATCACCGAAATTCGGAGAGGGGTGATGCCGGGTGTTGCAGAGGTTCAGCTCTTGAAGGAATGCAGGCGATTCATGGCCCGCGCCCATTCGCCACTGATGGCGTCGGGGAGGGTCATCACCACTTCGTCGATGGCGTCGTCGATGGACTGGCGTTCAGCCTTGCCGGGACGTCCGAGCACGAAGTTGGTCACCAGCTTGGCATTGCCGGGGTGGCCGATGCCGATGCGGGCACGATGGAACGATTTGTCGTTGCCCAGTGCGCTGATGATGTCGCGCAATCCGTTGTGACCACCATGGCCGCCACCCTGCTTGTAGCGGGCGGTGCCGGGGTCGATGTCCAGCTCATCGTGGGCGACGAGCAGTTCATCCGGGGCGAGCTTGTAGAAGTTGCACAATGCGGCCACGGCCTGACCGCTGCGATTCATGAACGTCGATGGGAACAGCAAATGCAGATCCTGACCGGCGAAGTGGACCTTCGCGTATTGGCCATGGAACTTGCGTTCCGGACGCAACGTGGTGTGACCGTGGCGCGCAAGAGCGTCAAGGAGCCAGACGCCGGCATTGTGACGGGTGTCTTCGTATTCGCTCCCCGGGTTACCGAGGCCGATGATCGCTTTCACTCGTGACATGCGCTGTCTGGCTCCTTGATCAGGCTGCGTTATTCTGCAGCAGGTGCTTCTTCGCCTTCAGCAGCATCTTCTGCGTCAGCAGAGATGTTCGGACGAGTGACGTTGACCACAGCGGTGTCGTGATCGGCACCGTGGGACAGGGCAACGGACTCGGCGCCTTCCGGCAGAGCGATGTCGGACAGGTGCAGGGTGTGGCCAACTTCCAGCTTGGACACGTCCAGCTCCAGGTATTCCGGCAGGGCGGCCGGCAGGCAGCTGATTTCGACGTCAGTCGCCAGGACGTGCAGGACGCCGTCCTGGTCCTTGACACCGACACAGGCTTCCTGACCAGTGATGTGCAGCGGCACGTTCATGGTCAGTTTGTGGGTCGGATCGATGCGCAGGAAGTCGACGTGAGTCAGCAGCGGCTTGAACGGGTGACGCTGCAGGTCACGGATGACGACTTTCTCGGTCTTGCCCGCAACATTCAGGGTGATGATGGAGGAGTAGAACGCCTCATCGTCAACCGCCTTGTACAGGCTCGGCTTGTCGATCATGACCGGAGTCGGGGCCTGGTCGGCACCGTAGATGATGGCCGGCACGAAGTCGTTCGTACGACGCAGGCGGCGGCTCGCACCTTTCCCCAGGTCTTCACGAACTTCAGCATTCAGTTTGAACAGTTTCATTTTGCAGATACCTCAAGGGTCTAATGAGAATCCGGCAGCCCCCGCGACCAGAGCGCTACCGGATCCATGAGGCCGGCCCGGAGATTTCCGGGCCGGCCGCTTGTCGGCAGATGACGGATCATCTGCCGTTGTCAGTGCCTGTTCCACGAGCAGCGGCGAGCAGGGCCCGCCGACAGGACTCAGTGGAACATGGCGCTGACGGATTCTTCATTGCTGACGCGACGGATCGCCTCGGCGATCAGGCCAGCGACTGTCAGCTGGCGGATCTTGCCGGAACGACGCGCGGCGTCGGACAGCGGGATGGTGTCGGCAACCACCACTTCGTCGAGGACGGAGTTGGTGATGTTGTCGACCGCCGGGCCGGACAGGATCGCGTGGGACGCATAGGCCACGACGCGGTTGGCGCCATGATCCTTGAGTGCCTCGCCCGCCTTGCACAGGGTGCCGGCGGTATCGATCATGTCATCGACCAGCACACAGGTGCGGTCCTTGATATCACCGATGATGTTCATCACCTGGGCCTGGTTGGCCTGGGGACGACGCTTGTCGATGATGGCCAGCTCGCAGTTGAGCTGCTTGGCGATGGCACGGGCACGTACCACGCCGCCCACATCCGGGGAGACGACGATCAGATTGTCATAGTTCTGACGTTCGATGTCGTCGAGCAGGATCGGTGAGCCGTAGACGTTGTCCACCGGCACATCGAAGAAGCCCTGGATCTGATCGGCATGCAGGTCCATGGTCATGACGCGATTGACGCCAGCCTTGACCATCATGTCCGCGACCACCTTCGCCGAGATCGGCACGCGAGCAGAGCGCACGCGGCGGTCCTGACGGGCGTAACCGAAGTAGGGAACGACCGCAGTGATACGCGCCGCAGACGCACGACGCAACGCGTCCACCATCAGGATCAGCTCCATCAGGTTGTCGTTGGTCGGTGCGCAGGTGGACTGCATGATGAAGACGTCCTTGCCGCGGACGTTTTCGTTGATTTCTACCGCAATCTCGCCATCGCTGAACTGACCGACGGTTGCATGGCCCAGGCGGGTATCGAGGGCTTCAGCTACCTTGCGGGCGAGAGCGGGATTGGCATTCCCCGCGAATACCATCAGTTTTGACACGCGCAGCCACCTTTGGAGTCTTGTGGGATCTCGGGAGTGGAGAATTCCGGGTTGACCGGGAACGGCCAGGATTGGCTGGGGTACCAGGATTCGAACCTGGGAATGTCGGTACCAGAAACCGGTGCCTTACCACTTGGCGATACCCCAGCAACGTTCACTTCAACCAGTTGCTGTGCTCAGGCCGAAGCCAGAGCGGCATGTAGAGGGGAGATATTGCAACCGCGTGCCGAGAAGGCGTGCCACATCGGGCGCTCGAGTTCGAGTCGACCCAGCACCTCGCTGGCCTGTCGTGCGTCGTCAAACGCACAGAACACACAGGCGCCGGTGCCCGTCAGTCTGGCGGTGCCGAACTGGTCCAGCCAGTCCAGGGCGTCGGCGACTGCCGGGTACAAAGTGCGCACTACGACTTCACAGTCGTTGCGGCCCCCCTGCAGTGCGCGCGCCATACTAATCGCGAGGCTGGAACGTGTCAATTGCGGGTGGCCGAACACGGCGGGTGTCGCGACCTCGATTCCGGGGTGGATCACCACGAACCATGGGGTGTCCAGCGGGGCCGGCACCAGGCGTTCACCGATGCCTTCGGCCCAGGCGGCGAAGCCGCGCACGAAGACCGGCACATCCGCGCCAAGCGACAGGCCGAGCTCGGCAAGGGCATCTTCGCCAAGCTCGAGCCCCCAGAGTCTGTCCAGTGCCAGCAGGGTCGTGGCGGCGTCGCTGCTGCCGCCCCCCAGACCGCCGCCCATCGGCAGCACCTTCTCGAGTCGGATATCGACCCCCGGCAGGGCGCCTGTACTCGCCACCTTGCCACGGGCGACTGCCGCTTCTCTCAACAGGCGCGCGGCGCGCACGATCAGGTTGGCCTCTTCGGGCACACCTTCAATAGGCGGCGAGAGGCGGATGGCCTCATCGTCGCGCAGCGTGAAGCTGAGGTTGTCGCCGTGCTCGAGAAACTGGAACAGCGTCTGCAGCTCGTGATAGCCATCGGCGCGCTGGCCCGTGATATGCAGCATGCGGTTGAGCTTGGCCGGTGCCGGCAGGGTGAGAGTCATGGTCGATGCGAATGCGGATGCAGCTGTCGTCATGGAAGAAGGAGAAGGTGTCACGATCACAGCGCCTGCCACTGGTTGACGATCAGAGTGGCGGTGAGGTCGCCGTAGTAGAGCTTCATCTTGCGCGGCAGCCACAGGCCTTCGGCGCGGGTCCAGTCCTGATAGTCCACTTCCCAGCCGTTCTGGTAGAGGGTGGTCGGGAAGCCCAGTTCATCTGTCTCGAGGTCATGCTCACCAGCGGCCGGTACGCCGCGTACCCAGTTGTCTAGGGCGCCCAGAGGCAATGACCAGCCCAGTTGCGCCAGCATCAGGCTCTCGGCATCCGGGGCCTCGAAGTCCCCCTCGGAGGAGGAGAGGCGCACGCCATCGGTGTCGCGGATCAGGGTCGTGCGCCCCGCGCCCAGCGGGCCGGTGATCAGCATGTGGTAGTCATCGCCGTCCTGCTGCCAGTCGAGGTTGGCGCTGTGGCCTTCCTCGGGGGTGCGAATGCCGACCTTGCCCGCCAGCTGCCAGTGGGTCAGGGCGGCGAGTTGTGCGTCCTGTTGCTGCCAGTCGCCATCGCTGCGCGTCAGGTCCCCGGCATTGTCGCTGGCCATCTGGCTGGCGCAGCCGCTGAGTACCAGGGTCATGGCCAGCAGGGCTGGCCCGAGCAGGCGGCGTGCCTGGCTCGGCAGGGAGAGTGGCAGGGGAGAAGTGATCATGACGCGAAAGCCTTCCGGATGGCGAGAAGATGAGTGGCGGTGAGTGAGACTCCACTCACTGACGGGTCAGGATAATGGACTCGCCAGTGGGCAGAAAGTGCCGGATGTCCTGGCAGTGCCCTTCAGGGGGCGTCGACGACCGGGCGCAGTTCGGGGATGTGCTGGAACAGGGCTTCGAGCTCGCTGGCTTCTTCGAAGCGCTCGCTCAGCTCTATCGCCAGGCCGCGGGCTTCATCCTCGCGGCCCAGCGCCCATAGCACCTCGATGAGATGAGCGCCGATCTCGGCATCCTGCTGCTGGGCCCAGGCGGCTTCCAGCGGTGCCAGCGCATTGTCGAGGTCGTCGGTCAGATAGCGCCCCCAGCCGAGGCTGTCCAGAATGGCCGCGTCGTCGGGCGACAGCGCGTGGGCGCGCTCGATCAAGGCCAGCGCTTCCTCGAGGCGGTCCGTCTCCACCAGCAGGGTGTAGCCGAGCGCGTTGTAGGCGCTGGCGTTGTCGGGTTCCAGTGCGATGACTTCCCGCAGGTCCTCTTCCATGCCGCCCAGCTGATCATCTTCCAGTCGGCGGATGCCGCGCAGGAACAGCAGGCTGCCCAGCTCGCTCTCCAGGGTGTTGCGCGTGTCGGCCTGCTGGGCGGCGCTGGCCTGCGCAAGCGCCTTGCGACGCGTGGTGATGCTGCTGCTCAGCAGTGCATCGGCCTCGGCATGCGCCTCCTGGGAGTCGAGCAGGTCGATCTCGAAGCTGAGCAGCGTCATGGCATGACGCGGATGACGCAGGCGTTCCACGGCCAGGAACTGGCGGGCCTCGTCCGTGCGCTCATGTTCGACCAGCAGCTGGGCGGCGCGGGCGCGGCTGGAGATGTAGCGTTCGCCGTCCGGCACCTGACGGTAGTAAAGGATGGCGTTGTCGACATCGCCGCTGGACTCGGCGGCCAGCCCCAGCAGGGCGTAGGCGGCGTCCGGCACCGGGTCTTCATCGAGCAGTGGCAGCAGCAGGCGATGGGCGTCCTCGGGCGAATCGGCATCAAGATAGAGACTGGCCAGCGCCAGGCGCAGACGTGGCGCGTTGGGATGGCGGGAGATGAGACTGTCGATGCGCTCGCGTGCCGCGTCCAGATCGCCGCTGGCCAGTTCGGTCTGCGCGGCGCTCAGGATCAGGCGGCTGTCATCGGGAGCGATCTCCAGGCCCTGGGCCACCGCGCGCCGCGCCGCCTCGAGACGCCCCGCGCTGCGTTCGATCTCGCTGCGCGCCAGCCAGAGCTCTGCCAACGTGGCGTGAGCACTCTCCAGACGCACCAGGCGTGCACGCGCCTGGGTCTCATTGCCCAGCGCTGCCTCGAACAGTGCCGCGGCAATCCCGGGCATCGGCTGCTCGGGATGCTGGGCGATATGCGTCTCCAGCATCGCCAGCAGGGGTTCGAGTTCGGCGCCGGCATCGATCGCCTGCTCGGCCAGGGTCGCCAGATTGCCATTGCCGCCACTGGTGGTGAGCATCAGGCGCTGCTCGAGCGCGGCCTGCCAGTCGCCTCGTTCGACCGCCAGGCGGGCGCGGATGATGCCGGGCTCGCTGGCAGACTCATCGAGTTGCTGCCAGCGTTCGGCGGCGCGCTCCAGCAGGGCCGGGTTATCGGCGAAACGGGCCGCTAGCACGGCGCGTCGCGCCAGTTCCGGGTCATCGAAGTGACGGCTGGCGGCCAGATAGCCATTGGCAGCGCGGGGATAGTCACCGCGCTGTCCGGCGAGTTCGGCGCCCAGCAGCTGGTTGAGGCTGTCGGCATCCAGGCCCTGCTGGATGGGCGGCGCCGTGGCCAGAGGGTCGGGCTGTGCCGACAGGGGCGCGGAGTCGCTCATCGACTGACAGCCGGTCATGCCCAGCAGTAGCCCGCCTACGATGCAGGACTTCCACCCGCCGCGCGGGCGACGGGGGGCATCAAGAGAGGCGAGAGCGTGCGGGGGGCTATGTTCTGCGGCAGTCGAAGCGTGCATGCAACCTCGCGTTTGTCAGTGGGAGCAGGATGAGAGAACGGGGCGGTCGAGCCGTAGACCAGGTCATGCGCGCAGCATGGCGCTGACGAAGGCGTCGTGTCTCGCAGCATAACGGCTGGCGGCGAGCGGGGATAGCGTTGCCGACGTGAGGAAGTGGCATGCCCCACCAGATGCCTCGTACGCCGAAAGATCCGTCGCGCGGGCTGATAGCGATAGCCTGCCAGCATCATGGAAAATCCTCATCGGCTGCGACGTGCTGCGGGGTCGCGCGGTACAGACGCTGTGGTAGAATGAGCGCGCTAATATTACGATCTCAGCCGCTTCGGCAGCCTCGTGTGCCTTTATGACAGCCGCCTTTGTCCCCATTGAGTCGACATGTGCAAAGGTGCCGAGCCTGCGCGGATTGCCTGCTGTCCTGGCCCTTGCCTCGCGGCAGGCCAGCACCGAGAGCCGCCTGACATTGACGCCGATTCCTGCCGGCCAGACCCTGACGACTGACTCCATGACCCTTCTTGCCCTTGGCATCAATCACCGCACCGCCGCCGTTGACGTGCGCGAGCGCGTTGCTTTCACGCCTGCGCAGCTCGATGCCGCGCTGGGCGAATTGAAGCGCCTGCCGGCGGTCTCCGAAGCGGCGGTGCTGTCGACCTGCAATCGTACCGAGCTCTACTGCGTGACCAGCGATGGCGCCAAGTCGGTGCTCGAGTGGCTGGGGCGCTTTCACCGCCTGCCGGTGGAGGAGCTGACGCGCTGCAGCTATCAGCACCTGGGAGAAGAGGCGGTACGCCACCTGATCCGCGTCGCGGTGGGGCTGGACTCGATGGTGCTGGGCGAGCCGCAGATTCTGGGCCAGCTCAAGGACGCCTATCAGTTCGCGCGCAACTCGGTGGGTCTGGGCGGTGAGCTCGAGCAGCTCTTCCAGCATATCTTCCAGGTCGCCAAGCAGGTACGCACCGAGACCGGTATCGGCGAGAACCCCGTCTCGGTAGCCTACGCCGCCGTCAGCATGGCCAGCCACATCTTCGATGACTTCTCGCGGGCCAATGCCTTGTTGATCGGTGCCGGCGAGACCATCGAACTCGTCGCGCGTCATCTCAAGGAAGCGGGCATCGCCAACCTGTGCATCGCCAACCGCACCGTGTCGCGCGCCGAGCGTCTGGCTGATGAGCTGGGCGGGAGCGCCATCGGCCTGGAAGGCATCCCGCATGCCCTCGAGAATGCCGATATCGTGATAGCCTCCACCGCTTCCCAGCTGCCGATTCTCGGCAAGGGCATGGTGGAGCGCGCGCTCAAGAAGCGTCGCTACAAGCCGGTGTTCATGGTCGACATCGCCGTGCCGCGCGATATCGAGCCGCAGGTCGGTGACCTCGACGACGTCTTCCTCTATACCGTCGATGACCTGCAGGAAGTGATCGACGAGAATCGTCGCCACCGCGAGCTGGCTGCTGCCCAGGCAGAAGAGCTGATTCGCCAGGGTGTCAACGCCTGGCAGC
This sequence comes from Cobetia sp. cqz5-12, assembly GCF_016495405.1. Classification (NCBI taxonomy): domain Bacteria; kingdom Pseudomonadati; phylum Pseudomonadota; class Gammaproteobacteria; order Oceanospirillales; family Halomonadaceae; genus Cobetia; species Cobetia sp. cqz5-12. The sequence continues at coordinate 763,474 of NZ_CP044522.1, forward strand.
ACCTCAAGCGGGTGCGCAGTGGTGGCGAAGTCATCAAGCGCTACCGCAGCCATGGCGAGCAACTGCGCGCCGAATGCGAGGCGCAGGCGCTGGCGGAGCTCGATCAGGGACGCGACCCCCAGGAAGTGGTCGCGCAGCTGGCTCGCCAGCTGGCCAATCGCTTCATGCATCACCCGACGCTGGCACTGCGCCAGGCCTCGGGAGACGATCGCCAGGATATTCTTCAGACGGCCCAGACGCTTCTGCTCGCGCCGGCTGATTCATCACAGGACCCTTCATGAAAGACAGCCTCATCTCCAAGCTCGACACCTTCCATGACCGCTTCGAGGAGATCTCCGCACTGTTGTCGGAGCCCGAAGTGATCGGGAACCAGGCCAGGTTCCGCGACCTGTCGCGGGAGTATGCCGAGCTTGAGCCATTGATCGAGGCATGGCGCCGCCATCGCGGCCTGAACGAAGACCGTGACGCCGCGCTGGCGATGGCGGAGGACAGTGACCCCGAGATGCGCGACATGGCGCGTGAGGAAGTCCGCGATACCGATGCCGCGCTTGAGGTGCTGGAAGCCGAGATCACCCAGCTGCTGATTCCGCGTGACCCGGATGATGGCGCCAACGTCTTCCTCGAGGTGCGCGCCGGCACGGGCGGTGACGAGGCGGCGCTGTTCGCCGGTGACCTGTTCAAGATGTACTCGCGCTACGCCGAGCTCAAGGGCTGGAAGGTCGAGACCGTCAGCGCCAGTCACGGCGAGCACGGCGGCTTCAAGGAAGTCATCGCCCGCGTCAAGGGCGAAGGCGTCTACTCGCGCCTCAAGTTCGAGTCCGGCGCGCACCGTGTGCAGCGCGTGCCTGCTACCGAATCCCAGGGGCGTATCCATACCTCGGCCTGCACCGTGGCGGTGATGCCCGAGGCCGATGAAGTCGGTGACGTCGACATCAATCCGGCCGACCTGCGCGTGGATACCTATCGCAGCTCCGGCGCCGGTGGTCAGCACGTCAACACCACGGATTCCGCGATTCGCATCACCCACCTGCCCACCGGCGTGGTGGTGGAGTGTCAGGACGAGCGCAGTCAGCACAAGAACCGCGCGCGCGCCATGTCACTGCTGGCGGCGCGTCTCAAGCAGGCCGCGGTGGACAGCCAGGCACAGGCCACCTCCGATGCGCGTCGCAAGCTGGTCGGCTCGGGCGATCGCTCCGAGCGCATCCGGACCTACAACTTCCCGCAGGGGCGTCTGACCGATCACCGCATCAACCTGACGCTCTACAAGCTCAATGAAGTGATCGCCGGCCAGCTGGACGAGGTGATCGAGCCGCTGGTGGTGGAATACCAGGCCGATCAGCTGACCGCATTGCAGGAGCAATAAGGTGAGAATCGATGTCACCCTGGCAGCCGCGACTGCCCGCCTGAGCGAGGCGGGCAGTGATTCCCCGCGTCTGGATGCCGAGTTGCTGCTGGGCGAGGTAATGGGGCGTGAGCGCACCTGGTTCTACACCTGGGGCGATCGTGATCTCGAGAGCGAGGCCGGCGCCGAGGGCGTGGCACGTTTCGAGGCGCTGCTGGCGCGTCGGGCCGAGGGCCATCCCGTGGCGCACCTGCTCGGGCGGCGTGAGTTCTATGGCCTGACGCTGGCCTGTTCACCGGCCACGTTGATTCCGCGCCCGGATACCGAGGTCATGGTGGAGTGCGCGCTGGAACTGGCCGAGGCCACCAGCGGCAAGTTGCTGGATCTCGGCACCGGCACCGGTGCCATCGCGCTGGCCTTTGCACGTCATCGCCCGCAGTGGCAGGTGCTGGGGGTCGATCTCATCGAGGAAGCCGTGCAGCTTGCGCGTGGCAATGCCGAGCGCCTGGCGATCGCCAATGCCGAATTCCGCCAAAGTGACTGGTTCAGTGCCGTCACCGAGACCGACTTCGCGCTGATCACTTCCAATCCTCCCTATCTGGCCGATGATGACCCGCATCTCGCGCTTGGCGATGTGCGCTTCGAACCACGCTCGGCGCTGGTCGCGGACAAGTCTGGACTGGCAGATTTCCTGCACCTGATCGCGACGGCACCGCAGCATCTGGCCGCAGGCGGTCATCTGATGCTTGAACATGGTCTTACCCAGGGCAGTGAAGTCCGCGAGGCACTGCGTGCCGGCGGCTTCGTCGACGTCGAGACCCTGGAAGACCTGGGCGGGCGCGAACGCATCACGCTGGGCAAGCTGGCCTGATGCTCGCCGGGCACCGTGTAGCGCTGCTCATCTAGCGGTGCCCGTGCATGATCCACGCTGATAACCTGCGCTTGGCACTCCCGTAGTGCATTCCACCGTTTTCAGTGAAGTCTGCGTGGAATCCTCGTCACAGTACCGCCAGTGAAGGCGTATCCCCTGTTGGCCGGGTATGATAGTAATGAACCTGCATGATTGGCATGGTCATCTGATAACCCCCTTGTTATCCGACGGCCTGACTGCACGGAAGCCAGGAGCACGGATGATCCTGCTGCAAGTCACCCTGCTGGGAAAACTATTACAATGAAAGCAAAATCACGCTCTCTGGACCGCATCGACCTCAAGATTCTGCGTTGCCTGCAAGAGAATGCCCGCATCTCCTATGTCGACCTCGCCTCGGAAGTCGGCCTTTCCACCACGCCGTGCCTGGAGCGCGTCAAACGCCTCGAGCGTGCCGGCGTCATCCGCGGTTACAAGGCGGTGCTCGACCCCAAGGCGCTCAAGGCCAATCTGCTGGTCTTCGTCGAGATCAGTCTCGAGACGCAGTCGCCGTCGGTGTTCGATGAATTCCGCCGCGCCGTCTCCAAGCTGCCGCAGATCCAGGAATGTCATCTGGTCTCCGGTCAGTTCGACTACATCCTCAAGTGCCGAATTCCGGAAATGTCCGCCTATCGTCAGCTGCTTGGCGATGTGGTGCTGACGCTTCCCGGTGTCAAGGAATCCAAGAGTTATGTGGTGATGGAAGAGGTCAAGGAGCAGTTCTCGCTGCATGTGCCCGATATCGAGGAGCTGGATGCCAAGTAGTGGCAAGCCCTGTTGTTGCCAGACAGGGCTCGTGGCTTCTCACTTCATTTACCGATAGGCGGCTTCTCTCCCATGCAAGATTCGCAATTGCTGCGCTACTCGCGCCAGATCCTGCTCCCTCAGGTCGACATCGCCGGGCAGCAGCGCCTGTTGGCGGCGCGGGTTCTGGTGATCGGGGCAGGTGGTCTGGGCTGCCCGGCAGCGCTCTATCTGGCAGCCGCGGGCATCGGCACCCTGGTGGTGGCCGATGATGACCACGTAGAGCTGTCCAATCTGCAGCGCCAGATCGCCCATGGTGACGCCGACATCGATCAGCCCAAGGCGAAATCACTTGCTTCCTCGCTGTTGGCGATCAACCCCGATACCGAGGTGATCGCGTTGTCGGAGCGTCTCGAGGGTGAGGCACTGGCCGAGCAGGTCGCGGCAGCAGATGTGGTGCTTGATTGCACCGATCGCTTCAGCTCGCGCTTCCCGATCAACGCCGCCTGTGTGGCAGCGGGCACCCCGCTGGTGTCCGGTGCTGCCATTCGTTTTTCCGGCCAGCTGGCGGTGTTTGATCGCCGTGAGCCAAAGGCGCCGTGTTATGGCTGTCTGTATCCGCCGGATGAGCTGGGCGATGAAGAGCTGACCTGCGCCGAGAGCGGTGTCATCGCGCCGCTGGTCGGCATCATCGGCGCCTTCCAGGCATTAGAGGCCCTCAAGCTGATCAGCGGGGCCGGCAGCGTGCATCGCGGACTGGCGACCTTCGATGGTCTGAGCGGTGAATGGCGACGCATGGGCCTCAAGCGTGATCCCGGCTGTCAGGTGTGTAGTCAGACGCCATGAGGTAGCCGGGCAAATCGTCGGTATCTCTCCAGGTCAGTCTGTCCCCGAGTCTGTATGTCTCCAGGACAGCATGTCTCTAAAAAGCCCCGCAGCCTTTCTGGCTGGCGGGGCTTTTTTGTCGCATGTCGTGGTGGGACGGTCGGCGCTGCGCATGCCGCGCGTGCGCACCACCTGGGTGCGCCATTACCATGGGGTGTTGAAGATTTCTCCCATTCAGCGCAATCAATATGCAGCATTCCGGCGAAACGTGTGGTAAATATCGCAAATATTCCAGTGGATGGTGAATAAACTCAACAATAGCGGATGAGGGGGTGCATGGGCGGCTTCAGATCAGGCACGCAGAGCGAGAGTACTGGCTCGTATTCCTACTACCAGGCCAGCCAGCGTGTGACGCTTGCCCCATGCCCGCCTCTTGCAGGTGAGCAGCGTGCCGATGTCTGCGTGATCGGCGGCGGTGTCACGGGCTGCTCCGCTGCGCTGCATCTGGCCGAGCGTGGCTACTCGGTCATTCTGCTGGAAGCGCAGTCCATCGGTTTCGGAGCCTCCGGGCGCAGTGGCGGGCAGATCCTGCCGGGGCTCGGCACCGATATCGCGACCGTCGAGAAGGCGCTGGGACGCGAGCAGGCACGCGCCATCTGGGAGATGAGCCGCGAGTCCGTGCGTCTGACCGCCGAGCTGGTCGCCAGGCATCGGATTCCCTGCGATTTCACCCAGGGCTACCTGCATGCCGCGGTCAAGCCGCGTCATGTACGCGAACTGCAGGAATTCCAGTCGCGCATGGCACGCGATTACGACTATCACGCGCTGCAGTGGCTGCAGGGCGATGCGCTGCGCGAGCGGGTCGTCACCGATGCCTATCCGGGCGCGCTGCATGATGGCGAGGGCGGTCATCTACATCCGCTCAACTACACCCTCGGACTGGCACGAGCTGCCCAGCAGGCCGGCGTCACGCTCTGCGAGCAGAGTCGGGTGCGTCAGCTCGACCACGGCCAGAGCGGCGATACCGTCGGTGATACGTCACGGCGTGCCCGTATCCATACCGAGCATGGCTGCGTGAGCGCCGAATTCGTAGTCGTGGCCACCAATGCCTACCTCAATGGCCTCGTCGCCTCGCTGGAAGAGCGCATCATGCGCGTCGCCAATTACATCGTCGCCACCGAACCGCTCAGCGAGGCTCAGGTTGCGCAGGTCCTGCCCCAGGATGACGCGCTTTCCGATGCCAACTTCGTGCTCGACTACTACAGTCTCTCTGCCGACAGACGTCTGCTGTATGGCGGTGAGGTGAGCTATACCGGTCAGGAGCCGCATGGCCTCAAGGCGCGCATGGACAGCAAGATTCGTCGCCTGTTTCCGGTGCTCGATGGCGTGGCGATCGATTACCGCTGGGGCGGTGACGTGGCCATCACCATGAATCGCGCACCCGACTTCGGGCGTCTCGCGCCGAATGTCTATTACGCCCAGGGCTACTCGGGACATGGCATGTCGCTTGCAGGACTGGCGGGCAAGCTGGTCGCCGAGACGATCGCCGGCCAGGCGGAACGTTTCGATATCTTTGCCGCCATGCCGCATCGCCCCTTCGTGGGTGGGCGCTGGCTGCGAACCCCTCTGCTGGTCCTGGCGACCAGCTTTTACACGTTACGTGATCGGCTCTAGGCCGAGGCCATGATGAAGGTGCTGCACATTTGACACTGTTGAACCCCCCGACAGCCCAAGTGCTGGAAACGACTGGTGAATAATCGCAAGGGAGGCGCGATGAGCGCGGTGGATGGCAAGGACGCTGGTACACCTGAGCAGCTTGCGGCGGCAAAGCCTGTCGCTGTGCGGGCGCCTGGCGGTACGCACGCCAGCGAGAACGTCAGTGAGCATGGCGGTGAGAGCCACGGCGCGAATGCGGATCATCCCGCGCTGACGCGACGCGCGGCGTCCTCCATTCAGCTCAAGGGGCTGCACAAACGCTTCGGCAATGAGGTGGCGGCTCTGGACGGCGTGGATCTGAGCATCCAACCCGGCGAGTTCTTTACGCTGCTGGGCCCTTCGGGCTGTGGCAAGACGACACTGTTGCGGATTCTGGCCGGTCTCGAGGCGCTGGATGAAGGTCAGGTGGTGATCGGCGGACGGGACGTCACCGAGGTACCGCCGCATCAGCGTAGCGTCAACACTGTCTTCCAGTCCTATGCGCTGTTCCCGCATCTCTCGGTGCGCGACAACCTGGCGTTCGGCCTGAAGATGCGTGGCGTCGCTGCCGGGGAGCGCGAGGCCAGGGTTGCCGAGATGGCGGAGTTCATCAAGCTGGGCAGCCTGATCGATCGTCGTGTCGACCAGCTCTCCGGTGGTCAGCGTCAGCGTATCGCGCTGGCGCGGGCGCTGGTCTGCGAGCCGGATGTGCTGCTGCTGGATGAGCCGCTGTCGGCACTGGATGCCGGCCTGCGCAGCCAGATCCAGATCGAGCTGCTGCGTCTGCAGAAGCGCCTCGGCATGACCTTCGTCTTCGTCACCCATGATCAGCAGGAAGCGATGGTGATGTCGGACCGCATTGCGGTGCTCGACAGCGGCAGCCTCCAGCAGGTGGGCTCGCCGCGTGAGATCTACGAGCGTCCGGCCAATGCCTTCGTGGCGCGTTTCATGGGGCATGCCAATCTGTTCGACGTCACGGCTCGCGATGACAGCCGCAGTGATGCCATCCGACTGACCACGCCGCTGGGCGTACTGACCGCACAGGCACCGGGCACTGGCAGTCTGCTGCTGCTGCGCCCCGAGACGCTGGACCTGCGCCGGCGTCCCGCCAGCGAGTTCGAGCGTCACGACGTACTGGAGAATCACTTGCCGGGCCGAGTGCAGGAGCGACTCTACCGCGGCAGCCACGCCGAATATCGCGTCGAGGTGGCGGGTGTCAGCGTGCAGGTGGTGGTCAACAACCGGGGGGGGCAGCTGCCGGACGTCGGTGACCAGGTCGATGTGGTGGTCGCCGCGCAAGATCTGATCACGCTGGGAGAATGACAATGGCCTATCACGCAACCCTGGCCACTGCGCGTAGCCGCGCGGTGGTCGCCGAGTCACGCCACCTGTTGCTGACGGTCGCGCCCGGTGCACTGTGGATCATCGTCTTTCTGGTGCTGCCCAGTCTCTATCTGATGAGCGTGGCCTTCATGACCAACGGCCCCTATGGACTGCCGGAAATGCCGTTGTCATTGACCTCGTTCACGCAGCTGGCCGGGCAGGGCTTTCTCGGCTGGAGTCCGGGCAACCTGATGACGCTGGGGCGCTCGCTGTGGCAGACCGTGCTTTCCACCCTGCTGGTGGTGCTGGTGGCCTACCCGATCGCCTATTACATCTCGCAGTCAGACCAGCGCTGGCGGCCGATCATGCTGCTCGCGGTAGTCGTGCCGTCCTGGACCAATCAGGTCATTCGCACCTTCGGCTGGATGAATCTGCTGGCACCGGGCACGCCACTGGCGGAGCTGGCGGAAGCCATGGGCATGATCGCGCCCAACATGGGGCTCTATCCGTCCAATTTCGCGGTCACCCTGGGGCTGGTCTACAACTTCCTGCCGTTCATGGTGCTGCCGCTGTACGCCGCCTTCGAGAAGTTGAACCTCTCGCTGGTGGAGGCGGCGCAGGACCTCTACGCCTCGCCGCTCAAGGCCTTCTGGCACGCCGTCTTTCCCCAGACGCTGCCGGGGCTGTTGGCGGGTGTCGTGCTGGTGGCGATTCCAGCCTTCGGCATGTACGTGATTCCGGAGCTGCTGGGCGGCGGCAAGGGCATGATGCTGGGCAACTTGGTCGCCAATCAGTTCGCTGGCAGCGCCAATTGGCCACTGGGAGCGGCGGGAGCGATCCTGATGCTGATCGCGACCTTCATCGGCCTCTACGCCATGCGCCGCATCGGCAAGCGGCTGGGCGGCGGTGAAGAGGTGGTGATATGAAGCGCGGGCGCTTTCACAAGGGATTGCGGGGCTTCTGGTGGCTGACGCTCGGTTTTCTGTATCTGCCGCTGATCGTGGTGATGCTGTTCTCCTTCAATGCCTCCAACAGTGCTGCCAGCTTCACGGGCGTGTCGCTGCGCTGGTATCGGCGTCTGCTGGGCAATGACGCGATTCTGTCGGCGCTGGGCAATTCGCTGCTGCTTGCAGTGGTGTCGTCATTGCTGGCGCTGATGATCGGCACGCTGATCGGGTATGGCATGTATCGCCACCGTCACCGCAAGCTGGGCTGGCTGATCGTGCTGATCTATCTGCCCATCGTGCTGCCGGATATCGTGTTCGGGATCTCGGAAATGACCTTCTTCGTCAAGATCAATGAGTTGACCGGCCTGCTGTCGCCGGGGCTGACCACCATGACCATCGCACACGTCACCTTCCAGGTGCCGTTCGTGGCGTTGATCGTCTACTCGCGCTTCGTCGGGCTGGACCCGACGCTGTTCGAGGCGGCCAAGGACCTCTACGCGACACCGCGGCAGCGCGTGCAGTTCTTCATGTTGCCGACACTCAAGCCAGCATTGATCTCGGGCTTCCTGCTGTCCTTCACGCTGTCGCTGGACGATTTCGTGATCAGTTTCTTTACCGCCGGACCGGAGAGCGCCACCTTGCCCATCTACATCTGGAGCGCGATACGCAAGGGCGTGACACCGGAAATCAATGCCATCGCCACACTGATGATGGCGGCGGTCGCCCTGGCGGCGCTCATGAGTCTGGTACTGACGCGACGGCGCGCGGCGTCGTGAGCATACGCAATATCCACAGGCGGTCTGACACTGCTGTCCTTGCCGGCGTCGGGTCGGCGCACCCATCACCCATCATTTCTCAAGCACGTTGAGCGGAGCATCAAAATGACAAACAACACGCTGCGTTTCGCTGTTGCCATCGGCAGTCTGCTGTTGGCAGGTGCCGTCCAGGCCGAAGACAAGAAGCTGTATCTCTTCAACTGGACCCAGTACATGGACCCGGACATCATCACCGCCTTCGAGGAGAAGTACGGGGTGGAGGTGGTCGAGAATTACTATAACTCGCTGCCGGAAATGCTGGCCAAGCTCAACGCGGGCGGCGTCTCCCAGTACGACATCATCGTGCCGTCAAATTACTATGTGCCACGTCTCATCGAGACTGGCCTGGTGCAGAAGATCGACAAGGCCAAGGTGCCGAATCTGGCCAATGTTGCCGAACAGTTCAGTGACCCGAGCTTCGATCCCGGAGCCGAATATACCGCTCCCTACCAGTGGGGCGTGACAGGGCTGGTCTACAACGCCAGTACCTTCAAGGATGCGCCCAAGAGCTGGTCGGTACTGTTCGATCCTGAGGTCAATGGTGCCTGGCCGTTCAGCTTGATGGGAGATGGTCAGGTCAGCATGGGCACCGCCTGTGCCTATCTGGGACACGGCTATGACTGTACGGATCTCGACGACTGGCGCGAGGCGGCCAAGCTGCTGATCGAGACCAAGCATCGCGACAACTTCAGCGGCTTCTCCGATGGCACGCCGGCACTTCAGCAGCTGGCGCGCAAGGTCACGCACGGCGCGCTGTCCTACAACGGCGATTACCTCTTCTATCTGGATGAGAACCCGGAATCCTTCGCTGACATCAAGTTCGTCATCCCCGACGAAGGGGCCGAGAAGTGGGTCGATTCGATGATGATCCCGGCCAAGGCACCGCATCCTGAGCTGGCGAATGCCTTCATCAACTTCATTCTCGATGCCAAGGTCGGTGCACAGCTTTCCAACTACAACTATTACGCCAGCCCCAATGCCGCGGCGTCCCCGTATCTGGATGAGGTGCTGACCCAGCCACCGATCCAGCCCTCCGAAGAGGACATGAAGCGACTGCGCTTCTCGCCGAGTCTCTCCGGTCAGCAGTTGCAGGTCTTCCAGCAGCTGTGGTCGGAAGTGCAGTCCCGCTGAGGTGACGCGTCACGCCTGTCAGTGGCATGACAGGCGTGATCTCGAGATCCGTGCGAAGCGCTGCAGAGGGCTTGCCGGACCGGGTACCTGACGTGATTTCGCCAGATGTGCATCCACGCATGGAGCATCGTGATGACAGACAACACACTGCGCTTCGCCGTGGTCATCAGTGGTCTGCTGATGGCTGGCGTCGTCCAGGCCGAAGACAGGAAGCTGTATCTCTTCAACTGGACCCAGTACATGGACCCGGACATCATCACCGCCTTCGAGGAGAAGTTCGGCGTTGAGGTGGTCGAGAACTACTACAACTCGCAGCCGGAAATGGTCGCCAAGCTGAACGCCGGGGGCGTCTCCCAGTACGACATCATCGTGCCCTCCAGTTACTACGTACCGCGGCTGATCGAGATGGGGCTGGTGCAGAAGATCGACAAGGACAAGGTGCCGAATCTGGCCAATCTCGCCGAGCAGTTCCGTGATCCGGTGCTGGGCGAAGGACTGGATTATGCCGCGCCCTATCAATGGGGTGTCACGGGGCTGGTCTACAACGCCAGTACCTTCAAGGAGGCCCCGAAGAGTTGGTCCATATTGTTTGATTCTGCCGTCAATGATGCTTACCCCTTCGGCATGATGACCGGCGGACAAGTCAGCATGGGCATCGCCTGTGCCTATCTTGGCCACGGCTATGACTGTACCGATCTCGATGACTGGCGCGAGGCGGCCAGGCTGCTGATCGAGACCAAGCATCGTGGCAACTTCAGTGGCTTCTCCGATGGCACTCCCGCATTGCAGCAGCTGGCGCGCAAGGTCACGCATGCCGGGCTCTCCTTCAATGGCGATTATCTGTTCTATCGTGAGGAAAACCCGGAGTCCTTCGCTGACATCAAGTTCGTCATCCCCGAGGAGGGCACCGAGAAGTGGGTGGATTCGATGATGATTCCGGCCAGGGCGCCACACCCGGAGCTGGCGAATGCCTTCATCAATTTCATTCTCGATGCCAGGGTCGGCGCACAGCTCTCCAACTACAACTACTACGCCAGCCCCAATGCCGCCGCGGTACCGTATCTGGATGAGGTACTGACTCGTCCACCGATTCAGCCCTCCGAAGAGGACATGGCGCGACTGCGTTTCTCTCCGAGTCTCTCCGGCGAGCAGCTGCAGATCTTCCAGCAGTTGTGGTCCGAGGTGCAGGCACGCTGAGCGCTGGCATTAGGGTCTATCGAAGCAGGCTGTCGAGTGCATGGCCTGCCCTGTAGCGTTCAAGGAAGGTGTCATGAAGTACGAATCCACTGGTCGCGAAGGCGACGAAGCCGTGCTGCAGGAATGGTTTACGGCACATGGCATCACCGAGGTGGAATGTCTGGTCACCGACCTGACCGGCATTCTCAAGGGCAAGATCATGCCGGCGCGCAAGTACCTCAATGGCGGTCGGCCGCGTCTGCCGGACTCCATCTTCATCCAGACCGTCACCGGCGGGTATCCGGATGATGAAGACAGTCGCTTCTGGAATCCGGCCGAGCAGGACATGCAGCTGATCCCGGATACCAGTGCCGTCTATCTGGTGCCCTGGGCGGAAGACCCCACCGCGCAGATCATCCATGACTGCTATTACCTCAATGGCGATCCGGTGGAGCTGTCGCCGCGCTATGTGCTCAAGCGAGTGCTGGCGCTGTATGCCGCACGTGGCTGGAAGCCGGTGGTGGCTCCTGAAGCCGAGTTCTATCTGGTCAAGACCAACAAGGATTCCGACTACCCGCTGGAGCCGCCCATCGGGCGCAGCGGTCGTCAGGAGAGCAGTCGTCAGTCCTATTCCATCGATGCGGTCAATGAATTCGATCCGCTCTTCGAGGAGATGTATGACTACTGCGAGGCCATGGGGCTGGATCTCGACACCCTGATCCATGAAGAGGGGGCCGGGCAGATGGAGGTCAATTTCGAGCATGGCGACCCGCTGGCGCTGGCCGACCAGGTCGTGATGTTCAAGCGTACGCTGCGCGAGACGGCATTGCGCCATGGCATGTACGGCACCTTCATGGCCAAGCCGATGGCCTATCAGCCGGGCAGCTCGATGCATATCCATCAGAGCCTGGTGGATGTCGCGACCGGCAGGAACCTGTTCGCGGATGATGAGGGGCGTGCCAGCCCCCTGTTTCGCCACTTCATCGGCGGCTTGCAGACCTACATGCCGTCCGCGATGCCGTTCTTCGCGCCCAACGTCAATTCCTATCGCCGCCTGATGCGCAGCGAGACCAGTGGCTCCGCGCCGATCAACGTCGAGTGGGGCTTTGACAACCGCACCGTCGGATTGCGAGTGCCGGTGTCAGATGCCGAGGGGACGCGAGTCGAGAACCGCCTGGCCGGTGCTGATGCCAATCCCTACCTGGTGATGGCTGCCTCGCTGGCCTGCGGCTATCTGGGCATGATGGCGCAGATCGAACCGCGTCCGCCGGCCGTGGGGTCTGCCTGGGAGGGCGGCAACAGCCTGCCGGACGATATCGGGCCTGCCCTGAATGCGCTGCACTCCTGCAAGCCATTGGCGGACATTCTCGGCGAGCGCTTCGTGAAGAGCTACCTGGCCGTCAAGCGTGCCGAGCATCGCGAGTACTTCCAGGTCATCAGCTCCTGGGAGCGCGAACACCTGCTGTTGCGTGTCTGACGCGATGTCACTGGTAGCGGCAATCTGACCCTTCAGAGGGACGAGGCGTGATGCCGAGAGGCCGTGACCCCTGTCACGGCCTCTCGGCGTTCCGGGGGTTGCAGTGGGCTGCAATCTGCCCTGGAGTGGTTGTTTTTTGGCGATTATTGCATGTCAATAGTGGTGTTTTTCCGGCTTTTATCCGTGATATCGTGCATTGATGTTGATTAAAATAACCACAAGGAAAGGGTCATGAGTGCCACTTCGCCTCTGGAGCATGCTGCCTCCTGGTATGCAGCCTCCGCCAATGCCGTGCCCGAACGTCCTCCGCTTGCGGGGGATGTCAGCTGTGATGTCTGCGTCGTCGGTGCCGGCTTCACCGGCATCTCGGCAGCGCTGCATCTGGCCGAGCAGGGCCTCAAGGTGATGGTGCTGGAAGCCGCCCGTGTGGGATACGGCGCCTCCGGTCGCAATGGCGGGCAGATCGTCAACAGCTACAGTCGCGACATGGATGTGATCGAGGCGCGTTTTGGTGCCCAGACGGCACGCGCGTTGGGCGACATGGCCTTCGAGGGCAACCGCATCATTCGAGAGCGTATCGCCGGTCATGGCATCGATTGTGATCTGCGGGACGGCAATCTGTTCGCGGCCTGCAATGCCCGTCAGCTCAAGGGGCTCAAGGAGCACAAGGCGCTGTGGGAGCGCTATGGCAACACCAGCCTAGAGTTGCTCGAGGGGGATGCCTACAAGCGCGAAGTGAGTGCCGAAGGCTATACGGGTGCGCTGGTCGATCACTCCGGTGGCCATATCCATCCGCTCAATCTGGTGTTGGGCGAAGCCGCAGCCTTCGAATCACTGGGCGGTGTGATCTTCGAGCACAGCCCGCTGGTGAGTCTCGAGCATGGCAGCCCCGTCGTGCTCAAGACGGCTGGCGGCACCCTGCGGGCCGACCGTGTGGTGATGGCGGGCAACGCCTACCTCAATGGCGTGCTGCCGGAGCTCGAGAGCAAGTCGATGCCCTGCGGCACCCAGATCATCACTACCGAGCCGCTGGCGGATGACGTGGCGCGAGGTCTGCTGCCCAACGACATGGCGGTGGAAGACTGCAATTACCTGCTCGATTACTACCGCCTGACGCGTGACAACCGACTCATCTTCGGGGGTGGCGTCAATTATGGCGGAGAAGACCCCCGCAACATCGAAGCCCTGATTCGTCCCAAGATGCTCAAGGTCTTCCCGCAACTGGCCAGCGTCAGGATCGACTACGCCTGGAGCGGCACCTTCCTGATGACGCTCAACCGTCTGCCGCAGTTCGGCGTGCTCAATGACAATGTCTATTACGCCCAGGGCTATTCCGGCCACGGCGTGACCTGCAGCCATCTGGCAGGCCGCTTGATCAGTGAGGTGATGACCGGCCGTGATGGGCGCTTCGATGCCTTCGCCGGCCTGCCGCACCTGCCATTCCCCGGGGGGCGCATGCTGCGGGTGCCGCTGTCTGCCGTGGGTGCCTGGTACTACCAGACCCGCGACAAGCTCGGTATCTGATCAGTCTGTTCTCCAGAACGCCCGAAGCCGCCTTCCTTGTGGGACGGCGGCTTTTACATGAGGCAGAGCCGTGACGCTGGCCCGGTACGCAACGCACTGCGCCCCGACCAGAAGGCGGGGCGCAGGCGGGTGTCGCTGGGCAGGGGCGATCTGATTTCTGTCCGCACCTTACCGAGGTGGCCGTGCAGGCGCTGATCAAGAATGGCGCGGACAGCGACGGTTTTCATGATTGTCATGTCCTGAGCCCTGGTCTCGTGGCAATGGAGATGACTAGATGTTGCGCAGATACCAGTCGTATTCCAGACGGCTGATGATCTGCATGGCCGCTTCACGCTCCGCGCGACGCCCGGCGATGAACACGTTCAGGAAGCGTTCGCTGAAGGCTTCCGTCAGGGGCGCGCTTTCCTCGAGCAGGGTCAGGGCTTCGGGCCAGCTGTTGGTCAGGCTGGGCTCGAACTGGTCATAGGCATTGCCGATGACGGGCTCGCCCGGCGAGATCCGGTGCTGGATGCCGTGAATGACGGACGCCAGCAGGGTAGCGACCAGCAGGTAGGGATTGACGTCAGCGCCGGCGACACGATGCTCGATCCGGCGGGCGTCATTGGGGCCGGAGGGGATGCGGATGGCCACCGAGCGGTTGTCGAAGCCCCAGGTCGGCGCCATCGGCACGTACAGACCCTGCTGGAAGCGACGATAGGAATTCAGGTTGGGTGCGAACAGCGCCATGGAAGCGGGCATCAGTTCCAGCAGTCCACCGATGGCGTGACGCAGCGTCTCGGTGCCCAGCGGGTCCTCGTCCGGGGCCGCGAAGACATTGTGGCCATGCGGGTCCACCAGGCTCATGTGGACATGCATGCCATTGCCGGCCTCGTCGCCATACGGCTTGGCCATGAAGGTGGCATCGAAGCCATGCCGCAGGGCGACCCCCTTGATGAGGCGCTTGAGCAGCACGGCACTGTCGCAGGCCTTCATGGCGTCATCGAGATGGATCAGGTTGATCTCGAACTGACCCGGCGCACACTCCTTGAGCGCGGTATCCAGCGGCAACTGCTGCACGCGCGCCGCGTCCTGGATCTCCTCGAGGAAATCGGCGTATTCGTCCAGCTCGCCGATGGAGTAGAGCTGGCTCTCCGTGGCGCGTTCACCGGTCGTCGGAGAGCACGGCGGCTGGACCATGCCCAGATCATCGCGTTCACGATCCACGAGATAGAATTCAAGTTCCAGTGCCACCACCGCCTTGAGTCCCATGTCGGCCAGCAGGTCGACCTGTTTCTGCAGCTGGTTGCGCGGGTCGGCGAAGAAGGGGCCGTCCTTGTCATCGCGCATATTCATCAACAGCTGGCCCTGCTTGCCGTTGCGCAGCCAGGGAGCCGGCATCAAGGTGCCGGGGATGGGGCGGCAGACCTGATCCCCATCGCCCGACTCCAGCCCCAGCCCCGTCTCTTCAATGGTATTGCCGGCGATATCGATGGCGAACACGGAGCCCGGCAGGTTGATGCCATTCTCGTAGGCCTTTTCCAGATTCTCGCGCGGGATGCGCTTGCCGCGCTGGATGCCACTGATATCGCTGATCAGCAGGTCGATGTTCTCGATTTCCGGATGGCGATCCAGAAACTCTCTGGCCTCATCGACGGGGTGGGTGTACATGGAGGTCACCTGTGAAACTGGGTTGTTGTCCTTCATATATCGTCACGGCTACACGTGTTGTCAAATAATTTACAATATTGTCCAGATGGCGTGAGCAGGCTTCTCGTGAAATGTGTTTTTAATGCCATGAAAAACAGTAGGTTGATTGAATGGTGGGTGTTGTCGCTTTTTGTCCGGTTGGCAAGAAATGACGTTCAGTCTATGTTGAGAAAACCTTGCCACTTCTTTTGCTCATGCCACCTGTCGGAAAGGAGACTCCATGACACCCCGCCCTCTGGTTGGCGTCATCGCCTGTCGTCGCACGATTGAAGGTCATCCGGCGCACATGGTGACGGACAAGTACGTCAGTGCCCTGCGTGAATTCGGTCTCGAACCGGTGATCATCCCGGTGTGGGAGGATATCGAGGAGGCGTCGGCCCGAGCCTTGCTGGCACGGATGGATGGACTGCTGCTGACCGGCAGCTACTCCAACATGCATCCCTCTCGCTACGGTGAGGCCGTCGCGCCGGAGAATACCTACGAGGATCTGGCGCGTGATGCGGCGGTGATGTCCTGGGTGCCATTGGCTCTCGAGTTGCAGCTGCCGTTGCTGGGGATCTGTCGCGGTTTCCAGGAGTTGAACGTGGTCTTCGGCGGCAGTCTGCATCAGGCCGTCCAGACGGTGCCGAGCCTGATGGACCATCGCGAGCCCAGTGGCGACCAGGACACACAGTATGCTCCTTGCCATCCGATCAGCATTGCACCGGATGGCGTGCTGGCAGCGCTGTATCCCGACTCCGGGGCGCAGGTCAATTCGCTGCATCAGCAGGGTATCGCACGTCTCGGCGATGGCCTGCGGGTCGAAGCCGTTGCACCGGATGGCCTGGTCGAGGCGATCTCGAGCAGCGAAGCTCGGGCCTTCACGCTGGCCGTGCAGTGGCACCCCGAGTGGAAGCCCCGTGAGCATCCGCTCTATGAGGCGCTGCTGGAGGGCTTTGCCTCGGCCTGTCGCGAGAAGGCTGAAAGCAGCGTGTCGAGGGTTCGCCCCACCTGTCGCGAGGAGGCGTGAAGATGTCGGCCAATGAGAATGGCGCACGCCTCCAGGCGCTGGATACGCGACACCATCTGCATCCCTTCACCGACTTCAAGCAGCTGGGTGAACAGGGCAGTCGTATCATCACCGGTGGCAGCGGTGTCTATATCGAGGACGCCGATGGTCAGCGGATTCTGGATGGCATGGCAGGACTGTGGTGCGTGAACCTCGGTTATGATCAACCAGAGCTGGTCGCAGCGGCCAGCCAGCAGATGACGCAACTGCCGTACTACAACACCTTCTTCAAGACCGCTCATCCGCCGGCGATCGAATTGGCAGCCGAGCTGTGTCGTCTCGCGCCGGAGCACATCAACCACGTCTTCTTCACCGGTTCCGGCTCTGAGGCCAATGACAGCATGCTGCGCATGGTCAGGCGGTTCTGGGCGCTCAAGGGCCAGCCGGAAAAGCAGTGGATCATCGCACGCGAGAATGGCTATCACGGCTCGACCGTCGCGGGCATGAGCCTGGGTGGCATGGCGCCGATGCATGCCCAGGGTGGCCCCTGCGTGCCCGGCATCACGCATATCCGCCAGCCTTACTGGTTCGCGGAAGGCCGTGAAACCCCGGAACTTGAAACACGCAGCCGAGACGATTTCGGGCGACTGTGTGCCGAAGCGCTGGATACACGTATTCAGGAACTGGGCCCAGACAACGTGGCCGCCTTCCTGGCGGAGCCCGTGCAGGGCGCCGGTGGTGCCATCATGCCGCCGGACAGCTACTGGCCAGCGATCAAGGCGGTGCTGGCGAAATATGACATCCTGCTGGTGGTGGATGAGGTCATCTGTGGCTTCGGTCGTCTCGGGGAATGGTTCGGCAGTCAGCATTACGACCTGAAGCCTGATCTGATGCCCATCGCCAAGGGCCTGTCGTCCGGCTACCTGCCGATCGGTGGCGTACTGGTGGGGGACCGCGTCGCCGAGACCTTGATCGAGGAGGGCGGCGAATTCTTCCACGGCTTCACCTACTCCGGTCATCCCGTGTGTGCCGCCGTGGCGCTCAAGACCCTCGAGATCATGCAGCGCGAGGATATTGTCACCCGCGTGCGTGATGACCTGGGGCCGTATCTGGCCAGCCGCTGGGCAACGCTTGCGGACCACCCGCTGGTCGGCGAGGCGCGTTCTCTGGGCCTGATGGGGGCGCTGGAGCTGGTGGCGGACAAGGTCAGTGGCGAGCGTTTCGAGGCATCCCTGGCGGTCGGCAACCTGTGTCGCGATATCTGCTTCGAGACCGGCCTGGTGATGCGTTCGGTGGGCGACACCATGATCATCTCGCCACCGCTGGTGATCACGCATGAACAGATTGATGCACTGGTCAGTCTGGCACGCGCGGCACTGGATGAAACGGCGCGTCAGCTGGCGACTGGCGGTCATGGTGCTGCTCCTTCAGCAACCTCCTCCTCTCTTCTGTCGCAGCACTCTTCTTCCCTGACTTCGGAATCCTGAAAATGAGCCGTCCCCAGACATTGTCCGATTGGCAGGCACTAGCCGCCCGTGTGACCGCACAGCTGGAAGGCAATGCCTTCATCAATGACGAATTCGTGCCGGCGGTCAGTGGTGAGACCTTCGAGAGCCTCAATCCTGCCACCGGAGAGCGGCTGGCGATGGTCGCCAGCTGTGACAGCGCCGATGCCGAGATCGCCATTCGCCATGCGCGTGCCGCCTTCAAGCGCGGAGTCTGGTCGCGCATGGCACCTGTCGAGCGCAAGGGCGTGATGCTCAGGCTGGCCGCGCTGATGGAAGCCCATCAGGATGAGCTGGCATTGCTGGATAGCCTCGACATGGGCAAGCCGGTCACCAGCGCGCTGAATGACATGGCCGGGGCGATCGGCTCGATCCGCCATCAGGCCGAATCCATCGACAAGCTGTACGGTGAAGTGGCCCCGACAGGCGAGCAGGCGCTGGGCATGGTGCTGCGCGAACCGCTGGGCGTGGTGGCCTCCATCGTGCCATGGAACTTTCCGCTGATGATGACGGCGTGGAAGATCGCCCCGGCGCTGGCAGCGGGCAACAGCGTCATCCTCAAACCGTCGGAGAAATCACCGCTGTCGGCGCTGCGTCTGGCGGCGCTGGCTCGCGAGGCCGGCATTCCGAAGGGAGTCTTCCAGGTGCTGCCGGGCTTCGGGCATACCGTCGGACGTGCGCTAGCGCTGTCGATGGACGTCGAATGCCTGGCCTTCACCGGCTCCACCGCCGTCGGCAAGCAGCTGATGCAGTATGCCGGGCAGTCGAATCTGAAGCGGGTCTTTCTGGAGTGTGGCGGCAAGAGTCCCAACATCGTCTTCGCCGATTGCGCCAATCTGGATCGCGTCGCCGAGAGCGCCGCGGCCGCCATCTTCTACAACCAGGGCGAGGTCTGTATCGCGGGCTCCCGTCTGCTGGTGGAGAACTCGATCCGCGATGCCTTCGTGGCCAGGGTGGTGGCCGCCGCCGAACGCATGCAGCCCGGCGACCCGCTGGACCCGGCAAGCTTCATGGGCGCAATGGTCGACAGAATCCAGTACGAGCGCGTGATGGGCTATATCCGTCAGGGCGTCGAGGAGGGCGCGGCATTGCGCGTCGGCGGTGAGGAAGTCGACGGCCCCGGGCTCTTCATCCGTCCGGTGGTCTTCGATGGCGTCACGCCCGAGATGGCGATCGGCTGTGAGGAAATCTTCGGGCCGGTGCTGTCCGTGTTCGGCTTCGAGACCGAAGACGAGGCGCTTGAGTTGGCCAATGACAGTGATTTCGGACTGGCGGCAGGGGTGTGGAGTCGGGACATCGACCGCATCATGCGCGTGACGCGTCGACTCGAATCCGGTCAGGTCTTCGTCAACAACTGGGCGGGGGGCGACCAGACCATGCCCTTCGGCGGAGTGAAGCAGTCCGGCAACGGGCGCGACAAGTCGCATCACTCGCTGGCGGAATATACCCAGCTCAAGAGTGTCTGGATCGAGCTGAGCTGATTCATCACTCGTGATGAAGCTCCTGAAAGACAAAGAGGCCACGCGATCGCGTGGCCTCTTTGTTTCTGTCTGTCGCATGAACTAGAACATGCGGGCAGGCGTCGCGCAGCTGACCAGACGACACTCGACATCACCGATGTTGCGGAAGCGATGCGGCACGTTGGTATCGAAGTAGTAGGCTTCGCCTGCCTTCAATACTCGCGTGTCGCCGCCGATGGTGATCTCGATCTCGCCCTCGATGATCACTCCGGCCTCTTCACCCTGGTGAGTGATCATCTCGCGGCCGGTATCACTGATCGGCGGGTAGGTCTCGATCATGAAGGACAGGGCGCGGTCACGACGCTTGGCGCCCACCAGCTTGAAGATCACCTCACCGCTACCGACATTGGTGAGTTCATCCGCGTCGTAGAAGACCTTGCCGGTGTTCTCGAGCTCCATGGTGAAGAAGTCGCCGACGCTCATGGGAATGGCGGCGAGAATCTTCGACAGTGAGCTCACCGACGGGCTGACCTTGCCCTGTTCGATCAGCGACAGGCTGGAGTGGGTCACACCACAGCGCTTGGCCAGCTCGCGTTGCGAGATACCACGCAGGGTTCGCAGCGCCCGCAGGCGTGCACCGACATCATCTGCCATCAGAACTTCCTTTGCGAAGCGACGATTGACTGGAGTTGGCTGCCGTCGTTGACCGACAACGGCCAGTCCCGGGGTCTCCGTGACTGGCCGTTGCATGCAGCGACAGGATGGCTCGGGAACGACTGGCTCAGCTGAGGCTGTCCAGCTTGTCCTTCAGCACCTTGTTGACCTGTTGCGGGTTGGCGGTGCCGCGTGAGGCCTTCATCACCTGACCGACGAAGAAGCCGATCATCTTGCCGCGCTTGTCCGGCTCGGCTTCCTGATACTGGGTCACCTGAGCCGGGTTGTCGGCGATCACCTGATCGACCACGGCTTCGATGGCGCCGCTGTCAGTGACCTGCTTGAGGCCGCGTGATTCGATGATCTCGTCGGCGCTCTCGCCTTCGCCATCCCACAGTGCGGCGAACACCTGCTTGGCGGCCTTGCCGTTGATGGTCTCATCGACGATGCGCTTGATCAGGCCACCCAGCTGGGCCGCGGAAACCGGGCTGACGTTGATGTCGAGGTTTTCCTTGTTGAGACGGCCGGTCAGCTCGCCCTGCACCCAGTTGGCAGCCTGCTTGGCATCGCCGCAGACATCCTTCACTTCCTCGAAGAAGTCGGCCATCTCGCGGCTGGCGGACAGCACGCTGGCATCATAGGCGGACAGGCCCAGTTCGCTCTCGAAACGGGCGCGCTTCTCGGCCGGCAGTTCCGGCAGGGTCTGGCGCAGGTGTTCGATGTAAGCCTCGTCGACTTCCACCGGCAGCAGGTCCGGGCACGGGAAGTAGCGGTAGTCGTTGGCTTCTTCCTTGGTGCGCATGCTGCGCGTCTCGTCGGCGTCCGGGTCGTACAGGCGGGTTTCCTGTACCACCTTGCCGCCGTCCTCGATCAGCTCGATCTGACGCTCCACCTCGAAGTGGATGGCGCGCTCGATGAAGCGGAAGGAGTTGACGTTCTTGATCTCGGCGCGGGTGCCGAAGGCTTCCTGGCCCTTGGGGCGTACCGAGACGTTGACGTCGCAACGCAGCGAGCCTTCGGCCATGTTGCCGTCGGAGATGCCGAGATACGTCACGATGGCGTGGATCGCCTTGACGTAGGCCACCGCTTCCTTGGCGGAGCGCATGTCCGGCTCGGAGACGATTTCCAGCAGCGGCGTGCCGGCGCGGTTGAGGTCGATACCGGTCATGCCCTGGAAGTCTTCGTGCAGCGACTTGCCGGCGTCTTCCTCGAGGTGGGCATGGTGGATGCGGATCGACTTGCGCGTGCCATCCTCGAGCAGGATCTCGAGTTCCCCCGGGCCGACGATGGGCTGGTCCATCTGGCTGGTCTGGTAGCCCTTGGGCAGGTCCGGATAGAAGTAGTTCTTGCGCTCGAACACCGAACGGCCGGCCACGGCGGCATTGACGGCGAGACCGAAGCGCACGGCCATGGCCACGGCCTGCTCGTTGAGCACCGGCAGGGTGCCCGGCAGGCCGAGATCGACCGCGCTGGCCTGGGTGTTGGGCTCGGCACCGTAGGTGGTGGACGAGCCGGAGAAGATCTTTGACTGGGTGGCGAGCTGAGCGTGAACCTCAAGCCCGATTACGACTTCCCATTGCATCAGGCTTGCTCCTGTCCGAATTCCGGGCGCTGGCGGTGCCAGTCGGTGAGTTGCTGGAACTGGTGCGCGACGCCCAGCAGGGTCTGCTCACCGAAGTGCGGGCCGAGGATCTGCAGACCCACCGGGCGCTTGCCTGCCAGGCCGGCCGGCACGCTGATGCCCGGAATGCCCGCCAGGTTGATGGCGATGGTGTAGAGATCCTGCAGGTACATGGACAGCGGGTCCTTGTGCGCGCCGAGATCGAACGCCGGAGTCGGTGCCGCCGGGCCCATCAACACATCGACCTGGTCGAAGGCATCGAGGAAGTCCTGGCGGATCAGGCGACGCACCTTCTGGGCCTTGATGTAGTAGGCATCGAAGAAGCCTTCGGACAGGGTGTGCGTGCCGATGATGATGCGACGCTTCACCTCATCGCCGAAGCCTTCTTCCCGCGTGCGCTTGTAGAGGTCTTCCAGGTCCTGCGGGTCCTTGCAGCGATGGCCGAAGCGCACGCCGTCGTAACGTGACAGGTTGGAGGAGGCCTCGGCCGGCGCGATCACGTAGTAGGTCGGGATGGCCAGGTGGGTATGCGGCAGCGAGATTTCCTGCACGCTGGCACCGGCATCCTCGAAGACCTTGATCGCGGCACGTACGGAAGCTTCGACTTCCTCGGACAGGCCTTCGCCGAAGTATTCCTTCGGCAGGCCGATCTTCAGGCCCTTGAGGTTGTAGTCCAGTCCTTCGACGTAATCCGGCACGCCGCGCACCACGCTGGTGGAGTCGCGCGGATCGGCGCCGGCGATCACGTTCATCAGGCGCGCGCAGTCCTCGGCGGAGCGAGCCATCGGGCCGCCCTGATCGAGACTGGAGGCATAGGCGATCATGCCGTAGCGCGAGACGCGACCATAGGTCGGCTTGAGGCCGGTGATGCCACAGAAGGCGGCCGGCTGGCGGATGGAACCGCCGGTGTCGGTGCCGAGTGCGGCCGGCGCAAGGCCTGCCGCGACGGCGGCGGCACTGCCGCCGGAGCTGCCGCCCGGGACGGCGGACAGGTCCCACGGGTTCTTGACGGCACCGTAGTGGCTGTTCTCGTTCGAGGAGCCCATCGCGAACTCATCGAGGTTGGTCTTGCCGAGTATCACCACGCCTTCGGCCTTGAGCTTCTCGATCACGGTGGCGTCGTAGGGCGAGACGAAGTTGTCGAGCATCTTCGAGCCGCAGCTGGTGCGCACACCTTCGGTGCAGAAGATGTCCTTGATGGCCATCGGCACGCCGGTCAGCGTGGCGGCATTGCCAGCGGCACGGCGTGCATCGGCGGCATCCGCATCACGCAGCGCGTCTTCGCGGCACAGGGTGATGTAGCTGTTGAGCTCGCCGTCGAGGCGTTCGATACGGGCCAGGAAGGCTTCCGTCAGCTCGCGGCTGGTGTATTCGCCGGCCTCCAGGCCTTGCGCCAGCTCACTGAGCGTCTTGTCATGTAGTGCAATGGACGATGACATGTTCGATTCCATCAGTGCAGACGATGCGCCGGGCATCGTCCGCAGAAATTCCGGGGCGGACGGGGCGTGCCGCGTGACGTGGTATCCGATGGCAGCCGATCACGATGCGTGAGCGACCCGCCAGGCGAGATCACTCGACGACGCGCGGAACCAGATACAGACCCTGCTCTGTGGCCGGGGCCACCTGCTGAAAACGCTCGCGCTGATTCGATTCGGTGACTTCGTCCGCGCGCAGGCGTTGCGTGGCTTCCAGCGGGTGCGCCAGCGGTGCGACGCCGTCGGTATCGACCTGTTGCAGCTGGTCGACCATGGCGAGAATCCGGTTGAGATCCTCGACGTAGGCTTCGGCATCCTGCGAGGCAAGACCCAGGCGTGCGAGGTGAGCGGCACGCAGCACATCTGAATGTTCAAGGGCCATTGAAGTTTCCCTGTCTTGGCTTCGAGAGGCTTGAGGTGACGGCAGGAGTCGGAGACGGCCACGCGGAACTGGGCTGGCGCGACGTGCGCGAAAAGCCGAATTCGAAAATTGTGGTGTCCCGGCAAACCCGATGCCCGTTACCCTGTAAAACAGCGCGCTTTGCAGCGATGGAGCAATCTGTCGCCGAATGCGCCGTTACAGTGTGATTCGGCGTGAAATGTACCACATCTGCGTCGCTCTGGCAGGCGTGTCAGCTTGCCGCCATGGGGTGGCAATGGTACCGTTCGCGTCTGCACAGGGTTCCGGTCTGGACTAGGTGATCAACTTCCATGTTTAAACGTTTACGTGGGCTGTTCTCGAGCGATCTGTCGATCGATCTGGGTACTGCCAACACGCTTATTTATGTGCGCGGTCGCGGTATCGTGCTCGACGAGCCCTCAGTCGTGGCCATTCGCCAGTCCGGGAATGCCCGCAGTGTGGCGGCCGTCGGTGCCGATGCCAAGCGCATGCTGGGGCGTACCCCCGGCAATATCACGGCCATCCGTCCGATGAAGGACGGCGTCATCGCCGACTTCACCGTTACCGAACAGATGCTCCAGCATTTCATCCGCAAGGTGCATCAGAGCACCTTCCTGACACCCAGCCCCCGTGTGCTGGTGTGTGTGCCGTGCATGTCGACCCAGGTCGAGCGTCGCGCCATCAAGGAATCGGCCGAAGGGGCCGGCGCGCGTGAGGTCTACCTGATCGAGGAGCCGATGGCTGCCGCGATCGGTGCGGGCCTGCCGGTGGAAGAAGCGATGGGCTCCATGGTGGTCGATATCGGTGGTGGTACCACTGAAATCGCCATCATCTCGCTCAATGGCGTGGTCTATTCCGAATCCGTGCGTATCGGCGGTGACCGCTTCGACGAAGCCATCACCTCCTATGTGCGTCGCCACTACGGCAGCCTGATCGGTGAGGCGACGGCCGAGCGCATCAAGGAAGAGATTGGTTGTGCCTATCCGGGCGGCGAGCTGCGCGAGATCGACGTGCGCGGCCGCAACCTGGCAGAAGGCATTCCGCGTTCCTTCACGCTCAACTCCCACGAGATCCTCGATGCGCTGCAGGAGCCGCTGGCGGCCATCGTCTCGGTGGTCAAGAGCGCGCTCGAGCAGTCTCCGCCGGAGCTGGCCTCCGACATCGCCGAGCGCGGCCTGGTG
This sequence comes from Cobetia sp. cqz5-12, assembly GCF_016495405.1. NCBI lineage: Bacteria > Pseudomonadati > Pseudomonadota > Gammaproteobacteria > Oceanospirillales > Halomonadaceae > Cobetia > Cobetia sp. cqz5-12. The sequence goes on from NZ_CP044522.1 coordinate 788,350, forward strand.
CTGACCGGTGGTGGTGCGCTGCTGCGTGACATCGACAAGCTGATCGCGGAAGAGACGGGCCTGCCGGTGATCATCGCCGAAGACCCGCTGACCTGCGTGGCGCGTGGTGGTGGCAAGGCGCTGGAAATGATCGATCAGCACACCTTCGAGCTGCTGTCGAGCGATTGACCTCGTCCGGGGCCGGGCATGCTGTGTGCTGTACGGCTGGTCCCGGCCTGTCGGAGGAAGTGCTATCAAACCCCTGTTCACGCGTGGCCCCGTGCCCGGTTACCGCATGCTGTTGTGCGCGGTGCTGTCACTCGCGCTGATGTTTGCCGAAGATCGCTTCAGCTGGATGGTCGATGTGCGCGCCAGCATGGCGACGCTGGTATCGCCCGTGCAGTGGGTCGTCAGCTTGCCGACGGAAGGCATCAGCTGGGGGGCACTGGTGTTTGCCGACCAGCAGGAGCTGGCCGACGAGAATCGCGCGCTGCGCGAACAGCTGCTCAATCTGTCCAGCCGTGTGCAACGCATGGCGAGCCTGACTTCCGAGAATACGCGTCTGCGCGAATTGCTCAATGCCGGGCAGCGTAGCGACATCCCCTATATCACCTCCCAGTTGCTGACCCTCGATGCTGACCCGTTCTCCCACCGCATGGTGGTGGACCGCGGCGAGCAGGATGGCGTGCGCATCGGCTTGCCGGTGCTCGATGCCTATGGCCTCGTCGGGCAGGTCATCTCCACCTCGGCCTACAACAGTCGCGTGCTGATGATCAGTGATGCCAGCCACGCCGTGCCGGTGGAGATCAATCGCAATGGCCTGCGTTTCATCGCCCAGGGCAGTGGCAAGATCGATCAGGTCGATGTGCTGCATGTGCCGGACACTGCCGACATTCGCGTGGGTGATCTGCTGGTGACTTCCGGACTGGCGCTGCGCTTTCCGCGCGGCCTGCCGGTGGCACGTGTCACCGAGGTCTATCATGATCCCGGCAAGCCGTTTGCCCGTGTCAGTGCCGAGCCCATCGCGCAGCTGGAGCGCTCGCGCAACTTCCTGATCCAGATGCCGCCGCCGGTGGACACCGACAACCTGTATGTCGATGACAGCCTCGATGAGTTGCCGCGTGACAACCTGGCGGCGCCCAGGCCCGAGGGTGACGACGCCGCACAAGGCTCCGCCGAGGGTGCGTCTGATGCCCAGGCACCCACCGATGCTGCCGGGGAGAACAACTGATGGCCTTTCGTCCCCAGACCACCTTGCTGTGCTGGTTCTCGCTGCTGCTGGCGCTGTGCCTGCAGGTCATGCCATTGCCGGATGTGTGGCTGATCTGGCGGCCCCAGTGGCTGGGCCTGATGCTGGTCTACTGGTGCATCGTCTCGCCACAGAGTGTCGGTGTCTTCCACGGCTTCTTGTTCGGGCTGGCGCTGGATGTCCTGCAGGGCGCACCGCTGGGGCATAACGCCCTGGTGCTGTCGTTGACGGCCTTCATGGGCGTGCTGCTCTATCAGCGCATTCGCGCCTATTCACTGCTGCAGCAGGCATTGCTGGTGATCGTGGTGCTGGGCATCGCACAGTTGCTGGATCAATGGCTGCGCAGTCTGTTCGGTGCCGGCCCTGTCAGCCTGTCGTTCCTGCTCTCGGCGGTCATCGGCGGCGCGCTGTGGCCGTGGCTCTATACCCTGCTGCAGATGCTGCGTCGGCGGGTCGCAGCCTGAGTGCCACTCGCACATCGCTAGCACTTCTTGTGAGCTTCCAAAAGCCGCCTACGGGCGGCTTTCTGGTACTTGTCAGCCATCAATATCTGTCAGCCATGTTTCTCCGTGAGGTCTTCCATGTCATCCAGTTCAAGGTCATCCGCTTCCAGGCCATCCACACCTGACACCGAAAGCACCACTTCCTCACTCTTTGCGCACTCTGACGCCGCGACGCAGCGCAAAGTGATATCCCAAGGCTTTGATGAACAGGGCTCAGATCAACAGGACGTAGCTCATGCGGAATTGATTCTGGCCTCGGGGTCGCCGCGTCGACGCGACCTGCTGGCCAGTATCGGCATCCACTGTGAGGTGGCACCGGTGGATATCGATGAGACGCCGCAGGCCAATGAGTCGCCGGAGCATTACGTGCTGCGTCTGGCGCGGGAGAAGGCGCAGGCCGGGTTCGCGGCTCTGGCGCAGCGGACGGCAGTCCAGACAACGGGGCGGCGAGTGCTCGGCGCGGATACCGCGCTGGCACTGGATGGACGCATTCTCGGCAAGCCGCGTGACGAGTTGGACGCGCGCGAGATGCTGCTCAGCCTCTCGGGGCGTAGCCATCAGGTGCTCAGTGGCGTGGCGCTGTGCCATGGTGAGGCCGGGCGCGACATGCGCTGCGAGAGCGAGCTGGTCGAGAGCCGCGTGACCTTTTGCACCATCACCCCGGAGGAGGCCGCACGCTACTGGGCGACCGGTGAGCCTGCCGACAAGGCGGGTGGCTACGCCATCCAGGGGCTCGGCGCCGTCTTCGTCAGCCATCTCGAAGGCAGTTACAGCGCCGTCGTCGGGCTGCCGCTGCATGAGACCGCACAGCTCTTGAGCAAGGCGGGCGTTCAGCCGTGGCAATCGCTCTGATGGAGATGATCTTCACTGCGTCAGTCGGGTATCGAATCAGCGCTCCAGCGTCCTCGCGAAAGACGATCGCTCATGTGCGTGGCACAAAATACCCGTTGCAGGAAATCCTTAGTCGATAGATCACAGCCGGGGGCTCCCTTGCTATGTCATAATCGCAAGCAACGACTTTACAAGGACTTGCGCTATGAGCGGCGAGGTATTGATCAACCTGACACCGATGGAGACCCGCGTGGCGGTGGTCGAGAACGGTGTCCTGCAGGAAGCCTTCATCGAACGCAGCGGGCGACGCGGCATCGTCGGCAACATCTACCGTGGCAAGGTGGTGAGAGTGTTGCCCGGCATGCAGGCGGCCTTCATCGATATCGGTCTCGAACGGGCGGCCTTCATCCATGCCCAGGAAGTCATGCCGGCGCACACGCCGCATGATGAGCAGCTCTCCATCCGCGAGCTGCTCAGCGAAGGCCAGCCACTGGTGGTGCAGGTCACCAAGGATCCCATCGGCACCAAGGGCGCCCGGCTGACCACGCATCTGTCGGTGCCGTCACGCTATCTGGTCTACATGCCGGACTCGCCGCATACCGGCGTGTCGCAGCGCATCGAGAGCGATGCCGAGCGTGACCGCCTCAAGGAGCTCACCGAGCAGTGCCTGACGGCGCTGGATCCACAAGCGCCCGGTGGCTTCATTCTGCGCACGGCGGCCGAAGGCATCAGCGAGGCCGAGCTCAAGCAGGACATGCACTTCCTGCTGCGGCTGTGGCGCAAGGTCAGCGAGCGTCGCCTGACCGCCGCCGTGCCCAGCGTGATCTATGATGATCTGCCACTGTTCATGCGCACGCTGCGCGACGTGATGCGTGACGAGATCGAGCGCGTGCGCATCGACTCGCGCGAGAACTTCATCCGGCTCAAGGAATTCGCCAGCGAGTTCATGCCCGACATGGAAGGGCGCATCGAGTATTACCCCGGCGAGCGACCGATCTTCGATCTGTTCAGTGTCGAGGATGAGCTGCACAAGGCGATGGGCCGCAAGGTGCAGCTCAAGAGTGGCGGCTATCTGGTGATCGACCAGACCGAGGCGATGACCACCATCGACGTCAACACCGGGGGGTTCGTCGGTCATCGCAACCTCGAAGAGACCATCTTCAAGACCAATCTCGAGGCGGCGACCGCCATCGCGCGCCAGCTGCGGCTGCGCAATCTCGGCGGCATCATCATCATCGACTTCATCGACATGGAAGAGACCGAGCACCAGCGCCAGGTGCTCAGGGTGCTCGAGAAGTCGCTGGAGCGTGATCACGCCAAGAACAAGATGACCGGCGTGACCGAGCTGGGCCTGGTGCAGCTGACGCGCAAGCGCACGCGCGAAAGTCTGGAGCAGGTACTGTGCGAGGCCTGCCCGACCTGTCAGGGGCGCGGCACCCTCAAGACGCCGGAGACGGTCTGCTACGAGATCTTCCGCGAGATCATGCGCGAAGAGCGCGCCTACAGCCCGGACACCTACATGGTGCTGGCCTCACAGAACGTGGTCGATCGCCTGCTGGACGAGGAATCCGCGGCCGTGGCGGACCTCGAGAGCTTCATCGGCAAGACCATCCGCTTCCAGGTCGAGGCGCATTACACCCAGGAGCAATACGATATTGTGCTCATGTGATCTGTCAGCTGCCGCGCCTGCGATGATGCCGGGAGTCGCGTTATCCACATCGTGAGACTGTCCTGTTCGGAGAACCATCAGTGACCCGTTCTACCTCACAAGAGGCGGCACGTTCTACCTCGCAAGAGGTGGTGCAGGAGGGCGTCGATGACGCCCCGTCTTCGTCAGCTTCGTCCCCACCGCCACCCTCGCGTGGACGGCGGTGGGGGCGCGGGCTGCTGATGGTGCTCGCGGTGCTGCTGGCGTTGCTGGCCATCCTGATCGGGGGCCTGCGCTGGTGGTTGACCACGCTGGAGTCGCGCAGTGAGTCCATCAGTGACTTCATTGCCACCCAGACCCATTCCAACGTGGGAATGACATCGCTTGAGGGCCGCATGGATCACCTTGATCCGGCCATCAAGCTGTCCGGTCTGAACCTCTTTCGTCCCAACGAGATGCAGGCGGCTCCGCTATTGAGCGTGTCCCATCTGGAAACCCGTCTCGATGTGCTTTCCTCCCTGCGCCATCTGGCGCCTGTCTTCGATCGCGCCACCGCCACCGGCGTCATCGTGCACCTGTACCAGCGCGAGGATGGCAGCTGGGGCTGGCCGGGGCCGCCGCGTCCTCCCGAAGCGCTCGAACCCGAAGGGCAGATGAGTCTTGCGCAGATGGAGCAAGGGCTGGCGCTGCTGGCGCGCCAGCGTGTGCGACTCGAGGACGTGCGTCTGGTGCTGCATGGTCGCAACGATACCCTCAACCTGAATGCCGCCGAGCTGTTGCTGTCGGGAGAAGGAGACCGCGCGCATCTGGAGGGCCAGTTGCGTGTCGGAGAATCGCCCCAGGCCGGTGTCAGCGCCGTGCTGGAGGTGCTGCCGGGAGACGACGGCCTCGCCGACTACTCGGCCCAGCTGCAGGTGGAGCTGGACGCCGGTGCGTTGGCGAGTGTCGGGCGTCTGATGGGCGAGCGCGACAGCCTGATGCTGCGCGACGCCGATGGCAACGCGACCTTGTGGGCGCGTTGGCGTGAAGCGCGACTGGAAGATGCTCGTCTGCGTCTCGACCTCAATCGCCTGACGCTGGATCACCATGGCGCCCAGCTGGCGCTCAAGGACATTCATGCGCGTGGCCAGTGGCTGCGCGACCTGGCGGGCAGTGATCGCTGGCAGGCCTGGCTCAATCAGATATCGGTTGGCGCCTCGCAACTCGATGACGCCCCGGCGGCCGGCGATCCGGTGGCCGGCACTCCGGTGGCCGGCACCCCGGCGACCGACGCTTCGGTGGCAGATAGTGACGTCCAGGCGCCACAAGCGGCGCCATCGTCAGAAGTCTCCGCGGCGCTCGCCAGCCTGCCCGAGCGTATTTCGCTGTCGGGGGACCTCGCCGATGGCAGCGTGTCGCTGGTCACCAGTAGTTTCGATCTGGAGAAGGTGGCGCGCTGGCGCAATGTGCTGGCGCTCGGCGAGCTTGGGGATGTGCTCGAGTCTCTCGATCCGCGTGGCACGGCCACCGGACTTTCCCTGTCGCTGGCCGGTATCGGACTCGAGGCCCCGCTGAGCATGAAACTGGCGCTCGGCCTGACCGGCGCCGAGGTGGAACCCTGGCAGGGCGCTCCGGGTCTCGGCCCCCTGGCCGCCTGGGTCACCGCGCAGAGTCTTGATGAGGGCGGTATCACGAGCCGGATCGCGTTTCGTGGTGACCCGGGCATGCGCTTTCACTTCCCCGACGTCTTCGGCGACGGCTGGCAGCTCGAGGCCGCCGACGGAGTGGTCGAGGTCAAGGTCGATGACAGTGGCAGCAGTGTCTCGGGGCATGACCTGCATATCCAGCGCGCTGGTGCCGATGTGACGGGCGGCTTCGGCCTGCAGATTCCCGCTCAGGATCATGATCGCTTCCAGCTGGATCTCGAGATGCGCGACGTGAATGCTCGCAGCATTCCGCTGGCCTCCTGGTTGCCGATGAAGGTGCTGGACCCGGCGCTGAGCGAGTGGTTGACGCGTGATGTCGCGGGGCAGGTCCCCGAGGGCAGCCTGCACCTCACCCAGGTGTGGGATGACGACAATGGCGAGGATGGCTATGGCCCCGGCGATTCGATGGACCTTGAGCTGACCATCGAGGATGGGCGACTCGGTTACGCTGAGGGCTGGCCTGCGCTGGAGGGCGTGAAGGGCAACCTCGCGCTGCACGACAATACGCTGAGTGCCACGGTCGCGGCAGCGCACTCTCAGCCGGCCACGGCGCTGGGCAATGCAGCACCTCTGTCGGTGCGTCAGGCCGATGTCGACATGCAGGACAATACCTTGAAGATTCAAGGTGACGTGACCGGTAGCGTCGAGGCGTTGTTCGATCTGCTCTCGCATGCGCCGCTCGAGGACACCGCAGCGCTGATCGCCGAATGGCAGGGCAAGGGCTCGGTGGATGCGACAATGGACATCCACGTGCCCCTGGAGGACGCCGAGCAGACACGCATCACGGCGGCGGGCAAGGTCGGCGAGCGCCAGGCGGCGACGCTGGCCTTCCCGGGGCCGGGCATCGACGTTGATGACATTCGCGGGCCGCTCGAATTCGTGCATGACCCCTCTCGTCCCGAGGGGCGCCGTGAGCAGCTGACCGGCAATCTCTCCGGCAAGCTGTTCGGCGGTGCGGTCAAGGCGGCGCTCAACATCGGGCAGGCAGACTCAAACAGCAAGGGCGCGATCACCTTCGACGGCAAGGCGCCATTGGCGCCGGTGCTGGGCTGGCTGGGTGCGCCCGAACACCTGATCGGCGATGCCGCCGAGAACACCCGCGCCGCCTTGCAGGACGGCGAGACCCCGCGCGCGCTGGGCGGCGAGTTCAACTACCAGGCGCGCCTGATGCTGCCGGATGACGGCGCCAGCCTGGCGCTCTCGAGTGACCTCAAGGGCGTCGCCATCAATCTGCCGGCGCCCTTTGGCAAGACGCGCGATCAGGCGGCTCCACTGGCGGTGGATATCGGGCTCGCGCAGGGGGGTGGTGATGTTCGCCTCGACAATCGCGCCCGCGCCCGCTGGAAAGGCGGCAATACGCGCGACGATGGCAGCACGGTGCCGATGACGGGGCAGTTGTGGCTGGAGCGTTGGCCGAGCGACCCGCAGTGGCCCACCCAGACGGGCTGGGACATCGCCTGGCGCACGCCGACCCTCGCCCCCGAACTCTGGAAGCCGTGGGCGGGAGCGCTCTCCGGTGAAGGTGGCGCGAGTGATGAGGGCGGCGATGCTGAGCAGAGCGATCCCCTGCGTGCCTTGTCACGCCTGCGCGTTGCTACCGATTGCCTGATGATCCAGTCCCGGTGTACGGGGCCGATGACGCTCGAGGCCGCGCCGCGGCAGAGCTCGCAGCAGCAAGGGCTGGGTCTGGCCGCGACGCTGGATGGTCAGCTCGCCAGTGGCGAGCTGGTGTGGCAGTCAGGTGCCGCGCGGCCGCTGATTCTGGACCTGGATACCCTGAATCTCGATGCCCTGTGGCCCGCGGATGCCGAGCAGGAGACGCAGACCGCCAGTGCGCCAAGCAACTTTACCGAGGCTATCGATGTCGGTATCGAGCCGACGCCGTATCCCGCCGAGCTGGCCGACTTGCCCGCGGGCAGTCTGCGTCTGGCACATCTCATCTGGCGCGATCAGCAGCTGGGGCCGATCAGTGCGGACTGGACCGCCGATAGTCAGCAGCTGGTGGTATTGCCGCTCTCCATCACGCTGGGCAAGATCACCGCGGTAGGCAGCATCACCTGGGAGGACGCCGGCGCCAACAGTCTGACGCGCGCTCGTCTGTCCGCCGATGGCAGTGACCTGGGCGGGTTGCTCGAGCGTCTCTCCCAGCCGCGCGGCATCGAGGCGGACCGCGCCCGGGCCGAGGTCAAGCTGGCCTGGCCCGGCGCGCCGCAGGACTTTGCCCTGTCGCGCTCCAATGGTCGTGTCGAGGTCAAGCTGGACGACGGACGCTTCCTGAATCTGGGCTCGACCTCTGCCCGTCTGCTGGGGCTGGTCAATGTGGATAATCTGCTGCGCCGCCTGTCGCTGGACTTCTCTGACGTCACCGACAAGGGGACGGCCTTCGACAAGGTGCGCGGTGCAGCGACCCTCTTCGATGGACGGCTGGAAAGCGATGGCCCCTTGCGTATCGAGGCGCCGTCCACCACCGTGACACTCAACGGGCAGGTCGATCTGCTTCGCGGTACCCTTGATCAACGCATGGCCATCACGGTGCCGGTCAGCCAGAACCTTCCGCTGGCCGCCGTGCTGGCAGGCGCGCCCGCCGTGGGCGGGGCGCTGTTCGTGGCCGACAAGATCTTCGGCCGCTTCATCGACAAGGTGACGCAAATTCACTATCGGGTGTCAGGCCCCTGGGGCGACCCGAACATTACTCTGGAAAGTGCCGAATGACGCAAAATGCGAGTTCCGGTCGCGTGCTCGACGATGCCGCGGCCCTGTTGCTGACCCCGGGCGGGCTCAGCCTGGATGATCTGGATGCTGGCCTGGCACATGCCATGGGCCCGGGCACCGACTATGCCGATCTCTACTTCCAGCGTATCTGGCAGGAGAGCTGGGTGCTGGAAGACGGCGTAGTCAAGGACGCCAGCTACAACATCGACGGTGGCGTGGGCGTACGCTCACTGGCGGGCGAGAAGACCGGCTTCGCGTACTCCAATCAGATCGATGCCGCCGCGCTTGCCGACACCGGCCGTACTGCGGCGGGTATCTCGCGCAGCGGCAGTAGCGGTACGGTCGCGCGCTCGATCATCACCGAGGCCCCGTCCTTCTACGCGGGCATCGACCCGCTGAATGGCCTGAGCGCTGAGGACAAGGTCGCGATGCTCAAGGAAGCGGATCGCATCGCGCGCAGCCTTGACCCGTCCATCAGTCAGGTATCGGCCTCGCTGTCGGCGCTCTACGAGGTGGTGATGGTGCGTGCCAGTGACGGCACCCTCGCTGCAGACCTGCGTCCGCTGGTGCGTTTCAACATCAGCGTCATCGCGGTGCGCAATGGCCGACGCGAGCGTGGCAGTGCCGGTGGCGGTGGTCGTTTCCCGCTGACCCGTCTGCGCGATGAGAATGTCGCCGAGCGTTACGCGCGTGAAGCCGTGCGTCAGGCGCTGGTCAATCTCGAGGCCATCGATGCGCCGGCCGGTCAGATGCCGGTGGTGCTGGGCAATGGCTGGCCGGGTGTGCTGCTGCACGAGGCAGTCGGTCATGGTCTGGAAGGTGACTTCAACCGCAAGGGCAGTTCTGCCTTCTCGGGCCGCATGGGTGAGCAGGTCGCGGCGCGCGGCGTCACCGTGGTCGATGATGCGACCCTGGCCGATCGCCGTGGCTCGCTGTCCGTCGATGACGAAGGCACCCCGGGGCAGTACACGCCGTTGATCGAGGACGGCATCCTCACCGGCTACATGCAGGACAAGCTCAATGCCCGCCTGATGGGCATGGCGCCGACGGGCAATGCGCGTCGTGAGTCCTTCGCACACCTGCCGATGCCGCGCATGACCAATACCTACATGCTGGGTGGCGATCGCGATCCGCAGGAGATCATCAAGAGCGTCAAGCGTGGCCTCTACGCGGTCAGCTTCGGCGGTGGCCAGGTCGACATCACCTCCGGGCGCTTCGTGTTCTCCGCAAGCGAGGCCTATCTGATCGAAGACGGCAAGGTGACCACGCCAGTCAAGGGCGCGACCCTGATCGGCAACGGGCCGGAAGCCATGGGCCGCGTCTCGATGATCGGCAATGACCTGGAGCTCGACACAGGTGTCGGCGTGTGTGGCAAGGACGGCCAGTCCGTGCCCGTCGGTGTCGGTCAGCCGACGTTGAAGCTCGATGAGCTGACGGTCGGCGGCACCCAGTCGTGAGCCGGTGGGACTGATCAGCAGAGAACAGACATGACGACGCCGCCGTGGCTGGGCCGCGGCGGCGTCGGTGAAGCGGGAAGTAACAGGATTACAGATCGAGCTCGGCACGCAGCAGCTTGAAGAGCTTCTTGGCGCTGTTGGGCTGTTTGCCGGCGTCACGTTCGGCACGCGCATTGCGGATCAGCTGACGCAGGGCCTGACGGTCCACGTGAGGATAATCCTCGACGAAGATCACGAAGGCGTTATCGTCGTCCAGCAGGCGATCGCGCCAGCGTTCGAGACGCTGGAAGGACGCATCGCGACGCACGTTCTGCTGCTCCATGGCTTCGAAGACGGCACGCACGGCGTCCAGGTCTTCCTTGCGCATCAGCTTGCCGACGTACTGCATGTGGCGACGCAGGCCTTCGTGACTACGAATGCGATGGGTCTCCTCGATGGCGGCCAGCATGTCGTCAGAGAGCGGGAACTTGGCGCGCTGGCCTTCCGGCAGATCGATGATCTTCTTGCCCAGCGCCTGCAGCTCGATCATCTCGCGCTTCAACTGGGACTTGCTGGGGCGCTCGACGAGCTCCTCGGGTCTTTCTTTACGCATGCCAATTCCAATGAGTCGGGGAAATTTGCGGCAGTATAGCACTGCCGGGCCCCCGTCTCCTCAGAAGGAGAACAACATGAGCCAGGCCTTTGATGCCGTTGCTCAGCAACAACTGCTCGAGCGTCGCGTCAGCGAAGCTCTCGAGCTTGCCCGCAGCCTGGGGGCCGACGCCTGTGAGGTCGGTGCCAGCGTCGATCAGGGCGTCAGCATCTCGGTACGTGACGGCGAAGTCGAGACGGTCGAGCTGTCGCGTGATCAGGGTATCGGCGTGACTGTCTACCTCGGCAACCGCAAGGGCAGCGCGACCTCTTCCGATGCCGGCAGCGATTCGATTCGTGCCGCGGTCGAGAAGGCGGTCTCCATTGCGCACTACACCGGCGAAGACAGCTTTGCCGGTCTGGCGCCTGCCGAGCTGATGGCCACTGACTTCCCTGACCTCAAGGCGCACCACCCCTGGGCGATCAGCGTCGATGAAGCGACTGATCTGGCGCTGGCCTGTGAGCGTGCCGGGCTGGAAGTGGAAGGTATCGCGCAGTCCGAAGGTGCCAGCTTCTCCAGTGGTGAAGGCGTACAGGTCTATGGCAACAGCCATGGGTTCCTGGCCAGCCAGTGCGGCAGCCGCCACTCGATGTCGTGCATGCTGATCGCCAAGGATGCACAGGGCATGCAGCGTGACTATGACTACACCAGTGTGCGCAATCCGGCAGACCTGCGCTCCCCCGAGTCGGTGGGTCGTGAAGCCGCGCGCCGCACGTTGGCGCGTTTGAATGCGCGCAAGGTGGCGACGGGTCGCATGCCGGTGCTGTTCGATCCGCAGATGTCGGCGGGGCTGGTCGGCCATTATCTGTCTGCCATCGCCGGTGGCTCGCTCTACCGTGAGTCCAGCTTCCTGTGCGATAGCCTGGGTCAGCCGCTGTTCCCTGACTGGTTCACGCTGGGCGAGAAGCCGCGGGAAGTCGGTGGCATGTCCAGCGCCGCCTTCGACAATGATGGTGTCGCGACGCGTGACAATGTCTACTTTGCCGACGGCAAGGTGCAGAGCTATATGCTGAGCGCCTACAGTGCCCGGCGCCTGAACATGCAGACTACCGGCAACGCCGGCGGCGCGCGCAACGTGCGGATCACCGCGCCGCTGACCTCCCTCGATGAAATGCTCAAGCAGATGGGCACCGGCGTACTGGTGACCGAGCTGATGGGCCAGGGCGTCAACGGCGTCACCGGTGACTACTCACGCGGCGCCTCCGGTTTCTGGGTCGAGAACGGCGAGATCCAGCATGCGGTCGAGGAGTTCACCATTGCCGGCAATCTGCGCGACATGGCGGCCAATCTGCTGGCGGTCGGTGATGATGTCGATACGCGTGGCAGCATCCACAGCGGTAGCTGGCTGATCGATGGCATGACCGTCGCCGGCATGTCCGAAGGCGAAGATGATGAGCTGGAAGGCTGATCGCTGACGCTTCTCTGATCACGCAACAGGCGAGAAACGACACGGCCGCTCCCTTGGGGGCGGCCGTGTTGTGTCTGGAGCATTCATTGGAACCCGTCGGGCGTATTACAGATAGAGCCAGGTCGCCAGCCCCAGGAAGGCCATGAAGCCGATCACGTCGGTCACGGTGGTCAATATCACGCTGCCGGAGAGGGCAGGGTCGATATTGAGTTTCTTGAGCAGCACCGGCAGCAGCGTGCCTGTCACGGCCGCGATCAACAGGTTGATCATGATCGCGGCGCCGATGATGGCCCCCAGCTGGACATCCCCGAACCACACGATGGCGATGCCTGCCACCACCACGGCCCATAACAGGCCGTTGAGTCCCGCGACGATGACTTCGCGCTTGAGTAGCCAGCGCACGTTGCCACTCTTGACGTGCCCCAGCGCGATACCACGAATCAGGACAGTGAGTGCCTGAGAGCCTGCGATGCCGCCCATGCTGGCGACGATAGGCATCAGCACGGCCAGTGCGGTGATCTTCTGGATGGTGCCTTCGAACATGCCGATCACGGCGGAGGCCATGAAGGCGGTCAGCAGGTTGATTCCGAGCCAGACGGCGCGGCGCCATGAGGTTCGCATCACGGGAGAGAAGGTGTCTTCGTCCTCATCCATCCCCGCCATCGACATCACCTGGTGCTCGGCGTCGCCACGGATGACGTCAACCACGTCATCGATGGTGATACGGCCCAGCAGGTTGCCATCGCCGCCGACCACGGGCGCCGAGATCAGATCGTGCTTCTCGAACAGCGAGGCGACTTCGGTTTCCGGCATCAGCGCCGGAATCACCACGCTGTCAGTGTCCATCACTTCGCGCACCGTGACGCCGGGGTCCGAGACCAGCAGGCGATTGATGGGCAGGGCACCGATGAATTCGTCGCGACGTGAGACGACCAGCAGGGTATCGGTGGAGTCGGGCAGGCGCTCGTGACGGCGAATGTAGCGCAGCACCACATCCAGGGTGATGTCCGGACGAATGGTGATGGTGTCCGTGTTCATCAGGCCGCCGGCGGTGTCCTCCGGGAAGGACAGTACCGTTTCGACGCGCAGGCGTTCCTGCGTCTCCATGGAGTCGAGGACTTCGAGGATCACTGCATTCGGCAGGCGCTGCAGAATGTCGGCGACATCATCCGGTTCCAGATTCTCGGTGGCGGCGAGAACGTCAACGGCGTCCATGTCCTTGAGGAAGTCGGTCTGGATGTCTTCGCCAAGGTATTGAAGGACATCGCCCTGCAGCTCGGCATCGACCAGCTCCCAGAGCAGATTACGTTCCTTGGGGGGCGAGGATTCCAGCAAGTGCGCCACGTCCACTGGCGCGAGGCCGCGATTGAGCATGCGTCTTGCCTGTTCCAGCTCGCCGCTTTCCAGCGCCTGTGACAGGCGATCAAGTCTTGGCTTGAGTTTACGAGACGTCTTGCTCATCTGTCGGCTTCCCCTGTCGACATGAAGGTCAGCACTGATTCTACCATTGGCCCAGGGGGGCGCGTCGACAAAAGAAAACAGTGTTTCTTATCAAAAGGACAATTCACGTCCCGTCACTGGCGCAAAAGCAGCGTTGTCTGGCTGTCAGGCGCAAGGATCGGTGCAGGGATAGGTGTGAGGACGGATACAAGAATAGTCGCGAGAAGCCCGTGCAAGCAGTGATGGCTGTCGCCCAGGGGGATGCCAAAGGGGGGGGGCTGACCGAAAGGAAGGTGGAGTGCAAAGAGCGAAAGAGGCGAGAGCCCGAGGAGCTGATCACAATGCACAGCCCTGTCAGTGGCGGTTACTCGTCTTCCTCGAAGCGCGCCTCGAACAGCGCTTCGATGGCCAGCATCGCCTCATCGGCCTGTTCGCCCTCGATATCGATCAGCAGCGTGGTGCCGCAGGGCGCGGCCAGCATCAGCAATGCCATCACATTGGCCGCATTGGCGCGTCGCTCGCCATGGCTGACCATCACCGTCGCGGAATAGGGCGCACAGCAATTGACCAGCTTGGTGGCTGCGCGGGCATGCAGACCGCGACGGTTGGTCAATATCAGCTCACGAGAGGCCATCGCGGTGCTCCTGCTGACGCTTTTGTTGATCGCTCTTCTGACTGTCCTGTGCGCTGGCAGATACATGGCTTGGCTCGGCCGTCTCGCCGTCACTTGCCTCACCCGCGTTGCTCAGCGCGGTATGAATGCCCAGCTCGCGGTGACGCAGACGCACCTCAGGCAGGCGCTCGGCAAAATAGCTCGCCAGCTGTTCGCACAGGTAGACGCTGCGATGCTGGCCGCCGGTACAACCCACGGATACCGTCAGGTAGCTGCGATTGCTGTCCTGATAGGCGGGCAACCAGCGTTCCAGCCAGCCGGCGATATCGTCATGCATCGCCTGGACGGTGGGGTAGCGCTGCAGGAATTCCGCCACGCTGTCATCGCGACCGGTATCGCCGCGCAGGTTGATGTCCCAGTACGGGTTGGGCAGGCAGCGGGCATCGAACACCATGTCGGCGTCGGTCGGTACGCCATGCTTGAAGCCGAAGGATTCAAAGGTCAGCGTCAGGTGGCGGGAGCTGTGCTGGGCGACCTGTTCGGTGATACGCGAGCGCAGGTCGTGCACGCTCAGGTTGGTCGAGTCAATGACCAGATCGGCCTTCTGGCGAATGGGAGCGAGCGTCTTCTGCTCGATCTCGATGGCCTCGGCCAGGGTGTGGTCGTTGTCGCGCGTCAGAGGGTGACGACGACGGGTCGCCGAGTAGCGTTCCAGCAGCACTCGTGAATCGGTGGTCAGGTAGACGACCTGGACGTCCATGCCGCTCTGGCGGACGCTGTCGAGCAATTCGGGGAAGCGGGTCAAGGCTTCCGGCAGGTTGCGGGCATCGATGGAGACCGCGATGCGCCGGCGCGCCGGGCTGTCCTTTTCGAGCTGATCGACCAGTGGTGCCAGCAGCATGCCGGGCAGATTGTCGATGGCATAGTAGCCAATATCTTCCAGCGCCTGGAGCGCGATGGACTTCCCGGAGCCGGAGCGGCCGCTGATGATCACGATCTTCATGAAGTGCTCTCCAAGGGCGAGGTCAACGTCGAAAGAATGCAGGGGTGGGGCAGAAGGCTGCCCGCTATCAGTGCGCTGTACGTCGGCCGATGGAAGGCCAGCAAGACGAAAGCCCGGACGATGTCCGGGCCTGTCATTCAGCGCGCCGGTAATTCGGCGATGGCTTGGGTCAATGCCTCAAAGAGTGCACGCTGGCTGTCTGCCTGGCGCAGAGCCGAGCGATTGGTCGGGGAATTGAGCAATTCCGCGACCTGCCCGAGCAGCGTCAGATGGGTCTCATCCGCTTCCTCAGGTACCAGCAGCACGAACAGCAGATCGATGGGTTCTCCGTCGATGGCATCGAAGTCGATGGGTTCACCGAGCTTCAGAAACGCAGCGATTGGCGTCTTGCAATGCGGGCTGCGTGCATGGGGCACGGCCACACCGTGGCCAATGCCGGTCGACCCCAGTCTCTCGCGCCCGATCAGGCGCGAGAAGACTTCCTGACTATCCAGGCTGGGAATGTTCTGTGCGATGAAGGTGCTGAAGAATTCAAGCACCCGCTTCTTGCTCCCCCCGGGGACGCCGTAGAGCGTGCGCTCGGGGGGAAGGATCTGATCAAGTGTCATGGCTGAAGGTCAACGGGTCCCGGTGCCCTGAGAGCGAGCCTGGGACTTTTCCTTGTGTTTGACCAGCTGGCGATCCAGCTTGTCGGCGAGCGCGTCGATGGCAGCGTACATGTTGGGGTCTTCTGCCAGGGCGTGGAGGTCAGCGCCTGCCGCGTGCAAGGTGCAGGCAGCCTGCTGGCGCTCCTTCTCGATCGACAGTGTCACCTGAACATTGGTGATGTTGTCGTAATGCCGTTCGAGGCGAGCGAGCTTCTCGTTGACGTAATCGCGGAGAGGATCGGTAAGTTCCACATGATGCCCGGTGATATTCACTTGCATGGACACGCTCCTTTATCCAGCGGGTTGCCATTCAATTGTAACCCTTTTTGACTACGAGCAAACCCTGATCGGACGCTCTGCAACAGGCTTGACGGCCACCGTCTGGTGATGTTTTCGCACCCTTGCCAGTGGCGTCAGATGTCGTGAGCGTCTGTACCGACAATGCCCAAGCTTTGCGCAAAGATCAACGCTGCGCTGCATCGTGGCTCAGTGCTTGTCTTCAACTCAGTGAGGGGTAACGGAGTGGACTTCAAGGGAGCGTCTGATGGGTGGTGCGTGAAAGACGCGCAAGAAGGCGCGTTTTCGTCGCCAATCCCTGCATGTACGTCGCCTTTCAGGCGCTTCGATTGCGTGGAGCAAGCAGCCTGTCGGAGAGGTCACCAAGTGTCATCCACGTGCAATAGGCGCAAAAGTGACTTTAAAAACATGCGATTGACGTAGAATGGCACTACCGGAGCGGCAGATTTTTGCCATCATCCTGTGCTCCGTCATTGGCCATGATGGGGCATTGACGAGCGGTTGACGGGGTGACAGGGCGCGCGACAGGCGCCTGATACCCGCGAAGTCATAAGCTGGCGAGCGGAAGATCCAGCACTTGAAGTTGGCGGCGGCTGCCACTGTAGAGGTGAGGGCATGGCAGCCGCAGGTGTCGCGTCAGGCCAGACGCTTGCGCTCGCTGGAGGACGGGATGCCCATCGCCTCGCGATACTTGGCCACGGTACGGCGTGCGACCTCGATGCCATCGCTGGCGAGCAGATCGACCAGTCGAGAGTCGGAGAGAGGTTTGCGGGCCGGCTCTTCCGCGATCAGCTTGCGGATACGGGCACGAATGGCGGTGCTTGAGTGGGCGTCGCCACTGCCACTGCCACCGACCTGGCTCGAGAAGAAGAACTTGAGCTCGAAGACGCCGCGCGGGGTGTGGATATACTTCTGGGTCGTGACCCGCGAGATGGTCGACTCGTGCATCTCGACCACTTCGGCGATGTTGGCCAGAATCAGCGGCTTCATGCCTTCCTCGCCTTGCTCGAGGAAGTCGATCTGGCGCGCCATGATCTCGCGGCCGACCTTGAGCAGGGTGTCATTGCGCGATGACAGGCTCTTCATCAGCCAGCGCGCTTCCTGCAGGTTGTCCTTGAGGAAGGTGTTGTCGGCGGACTTGTCGGCACGCTTGATCAGCGCGGCGTATTCCGGCTGGATGCGCAGCTTGGGCAGCGCTTCCGGGTTGAGCTCGACCTGCCAGCCGTGGCGGGTATGACGCACCAGCAGATCAGGGATCACGTAATCGCTGGCGGGCTCGCCCCAGGCGGATGCCGGACGCGGGTCGAGCGCGCGCACCAGGCGGATGACGTGATCCAGCTCGTCATCGTCAAGGCTCAGGCGGCGCTTTAGCAGCTTGCGGTCATCGTTGCCCAGTGCCTCGAGGAATTGACGTACCAGGCGTCGCGCCTGCGCCAGCAGCGGCAGGTCATCCGGCAACAGTGCCAGTTGCAGCAGCAGGCACTCGCGCAGATCACGGGCGAAGACGCCGGTCGGGTCGAACTGCTGCAGACGCAACAATACCTGCTCGAGCTCGGAGGCCTTGAGGCCGGGTAGACCCTGGCCGCGCAGGCCATCGACCAGCTCGTCGAGTGACAGGCTCAGATAGCCTGCTCCGTCGACGGCATCGATCAGGCTCTCCGCCATCTGGCGTTCACGACCATCGAGGTCGGTCATTGCCAGCTGCCAGCGCAGGTGGTCCTGCAGGCTCTCGACACTGGTATTGCGATCGAAGTCCGGCCCTTCTTCGCTCCCGCTGCCACTGCCGGAGCTGGTCAGGCTACCGGCGTGGTCCTGGTAGAGGTCCGACCAGTCACTGTCGAGGGGGTATTCCTCGGGAATCTCGCTCGAGGAGTCGGCAGTGGAGATCTCGCTCGAATCCTGTGTCTCGACGACATCCAGCGACTCGTAGTCCTCGTCGAGCTCCAACATGGGGTTGGACTCGAGGGCTTGCTGAATCTCCTGACGCAGGTCGAGCGTCGACAGCTGCAGCAGCTGGATCGCTTGCTGAAGCTGCGGCGTCATGGTCAGCGAGGTGCCGAGGCGGAGTTGCAGGGTGGGTTTCATGGAGTCAGTCAATTCACGGCAAAGGAACGTGCTTACTACGCTATACCGTGACTCGGGGCACTGACAAGTGGTTGCCGTGAATATTCAAGCAACTTGCATGCCATGTTTCCACCAAGGTGGTATGGACGTCATGCATGCGTCTGATGTCAGACATGAAAAAGCCGCTACGCGATAAAATCACGCAGCGGCTTTTGAAGCTTTCGCCTCCGGTGGGGCTCAGCGTATCTGCTGACCCTAGAGCTTGAACTCGTGGCCCAGGTAGACGTCGCGCACCTGCTGGTTGGCCAGGATGGAGTCTGCGTCACCGTGGGCGATGATCTGGCCATCG
This sequence comes from Cobetia sp. cqz5-12, assembly GCF_016495405.1. Lineage (NCBI taxonomy): Bacteria > Pseudomonadati > Pseudomonadota > Gammaproteobacteria > Oceanospirillales > Halomonadaceae > Cobetia > Cobetia sp. cqz5-12. Next base: position 806,866 of record NZ_CP044522.1, read on the forward strand.
CCGACGATATAGGCGGTATCGCAGATATCGAGTGTCTCGCGCACGTTGTGGTCGGTGATCAGCACGCCGATGCCACGATCGCGCAGTTGGCGCACGATGCTCTTGATCTCGCCCACCGAGATGGGGTCGACGCCGGCAAAGGGCTCATCGAGCAGCACGAAGTCCGGCTCGGTGGCCAGTGCCCGGGCGATCTCGACCCGTCGACGCTCCCCGCCGGACAGGCTCATGCCGGCGCTGGCGCGGATGTGCGTGATGCTGAATTCCTCGAGCAACTCTTCAAGGCGTGCCTTGCGGCCATTGCGATCCAGGTCCTTGCGGGTCTCCAGAATCGCCATGATGTTGTCGGCCACCGACAGCTTGCGGAAGATCGATGCCTCCTGCGGCAGATAGCCGATGCCGGCGCGTGCACGCTGATGCATGGCGGCAGCGGAGAGGTCCTTGTCATCGATGGAGACGTTGCCGGCATCGGCGCGCACCAGCCCGACGATCATGTAGAACGAGGTCGTCTTGCCGGCGCCGTTGGGGCCCAGCAGGCCGACGATGTCGCCCTGGCGGATCTCCAGCGAGATGTCCTTGACCACCTTGCGGCCCTTGTAGGCCTTGGCCAGATGGCGAGCGCTCAGCGTACGCGGAGTAGCAGTCATGACTCAGTTTTCCTTGCTGGCATTGGCGCCACGCGGCGTCAGAGTCATGTGCACGCGACCGCCTTCGGTCTGCTGTGCCGTCTTGCTGTTGTTGGCGTTCACCTGGCGCTTGTCGAGGAAGTACTCCACGTAGCCGCCTTCGAAGGTGTCATCGCCTTTTTCGAGCCGCGCATTGCCGACCAGCTCCACGCGACGCTCCAGTGCATGGTAGCGGATGGTGTCGGCCCAGCCCTTGACCAGCTTCTCGTCGGGCGCGGGTTGCTGTTCCAGGTAGGCACGCTTGCCGGTGGCCTTGACCAGCGAGATCTCACCGCTACCGGCGCGGCTGATATCGACGCGGCTGGCATCGAGTTTCATGCTGCCCTGGCGCATCTCCACCTGACCGGTGTAAGTGGCGGTACCGGCCTTGTCATCGAGAGACAGGGCGTCCGCGGCGATGTTGATCGGCTGGCTGGCATCGCTGTCCAGCGCCATGGCGGCCGGGGCGAAGGTGGACATGCCCAGTGCCAGGCAGAGCGCCATGACACCGCTGTTGAGGGTCTGGCGACAGGCCGTCAAGGGCTTGCGAGTCGTGGAAGTCATGGTGGCTCCTTGGCATGACGGGGTCGCCGCCCGAGCAATGATGCCATCGAGCGGCAGAGAATAAGGTATTGCGGCGCGGGTCATGGCGCGAAGGCCGCCAGCCCGGCAGGTTCATTCATCGCTGGCAGGCGCTGCCTCGAAGGTGCTGTTGACGCGCCCATCCTCGGTGGTGGTGCTGTCGGCGCCCGAGTCGATGCGCTCGGCTTCCTTGCTGGCTTCGCTCTGGCCCTTGCCGGGTTGCAGAACGCTGCGAACGCGGCCCTGCAGCACGGCGGCATCCTGGGAGAGGTCGGCGCTGAAGCTGTCGCTTTCGACATGCTGGCCATTCTGGGTGATCACGACCGGCACGTCACTCCAGGCGCGGTTCTGATCACGGCTGTAGTGCAGGACATCGGTATCGAGGGTCCAGCGGTCATCGGGCTGGCGCAGTCTGGCATTGCCCTCGAGGGTGAAGGTGTCGCCGCCGGCGCTCAACACGCCACTGTCACCCGTGGCATACCAGCGGCGGTCTTCACTGTCGTTGGTGCGAATCTTCGGGGTCTGCGCCCGGGTCACATCATCGCCTGGCGTGTGCTCGATATGCGGCGATGACATGGATTGGATCGCCACACCGCGCGCATCGAAGCGTGTCATGTCTGCCCCGTCGAGATAGTAATCCGGCTCACTGCTGTCGACCTCGACATTGACGGTCGATTCCAGGCTGTTGCGCTGCTCGATCAGCGCCAGCACGCCACCGACGAGCAGCAACAGCAGCATCAGCCAGAGACGCGGAGAAGGACGGGGCAGACGTAACATCAGGGACGCGACTCCTGCAGGTAGGTATCCAGCACCGAGGCCCAGTGGCCCTGTGCCTTGAGCAGCAGGTCACAGAGCTCGCGCACGGCGCCATCGCCGCCCTGGCGTGAGGTGACCCAGTTGGCTTCGCTCATCACGTAAGCCATGGCGTTGGGCACGCTGACGCCGAGACCGACACGACGAATGGCCTCGCGGTCCGGCAGGTCATCGCCACAATAGGCGACGTCTTCCAGCTCGATTCCGTGCTCGCGGCACAGGTCGGCCAGCGCGACCAGCTTGTCTTCGCGGCCCTGGATGACATCCTGAATGCCCAGTTCCTTGGCGCGACGCTCGACCATCGGTGAGCTGCGGCCGGTGATCAGCGCGACGCGAACGCCACTGCGCAGCACCAGCTTGAGGCCATGGCCATCCTGGACGTGGAAGGACTTGGTCTCCACGCCGTTGGCATCGTAGTGCAGGCGGTTGTCGGTGAGCACGCCATCCACATCCAACGCCAGCAGACGCACGCGGCGTGCGCGGTCGATGATGTCCTGCGGATATTCGTCGCTCAGGGAATTCGTGTCGCTCATGGTCTTTCTCCTCGCACTCCGTGCATGCTTGACGCTGTCCTGTGAACGGCGCTGATGGGCGTTGAGCGGTAGCGTCTGCTGCCGGGACGATCTGCCGTCGAACAGAGACAGCGAACGCCCGCGGGAGTTCAGATCACGCCGCTGGCCAGCAGGCCGTGCATATGGATGGCTCCGATGGGGTGCTCATCCTCGTCACAGACTACCAGAACGCTGATGCGGTTTTCTTCCATGATGCGCACCGCTTCGGCGGCCAGCATGCTGGCGCGCACGGTCTTGCCGCCGCGGGTCATGACATCATCGACCTTCAGCGCCCGCAGATCGCCGTGCTGGTCGAGGGTGCGGCGCAGGTCACCATCGGTATAGACGCCGACCAGGTGGTCGTCATCATCGATCACGCAGGTGAAGCCCATCCCCTGACGCGTGATCTCGAGCAGCGCATCGCGCAGCGGGCTACCGAGCGCCACGCGCGGCAGGGCATCGCCCTGATGCATGACATCCTGCACGCGCAGCAGCAGGCGTCGGCCCAGGCTGCCGCCCGGATGGGAAAGCGCGAATTCCTCGGCAGTGAAGCCGCGGGCCTCCAGCAGTGCCACCGCCAAGGCATCGCCCATCACCAGCGCGGCGGTGGTCGAGGCAGTGGGTGCCAGATTCAGCGGACAGGCTTCCTGGGCGACGCTGGTGTCCAGGTGGGCCTCGGCGTCACGCGCCAGGGTCGAGCCGGGTTTGCCGGTCATCGAGACCAGCGGGGTGCCCATGCGCTTCAAGAGCGGCAGCAGCGCAGTGACTTCGGCGGTCTCTCCGGAGTTGGACAGCGCCAGCACCACATCGGCCGGCGTGATCATGCCCAGGTCGCCATGGCTGGCTTCCCCGGGATGGACGAAGAAGGCCGGGGTGCCGGTGCTGGCCAGGGTGGCGGCGATCTTGCTGGCGACATGGCCGGACTTGCCCATGCCGGTCACGATGACGCGGCCCCTGGTGGCCAGCATCAGCTGACAGGCACGGTCGAAGTCGTCATCGAGATGGCTTTCGAGCGCGGCGATGGCCGCTTCTTCAATGGCGAAGGTGCGGCGGGCGCTGGCGCGGAAATCCGCCTGGCTGGCAGGAGTCTGATCGGCGGCGGACTGACTTGAAGCAGAGGCGCCAGGCGCGGTGGCATGCGGAGTGCTGGAAGGCTCGGTCATGATCGAATTGTTGCCTGTGGTTGGCCAGGGCTCATGCCGCGCGGAAAGGGCGTGTCATCCCGCGCGGCGGCGTGGCAAACGATGATGAAGATGCTGCCGTCAGCGAGTCAGGCTGATGGCAAGCCAGGCCGTGTAGGCCAGATAGCAGGCGAGCAGGATAACACCTGGGCCGCGGCCGATGCGCCCACGGCGCTGCCAGATGAGCAGCGCGGCCAGCAGCAGCGTCAGCCCCAGCATCACCGGATAGTCGCGGCTGATGGCGCTGCCATCCACCGGGCCTGGCGCCAGCAGGCCCGGCACGGGCAGGACGGCGAGGATGTTGAACAGGTTGGAACCGATGACGTTGCCGATGGCGATGTCGTGGTGGCGCTTGAGGGCGCTGGCCACGCTGGCGGCCAACTCCGGCAGGCTGGTGCCGATGGCGATCACGGTCAGGCCGATGATCAGTTCCGGCACGCCGAGTGCCTGGGCGATATCGGTGGCCCCCCATACCAGCGCGCGCGAGCTGGCGATCAGCACCGCCAGCCCGATCAGCAGCCAGAAGATGGCGCGTCCGGTGCTCATCTCGGGCACGTCATCCTGGCTTTCCGCCTCGCTCGGCGAGTCGACCTTGAACAGCCACACCAGCGTGAAGACCAGCAGGGCCAGCAACAGGATGCCATCGAGACGCTCGAGTCCGCTGTTGGACAGCGCATAACCGCCCAGTGCCGTGGCCGCCAGCAGCAGCGGCAGCTCGCGGCGCACCAGCCCGAAATGCACCGGGATAGGGGCGATCAGCGCCGTGACGCCGAGCACCAGGCCGATATTGGCGATGTTGGAGCCCAGCGCATTGCCGGTCGCGATATCCGGAGTGCCATCAAGAGAGGCCATGATGGAGACGACGATCTCGGGGGCAGAGGTGCCGACGGAGACGATCGTCATCCCGATCAGCAGTTTGCTCATCCCGGCGCGCCACGCAGTGGCCGCGGCTCCTTCGACGAAGCGATCAGCACTCCAGACAAGACCAATCAGGCCGATGACGACTGCAAGGATGGGAAATAGCATCAGGACTCTCGGGGCAGGGGGCAGGGCGGTGGCGTATCGCCGGGAACCGCGCCATTAAACGCATCCCCCCAATCCATTGCAAGACGGCGGCCTTGTACGCATTGCAGAGCGTGTTGCCGGGCGCATGGTTGAGCGCATCACCATCCGCGGCACGGCTCTGTTGCCTGATGAGACTGGCGGCATGGGGGTGGGTTCGGATACGATGTTCGCTAACTAACTTGATCCTTGGATCCCATGACTCGGACATTCGACCTGTCCGCGAGCCGACTGCGTGTGGCTCGTCACGGCGAAGGTCCCTCACAGCGGATGCTTCTATGACTGATTTGCCCGGTCAGACCGCAACCCGGACGGGTGCGGACGGCCAGGATGCGCAGACTTCTTCACGCGGCGCGGCAGGCGAGATCAATCTCGATGACGCCCTGATTCGTGTCGAAGGCCTGCGGTTCACCCGTGGAGAACGCGAGATATTCTCCGGCATCGACCTCAAGATCCCGCGTGGCAAGATAATCGCCATCATGGGGCCTTCCGGTACCGGCAAGACGACACTGCTCAAGTTGATCGGCGGCCAGCTGACACCTTCGGCAGGGCGCGTCGAGATCGCCGGGTTGCATGTGCATGGCCTGTCGCGGCGCGAGCTGTTTCGCATGCGCCGTCGCATGGGCATGCTGTTTCAGAGCGGTGCCCTGTTCTCCGATCTGAGCGTGTTCGAGAACGTTGCCTTCCCGCTGCGCGTCCACACCGATCTCCCCGATGCAATGATTCGTGACATCGTGCTGATCAAGCTCGAGTCCGTCGGGCTGCGCGGCGCGCGTGAATTGATGCCGGCCGAACTCTCCGGCGGCATGACGCGGCGTGTGGCACTGGCACGAGCCATCGCGCTGGACCCGGACCTCATCATGTACGACGAGCCCTTTGCCGGCCAGGACCCCATCTCGATGGGCGTGCTGGTCAATCTGATCCGGCGCCTCAACGATGCGCTGGGCATGACGGCGCTGGTGGTCTCGCACGACATCAAGGAAACGCTGACCATCGCCGATTACGTCTACGTGATCGCCGATGGCAAGGTGATGGCGCAGGGCACCCCCGAGGCGCTGAACGCCGAGTCGGACCCGCGCGTGGCCCAGTTCATCCATGGCAAGCCGGATGGCCCGGTGCCCTTCCATTATCCCGCCCCGGACTTCGCCGGCGACATTCTCGATGGTCGCGAATCGGCAACCCGCAGGAGAGAGTCATGAGTGGTCTGAATCGTGGCCCGCTCGGGGCCATCACGTCACTGGGCCGCAGCAGCATCGATGTGATCGCGGCCATCGGGCGTGCCGGCATGCTGCTGGTACAGGCTGGTATCGGCATTCCGTCCCGTGAGGGCATCGGCCTGTGGGTGCGGCAGATGCACTTCGTCGGTGTGCTGTCGCTGGCCATCGTGCTGGTCTCGGGGCTGTTCATCGGCATGGTGCTGGCGCTGCAGGGCTACACCATTCTGGTCGGTTTCGGCGCCGAGGAAGCGCTGGGGCAGATGGTGTCGCTGTCACTGCTGCGCGAGCTGGCGCCTGTGGTCGCGGCCTTGCTGTTCGCCGGGCGCGCGGGGTCGGCGCTGACGGCGGAGATCGGCCTGATGAAGGCCACCGAGCAGTTGACCAGCATGGAGATGATCGGCGTCGATCCGCTCAAGCGCATCGTCGCGCCGCGGCTGTGGGCCGGTTTCGTCTCGCTGCCGCTGCTGACCATCGGCTTCAGTGTCGTCGGCATCTGGGGCGGCAAGCTGGTGGGGGTCGACTGGCTGGGTATCTACGAGGGCGCCTACTGGAGCAGCATGCAGTCGAACGTCGATTTCATCGGTGATGTCATGAACGGCGTCATCAAGTCACTGGTCTTCGGGCTGGTGGTCAGCTGGATCGCCGTCTTCCAGGGCTATGACCTGATCCCGACCTCGGAAGGCATTTCGCGCGCCACCACGCGTACCGTGGTTTATTCATCTTTGGCGGTGCTGGGACTCGACTTTGTCCTCACGGCCGTCATGTTCGGAGAGATTTGATGAAACGTACCCGCATGCTCGAGTTCGGCGTGGGCCTGTTCATACTCGCTGGTTTCCTGGGAATGGTCTTCCTGGGGCTGCGCGTCAGCGGCGTCACGTTCCAGCAGGCCGATGACACCTTCGTGCTCAATGCCAACTTCTCAGGGATCGGAAGCCTCAAGGCGCGGTCAAAGGTCACGATGGCAGGTGTCGCCGTCGGCAGCGTCGAGAAGATCGAGCTGGACCCGAAGTGGTTTGACGCCCGTGTCACGATGAAGCTGGACAGCAGCCTGCGTGGCAAGCTGAGCAAGGACACCACCGCCGCCATCCTGACGTCCGGCCTGCTGGGCGAGCAGTACATCGGCCTGAGCACCGGGGGAGACCCGGACGTGCTGGAGGACGGCGATACCATTCGCGATACCCAGTCTGCACTGGTGCTGGAAGAGTTGATCCAGCAGTTCGTGTCCAATTTTTCGAAGAGCTGATTCTCGAAGCGTTGATATTCGATGCGCTGTTCATCGAAGCGCAGGCACTCGGCGCACGCGTGTGATGCACCGAAAGACCTGACTCGGTGCCTGCGGATTCACGTTCGAGCACGATGCACATTTTCAAGGAGCAACCCTGATGACCTCTAGCCTCAAGAAGCTGATTCGTCCGTTGAGCGTGCTGAGCCTGTCCGCCCTGATGGCGCTGAGCCCGCTGGCCATGGCCGCCCCGCAGGAGCCGGACGTGCTGCTGCGCGACACGGTCGAGGGCCTGACCACCAAGATCGATAGCCGCGAGAGCTACTACAAGGACAACGTCGACGAGCTGGAAACCCTGGTGGATTCCGCGCTGAAGCCGGTGGTGGATTATCGCTACATCGCCGCCAGCGTGATGGGCAAGTACTTCAAGGGCGCCTCTCCTGAGCAGCGCACCGAATTCTCCAAGGTCTTCCATGACACCCTGATCGGCACCTACGCCAAGGGTCTGGTGAGCTTCGATTATGCCAGGCTGGACGTGAAGGACAGCGAAGGCGAGCGTCGCTATGAAGACCAGGACACCGTCTACATGGACGTGGTCGATACCAAGGGCAAGGTCTACCCGGTGGCCTATTCCATGCGTCTGCGCAACGACGAATGGAAGGTGGTCAACGTGATCGTCAATGGCGTCAACCTGGGCCTAACCTTCCGCAACCAGTTCGATCAGGCCATGCGTGACAACGGCCGCGACATCGACGCCGTCATCAAGGGCTGGCAGCCGGATGTCGACCTCGAGAAGGGTGAGGGGGATCAGGGCAACAGCTGAGCCCTGTCGTCGCCATGACCATGAAAACTCTCTTCGATCGCGATGGCGTCACGCTGCAAGCCGGTGACGCGCGGCTGAGCCTGAGTGGCCAGCCGGATTTCGACAATGCCACAGAGCTGGCGGATTCCGGCAGGAAATGGCTGGGGCGCCGCGAGGATGGGGTTTCCATCGATCTGTGCGGCGTGGATAGCGCCAGTACCGCCACCCTGAGCGTGCTTCTCGAGTGGCAGCGCCATCTGGCGGAGCATGGTGGGCATGTCGCTCACCTCGCGCTGTCTCCCGCCTTGAGCCGACTGGCGGCAGTCTCCGGACTGGAAAACCTGCTACCGGGGCTGAATGTCGCTGAGATCAGCGCAGAGCCCCCGCTGTCACTCGAGACGTCCTGAGCCAGCGGCGGCCTGACCCCCTGTCAGGCCGCACCGCTCTGCTGGTCGCTCGAGGCTTGTCCGTATCGCCATTCATGCGCGCGGCAACGTGGAGGCAGCGATTGACTGCCAATCGCGTTCCCGCGCGCTTTTGATTACCATGTGCGGTCATATCGCATCGATCGTCGCGCAAGGATCCCCTGCCACGATCCCGACATGTACCGCGAAGGAGTCATCGCCCGTCATGCAACCGAATGATGTCAAGGCCCTGCTCGAGGCTCGTATCGAGAACGTCGATTTTCATATCCAGGGTGAGGGCTGCAATTTCCAGGTCGTCGCCGTGGGAGATGTCTTTGCCGAGCTGAGCCGCGTCAAGGCCCAGCAGCTGGTCTACTCCGCACTCAATGACGAGATCCGCTCTGGCGCGCTGCATGCCATCAGCATTCGTACCTATACCCCGGCGCAGTTCGAAGCTGCCGCCGGCAACGCTCAGGGTTGACCGGAACATTTCATGGATAAGCTGATCATCACTGGCAACGGGCCGGTCAACGGGGAAGTCTGGGCCAGCGGCGCCAAGAATTCGGCACTGCCCATTCTGGCAGCCACGCTGCTGTCGGAAGGTCCCGTGACCATCAGCAACCTGCCGCATCTGCAGGACATCACGACCAGCCTCGAGCTGCTCGGGCGCATGGGCGTCGAGCCGGTGATGGGCGACAACATGACCGTGCAGCTGGATGGCTCCAAGGTCGAGCATTGTCACGCGCCCTATGATCTGGTCAAGAAGATGCGTGCCTCGATTCTGGTGCTTGGCCCGCTGCTGGCGCACTTCGGTAGCGCCGAAGTCTCGCTGCCGGGCGGCTGCGCCATCGGCTCGCGTCCGGTGGATCTGCACATCCGTGGCCTGGAGGCGATGGGTGCCGAGATCACGGTCGAGAATGGCTACATCCGCGCCAAGGCGCCGGGTGGCCGCTTGAAGGGCGCGCGCATCGTCTTTGATGTCGTGACCGTCACCGGTACCGAGAACCTGCTGATGGCCGCGACCCTGGCCGATGGCCGCACCGTGCTGGAGAACGCCGCGCGTGAGCCGGAAGTCGTCGATCTGGCCGAGTGCCTGATCGCGATGGGCGCGAAGATCACAGGCCAGGGCTCCGACACCATCGTCATCGACGGTGTCGAGAAGTTGCACGGCTGTGAATACTCCGTCATGCCGGACCGCATCGAGACCGGTACCTTCCTTGTCGCCGCGGCTGCCTCGCGCGGCAAGGTGCGTGTCACGCGTACGCGTGCCGACACCCTGGACGCCGTACTGGCCAAGCTGGAAGAAGCCGGTGCCACCATCACCACTGGTGATGACTGGATCGAGCTTGACATGCACGGCAAGCGCCCGAAGGCAGTCAATATCCGCACAGCGCCGTACCCGGCATTCCCCACCGACATGCAGGCCCAGTTCGTGGCGATGAATGCGGTCGCGGAAGGCACCAGCACCGTGATCGAGACCATCTTCGAGAACCGCTTCATGCACGTGCAGGAGCTCAACCGCATGGGCGCCCACATCGCACTCGAGGGCAACACCGCAGTCGTGACCGGCACCGAACGCCTGTCCGGCGCGCCGGTGATGGCGACGGACCTGCGCGCCTCCGCCTCGCTGGTGATCGCGGCGATCGTCGCCGACGGCGAGACCATGGTCGACCGCATCTATCACATCGACCGCGGTTACGAGTGCATCGAAGAGAAGCTGTCCGGGCTGAACGTGATCATCCGTCGCTCCGCCGGCTGATCAGTGCCCCACCTCGCGCTGTCGGTATTGATTGATCGGCAGCGCGTGCCGAATTTCTACGTACAAGCACGGGCGAATACCCCATGAGCAAGCAACTGGTCGTCGCCCTCTCCAAGGGGCGTATCCTCAAGGAAACCCTGCCGCTGCTGGCTGACGCCGGCATCGAGCCGCTGGAAGATCTCGACAAGAGCCGCAAGCTGCTCTTCGATACCAATCTGCCGGACGTCAAGCTGGTCATCATCCGCGCCACCGACGTGCCGACCTACGTGCAGCTGGGCGCCGCCGATCTCGGTATCGCCGGCAAGGACGTGCTGCTCGAGCATGGTGCCGAAGGCCTGTACGAGCCGCTGGACCTGGAAATCGCCAAGTGTCGCCTGATGACCGCCGGTGTCGTCGGCCAGCAGCAGCAGGGTGCTCGCCGCCGTGTCGCGACCAAGTTCGTCGATGTCGCGCGTCGCTATTACGCCGAGCAGGGCATCCAGGCGGAAGTCATCAAGCTTTATGGCGCGATGGAACTGGCCCCGTTGATGAATCTGGCCGACGAGATCGTCGATATCGTCGACACCGGCAACACCCTGCGCGCCAACGGCATGGAGCCGCGCGAGCTGATCACCGACATCAGCACGCGTCTGGTGGTCAACAAGGCCGCCATGACCATGAAGCACGATCGCCTCAAGCCGCTGATCGATCGCCTGCGTCAGGCCGTGGAAGCCCGCCGCGAGGCGTGATGGCCGCGTGCTGTCGGCATCGACCCGATGGATACCCAAGGTCGCATAGATGACCGTGGCAGATGATGACTCTCGAAACGCCAGCTGCCGCTCCTGCTCGTCACGATGCTCATCAAGATGTTCATCACGATGCTTATCAAGATGATGCGGGCAGGCGCTGGACAGTGCCCGTCCGGTTCAGCCTTCTCTGCCAAGCAATGAGAAAAGAGGTTCGCATGGATACCTTGATCAACCGGCTTGATAGCCGTGATACCGATTTTACTGCCCGCCTGGACCGCTTGCTGTCATGGGAGGGCGTGTCCGATGCCGAGGTTCAGCATCGTGTCACCGACATCCTCGCGCGCGTCAAGCAGGAAGGCGATGCGGCGCTGGTGGAGTTCTCCAACCGCTTCGACCGCCTGAACGTCTCGTGCATGGCCGAGCTGGTCATCGGTGCCGAGCGTCTGGCCCGGGCCTATGCCGACCTGCCGGCGGATCAGCGCGAGGCGCTGGCCGTGGCTGCCGAGCGTGTGCGTGTCTATCACGAGCATCAGAAGCCGGAAAGCTGGTCCTTCAAGGACGAGCACGGCAGCCTGCTGGGCCAGAAGGTCACGCCGCTGGACCGCGCCGGGATCTACGTGCCGGGCGGCAAGGCGGCCTATCCGTCTTCCGTGCTGATGAACGCGATTCCGGCGCATGTCGCGGGCGTGCGCGAGATCATCATGGTCGTGCCGACGCCGGACGGCGTGGTCAATGAGCTGGTGCTGGCCGCGGCGCACCTGGCGGGTATCGATCGTGTCTTCACCATTGGCGGCGCCCAGGCCGTGGCAGCGCTGGCCTATGGCACCGAGACGGTGCCGCGGGTCGACAAGATCGTCGGTCCCGGCAACATCTATGTGGCCACTGCCAAGCGTGCGGTGTTCGGTCAGGTCGGTATCGACATGATCGCCGGGCCGTCCGAGATTCTGGTGGTCAGCGATGGTGTGACCGATCCGGACTGGTTGGCGATGGACCTGTTCTCCCAGGCCGAGCACGACGAGGATGCCCAGGCGATCCTCATTGGCTGGGATGATGATCACCTCGCTGCCGTCGAGGCCTCCATCGAGCGCCTGGCACCGACCATGGAGCGTGCCGAGATCATTCTGACCTCGTTGCGTGAGCGTGGTGCCTTGATCCGCGTCAGCGGGCCGGAACAGGCGCTTGAGTTGACCAACCGCATCGCGCCGGAGCACCTGGAGCTCTCGGTGGCGAATCCTGAGGAGTGGGTCGAGGGCGTGCGTCACGCCGGCGCCATCTTCATGGGCTCGCACACCTCCGAGGCGCTGGGCGATTACTGCGCCGGGCCGAACCACGTGCTGCCGACCTCCGGCACCGCGCGCTTCTCCTCGCCGCTGGGCGTCTATGACTTCCAGAAGCGCTCCTCGCTGATCCAGTGCTCGCCAGAGGGCGCGTCAGTGCTTGGGCGTACTGCCTCGGTGCTGGCACGTGGCGAGTCGCTGACGGCGCATGCGCGCAGTGCCGAGAATCGCATTCTCGACTGAGCCTGAAACTGAGTCTGAGACTTGTCTGGTCAGTAAAAAGCCCCGCGACGGATACCGTCGCGGGGCTTTTTGTCATCATGAAGCGGGTGCTCTGCTCAAGGCGCCGCACCGAGGCTTCGCCTCAGCCCTTGTCCTGCAGGGATGGCTCGACGGCCGCCGGCGTGTTCTCGGGAATCGGGCGCTCGCCGACCTTGACGTCGATGTCCAGCGTCTTGCCGTCACGCAGCAGGCGCAATTCCAGCGCATTGCCGGGTTTGACGGCGGCGATATCGGCCATGGCCAGGCGAGCATCCAGCAGGCGCTTGCCGCCGATGGCGGTCAGGATATCGCCCGGACGCAGGCCGGCACGCGCGGCAGGGCCATCACGCAGCACGGCGGCCACCACCACACCTTGCGGAGCGCTCAGGCCGAAGGAGTGCGCCAGCGACGGCGTCAGCTCCTGGACTTCCAGACCCAGCCAGCCACGAATCACGCGACCGTGGTCGACCAGCGCTTCGAGGATGTCACGTGCCAGGTTGGCGGGGATAGCGAAGCCGATGCCCTGCGAGCCGCCGGAGCGCGAATAGATGGCGGTATTGATGCCGACCAGCGAGCCGTCGGTATTGATCAGCGCGCCGCCGGAGTTGCCGGGGTTGATCGCGGCATCGGTCTGGATGAAGTCTTCATAGGCGTTCAGACCAAGGTGATTGCGTCCGGTGGCCGAGATGATGCCCATGGTGACCGTCTGGCCGACTCCGAAGGGATTGCCGATCGCCAGCGAGACATCGCCGACGTGGACCTGGGTGGAATCGGCGATCGCCACGGTGGGCAGGTTGTCGAGGTCGATCTTGAGCGCCGCGAGGTCGGATTCCGGGTCCACGCCCACGACCTTGGCGAACGTCTCGCGGCCATCGCGCAGGGCGACCTGAATCTGGTCGGCACCCTGGATGACGTGATTGTTGGTCAGGATGTAGCCGTCGCTGGAGAGAATGACCCCAGAGCCGAGGCTCGACAGCATGCGCTGGCTGCGCAGGGCGTCTTCCCCGTAGAACTGGTTGAAGAAGGGGTCGGACATCAGCGGATGCTTGCTGTCGTCCTTGATCTCGCGCGAGGAGTAGATATTGACCACCGCTGGCGCGGCGGCGTCCACCGCGGCCTGATAGCTGGCCGGGCCGCTGTTGCGCTGCAGCGGCGGTGCTTCGCGCAGTACCGGGTCTGCCGACTCTTCGCGCTGCGCCGCTGACAGCGTCAGGCTCGGAGGCGGCAGCACCTGCTGATTGGCGGCAGAGTTCTGTGACGGGCTCGGGTAGGGGGCATTGCCTGCCTGCTCGTTCTGCTGCGGGGCGGGCTCGCCCAGGCCCAGCGTCGGAAAGCGATCCAGCACGACGACGGCCAGCAGGACGCCGGTGACGACGGGCCACAGTAGCGGGAGCAGTGTGCTGCGAAGAGAACGGGGCATCGGATTACCTGATAAAAAGTCCGCGCACCGACGCGATGCTGCGGACATGAAGATGAATAGCCTGAAACTCCACGTGCCACGCGCAGGGATGGCCCCGGTCTAGGCGCGACACGCTTACATGGCGCCGATGCGCCGTTACAATGCTCGCCAGTGTAACACTCGATGACTCTGACTGCTGGAGGCCCAATGGCTGATCGTGACACGCTGATGAAGGCGCTGGATGGCTGTCTGGAGGCGCAGGCCTTCAAGGACTATACCGTCAATGGCTTGCAGGTGGAGGGGCGCAGTGAGGTGCGCCGCGTGATGACCGGCGTGACGGCCAGTCAGGCGCTGCTCGATGAGGCGCTCGCCTGGCAGGCCGATCTGGTGCTGGTGCATCACGGCTACTTCTGGAAGAACGAACCGGCCCAGATCACCGGCATGAAGCGTCGGCGCCTCAAGACCTTGCTGGCCAATGACATCAATCTGGCGGCCTATCACCTGCCGTTGGATGCGCACCCGACACTTGGCAACAATGCCCAGCTGGCCGAGCGTCTGGGGCTGGTCAGTGAAGGCTGTCTGGATGGCGTGCCCGGGCGTGGCCTGGTGCATGTCGGGCGTCTGGCCGCTGAGGTGGAAGGGCTGGACAGCCCCGCGCTGGGGGCCGAGTTCAGTCGGCGTCTGGGGCGTGAAGTGCTGGTCGTGGCCGGTCATGATCGCCCCATCAAGCGCATTGCCTGGTGCACCGGCGGCGCTCAGGACTATATCGGACTGGCCATCGAGGCCGGTGTCGATGCCTTCCTCTCGGGCGAGATCTCCGAGCGCACCACCCATAGCGCCCGCGAAGAGGGAGTGACCTACTTCGCGGCGGGCCATCATGCGACCGAGCGTGACGGTGTGCGGGCCCTCGGCGAGTGGCTGGCCGCCGAGCATGGTGTGGAGCACCGCTTCGTGGATATCGACAACCCGGCGTGACATCTGATGCCGGAAACGACAACGGCCACCTCGCGAGGTGGCCGTTGTCGTTGTCAGATGCCGTGAGAGGTTCACGACAGCAGGGCGATCAGATGCGCGGCGGGTTGGTCGCCGGAGTCTCGCCTTCACTCGGTTGCGGCTTGAGGCCGAAGTCCTCTGACAGGGTGCCACGGTTATCGGCGTAATCACGCGGCAGGTCGACCTTGTCGGTCTCGCTGTCGTCCGGCGTGGTGTCGGTGTCCAGCAGGCGGCGCTTGAGCTGGCTGTCATCGCACAGTGCGGTGGCGCCAGTGGCCAGATGCTGGCGCAGCTCATTGCCGGCGCGCTGGATCTGGTCGGTCAGGTCGCTGGCCTTGGAGAAGTGGTCGTTGAGGGCATCGCGGAACTGGGTCAGCTCCAGCTCGCGCTCAGCCAGCTTCTGGCGGGTCTTCTGGTTGCGGGCCACGTTGGCATTCAGCAGGTGGTAGCACAAGGCGCCGATACCGATGCCAGCCAGAAAACAGGCAATGGCCAGGATCCAGTCAATGTTGCTCTCGTTCACGTCGCTCTCCTTGTGTCACGACTGCGGTGATCGTCACCGCTGGGGCATGGTAGCGCTGAGATACGATGCCGGTATTCAATGATGTTCCATCACGCCGATCTCGGGATCGGTCTGGTGTCCAGCAGGTCAGCGCCGCTTGCCGCTGTCCTTCTTGCGTCAGTCTTGCGTGTCTCTTTCTTTGCTCGGTCTTTTTTGACTCGGTCTTTCGTGACCCGGTCTTTCGTGCCGCTTGCGTTTCAAAAGCGTCCACGCGCCATTATATCGGTGTGGTGCAGCGATGCGTCAATTCACGCGGCGCGCGACCTTGGTCGCCTGTCGGCGCAGCCGGCGGGGTGTGGGCGGATGCCAGCCAACGCCTTGCGAGTGATGCGCGCGGCGAAAGTCACGTCGCGCAGCCGATTGCTGGCCGGTGAGTGGGTAAAGTGGCCATCAAGGCGTATAATGCCGCGCAATTTCGTCCTTGCCTGCCCGCCGTGTCGGGTCAGGCGTGATCTTTTTCCTTTCATGTCAGGCGTGTGCCAGTGCGTAGCGCCTGACCTGCAGCGGGTTTCTCAATGCCAGCACCGACGCCTCTCGAGAAGTACCAGGCAGACCTCAAGCGTGATGACTTTGCCTACGATGCCGCCCAGGAAGATGCGGTTCGCCATCTGCAGCGTCTCTACGACGACCTCGTGCGCACGCCGCGTCAGACGCCCGACAAGGTGTCCGACGCGACGGGTGGCGGCGGGCTGGGCTCCAAGGTGCGTCGTCTGTTCGGCAAGCCGTCACGCACGGCGCCTGTCGATGAAGCGCCCGAGATCATGGGCCTCTACTTCTGGGGTGGCGTGGGGCGCGGCAAGACCTACCTCGTCGATACCTTCTACGAGAGCCTGCCGTTTGCCGACAAGATGCGCACGCACTTCCACCGCTTCATGCAGCGTGTCCACAATGAACTTGGCCACTACAAGGGCGAGAAGAACCCGCTGACGCTGGTAGCAGCCAAGTTCGCCGTCGAGGCGCGCGTGATCTGCTTTGACGAATTCTTCGTCAAGGACATCACCGATGCGATGATTCTCGCCACCCTGTTCGAAGAGCTGTTCAAGCAGGGCGTGGTGCTGGTCGCGACCTCCAATATCGTGCCGGATGATCTCTACAAGGACGGCCTGCAGCGGGCGCGCTTCCTGCCGGCGATCGACCTGGTCAAGCGTCACTGCACGGTGGTCAACGTCGATTCCGGCATCGACTATCGCCTGCGCGCGCTGGAGCACGCCGAGCTCTTCCATAGCCCGCTGGGCGACGACAGTGCCGCGCGACTGGCGCGGGAGTTCCGCTCCATCGCCGGTGCCGAAGGCCATGCCGATGAAGGCTTGAGCATCAATCATCGCGTGCTGCATGCCCTGCGTCGCCATGAAGACGTGGTGTGGTTCCACTTCGATGAGCTGTGTGATGGCCCGCGTAGCCAGAATGACTACATTGAGCTTGCGCGTGAATTCCATACCGTGCTGGTGTCCGATGTGCCGCAGATGGGGCGCGACAGTGACGACCAGGTGCGTCGTTTCATCAACATGGTCGATGAGTTCTATGACCGTGGCGTCAAGCTGCTGATGAGCGCCGCGACGCCCGTCGAGGACCTCTACACCGGTGGCAATCTGGATTTCGAATTCCAGCGCACGCTGTCACGTCTGCAGGAAATGCAATCGCGTGAGTATCTCGCGCTGCCACACAAGCCGTGAGTCCTGCTGCGAGGGCAAAATAGCCTTTGTGGTAGGCGGGCATGACATGTACAATGCGCGCTCGCTCGAACTGTTGACCGGTTCTCGAGCCATCCTGAGTCATTCACTCCTGATGGGCGAGGGCAGTCTGGAGATGAGAGGGCAGTGACTGCGCAAGCAGCACGCCGCTCGCTGCCAGGCGTCGGACAACCAAGAAAAATAGGGATTGGTCGCGCACACAAGTGCAAGACCCGACTATAGGTGATTCATCCATGAAGACGTTTACTGCTAAGCCGCAGTCCGTCCAGCGTGACTGGTTCGTCGTCGACGCAGCCGGCAAGACGCTGGGCCGTATGGCTACCGAAATTGCTCGTCGCCTGCGCGGCAAGCATAAAGCCGAGTACACTCCGCACGTTGATACTGGCGATTACATCGTCGTCATCAATGCCGAGAAAGTCGCTGTGACAGGTCGCAAGGCAGAAGCCAAGACCTACTACCGTCACACCGGTTACCCGGGCGGCCTGCGCTCCATGAACTTCAACCAGATGATCGAGCACAAGCCTGAGCGCGTGATCGAACTGGCTGTCAAGGGCATGCTGCCGAAGGGCCCGCTGGGTCGTGCCATGCAGTCCAAGCTGAAAGTCTATGCTGGCTCCGAGCATCCGCACGCTGCGCAGCAGCCGCAAGAACTGAACATCTGAGGGAAGCATCGCCATGACACAGCAGCACTACGGTACCGGGCGCCGCAAGACTTCTACCGCGCGCGTCTTCCTGAAGCCGGGCACCGGCAAAATCACCGTAAACCAGCGTGACCTGAACGACTACTTCGGTCGTGTGACAGGCCGCATGGTTGTCCGTCAGCCGCTCGAGCTGACCGAAACTACCGAACAGTTCGACGTCTACGTCACTGTTGCTGGTGGTGGTGGTTCTGCCCAGGCCGGCGCTATCCGTCACGGCATCACTCGTGCCCTGATGGCTTACAACGAAGACTTCCGTCCGGCCCTCCGCGCCGCCGGTTACGTCACTCGTGACGCCCGTGAAGTCGAGCGTAAGAAAGTCGGCCTGCGCAAGGCCCGTCGTCGTCCGCAGTTCTCCAAGCGTTAAGAGAACTCGCGTCGACCACAAGAACGTCCAGTGCCCGCAAGGGTGCTGGACGTTTTTTTTGCGGTCTCGCTGCACGATTGACGAAAGCGGCTTTGGTCAAGGTGGCTTTCTTGAGTTGTGAGTGCCCTGTTCTTGCCCTTTAATACAAGCAAGCATCAAGTGCTCGGCAAGTGGATGGCCCAGCATCAGGCGGTAGTGTTTGGGAGATAACAATAAAATGTCAGATCAAGCTGTGAATCGAGGGCGACGCCGCTTCCTCGTCAGCGCAACCACCGTGGTCGGGGCGGTAGGGGTGGTCGGTATCGCAACGCCCTTCCTGGCGTCCTGGCAGCCAAGTGCGCGTGCCCGTGCGGCGGGCGCGCCTGTCACGGCGGATATCTCGCGGCTGGCGCCCGGCCAGCAGATGACCATCGAATGGCGCGGCAAGCCGGTGTGGGTGGTGCGTCGCACCCCCGAGATGATCGCCGATATCCGCGCCATTCCCCCCGCAGAGCTGCAGGACCCCGAGTCACTGCGTCCCCAGCAGCCCCCCTATGTCGATGCCGTGCTGCGTTCCATCAAGCCGGAATATGTGGTGTTGGTGGGTATCTGCACGCACCTGGGCTGCTCGCCTGGCTATCGTCCCGAGATCGGCGCGGCGGATCTTGGCGCGGACTGGCCGGGCGGCTATCTGTGTGCCTGTCATGGGTCCAAGTTCGATCTCGCCGGGCGAGTCTTTACCGGAGTGCCGGCGCCTTCGAATCTGGAGGTGCCGCCGCATCGCTACGAGAGTGAGCAGGTGCTGGTGGTGGGTGTCGACGAGGAGGCTGCCTGATGGGGAATCCAAACCGTGCCAAGGCGCCACGCGGCATCATGCGCTGGATCGATGATCGCCTGCCGGCCACCCAGTTTCTGCAGGACCACCTGACCGGCTACTACGCGCCGAAGAACTTCAACTTCTTCTACTTCTTCGGCTCGCTGGCCTTGCTGGTGCTGGTCAATCAGATATTGACCGGCATCTGGCTGACGATGAGCTATACGCCGAGTGCCGAGGAGGCCTTTGCCTCCATCGAGTACATTATGCGCGATGTGGAGTACGGCTGGCTGATCCGCTACATGCATTCCACCGGTGCCTCGGCCTTCTTCGTGGTCATCTATCTGCACATGTTCCGTGGCCTGCTGTATGGCTCCTACCGCGCGCCTCGCGAGCTGGTATGGATCTTCGGCATGTGCATCTATCTGGCGCTGATGGCCGAGGCCTTCATGGGCTATCTGCTGCCCTGGGGGCAGATGTCCTACTGGGGCGCGCAGGTAATCATCTCGCTGTTCACGGCGATTCCGGTCATCGGGGCAGACCTGGCGCAGATGATTCGTGGCGACTACCTGATCTCGGGCATCACCCTGAACCGCTTCTTTGCGTTGCATGTCATCGCCTTGCCGCTGGTGATCGTCGGGCTGGTGGTGCTGCACCTGGTGGCGCTGCACGAGGTGGGCTCAAACAATCCGGATGGCATCGAGATCAAGGACCGGAAGGATGAAGCGGGGCAGCCGCTGGATGGCATTCCGTTCCATCCCTATTACACGGTGAAGGACCTCGTCGGTGTCGGCGTCTTCCTGTTCGTGTTCTGTGCGGTGATCTTCTACTTCCCCGAAGGTGGCGGCTACTTCCTGGAAACGCCGAACTTCGAGCCGGCCAATTCGCTCAAGACGCCCGAGCACATCGCGCCGGTGTGGTACTTCACGCCGTTCTACGCCATGTTGCGCGCGGTCAATTATCCGCTGTTCGGCGTGGATGCCAAGTTCTGGGGCGTGGTGGTCATGGGGCTGGCGATCGCCATCCTGTTCGTGTTGCCGTGGCTGGATCGCTCGGCGGTGCGCTCGATCCGCTACAAGGGCTGGCTGTCGCGTATCGCCATCGTCATCTTCGTGGTCAGTTTCGTGACGCTGGGCGTGCTGGGGGTGATGCCGCCCACGCAGGAGCGCACGATCATCGCGCAGCTGGCGACCGTGGCATATTTCGCCTTCTTCATACTGATGCCGCTGTATACGCGCTTCGAGACGACGCGAGCGGTGCCTGACAGGGTGACGGGCCGATGAGTGCGCTGATGGGTGGGTCAAGGGAGTGGCTCAAACACGGGTTGGCAGCAGGGTTGCTGGCCGCAGTGAGCCTGATGGGGTCGGGCATGGTGAGTGCGGCGAGCAGTGCGGTGCCACTGGAGACGATGCAGCCGGATCTACACGATCAGCCCTCGTTGCAGCGAGGCATGCAGCTTTACACCAATTACTGCCTCGGCTGTCATGGCCTGCAGTACCAGCGTTACTCGCGTGCCGCAGAGGACCTGGGAATGCCCGAGGACCTGGTCGAGCAATATCTGATTCTCTCGCCAGCGCTCAAGATCAATGACACCATGCGCACGGGCATGCAGAAAGAAGACGCGGCCGGCTGGTTCGGCACGCCGCCACCGGATCTGTCGCTCGAGGCGCGTCTGCGCGGCACTGACTGGATCTACACCTATCTGAAGAGCTTCTATCGCGACGCGTCACGTCCGTGGGGCGTGAACAATGCGGTCTTCCCTCAGGTCGGCATGCCGCATGTGCTGGAATCGCTGCAGGGCGTGCAGGAAAAGGTCTGTGGGCAGACTGATATGGCGGTAGCGGGGGCGGAGATCGATCCCGACACGGGGCGTTATGCGTCCTGTGATATTCTAGAGATCACTCAGCCTGGCAGCATGACGGCAGGGGAGTTTGATCAGGCGATGTGGGATCTGACCAATTTTCTGGCCTATGTCGGCGAGCCTTCGCGACTCAAGGCTGAGAGCATGGCCCCCAAGGTGTTAGTATTCATTATGATCTTTACCTTGCTGGCGTATCTTCTCAAGAAGGAATACTGGCGCGACATTCATTGATGGCCCCCGGGGCGGGGTCTCAGTGATAATGGCGAGCCGGCAGTGACGGGCGCGCGGCTGATCAGTCGCGCGCCCGCTTGCGTCGCCTTGAGGTGGCGCAGGCTGACCCTCTGGCAGGGCCCGTTGTGACAAGGGCAGGCCAGAGGAAACTTATCCCCGTTTGTCAGGCCAAAAGCTGACACGGGCATGTCTCGAACAGATGCGAGGACAGTTTCATGGGTGTTGTGGCCAAGCGTTCATCGATGACCTTCTACTCCGGTGGTGACGACCACTTCAGCCACCGTGTACGGATCGTGCTGGCCGAGAAGGGTGTGGCAGTCGATATCATTGATGTGGATGATGACAGCCGTCCGGCCGAACTGGCCGACCTGAACCCGTACAACAGTGTGCCGACGCTGCTGGATCGTGACCTGGTGCTCTACGAGTCCAAGGTCATGATGGAATATCTGGACGAGCGTTTCCCGCATCCGCCGCTGTTGCCGGTGTATCCGGTGGCGCGCGCCCAGAGCCGTCTGTGGATGCATCGCATCGAGCGCGAATGGGTGCCGATGATGGAAACCATCCAGACCGGCACCAAGAAGGAAGCCGACAAGGCGCGCAAGGAATTGCGTGAAAGCCTGATCGGCATTTCCCCGATCTTCGACGACATGCCGTTCTTCATGAGCGACGAGTTCTCACTGGTGGACACCTGCATTGCCCCGATCCTGTGGCGCTTGCCGGCACTGGGAATCGAGCTGCCGGAGAAGCAGGTCAAGCCGCTGCTGACCTACATGGAGCGGTTGTTCGGGCGTGATGCCTTCAAGGCGTCGCTGTCCGAGGCCGAGCGCGAGATGCGCATCTGATCCGTGCGTGATCCTTCGGTCACTGATCGATCGGTCACGCATTCGGGCTTTCGCCCTCGCTCATCAGTCTGAGGTCGATGGATGTGAGCGATGTGCGGGGCGTTGGCCCGTTGGCGGAATGGACTTCGGTCGTCGCTGACACTCATTGCAGTTCAAGAGGTTCTCCCATGCTTTCCAGTCGCCCTTATCTGGCACGCGCACTCTACGAGTGGCTGCTGGATAACGACAATACGCCGTACATCGTGGTGGACGCCGAGCAGGAAGGTGTCCAGGTGCCGCGGCAACACGTCCAGAACGGTCAGATCGTGCTCAATATCGCACCCGGTGCGGTGCGTGATCTGTTGATCGCCAATGAAGGGGTCAGCTTCAATGCCCGCTTCGGTGGTCAGCCGATGCACGTCAGCGTGCCGACGACGGCCCTGGTCGCGCTGTATTCGCGTGAAAACGGTGTCGGTATGGTCTTCGGTCACGAGCCGGTGATGCCGGGTGCCGATGAGATGACCTTCGGTGAAGCCGCGCCAGATGCCGAGCCGGCCGCCACAGCGCGCCCGACGCTGGCCAGTGTCGGCAGTGCGCCCGTCGAGGAAGAGGTGCCTGCCTCGGAATCAGCGGATGCGTCCGTCGAGACAAGCTCAGGCGCTGATGCCGAAGCCGCCGATGAAGAGCAGGCGTCGGACTCGGCCAGCGACGAGCAGGGTGCTGATGACAATGATCAGCCCAAGCCGCCGCGCAAGGGCCGTCCTTCGCTGCGCGTGATCAAGTAATCACGTCGGCAGGTGGGGGCGATGGACGAGGGTTGGTCATTGTCCGCCTGATGTCGCTCCTGTCATGAAAAATGCCCCGCAGGCTTCGGCCTGCGGGGCATTTTTCATTCTGGGTGCTATTTATTCAGGGTACGTTTCGTTCAGGGCGCTTTTCGTTCAGGGCGCTTTGCATGTCAGGCATGTCAGGCATGCAAGCGCGCCACCTCGATCAGTCCAGGTACTCGAAGACCTTGGCGATACGCTGGATGCCGCCGACTTCAGAGACCTTGCTGACGATCTGGTCGGCTTCGGCGCGGGTCACGATACCCATCAGGTAGACGCTGGCATTCTCGGTGAGTACCAGGATGCGACCGGAGTCGATGTTGGCATCCGCCGCCAGCGTGGCCTTGACGCGCGTGGTCAGCCAGGTGTCCTGCACGCGTTGGCTGGCCGGGGCATTGGCGCTGATTTCCAGCGCATTGTGCACCTGACGCACGCGACGCACGTCCTTGGCGATGTCCGTGGCCTTCTGCTTCAGCTCGTCGCTGGCGACCTGGCCGGTCAGCAGCACCATGCCGTTGTAGGAGTTCACGTTGACGTGGGCATCATTGAAGCGGGCATCGGTCTTGCCGAGATTGACCTCGATCTTGGTCTCGATGCTCTCGTCTTCCACCTGGGCGCCCAGGGTGCGATCGCCATAGTCTTCGTCGATCGGGCCGCTGTTGGTCAGGTCGGCGACGGTGGTGCAGCCGGCTAGCGTCAGGAAGCCGGCGGTGGCCATGAGGGAAAGCAGATTCTTGGGCGTCATGCCGTTTTCTCCTGGTGAATGCCGTGGGGCGCGCGGATTACTCGTTGCTGCCGAACAGCTGATGATCAATCAGGTCGCACAGGCAGTGGATGGCCAGCAGATGGACTTCCTGGATACGTGCCGTAGAGGTAGCGGGAACACGAATCTCGCAGTCTTCGCTGCCCAGCAGTGACGCCATGTCGCCACCGTCACGGCCGGTCAAGGCGACGACGCGCATGTCGCGGTCGTGAGCCGCCTGGATGGCCTGCACCACGTTGGCGGAGTTGCCGCTGGTGGAGATGGCCAGCAGGATGTCGCCGGGCTGACCCAGGGCGCGGATCTGCTTGGAGAACACCTCGTTGTAGCTGTAGTCGTTGGCGATGGACGTCAGCGTGGAGGTGTCGGTGGTCAGCGCGATGGCCGGCAGGCTCGGGCGCTCACGCTCGAAGCGGTTGAGCAGTTCGGAGGAGAAATGCTGGCTGTCGCCGGCGCTGCCGCCGTTGCCGCAGGCCAGGATCTTGCCGTCATTGACCAGGCTCTGGACCATCATCTGGCTGGCCGCTTCGATGAAGGGCGGCAGCACTTCGCTGGCGTAGGTCTTGGTGTCAATGCTGGCGTTGAAGTGGCCGAGAATACGCGATTGGAAATCCATGATGGCTCTTGGTCGTTGGCTTCAGAACGCTTCGAAGGCGTGGCGAATCCAGTGAATGGATCGAGGGGAGGTCCCCTCCACGCCTACCACGTCGAAGCGGCAGGAACATGATAGCCCGTGCTGGGCCAGATAAAAACGCGCGGCAGTGATCAGCCGGCGTTGCTTGGTGTGGGTCACGCTTTCCAGCGCGCTGCCGAACCGGGAATTGGCCCGGTAGCGCACCTCGATGAAGACAAGGGTCTCGGCGTCACGCATGATCAGGTCGATCTCGCCGCCCTTGGCATGCTGGTTGCGCGTGACGGGTGTCAGGCCACGCGCTGCCAGCCATTGTTCTACCTCCGCCTCGATGACGGCGCCGCGCGCTCGGGCGCGACGCTGGGGAGGCGGGTGCGCCTTGCCAGAGGGCGAGTCGGCGCGTGTCATGTCAGGGCGTGTAGGCTTCGACGGTGCGGCTGTTGGCGCCTTTCAGTGGCGGACGCGGTACGCCACCTCTGAATTCAGCCCAGGGCAGCGTGCGCTCGATGCGGCCATCGTGGCGCGGGAAGAGGCTGCCTGTGGCGCCGAAGAGTTCGCCGCCCGCTCCGGCCAGCATCAGCGGTACGCGCTGGGCCAGACGATAGGCATCGACCCCCATGGCGTTGAGCTTGAGCATGCGCGGTGAAGCATCGGACAGGGCGCGATAGGTGTCGGCTTCCGGCAGGGATGCCTTGCCACCGGAGGAGGCCTCCGGCACTTCCCAGGGAATGTCCACGAAGTCGACGCCATTGAGGTCGCCGTCCTGATCGGGCTGCGGTGCGCCGTCATAGAGATGGGAAGTGCCGTAGATCGGCAGGTCGCCCGCGTAGTAGAAGTCCAGCATCGGCGGCACCTGACGCGCATAGCTCGGTAGCGCCAAGAGGAAGATCATGTCGATGTTGCCGGAATGGGCGCGGCCGTATCTGCTGCCGGATTTCTTGGCGGACTTCATGCGCGCCTGATCCTGGTTCGAGACCGACAGCAGGTCCTTGACGGCTGAACTGACGGCACCCTTGGGGTTGTAGCGCTCGACGGAGACGATGTCGCCACCTTCCTGCTCGAAGCGGTCGCGGAAGGCACTGTAGACGCGTTGGCCCCAGGCATTGTTGGGCACCAGCGCGGCGGCGCCACGATGGCCGTCGAGAGCAGCTCGCAGGGCGACCTGGCGGGCTTCGTCCTCGGCGGAAAGGCCGTACTGGAACAGGTTGTCGGCACGGTTGCTGTCGTGGGTGCCGTAGTTGAGGGCCAGGGTCGGCAGCGGCAGGCTGTTCTGGGTCTCGAGCTGGCTGACCAGCTTCTTGTCCAGCGGGCCGAGCACGACCTGAGCGCCATCCATGGTGGCACGGGCATACAGAGTCTTGAGGTCCGCGCTCGAGGTGTCATAGAAACTCAGCTGCGGCGTGGCCTCGGCATTGTCGATGGCGCTGCGATGGCGTGCCTCGATGCCTTCACGGATGGCCTGGGCGATCCGCTTGAGCGAACCGGACTCGGGCAGGAAGACGGCAATCTTGCGCACTTCCTGGCCGGAGAGCTCGCGCAGATCGAGAATGCCCTGCGGCATCTGGCGCGCGGCGGGATGCTGCGGGTTGGCGTCCGACCAGTCGTTGATGGCGGAGAACATCTGATCGATGTTGCCGCCGAAGCGACGCTGCAGGCGCAGCAGGTCCGTCCAGCCGCTGGCGGTCGGGCTGGCGCTGGCCAGCTCATTGAGCTGACTGGGAGACAGGCGAGTGAGCTGTTCCCACAGGGTGTCGTTGATGCTCAGGTCATCGCTGTCAGCCTGCAGGGCGATCAGGGTCTGAGCGCTGGCCAGAGGCTCACCGACCATGCCGAGTGCCAGCCCGCGACGCTTGCGCAGCGTGCGTTGGTCATCGCTGGATATCTGGATGCCGTCCTCGAGCACGGAGGTCGCCAGGATCGTGTTCCAGCCATCCTGCTGTTCAAGGGCGATGCGCGACAGCAGCAGGGCCCATTGCACGCGTTCCTGCGGCTCGAGGCTTGCCGGGTCGATGTCGGATGCGATGGTGATCGCCTGCGCGTTGTCGCCGCTGCGTGCTAGGATGTCCGCAGCTTGCAGGCGCGTACTGGCCGCTTGCTGACCCTGTTGCTGCTCGGCCTGAGCGAGCAGGGCATCGGCACCGGGGCCGCTGGAAAGCGGAGACTGTCCGGCACACCCTGCCAGCAGCAGGGCGGAGGCGGCGAGGCCTGCCAGCGTGCGCAGGCCGGAACGTGAACGGCGCGCGGCCTCCTGCCGGATGGCTGACGAAGTGCCCAGCGTGTTGGCTGATGCACGATTCCATGTCTGGCGCATGTACGACGGTCCCTTGGCTGATGGGCGATGTGGTCAGGACTGCATCGCCGCCTACTGTGATGAAGGGTGAAAGGCATCATGGCACTCGGTCGATCAGGGCCACGCATGCAGCGTCCTTCGGATGAAATGTCCCAAGGCAATCTGCCTGTGTCTGACGACCATTTCTACCATTGAGTTCAACGAGTCGAAGCATTGAATGTCCGAGTCTTCTGAAGGCGTATTGTACGTGGTCGCCACGCCGATTGGTAACCTCGATGATCTCAGTCCCCGCGCCGCGCGGGTGCTGGGAGAAGTGGACCTGATCGCAGCCGAGGATACCCGCCACAGCGCGCGGTTGCTGCGTCACCTGGGCCTGGAAGTGCCCATGATGTCCCTGCACGATCACAACGAACGTGGCCGTGTCGATCAGCTGTGTCAGGCGCTGGAGGCAGGCCGACGCGTCGCGCTGGTCTCCGATGCCGGCACGCCGCTGATCTCCGATCCCGGTTTCATTGTCGTGCGCGCCCTGCGCGAGCGTGGCTTCAAGGTAGTACCGTTGCCGGGGCCGTGTGCGTTGATCACCGCCCTCAGCGCGGCGGGTCTGCCGACAGATCGCTTCACCTTCGAAGGCTTTCTGGCCCACAAGGGTGGCCCGCGTCAGGCGCGCCTTGCTGCGCTGCGCGACGATAGCGCCACCCACGTGCTGTACGAGTCTCCGCATCGTATCCAGGCGTTGCTTGGCGATATTCGCGAGGTGCTGGGCGAGCGCCGGGTCGTGCTGGCCCGTGAGCTGACCAAGACCTTCGAGACCTTCCTCGATGGCACGGCGGCCGAGCTGCTGGCGCAGATGGACGCTGACAGTGATCAGACTCGCGGTGAGTTCGTGGTCATGATCGAAGGAGCGCCGGCACGTGATGGCGACGAGGCGGCCAGTGTCGAAGGCGACGCCCTGTTGCAGGTGCTGTTCGAGGAGGGCGTCGGCGTCAAGCAGATGGCCGCCATCGCCACGCGTCTGGTGGGCGGGCGCAAGAAAGCCTGGTATGGCAAGGCGCAAGCCATGAAGGACGCAGCAGAGGAATAAGCAAACCTCTGTTACGCCAGACTTTTTTGCCGCTGCCATTGTTCGGCCTGCGCGGGCTTCGTCTTGTGAAAGGCCCATGACACTGGTAGTCTTGCGCGCTTGGGAGACGGCCAGACAGTCGCCGCCAGCGCAAGCTGGGGGAGGAAAGTCCGGGCTCCATAGGGCAAGGTGCCAGATAACGTCTGGGCGGCGCGAGCCGACGGCAAGTGCAGCAGAGAGAAGACCGCCTACGTCAGCTTCGGCTGGCCGGTAAGGGTGAAAGGGTGCGGTAAGAGCGCACCGCGCGGCTGGTAACAGTTCGCGGCGAGGTAAACCCCACCTGGAGCAAGACCAAATAGGCCCCCTATGCTGCTGCCCGCAGTGGGGGCGGGTTGGTTGCTTGAGCCCTGAAGTGATTCAGGGCCTAGATGAATGACTGTCCACGACAAGACCCGGCTTATCGGCCATCTCCCGCCTTATAACGTCAGTGTGCTGCCAACCTTCGCGACGCGAGCGATGACAGCACACCTTGAATTCGCATGACCGGCGCCGTCCGCTGCGTGTTTCGTGAATGACCATTGCAGTTGGATGGCAACGAACACGCTGCCGTGACAGGCGCCGGTTGTCGGTTATGGCACTTGAATTCGTGTTTCAGCCGCTTGCCTGCTGCACGCAGGCGCTGTTTACGCTCTTATGCTGTCGGTGTTCTTTGCCACCGGCTCTCACTGCCCGCATCGCGTGCCAAGGTCCAGAGTTTCGTCATGTCCAAGCCCAGCGCCCCTTCCGTTACCGAGTCTGTCGATACCGAGTCCGTCGAAGTGGCTGATCGCTTCGCGCATGTCAGTGTCATGCTCGATGGCGCGGTCGATGGCCTGATTCAGGACACGGCCGGCGTCTACTTCGACGGCACCTTCGGTCGCGGTGGCCATTCGCGTCTGATCCTGTCGCGTCTGGCGCCCGAGGGGCGTCTGATCGCCTGTGATCGTGACCCCCAGGCGCTGGCGGAAGCCGCGACCATCGATGATGGGCGCTTCAGTATCCATGCCGGTGAATTCGCGCGTCTTGGCGAGTATGCCGAGCGTGAGGGCGTGCAGGGTCAGCTGGATGGGATCCTGCTCGACATCGGCGTGTCATCCCCGCAGCTGGATGATGCCGAGCGTGGCTTCAGCTTCATGAATGATGGCCCGCTGGACATGCGCATGGACCCCACCAGCGGCGAGAGCGCCGCCGAGTGGTTGTCACGTGCCAGTGCCGAGGACATGGCCTGGGTCTTCAAGACCTATGGTGAAGAGCGTTATGCCAAGCGTCTGGCACGCGCCGTGGTGGAGCGTCGCGCCGAGCGACCCATCACGCGCACCGGCGACTTCGCCAGCCTGATCAAGGATGCCCATCCCAACTGGGAGAAGCACAAGCACCCGGCGACGCGTGTCTTCCAGGCGATCCGCATTCACATCAATGGTGAACTGGATGAGCTGACCCGCGCGCTGGATGCCGGTCTCGAGGCGCTCAAGCCCGGCGGTCGTCTGGTCGTGATCAGCTTCCACTCGCTGGAAGACCGCATCGTCAAGCGCTTCATGCGTGACAAGGCGCGGGGGGATCAGGCACCGCGTGGCATGCCGATCCGTGAAGACCAGCTCAACAAGCGTCTCAAGCTGGTGGGCAAGGCGCAGAAGGCATCGCAAAGCGAAGTCGATGCCAATGTCCGTTCGCGCAGTGCCGTGATGCGCATTGCCGAAAAGCTCAAATAGCGTCAGTGCTCCCTCTGGGGAATCGTGCCTCTTTCTGCGCCTGCCTACCGGCAGGCGCGCGCGTGAGTGGACTGTGGGGAAAGGACGACACAAGTGTTGCCGTGCTGCAACTCTTAGCGGCTAACGCCACTTGCTGACATAATGCGCCGGGCGCTTGAAACAAGTGAGCGAACATCGCGCCTGCACGTTGGCAGTCTGCAAGGATATTCGTGGTGCGGGGCATCACGTTCAGAGTGATTAGGGAGTCGGCATGGCGGGACGGAGACA
The DNA here is from genome assembly GCF_016495405.1 of Cobetia sp. cqz5-12. NCBI lineage: Bacteria > Pseudomonadati > Pseudomonadota > Gammaproteobacteria > Oceanospirillales > Halomonadaceae > Cobetia > Cobetia sp. cqz5-12. Next base: position 836,386 of record NZ_CP044522.1, read on the forward strand.
GGATGGCTGGACGGGTAACTGGCCGATCAAGGTGCAGATGCGTTGGCGTCACCTGTGTTTCGCGGTGCTGATGCTCAGTCTGCTTGGTTCTGCTGCTGCTGTCGTGATCAGCTCCCACCTCTCGCGCGGCCAATATGCCCAGCTGCAGAAGCTGGAAGCGGCGCGCGATGATGCGCGTGCACGCTGGGGGCGCCTGCTGCTGGAAGAGAGCGCCTGGTCGGCACCGGCGCGTATCGAAAGCATCAGCATCGAACGACTCGAGATGCGTGTGCCGGATGTCCACGATGTCGAGGTCATTCGCTGATGGCCACGCGTCGCCCGCCTTCGTCTCGTCCGCGCAAAGCCGCCGGCGCTGAGGCGCCCACCCGCACCAAGGCCGCAAGCGGTGCCCGCAAGAGCGCGCGCGCCGCCATGGGGCCTGCCCGCTATCGCATCATGCTCTTCATCGTGCTGGCCGGGCTTGTCGCTCTGGTCGGCCGCATCGGCTATCTCCAGCTCTTCGATCAGCAGTTCCTGCAGGATCAGGGGGACGCACGTACCCTGCGTGTCGACAGCATCAATGCTCACCGCGGCATGATCACCGATCGCACCGGTGAGCCGCTGGCGATCTCCACGCCGGTCATCACCCTGTGGGCCGACCCGCGCAAGGTGCCCGACGACCCCGTGCGGCTGTCATTGCTGGCGCGTGCGCTGGGTCAGCAGCCGGATGATCTGATCGCACGCGTCCGCCGCTATCGTGATGCCGGCAAGGGTTTCATGTACATCAAGCGCCAGATGACCCCACCGCAGGCCCAGCCTGCCATCGACCTCGATATTCCGGGCGTCAGCCACAAGCAGGAATACAAGCGCTATTATCCCTCCGGAGAAGTCTCCGCCCAGTTGATCGGCGTGACCAACGTCGATGACAAGGGACAGGAAGGGCTTGAGCTTGCCTACAATTCCTACCTTTCCGGGACGCCGGGCAAGCGACGCGTGCTCAAGGATCGCAAGGGGCGCCTGGTGCGCGACCTGCATCTGATCAGCGAAGCCAAGCCCGGCGGCGACCTGACACTTTCCATCGACCTGCGTCTGCAATACATGGCCTACCGCGAACTCAAGGCGGCCGTGGCGGAGCACCGTGCCGATGGCGGCACCCTGGTGATGATGGATGCCCGCACCGGCGAAGTGCTGGCGATGGTCAATCAGAAGTCCTATAACCCGAACAATCGCGCCGGGCTTGATCCCGCCGGGCTGCGTAACCGCGCGATCACCGATGCCTTCGAGCCCGGCTCGGTGATGAAGCCGCTGTCGATGAGCGCCGGCCTGGCCTCCAACAAGTATCAGCCTGACTCGGTGATCGATACTACGCCGGGTTACATGCGGGTCGATCAGTTCACCATTCGTGACTTCCGCAACTACGGCAAGCTCGACATGGCGGGAATTCTCTACCACTCCTCGAATATCGGCATGAGCCGCATGGCGCTGAGTCTCGAGGATGATGCGGTCTGGAATCGCTACTATGAGCTGGGCCTCGGCCAGGCGCCGGGTACCGGCTTCCCGGGCGAGACGACCGGCGTGCTGCCGCCGCCGACCAACTGGTCGCGCAGCAAGCGGGCCTCCATCTCCTACGGTTACGGTATCAGCGTCTCGGCGCTGCAGCTGGCCAGCGCCTATACCGCGCTCGCCAATGATGGCCGACGTGTGCCGCCGTCGCTGCTCAAGGTCAAGACGCCGCCGGTCGGAGACCAGGTGATCTCTCCGGACAACGCGCACGCCCTGCTCGGCATGATGGAGAAGATCGTGCAGCCCAACGGGCCTGCCAAGCGGGCGGTGGTCGAAGGCTATCGTATCGCCGGCAAGACGGGCACCGTGCGCAAGGTGACGGCCGGTGGTTATCAGAAGACCGCGTATCGTTCGTTGTTCGCGGGTGTGGCACCGGTGTCTGATCCGCGTATCGTGACCGTGGTGATGATCGAGAACCCCAAGGGGGAAGAATATTACGGCGGTCTGGTGGCGGCGCCCGTGTTCGGGCGCGTGGTGGGCAAGGCATTGCGCCTGCTGGATGTGCCGCCGGACAGCAAGGTCGGTGAGTAACGCTTTTCATGTGGCACGGTCGTCGGCCTCAGGCGGGCGACTGCGTCTTTTTTCTCATGTAGTGAATACGTTCCGGGACATCGGGAACAAGGAAGGTCTTCCGACATGACTTCACCGCACGATTCCAGGCGCCTGGGCGAGTTTCTGGCGCGCCCGTTGGCCACGGCGACAGACATGCTGGCAGCATTGCTGGCGCTGTGGCCAGGCGCCCTCAATGACGATTGCCGTGCACGGCTTGCCGCGCGCGATGACTGGCACCTGACGATCGACAGTCGCAATGCCGCGCAGGGCTCCCTCTTCATTGCCATTCCCGGCATCGCCAGTGATGGCCGCGACTATATCGCCGCGGCGCTCGAGGGCGGGGCCGAGCTGGTGCTGGCCGAAAGACCCGCCGACGAGGATGCACGTCTGGCACTGCATTCAGACGATGCCAGAGTCGTCTGGCTCGAGAATCTGGGCGAGCAGCTCGGTGAGCTGGGGCGCCAGGCCTTCCGCGTGCCCGAGTCGCTGACGCTGGTCGGGGTCACGGGCACCAATGGCAAGTCTTCCGTCACTCATTACATCGCCGAGCTGGCCGAAGCGATGGGCACGCCCGCCGGCATGATCGGCACGCTCGGCATCGGGCGCCCCGGCGCCCTGGTGGCAGGCGAGCGCACCACGCCCGACGCCCTGGCCGTGCAGGCGGCGCTCAAGGGCCTGAGCCTTGTTGGTGCCGAGCTGATCGCGATGGAGGTCTCTTCCCATGCGCTGGACCAAGGGCGCGTCAATGGCTGCCGTTTCACCGTCGCGGGCTATACCAACCTTTCGCGAGACCACCTCGATTATCACGGCAGCATGGCGGCCTATGCGGCGGCCAAGGCGAAGCTGTTCAAGCGTCCCGAACTCAAGCTTGCGGTGCTCAATGCCGATGATGCGCTGGCGCGTCTGATGCTGGCCGGCATGCAGCGCGGCGTGCGCGTGCTGGCGATGGGGCGTGATGAGGTCGCGACCCTGCGCGTGCTGGATGTCTTCCCCGAGCCGCTGGGTCAGGTCGCCGTGATCGCGACGCCGGATGGCGAGCGTGAGCTGGGCCTCAATCTGATGGGGCGCTTCAATCTCGACAATGCCTTGCTGGCAATGCTGATCCTGCATGGCCTCGACTATTCGTTCGAGGGGCTGTTCGCCGCCGCGCCGCGTCTGACGCCGGTGCCGGGTCGCATGCAGCGTCTGAGCCGTGATGGCGCGCCGGTGGTGGTGGTGGACTATGCCCACACGCCGGAGGCCGTCGAGACAGCGCTGACCGCGCTGCGTGCCCACCTGCCGGCACGGGATGATGCGCGCCTGTGGTGTGTGCTCGGCTGTGGTGGCGATCGCGACAGCGGCAAGCGCCCGCTGATGGCCACGGCCGCCGAACAGGGTGCCGACCGTGTCGTGATCACCGATGACAATCCGCGTACCGAGGATGCGGCTGCCATCCGTCAGCAGATGATGACTGGCATCCATGCCCGCGAGCGTGTGCTGGATATCGCCGAGCGTGGTGAGGCCATTGCCCAGGTCATCCGCGATGCCGGCGAGCATGATGTCATCCTGATCGCTGGCAAGGGGCACGAGGATTATCAGGAAATCGACGGTCAGCGACTGCCGTTTTCCGATGTGGCCCATGCGATCGCGGCACTGGAGCGTCGCGAGCTCTCGATGCTGGAAGGTCAGGAGCGTGACGCATGAGTGCGCCTGAACAGCCCGTCGGTCTGAGCACCTTCGAGGAATTGGCCGTGGTGCTCGGCGCGCAGTTGCCACAGGCATTGTACGGTCAGACGCTGGGTGCCATCGAGACGGATACCCGCAAGCTTGGCGAGCAGGCTGCACCACTGTTCGTGGCGCTGAAGGGTGAGCGCTTCGATGCCCATGACTTCCTCGCCCAGGCTCGCGCCAATGGCGCCGTCGCGGCGCTGGTCGAGCGGGCAGTGGATGATCCGCTGCCGCAGATCGTCGTCGCGGATACCCGTCTGGCCTTCGGGCTGCTGGCGGCGGCGCGTCGGCGTGCCTGGGGGAGGCCGTTGATCGCGGTGACCGGCAACAGTGGCAAGACCAGCGTCAAGGGCCTGGTGCATGCCATCCTTGTGCGGGATGCCGCGCGTTTCGAGGCCGAAAGCCTCGCCAATCACGGCAACCTCAACAACGATTTCGGTCTGCCGATGACGTTGCTGCGCTTGAGCAATGCCCACCAGCACGGCGTGGTCGAGCTAGGCGCCAATCATCTCGGCGAGATCGCCTGGACGACGGCCCTGGCGCGCCCGCAAGTGGCGGTGATCACCAATGTCACCGGTGCCCATGTCGGCGAATTCGGCGGCATGGGGCAGATCGCCCAGGCCAAGGGTGAGATTCTGGCGGGCCTCAGTCCGTTGGGAGGGCGACGTCCGGTCGCGGTACTCAACCGTGATGATGCCTACTTCTCGCTATGGCAGGCGCTGGCCGCGACTGGTCAGGCGGTCGATGTCATCGACTTCAGCGTTGCGGATGGCGCCGTAGAGGATGGTGATCGCCCGGCACGCCTGCAGGCGCGTGAGCTAGGCGCGGATGAACTCGGGCGTTATGCTTTCGAACTGACGTTTGATGGCCGCTCGCTCGGTCGTGTCCAGCTGGCGTTGCTGGGGCGTCACAACGTGGCCAATGCGCTGGCGGCTGCCGCGGCGTGTCTGGCACTGGGCATCGACAGTGATCTGGTGATCGCCGGGCTCGAGAGTGCCGAGAGCGTACCTGGCAGGCTGGGCGTCGTGGCGGGCATCAATGGCTCGCGTCTGCTGGATGACAGCTACAACGCCAACCCCGGTGCCATGCTGGCAGCGCTGGATCTGCTGGCGACGCTGCCTGCGCCGCGCTGGTGCCTGATGGGCGCCATGGGCGAACTCGGAGCAGACGCCGAACGTCTGCATGCCGAGGTGGGCGATCACGCCCGCAAGCTGGGCATAGATTTCATTGCCACCTGCGGCGAAGGCGCTCAGGCGACTGCCGAGGCCTTCGGGGCCGGTGGCAAGCACTTTATCGAGCGGGCGGAGCTTGAAGCTTACGCCCGTAACCATCTACCCACCGGGGCCAGTGTTCTGGTCAAGGGGTCTCGCAGCGCTGGCATGGAGAATGTCGTTGCCGCGCTCAAGGTCGACGCATCAAGGTGAATGTGAGTCATGCTGCTGCTGCTTGCTGAGTTTCTGGCCCAATTCAATGGCGCCTTCACGGTTTTCAATTATCTGACCCTGCGCGTGGTATTGGCCACGTTGACGGCACTGTTGCTGTGTCTGTGGCTGGGTCCCTGGGTCATACGCAAGCTCGTCGATGGCCAGATCGGCCAGGCCGTTCGCGACGATGGTCCCAAGTCTCACCTTTCCAAGGCCGGTACGCCGACCATGGGCGGCGTGATGATCCTGCTGTCGATGGCCGTCTCCACCCTGCTGTGGGGTGATCTGACCAACCTGTATGTCTGGGTGGTCCTGGCCGTCACGCTGGGCTTCGGTGCCGTCGGCTGGGTCGATGATTACCGCAAGGTGGTGGAAAAGAATCCGCGTGGCCTGCCGGCGCGCTGGAAGTACTTCTGGCAGTCGGTGGTGGGCATCGGCGCCGCCGTGGTGCTGTACCTGACGGCGAGCACGCCGGCCGAGACGGGCCTGTTGGTGCCGTTCTTCAAGGACGTCGTCATCCCGCTGGGCGTGTTCTACATGGTGCTGACCTACTTCGTGATCGTCGGCAGCTCCAATGCGGTCAACCTGACCGACGGCCTCGATGGTCTGGCGATCATGCCGACCGTGCTGGTCGCCATGGGCCTGGCCATCTTCGCCTACGCTTCGGGCAACCTGAAGTTCGCCGAGTATCTGCACATTCCGTTTATCGCCGGCTCCGGTGAGCTGGCGGTGTTCTGCGCCACCATCGCGGGTGCCGGCCTCGGTTTCCTGTGGTTCAACACCTATCCCGCCCAGGTCTTCATGGGCGATGTAGGCGCGCTGGCACTCGGCGCGGCACTGGGGGTTGTGGCGGTCATCGTGCGTCAGGAAATCGTGCTGTTCATCATGGGCGGCGTCTTCGTGATGGAAACCGTCTCGGTGATCCTGCAGGTCGGTTCCTACAAGCTGACCGGGCGACGTATCTTCCGCATGGCACCACTGCATCACCACTTCGAGCTGAAAGGCTGGCCGGAGCCGCGCGTCATCGTGCGCTTCTGGATCATCACCGTCGTGCTGGTGCTGCTTGGCCTGGCCACACTCAAGGTTCGCTGAGGACGCATTCGCGATGACCCTCTCTGTCACCTCCCGAGCATCGGCCTCGCCGGTGCCTGCCAAAGGACCGACCCTGGTGGTCGGTCTTGGCGTCTCCGGACAGGCGATCGCTCGTCATCTGAGTGATCGCGGCATCGACTTTGCCGTCGCCGATACTCGTAGCGCACCGCCGGGCCTCGAGAGCCTGCGCGAGCATGCGCCGCAGGCCGAGGTACATCTCGGCCCACTGGAAGCACTGGATCTGTCACGCTTCGGCGAGGTGGTGCTCAGTCCGGGCATCGACCCGCGTCAGGCGGTATTCGATGGGGTTCGCGAGCGGCTGGTCGGCGAGATCGCACTCTTCGTGCGCGCGCTGGATGAGCGCCAGGCCCGCGACGCACAGGGCAAGCGGCCCACGCTGGTCGCGATCACCGGCTCGAACGCCAAATCCACCGTGACCACACTGATCGCGCAGATGGCCGCGCGTGCCGGCCGTGACGTGGCGGTCGGTGGCAATCTGGGCACTGCCGCGCTGACATTGTTGCGTGAGCAGCCTGATGCCGAGCTCTACGTGCTGGAGCTGTCCTCCTTCCAGCTCGAGACCACGCCTGAACTCAAGGCCGATGTGGCCTGCTTCCTGAATCTCTCCGAAGATCATCTCGATCGCCACGATGGCATGCGCGGCTATCAGGCCGCCAAGCGCGGCATCTTCCGCGGCGCAGGCCTTGCGGTCATCAATGCCGATGACGCCTGGAGCTGGCCGGCCGAGGGTGATGCGGTGGCGCGAGTCAGCTTCAGCGTGCAGCTCGATGAGTCAGCTGATGAGTCGACCGATGAGGCTGCCGGGCAGGCGCAATGGCGCCTGGCGGAGCAGGGCGGCACGCTGTCGCTGTGTCATGTCGAGTCTGGCCAGCTGCGCGGCGTGATGCCTGCTGCGGAGGTGCGACTGGCCGGTCGCCATAACCAGGCCAATGCGCTGGCGGCACTCGCGATGGGTACCGCGATCGGCCTCGACGAGACGGCGATGGTCGATGAACTAGCCAGCTTCGCGGGGCTGCCGCATCGCGGCGAGCTGATCGCCGAGGTGGCGGGCGTGCGCTGGATCAATGATTCCAAGGGCACCAATGTCGGGGCGACGCTGGCGGCGATCGCCGGTCTCGGCCCGACGCTCGAGGGCAGGCTGATATTGCTGGCCGGCGGCCAGGGCAAGGGCGCGGACTTCACGCCGCTGGCGGCGCCACTGGCCCGTTACGCCCGTGAGGCGGTGGTGTTCGGACAGGATGCGCCGTCATTGACGCAAGCCCTGGCCGATGACGTCACCGTGACGCCAGTCATGACGCTGTTGGAGGCCATGCGTCATGCACGACAGATCGCACAGGCGGGGGACTGCGTGCTGCTGTCACCGGCCTGCGCCAGTCTCGATCAGTTCCCCAATTACATGGCGCGCGGCGACGCGTTCCGTGACTGGGTCACCCAGCACATCATGACCGGTGCTGACGGCAATTCTGGCTCTGGCCGCAGCGACAAGGAAGCCTGTGATGCGTAACAAGGCCCGGCGAGTCCATGACACCTTGACGGCAGAGCGTCAGCCCGTCGACGGCTGGCTGCTGTTCTGCGCGCTGGCGATCCTGTGTATCGGCTGGGTGATGGTGACGTCTGCCTCCAGCGAGATATCGAGCGAGCGCTTCGATGGCAATGCCTTCTACTACAGCATGCGCCACGGCATCTTCATCGTGATCGGCCTGGTGGCCGCCTTCTGTACGCTGCGCGTGCCGATGTCCGCCTGGCAGCAGCGCAGCTTCGCGATGTTGATGCTGGGCTTCGTGCTGCTGGTGGTCGTGTTGGTGGTCGGACGCGAGATCAACGGCGCCAAGCGCTGGATACCGCTGCCATTGGTCGGCGGGGTGCAGGCCTCCGAGATCGCCAAGCTGTGCCTGATGATCTGGCTGGCCGGCTATCTGGACCGCCGCCTCGACAAGGTGCGCGCCAGCGTCGTCAACGGCCTCATTCTGCCCTGTGTCCCCTTGTTGCTGATGATCATGCTGCTGGCACTGGAGCCTGACTTTGGCTCCATCGTGGTGATGGGCGGTGCCGTGATGGGCATGCTGCTGATGGCGGGTGTCGCCTGGTGGGGCTTCATCGTCTTGCTGGGTCTGGCGGGCGGCGGTGGTTGGCTGTTGGCGATCGCCGAGCCCTATCGCTGGGAGCGTCTGACCACCTATACCGACCCGTGGGCCAACATGTATGACAGTGGTTACCAGCTGACCCAGGCGTTGATCGCCTTCGGTCGTGGCCACCTGAGCGGCATGGGGCTGGGCAACAGTGTGCAGAAACTGTTCTATCTGCCGGAAGCGCATACCGATTTCGTGTTTGCCGTGCTGGCCGAGGAGCTGGGCTTGATCGGGGCGACGGCCGTGGTGGCGCTGTTTGGACTGCTGATCTACCGCGCCTTCAAGATTGGTCGCCGCGCAGAACTCGCCGGCTTGCCGTTCAGCGCCTACCTCGGCTACGGTATCGCCCTCGTGCTGGGGGCGCAGGCCTTCATCAACATCGGTGTGGCCAGCGGACTGCTGCCCACCAAGGGGCTGACCCTGCCCCTGATGAGTTATGGCGGCTCCAGCCTGATCGTCAGTTGCGTGCAGATCGCGATACTGCTGCGTATCGATGCCGAGACCCGCAAGCTGACCCGCACCCCGACAGGAAATGCCGCCGCGCCCCGGCGCAAGGCCAAGAAGCCGACCGAGACACCGCAAGGAGCACAGGCATGACGTCATCTTCTTCTACCATCGCTCCCGAGGGAGCGGTTGACTCGGTAGACACTGTCTCCAGGGGCGTCGTGCTGATGATGGCCGGCGGGACGGGAGGGCATGTGATTCCGGCGCTGTCGCTGGCACGTGCCCTCGCGGCGGCCGGTCACGAGATCCATTGGTTGGGCAGCCCGCGCGGCATCGAGAATCGCCTGGTGCCTGACGCCGGCTACCCGCTGCATCGGGTCGAGGTTGCGGGCCTGCGTGGCAAGGGGCTGGCGGGCTATGCGGCAATTCCGTTTCGCCTGACCCGCGCTGTTGTGCAGGCGCGACGCATCATCCGTGAACTCAAGCCGGTGCTGGTGGTAGGCCTCGGTGGCTTCGCCAGTGGTCCGGGCGGGCTCGCGGCGCGCCTTGAAGGCATTCCGCTGGTCATCCATGAGCAGAATGCCATCGCGGGCCTGACCAACAAGGTGCTGGCACGAATGGCGACGCGTGTCTACGCCGCCTTCCCGGGTGCCTTTCCGTCGGCCCTCGGAGCTCAGGTGGTGGGCAATCCGGTGCGCGATGAGATCGCCGACGTTGGTGCCGCCGGGCATGCGTCCGAGTCTGCTGTCGAGACGGCAGGCGAGGCGCGTGCCTTGCATCTGCTGGTGATCGGCGGCTCGCTGGGGGCTCAGGCGCTCAACGAGACGCTCGCGCCGGCGCTGGCCTTGCTGCCGGAAGCCTCGCGCCCCGTGGTGCGCCATCAGGCCGGACGTGACAAGCAGGAGGCGACCCTTGCCGCCTATCAGGCCGCCGGTGTCACGGCTGAGGTCAGCGAGTTCATCGGTGACATGGCCGAGGCCTACGCCTGGGCAGACCTCGTGGTCTGTCGCGCCGGCGCGCTGACCGTGGCCGAGCTGGCTGCGGCAGGTCGCCCTGCGGTGCTGGTGCCGTTCCCCCACGCCGTGGATGACCATCAGACCGTCAATGCCGCGGTATTGGTCAAGGCGGATGCCGCGCGGCTGATTCCTCAGAATACGTTGACTGCCGAGCGCCTCGCCGAGACGCTGGCAGAATTGCTCGACCCCAAGATACTCACTGGCATGGCCGCTCGCGCCCGCAATAGTGCGGAACTCGATGCGGTAGCGACCATGCTGGCAGGCTGCATGGAGACTCGCCTTGAACGCTAGCAATTCTGATCGCGGTGCAGGTATGCGCCGCATCCGTCGTATCCACTTCGTCGGCATCGGCGGTGTGGGCATGTGTGGTATCGCCGAAGTACTGGGCAACATGGGCTATGAGGTCAGCGGCAGTGATCTCAGGGAATCCGCCGTCACGGCGCATCTGCGTGAGTGCGGCGTGCGTGTCGCCATCGGTCATGCGGCCATCAATGCTGAAGGCTCGGATGTGGTCGTGGTCTCAACCGCGGTGGACACCACCAACCCCGAAGTGGCCTGGGCGCGGGAGCATCGCATTCCCGTCGTGCGTCGTGCGGAGATGCTCGCCGAGCTGATGCGCTTCCGCCAAGGCATCGCGATTGCCGGTACCCACGGCAAGACCACCACCACCAGCCTGACCGCGACCCTGCTCGCGGAAGGTGGCATGGACCCGACCTTCGTCATCGGCGGCAAGCTGACCAGCGCGGGCACCAACGCCCGTCTGGGCGAGGGCGAGTATCTGGTCGCCGAGGCGGACGAGTCCGATGCCTCCTTCCTGCACCTGCAGCCGTTGATCTCGGTGGTGACCAACGTCGATGCCGATCACATGGCCACCTATGAGGGAGACTTCAATCGCCTCAAGGACACCTTCATCGAATTCCTGCACAACCTGCCGTTCTACGGTCTGGCGGTGCTGTGTATCGATGATGCCAACGTGCGTGAGCTGCTGCCGCGTGTTCAGCGTCAGTTCGTGACCTACGGCTTCAGCGACGATGCCGATTACCGCATCAGCGATTTCCGCCAGGGGGGCGGTCAGCTCAGCTTCACGGCGCTGCGTCCGGAAGGCCATGCGCCGCTCGAGATCACCCTGGCGATGCCCGGTGAGCACAACGCGCTCAACGCCCTGGCGGCGATCGCCATCGCCACCGATGTCGGCGTCAGCGATGAGGCCATCGCCCGCGCGCTGGCAAGCTTTGCCGGTGTCGGTCGTCGCTTCCAGGTGCACGGAGAATTCGCGGCACCCAATGGCGAGAAGAGCGTGATGCTGGTGGACGACTATGGCCACCACCCGCGCGAAGTGGAGATGGTGATTCGCGCCGTGCGCGCCGGCTGGCCGCAGCGCCGTCTGGTGATGGCCTACCAGCCGCACCGTTATTCGCGCACCCATGATCTCTATGAAGACTTCGTGCGTGTGCTGTCCGAAGTCGACACCCTGTTGCTGCTGGATGTCTACAGCGCCGGGGAAGCGATGATTCCGGGCGCCGATGGCCGCTCGCTGGCGGGCTCGATCCGTCAGCGCGGTCAGGTGGACCCGCTGTTCGTCGAGCACAAGCGTGCCTTGCCGGACTTGCTCAAGAACGTGCTGCGTCCGGGCGATATCCTGATCACCCAGGGGGCGGGCGATGTCGGTGGCATTGCGCTGGCACTGGCGGGGGCCGACCTCAAGCTTGACGAGGTGACGCTATGACCGTCTCTTCCTCCCCCTCCGGATCGACAGGCGTGAATCCTGAACTGGCCACGCGCTATGGACGTGTCGTGGTGCTGTTCGGTGGTCTGAGCGCCGAGCGCGAGGTGTCGCTCAAGAGTGGTGCGGCGGTGCTGGCCGCCCTGCAGGGCGCAGGCGTCGATGTGCAGGGCTATGACATGGCGCATGGGCTGGCCGGTCTCGAGGCTTTGCGCCCCGACCGTGTCTTCATCGCCATGCATGGTCGCGGCGGCGAAGATGGCACCTTGCAGGGGGCGCTGGAATTGCTGGGCATCCCCTATACCGGCAGCGGCGTTCTGGCCTCTGCACTGGGCATGGACAAGCTGCGTACCAAGAAGCTCTGGGATATCGAAGGCTTGCCGACGCCGCGCTCCTGTCGCCTGGCGGCGGACACGGACTGGCAGTCAGTGCTCGAGACGCTCGGTACCCCGGTGGTGGTCAAGCCGGTGCATGAGGGGTCGACACTCGGCATTCATATCGTCGAGGACGCCCAGGCACTCCAGGACGCCTGGACGGATGCCAGCCGTTTCGATGCGGTGGTGATGGCCGAACGTTTCATCAAGGGCCCGGAATACACGGTGTCGGTGTTGGACGGCGAGGTCCTGCCGGCCATTCGTATCGAAGCCGATAGCGGATTCTATGATTACGACGCCAAATACATCGCCAATACCACGCGCTACCTGCTGCCTTGTGGTCTGAGCGCTGCGCGCGAGGCGGAACTGGCCGAGATCTCGCTCAAGGCCTTCAACGTGCTGGGTTGCGAGGGCTGGGGCCGTGTCGATGTGATGGAAGATGCGGATGGCGCCTTCTGGCTGCTTGAGGTCAATACCTCGCCCGGCATGACGGATCACAGCCTGGTGCCGCAATCCGCGGCGCATGTCGGGCTCGATTTCGCCACCCTGGTGCTGCGTATTCTTGACACGACTCTCGCCGAGCGGGACGCAAACGATGCGTCAGTCGCTCAGCAGAGTGGTCATTGATCGATGGCGGCGCGTAGCACTACCGGCGCAATCTTCGGCCTCGTTCTCGGTCTTGCGTTGCTGGTCGCGGGCGGTCAGGCATTGTGGACCTGGCTTGACCGTCCCATTGAGCGAGTCACCATCAAGGGTGACTTCGATCATGTCAGTGCTGCCTACCTTCAGCGCCATATCGCGCCGTTGATTCGTGGTCAGAGCTGGCTCTCCGTCCCATTGGGTGAGGTTCGGCGTCGCGCGTTGGCGATCGATTGGCTGAGTGAAGTCAGCATTTCGCGTCGCTGGCCGGATACACTCGAATTCGAGCTGTTTGAACAGCAGCCGGTGGCCTACTGGAATGATGGCGAATTGCTCAATGTGCGTGGTGATGCCTTCCAGGCGGGGCCGGTCACGCAGCTGGGCAATCTGCCCAATCTGGCGGGGCCCGAGGGCAGTGGATCCGAGGTGCTGGCCGAGCTTGACGCATTGCAGAGCCAGTTGGGCGGGCTGGGGCTCAATGTCTCCCAGTTGAGATTGGAGCCGCGCGGCGCCTGGCGCTTTCAGGTCAATGATTCGGTGTGGGTGATGCTGGGGCGCAATGATCGAGAGGCGCGTCTGGCGCGTTTCATGGCGGCCTGGCAGCGGCGTCTGGGCGATGAGGCGTCGCAGATCCGCTACATTGATCTGCGTTACCCCAACGGAGTGGCAGTGGCGTGGCATGGGGAGACGACGGCACTCGAAGAAGGCAAGGACAGTTGAAGCAAATGGCGACACTCACTACATGCTTCATTTGCGTGTGAGTATTAGCAAAATGGCGATATCGCCAGTTTCATTTGTCGTCAATCCCGCCTATTCTAGCGGGGATTTGCGCCCCTCGGTATTTTAGGCTGGTATGCCCCAAGTGGCTGCTCCTATACTGGGAAGTCAAATCCCTCTGTACGGGTTAAACGGAACGTAAACCCGTTCTGGGTGGTGCGGCAGACATGTTGTCTGTCAAAGCGCGCAATTATTTTCATGATGAACCAGAATCAAGGAGCTGGCCCGACCTATGGCAGGACATTCCAAATCACAGGATATGGTGGTCGGGCTGGACATCGGAACCTCCAAGGTAGTCGCGATCGTGGGTCAGCCGACCGATGATGGCGGTATCGAAATTGCGGGAATTGGCTCCCACCCTTCACGTGGCATGAAGAAGGGTGTGGTGATCAACATCGAATCGACCGTACAGTCGATTCAGCGCGCAGTGGAGGAGGCTGAGCTGATGGCCGGCTGCGATATCCACTCGGTATATGTGGGCATCGCCGGCAGTCATATCAGTTCGATGAATTCCGATGGTGTCGTGGCGATCAAGGATCGCGAAGTGACGCCGTCTGATATCGAACGCGTGATCGACTCGGCACGCGCTCGAGCGATTTCTGAAGGTCAGCGCATTCTTCACGTGCTGCCGCAGGAATATGCCATTGACCGTCAGGAAGGTATTCGCGAGCCGTTGGGCATGTCCGGGGTGCGCCTTGAGGCGCGCGTTCACCTGGTCACTGCCGCACTGAATGCCGTGCAGAATATCGAGAAGTGCGTGCGTCGCTGCGGGCTCGAAGTCGACGACATCATTCTCGAGCAGCTCGCCTCGAGTCATGCGGTTCTGACCGAGGATGAGCGTGAATTGGGTGTGTGCATGGTGGATATCGGCGGTGGTACCACGGATATCGCCGTCTTCACCGAAGGTGCCATTCGTCATACGGCTGTGATCCCCATCGCGGGTGATCAGGTCACGAATGACATCGCCATGGCGCTGCGCACACCGACGCAATATGCAGAGGAAATCAAGGTCAAGTATGCCTGTGCCCTGACCCAGCTGGCCTCCAGCGACGAGACGATCAAGGTGCCGAGTGTCGGTGACCGACCGGCACGTGATCTGTCCCGTCAAGCGTTGGCTGAAGTGGTCGAGCCCAGGTATGAGGAACTGTTCACCCTGGTCCGCGATGAGTTGCGTCGCAGTGGCTATGAAGATCTCGTGGCTGCGGGCGTGGTTCTGACGGGTGGAACGTCACGCATGGAAGGTGTCGTTGAGCTGGCGGAGGAAATCTTCCACATGCCGGTTCGCATCGCTTGCCCGCAAAATGTGCGTGGACTGGCGGATGTGGTCCGCAATCCGATTTATTCCACGGGTGTGGGTTTGCTACATTATGGGATGAAACAGGAGCGGCACACGCCATCGTCGACGACCGTCGCGGTGCGCAGAGAGGAATCTGCCGCGCGACGCGTTCACGGCCAAGAGCACGACACCTCCACGCTGGAGCGGATCAAGGGCTGGTTCAAGGGAAATTTCTGACAGGGATTACAGAAAGACTGTGATCCAGGAGACAGGGCATATGTTCGAACTGGTAGATAACGCACCCTCCAGCAGCGCGGTCATCAAGGTGATCGGTGTTGGCGGCGGCGGTGGTAACGCCGTCAATCACATGGTCGAGAGCAATATCGAAGGCGTCGAGTTCATCTGCGCCAACACCGATGCTCAGGCGCTCAAGCGCGTGGCCGCCAAGACTGTCCTGCAGCTGGGCAGTGAAATCACCAAGGGTCTTGGCGCTGGCGCCAACCCGGAAGTGGGCCGCCAGGCCGCGATGGAAGACCGTGAGCGTATCGTCGAGCTGCTGCAAGGCGCCGACATGGTCTTCATCACGGCTGGCATGGGGGGTGGTACCGGTACCGGCGGTGCTCCTGTCGTGGCGCAGGTCGCCAAGGAACTGGGCATCCTGACCGTGGCCGTCGTCACGCGTCCGTTCCCGTTCGAAGGGCCGCGTCGTCAGAAGGCGGCAGAGCAGGGCATGAAGGAGCTCTCCGAGCACGTCGACTCCCTGATCACCATCCCCAACGAGAAGCTGCTGTCTGTACTGGGCAAGAGCGCCAGCCTGCTGAGTGCCTTCAGCGCCGCCAACGACGTGTTGCTGGGTGCCGTGCAGGGGATCGCGGAGCTGATCACCAGCCCGGGCATCATCAACGTCGATTTCGCCGACGTGCGCACTGTCATGTCCGAGATGGGCATGGCGATGATGGGTACCGGTGACGCCATCGGTGAGAACCGTGCTCGTGAAGCCGCCGAGAAGGCCATTCGCAGCCCGCTGCTCGAAGACATCGATCTGCACGGCGCGCGCGGTATCCTGGTCAACATCACGGCGGGCCCGGACCTCTCCATCGGTGAATTCAACGATGTGGGTGCCACCGTGCAGGAGTTCGCTTCTCCGGACGCCACCATCGTGGTCGGGACATCCATCGATATGGACATGACCGACGAGCTGCGTGTCACTGTCGTGGCGGCAGGTCTCGACGGTCGCGTCGAGAAGCCGGCGGCGCGTGAAACGGCACCGGCCAAGCGTACCGTCGAGAAGCCGGCGGACTACCGCAGCCTGCAGACGCCGACGGTCACCCGTCAGGCCAAGGAAGAGCAGGAAGCGGCAGCCAAGAAGTCGGAGCCGCGCAAGTCGCGTGATATGGATGACTATCTCGATATCCCGGCCTTCCTGCGTCGCCAGGCTGACTGATGCGCACTGACTGACACGTCATTGACGCTCATGTGCCAGTCGGCATGAGTCTGAGATGAC
This sequence comes from Cobetia sp. cqz5-12, assembly GCF_016495405.1. Taxonomy (NCBI): domain Bacteria; kingdom Pseudomonadati; phylum Pseudomonadota; class Gammaproteobacteria; order Oceanospirillales; family Halomonadaceae; genus Cobetia; species Cobetia sp. cqz5-12. The sequence goes on from NZ_CP044522.1 coordinate 852,606, forward strand.
ACGGCTCATCGTGAGTCGGACTTCACCCACCCGGGGCTTCCCGGGTGGGTGAAGTCGTTTCCGGGGCAGACAAAAAGGGCCTTTCGCTGCTGGTGCGGGGCGCTGCCTGTGCGTCGCGGGTGCATCCGCCAGTGCCGTGGGTGCGTAAGGAGGAGAGGCCTTCAAGCTGTCTTGCACATTGATTATCGTTTTATGGCAGTGCGAGTGAGAACTGTTTGGTGATTGCGTGTTCATACTCAGCATGAGGCCAGCAGGCGCGCGGATCAGCCTCAATGGTGCTCGAAAGGCAATGTTGAATTTCCCTAACAGCGGCAGGTGACAATTTGTTGAATTCCTGCATTGCTGTTATCATGAACACTGTTTCCAAATTCAGGCTGACTGGCTATCTCCCTATGATTCGACAAAAAACACTCCAGAATACGATCCGCGCCACAGGCGTTGGTCTGCACTCAGGTGACAAGGTTTACCTGACGCTGCGTCCTGCTCCGGTCAACACCGGCATCGTCTTCATCCGCACCGATCTCGAGCCACAGGCTCATATCCGTGCCGATGCGATGAGCGTCCGTGACACCACCATGTGCACCGCCGTCTCCAACGGTGAAGCCAAGGTGACGACCGTCGAGCACCTGATGTCCGCCTTCGCTGGTCTGGGCATCGACAATTGCTTCGTCGAGCTGTCCGCGCCGGAAGTGCCGATCATGGATGGCAGCGCGGGTCCGTTCGTCTTCCTGATCCAGTCCGCTGGTATTCAGGAGCAGTCGTCGCTCAAGAAGTTCATCCGCATCAAGCGCGAGATCGAAGTGCGTGATGGTGACAAGGTCGCGACCTTCCTGCCGCACAACGGCTTCAAGGTGTCCTTCGCCATCGACTTCGATCACCCGGTGTTCGAGCAGCAGAAGCAGACCACCACGGTCGACTTCTCTACTACCTCCTTCGTCAAGGAAGTATCGCGCGCGCGTACCTTCGGTTTCATGCGTGATCTCGAGTTCCTGCGCTCCCAGAACCTCGCGCTGGGCGGAAGCCTCGACAACGCCATCGTCGTCGATGACTATCGCATCCTCAACGATGAAGGCCTGCGTTACGACGATGAGTTCGTCAAGCACAAGGTGCTGGACGCTATTGGTGATCTCTATCAGTTGGGTCACAGCATCATTGGTGAGTTCCGTGGCTACAAGTCCGGTCATGGCCTCAACAACATGCTGTGCCGCGCACTGCTGGAAAATGCCGACAGCTATGAGATCGTCACCTTCGAGAACTCCGATGCGATGCCGATTTCCTATGCTTCTCCGGCGCTTGCCGTCTGAGTCGAGGCCAATGACATCTTCGAAAGCTGCAAGACGAGGTATTTCAGAAGAAAAGCACTCAGAGAGACAGTACGAGAAGAACACTGTGACCTAGCCCGTCCAGCCTGACAGCCCTGCTCCGGCCTTAGCCAGCCGGAGATGGAAACGACAACAGCCGCGCCGCCCTTCCGGGCGGCGCGGCTGTTTGCATGCAAGACAAGCAATGTGTGAGTTGGCTCAGGGCGTCTCGGTCTCGTCGCTCGAACCCGATGCGTGTGCTGCCAGTCGCTCCAGGGCGAGGCGCAGACGCTCGTCCCGGGTATGTGAGGCGCAATCCAGCAGATGTTCCGCGGCAGCTTCTGGGAGGTGGCGTGGTTGGCGTGCGGGCACGAAGGCCGGTCGGATCGGTCGGACCTTGAAGGCCAGACGCGCGAGGGTGGCGAGTTCTGGAAGCTCGCGCAGCACACTGATCAGGCGGCGCTGCTCATAGCGCAGCCAGGTCAGCCAGGAGGCGCGGCTAGTGATCAACGTCAAGGTGTCATCGTGATAGCCGCCGACGAAGACCTGTTCCTGCATGTCTTTGGGCAGTGCAGCACGCAGGTGCAACTGGGCCAGCTCAAGCATGCGCGCCTGGCGCATGACGCTGCCAAGTTGCCCCTTGCCGTTCAACAGGCGCGCCGCGGGCTGGGCGCGGAAACGCTTAGCCTTTATACTCATGGGCTTGCATGCCGGTTCAGTGATTTCCGGCAATCTATCATGAGCGGGAGTCCGGCAACAGCATGAGCCCTGTCGATGCCACAGCACGCCCTCGTGCGTTACCGGATTCCGGTAGCGGCGCTTCGCGTCGCTGGACGGTACGCACGGCGCCGCGCTGGCTGCTGGCAGGCCTGCTGCTCAGCTGTCTGTTCCCCGCTGGACTGAGCGCGGCTCAGGTTGAGCGTGTCAATCTGACGCTGGCCAGCATCCAGTTGCTGGCACCCGCGGTGATTCGTGCCGAGAGTCGTCGCCAGGGGCTGCGCTGCCTGCGCAAGCGGGTGCGTCGTGTGCCCCAGGCCAGTCCCAACCTCCCACGCCAACGCTCCTTCGTCTCCTGCACGCGCGTCCTGCTGCGTGGCCTCGTCAATGCCATCGCGCCTCGTGCGCCGCCCATTCTGTCCTGACACCCCCGTTCATCGTTCGCGCCGCGGATGATGAGGTTCGTTTTCTCTTTCGAGCGTAATGCCTGATGGGCCTCGGGCCACATCGAGCTGCCTGTCATCGCATTTGGCGGCAGCGCTTGAGTGTCATGACATGTGAAGGCGTGACCCGTCCACGGGTCACGTACAAGGACAGAATATGCTGGGTAAATTCCTGACCAAGGTAGTGGGTTCCAAGAACGATCGCGAAGTGAAGCGCCTGCGCAAGCGGGTCAACGCGATCAATGCGCTCGAGAGCGAGCTTGAGCCGCTCTCCGATGAGGCGCTGACAGCCAAGACCGCGGAATTCCGCGAGCGTCTCGCGCAAGGGGAAAATCTCGACAAGCTGCTGCCGGAAGCCTTTGCAACCGTGCGTGAGGCCAGCAAGCGCATCATGGGCATGCGTCACTTCGATACCCAGATGGTCGGCGGCATGGCGCTGCACGAAGGCCGCATCGCCGAGATGAAGACCGGTGAGGGCAAGACGCTGGTGGGAACACTGGCGGTCTATCTGAATGCACTGACAGGCGAAGGCGTCCACGTGGTGACGGTCAACGACTATCTGGCCACCCGTGACGCCAACTGGATGCGTCCGCTGTATGAATTCCTCGGCCTGAGTGTCGGTGTCATCTACTCCGGCCAGCCCAACGAAGACAAGCGCGCCGCCTATCAGGCCGATATCACCTACGGCACCAACAACGAATACGGTTTCGATTACCTGCGCGACAACATGGCTTTCTCGCTGGAAGACAAGGTCCAGCGCAAGCTGCACTTCGCTATCATCGATGAGGTCGACTCCATCCTGATCGATGAAGCGCGCACGCCGCTGATCATCTCCGGTCCGGTGGAAGAGAATACCGACCTCTACAAGATCATCGATCGCATGGCACGCGAGCTCGAGCAGTGTAGCGATGAGGAAGATCCGGAAAGCGGCGACTTCACGCTCGATGAGAAGCAGAAGCAGGTCGAGCTGACCGAGTTCGGCCACCAGAAGGTCGAGGCGCTGTTGCGTGCCCAGGAGCTGCTCGGGGAAGAGGATTCCCTGTATGCGGCCCAGAACCTGAGTCTGCTGCACCATGTGCACTCTGCGCTGCGTGCTCAGAACCTGTTCGTGCGTGACGTGGATTACATCGTCAATAACGGCGAAGTGGTCATCGTCGATGAGCACACCGGGCGTACCATGGTCGGTCGTCGCTGGTCCGAAGGTCTGCACCAGGCGGTCGAGGCCAAGGAAGGCGTTGCCATCCAGAAGGAAAGCCAGACGCTGGCATCCACGACCTTCCAGAATTACTTCCGTCTCTACGACAAGCTGTCCGGCATGACCGGTACGGCCGATACCGAGGCCTTCGAATTCCGTCAGATCTACAACCTCGACGTGATGGTCATCCCGACCAACAAGCCCATCGCGCGCAAGGACATGAATGATCTGGTCTACCTGACCGCGGAAGAGAAGTTCAACGCCATCATCGAGGATGCCCGCGAGAAGGTCGCGGAAGGCCGTCCGGTGCTGGTGGGTACCGCCTCGGTCGAGACCTCCGAGCTGCTGTCGCAGATGATGCACAAGGCGGGCGTCAAGCATCATGTCCTGAATGCCAAGCAGCACGTCAGCGAGGCTGCCATCATCGCCCAGGCGGGTCGTCCGGGTGCCGTGACCATCGCGACCAACATGGCCGGTCGTGGTACCGATATCATGCTGGGTGGCAACTGGGAAGCCGAGCTGGCCGCGCTGGAAGCGCCGACCGAAGAGCAGATCAACGAGATCAAGCATGGCTGGCAGGAGCGTCACGAAGCGGTGCTGGCGGCGGGCGGCCTGCATGTGATCGGCTCCGAGCGTCACGAGTCACGCCGTATCGACAACCAGCTGCGCGGACGTGCCGGTCGCCAGGGTGACCCGGGCTCCACGCGCTTCTTCCTGTCGCTGGAAGACAGTCTGATGCGCCTGTTCGGCTCTGATCGCGTGCAGCGTCTAATGGGGGCACTGGGGCTCGAGAAGGGCGAAGCCATCGAGCACAAGATGGTCTCCAATGCCGTCGAGCGGGCGCAGAAGAAGGTCGAGGGTCGCAACTTCGACGTGCGCAAGCAGCTGCTTGAGTACGATGATGTGGCCAACGACCAGCGCAGCGTGATCTACGAGCAGCGCAACGACATCCTCGAAGCCGACGAGATCGCCGAGAACATCGCCGGTATCCGTCGTGAAGTGCTCGATGACGCCATCTCCCTGCGTGTGCCGCCGCAGAGCCTGCCGGAACAGTGGGATCTGCCGAGCCTCGAGAACGACCTCAAGACCGACTTCAACCTCGACCTGCCACTGGTGCAGTGGGCGGAAGAGGACGAGCACTTCCATGAGGAAACGCTGCGTGAACGCCTGCAGGACGCCCATGAAGCGCTTTATGCCGAGAAGGTCGAGGCCGTTGGCCCTGAGCTGATGCGCCGCTTCGAGAAGCAGGTCATGCTTCAGGTGCTGGACACGCGCTGGAAGGAGCACCTGCAGGCGATGGACAACCTGCGTCGCGGTATCCACCTGCGCGGTTATGCCCAGAAGAATCCGAAGCAGGAATACAAGCGCGAAGCGTTCGAGCAGTTCCAGACACTGCTGGTCAATATCAAGTCCGACGTGGTGCGCATTCTCAGCCACGTGCAGGTGCGTCGCCAGGAAGAGGTCGACACGCTGGAAGAAGAGCGTCGTGCCAATCTCGAGCGCGAGCAGGCCAGTGCCGAAACGCGCCGTGTCGATGAAGATGCGGTCAGTGAAGACGGTGTCCAGGCGGCCGAAGAGGTCGTCGAGGCACAGTACGGTTCGCAGCCTCAGGGTCAGGCCGATGGCGAGCCGATGCGCCGCGATGTGCCCAAGGTCGGCCGCAACGACCCGTGCCCGTGCGGTTCCGGCAAGAAATACAAGCAGTGCCACGGCAAGCTGAGCTGACACTGCGCCAAACAGCCTCCCTGCGCGTCACGTCGATTCGGCTCGCAGGGGGCAGTTGTCACAGAACACCATGATTGGAGACGTGAGCGATGGCGGTAGGGCCTTCCACTTTTCCCGCTGACATGCCGGCGATTGCCGGCTTTCAGATCGGGGTTGCTGAAGCCGGTATCAAGAAGCCGGGTCGTCGTGATCTGGTGATCATGGCCCTCGAGGCAGGGTCGCGTCTTGCAGGCACTTTTACCCGCAACGCCTTCTGCGCGGCGCCGGTCCATGTCGCACGTGAGCACCTCACGGCAGGCGTCGAAGGACCGCGTTATCTGGTGATCAACACCGGTAATGCCAATGCGGGAACCGGCGAGCAGGGCATGACCGATGCTCGCGCGACCTGCCAGGCCCTGGCGGAGATCGCCGGCTGTGATGCCCGGGCAGTGATGCCGTTCTCGACCGGCGTGATCGGTGAACCGCTGCCGATGGGTCGCCTGACGGCGGCGTTGCCGACAGCCTTTGCCAACCTGGGTGAGGGCGACTGGTCTGCCGCAGCGCATGGCATCATGACCACCGATACGCGGCCCAAGGGCAGCTGGCGGATGCTGACGTTGAGCAATGGCGAGAGCGTGACGCTGGCGGGTGTTTCCAAGGGCTCCGGCATGATCTGCCCGAACATGGCGACCATGCTGGGCTTCGTGGCCACTGATGCTGATCTCGCCATCGATCAGGCGGCGCTCGACGCCATGCTGCGCCGGGTGGTGGTCAAGAGCTTCAACAGCATCACCGTCGATTCCGATACCTCCACCAATGACGCCTGCATGCTGGCTGTCACGGGGCAGGCCGGGCGTGTCGAGGGTGAAGACCTGATCGCGTTCGAGGCTGCTCTGGCGGAGGTCATGCTGGAGCTGGCTCAGGCCATCATTCGTGATGGCGAGGGGGCGACCAAGTTCGTCACCATCGAGGTCAGCGAGGCGCGTTCACAGGAAGAGGCACGTGCCGTCGGCTTTACCGTCGCGCACTCGCCGCTGGTCAAGACAGCCCTCTATGCCAGCGACGCCAACTGGGGGCGCATTCTGGCGGCCGTCGGACGTGCGCCGCTGGAAGAACTGGACGTCACGGGTGTCGCGATCACGCTCAATGACGTCACCATCGTCGAACAGGGCGGCCGTGCCGACAGCTATACCGAAGCCGCCGGCAGTGCCGCCATGGCCGAGGAAGAGCTGGTGATCGGCATCCGCCTGGGACGTGGACAGCAGGAAGCTCGCATCTGGACATCGGATCTGTCCCACGATTACGTCTCGATCAACGCTGATTATCGTAGCTGACGCCCGAGGGCGAAGGCTTACGCTGAAACGGTAATGCAATATCTCCCGCAGGCTTCGCCTCTCGAGGCGGAGTCGGATGTACAACGCGAGTCAAAGGTACAGGCATCATGCCGAAGCGAAGGGTTCACGTGGCGGCTGCCGCCATCTTAAACGAACAGGGCCAGGTCCTGATTGCACGTCGTCCTTCGACGGTGGATCAGGGTGGCTTGTGGGAGTTTCCGGGTGGCAAGCTGGCGCCTTACGAAACCGGTCTGGAAGCGCTCAAGCGTGAGCTGTGCGAAGAGTTGGGTATCGAGATCATTCGTGCTCAGCCGCTGATCCGTATTCATCACGAATACCCGGACAAGCACATCCTGCTGGATGTGTGGGAAACGCGTCAGTTCACTGGCGAGCCCTTTGGTCGTGAAGGGCAGGCAGTGCGCTGGGTCGAGATCGAGGATCTCTACAAGTACGCCTTCCCGGCGGCGAATCTGCCGATTCTGCGGGCGGTCTCGCTGCCGCGCGAGTATCTGATCACGCCAGAAGAAGCTGATGAAAACGTCTTCGAGACACGTCTGATGCGTGCACTGGATGAAGACGGCGTGCGTCTGGTCCAGCTGCGCGCCAAGGAGCTGGATGAGGCGGCCTATATCGCGCGTGCCGAGAAGGCGCTGGCGATCTGTCACGCGCGTGGCGCCCGCCTGCTGCTCAATGCCGAACCGTCCATGCTCGACAAGGTCGATGCGGATGGTATCCACCTGACCAGCGTGCGTCTGGCAGAGCTGGCGGAAAAGGGCGAGCGCCCGATTGCCGCCAACAAGTGGCTGTCTGCCTCCACCCACGATCAGCAGCAGCTGGATCAGGCCGGTCGTGTGGCGTGTGACTTCGTGTCACTGTCGCCGCTGCGTGTGACGCCGTCGCATCCGGAGCGTCCGCCGCTGGGCTGGCATGACTTCCAGGGGCTGGTCGAACAGGCGTGCATGCCGGTCTATGCGCTGGGTGGCATGTCCCGCTATGATAGCGATCACGCACGCGCCGTTGGTGCCCAGGGGATCGCATCGATCCGTGATTTCTGGAAATGATGATCGCGCGTTGATGGCAGTTGTCTGAACAAAAAAGACCCTCGAGGCTAGCCTCGAGGGTCTTTTTTGTTGCCGAGCACTTTTGTTGCCGAGCATCTTGGTTATCGAGCGTCTTGAGTGTCTAGCTCTGCATCAGTCTGAACCAGCAGGGCTTTCTCGAGCGCTACTGCTGATGCATGTCGCGCTCCATGCGCGCCACCATCTCGTCGATGCTGGTCTCATCCATGGCAGGCTCACCGGCGATGCTGTGGGATTCGTCAGCCCAGGCGCCAAGATCCAGCAGTTGGCAGCGTTTGCTGCAGAAGGGGCGAAACTCGCTGGCGGCACTCCATACCACGTCGGTACGGCATTGCGGGCAAGCGACGGTCAATGGTGTCTTGCCATTGTGGGAAGCGGTGGCATCAGACATGAGGGGTGTCCTGAAACGGTGTATGGGGAGCGCTCAGTGATCGATAGTAGGCATCGATGGCCGCTACCTGTTCACGAAGATGCGCTTGGCTTCCGTCATTGTCGATGACATCGTCGGCCTTGGCCAGTCGTGTCTCACGTGGCAGCTGGGCGGCGAGGATGGCGCGTACCTGCGCTTCGCTGACACCATCGCGACTCAGCGTGCGCGCCAGCTGGATATCCTGGCTGACATCCACCACCAGGGTGCGTGAGACGAGGCTGTCCTGCCCGGACTCGAACAGCAGGGGAGAGACCAGCAGGCGATAGGGGCTGGTCATGGCCGCGAGATGCTCGACGATCCGCTCCCGGATACGCGGATGGGTGCAGCGCTCCAGCCATTGGCGCTCCTCGGGGGCAGCAAAGATCCGCTCGCGCAGTGCGGCGCGATCAAGCTCGCCCTGCGCCGTGACGATTGACTCGCCGAAGTGGGCGATGATCTCGGCCAGTGCGGTCTCGCCGGGGCGCACGATCTCGCGCGAGACATCATCGGCATCCACCCACTGGATGCCCAGCTCGCCGAAGAGTCGCGCGACGCTCGACTTGCCGCTGCCGATGCCGCCGGTGACCCCGATGATAGGGCCTTGGGTTGGAGAGGACGTCGTCATGCGCCGATCACGCTCAGGTAGAGGCTCATCAAGGGCGTGCCAAACAGCAGAGCAATCCAGCCGGCAACCGCCAGGTAAGGGCCGAAGGGCATCGGTGCGCCGCGCAGACGCGGTACCAGCAGTTGCAGCAGGATGCCCAGAACGGCCCCGAGACCGGCGGACAGAATCAGCAACAGCGGCAACCACTGCCAGCCGAGCCAGGCACCCAGCGCGGCGAGCAGCTTGAAGTCACCGTAGCCCATGCCTTCCTTGCCGGTGATCAGCTTGAATAGCCAGTAGAAGCTCCACAGCACCAGATAGCCCGCCATCGCGCCGATAACGGCACTGGGCAGCATCAAAGGCTGGAACAGCAACTGATAAGCAAGGCCTGCCCACAGTAGTGGCAGGGTGATGGCATCTGGCAGCAACTGGGTGCGGAAGTCGATGACTGACAGCACCAGCAGGGTCAGACAGGCACCGAAGATCCACAGGCTCTGTGTCTCCAGGCCGTAGATCAACGCGATGGAAGCGCCGAGCGCGCCACCGGCAAGTTCCACCAGCGGATACTGCGCGCTGATACGCGTATTGCAGCTGGCGCAGCGACCACGCCGTTTCAGCCAGCCGAGAATGGGGAGGTTATCGTGCCACTTGATTGGCGTGTCACAGCCCGGGCAGCGTGATGCGGGCACCAGCAGATTGAAGCGCGGTGTATCTTCGGCTTCCAGCTCCAATGCCTCGCGGGCCTCGGCGCGCCATTGACGCATCATCATCACGGGCAGGCGAGTGATGACGACATTCAGAAAGCTGCCGATCAGCAAACCGAATATACCGGCCAGGCAGGCTAGCAGTGTGGGGGAGAGTTGGGCGAGTGATTCCACGAGTCGTCCTTGTCAGTAAATGACACGGCCGCGTCCCTGAGGTGGCGCGGCCGCTTGGCATGAAAGCATCTTTCGGGTGCAGGCCGCGTTCTAGATCGCGTTGCCCAGCTCGAAGATGGGTAGATACATCGAGACCACAAGCCCGCCCACCAGGGTGCCTAGCACCACGATGATCAAGGGCTCCAGCAATGAGGTCAGCGCATCTACCTTGTTGTCGACGTCTTCTTCATAGAAGTCGGCGACCTTGTTGAGCATGGCATCCAGTGAGCCGGATTCCTCGCCAATTGCCACCATCTGTACCGCCAGTGTCGGAAACAGCTGGGTATTGCGCATGGCGAAGTTCAGCTGCTGGCCGGTAGAGACATCTTCCTTGATCTGGGCAATGGCGCGCTCGTAGACCTTGTTGCCTGAGGCGCCGGCGGCAGTATCAAGCGATTCCACTAACGGAACACCTGCCTGGAAGGTCGTAGCCAATGTACGTGAATAACGAGCGACAGACGATTTATCCAGAATATCGCCGAGCACAGGTACCTTGAGCATGAAGCGGTGACAGCCATAAGCAAATTTTTCAGATCGTTTCATGCCTTGAGCAATAAGCATTCCAGTAAGCACTACTATGCCAAGGGCTACATACCAGTAGTTTTGAGCGTACTCAGACAGATTAATAGTCAATTGAGTAAATGCTGGGAGTTCTGCGCCAAAGCCTTGAAAAAGAGTTTCAAATTGTGGAACTACCTTGATCAACAGAATAGCTGTTACCCCGATCCCGACGCCGATCACGGCGATAGGGTAATAAAGGGCTTTCTTGACGCGCGCCTTGAGGGAATCAATCTTTTCTTTATACGTCGCGACACGATCGAGCATCTTATCCAGGGCGCCAGCTTGTTCGCCGGCTTCGACAAGATTGGCAAACAGGTTATCAAAATGCTGGGGGTGTTTGCGCAAGGCTTCCGAAAAACTGGCGCCTGCTCCCACCTGATTCATCATGTCTTCGACCAGATGACGCATACCTGGACTCTTCATGCTTTCAGCCACGATGCCGAATGCCTGAAGTACCGGTACGCCAGCACGGATCATGGTCGCCATCTGACGGGCGAACATGGTGACATCCTTGCCGCTGACCTTCTTGCTACCACCAAACAGGGAGGACTTCTTGCGCAGGCGCTTGAGCACGATTCCCTGGCTGACCAGCGTGTTCTTGACCTGATCGACGTTGGCCGACATCAGCTCGCCCTTGACGTTTTCGCCACGCGAGTTCTTGCCCGACCATTGCCAAGTTTCAATGCCCGCTTTTTTCTTGTCTTTCTTGGCAGTTCTGGGAGTTGCCATGTCAGTTATCGTTCCCTGATAAATGGGGAGCAGGCATTGAAGATCGAGCCATGATCAATGCCTGGGTCATCTTGTCTTCAATGTGCCTGATGACTGAGGAAAAGTCAGCTATCTGGCGTATTGATCGTTGCCAGACATCATATGCGATCACTCCATGCTCGACCTGTCAGCAGTGGCTCAGTCCTTGGTGATACGATTGACTTCTTCCAGCGAGGTCATGCCCGACATCACCTTGCGCAAGCCGCTACGCCTCAGGTCAGAAAGCCCTTCCTTGCGCGCCTGGTCTGCCAGCTCGATGGCGGTGCCCTCACGCATGATCAAGCGGCTCATCTCATCCGAGATCGGCATGACTTCATAAATGCCGACTCGCCCCTTGTAACCCAGTGTGCACTGGCTGCAACCGACGGGGCGGAATATGGTCGCTGCCTCGAGTTCTGCTGCACTGAAGCCATTGTCTTCACTGAAGCCCATCGAGGCCATCGCCTCGGGCGGAATTTCCGTGGGCTGGCGGCAGTGGGTGCACAGGCGACGCGCAAGGCGCTGAGCGATGATCAACGAGACGGAGCTCGCGATGTTGAAAGGGGCAATCCCCATGTTGCTCAGACGCGTCAGTGTCTCGGGTGCTGAGTTGGTGTGCAGGGTAGAAAGCACCAGGTGGCCGGTCTGTGCAGCCTTGACAGCAATCTCGGCGGTTTCCTTGTCTCGAATTTCCCCCACCATCACTACATCGGGATCCTGGCGCAGGAAGGCGCGCAGGGCCGAGGCGAAGTCCAGTCCGATCTTGGGTAGCACGTTGACCTGGTTGACGCCTTCTACCTTGAGTTCGACCGGATCTTCCGCCGTCGAGATATTGCGCTCCGGTGTATTGAGGATATTCAAGCCGGTGTAGAGCGTCACGGTCTTGCCGCTACCGGTAGGCCCAGTGACCAGAATCATGCCCTGGGGCTGATTCAGCGTCTTTTCGAACATGGCGCGCTGTTCGGGTTCGAAGCCCAGCGCCTCGATGCCCATCTTGGCCGAGCTGGGGTCCAGGATACGCAGTACCAGCTTCTCGCCATACACGGTGGGTAGTGTATTGACGCGGAAATCGATGGAACGGGACTTGGACAGGCGCAGCTTGATCGCGCCGTCCTGCGGTAAACGGCGCTCAGAAATATCCATGCGCGACATGACCTTCAGGCGTGCCGAGATCCGGTTACGCATATTGAAGGGTGGACGGGTATTCTCAACCAACATGCCATCGATACGAAAACGAATGCGATAGGTGGATTCGTAGGGCTCGAAGTGGATATCCGAGGCACCACGCTTGATGGCATCCAGCAGTACCTTGTGAACGAAGCGCACCACTGGCGCATCATCACTGTTGGCTGTAATGGCTAGATCGTTGTTGTTATCTTCTTCGCCTTCAAAATCCAGCCCATCGAGTGCTTCGCCATCTTCGCTCAGCATGTCCATGGCGCTTTCTTCGCCGGCTTCCAGGTACTGCTCCAATGCTGGCGTCAGCTGGTCGGCGGCGACCAGGACACTCTCGATCGACAAGCCAGTGGCAAATTGCAGCTCATCTAAATGCGTAAGTGTTGATGGGGAGGGCACGCCGACGGTCAGCCGATGCTCACGGCGATAGAGTGGCAGTACACCCAGCTTGCGCAAGACCTTCTCGGGCAGCTCGTCAATGGAAGGCAGCGAGTCGATACGAAGGGCATCGAGATCCACATACGGCAGGCCATATTCCCAGGCGGCCGCCAATGTCGCGTCACGTGCTGTCACCAGACCATGCGCAATGATGTGCAGCAACAGGCTTTCCCCGGCCTCATTGGCTTCCTGTTCAGCCAGCTGTGCTGCCTGTGGTTCGAGCAGGCCAGAGTCGACCAGTCGGGCGGCAAATCCTTTTAGCATGTGTTCTGACTGGGGCATGACACTCTTCCTGTTGCAGTTGCCGATGGACCTACTCTGACTGCTTCAAACGTGAAGCATGCGCTGATGCGCTGTGCGCAAACTCTGGTGCGGTAAGCCATCGTATAACAAATATCGTCTTGCAGAAGAGTGTAGCTGGATTGCCCAGCGCTAGGAATGGCGCATTCATGACATGAAAGGAGGATAGGGCTTGTGGAGGTGAGCTAGCCAAACGCTGGTGGGGCGGGAGTAACGTTGAAGAGATCCTGAATCTCGATCACAAACTTTTTGTGTTCGTTGCTTGCAATGTCACTGAGTGTAATCTATTGTAACAACCAAGCAGCCGTCAGCGCCGCCAAGAAAGCGTCTTGCGACATGGCAATGGCACCTGAACTGTGGCTGTGGTATCACTCGTCCCGTCCGGTCGACACCCCGTGATATCAAGATGTTATGCTGGTAAAGATGTTATTGGGAACATTAGAATCAAGCGCCCACACTGACATTCTTCTGTAACATCCTGCTGGTCAGGGAAGGTAACCGGGGTTTCAGGGCGTACGACCTGATCTCACTACGCAAATGCAAGGGAGTCACACCATGACACGCAAGCAACAAGCTGGTTTTACACTTATCGAGCTGATGATCGTTATTGCCATCATTGGTATTTTGGCTGCTATAGCAATCCCGCGTTACCAGGATTATACTAAGCGTGCTAATGTCTCTGAAGGTTTGCAGTTGGCAGCAGCTGCCAAAACTGCAGTTACAGAAGTGTATTCTACTTCTAGTAGCTTCCCTACTTCTAATGCAGCGGCAGGCTTACAGGATGCTGATACCATTACAGGTAATGCGGTTGATTCTGTGACAGTAGGGGATCTTGGTGTTATTACAGTGAACTACAACAGCACCGTAGATGACGGCGCGGAGATTACTCTCACTCCTTCCGCTGCATCTGGTGGCAGTATTACTTGGAGTTGTGGTAAAAATGCAACCATGGATGATGCATGGGTGCCTGCAGACTGTCGTTCTGGTTCATAATATCAATCTATGATCTTAAAAGGGGCTGCACTGACGTGCAGTCCCTTTTTTATTGATATGAGGGATCTAAATGTATAGGGTTACAGCTTTTTTTGCCATTTTACTATTTTATCCGTTAATGCAGCTAGGGCAGCGTATACCTAGTGAAAATATGCCTCAAAAATTTTTTAATTTAGATTTTTCTGTGCATGACTTTTCTAGGTATGACTTCTATATTACCGGAATATACCTATTGGTCTATTCGGTCTTCTGTTTATGGGTTTTATTCATTACTCTTCTAGCCTCGCGATGGATCCTTAGTATTTCAGGGCAGCGGGTAAGACCCATATTTATTAATATTGTAGTCGCTCTCATTCTATTCCTGGTGCTTGATGTAGTGAATGGAGTCAAATTTCCTAATTCGCAATTCAAAGTTTTAGATTTAAGCTTCAATGAATTTTGGATGAAGTATATAGGTGCGACTTTAAGTTTATTCTTATCATTTTTTATAGTGTTATTTAGTGATTCCTGTAGACGGCATTTTGCATTGATATCGCTTCTGCTTGTGCCATCAGTACTTCTGGTCGTTAATTTTTCTCTTTATAAGTGGAGCGATGGTTATACGACGAAAGGTGTGAATAATATAACCTATGTTCTAGGTGTTGACTCAGTTAGAGCAGATGCACATTCTCTACTGGCTAATAATTCTACCTTTTTAACTTCTAAGCATTTGTCTTCTTACAATAATGCTTGGTCACCTGTAGGAAGAACATATGCTTCTTGGAATGTATTGACGACAGGGCTGGCTCCTGAGAATAACAGAGTAAGATTCAATTTATCGAGCGTTGAACCAAAATGTACGATGTTTAACATTTTTGAAGATCATGAGTGGAATATAATTTATGGATCAGATGAAAAAAGGTTTAATCATATTGGAGAAAAATGCTCACTTGAGAATAATCTTGGCTCGTCTACACAAGCATTGGATTTTGTTGCAGCGTCCCCTTTGTTAGATATGCCATATTATAACTTGTTATCTGAATACGATTTTGTTTTCAAAGAGATTCTTCCGTTCCATATTCATAATAGAGCTAATGCTGTTACTTACGATCCGTACCAGGCTGCAAAATATTATGCTATAAAAGCAAAGAGTAAAATTACGGCTGGAGATAACTTGTTGGTGTTTCATTTCACTCTTCCTCACATGCCATGGACTCATCGTTGGAGTCACCTTTCTCAAGCCAGTGATAATCGAAAGTATGAAGTGATGGTGGAGGATGCTGGCCGTGCATTAGATATCTTTACTGATGTTCTTTCAAAAATTGATAGCAACAGTTTTGAAGGGGTTATATGGTCTGATCATGGTGAATCATTCACACAGCATAGCTCACATGGAAATGACTTGTTTTGCTGTAGCAACGTTGGTGGACATGGTACTTCAGCTGAAATATTGGAGCAGTATAATATATTTATTTCCTTCTCAAATTTAATTAATGATGAGTTGGTGTATTCCGACGATAGTTTTATAACCAGTCTGGATATACTCCCTACATTGATCGACTGGCATTTCGATAAGACTATAGTTAGTGATGGCTGCAATCTATTGCGGTTGTGTAGAAATTCTTTAGCGCGTAGCTTGACTCTTGAGTCTGGTTTTACAGTAAAAGAAATGTTAAAAAAGACTCCAGATCTATCTAAGATTATGGAGCAAGGAATAGCTGCCTATACTGTAAAGGGTGGGAAGGTAATCCTTAGAGCTGAATTTGAAGAAGAATTGATACGCACAAAAGGGTACAAAACCGTATATGGGATAATGAGTGTCAAAAATGAAAAGAAAAGTTATAGAGATATTCACTGAGCCTTTCACTCGTTAGCTAAGTCAGGCTACCTTCCGGTAGCCTGATGTTATCAATAAAGCGCTTCTTCTTCCTCTACCACATCTTTCAGTAGTTCCAAAAATAGCTTGTCCGCATCGGAGTGCTCTGCGGGATCTTCCGGGATATGGATGCTGGTAGTGTCAGAAATTTCGTTGGCGATGATAGCCAGCACTGCTTGCTCATTCTTTCCTTGTTCTGCCCCTTCCTTGAGGCGCGCTCGCGCCACGACCAGTGACTGCTCGAGAATCTTCGGGTCTTGCAGCAGCTTGCGGATGAAACCTTTCAGCTCACTTATGATGCGTGTCTTGTGCATTTCGCCGGATGCGTTGCTCATGGCGTGCTCCTTGTCTGGTGGATGTCTGTCTTTGAGTTCAGCGTGAATTCTGGTCTAGATGACGATGCCTGGAACGCCTTTGAGCGCTTTTGAACGGTGAGGGGCCAATCCAGGCCTGCCTTGAAACTCATGAAACCATGTCTGCCTTTGCCTGCAGTGTAACCCACACGTCAGCGCTGGTGGATATGTGACATCACCCCAATCTCCAGCTGGCCAAACCACTCAAGACCCGCTGCAAGGTGTTCCATCTCGGCGATTGATGCGTTGCGCGAGTCGGCGTCGTGGTTACATTGCTGAGCTGTTTCCCAGGCGGCTTGCGTAGCACCACCCGGCAACTCCAGCAGGATATCCACATGCGGGGACGACGAGTCGGTGTCAGCAGGTGTGGTGGCATGGTTGACGTAATGCAGGGTGAGGCCGCTGCGCGCCTGCCAGAGAGGTGACTGCTGCCAGCATTCCTCGAGTGCGGAGATGATGTCGCTGCGCAGGGGTAGGGGCTGCTTCAGCGTGGGCTGCGCCTGGCTGGCCTGACCGAGATGCGAGTCATCTTCGGGGTCGATGTGATAGAGCACATCACTGAGCTGGGGGAATTCAGCCTTGAGGCGAGCCACGGCGTGATGGCCGATGGCATGGCCTTCCGAGACGCTGATGCGTGGCGCGACCAGCAGGTGGACTTCCAGCACGATACGGCCGGCCAGCGTGCGGCTGCGCAGGTCGTGCGCGCCACGCACCTCCGGCAGTGACAGCAAGCACTCACGCATGGCGTGTTGCTGTTCACGCGGCAGGGCGGTGTCGATCAGTTCGCGTGAGGCCTCCCAGGCCAATGAGGCGCCGATCTTGCCCACCATCACACCAACGACGACCGCTGCGATGCCATCCAGCCAGCTTGCCCCCAGCTGGGTACCGATCAGGCCTATCAGCACCGCCACGGTGGAGAGCGCATCACTGCGCGAGTGCCAGGCATTGGCCTCCAGCAGCTTGGATTTCTGCTTGCGCGCGATCTTCAGCGTAGCGCGAAAGATACCTTCCTTGCCGAGCAGTGAGATGATCGCGATGCCGATGCCCAGCGCGCCGGGCAGCGGGATGGTCAGTGAGCCGAACATCAGCTCCCAGCTGCGCAAGATGCCTTCCCAGCCAATGGCGCCTGCCACGGCCAGCAGCAGGCTGCCAAGCACGAGGGTACCGAGCGTCTCGATGCGCTCATGGCCCCAAGGATGTGAGCGATCCGGTGCCTGGCGGCCGTAGTGAGTCGCCACCAACACGAAGGCATCCGTCACCAGGTCTGACAGAGAATGGATGCCATCGGCGATCAGTGCCTGTGAGCCGACAATTTTGCCGATGATGAGCTTCGCGACACCCAGCACGCCATCCAGCGCCGCGCCGATCAAGGTGATGCGCTGTGCCTCACGCTTGGCGCTTGCTGAGCTGGCAGACTCCGTGGATGACGATGGTGGCATGGAGGGGGGCATGGGAAGGCTCGCTCAAAGGGGAGTCGGGTGCGTCATCAAGTTAGCGCCTACTCCTGCGCAGGCAGGGCAGGAGTCAGCGCACGCAGCTGTCTTCAGAGATCTCACCGCTGGGGCGCAGGCGCCGCGCGAGGCTGTCAACGCCGATATTGAGTATGGCGGTGAGCACCAGCAAGGCAAATGCCTGATCAAACATCAGGTATTCGAAGCTCGAGTCGATGTGGAAGCCCAGCGTTACCACCCCCAGCATGCCGAGTATGGCCGTCTCGCGGATGATGGTTTCGGCGCGGTAGAGCAGCAGCGCGAACATGCCGGGAGCGACACGTGGGTTGAGCTCATAGAGCCAGCATTCGAACTTGCCCTGCGGGCGACTGGGCGGCAGCTGAATCTGGTTGGCATGGCGAGCACACAGAAAGGCGATGATCGCGCCGTTGTGCAGCGCCAGCGCCAGCCAGGCGGGCAGCAGGGAAGGCCCCAGCAGCAACAGCAGGATGAAGGCCAGAATCAGCTCTGGCGTGGTGCGCAGGAAGATCAGCAGGCCGTTGGTCGAGTGTTGTGAGAGGCGATTGCCCACATGGCGGCTGGCCAGCGGCCATAGCAGCATGGCGATCAGCAGACTGCCTGCGGTGCCCAGCAGACCGAGCAGCAAGGTATTGCCGATGGCAGGCAGCAGATCGGGCAGGTGGCTTGCCCACTGCAGCAGGTCTGTCGCGAGCTCACCCGAGATCAGTGACTCGAATGATGCATTGACCAGCGGCGCCGGCCAGATGTCATGACTGATGAAGCGCCACAGCAGGGTCGGGCTGACATCGGGCCATGGCCCCAGCCACCAGAGACTGGCGATGGCCAGCACCGGCAATGCCCGACGGTGTCCCCACCACGGGAGCGTGGCGATCAGCAGATAGAAGATCCATAGCAGGGCGCCCGCCTCCGCGTAACGGCCCTCGCGAAAGGCGCTCTCCAGATAGAAGCCCAACGTGGGCAAGCCGACGAAACCGAGCAGGACGCTGGCGCGCAGTCCGCATTCGAAGCGATAGCGGGTGTAGCTGGCCATGCGCCGCCACGCCATCGGCAGTTCTGCATACAGAAAGCGCATCGCGCGTGAGCTGGCACAGGGTAGCGCCTTGAGCGGCGCCTGCGGCAGTTGTTCGAGAATCTCGGCATAGACCTTGGCGAAGGTCGCCGCATAGGGAATCGTGATCGCCGCCAGCGCCGTGGCGGCCGACAGCCCGAACACCTGCAGCAACAGCAGTGCCCAGAACAGCTCATGCACCGCGCGCAGCCCGCCACAGATGCCCCGCAGCAGGCGCGAACGAGAGTAGACCAATGCCAGTGGCAGCCCGATCAGCGCACCCAGCAGGGTGCCCCACAGCGCGAAGGCGATGGTCAGGACCAGAGCGTGCAGCGGGGATTCCAGCGCGCCGGGAGCCGGTGACGCCAGACCCGCCAGCATGCGGCCCAACTCCTGCCAAGGGTCGCGCGAGGTGACGGAGAGATCGGCGAAGGGCGCCAGCACCAGCATCGCGATGACCAGACCGCCACCGAGGCGCAACAGGCGCGCACCGTCACTGCGTGCCTGCCACCAGCGAGGAGGATGGCGCAGCTCTGCCGTCATGGTGGAGGGGTCAGCTGACATCGGATGACTCGCGGGTCGCCGCAGCGGGGTACAGGAAGTCCAGGTCGCCGGGCGTCAGTCCGTCGATCGCGACATCCAGCAGCACCTGACCCTGATCATGGCCCATGCCATCAGTCTGCTTGCCAAGACCGATCACGCGCGTGAAGTGAGTGAGTGCCAACTCGCGCTGATGAAGCGCCACCACACTGGTGGCGTGACGGGCATGAATCAACTGGATCAACTGGCTGGCCTGATGCGGGTCCACGCTTGCGACGGGTTCGTCACCGAGGAACAGGTCATGGCCCTGATAGAGCGCGCGTGCGATGGCGACACGCTGGCGCTGACCGCCGGAAAGCGCCTCGACGGAGCGCTCCATCAGGCCGGCGATACCCAGCGGTTCGCACAGCGCGGCGACCGCCTGCCAGTGAGCCGGTTTCGGGCGCAGCAGATTGAACAGATTGGTCAGCCGTGAGTGTTGGTCCAACCGGCCCATGAAGATGTTGTGGTAGACCGACAATTGCGGCACCAGCCCCTGGCGTTGAGGGCACCAGGCGGCCGCTACGCCGCGCTGTTGCAGCGCGGCGCGCAGGGCTTCCAGCAGCGTGGACTTGCCTGCGCCACTGGCACCGAGCAGGGCGATGCGCTCGCCCGGCAGGAGGCGAATATCCAGATCACGCAAGACCACCTCGGCGCCATGGCCGAGGTGATCCTGCGAAAGGTGCAGCAGTGGAGAGGGTGTTTCCTGGGTCATGAGCTCAGCGCAGCAGACCGAGCTGTTCGCCGACGGTCTTGATCGGCGCGTAGTCATCGTTGCTGGCGGGAATGAAGCCGGAGCGCGGGAAGCTCTCGAGCAGGTCCGGGTCCTTCATGTCCAGCAGGGCCGTGGTGACATGGGCGGTGAAGTCCGCGCCGAAGTGGCTGTCGGCATCGCCACGAATCGTCCACTGATAATCCGGATAGGCCGGCGTCTGCCACAGTACCTGCACCTTGCTCGGGTCGACCTTGCCATCCTTGACGGCTGCTTCCCACACCGCGAAGTTGACCGCGCCCACGTCATAGGTCCCGGCGGCGACCAGCGCGATGGTGCGGGAGTGGTCGCCGGAGAAACCGACGCGGCTGAACAGGGCGTCCGGTGCCTGCTGGAACTGCTCACGCAGATAGTATTCCGGCATCAGGCGACCCGAAGTGGAGGTCTTGGCGCCGAAGGTGAAGGAGTGGCCTTCGACGGAGTCGGGCAGTGCGTCCAGCGGCTCGGCGGCATCGCCGGCCAGCTTGAGGTCGCGACGCGCGATGAAGTAGCTGCGGAAGGCGGCGTCTTCCACGCCCTGTGCGATGGCCACGGAGCCCGGCACCATCTGACGCGCCTGGACGCCTGTCAGGCCGCCGAACCAGGCCATCTGGATCTGGTCATTGCGAAAGGCGCTGACAGCGGCGCTGTAGGATTTGACCGGCACATACTCGACATCGACGCCCAGCTTCTCTTCCAAGTAGTCGGCAACCTTGTCGAAACGCTCGACCAGGCGTGATTCGTCTTCATCCGGAATCGCCGTGAACTTGAAGGTGTCGGCCTGAGCCAGACTCATGGCCACGGGAAGGGCGGAAATCAGGGTCAGAGCAGCAGTGGCCAGCCAGCGCATGGGAAGCATCCTCAGCATTCACGACATGAGACATCATGCGGCAGGCACCGCATGTCAGGGGGTATGGCGCGTATTGTTGTGTCTTGGCCACGCGGGTGCAAGCCCTACGCCATGCCTGAAGGATCGCTCAAGTGGGCCTGGGGCCATTAAGGCGTTGAATGGTCGCGCGGTAAGCGCTCATATGCCATGGCTGGGGCTGATGTTGCCGGGCCGGATGCTCATGATCTTCAGACAAGTGCTCAAGACTCTGGCGGGAAGCGGGTGTCCTTCAAACTGTCCTTGATCTTCTTGAGATGCTGCTGGAAATCTTCTCCACGGCGGAGCGTCACACCGGTGGCCAGCACGTCGATCAAGGCCAGGTGGATCATGCGTGAGGTCATCGGCATATAGATATCGGTGTCTTCCGGCGCCATGACTTCCAGCACTTCGGTGCACTCGCGCGCCAGCGGAGAGTCCGGTGCGGTGATGCCCAGTACCGCGGCACCATTGCTGCGTGCGAGCTTGGCGATATCGACCAGCTCGCGGGTGCGTCCGGTGTAGGAGATGATCACGATCACGTCGCCGGTATGGCAGGCGGCGGCCACCATGCGCTGCATGAGCACGTCTTCATAGGCCATGACCGGCAGGTTGAAGCGGAAGAACTTGTGCTGGGCATCCGCCGCGACCGGGCCTGAGGCGCCAAGGCCGAAGAAGCAGATCTGCTTGGCCTGGCTCAGGTAGTCGACGGCGCGTTCGATGCGTCTGGGGTCCAGTGCGCGACGGGCGTCGTCGAGCGCGGCCACGGTGGCGCCGAGAATCTTGTCGCCATAGGCCGCGGCATCATCGCTCTGATCGACACTGCGCGACACATACGGCGTACCGCCGGCCAGGCTCTGGGCCAGCTTGATCTTGAAGTCGGGGAAGCCCTTGGCATCGAAGTTGCGACAAAAGCGGTTGACGGTCGGCTCACTGACCAGCGAGGCCTGAGCGAGCGCCGCGATGCTCATGCCGGTGGCCGCAGCCGGGTCCGCCAGAATGACGTCGGCGACCTTGCGCTCGGAGCGATTGAGCTCGTCGAGACGTTCACGGATGCGATTGATGAGGTCGTGTACTGCCATTCGCCTGTTACCCTGCCATTGTGTAGTGAAATAACTACGTAATCTGGGCATCCTAGCCTCACTCGTCTGGTAGGCCAAGCATCTCTTTGGGTCACTTGCTGATCCAGGGGCGCGAAGGACGAGGTGAAGGCGAAAGCGCCGCTGACTACCACTTTTAGGTAAGTTTACCTATTTGTGGGGCGAATTGTCTTGAGTGACAGCGGCGTTATCGCTACATTTGTTGTTAATATAACCAGCCATGTATCGCCAACGCCTTCCCGGTGCCGTGTGTCATTCGAGCCTCTCCTCGCCGCGCCAACCTGCGCAGCCTTCATGGAGCGGGTTCGAAGTCGCCCACCTTGTCGGTCATTTCGGCATACAGGGCAGTTTCGACGGGAGAAATCGGCGGCATGAGTTCCGACATCATTCCGGGCGTGGATATTGCCCTGTTCGGCGCCTTGGGCGACCTCGCCAAGCGCAAGCTATATCCAGCCCTCTATCACCTCGACCGTGACGGCCTGCTCGAGAAGGCAACTCGCCTGATCGGTCTGGCGCGTCAGGATGTCAGCCTCGAATCCTTCAAGGACACCGTGCAGGCGGCGCTCAAGGAGCGCGTCAAGCCGGAACACCTCGAGAAGGAATGCATCGAGCGCTTCCTCTCTCGCATCAGCTACGCGGCGCTGGACTTCAGCACCGTGGAAGGCTATTCCGCGATCGCCGACTGGCGTGTGGATGCCAAGGGCAAGCCGTCACCGCGCCCGCTGATGATCTATCTTTCCGTACCGTCGCGTATCTACGGCGACATCAGCAGCAATCTGCAGGCGGCGGGCTGTCTCGACGAGCACTCGCGTGTCGTGGTCGAGAAGCCGATCGGCTCTGATCTGGAAAGCTCGCGTGTCGTCAACGACGCGATCGGCGCCGTCTTCCACGAATCCCAGATCTATCGCATCGATCACTATCTGGGCAAGGAAACCGTCCAGAACCTGATCGCGCTGCGCTTCGCCAACCCGATGTTCGGCAATCAGTGGAATCAGAACCAGATTTCCCACGTCGAGATCACCGTGGCGGAGAAGGTCGGCATCGAAGGACGCTGGGGTTACTTCGATCAGGCCGGTCAGCTGCGTGACATGGTGCAGAATCACCTGCTGCAGCTGCTGTGTCTGATCGCGATGGACCCGCCGTCCAACCTGGATGCGGACGCCATTCGTGACGAGAAGGTCAAGGTGCTCAAGGCGTTGCGCCCGATCACCGGCGAGCGTCTCAACACGGATCTGGTACGTGGCCAGTACATCGCGGGTGCCGTCGACGGCCAGCACGTGCCGGGCTATCTCGAGGAAGAAGGCGCCAACACCGAATCCCAGACCGAGACCTTCGTGGCCTTCAAGACCGAAGTCTCCAACTGGCGCTGGGCCGGTGTGCCGTTCTATCTGCGGACCGGCAAGCGCATGCCGGAAAAGCTGTCACAGATCGTGATCCACTTCCGTCAGCAGCCGCACTACATCTTCGATCCGGACCAGCGTTCGCTGGCGGCCAACAAGCTGATCATTCGTCTTCAGCCGTCCGAAGGCATCTCCCTGCAGGTGCTGACCAAGGACTCCGGTCTCGACAAGGGCATGCGTCTGCGTCCGGGCCCGCTGGATCTCGACTTCAACAGCGCCTTCCCCAAGCGCCGTATTCCGGAAGCTTACGAACGTCTGCTGCTTGAGGTCATCAAGGGTCAGCAGTATCTGTTCGTGCGTCGTGACGAGATCGAACACGCCTGGCGTTGGGTCGATACCCTCATCGATGGCTGGGAATCCCGCGCTGCCACGCCGCGCCGTTATCCGGCCGGCTCCTGGGGGCCCGTCTCCTCGATCGCGATGATCACGCGCGATGGCCGCAGCTGGTATGAGGAGTATTGAGATGAGCGCCACCGTGACTGAGCAGGACCCGCGCGTACAGACCGCACACTCTCTCGCCGAGTATCTGGCCGCCGCCTTGCGCGCAGACCTCGACGTTGATCCGTCAGCGCGTGCGCTGCTGGTGGTTTCCGGCGGCTCCACGCCCAAGCCGCTGTTTGCTGCGCTGCGCGACAAGCCGCTGGACTGGTCGCGTGTCGATATCACTCTCGCCGATGAGCGTTGGGTGAGCGAAGACGCCGATGACAGCAATGCACGCTTCGTGCGTGAGCACCTGCTGAGCGGTGCGGCCAGTGCCGCCACCTTCCATCCGCTGACCAACGCCGAGGCAGAGCCGGAAGTCGGTTACGCAGAAGTGAGCGCTCGCATCGCGGCACTCCCCTGGCCGGCCTCCGCGCTGATTCTCGGCATGGGTGGCGATGGTCATACGGCCTCGCTGTTCCCCGATGGTGACCGCCTGCAGGAAGCGCTGACCAGCGCGGATTGCTGTGTCCCGATGCGTGCACCCAGCGTGCCGCAGGCGCGTATCACGTTGTCTCTCGAGCGTCTGCGCCAGACGCGTCGTACCGTGCTTCATCTCACGGGGACCGACAAGCAGGCCGTGCTGTCGCGCGCGCTGAACGACGTCGAAGCGGTCAGTGAACTGCCGATTCGTGCCTTCCTGTCCGCGCCGCTGGCGCTTTACTGGGCCCCCTGATCAAATCGGCCGCGGCCAGCCACAAGGGAGGTTGGCCGCGGCACAAGGAGAACGCCATGAGCTTTGAAAAACAGCTTCCGTCGACTCGCACCACCGAGATCGACAGCATCTGCCAGAAAGCCTCCGTGCTGCCGGTGATCGCCGTCGAGCGCATCGAGGACGCCGTACCGCTGGGCAAGGCCCTCTACGAAGGTGGCCTGACCGTGCTGGAAGTCACGCTGCGTACCGACTGCGCGCTGGAAGCCATCCGCCTGATGCGTGAAGCGCTGCCCAACGCCAGCATCGGTGCCGGCACCGTGCTGACGCCGGAACAGTATCGCCAGGTGGAAGAGCTGGGTGTCGACTTCATCGTCACGCCGGGCACCACCGAAGCGCTGTACCAGTACGGCGTGACCAGCAGCGTGCCGATGCTGCCGGGTGTCGCGACCGTCTCGGAGCTGATGACGGGCTGGCAGTACGGTTACCGTCGCTTCAAGTTCTTCCCGGCGGAAGCCGCGGGCGGCGTCAATGCGATCAAGTCCTTCGGTGGCCCGATCAGCGAAGCTCGCTTCTGCCCGACTGGCGGCATTTCCCTGAGCAACGCCGCTGACTACCTCGCGCTCAAGAACGTGATGTGTGTCGGTGGTAGCTGGGTCGCGCCGCAGAAGCTGATCGATGCGGGTGACTGGGATGGTATCCGCGAGCTGGCGCGTGAAGCCTCTGAGCGTTTCCACCGCTGAAGCCTGATTTCTGGATGAGTGCTGGCCACTGATCCAGCGGCTGCCTGTCAACGTCCTGCACGCCGTCGTGCTTGAGGCTGACAGGCTGCCAGTACTGCTCTCTCTCGACAGCTTGGCTGTTGCTTGTGACCCGTCTCTCGCGAGGCGGGTCTTTTTTGTGCGCGTCATCTGGCGGGCTGGCGGAATGATTAGCTGATAGGTGGGCCCGGCTGGAGCCGCTTGGCTAGCTGTGACACCTGTCTCAATGCTGCGGCGTGCTCAGCTGTCGGTAGAGGTCATCCAGCAGGGGCAGGGCCAGCCCATGTCGGGTGGCGGCAAGGCGCAACGGGCCAAGGATCGCCTCGACCTCGGTAGGGCGACCGGCGAGCACATCCTGAAGCATCGAAGCGCGATTGTTGGCGGTCGCGCGGATGACCTGCTCGACCAGCGCCTGCCAGCCTTCCCCCGGGGCAGAGATACCTTCGCTATCCAGCACCGTAGCGATCTCCTCGACCGCCTGGCGGACCATCGGGGCAAATGGCCGGTCACGCAGCTGGCCATTGCGAATGCGATAGCGTGCCACCAGAGGATTGATTGCCGCATTGATCGCCAGCTTGTGCCACAGGCGAGTCTGGATGTCCGGCGTCTGTTCGCACGCAAACCCTGCAGCCTTCAGCCACTCACATTGCATGAGGGCGGCCTGGTGGGACTGGCTGTCGGGGTCGCCGTCGCCGTCACTTTGCCATGCGCCCAGCCAGGTGTGACCGCGTCCGGCGTGTTGCACGCCCAGATGTTGGAGTTCATCTGCTGTTGAGCCTGCGTCAGGCGTCGTGCTTGCGCCAGTCTCGGGTGGCAGCCAGGCGCCTTCGGTGGTGCTGGCGCATAGCAGGTTGGCGTGGCGTTCGGCCAGCCACGGCTGAGCGCTCAGGCCATTCTGCCAGCAGGTCACGGGAGTCTCGGGCGTGATATGTGGTGTCAGTTGCTGCCAGACGGCGGGTACGCCGTAGGCCTTGGTCGTCAGCCAGATGGCAGAGGGTTTTCTAGATGACGGGCCTTGCAGTGTGTCAATTGTCGAATATTTTATCTTTGTGCTAACAGTGTGTGATTCTGGTGTGGTCATGTCGAGAATGATCGCTTGTCCCACCATTGCCTGACGCCCCAGCAACAAGACACGCGGTAACGTGGATGCTCCCTGCTCACGCAGCTCTCGCTGACGTGCTGCCATCAGCGAAGCTGCCAACAGGCGCCCGATGGCGCCCGGGCCGATGATCCACAGCCAGTTGTCTTCCGGGTCAGTCATTGTGTGCATATTTGTCATCTTGTTCTGGAGGGCAGAGGAGTGCGTGAGCGCGGGAAAGACCGGTGGTACTTCACCTGACCCGCAGTCAGCTATCGGTCTTGCGTCGTGACGCAGTCGCTCGCTTGCGGGGGCTCTTGGTGTAAGCACTTTTGCGAGAAGCGCCGTCCTTATTGCTGCCAGCAGTGTTGCCAGAAGAGCCGCCAGACGCGCGCTTCTTGTAGGACGTTGTCTTGCGACGCGTGCCGCCCTTGCCACCCCCCTTGCGCGGCGCGGGTGTCGCACCGCCGACGCTGGCCAGTGCCGTGCTCAAGCGGCTGGCGGAGCTATCGGCGAGCAGCGCACGCAGATCCACGATCAGATCGCTCAAGAAGGGCGCTGCCGGGTCGCCTTGCTCGTGGATCATGCTCAGGCGCTGCTCCCACTGTGCGGTGCGCTCCGGACGCGATACGGCAGGCGGCAGCGCATGAATCAGCGCGCGACCGATACGTGTCGAGCGCATCGCCTGGCCTTCGCGCACCAGATAGCCGCGATTGATCAGTGTCTCGAGCATGCCGGCGCGTGTCGCCTCTGTGCCCAGGCCATCCACATCGCGCAGCGTGCGCCTTACCGCTTCATCCTCGACGTAGCGTGCGATGTTCATCATCGCCTGGATCAGGCTGGCATCGTTGAAGGGCTCCGGCGGGCGGGTCTCTTTCTCCTCGATACCACAGTCGAGCACGCAGGCCGGTTCGCCTTCCGTCAGGGCGGGCAGTGGCGGCGGGGTCTTGTCATCGGCGGCTGCGTTCTTGTCAGAGGCCTTCTTGTCAGGGTCTTGCTTATCAGCTGTCTCACTGGCCTCCACATTGCGCTTGAACAGCACCTTCCAGCCCTCGTCGATGACGCTGCGGCCACTGGCGCGGAAGGGCTCCTTGGCGAAGCGCAGTTCGACCTTGACCTCGCGATAGCGATAGGCCGGATAGAACTGGGCCAGCACGTTGCGCGAGATCATGCGGTAGAGGTTGGCTTCATCGCGGGAGAGGCGTGCATAGTCCGGCTCGCGGCCGGTGGGGGCCAGTGCATGGTGCGCGCTGACCTTGCTGTCATTGAAGGCGCGCGAGCGCAGGCTGAAATCGGCGCCGCCACTGAAGCGTTCAAGCTCGCGGTCACCCACGCAGGCACTGATCATCAGATTGGCCATGCCGGCGTGATGTTCGCGCGGCAGGTAGCGACAGTCGGAGCGCGGATAGGTGATCAGCTGGTGACGCTCGTAAAGCGCCTGGCAGGTGTCGAGTACCTTCTGGGCGGGCAGACGGAAACGGCGCGCGGCATCGACCTGCAGCGCCGACAGCGAATAGGGCAGCGGCGCGGGCTGTGACTTGTCGCTGGCCTCGACACTTTCGACATGGCCATCGCCGAGGGTGGTCAAGGTCGCGAGATGGCGGGCGAGGCGCTCGGCGGGACGGCTATCCAGCAGGCGACCCTTGTCATCGAGTGGCAGCGGGGTGCCCTTGTCCGCCAGACGTTGCAGCCAGGGTGAGCTGGTCGCATGCCACCAGGCCTTGAAGCTGCCCGCCGCCACGCCAGCCTCTATCCACAGCGGGAAGAAGGCGCGGGGCTCGAAGGCCTCGATTTCCTCGTCACGGCGCACGACCAGCCCCAGCAGCGGCGTCTGCACACGACCCACCGACAGCACGCCGTCGTGGCCGGCCTGACGCCCAGTCAATGTCCAGGCGCGGGTCAGGTTCATGCCATACAGCCAGTCGGCGCGCTGGCGCGCCAGCGCCGCTTCATAGAGCGGCTGCCAGCGCTGATTATCGTCCAGCTTGTTGAGGGCACGGCTGACGGCAGGGCGGTTCATGTCGCTGATCAGCAGGCGTTTGACCGGCCCGCGCCAGCGCATGTGCTCCAGCACTTCCTGCACCAGCAGCTGGCCTTCACGGTCGGGGTCGCCGGCATGCACGACCTCATCGGCCAGCTTGAGCTGCTCGCGGATGGTCTTGAGCTGACCGCGCGCCTGGCTGCGTGGCTTGAGCTTCCATTGCTCGGGAATGATCGGCAGGTGGTCCAGCGACCAGCGCTTGAAGCGCTCGTCGTAGTCATCCGGCGGGGCCTGCTCCAGCAGGTGGCCGATGCACCAGGTGACACGGGTGTCACCGGCATCGATATAGCCGTCGCGCTTGCTTGAGCGTCCGGGCAGCGCCTCGGCAATGGCGCGGGCGAGGCTGGGCTTTTCGGCGATGATCAGGCGCATCGGGCATCCTGCGGTCAAAGGCTGTCGATATGATGATCCATACAGTATGCCGTTGGCCCGAGGCGGGGATCAATCGTCGTCGAGCGCGCGACGTGCCTGGACGAGGGCGCGATACCAGTCGCGGTTGGCGGTCTGGATCAGCGGGGGGCGATTGGAGAGATAGCTGACCGGGTGGTGATCGGCGGGCTGATAGTTGCTGAGCATGTTGAGCGTCGCTTCACGGGCGCCGAAGGTATCGCGCAGGAACTCGATGGCCAGCGGCTCCAGCTCGACGCGGTAGTGGCGTACCAGCGCGATGGCCAGTGATTCGGCGGTGCGTGACAGGTCATCGTCGATCTCGCGCACCATGGCGCTGCCCAGGGCCGCCTTGGCCGCCGCGGACTGATTGGGCTCCAGCTGGCCGAAGTAGGCGGCGTTGGAGCCATTGATGGCGCGCTGCACGGCCGGGCGTGACAGGTGTATGTGGGGCTCCAGCGCGAGGGCGATCTCGACCGCCATCGCCTTGGCCTTGTCGACACCGACCCGCAGCACCGTCTCGCGCGCCTGATAGGCAATCTCGCTGTCGACGCGCTTGATGCGGCTCTCGTTCAAGTGATCGGCCAGATGCTTGCAGACCTCCGCCTTGGCTTCATCGTCCAGCGCGATGGTCTTTTCCTGAATGCGCAGACCGCGACGGCCCGGACCGACCCGCAGGCGTGTAGCGTCATCGGACATCTGCGAGGCGATGTTCTCCCAGCGCTTGGACATCTTGAGGAAGACGGCGTGGCTGCGTCCGACCTGCTCGTAGGCATTGGTCACCGTCTTGTAGAGGCGGATGGCGTTGGTGAGGATGTCGGCCCGCGAGCGCAGCGCGGCGCGGTGTTCACGATCGCCCTCATTGACCGCGATCGCCAGATGCGTCACCTGCTCGGCAAGGGCGTCCATCGCCTGGGTAGAGCGCTCCAGCAGTACCTCGGCGCGCAGGCCGGAGGCGGCGTCTTCCACCAGGGTGCCGGACTGCTCGGCCAGATAGACCGTCAGCGCCTTGAGGCGTGACAGGCCGGTGGCCTGACGAATGCGATACCGCGAGCGGGCATGCTCGAGGTTGTCCAGCGCGCGCGCCAGCTTCCAGCGGCCACGGTATTCGAAGGTCAGCAGCGGAATCTTGCGCCCGCTGATCAGCTCGAAGGCCAGAATCAGCATCTCCTCCACGTCCTGCAGGGTCATCAGCAGGTCGTTGTCCTGCTCGATGGCCGCCAGCACACGCTCGATGAAGTTCTCGTCACGCGGCACGCCGCTGTGCAGGTCGGGCGCGCGCCCTTCGAAGCGCTCACGCAGCAGGCCAATGGCCTCGGGGGCCAGTTCGGCCAGCTCATTGAACTGGGGTTCGAGCCATTCGCGGTTGAGGCTGTTCATGTCGCGGATGCGCGCATGCAGGCCCACGCGACGGTAGACGTCGATCTGGCTGATGATGCGCGCGGCATCACGGTCATCGAGCAGCTCCAGCGCCGCCAGCTCGACCCCCTCCGGCGCGAGATCCTGCTTGCGCAGCAGCATGGCCGCCGCTTCACGCCGGCGGGCATCGCCTTCGAGGCTCTCGACGATCAGGTTGCGCGTGGCAAGGATCAGCTCCGGCACGGTGTCGATGACGCGCTCGATCTTGGCTTCGGTGCGGTCATAGCGCCGTGAGCTGGTCAAGTTATGGGCGATGTTGGCCACGATGCCAGCGACACCGGTGATGACGGTGTAGGAGATGAAGAAGATGTAGTTCTCGAAGGTCGGTTCCTTGCCGTAACCGAGCAGATAGCCGCCCCAGGCGCCGATCAGCGTCACCGGGCCTGCGGTCCACAGGATCTGCATCAGGCTCACCGACCAGGGCACACGCTCCACGGCCTGGGTAATGCGGCGAATCTCGTCGCGGCCCTCACGCTCCAGACGCACCTGGGGCGCGTCATTGGCAGTGTTGGCTCGGGGACGAAAGGGGCTCGGCAACAGCAAGGCAGGCTTCCTTGATTGAACGGGGTGGGGCTTCTGGCGCGACATGGGCTGCCGAGAGGTTCGTGAGCACGAGCCTCGAGCGCAGCGCGGGGCAGAGGGTGTCGTCAACAGTAGCATTGGGCAACCTTTTGGCTCCAGTGAGCAAGGGCCGCAAGCGGGTCGAGCGTGGTAGAATTTCGCCCGCCACTGACTGGCCAGCGGGTCTCGCCAGGTCGTCAGGCTCACGCTAGGACATCAAAAAGCTCTGGAGGTTGTGTGGAACGAGACTTGGAAGCAGGAAAGGGGGCAGGTGACGGGGCTGAAGTCGTGCTGCTGGACGGCGGCATGGGCCAGGAACTGGTGCGTCGTAGCGGTCGTGAGCCGACCCCGCTGTGGTCGTCTCAGGTGATGCTGGACCAGCCTGAGCTGGTGCGTGACCTGCACCTCGATTTCATTCGTGCCGGCGCGCGCGTCATCACGCTCAATACCTACACGGCCACGCCGCAGCGTCTGGGTCTGGCGGGTGTCGGCGAGTCGATCGCGGCCATTCATGCTGCTGCTGGCAAGGCCGCGCGGGATGCCATCGCCCTGAGCGGTGAGACGGATGTCCGCGTGGCGGGCTGCCTGCCGCCGCTGGTTGCCACCTATCGCCCCGATGTCGCGCCGGATGCTGACGAGTCCCTGGCCAGCTATCGCCGCCTGGTGGAGTTGCAGGCGCCGCTGGCCGATATCCTGCTGTGTGAGGCGCTGTCTTCCTGCGTCGAGGCGCGCGCCGCAGCCACCGCAGCACTCGAGAGCGGTTTGCCGGTGTGGGTCTCGCTGACGGTGAAGGATGATCTGACCGCGACCCTACGCAGCGGTGAGCCGCTGGCCGACGCGGTCAGTATGCTGCAAGCGATGGGCGTGGACGCGATCCTGATCAATTGCAGCGCGCCGGAAGCCATTCAGGGTAGTCTGGAAAATCTGCTGGCCAGCCCGCTGCCGACCGGTGCCTATGCCAACGGCTTCACCTCGATCGCGGAGCTCAATCCCGGCGGCACCGTCAAGGACCTCAAGGCGCGCGAAGACCTGGGGCCGGAGCAGTACGCGGCGCATGCGCTGGGGTGGGTCAATGCCGGCATTCGAATCGTCGGCGGTTGCTGCGAGGTGGGACCGGCGCATATCGCCTGCCTGGCCGAACAGCTCAGCTCAGCAGGTTATCGCTGCGTCAGCCGCTTGAGTGAGTGAACGATGAGGGGCGAGGCTTCCTCGTGATAGACTTCGCCCCTTGATTCGCAGGTTCTGACGGGCATCGCGCCTGAGGAAACGCCGAAGTGAACGCCGAGGCGACGACCGGGATGCGGTGCCTGCAGGGCTGTGAAACGCTTTTTTAGGGAGATGCCATGCTTGCCGAGTGGGTCGAACGGCTCTTGAGTTACGCCAGTGGGGCACTTGATGCCATCCGCGCCGATGAATCCTTTCCTGCCTTCATGCAGTGGGCGCATTCGGAGGGCGTGAACTACAGCGGTGGCGACGAAGCGCTGGCGGTAGCGCTGGCGCCGGTGCTGTGGAGCCAGACTCCGCTGGTGCGACTCGACTTCGCGCGCGAGTCATTGGCACCGCCCGGACGCAACGAGCCTTGCTGGTGTGACTCGGGTCGCAAGTACAAGCAGTGCTGCGACAAGGTGCAGCTGCCGGCGATTCCGGATCACCTGATGTGGATGCTGTCGCTGCGCGAGTTCAAGGGTGAACAGCTCAAGGCGGCGCTGGCCTCCGGTCTCGCGCCGGCGCAGGCGCTGCTCGAGGCGGGACTGATCAGCGCCGAGAGCGGCAATCGCGGTCGGGCTCAGCAGATCATGGAGGCGCTGTTCGATACCAGCGACTGGTCGCGTCTGCCCGAGCAGGCGGAGCCTGGCTTCGAGCTGCTGCTGGATCTCTATCAGGAGCGCGGCTTCACCCGCAAGAAGGCGCTGCTGCTCGATGAGGTGCTGGAGCGTGGTCCTGCCTTCCTGCGTGGCGTCGCCCTGGAGCATCAGTGTCTGCTGCATCTGGACAGCGATGATCTGGGCTCGGCGCGTGCCGCCTTCATTCGTGCCCAGCAGACGCTGCCCGATTCGCCGACGCTGGCGTATATCGAGGCCATGCTGCTGTTGCATGAAGGTCAGCCGGAAGAGGCGCAGGATCGTGCGCGCTTCTGGTGGCGTCGTCTGTCCAAGCAGAAGGACATCGAGCCCGGTCAGCTGGAATTCCTGGCGGATCTGGCCGAAAACCCGCGTGCCACCCTCGCCGAGCAGATGGTCAATTCCGATGAGTCGCTGTCGGATTCACTGGCTGCACTGCAGGCGTTGTTCGAGGTGATCGAGCATCCGCCGCGCCTGGCGCTGGAATCGCAGGACGATGGCAGTCTGCTGTTCCGTCAGAATGCGGAGCAGGCCGTGACACTCGGGCTCTGGGAGGCGGTCTTCCCGGCGCGTATCGAGGAAGAGGCGGCGCTGGCGCTGGACATCGATCCCTGGGAGGTCCAGGACCCCAACGAGTGGTTGCAGCAGCTGTGCGCCAGCCCCGAATGGCTGGACGTTCCGGCGGTGTGTCAGGGGCTGATCCTGGCGCTGGCCAGTCGCTTCGGTAGCCTGCCGTGGATGTCGGATACCTTCTTCGTGCCGTTGGCACAGCGCTTTGATCGTTGGCTCGATCAGATCGAACAGGCCGGCGGCCTGCTGCGCTGGGAAGATGGCGACAACGCCCAGTTGCTGCGCTGTGGCTTGGGGCTGGTGATCGGCATGGAGCGCGGTGAGCGTGAGCGTTCGCGCCAGCTGGCGGAGCGCCTGCTCAAGCTCGACGAGGAAGACAGCCTCGGTCTGCGTGAGCTGGTGCTGGATCAGCTGCTGCGCGAAGGCCGCAACGACGAGGCCGTGACCCTCGCCGAGCATGATATCGAGCGACGTGCCGTCGATGAGGAAATGCCGCTGCTGGGCATCCTGATGGGTCAGGTGCTGGCGCTCTATCGACTGGGTCGCGACAAGGACGCCGAGCAGGCACTCGAGATCGTGAGGGAAGCCAATTCGCATCTGATCAGCTTGCTGCTGGCGGAGCATCCGCGGCCGGTGAGTCTGGCGGTGGAAGCGCCGGAACCCGGCACGCGTGGCGAGGCCTGGCAGTACCGCACCCTGATGCGCGACCAGTGGAAGCGCAGTGAAGGCGCGCTTGCCTGGCTGGCCAAGCATCGCTGAGCCGGTGTCAAAGGCCGCTCATGCTGCCTGACGAGTGATCGCAAGCGCTCGCATGACAACACTTCGTGTGACAAGGCCGCGTATGACGAGGCCCGTATGAAAAACCCCGCAGTGCCTTGGCACTGCGGGGTTTTTTGTATCTCGACCTGTATCAGGAGGAAGCGTGAACGGGTGTGATCACTGCTGCTTGCCTTGCTGGCGCAGTCGCCAGGCTTCTCGAAGGGCGCCGCGTAGCCCCGGCGTCTGGCCGACCTGGATGGCCTCCAGCGTCGCGGCGAAGGCATCCGGTGTGGCGCGCCAATCCGGGGGCTGAATGGCGCCTGCACTGCTGATGCCGACCCTGTCCAGTGGTGGTGGCGAGCGTTCGGGCAGTGCCCCGAAAAGCCGCATGCGGCTGTCCTGCACCTGACGCAGGCGATGGCGAAGCTCCTTGTAGCGCGAGCCGAAGGGGCGTGTGGCCAGGGTGATCAGGGCCGCCAGAATCCGCTCTTGCCATTCTGGGCGTGCCGGGTTGCGGTAGGCGACCCCGCGTTGCGAGGCGGCGCCTGCCTGGCGGCGGTCCTTGAGCCAGTGCGGGGCCGTCCTGTCGAGTGCCTCGCCCTCGAACAGGATACCGGCGTTGACCTGCTGGCCACCGTGCACGCGAGTGAAGGGCAGGATGACGCAGTCCTCGAGCATGGCGCCTTCTTCCACGTAGCTGCCCTGTTCCAGACAGCATTGCCCCTTGAGCAGCACGCCGGGCTCCACATGGGTGGTGATGCCGGCGAAGCCGCCAGTGAGGCGCGATTCATCCAGGCGCGTGGCGCCGGCGGCGTAGTAGACGTGGTGCAGGTCCTGCTCGCCGGGCAACACCCCACGTTCGCCATGCGGTGTCAGGCCTGGGTCAGCGGCATCGAGTGCCTGCATCACCAGGGTGTGATAGTGCGACAGCGAGGCCAGCAGGGCAGGCCCCAGCCCGAGATTGTCGCGCAGTTCAGGCCAGTGCAGGCGAGCGAGAGACGGGTCTGCCACGCTGGCTGGATGGCAGACCGGCGCGCCCGACGCCATGGCCTGCTCGCTGATCGCGAGACTGTCATCCTTGAACCACTCCGGCATCAGCAGCACATCGGCGCGCAGCACCGGGGCGGGCAGGGCGGCCATGGCGCCGAGCCGTTTGATCTGCTCGGCCGGGTCTCGCTCGCCGGGCATCGGCAGAATGTCGAGATCGATGCCCCAGCGTGAGCCATCGGCGATGCGCGCCCGGAACCACTCAGGGTCACGGGCGATGATCAGGCTGATGTGCGTCACGCCTCGCCCGACCAGCAGGTCGAGGTTGCGCTCTAGCACGCTGCGTCCGGCAATCGGCAGCAGGGCTGGCGAGTAGCGGCGGTCAATCGGCGCGACTTCCTGGCCGAGGCGGTCCGCCAACAGGATCACATGCATTGCACACCTCCTTGGCATGAGTCATGACACTGGTGCAGCGCAGCATGAATGAGAGAGGGAGTCTCGCGCATCAGTAGGCTCCACGGCTGGTCAGAACGGCAGGAATCGTGCGCAACAGCAGCTTGATGTCTTCCTTGATGCCCTGACGATGCAGATAGAAGAGGTCCAGATGGATCTGTTGCTCGAAGGACAGATCCGAGCGTCCCGAGACCTGCCACAGTCCGGTCAGCCCCGGGGTGGCATCCAGACGCATGCGCGCGCGAGCCTCATAGAGCGCCACCTCGCGGGCCAGTGCCGGGCGTGGCCCGACCAGCGCCATCTCGCCGCGCAGAACGTTCCATAGCTGCGGCAGTTCATCGATGGACAGCTTGCGGATCACGCGACCCACCCGCGTGATGCGCGGGTCCTGCTTCATCTTGAACAGCACGCCACCTTCGCTCTCATTGGCGGCCTGCAGTTCGCGCAGACGCTCTTCGGCGTCGATGTACATCGAACGGAACTTCCACAGCTTGAATGGCTTGCCGTGGCGCCCGATACGCTCCTGACCGAACAGCACCGGGCCTGGCGATTCCAGGCGGATGGCCAGCACCGTGCCCAGCAGCAGAGGTGACAGCACCAGCAGCACGCTGCTGGCACCGACGATATCCATGGCGCGGCGCGCGCGCGGAGTCAGCCAGTTGCTCACTCGCCATCGAAAGTGGCGCCAGTTGGAGCGTGATTTCATCCACAGGCCGCGGCCGGGAATCGCCTCTTCCCCATACTTGCGCACGCTCATCAGAAAGCTCGGGTTGCCAAGCACGTAGCGCTTGAACATGCGGCG
Source organism: Cobetia sp. cqz5-12 (assembly GCF_016495405.1). Taxonomy (NCBI): domain Bacteria; kingdom Pseudomonadati; phylum Pseudomonadota; class Gammaproteobacteria; order Oceanospirillales; family Halomonadaceae; genus Cobetia; species Cobetia sp. cqz5-12. Next base: position 888,738 of record NZ_CP044522.1, read on the forward strand.
TGGCTCCATCAGCAATCGCCAGGCCCATTCCATGCCCAGCCTGCGCAAGACGCCCGGCGCACGCGGGATGCGCTGGGAATAGAAGTCGAACAGACCGCCGACCCCCATGACCACTGGCACCTCGAGTCGCTCACGGTAGGTCGAGATCCATTTCTCCTGCGCCGGCACGCCCATCGCCACCAGCAACAGGTCGGTGCCCTGATTGATCTGCGCCAGTACGTCGTCGATGATTTCCGGGCCGATGAAGCCGTGATGTACACCACTGATCTGGAGCGTCGGCCATTGTTCGCGGAGCTTGTCGGCCATTTTGTCGGCCACGCCCGGGGCGGCACCGAGCAGGAACAGGCGCTTGTTCTCCGCCACCAGCATGTCGCACAGGTGGGGCAGCAGATCGGTGCCATTGAGGTTGGCTTCAAGCTCCTGGCCGAGCATGCGGCAGGCCATCTTGATGCCGCTGCCATCGGGCAGCAGCAGGTCGCTGTCATGCAGCACCTGCAGGTAATAGCGATCGACCTGGGCCACGTTCAGGCAGTGCGCATTGACGAAATTGACGGTGCGCGGTTGCGGATCGCTGATCCAGCTCTTGAGCAGGCTCAGGCAGGTGTCGAGACTGGTGTTGACGAAGGGCACCCCCAGCACCTTGACGTGAGGCAGCGTCTTGACGCGCTCAGTGGTGAAGAGGGCTTGATCCAATGGCTGGCTCATCATGGCGACTCCACTTCATGAGCGTCCTGCTGTTGATTCGGTCTGGCCGCCTGCGGGCGCGGCGCATTGTCGATCTTCTTCTTCTGCGCCTTGCCGATGATCCCCTGGGCGAGCCCTTCACAGCGCAGATAGAGACTCTTGGGCATCACGCGCAACATCAGGGCGGCCCCTGCCGTGGCAGCGGTGCGCCCGAATTCCGCCTTCCAGAGTCCCGGCCATGCCTTGATGGCGCGGCGGCAATACTCCCAGGCAGCATCCCCGTCACGCAGGCGAATGGCCTGGCGCGCCAGATAGCGCAGCTGATAGGCCTTGGCGCGCGGGTACCACTCGGCGATGAAGTCGGGGGCGTAGGCGCGGGTCAGCTCGACGATGGCCTGCCAGCTCTGGTATTGGCGCTCCAGTTGTGCCGAAAGCCCGCCCTCATTGAGCCGGTAGCGGGTCAGTGGCTCGGGAATGCCTTCCACCGTGGTGCCGGTCTTGAGGGCGATGCGCGTCCAGCACTCGATATCCTCGCTCTGGCGCAGGCTCTCATCGAAGTAGCAGGGCAGCACGCCCCCCTCCTTGACCTCACAGTCGAAGGCGATGGCCTCGAGAATCTCGCGGCGGATGACCGGTGCCGAGCCATTGCCCACCGGGTTGCGACAGAACAGCAGCCCCGGCGTGATGTCGGTCAGGCTCGGCATCTGGTAGTAGTCCAGCGGCTCGCCAGCGGCATCGATGAAGGCCGAGCGCGAGAAGGACAGGCCTACCTCGGGGCGTGCCTCGAGGTGCTCGCGGTGGCGCGCAAGTTTCGCGGGCTCCCAGATGTCGTCGGAGTCCAGGAAGGCCAGGTAGCGACCCTGTGCGGCACGCACGCCGGTGTTGCGCGCCCCGGCCAGACCGCGATTGACCGGATGAGAGATCAGCGTGATGCGCGGGTCGTCATAGGCCTCGCAGATCGCCCGGCTGCCATCGGGGGAGCAGTCATCGATGATGAGCAGTTCAAGATCGCCATCCTCCTGCGCCAGCACGCTGTCGATGGCGGACGCGACGAAACGTTCGACGTTGTAGATCGGCATGATGACCGAAAAGGTCGGGGTCATGGTCTGGCCTCCTGGACGTCCCTGTCTGGGGAAAGCGATGCGGTGGATGCTGCGTGAGGTGTGTCTGGTGTGTCTGGTGGCGGCGCATCTGTCACCCGGCCGTCCTGAGCGAGGATCAGCCGGCGTGTCCACAGGTAGCCGGGCAGGGCGGCCAGGCTGATGCCGACCAGAATGCCGGCTGCGACGCCATTGATGCCGAAGGGCACGCCAGCGAACATGCCGATGCCGAGCATGACTGTCATGAAGATCTGCAGCTTGAGATCTGCCCCGGGCATGCCCTGGGCACGCAGTAACTGGCCGCAACTGTCGAGCAGAATGCGCGGCAGGGCGGAGAGGCAGATCAGGATCAGGATCGGCAGGGCGCCACGCTCGACCCAGGCTTCCCCGAACAGGATCGGCACATACCAGGGCGCCAGCAGGCTCTGGGCGATGATGGCGGGCAGGGCGACCAGCGCGAACAGGCGCATGCCGTGGTGCATGCGTGCCAGTCGCTCACGCGAGGTCATGTCGCCGCATAGCTGCGGGAAGATGGCGGTGGAGTAGGCGCGCAGGAGGCCAAGGCTGATGCCGAGTCCGGCATTGAAGGCAAAGAAGTAGACGCCGAGCACGTCCATGACGAACAGGGCACCGACCAGCAGGTAATCCATCTGCTGACGCAGCACCGAGACCACCTCGACGCCCATCATTGGACGCGCGAAGCTCATCAGTGGCCGCGACCACAGCGTGGTGGGGCGCTCATCGATGCGCCATGATTCGCACCAGCGGTAGGTCAGGGTCCAGATGGGCGTCACGATCAGCTTGGGCAGGATCAAGGCCCAGAACCCGGCACCCATGGCGGCCAGCAGCATCACGCCGACGGCCTCGCCGATGCTCTGGCCCATCTCGATGCGCGCCGTGATGTGCAGGCGGTTGCTGCGCAGAATTCGCGCCGCATTGATGGCGGCGGGGGGCAACATCGGGAAGATCAGCGCCAGCGCCATCAGCGGCAGCGTCAGATCGGGAGCGTCATAGAGGTAGGCCAGCAGCGGGGCCAGTGCCATCTGCAGCACCATCAGGCCTAGGCACACCACCCAATTGAACCAGTAGGCATCGCGGCACAGGCGTTCATATCCCTCGCGACCGGCCTGCACCAGGGCGGGTACCACGGCGGCATTGGAGATGGCGTGCATGATCTCGTGTGCGGTGAGCACGATGGCGGCGATACCGAAGGACTCCGGCGCGATCATGCGCGCCGCCACCAGGGTCGCGCCCAATCGCGCGATGCGGTGCACCCCTTGCGACATGCCCATCCAGGCCAGATTGCGGATCAGGCGGCCGTTGCCACCGTCTCCGCCACCTGACAGGCGTGTCTTGAGTCGCGTGATCACACCCATCGCCTGGCTCCCTGGCTTGTGGTGCCCTTTGAAGGCATCTGGTCTTGTCAGTCATGCTTTTGAACGGCTGGTGTAGCCACTCTAGCGCAATGTACTGATGAATTGGCGTGATCTGGCGCAGCCTTGTTCCACTATCCCGTGATCGGACTAGGTTGCCGTGTCGTTGCTGGCGGTATCGGCGGAGGCGGGCGCTGCCCTTGAAAGCGGCTTCTCCACATCTACCGGCCCCATGTTGTGGATATGCCCTTCGCTGGCGGGCAGGCCTGCCAGCTGGTGCGCCTTGCCGATCAGGATCAGTCCCGGCCAGATCAGGTAGGCAAGGATTTCCAGATTCTCACCGAAGGAGTAAACGAACAGCAGGCCGACCATGATCAAGCCCAGCTGCACGACAGGGCGGCCGACCACGAATCGCAGCAGATGCAGCAGGCTGACCAGCATCGGGATCAACAGCGCGAACAGGCCGAAGATGCCCTTGACGAACAGGAGCCCATACCAGCTGTGGTGTGAGCCGATCGGCATGTACTCCACCAGGTGTGGGCCGCGCTCGACGATGCCGTGGCCGAACCAGGGTGCCTCGTTGCGCCAGCGATCCACCGCGATGCGCCCCAGTGCGGCCCGCACGCGGGTCGAGTCCGCTCGCGAGCCCTTGAAGGCGGCGATGAAGTTGTCGATGGCTTCCAGAATCGGTGCGCCGAGAAAGCCGGCGATCAAGCTCGCGCCGGAGAAGCTGAACCACAGCCACGGCTTGTGCAGGCGCTTGAGCAGGAACATCCCGGCGCTGATCAATACCAGTGACACCAGCGCCATGCGCGAGCCGGACATCAGGATCATCAGCACGCTGCCGCCGATGCCGATCGCCTTCCAGAAGGGATGTTTCTCGAGCAGGGCGCAGGCGAAATAGATGCTGGCGACAAAGCCCACCGCCGGCGCCCAGGGCGTGAACAGTCGCCAGCGCGGCATGCCGCTGCCGGGGTCGATTTCATAGAGCGAAACGGCGAAGAATTCCGGCCCCGGCCCGCCGATGGCCTGCAGCGGCGAGACGAAGGGCACCTGGGGCAGCCCCGCCAGCCAGGCGCCGACGAACACTGGCAGCAACAGCATGGTGTGCAGGCAGACATGCATGGCCGCGCGAATGATCACCGCCGGGCGGATCGCCAGGCAGCCGATGATCGGGAAGACCGCCAGCAGCGCCCAACCCTTGGCCCAGCCGATGGAGGACTTGATCAGCTTGCCGGTGCCGAGGTTCTCGATCAGGTGGCCGGCCAGCAGCGAGAACTCCATCACGATCATGCCGATGATCCACACCCACAGTGGCCAGGGCAGGCGGGGGAAACGCTGGCGGCCCTTGAGGTGCAGCCAGGCGGCACGCATCACCAGTGACCATGCCAGCACGGGGGCCAGCACGTAGAGGCCACCGATCAGGTAGAACAGATAGGTCGCGGTGATCGAGAACCAGATGATGCGCTCTTCCGGGGTCTCGGGACGGACATCCGCCTCCGGCCCCGCCTTCAGGGAAAACATCGGCGGCTCACACGCTTTGCTGCAGGCGCAGCAGATAGGGTTTCCTGATCCACAGCAGGATCAGGCCGATGATGCTGAAGACGCTCGCCGCCAGCGCGCCGACGATGGCCAGCTTGATGCCCAGCGAATCCGCCTTCTCGGGTAGTGGCGGCGGATCGAGAATCTGCAGCATCGGGTAGCTGGCGAAGGGGTCGATCAGGCCGATGTCGATCTTGGCCAGCGCCGTGGTGTAGACCGCCGTGGCGACCTGTTGCTCGCGCAGCAGGTCCTGCAGTTGGGCGGCCTTGGCGACACTGTTGTCCAGTCGCTGCTGGCGAGCCGCCAGATTGGCACGCCCGGTGGCAAGCTCGCTGATCACGCCGCGCCGCTGGGTATCCAGGGTGATCAGCTCGCCGACCAGGGTGTCCTGATTGGCATGGCCGGACGCGGCACGCAGGGCATTCTGGTTGCGCGAGGTCTGGCGGGGCAGCAACTGGCGCATGCGTGAGGCCAGCGAACGCTCGAGAGCATCAAGCCCCGCGGCCAGATTGATGACTTCCGGATTGCGCTCGCCCCATTTGCCGCGCGCTTCATCGAGACTGGCCGCCTGCTCCGCTGCCTGCGTCAGCAGTGCCTGATAGCGGGCATCGCGCTGCAGGGCGATCACGCCACCGGCCTGGCCGGCATCCAGCCCCAGGCGACTGGACAGGGTGGCGAGCCGGGCATTCAGAGCCGACAGCTCGCCATCACGCGTCTCGAGCGTGTCCTTGAGCGCCTCGACACTCAGCGTCAATTCCTTGAACTGCTCCATCGAGACCAGCCCGGAGGTGGACTGGAACTCGAGCAGCTTGCGCTGGGTTTCCTTGAGCGTGCGGTCGTAGGTCTCCAGCGAGCGGCGGATGACGGCTTCGCGGCGCGCCTGTTCATCATTGCGCAGTTGTTCGATCACCTCATTGAAGGCATCGATGTGCGCATTGGCACGTGCAAGCGCGGCCTTGGCGCTCGGCGCGCTGGTCTGGAAGGCGATCAGGGCGGTCTGGTCGGTCAACTTTATCTTCGGCTTGCCGTAATCGTCAGGATGCATGTCGACCGTGCTGGCGGCACGTTCCAGCACGGCAGGGCTCTCGGCGATGGCGCGGTAGTTGACCTTGGGGTCCAGCGAGGAACTCGAATAGGACGAATTGGCACTGGTGCTGGCCTGGCCGATGCTCTCGAAGTTCACCGACAGACCGGAGCCGGTGCCCGGCAGAATCATCGTCCAACTGGTGGTGTAGGTGACAGGTGCCACGGCGATGAAGGCGATGGTCAGACCCCAGATGACACTCAGGATGGCGGTCGCCAGCAACAGGTAGGCCGCGCGGCGGGTGCGCGGGCGCATGCTGGAGCCGCGCGCCGCCCAGCCCAGCAGGACGCCGAGTATCCGGCGTCCCAGGGAGGGCTTCGCTGTAGCTTTCGGCGTATCCGAGGAGCGGGACTCTGTCATGCACATCCTTGTCACGTGGGAGTGAATCGTCGCATCGCGGCAACGGGCGGGCGAAACGTTACAGCAGAGTGGCCGGCGTCAGCAGGTCAGTCAGCGTTCTGGCGATATCCCGGATGTTGGTGACACCGGAGTCATAGCAACCGACCACATCTTCGGGCATCAGATAGGGATTGACGCCCACATCCGCCGGATTGGCCAACAGGGCATCGATACCGCGATCGACCACGACCGGCTGATGCGTCATCGGGTTGGTACTGATCAGTACCGCGCGGCGTGACCCGGAGGTCGCCTGGATGCCGCCGACGCAGTTGGCATTGATCACGCCCTGCAGCATGCGTACGCCGTAGGGCACCTGCGAGCGCAACACCGTGTAATTGCTGACGTTGTTGTTGTTGGCAGGGGTGGTCAGGTTGGAGGCATAGATGACGATGCCCGGCGCGGTGAGCGGCGAGGGGCGCATCAGCGCGGCCTGGAAGGCACCGCTGGAGGGTACGTGGATCCGGTCCCCCACACGCAGCCAGGGATTGGCGGCATACTCGCCGTCGATCAGGCCGCGCATGTCGAGAATCTGTGTCTGGCCGTCGCGAATCAGCTCGATATGGCTCAGGTCCGCATCGGGGCGGATACCGCCGGCCGTGGTCAAGGCCGCCGACAGACGGCGCTGTTGACTGGCATCGCCGCCGGCGAAGTCACGGCGCACCATGCGCTCTTCCGGCAGACGGGTATTGATGACCGCCTCGCCCGGGAAGAACACCGCGCCGGATACCGCAACGGCCAACGGCGCCCATTCCTCGAGCCGGATGCTGACATGCGCCAGCCCCGGGCGAATCAGCTCTTCCTGCACCAGACGCCGGGTGATCTCATCCGCCAGGGCGTCGATGGTCTTGTTGGAGGCCTCGACCGGCGAAAGCCACGGCAGGCGCAGGCGTCCGTCATGATCTACCTCATAGCTGCCATCGAAGAGTTCGCTGCCGGCAACCCTGACGCTCAGTCGATCGCCCGCTGCCAGCCGCTGGTCATCGCCTGCGGGCAGCTGCATGAAGCGATCATCGGCATGAGGAGCAGGCAGCTCCAGCGGCCAGTGGGTCGCCTGTTGCCAGTGATCTTCGGCGGGAGTGTCGTCCAGCATGATCGGCGTACAGCCGCTCATCAGGGCGGCCGTGATCGCGACGCCCAGCAGGCATCGAAGAGAGCAGACAAGGGAGGTGGGCCGAGCCAGGTCGCGTTTCATCAGGCTACCTCACGAGAAGGCCCTGTCCGTGTGTCACCGCTCGACTCCAGCAGCGGGTCGCGCTGATAGTAGATATCGAAGAGCTCGAACAGGCGCACGCGCTCCAGCTCTGCCTGCATGACCGGCGAGGGTTCGACCACCACCAGCGCTACCGGGGAAAGTGCATCATGCAGGCTGACCAGCACCGAGAGCCCATCGGCATCGATGGCCTCGACATGACTGAGGTCCACCGCCAGCGTGCCGGTGTGCTCGGGAATCATCGCGAGCATTTCCTGGCGGAAATAGCGCGCGAGCTCGCCTGTCAGCTGCGCCGGCGGCGTGACCATGATGCCTTCATGGATTCGGGTAGTGATGGGCATGACGGGCTCCCTGTGCTTGATGTCACCGCCTGGCCTTAGCTGGGCCTGCGGTGCAGCTTGTTATCTTTATGCACTATGCCGCATAAGCATCGTTTACCTGCTGTTACAGTGTCAACGACGCCGACTGACTTGCCTCATTCTTTCTTGCTGGGTTTCGTGGTCCTGTCTGCTGTTTCCGGACTTTCCAGGTTGCCTGCGCGACGTTGTCACTCGCCCGACATGGCGGGTGACTTGTGTGGCGTGGCCAGCATCGCGCCCCAGTGACGAAAGCGCAGCAACAGCAACAGGCCCGGTATGGCGGCCAGCGTACAGATCCAGAAGAAGCTGTCCCAGCCGGCGGCATCGGCCAGATAGCCGGAGGGCGCGGCGATCACCACGCGCGGCAGGCCCATGATCGAGGAAAGCATCGCGTACTGGCCGGCGGTGAAGCGCTTGTCGGTCAGCGCGCCCATGAAGGCGATGAAGGCGGCGCTGCCCATGCCGGCTGCCAGATTCTCGAAGGCGACCACAGCCGCGAGCCACGCCAGCGAATCACCGACGTGATGCAGCCAGACGAAGCCGGCAGTCGACACCATCTGCAGGATGCCGAACCACCAGAGCGCCCGATAGATGCCGATGCGCATGATCATCAGGCCGCCGAAGAAGGTGCCGGCCAGCAACGGCCACAGGCCGAACAGCTTCACGGTCGCGCCGATCTGGGAGTTGCTGAAGCCGATGTCCTTGTAGAAGGGCGTGGTCAGATTGCCGGCCACGGAATCGCCCAGCTTGTAGAGCAGGATGAACAGCAGCAGCCAGATGGCACCATCGCGCTTCATGAAGTGGCGGATGGGGTCCCACAGGATCTCATGCAGATGATGGGCGCGCGGCGCGGCCTGAGCCTCGGGCTCCGGTGCCAGCAGGGTCACCAGCATGCAGGCGCCCAGGGTCGCGGCCATGATCAGGTAGGTCACGCGGAAGCCGATCATGTCGGCCAGCACCAGACCACCGGCTGAGGCCATCAACATGCCGATGCGGTAGCCATAGACATAGAAGCTGGAGCCCAGCCCCAGCTCGTTGTCCGGCAGATGCTCGCGCCGATAGGCATCGATCACGATGTCCTGGGTAGCGCTGAAGAAGCTGACCGCCAGCGCGATGGCCCCCATGGTCAGCGGCGACATGTGCGGGTCCTGCAGGGCCAGCAGCGCGATGAGAGCGGTCAGGGCCAGCTGGGCGATCATCAACCAGCCACGGCGCCGGCCGAGCACCGGCGGCATGATGCGGTCCAGCAATGGCGCCCACAGAAACTTGAGGGTATAGGGCAGGCCGACCAGCGCGAGCAGGCCCACGGCGTCAAGCGAGACACCGGCATCCGTCATCCAGGCCTGCAGCACGCTACCGGTCAGCAGCAGTGGCAGCCCGGAGGCGAAGCCCATCAGGAACGTGATACCATGACGGCCAACGAGTAAGCGTAAATCCTTTGAAGTCAAAGCCTTGCCTGTCCATGCAGAGGGTGTGGCCGCGCGTGTCACACGCACGGTGAGCGGCTATCTGCCGCTTGCGTCATTCATGGCCGGATTGTCGCACTGCCTGAGGGCAAGAGCCATGCATTGTCCTGCCGGTCAGCCGACAGGCATGATGCTAGTCGAGACACGCATGAGTGGGGCAGGCAGGCAATGAGAGGTCATCATGAGTGAAGCCCGAGAAGCTGCCAAGGCGCATTGGTATCTGATCCAGTGCAAGGGCGGGGAATCCTTCCGTGCGGCGGAGAACCTCACCAATCAGGGATTTCACGTCTTCCACCCTCTGCTGGAGGTGGAAAAGAAGCGCGGCGGCAAGCTGCGTTGGGTCGAAGAGCCGCTCTTCCCCTATTACCTGTTCATACGCCTCGATCAGATGGATGACAACTGGCGTCCGATTCGCTCGACCCGTGGCGTGCTCAAGCTGGTCAGCTTCGGCAACACGCCGACGGCGGTGCCGACGCCCCTGGTGGAAGCCCTGATCGCCAGCGGTGAGCAACGTCAGGAACAACCGCCGGAGAATGTCTATTTCCGGGCCGGAGAGCAGGTCGAGATCATCGATGGTCCCTTGAGTTCGCTCAGTGGCGTCTTCGAGAGCGCGAAGGGCGATGAGCGCGTCATCGTGCTGCTCAATCTGATCAATCAGCAACAGCGTGTCGAGCTTTCCAGTCGTCAGCTGCGGCGCACCGAAAGCTGAGCTGTCGTCCTGTCTCATCCGACTTGATTCGCGAGACCGCATTGCACCTTTCTTCTGGAGTGGTTCCCATGGCGATTACTTCCCAGCAGGTCGTCAGCCTGCATTACACCCTGCGCACCGCTGATGGCACTGTGCTGGATAGCTCCCTTGAGCGTGAGCCGATGGATTACCTGCATGGCCATGACAATATTCTGGCAGCGCTCGAGAGCGCGCTTGAGGGCTGTGATGTCGGCGACCGCAAGGTCGTCAATCTGACGCCAGCCGAAGGCTTCGGTGAGCGGGATGAAGGCCTGGTGCAATACTTCGGGCGTGATGCCTTCGGCCCGGGCGAGATCAACGCCGGCATGCGCTTTCAGGCCCGCACGCCGGAAGGCCAGCGGTCGGTCACGGTGCTGGAAGTCGGCGAGCAGCAGGTCAAGGTCGATGCCAATCATCCACTGGCAGGCCAGGCGCTGAGCTGGGAAGTCGAGGTGCTGGAGGTGCGTGATGCCACGCGTGCCGAGCTCTCGGCCGGTCATCCGCTCGGTCTCGATGTCAGCCATACCGAGATCGAAGACAAGAAGGTGCGCCGCTGAAGTCGGCATTGCAAAAGGGTGCGACGCTGAAGCGCCTCGTTGCAGCCCTCTTCAACAATAGACAGCCCCGCAGCCGGAATCCTCGGCTGCGGGGCTGTCTGTTGTTGGGGCCTATGGCGATGGAGAAAATTGATATGGATCAGTCGTCTACGCGCCTGCCGCAAGGAACGAGCCGTGAAGCCTTCAGGACTTGATACAGATCAGATTCGCGCGGGACATGGCGGGGTAGAGTGTCCCTGTCGAGGCCGCAGCAGGCCGACACAGGCGGAAGAGCTATTGATATCAGAGCTATCGATGTCCAGAGCTATTGATGTCAAAAGCAGAGGTGCCAGCTGCCGACAGAGGCTGGCATTCAGGGAGCCCCTTGGGGAAGGGGCAGGCCAGGATGGCCGCTGTCAGAATCGGGCTTATTGCAGGTGCCGATTCGCCGTCAGGGGAGGGGGAAACCCCGCTAGCCGACCTTCGGGTCGGCTTTTTTGGTTGTGGGGGTCAGATAGAGAATGGCTAGTGCCGTGTTTGCATGACGATCGCTTGCCTCTGGGCTGCTTGAAAGCTATTGCCAGTTCCTGGCAGTTCTCCGGGAGGAAGAGAATCGCTGGGCAGGCAGCCCCGCAACTGACACGAGGTTGCCTGCCCAATGTGACGGCTCAACTATCGTTACTGGCAGTCTTGAGGCTCTCGACTTCCTTGTGGGTGTCGATGGCCTTCCCGGCGGTGGGCTTGTCGATGCCTTGACCTTTCTTGACAGTCTCGCTTTGCTTGGCCGATGGGCTCTTCGTGTTGATGGCCGAGGTCGTCTTGCCCGGCTCGCCCAGCGTCAACGTCGTGTTCATCCGCTTGAGCGTATTGGGGCCGATTCCCTTGATTTCCGTCAACTGTGCCACGTCGGTGAAGGGGCCGTTCGCCTTGCGCCACTCGATGATGGCCTGGGCCTTCTTGCCGCCGATGCCCTTGAGCTCGGTCAATTGTGCGGCAGTGGCGGTATTGATGTTCATGTCTGCGGCCTGACTGGTCGGTGACAGTACCAGCAGGCTGGTCACGAGAAGTGTTCCTAGCAAGGTTTTCATGGTCGCTTCCTATGCTCACATCAGGGCGGTCGATTAGGGGTGCGCGGGGCGACCACCCGAGGCCCTGCGCGAGAAATACTCTGGACCAGGGATTAGATTTGTAGTCATTTAGATTTAAACGATTTCTCATCCTTGCGTGGCTTTCTGCGCTCAACGCAAGAAAGCACTACGAGCATTAGCTTGCTGATTCGATTCGTCTTTCTCTGGGCATACAACCACAGAGCCGAGCGCTATAATGTCGCCCCGAGCCCATGACCTCCTGTCATTGCGCCTGCCACATCGCCTGGAGCCCGGATGCCTGCCACGACTTCCCCCCTGATCATCGCCCTCGACTACCCGGACATGAGTGCTGCGCTTGCCATGGCAGACCAGCTGGATCCTGCGCGCTGTCGCGTCAAGGTAGGCAAGGAGCTGTTCACGCGTGTAGGTCCCGAGATTCTCAAGGCATTGCATCAACGCGGCTTCGAGGTCTTTCTCGATCTCAAATTTCATGACATCCCCAACACCACCGCCCAGGCCGTGCTGGCGGCAGCGGAGCACGGCGTGTGGATGACCAATGTCCACGCCTCTGGTGGTGCGCGCATGATGCAGGCCGCTGCCGAGGCGCTCTCGACCCGTGGCCTCGACACCCAGCTGATCGCCGTGACGGTGCTGACCAGCATGGAACAGTCCGATCTGGCCGGTATCGGGCTGGATGTCACGCCGCTTGCGCAGGTCGAGCGGCTGGCGGCTCTCGCTCAGCAGAGTGGCATGCACGGTGTGGTGTGCTCCGCTCGTGAGACTCCGAGCCTGAAGGCGCTGTGTGGTCCGGAGTTCCTGAAGGTGACGCCGGGTATTCGCCCGAGCTTCGCGCAGGCCGGTGATCAGCGGCGCACCATGACGCCCGGTGAAGCCATGGCAGCCGGCAGCACCCATCTGGTGATCGGGCGTCCTGTCACCCAGGCGGAGGATCCGCTGGCGGCGCTGGCGCTGATCGAGCAGGAGCTGGGCGCCTGATCGGCTGATTGGCTGAGTGGCTGAGTGGTTGATTGCCAAAAAAGACGCCAGCCGCAGACTCTGCGGCTGGCGTCTTTTGCTTGGCAATGATCACTGCTGATCACTCGCTCACGTCTTGCGCGACTGCCTCAATCGGCAGACTTGATATGCCAGCTGACCTGAACGCTGCTCTCGAGGCTCAGCTCGCCGGGGCGGTATTCGCTGCCGCTGCTCTTGGCCTCTGCCATGTCGGCACGCATTGCCATCATCTGCGGGCGCGGGCTGTGTGAAGACTCATTGATCGATTGCACGTTGCCCAGGGTCGCGCCGAGGGTCTCGGCCATCAGCTGTGCCTTGTGGCGTGCCTTGGTCAATGCCTCCTTCAATACCTTGTCTTCCAGGGCATCCCGTTCACTGATCTGATACTGCACACCGGCCAGTTGATTGACGCCAGCCCCCAGCAGCAGGTCGATGACTTCCGGTACCTTGTCCAGGTCATCGAGAGAGAGGCTGATCGGACGCTCGAGGTGCGTACGACGCCATTGCTGGGGCTGCTGCTGACCATTGTTGCGCTCGTAATACTGCTCAGGGCGCAGGTTGAGGCTGCCGGCGCTGATCTGACGGCTGTCGATGCCCGCTTTCTCCAGTGCCTGAATCAGGGTCGTCATGCGCGATTCCAGTGACTCGCGCGCCTTGCGGGCCGCCTGACCCTCTGCCTTGCTGTCGGGAGCCTTGTCATCCACCTTGCGCGCGGGCGTCTTCTCCCACAGGCGCGCCTCGATGGTCGCCTTGTCGGGCGCCGCCTCCAGGCTGGCACTGGCGCTGACATGCACCAGTGCCGGTGAGGGCGTCTGGTCGGCGCGGGCCATGTGCGTGGCGCTGACGGTGCAGAGCGTCAGGCCGCATAATATGGCGGTACGACGCAGGCGCTGGGCGAGGGAGGCCGAGCCTCTGGTGGCATGGTTCATCAGCATGGGTATTCCCTTGAGTAAAGTGGCAACATTGTCGCCTGGCGCTTGGTGAGGGGCATGAATACGAGCGCGACAGGCTTGAAAGTATCAGTAATGGGGGCGATGCGTGAAGGTACACGAGAGGCTGCGCTGGATACGTGGCGCTGCACTGGCAGTGTCGGCGGTGGTCATGACATCACCGATGGTGTCGCCTGTCCTGGCCGCAGGGCGTGAGGTGATCGATGATGCAGGCGACGTCGTGGCACTGTCACAGCCGGCGCAGCGAGTGGTCACGCTGGCCCCGCACGCAGCCGAGCTGGTGGCGGCGGCGGGAGGCTTGCCGGCCTTGATCGGCGTGAGCCAGGGCAGTGATTTCCCCCCTGCGGTCAGTGAGCTGCCGCGCCTGGCCAGTTATCACGGCCCCAACCTGGAGGCACTGCTGAAAGCACGGCCTGATCTGATCGTGGCATGGGGCAGTGGGCTTTCCGATGAGATGCATGAGCGTCTGACGGCGTTGGGGATGCCCGTCTTCGTCAGCGAGCCCGCCACACTCGATGACGTGCTGTCCAATATCGCCCGGCTTGGCACCTTGCTGGGTACCCGCGACATTGCAGATAAGCATGTTGCGATGCTTGCAGCGCGAATCGAGCAGCTGGAGAGCCCCCGCGACAGCGCCCCCTTGCCGGTCTTCTTCCAGCTGGGGGAGAGCCCGATGACGACGCTGGGCGGCAATCATCTGGTCAATGAGCTGATTCGGCGCTGCAGCGGTGAACCGCTGCTGACGGACTCACCTGCCGTGGTGCCGCAGATCAATCGGGAAGCCTTGTGGCTGGCCGAACCGCACCTGATTCTGCATCCAGTCGCGAAGGGGCCGGCGCGAAGGGAGTGGATTGCCGCCTGGCGTGCGAAGGCAGGACCGCTTTCCGAGGTGGCACTGGCGGGCCTGAATCCTGACTTGATCAGCCGTCCCGGCCCGCGCAGTGTCGAGGCGATGGCAGAGGTCTGCGCTGCCATCGCGAAGGTACAGGTGTCGGGCTGAGGGGGGGAGGCGGACTGAGGGCGTCGGGCGCTCAGAAATCGATGCCGCGTCGCGCCTTGAGACCATGATTGAAGCCGTGGCGAATCTCGGTCATCTCGGTGACGGTATCGGCACAGGCGACGATTTCACGATTGGCATTGCGCCCGGTGATGATGACGGTCTGTTCCGCCGGGCGATTCTCGAGTGCCGTCATCACTTCCTCCAGCGGCAGATAACCGAACTTGACCATGTAGGTCAGCTCGTCGAGCACCACCAGATAGACGCTGTCATCGCGCATCAGGCGCTGCGCTTGCTGCCACACGGCCTGACAGGCAGCGGTATCGGCCTCACGATTCTGGGTATCCCAGGTGAAGCCGGTAGTCATGGCATGCACTTCGAGATTGGCATCTTCGGCGAGACGTTCGCGCTCGCCACATTCCCACAGCCCCTTGATGAACTGGATGACACCGACCTTGTAGCCATAGCCCAGCGCGCGGGTGATGGTGCCCCAGGCGGCAGTCGTCTTGCCCTTGCCATTGCCGGTGAATACCAACAGCTGGCCGCGCTCCTCATTGGCCTGTGCCACCTTGTCATCGACATGTGACTTGAGCTTTTCCATCGCGGCCTTGTGGCGAGTGTTGCGGTCCGTCATGTGTATGCTCCGTGAGTCAAAGGCACAGCACCGACCCTGGGGCCGGTGCTGTGGTAGGTATGGCTGGCTGTCACGAAGGGCTCTTCGAAGAGGTGCCCTCGGGAAAGCTGATCAGAAGAAGAAGGTGACGCCGCCTTCCACATAACGGCCCTGGGTGTTGTAGCCATTGACCAGCTGATATTCGCGGTCGAAGACGTTATCCAGCTTGGCGCTCAGCTTGACGTTCGGCATCACCTGCCAACTGGTGCGCAGGTCGACCACGCCATAGCCAGCGGTACGAGTGTCGGTGTAGGTGTCTGCGTCAGTATCGCTGCGGCTGGCGCTGCCGCGAAGCGTAGCGCCGAAGCTCCAGTCGTCGAGGGCATAATCGGCGTCCAGACGCGCAAAGCGTTGGGCGCGGCGCTTCAATTGCTCACCGGTATCGCGGTCCTCCGGGTCCTGCCAGGTCATGGCAAGGTTCACGCTGAGCGCATCACCTTGCCAGCCACTGCTCAGTTCGATGCCACGGATGCGTGAACGATCGATATTGATCGGCGTGAAATTGGCACCTTCGTAGCTGATCAGATTGTCGATATCCGTCTGGAAAGCATTGACGCCTACGTGCCACCGCTGCTCCTGCAGACGCCAGAAGAGTTCGGCCGTCGTGGAGGTCTCGGCATCGAGATCCGGGTTGCCGGAGCCGTAGGGGCTGTAGAGGTCGATCAGGTTCGGTGCCTTGAATGCGCTGGAATAGCTGGCACCGAGCTGTTGCGCGGCCGTCAGATCATAGGCGTAGCTGGAGCCGCCCGTCATCTGATGGCCATATCGATTGTCGTCGTCATAACGCAGGCTGGTCGTGACATGATGACGCTGTTGCTGAAGATGCCAGCTGCCATAGACGCCGGTGGCATAGCGGCTATCGACGCTGTAGCCCTCGGCGGTGAAGTAGGGGCCATCGGCATCCAGGCTTTCCTCGCGATGGTCCACCCCCAGACTGAGCGTGCCGAGGTCGGTGTAGAAGTCGTGGCGCAGGCCGATCTCGTTGCGGGTACTGGCGACACGCCCGGCATCGCTGCCGGCTTCGGTGTTCTCGTACTCGTCCCTTGTGCGCGCCACGCTGACCGTCATGTCCCAGTTCGGGTTCAGGTGCGTCAGCAGGCTGGCATCCAATACCATCTGGCTGCCTTCGCCGTGGCAGTCTTCCGAGGCGCTGAAGCTGCTGTCGTAGCAGTCGTCATAGTCGTAATCGGTCTCGGTGTTGGCGACGCCGAGGCTGAGCGTGGCCTGCTGACCGAAGTCGTGGCCAAGGCGCAGTTCGGCGCCCGTGGCCTCGTAGCCATCATCTTCACTGCCGGTATCGCGGGCCGAGAAGCCATCGCTCTCATCATGATGGAGATTGGCCGAGAGGCGTGTGTCGTCTTCCACCGAGCTGAACTGGGCGTTCTGGCGGAAGGTGCCGTCGCTGCCGGCGCGTAGCGTGACTTCTGCATGCTGACCGACTTCGCTGCCGCCACGCGTGATCAGGTTGATCACACCACCAATGGCATCGGCGCCGTAGACGCTGGCGCGCGGGCCACGCACGATCTCGACCCGCTCGATGCCGGCGAGTGGCAGGAATTCGAAATGCGCCAGGCCATCGGCACTGTTGGCGACGCGCTGACCATTGACCAGAATCAAGGTGTGGTCAGACTCGGTGCCGCGCATGAACAGGCTGGTCTGGCTGCCCATCGGGCCGCTGCGCGCTACCTCGATGCCATTGCGTGATTGCAGCAGATCGACCAGCGAACTGGCCTGCAGGCGATCGATCTCGTCGCGCGTGATGACCTCGGTGCTGGCTAGCACATCATTCTGCAGCTGGGGGATGCGATTGGCGGTGACCTGAACGGTGTCCAGATCATCGGATACCTCCGTGGTCAACGCATCAGCGGCGACGGCGGGCGGGGTCAGCAGCAGCAGGCTGCCGACGAGGGTGAAGCTGGCCTGCGCGGATGCGCGACCATGAGTGTTGTTGTGTTTCATGAATGATCCTCAAGCGTCAGACGCAATGAGGAGGACTGCGTGACAGGGTGCGTGAGCACACGTCCCCCGCGCGTCCTGATCATGCAGGCCCGTCGCGGGAAACTTGCCACTGGTGAGGCCCTCCGCATCAACCAGTGTGGAAGCGAGGGCCGGTCTCCGGACTGACGCCTGATGGACTCCACTGGCAGGAGTCTCATCCCCTCATGCGCCTTCCCACCTCCTTCCCTTGGGGGAGGCCTGAATGACAGGTCCTCCCGGAGGCAGTGGCTGGTCGTATCCATCTCGTCGATCGTGGTTGTCGATCATGGTCGACCTGCATGAGCGTTGCGATCACCGTTGCGGGGGCAGTACGGGGTTTTCACCCGTTTCCCGAACACCCTGGCTTCAACGCGAACCATTGTCTGGGGCGGGGGGGAGGGAGTCAATCGGCAAACCCGCGTTGCGCATGCTGCCATCCAGGGCCGTTCAGGCGGGGGCATTCAGGGAGAGAAGTCAGAGGGTAAGCAGAGAGTCAGTCAGCGGCTACGTCACAGGTCGTGTCATAGGCCGTGTCATGGGTTGTGTCATGGCTTCTGCCAGATACGACAACGCCCGCACGGGGCGGGCGTTGTCGAGACGTGAGTCTGGCCAGATGGCTGTGTCTGCTCTATAAAAGCTCGCTTGCAAAAGCTTGCTCTCCAGCAGCGTGTTTTCTGGAGACTGGCTCACAAGCGATGATCTCTAGAGAGACAGGAACAGACCGGCGAGACTCGCTGACATCAGGTTGGAGAGGGTACCGGCGAGAATCGCCTTCATGCCCATCTGCGCGATATCACCGCGACGGTTCGGTGCCATCAGCCCCAGCCCACCCATCAGGATGGCGACGGAGGACAGGTTGGCGAAGCCGCACAGCGCGAAGATGATGATGGCTTCTGAGTGCTCGGACAGCTTGATCTGGTGGCTGGCGAGGTCGGCGAAGGCGACGAACTCATTGAGCACCAGCTTCTGACCGATGAAGCTACCCGCCTGGATGGCTTCTTGCCACGGCACGCCGATGACCCAGGCCACCGGAGCGAAGGCATAGCCCAGCAGCAGCTGCAGCGTGATGTCTTCATAGCCGAACAGGCCGCTGATCCAGCCCACGATGATGTTGCCCAGCGCGATCAACGCGATGAAGGCCAGCAGCATGCCGCCGACATTGATCGCCAGCTGCACGCCAGAGGCCGCGCCGGAGGCGGCGGCATCGATGACGTTGGTCGGACGATCGATGTCCTTGCCCAGCGCTTCTTCGACGCTCTGGGTCTTGGTCTCGGTCTCCGGGATCAGCATCTTGGCCATCAGCAGGCCACCCGGTGCCGCCATGAAGGAGGCTGCCAGCAGGTACTTGAGATCGATGCCCAGCGAGGCGTAGCCCACCAGTACGGAGCCGGCCACCGAGGCCAGGCCGCCGGTCATCACGGCGAACAGCTCCGAGCGGGTCATGCCGGCGATGAACGGGCGCACGACCAGCGGGGCTTCGGTCTGGCCGACGAAGATGTTGGCGGCCGCGGACAGGGACTCCGGACGGCTGGTGCCGAGCACCTTCGACAGGCCGCCGCCGAGCACGCTGATCACGACGTTCATCACGCGCAGGTGATAGAGCACCGCGATCAATGAGGAGAAGAACACGATGATCGGCAGTACGCGCAGCGCGAACACGAAGCCGCCGCCGCCGAAGACTTCGAACATCTTGTCGCTGACCAGGCCGCCGAACAGGAAGTCCATGCCGACGTTTGCACTGGACATTACGGCCTGTACACCTTCGCTGAGCCCAAGCAGCATGCTCTTGCCGGCTGGCACGTAGAGCACGAAGATCCCCAGCATCGCCTGGATGGCGAAGGCACCCAGTACGGTGCGCAGGCTGATGGCGCGTCGGTTTTCAGAGAGAAGGAAGGCAATCCCCAGCAGGGCGAAGACGCCCACCAGGCCCATGACGATCTGCATCAAGCAGCTCCTGAATGCGTAGGTGTTACGTTGAGGACAAGGCAATAGCGCTGGCCACAGGACGGTATGGCCAAAACTGGCGCGTACTCTACCAGTATTTTTGCCCTCTGTCGGAGTCTGCCACTAACGTTTGACGCATTTTTTGTGAATCGCGCGAGGCGTGCCTGCGTCAACACGCACGAGGCCCGCCATGAGCGAGCCTCGTGCCTTCTGTCCTGATGTAGCGCCGTGATGTCCCGACGTGATGCTGGGTCTGACCGCTGACCGCTGACCGCTGACCGCTGACCGCTGACCGCTGACCGCTGACCGCTGTCAGGTGCCGGCACCCGGCAGTCGACTGGCCGGCTGGGGGCCTGACCCCGAGCCCGGCGGCGTCTGGGATGACTTGCTGCCCGTGCCCTTGTCGGCCTGGGAAGCTTCAGCCTTGTCGGTCCTGGGTTGGGACGACTTGTTCAGCTCCGGCGAGTCGGCATGGATCAGGCTGATCAGCGTCTCGCCGGCCTTGGGCTCCAGTGCCACGGCCGTGTTGGCGATCCGGATGCGGCCCTGACTGCTGATGCAGAACAGCGGCAGCAGGCGCTCTTCATGAATCCTGCGGTAATCCTCGAGGCTGAAGCTCTCGGTGATGCGGGCACGACGGAACTGCGCGCCCTGAGACAGCAGGCTCGCCAGTTTGGCATAGGTGATCTTGCCATCGAACAGCAGCGGCAGGTGCCCCAGTGCCTGGTCCTGCTGGCGCTTGGCGTTCTTGCCATTGTCCTCGGCGAGCCGGAAGACACGCCCGTGACCCAGGATGTGCTCAAAATGCAGCGCAGCCAGGCTATTGAGTTCGCGATAGGGGGACAGCGGCATCAGGTGGCCGATACCGGTCAGCTCGAGATGCTGGGCGGCATGTTCGGACAGTGGATTGCCGTAGTAGACCGGCAGGCCTGCCATGCGTGCTTCCTGCACCGCATCCCAGTTGGTATCGGTCAAGCGCACCGAGAATCCGGCATCCACCAGTTCACGGGCGACCTGGCGCGACACCGAGTTGGCGCCCAGGATCAGGAAGCCGGAGGGCGGCGGCTCGCCGACGCCCAGCACCTTGACGATGGGACGTGACAGCAGGCTCTGGACCACCACCGTGCCGATGATGACCAGGAAGGTCATCGGCACCAGCATCTCGGCGCCTTCGATGCCCTGGGATTCGAGCTTGAGGGCGAACAGCGAGGCGACCGCTGCCGCGACGATGCCGCGCGGCGAGAGCCAGGCCAGCAGTGCCTTCTCGCGCAGTGTCAATTCGCTGCCCAACGTACACAGCCAGACGGTCAGCGGGCGCGCGACCCACATCAACACCGCCAGGAAGACCCATGCCGGCCACGACAGCAGGGACAGCTGCTCGACGGTCAGACGCCCCGCCAGCAGCAGGAACAGTCCCGAGATCAGCAGGACCGTCAGGGTCTCCTTGAACTCGATGATCTGCTGGGTCGGCACGCCGCGCATGTTGGCCAGCCACACGCCCATCACGGTGACGGTCAGCAGGCCGGATTCATGGAACAGGGTATTGGAAATGGCGAACAGCCCCAGCATCACCATCAGGGTGCCGAAGTTGTGCAGCTTCTGGGGTAGCCAGAAATGTCGCAGCACCAGCCCCCAGCACCAGCCACCCAGTGCCCCCATGCCGAGCCCGAGGCCCACCGTCTGGGCGAACAGCAACAGGGTATGCGAGGCCGCATTGCCGGTCATGCCGAGCGCGACGTACTCATAGACCAGTACCGCCAGCAGCGCGCCGACCGGGTCGATCATGATGCCTTCCCAGCGCAGGATCTGGGTCAGGTTGCCGCGCGCGCGCAGCGTCTGCAGCAATGGCATCACCACCGTCGGGCCTGTCACCACCAGCAGGGCGCCGAGCACGGCGGCCATCTCCCAACGCATGTCGAGCAGATAGTGGGCGGCCACGGTGCCGATCACGCCGGTGATCACCACGCCGGTGGTGACCAGCCGCCTGACGATATGGCCATGGCCGCGCAGGTCCTTGAAGTCCAGCGTCAGGCTGCCCTCGAACAGGATGACCGCCACCGCCAGCGAGACCAGCGGGAACAAGAGATCGCCAAGCAGCTCATCCGGCTTCAGCCAGCCCGTGACGGGGCCGGCGAGGATGCCGACGATCAGCAGCGGCAGGATGGCGGGCAGACGCATGCGCCAGGCCAGCCACTGGCAGCCGAGAGCCATCAGACCGATCAGGGTCAGGGCCAGAGCAGGTTCGGTCATCGGATGTCTTCCTTGGAGTCAGCGAAAATGAGCGGTGCCACTGTTGCGGTCACCGCTCATCGTTTCGTTGTGTCTCAGCCGTCTGTCCGTGGTCCCTGCCCCTGCCTGTCCGAACAGGCTCGAAGCAGGGGGCAGGCGCCACTCAGGTGCCGCGCGGCAGGCCGAAAGGGCGCAGCCTAGCGATTGATTCCGTGGTATGCAACGTCGCGTTGCCTTATCGCGCTCTCCTCATTTCCTTTCTCTGTCGTACCCGCGTGATGACGTCGGGCAGACGCGATCCCTCATTGGGCGCGACGCAGCAGTGGCAGCAATGCCTGCAGCGGATGCGGCAATTGGCTGCCGGAGAAACGCTTGCTCTGACTGCGGCACGAATAGCCACTGGCGACCAGCTTGCCCTGATTGGCGTCGTCTTCGACCACGGACTTCCATGACAATTCATAGATGGCGCGTGATGTCTCGAGATTGCGCGCTTCGTGGCCATAGGTACCGGACATGCCGCAGCAGCCGGTGGCGATGGTCTCGAGCTTGAGGCCGAAGGCGGAGTAGACCTGCTGCCAGGCCTTGGCGGAACCCGGCGCATTGGTGCTTTCGGTACAGTGGCTCAACAGCTTCATGCCCGGGTCCATCTTGCCGAGAATCGTCTTGGTCACTCCGACCGGCAGCAGCTTGCGCAGGCTGATCAGCCATTCCTGCAGCAGCAACACCTCGGGAACCGCGTTCGGGCCGAGCGTCTTCACATACTCCTGACGATAGGTCAGTGTCATCGCCGGGTCGATGCCGACCAGTGGTACGCCGAAGTCAGCAATGGCCTTGAGGCGCTCGGCCTGGGCACGCGCAGTACGCTGGAAGGCCCCGGTGAAGCCCTGCACCTGCAGCGGCTTGCCGTTGGGGGCAAAGGGCGCGACGAAGACATGGATGTCGAGTCGCGACAGCAGCTCGATGATGTCGATCACCAGCTGGGCCTCGAAGTGGCTGGTGAAGGCGTCCTGCACCAGGATCACGCTTCTGGCCTTCTGGGATTCGGTCAGGCGGCCCAGCTGGGTCGGCGTCGCCTCGGACACGCCCCAGCTCTTGAGCTGTCTGCGCAGACTGGCGCGCGACAGGCGCGGCGCATCGACCATGCCGATCGGGCCTTCCAGCAGACGACTGACCAGCTTGTGGGTCAACAGGCCGTTATAGAGCGGCGTGACGCGCTCGGCCCACGGCAGCACGAATTCGAGGCTGCCGATCAGATAATCGCGCAGCGGGCGCTGATAACGATGGTGATAGACCTCAAGGAAGCGGCTGCGGAAATCGGGCACGTTGACCTTGATCGGGCACTGGCCTGCGCAGGACTTGCACGCCAGGCAGCCGGACATGGCGTCATAGACCTGCTGGTCGAAGTTGGCGTCAGACTGACCCTCAGCCTGCGCGGAGCCGGCACGGCGCGCCTTGAGCGAGGCGCTGATGCGCGCCGGTAGACGCGCCAGCCACATGCCGGTGCCCTTGAGGCCCGGTGTGCGTGCGGCCTGGGCCTCGGCGATCACGTCGCGTCCGGCGTTGCCTTCCAGGCGCAGCCACTCACGCATCAAGCTGGCACGCCCCTTGGGCGAGTGGATGCGCTGGCGAGTCGCCTTCCATGACGGGCACATGGCGTCGTTGGGATCGTAGTTGTAGCAGGCGCCATTGCCGTTGCAGTAGACGGCGCTGGCGTATTCCTGCCACACGCGCTCATCGATCTGACGGTCGAGATCGCCGCGCATGGTCACGTCATCGATACGCATCAAGCGGGGGTCGAAGGCCTCGACGGCGCTGTCAGCGTGATCACGCTTGTCGCTCCCTTCGCTCCCTTCGCTGCCCTCTTCGCCGGCGCCAGCGTCGTCGACCAGCGCCACTGACAGGCGCGGCGAGGCGATCTTGCCCGGATTGAGCTGATTGTGCGGGTCAAAGGCCGCCTTCACGTCCTGCAGCGCGCCGTAGAGGCTGCCGAAGAAGCGTGGTGAATATTCGGAGCGCACGCCCTTGCCGTGCTCACCCCACAGCAGGCCACCGTACTTGTGGGTGAGGGCGGCGACCTCATCGGAGATCTCGCGAATCATCGCTTGCTGGGCGGGGTCCTTCATGTCCAGCGCCGGGCGCACGTGCAGCACGCCGGCATCGACATGACCGAACATCCCATAACGCAGGCCACGGGCATCCAGCGCGGCACGGAATTCGGCGATGTAATCGGCCAGATGCTCCGGCGGGACAGCAGTGTCCTCGACGAAGGGCAACGGACGGGCCTCGCCATCGACATTGCCCAGCAGGCCCACCGAGCGCTTGCGCATGCCATAGACGCGGCTGATCTGTGCGCGGCCACGGGCTTCGGTGAAGCCGAGGCGCTCGACACTGGTATCGCTGGCCAGGTGCTCGCTGAAAGCCTGCACCTTGGCATCCAGCACCTCTTCGCTGTCGGCATTGAATTCGATCAGGTTGATGCCGCCGATGGCCGGGGTGCCTTCTTCACTGGCCGGGAAGAATTCCTCGACGCTGTCCCACA
Organism: Cobetia sp. cqz5-12; assembly: GCF_016495405.1. Lineage (NCBI taxonomy): Bacteria > Pseudomonadati > Pseudomonadota > Gammaproteobacteria > Oceanospirillales > Halomonadaceae > Cobetia > Cobetia sp. cqz5-12. Next base: position 912,629 of record NZ_CP044522.1, read on the forward strand.
CGAAGTCCTGCATGGCCAGATTGAGCACGGTGTCATCCACCGTCTCGATGGAGGTCGGGCGATTGCCCTCGACGGCCATCAACGCCTTGGCGTCACGCAGTGCGTCCATGAAGCTTGCGTAGCGCAGGTTGATCAGCGTCGAGCAGGGCGCGATGGGCAATGCATTCAGTTCGGCTTCGACCACGAAGCCCAGCGTGCCCTCGGCGCCGCACAGCAGGCTGTTGAGGTTGAAACGTCCGTCGGCCTCGCGCAGGTGGGCGAGGTCGTAGCCGGTCAGGCAGCGGTTGAGTGGCGGAAAGATGTCGGCGATTTCCTCGGCGCGCTCATCGGCGATGGCACGTGCGGTGCGGTAGACCTCACCGACGCGATCATCACGCGCACACAGTGCCTCGAGCTCGGCATCATCGATGGCATGGCTCGACAGCCGGGTCCCGTCGAGCAGAACGCTGTCGAGCGCCAGCACGTGGTCACGCGTCTTGCCGTATTCGCAGCTGCCCTGACCGGAGGCATCGGTATTGATCATGCCGCCAATGGTGGCGCGGTTGGAGGTCGAGAGCTCCGGGGCGAAGAACAGGCCATGCGGCTTGAGCGCGGCATTCAGCTGGTCCTTCACCACGCCGGCCTCGACGCGCACGCGGCGGTTCTCGACATCGATCTCGAGAATGCGGTTCATGTGCCGCGAGACATCCACCAGCACGCCGTCATTGAGCGACTGGCCATTGGTGCCGGTACCGCCGCCGCGTGGCGCCAGGGTGACGCCCGAAAAGCGTGGCTCGTGGGAGAGGCGCGCAATGCGCTGGACATCCTCGGCATGGCGCGGGTAGACCACGGCCTGAGGCAGCACCTGATAGAGCGAGTTGTCGGTAGACAACACGGTGCGGTTGGCGTAGTCCGGACTGATGTCACCGGCAAAGCCTGCATCTCGCAGGGCGGCCAGGAAGTCCAGATAGAGGGAATCGACGGGGGCGGGCATATCCAGCAGGCGTTCGGTCATGATCTCGCTCGGGCAGTGAGTCGCGTCAGGCAGGCATCCAGGGCCAATGGGCCTAAGCTTACCTGAGCTGGGCGTGTGGCCCCAGCCCAGCGCGGCATTGCGTCACTCGCGAGACGGGAATTCAGGTGAAAGGAGTGAGGAATGACTACGCTGTGAAGAGTCATCAAATCGAGGTGTGTGCGTCAGAATGCAAGCCACAAGGGGGTGATGTGCACATGCTGCGGGTGATCATCAGGCATCAGTCGCCGCTTCAGTGGTACCGTTGGCATCGCAAGGCAGACTGTCATGCCACATCCCCTCTGCTTCTTTCCTTGAAGCTGTCTTCCCCCTCAGCTGAGTCATCAGGAGTTAGCTCATGGCATCGTCCACCTATTCCTCGACCTCCACCTGTCATCGCGAGTCTCGTCAGCCGCCCACGCGATTGGGAGTGCTGGGGGTGGGGGAGTTGGCGGAGTCATTGCTGGTCGCGTTGGCGCGCGGTTGTCAGCGCGAAGGCCGTTCGCGGCATGATCTGGAATTTCATCTCTCGCCGCGCAACGACGTGCGCAGTCATCGTCTAGGCTGGCGTTTCGGTGCCATCCGCCACGTCAGCAATGTCGCGGTGTGTGAATCGAGCCTGTGCATGCTGGTCGGAGTGCGGCCAGAGCAGCTCGAGGCACTGGCAAGTGAACTGCGTGAAAGCCGCGCACTGAGCAAGGACCATCACCTGATGGTGCTGGCGGCCGGGGTGCCACTACAGCAGCTGCAGCGCTGGTTCGCGCCGGCGCGAGTGGTGCGGGTGATGACGGGGCTGGCGGTCTGTGAGGGGCAGAGTGCCCTCACGCTCTATCCGGAAGACCCGCTGACGCGCGACCTGCTCGGGCCGGCGGTCCGGCAGATCATCGCCTTCGATGATGAAGCGGCCTTCGAGGCCAGCATGCTGGCGGTCTGCGTGAATGCCTGGCAGATGGCGCAACAGCAGGCGTTGCTCGACTGGTTCCAGACGGTGCCCGGCATGAGCGGCCCCCAGGCGCGCCTGTTGCTGATGGCGCAGTTGCGCGATGCGCTGGCCTTGATGGAAGCCCACCCCGATACCCCGCCCGGCGAGCTTGCCTCGCGTATCGGCACCCCCGGCACCTGGACGGCACGCGGTCTGGAGCAGCTGGGGGGCAAGGAGGGCGCACACCGCCAATGGCAGCAGGTGCTGGAGCAACTGCGCGCGGAGATCGAGCAGGGCAGTGCGTCCCCCGGCAGTGAATGAGGCGCCCTGCCGCCTGATGCCTTCCACTCTCAGCCACCCTCAGATACCCGCGATGCCCATTGATCAGGAGGCGCATCGCGGGTGTCGTACTTTGTTCAACCCGCCTTTCGTGAGTCGCGGATTCCCCGTGACTGGCGATTTTCCTACAATGGAGCGCTAGGCGGCACCCTCGGGTGCCAGAGTGGCGGGCGGCCGATCCATGGCGTTGCCCAGCACTCATTCGCATTGAATCGAGCACGGGGCATACAAGGCACATGGGAACCTGGTTGGCAGTAGCAGCGGGCGGCGCCATCGGGGCGCTGGGACGATATCTCGTCAGTGGCTGGATCGTCGGCGCTGCCGGGCGCGGTTTCCCGTGGGGGACCCTTGGCGTCAATCTGATCGGCAGCTGCCTGATGGGATTCCTGTTCATCTGGGTGACCCAGGAGCTCAAGCTGGCTCCCGTCTGGCAGGCGATCATGGTGGCAGGCTTCACCGGCGCCTTCACCACCTTCTCCACCTTTGCCCTCGAGGCGCTCAATCTGATGATGAGCGGGCGCATGCTGGCGGGGCTGATCTATGTCGCCGTCAGTGTGGTGGCGTGTCTGGGCATGGTCGCGCTGGGCATGAAGATCGCACGCGTTCTGCTGTGATTCCCGTGCTCGGGCGCGCCCTCCTGTCGCCTGGGCGGCTGCGAAGCAGGGCATGGCTGAGGTAGACTAGTGCGCATAACCTTTCCGCGCCGCGATGCGGCCTGAGTGATCCGACGAGAGAGCCTTCCCACATGCTGGACCCGAAACTTCTGCGCGCTGATCTTGAAGCGACTGCTGAGCGCCTCGCACGTCGTGGCTATCAGCTGGATACTGAAGCCTTTGCCGCGCTGGAAGCGCGCCGCCGTGACCTGCAGGTCGAGACGGAATCCCTGCAGAACGAGCGCAACACCCGCTCCAAGTCCATCGGTAATGCCAAGGCTCGCGGCGAAGACATCGCGCCGCTGCTGGCAGAAGTCAGTGATCTGGGCGAGCGTCTCGACGCCGCCAAGTCCGAGCTCAACGAGCTGCAGGCCAAGGCCGATGCCATGGCGGCCAGCCTGCCGAACCTGCCGGACGCCGAAGTGCCGGAAGGCGCTGACGAGAGCGACAACGTCGAGCTGCACCGCTGGGGCACGCCGCGTGAATTCGATTTCGACGTGCGTGACCACGTCGACCTGGGTGAGCTCAAGGGCCAGCTGGACTTCGAGCTGGCGGTCAAGATCACCGGTTCACGCTTCGCCGTGATGCATGGCTCCATCGCGCGCCTGCACCGTGCGCTGGTGCAGTTCATGCTCGACAAGCAGACGCTTGAGCACGGCTACGAAGAATATTACGTGCCGTATATCGTCAACCGCGATTCCCTGATGGGCACCAGCCAGCTGCCCAAGTTCGAGGAAGACCTGTTCAAGCTCAACGACGATCGTGATTTCTTCCTGATCCCGACCGCCGAAGTGCCGCTGACCAACATGGTGCGCGACGAGATCATCGACGCCGGCAGTCTGCCGCTCAAGTTCACCGCCCATACCCCGTGCTTCCGCAGTGAAGCCGGTGCCTATGGTCGTGATACCCGCGGCATGATTCGCCAGCACCAGTTCGACAAGGTCGAGATGGTGCAGGTCGTCGCGGCGGAGAAGAGCGACGAAGCCCTCGAAGAGATGCGCGGCCACGCCGAAGCCATCCTGCAGGCGCTGGAACTGCCGTATCGTGCCGTGACCCTGTGCACCGGCGACATGGGCTTTGCCGCCGCCAAGACCTACGACCTGGAAGTCTGGCTGCCGAGCCAGGCGACCTACCGCGAGATTTCCTCCATCTCCAATTGCCGTGACTTCCAGGCGCGCCGCATGCAGGCGCGTGTGCGTGTCGAAGGTCAGAAGAAGCCGCAGCTGGTGCATACCCTGAATGGGTCCGGTCTGGCCGTGGGTCGCTGCCTGGTCGCCGTGCTGGAAAACCATCAGAACGCCGATGGCTCCATCAGCGTGCCGCAGGCGCTGCGTGGCTACATGGGTGGAGTGGAAACCATCAACGTCTGAGGTGCGTGATTCGCCGTAGTGGATTCTTGCAGCCAAGGCCCCCGCTTTCGTTTGGAAGCGGGGGCCTTCGTTTATCGCGAAGACAGAGGCCTTGCCCGATCGCACCACTCGTTATTCCCTCACTCGGTATTTCCTCTGCGTGACTACAACGTAGCATCAGGGTTGTTATTCTTATTGGTTATTTTAGAGAGTGGTTCTTATGCTCTAAAATGCGACCCATCGAAGGCTGCTCCCCAGCCTTGCCGCGTTTGTGGATGTGCCCCATGGAATTTCTCAATCTCTCCTGTGATCCCTCACGACTCCAGCTGTGCCTGATCGGTGGCGGCCAGGAGGCTGTCGCTCTGGCGGAGCGTTTTGCCGGACTCGGCGCTGACCTGTGTGTCTACGGCGATGCCCGCATGCCGATGCTGGAGACCCTGTGTGGTCGTGAAGGTTGGGAGGTTGCCGATACCCTGTTGCCCGTACCGGCACCGGGCCAGCTATGGCTGGTCGCGACCGGCAGCGAAGGACGTGATCGCGGCATCCTGCGTCATGCGCGCGAGCAGCACGTGATGGTGTTCGCGCCGAGCCACCCCCGGGACTCCAGCGTGCGTCTGCCGCCACGCCTGGTGGCAGGCGAGGCGGTATTGCCGGTAAAGGAGGAGGACCGCTTCACGGGCACGCATGGCCAGGTGGCGTTGGTCAGTGCGGGACCGGGCGATCCGGAGCTGCTGACCCTCAAGGCGCTGCGTCATCTGCAGCAGGCCGATGTCATCATTCACGACCGTCTGGTCAGTCACGAGATTCTGGCGCTGGCCAAGCCTGAGGCGCGTCGCCTGTACGTCGGCAAGGCGCGCAGTGATCATAGCGTGCCCCAGGAAGGCATCAATCAGGCGCTGGTGGATTACGCTCGCGCCGGGCATCGCGTGGTGCGCTTGAAGGGCGGTGATGCCTTCATCTTCGGGCGCGGCGGGGAAGAGCTCGAGACCCTGGCCGGTGCCGGTATCAGTTTCGAGGTGGTTCCGGGCATCACGGCGGCTTCCGGTTGCGCGGCTTACGCGGGCATCCCGCTGACCCATCGCGACCACGCCCAGTCGGTGCGCTTCGTCACCGGGCATCTCAAGGATGGCAGCTGTGACCTGGATTGGGAAGCGCTGGCGCGTCCGGCCCAGACGCTGGTCTTCTACATGGGGCTTGGCAGCCTGGGCCTGATCTGCGAGCAGTTGATCGCCAATGGCCTGGCGGCGTCCACGCCGATCGCGTTGGTCGAGCAGGGCACCACCGCGCGTCAGCGTGTGCATGTGGCAACGCTGGCGGACATGCCGGCGCAGATCGCCGGTCAGGGCCTCAAGCCGCCGACGCTGATCATCGTCGGGGATGTGGTCAAGCTGCACGACACACTTCAATGGTTCTCGCCGAATGCCAACAGCAGCCTGGGGTGGGAAGATGGCAAGCATCCGACGCCGCTGGCCAATGTGGTATCGGTATAGCGCGACCGTCGTGGAAACGAAGGCGTAGAAGCGAAAAAGCAGCGACATGAGCAGTGACAAGACGCCGCCTCGGTAACCCCGGGGCGGCGTCTTGCGTTAGGTCGCGGGCCATGGGGGGGCTGTGGTCGTTGGCCTGACCATCGCGTTGGCACATGGCTGGGCGGCTCTTGGGCCAAGGTCGAGATGACGTGGCATCTGATTGCGCCTATTGTTTCAAGCAATCGTTTGAATTCTGCTGAGCGAAGCCCGTCTTTCATCACGGGCGTGAGGCAAGTTTTTCGCGCAAGCCCTTAGCACATGAGTCAGTGAGGACAGTGATATGGCCAAGTATCAGGCGCCACTCAAGGATGCACGCTTCATTCTCGATGAGGTGTTTGCCGCCGAGCAGGAATGGGCGGACATGGCAGCCACCGAAGAGGTGAATGTCGAGCTGGCCGAGGCGATTCTCGAGGAAGGTGCGCGCGTGACCCAGGCCGAGCTGCTGCCGCTGAACCTGAGCGGTGACGCCGAGGGTGCGCGTTTCGAAAACGGCCACGTCACGACACCCAAGGGCTTCAAGGAGGCCTATCGGGTACTCGCCGAAGGCGGCTGGATGGGACTGGGCGGCAACCCTGAATACGGTGGTCAGGGCATGCCCAAGATGCTCACCGTGGCCTTTGAAGAGATGCTCTACGCCACCAATGCCAGTTTCGCGCTCTATCCGGCGCTGAATGCCGGTGCCTGTCTGGCGGTGGACAGCCACGCGCCGGAGTCCGTCAAGCAGGTATTTCTGCCGCGCATGTATGCCGGCGACTGGCTGGGCACCATGTGTCTGACCGAGCCGCATTGCGGCACGGACCTCGGCCTGATCCGCACCCGTGCCGAATCCCTCGAGGGCGATGACCCGCTGCTGGGGCTGCCGCGCTATCGCCTCACCGGCACCAAGATCTGGATCACCGGCGGCGAGCACGACATGGTCGACAACATCGTGCATCTGGTGCTCGCCAAGCTGCCGGATGCGCCGTCGGGGACGCGTGGCATCTCGCTGTTTCTGGTCTCCAAGCACCTGCTGGATGCCGATGGGCAGCCGACGGCACCGAATGCGGTCAGCTGTGGCTCCATCGAACACAAGATGGGCATCAAGGGCAGCGCGACCTGCGTGATGAACTTCGACGGTGCCGAAGGCGTGCTGATTGGCGAGCCGCATCAGGGGCTGGCGGCGATGTTCACCATGATGAACTACGAGCGTCTCTCCATCGGTCTGCAGGGGCTGGGGCTGGGCGAGGTGGCCTATCAGAGCGCGATGGACTTCGCCGCCGAGCGTCTGCAGAGCCGGGCACCGACTGGGGCCAAGGCGCCTGACAAGCCGGCCGACCCGATTCTGGTGCATCCTGACGTGCGACGCATGGCGCTTGAGGTGCGCGTCTGGAACGAGACCGGGCGCGCCTTTGCCGTCTTCGTGGGCCAGCAGCTGGACCGCGTCAAATATCACGCCGATGACGCGGTGAAGGCTGGCGCGGATGCGCTGGTGCAATTCATGACGCCGATCGCCAAGGCGCTGCTGACCGACCGTGGCTTCGATGCCACCGTCATGGCGCAGCAACTCTATGGTGGCAATGGCTACTGCGTGGAGTGGGGCGCTGAGCAGTACGTGCGCGATGCACGCATCGCGATGATCTACGAAGGCACCAACGGCATTCAGGCGATGGATCTGGTGGGGCGCAAGCTCTACCGCAATCGTGGCGCCCATGTGGCGAGCTTTGCCGCCTTGGTGCGAGCCGAGCTTGAGTGTCAGGTCGACGATGCTCGGACCCACCCGTTCGCCGAGGCCTGCAAGACGGAGCTTGCGCGTCTGGAGCGAGTGTCCGAGCAGTTGCTGGCCCGTGCCGATGACAACCTGGAAGAGCTGGGCGCGGCGGCCTGTGACTACCTCAATCTGGCAGGGCTGTGTGTCTACAGCTATCTGTGGCTGCGCATGGCGCGAGCTGCGGCGCATGGACTGGCGCAAGCAGGTGCCAGCGGTGAGGCCTTCTATCGCCGCAAGCTGGCGCTCGGGGAGTACTTCGTGGCACGCGTGCTGCCGCGCGCCGTCGCCCTGGAAGCCCAGATCAGTGCTGGTGCAGCGCCATTGATGGCCTTCAGCCTCGAGGATTTCGCGCCGGAGCAATGACGCAAGACGCAATGACGTAAGGCTAAGGCACCGTGATCGTCACTAGCGTCCCATGAAAAGCCCAGCGACCGTGTCAGGTCGCTGGGCTTTTTTGTGTGGCCTGAGCCCCTGTCCATCGGACCGTGTCGGTAAGCTTGCATGCTTGCAGGTCGGCTCATGACCGCTCGGTCGGCTCATCCTGCTTCAGCAGCCAGTCACGCATGGCGGGGAACAGCTCGACCAGCACGAACAGCGGGCCGATCAGCAGCTGACGCAGATCATCGAGGAAGGCCGGTTTGCGGCCCTCGATACGATGGCCGACGACCTGACCGATCCAGGCAACCACGAAGGCCGCCAGCATCATCGGAGTCACCGGCCAGTTGAGCCCAAGCATCACGAACATCACGGCCAGACTGGCCAGGGTCCAGGTGACCATCACGCCAAGCACCCTGAGAGAGAAGCGCGCATAGACGGCCAGGAGCGCCAGGGTGACCACGCCACCGGGCAGCATCCACAGACCCAGCCCCGGTTCACTCGATAGCCCCTGCCCCCCGAGCAGTCTCCATAGCAGGATCAAGCTGGCAGTGAAGATGACAGGTACGCAGACCAGATGCATGCGGATGTTTTCACGATGCTGATGACTGGCCGCGTAGTGCTCGAGTGCTTCATGCAGACGCTGGTGAGCGTCTGCCTTGATATGAGGGTGCGATAATATACCCATGAGGCATTCTCCAGACAGACATTGAAAATGCCCGCATGCACAGGTGCGCAGCGGGATCGATGGCGTGTTATGTCAAGGAGCAATGGCGTGAGTCAGCAGGGTCCGGCAACCCTGCTGGCTCCTGTCAGCGTAGCGTATTGCCGTGCTGCCAGCCTGTGTCTGCGCAGGCAGACTGTCGAACCTGGCGCTTTTTTTCTGGTGTGAATCAAGCGGCACTGGCCCTTCAGAGGTGGAAATGACCGCAGGCTTCCGGCTGATGCAGGATGGCTTCCAGGCGGATGATGTCGCTCTGGCCATCTTCCCGGGGCAGCGTGATCTGCTCGCCAACCGCCATTCCCAGCAGCGCGATGCCCAGTGGCGACATGATGCACAGGGCCAGTGAGGTCTCTTGCTCTTCGGGCTGCGGCAGATGGTTGCGCAGTGAAATGCACTCACCATCCTCCGGGGTGGGATAGTGCAGTGTCAGCTCGCTATCGCCGGAGCGCGACCCCTTGAGACGCAGGCGGCTACGCATGCTGACGCGGTCTTCGGGGAAGTCATCGGGGGGCACGATCTCTGCCTGGATCAGGCGGCTTTCGAGGCGAAGGGACAGCTCCTCATCGTGCTGCTGAGCGTCGATCAGGCGCTGGAGGCGGTCAGCATCCAGGCGGTTGATGATCAGTCGTTGCCGAGTCATCGTGGGGTTCCTTGTTATCGAGTCACTGCGCGATATCATGCGCAGCAAGACGGCGCCAATCCTGGCTTGGTCAATACGGAGAGACGGACAGGGAATCCATCGGCCGTGATTGTCCATGGATTGTCCGCTAATTAATCCTAGCGGCTTTTGACGGGGTGCGGGAGTCGTCTGATGCCGACAACTTTCATGGCGCTGTCACCCAGGGCTGCCAATCTCACACGAGACTCATCGATGTCGATTCTCTGGATATATCCGCTGGCGGCGCTCGCCGAGATCGCCGGCTGCTTCAGTTTCTGGGCCTGGTGGAAACTGGAGCGCAGCCCCGGCTGGCTGATTCCCGGCATGCTGAGCCTGGCGCTGTTCGCCTGGCTGCTTTCACTGGTCGACGTCAGTCACGCCGGGCGCGCCTTTGCCGTCTATGGCGGTGTCTATATCGCCGCGTCAGTGGCCTGGCTGTGGCTGGTCGAGCAGCAGTTGCCCAGTCGCTGGGACCTGCTGGGGACACTGGTCTGCCTGGCAGGCAGCGCCATCATCGTGCTGGGTGCCCGTGCGCAATGAGCGCAAATGTCTTGTTTATTAGTATTTTATTAAATATATCGGGCGTTGAGCATGAGAGCGCTCATTGTTGGGTATACTGCGCCAAGATGAGGCAATGACCCTCGGAATTCGATCTGACGCAATGAGGCACCAGCATGCAGTGGGAATGGTTATGGGGGCTGGGCGGCCTTGGCATCGGCGGTTTCATCGGCTTCTGGCTCGGTCGCTGGCGGCCGCGCAGAGAGGAATGGAATCAGGCCGTGCAACCACTGCTATCGGCATTGGTGGAGGCGGAGCCAGACGTTGCGCGTGGTGAGCGGCTGGCGCTTGACCCCTCACTGCTCGACGCCTTTCGCCAGGTGGCCTCGCGTCGCGAGTTCTATCGCTTCACCAGCGGGATCGAATACGTGAACCTGCAGCTCGCCGCGGCGCATGCCGCGCATCATGATCGTGAAGAGCGCCAGCTATTGCTGGATCAGGCGCGTGTCAGCCTGACCAACCTGCAAGACAGCATAAGACGACGCTGAGGTTTGTCCAGACGCGCGAATGCCGCACCATAGATCGACCGGGGGCGCAAAGTAGAGGAACGCTAAGCAGGAGAATGCAGAGCAGGTAGTTTGCAAAGCAGAGTAACGCAGAAAGCGGGAAAGACGCGGGACCAGTAATCGGCTGGAAGGCGCTGACAATGATGATGGGTGCAGAAGGCGTCAGATATCACGACGCATGCATGACAGATTAAAAGCGAGAGGACTTGCTGACTGCGCCAGGCAGTTGGGGAGCATCAGCAGAGTCTGCTGATGGTGCGGAAGGGGGGACTCGAACCCCCACACCTTGCGGCACCAGAACCTAAATCTGGCGTGTCTACCAATTCCACCACTTCCGCGAGAAGCAGGGCTGCATTTTACCTGTGATGCCTTTCAAGTCAATCGCTTGTGTCGATTAACCCCTGAATTTCCCCGCCTTGTGCTGCAACTTCACTGACTCACTCCGGCACGACATGCACGCTGCGTGACTCCAGCCCGCAGGGCAGTTGCAGATAGCTGGCGGCGCGCTCGGCAGCGTGGCGTGTATTGGAGAGGTCTTCATCGCACATCCACGGCACGACCCCCAGACAGGGGGCTCGCAACGTGCGTGACAACGTCGCCATGTTGTCTTCGCTGACCTCGATATCCGCTTCCAGATGGTTGATGACATAGCCGGCGATCTCCAACCCATCGCGCTCGATGGCCTCAAGCGTCAGGCGCGCATGATTGATGCAGCCCAGGCGCAGCCCGACGACCAGAATCACCGGCAAGCCCAGCTCGATGGCCAGGTCCGAGAAATCCTCATCGTCATTCAGCGGTACTCGCCAGCCGCCAGCGCCTTCCACCAACAGCAGGTCGCGCGGTGCACTTGTCCGCTGGCTTCGCACATACGCCGCGATCTTTGCCACCTCGAGATTGACGCCCACCTGACGTGCGGCAATGTGCGGCGCGATGGCCGGCGCGAAGCGCCAGGGGTTGATGCTTTCATAATCGGCTTCCGGTTCGCACTGCGCCTGCAATGACAGGGCGTCGGCGTTGACCAGACCATCGTGATTCTCGAAGCAGTCAGAGGCCACGGGCTTGAGGCCCAGCGTCGTCAGGCCGCGCAGGCGAGCACGTGCCAGCAGTGCGCTGGCGATGAAGGTCTTGCCGATTTCGGTATCGGTGCCGGTCACGAAGGCGGCGATGCCATGTTCGGCTCGCGCAGGCGGAGCCGTGTTCCGTGACGAGCTGTCCGCGGTTTTCATATCAGTTTTCATTGTATCCGAGCGAGGCAGGTAATTGCCTTCAAGCAAAGTATCAGTGTTATCCGTACGCAATTCTGAGCGGTTTTTCGAGCACAAGTTCAATGACTTGATAGCTTACAGGCAATCCCTTCGCGGTACGCAAGGTTTCATGTCGCGCCTTGGCCTGCTGCACTTCGGCACGTGTCAGGCGCCGGCCAGTGGCGGTCTGTGCCCCGATGCCCTTGATCGAGGCCATGACGGCGGCGACATCGGGATAGTGAAATATCCGCGGGCGTAACTGCCAGTGGCAGCGCAACCCGGCGGCTTGGGCATGGCGTGCAAGATGGGAGGCGCTGGGGAAGTGACGCACGGAATCATCCGCGCGCTGCCAGGCATGGCGTACTTCCTTGAGGGTGCCGGGCCCCAGGGTGTTGATGTGCGCTCGAGCGCCGGGTTTCAAGGTGCGTGACAGTTCCGCGAGCCATAGCCGAGGGCTGTCGCACCATTGCACGGCCAGGCTCGAGAAGGCCAGGTCCAGACTCGCATCGGCCAGTGGCAGGCGCTCGGCATCGGCGCGCAGCCAGTGCAGGCGTCCAGAGTCGCCACTCGCAAGTTCGCTCGTCTGGCGTGCGGCTTCACGCAGCATCTCAAGCGAGAGATCCAGCCCCATGCAGCGAGCCCCAGAGTAGCGCTGCGCCAGTTCGAGCGTCCAATGTCCGGGTCCACAACCGAGATCGAGCACTCGCGCGGCGGCCGGCAGCCGCTCAGGGAGCGAGGCGAACAGGGTGGCCGCCATGGCGTGCTGCGCCTGCGCCAGCGTGAGGTAGTCGGCAGCGCCGCGATCAAAGGCGCGGGCAATCTGCTGGCGGCTCGGGGTAGGCGTAAGTGGAGGCGTGAGCTGGGGTGTTGCAGGTTCAGTAGGCGGCACGCTGACGGCAATCGGCATCTCAGGCCTCCTCGCTGATACGAGTGACGTGGGTGGCGAGGCCCATGCGTGTGAGCAGGGCATCGGCAAGCGCCTCGGTCGCGCTCAATGGCAGGCAGTGGCCACCCTCGAATTCCGCGACCACCTGGCCCTGCGCGCGCAGCACCGCACTCAGGCCTGGCGCCAGTAGCGGGTCCTGCTTGCCGAGCCAGAACTCGAGCGGTAACTCTGATTGAAGCGCTAGTGACATCTGACGGCTGGCCAGTTCCGCCAGTCCTGCCGCCAGCACCGCTTCGCGACTGACGGGGTGGCGACCGATCAGTGCGCGCAATTGCCTGAGGCAGTCACGTGCAGAGCCCTCACCACTGGTCTGCCAGCGCAGAAAGTGTTGCCAGCTGGCGGCAGGGTTGCGCGCGAAGGCTGCGCGGAAGTCCTCCAGCACTTCTGGTGCCAGGGCGGGAATCGTCTGTTCAGATGGGGCCTGGTCGATGAAGCTTGGCCCCATGGCCAGCGAGACAAGAGCGGCCGGCGCTTGCTCTCTCGCCAGCGCCTCGGCCCGCAGGGCGCCCAGCGACCAGCCCAGCCACAGGGTATCAGCGCCGCCCAGTGAGGCTTGCGAGGCAGTCGGCTCTTGCGAGCCTTCTTCTGGCCAGTCCGGCGTGATGATCTCCAGCGGGCGACGCTTTGTCTGATCATCTGCCCCGTCACCTGCCTGATCATCCGTCTCCGTGACGTGAGCGAGGCGTGCGTGCAGGCAGGCGATCAAGGGCTGCCAGATACGCGCATCGATGCCCCAGCCGCTGAACAGCACCAGACGAGACAGCGTCATGGCGTGACTCCTTCTGAGCTGATGGTTGGGGAAGAAGAGCGGGGCTGGGTCTTTTCCGCTGCCAGTACCGCTTCGAGAGCGTCGAGCAGTGCCGCGATATCCTCGGCAGTGTGCTCGGCGGAGAAGGTGAAGCGCAGGCGCGAGCTACCGGCGGGCACCGTGGGTGGGCGGATGGCCGAGACCAGCACGCCGCGTTCGCGCAGTGCCGCGCTCCAGGCCAAGGCCCGCGCTTCGCTGCCCAGAATCAGCGGCTGAATCGGGGTCAGCGGAATGGAGGGTGAATCATTGGTGTCGGCTGGCGACAGCTCGAGCGCGAGCCCACTGCCCGCCAGCAGATGGGCACATCCATCACGGAACTGCTGCACGCGGGCCTGTAGCTGCTCGCGGCGTTGCGGCTCGCGCGCGATGATCTCGAGCGCCGCCAGGGTCGCGGCCGCGACATGCGGCGGTTGCGCGGTGGTGTAGATGTAGGGGCGGGCCAGCTGGATCAGGCTCTCGATCAGCGCATCGCTACCGGCGACGAAGGCGCCGCTGCTACCGAGCGCCTTGCCCAGGGTGCCGACCAATACCGGCACATCAGCCAGCGGGGTATCGCGCCCGACCAGGCCTTCGCCATGCTCACCCAGCACGCCCAGTCCGTGGGCATCGTCGATCATCAGCCAGGCGCCGTGCCGAGCACAGGCCTGGCTCAGGCCCGCGATATCGGCGCAGTCGCCATCCATGCTGAAGACGCCATCGCTGATCACCAGCTTGTCGTCGGCCCGGGAGCGCGCCAGCTGGCGCTCGAGGTCCTCGATATCGCGATGATGGAAGCGACGCGAGCGCACGGCAGTGGTGCCTGAGGATGCCAGGCGCGCGCCATCGAGGAGGCTGGCGTGATTGAGACGATCATGGAAGATCTCGAGGCTGCGACCGGCCTCGCGCGAAGCACTCGCCAGCGCATCGATCACGCCCAGATTGGCCATGAAGCCGGTGGAGAACAGCAGCGCGCGGGGGCGTCCTGTCAGCTCGGCCAGACGTTCTTCCAGTTGGTGGTGAGCGCGCTGGTGGCCATTGACCAGATGCGCGCTACCGCTGCCGACACCGAAGTCACGCGCCGCGCGACAGCCGGCCTCGATCAGTGCCGGATGCTTGGCCAGCCCCAGATAGTCGTTGGCGGTGAAGTTGAGCAGCGGGCGCGCTTCTGCATCGGTTGTCTGCCCGGCGAGGATGACGTGGGGGCCCTGGGGCGAATCCAGCGTCAGGCGCCGGCGATAACGGCCGGCCTGCTCACGCTGAGTGAGCAGGGCCTCCAGATGCGTGAAGCTGCCGCTGGACTTGGAGCTTGCGCGCTGGCAGGCGAGCGTATCAGTGGCCACGAGCGATCAGACCACCAGACCGCAGGGCTTGCGTTCGCGCACCTGGCCTTCGCTGCTGGCGGGCGTCGCTTCGCGCGTGGCGTCATAGAACAGGCTGCCCTCGACATTGGCGCGTGCCTTTTCTTCCATGGCGGCCTTCAGGGCGGCTTCGCGCACTTCGTCGCTGGCGACTTCCTGGCGGGTCTCCGGGTGCAGGCCAAGACGCTCGAACAGCTCGCGGTCACGGTTGGCCTGCGGGTTGCCGGTGGTCAGCAGACGTTCGCCATAGAAGATGGAGTTGGCACCGGCGAGGAAGGCCAGTGCCTGGGTGGAATCGTCCATCTGCTCGCGGCCAGCGGAAAGGCGCACGTGACTCTTCGGCATCATGATGCGCGCCACGGCGATGGCGCGGATGAACTCGATGGGATCGAGGTCATCGACATTCTCCAGCGGCGTGCCCGCCACCTTGACCAGCATGTTGATCGGCACCGATTCCGGCTGCGGCTCCAGATTGGCCAGCTGACGCAGCAGGCCGGCACGGTCGGTGGTGGTCTCGCCCATGCCGAGGATGCCGCCGGAGCACACCTTCATGCCGGCTTCGCGCACGCTGGCCAGGGTGTCCAGGCGCTCGCTGTAGCTGCGCGTGGTGATGATCTCGCCGTAGTACTCCGGTGAGGTGTCCAGATTGTGGTTGTAGTAGTCGAGGCCGGCATCCGCGAGCTTTCTGGCCTGATCGGTATCGACCATGCCCAGCGTCATGCAGGTCTCGAGCCCCAGCGACTTCACCTGACGCACCATCTCGGTGACCACCTCGAGGTCGCGCTCACGCGGGCTCTTCCAGGCCGCACCCATGCAGAAGCGGCTGGCGCCGGCATCCTTGGCGGCACGCGCCTGCTCGACCACCTTCTCGATCTCCATCAGCTTTTCCTTGCCAAGGCCGGTGTTGTAGTGGCCGGACTGCGGGCAGTACTTGCAGTCTTCCGGGCAGGCGCCGGTCTTGATCGACAGCAGGGTGGAGACCTGTACCGCGTTCGGGTCGAAGTGCTGGCGGTGCACCTGCTGGGCACGGAACAGCAGATCATTGAAGGGCAGGGCGAACAGCGCCTCGATTTCCGCGACGCTCCAGTCATGGCGTACCACGCTGTCATCGGCAGGCGCAGGGATATTCGTGGCTTGTGTGGTCACGCGAGAGGCTTCTACGGTCATGAGCTTGAGGTCCTTCATCAGGCGGGCAGAGCGAGAGCGCGCTGAGCCGTTCATCCGTGGGTGAGTCCGGCAGCCGAGCTGGCGAGTAGTCAGTCAACGCATCGAGAAAGACAAGGTTAACTGAGATGATAGAGTTTCCGCGGGCGCTGTCAACGATGAGAAATCTGCTGGTTGACCACTGGCAGCTGTCGCGACCCTGCGCCTTCTGTCAGCGTCAGCTGACGACAGCCATGTCCGGCGCGGCCGAACGGCAGAGCGCTTCAGTTTCACCTCCCCATTCATTTTCCTCTCTAGCGACACGCTCGCGTCATGAGCGAGCGCTGTCATCGCGCCGCGAGTGGTGCGACGCCTGCGAGGCGAGAATCGCGCGCAATCAGCATGCCTGTCCGCGCTGTGCTGAGCCTGTCGCCTCACTGGCCTTGAGTCAGCAGGCCTGCGCGCGGTGCCTGTCGTCACCGCCCGCCTTTACGCGCTGCTATGCGCCACTGCGTTATGAAGGACTGCTGGCGGGGCTGTTCCAGCGCTACAAGGACCAGCATCAGCGCCGCGCCGGACGACTGCTTCGCCAACTCATGCAGCGGGAGCTGACGCACTTCTGCCACGAGTGGCGCCAGTCGCATCCTCACGGCGCAGTGCTGCTGGTGCCGGCAGATGCCTATCGTCGTCGCCAGCGCGGCCATGATGCGCTGGCAGAGCTGTGTCGCGGGCTGAGCCCCGCCATTGCTGGCCATCCGCGGGATATGGCGCGGGTACGCGACAGGCGCATGCCGCACGAGGCGTCAGTCGCGGTGGCCAGGGCGGCGCCGGATCAGCGACTGCGGGATAGGCGCGGGCGTCTGAAGGCCCAGCGTGGGCGTTATGACATCGAGGGCCTACTGCCCGAGCACGTGCTGCTGATCGATGACGTCATGACCAGCGGTGCGACGCTCGATAGTCTTGCTCAGGCCTGCCTGCGAGCCGGTGCCCGTGAGGTCGAGGCCTGCGTGCTGGCGCGGACTCCCCTGGCCTCGCGCGGGGCGCCGTGACCTGCAAACGCGACATGAAGGTGAGCCGCACGGCATGTGCCGCCAGGGTTCAACCTCCCAGCGGGCGTTGAACTCAGCGGGCAGGCGGGGTCAATCAGGGAGAAGACTGGCGTGCAGAGGGTCTAATCTCATAGCATGCAAGGTCCGGCAGCCGTTTGCTGGTCCATGCCCGAGGAATTGCCATGCCTATTGATCCTGTTTCCCCCGAAGACACGCAATCTTCCGGCACCTCGCGCGAGTTGGATGCGCGCTCCAATGGCAACACCTGGTCGACGACATCCGCGCCAGAGGGCCATGGAGACACGCGTTTTCATCCCTTCGATGCTCTCGCGCCGGACCGTGTCGTGGCCGCTGTCGAATCGCTGGGCTTCTGGTTGCCCGGCGAGCCGTTCGCGCTGAACAGTTACGAGAATCGTGTCTACCATCTCGCCGATGATGACCGACGCCGCTGGGTGGCCAAGTTCTATCGCCCCGAGCGCTGGAGCCGTGCCCAGATTCTCGAGGAGCACGCCTTCCTGGCCGAACTGGATGAGGCCGGTGTCCCGGGCGCCCCCGCGTGGGCGAACGAGGCCGGCGAGACGCTGCATCGATTCGAAGGCTTCGACTTCGCTCTCTTCCCGCATGTGGTGGGGCGCGCGCCGGAGCTTGAATCTGCCGAGCATCTCTACCAGCTGGGTGAGCTGATCGGTCGCGTGCACGCGGTGGGGCGCAAGAGCGCGTTTCGCGAGCGGGAGACACTCTCGCCGCTGCGGATTCTGGAAGAGAGCTGCGCCAGCGTGCTGGCCTCCGACTGGTTGAGTGAGCGCCAGCGCGACAGCTACCAGCGCGTCATCGAGGCACTGCGTCCGTTGGTCGCGGAGCAGAGCTGGCCGGAAAGCGCCTTGATCCGCACCCACGGCGACTGCCACATCGGCAACATGCTGGGACGTGATGACAGCTTCGCGCTGGTCGACTTCGATGACTGCCTGAGCGCCCCGGCGGTGCAGGACCTGTGGATGCTGTTGACCGGTCAGAGCGACCCGGAGCTGCACATGCAGCTGTCCGAGGTGCTGGAGGGCTACGAGCAGCATTGTGAGTTCAATCGCAGCGAGCTCAAGTGGATCGAGACCCTGCGCACACTGCGCATGGTGCGTCACAGCGCCTGGGTGGTGCGGCGCTGGTCGGACCCCGCCTTCCCGCAGGCCTTCTCGCACGTGGCGAGTCTGGGCTACTGGGACGACCACATTCGCAGCCTGGAACAGCAGCGCGTCGCGCTGTCTGCGCCGCGTTGGCTGGCCTAGCGGTCGCGGCATGACCTGAAAGCTGCAGCGAGGCCTGAGCCCCCTTTGGCGAAGTGATTGACGTCGCCCCTTCATGCGCCCCCAACGGTTACCGTTGGGGGCGCATGTGTTGCATGGATACGACAATCGCGTGAACAGACCTGCGTTGACGGCATGCCTGAGGTAGAATCTGGCCCTGACATTGAACACGAAGTTATACGATTTCTTGCCATCTGATCGCTTGTGTATGACTTTTGTGCTTTACCCCTGCTATGCGTGCGCTAGTGCGCGCCCCTGACCGATACCATAGGCAGACGGATGACCGAAGAGATTGCCAACCACTACCGCCAGATCATCACCGCATTGGGTGAGGATCCAGAGCGTGAGGGCCTGCTGGATACGCCCAAGCGCGCGGCCAAGGCCATGCAGTACCTGACTCATGGCTATCATCAGTCGTTGGAGGAGATCGTCAACGGCGCTGTCTTCACCTCCGATACGGACGAGATGGTACTGGTCAAGGACATCGAGCTTTACTCGATGTGCGAGCATCACCTGCTACCGTTCATCGGCAAGTGCCACATCGCCTATCTGCCGTCTGGCAAGGTGCTCGGTCTGTCCAAGTTCGCGCGTATCGTCGACATGTATTCGCGTCGCATGCAGATCCAGGAAAACCTCACCAAGCAGATCGCCGAGGCCGTTCAGCAGGTCACCGGTGCACGTGGTGTGGCCGTCGTGGTCGAAGCGCGTCACATGTGCATGATGATGCGTGGGGTGGAAAAGCAGAATTCCAGCATGAAGACGTCCGTGATGCTGGGCGCCTTCCGCGACAATCAGCCGACCCGTCAGGA
This sequence comes from Cobetia sp. cqz5-12, assembly GCF_016495405.1. Lineage (NCBI taxonomy): Bacteria > Pseudomonadati > Pseudomonadota > Gammaproteobacteria > Oceanospirillales > Halomonadaceae > Cobetia > Cobetia sp. cqz5-12. The sequence continues at coordinate 931,614 of NZ_CP044522.1, forward strand.
ATTCCTGACGTTGATCAGCTGACAGCTGAGTAAAGACGCCGCCTTTCGAGGCGGCGTTCTTGTCTGGGAGTCATCTCGCGCGTTTCCCTTGATCAGGAGTCCCTGCCGATGCCGATGCATGCCTTGCACGATGAACATCTCGATCACGATCTCGCCACCATTCGCATCAAGAATCTCCGTCTGCGCACCTATATCGGGATCAATGAAGACGAGATCCAGAACCGCCAGGATGTCGTGATCAACGTGGTGATCCGCTATCGCGCGGCACGCGCCGTGCAGTTCAATCACATCAGTGAAGCGCTCAATTACCGCACCATCACCAAGCAGTTGATCGCGCATGTCGAGGAAGGGCGTTTCGCGCTGCTCGAACGCATGACCCGTGAGGTGCTGGATATCGTGATGGCGCACGAACAGGTGCTGACGGCGCAGGTCGAGATCGACAAGCCACATGCCTTGCGCTTCTCTGACTCGGTGTCCGTCACCCTGTCGGACAGTCGCGAAGCGCATGACTAGTCGGCCGGGGCAGGCGTTGAGAAACTCATATGTCGAGAAGTTCATATGTCGTGAAAGTCAGATGTCGAGAAGCTCACATATCGAGAAAGTCAGGCGCAGAAGTCTGAAGAGTCGGGAGACATGATGTGATCGGGGAAATCATCCATTTCGATGATGCAGAACAGCAGGGCACCATTCGGGACGAGAAGGGCGGTGAGCACGCCTTCGATCTGGTCGGCTGGCGCGGGCGTGGCTTGCCGGGGCCGGGAGTGGCGGTGGACTTCGAACTTCGCGACGGGCGTGCAGTACAGGTATTCAATGCGCGAATCAAGCAGCAGAAGGCGCGACGAGTCGTCTCGATGCCGCCCGAGAGCGAGGCCCCCGGAACCACGGCCGACACCGTCAGGCCAGCGATACGCAAGCGCTGGTGGCTCGTCGGGCTGGCCATCGTGGTACTAGTGCTGGCAGGGTTGTGGATCTAGCGCCACGCCCGCATCTAGGCTATATCAGGTTAGTCTTGAGTAGTCTCGGTTAGCCGGGAATCACTACCTTGACCCACAAGCACGCCTCGGGAGTCTTCATGGAACATCTCAACGATACCAGTCTGTTTCGTCCATTTGCCTATATCGACGGTGGCTGGGTAGCCGCGGATTCCGGCGAGCAGATCGAGGTCGACAATCCTGCCACCGGCGAGATCATCGGCCGCGTGCCTCGGCTGGGTTACGCCGAGACTGAACGCGCCATCGAGGCAGCGCAGCGCTCCTTTGCTGACTGGAAGGAGACGCCGGCGCTGGAGCGCGCTGACATCCTGATGAAGTGGTATGCCTTGATGCTGGAGCACAAGGATGATCTGGCGCAGATCATGACGCTGGAGCAGGGCAAGCCCCTCGCCGAAGCCGCCGGTGAAATCCAGTATGCGGCCAGCTTCCTGCGCTGGTTCGCCGAAGAAGGCCAGCGCGTGTATGGCGACACCATTCCGGCCGCCAAGCGTGACCAGCGTATCCTGGTGCTCAAGCAGCCGGTCGGGGTGGTGGGGGCGATCACGCCGTGGAACTTCCCGGCCTCGATGATCACCCGCAAGGCGGGCGCCGCACTGGCCGCGGGCTGCCCGATCGTGGTCAAGCCGGCCAGCCAGACCCCGTTCTCGGCGCTGGCGCTGGCGGTGCTGGCGGAACGCGCTGGCGTGCCGCGCGGCGTCTTCAATGTCGTGCCGGGCTCGGCCAAGGACATCGCCAGGGCGATGACCGATTCCAGCATCGTGCGCAAGGTGACCTTTACCGGCTCCACGGAAGTCGGGCGTGGCCTGATGGCAAATGCCGCGCAGCATATCCAGAAGATCTCGCTGGAGCTTGGCGGCAACGCGCCCTTCCTGGTGTTCGAAGATGCTGATCTCGATGCGGCGGTGGAAGGCGCGATGGCAGCCAAGTTTCGCAATGCCGGCCAGACCTGCGTCTGCACCAATCGCTTCCTGGTGCAGTCCAGCGTGGTCAATGCCTTCAGCGAGAAGCTGGCTGCCGCGATGAACGCCGAGCTGACCGTTGGCAATGGTCTGGAGGAGGGCGTCAAGGTCGGCCCGTTGATCGATGGCGATGCCGTCGAGAAGGTCACCGAGCACGTGCAGGATGCTCTCGACAAGGGCGCCGAGCTGCTGCTGGGCGGCCATCCGCATCCGCTGGGGGGCAGCTTCTTCACGCCGACCCTGATCTCGCAGGTGACGCCGGAGATGAAAGTCGCCCGTGAGGAAACCTTCGGTCCGCTGGCGGCGATCTTCCCCTTCGAGAGCGAAGAAGAGGCGATCGAGATGGCCAACGACACCGAATTCGGACTGGCCAGTTATTTCTACAGCAGCGATCTCAAGCGCGTCTGGCGTGTTTCGGAAGGTCTGGACTACGGCATGGTCGGCATCAACACCGGCCTGATTTCCAACGCCGCGGCACCTTTCGGCGGCACCAAGGCATCGGGGCTGGGCCGTGAAGGCTCCAAGTATGGGCTCGAGGAATACATGGAAACCAAGTATCTGTGTCTCTCACTTGGCTGATCCATCGTCATCGGGTCCGCACTAAGGCAATGATCGGACGCGACATCAGATGGCAAAAAGCCCGCCCGGGAAACCGGGCGGGCTTTTTCATGCCATGTCTTTATTCCACCTGTCTGCGCCGAGCGTGCCTGCAACTTGGCCATGGAATGTTCGCCGCCGCGTTCGATGGCTTCCTGCAGGCTGATGGGAAAGTGGCATGCGCGACAGGCGGCCAATCTCGCGTCAAGAGGTGCATGAGTCATTGGTCGTAGAGACGGAGTGTCTCGAGTATCGACGGCGCTGCGCATGTCAGACCAAAGCGGTACATCGCGGTCTTTTAGCGCAGATCAGGGCCAAAGACAGGTGTGCTTTGTCGGCATTCTCTTACTTGTGGATATGCTTATTTACGCTACAGTCAAAGAGCGGGACCTGTGGTGATAGTCTTCAAGGATTGAAGACAGGGCGAGTGGCGTGGCGGACGCGACTTGCCCTTTTTTATTGCCGCATTCGGCTCTCATGCCTCAACTCTCATATCTCGATCCGCCCATCTCAGCCCTCACTTCTCGGCTCGCATATCTCACCCCAGTGGCGAAAGCCCCATGCCCGCCACCAGGCCTTCCAGTGCATGCCGTCCGGCGATCGAGTTGCCGTAGCCGTCCAGACGTGGCGACCAGACGCAGATGCTCATCTGTCCCGGCAGGATGGCGATGATGCCACCGCCGACCCCACTCTTGCCCGGCAGACCCACCCGCCAGGCGAAGTCACCTGCCGCGTCGTAAAGGCCGCAGGTCAGCAACAACGCATTGAGCTGGCGTGTCTCCAGCGGTGAGACCACTTCCTTGCCATCCAGCGGATTGACGCCGCGATTGGCCAGGAAGGCAAAGCTGCGTGCCAGTTCCACGCAGTTCATCGACACCGAGCAGCTGTGGAAGTAGGTATCCAGCAGGTCATCCACATCGGAATGCACATTGCCGTAGGCCTGCATCAGATAGGCGAGCGAGGCATTGCGTGCCTTGTGGTCCATTTCCGAGCGCGCGACCTTCTCATCGAAGCCGATATCGTCGCTGCCGGACAGACGCCTGAGCTGCTCGCGCAGGGTGTTCTGGATCGAGACGATGCGCGACACCAGCAGATCGGTGATCAGCAAGGCACCGGCATTGATGAAGGGATTGCGTGGAATGCCGTTCTCGACCTCCAGCTGCATGATCGAGTTGAACGCCTGGCCGGAAGGCTCACGACCGACACGCGACCAGATCTCGTCGCTCTCAAGACGCTGCATCGCCAGTACCAGTGCATGCACCTTGGAGATCGACTGGATCGAGAAGCGGGTATGCGCGCTGCCGGCGTACTGGACGCGGCCATCCACATGGCAGACGGCAATCCCGAACTGATCCGGGTCCACCTGCGCCAGGGCCGGGATGTAATCCGCGACCTTGCCCTCGTTGAAGCAGCGGCTGGCATCATTGGACAGGCGTTCAAGCAGCGTCTGGAGGGCATCAGAGTCGAGTGGCGGCGTCATGGCGACCTTGAGGAGACAGAGTGGATGGAATGCAATCGCATGGTACGGCTGCGCATTCTACCCAATCCTGTGGGCTGTGGCGCGTGGTGATCCGAGCGCTTGATAGCCAGCCCTTATCAGCGGGGTAGGGCAAAGTGATTTCAAGTTGCAGATGAGACTCACTATCATTCATTACATCGAGGCAACAACAGTTTGCCCACCAAGAGACACGCGACGCGCTGGGGTTCAGCGTCTCGCTGAGCACAGACCGCCCGGAGGGCAGCCAACATGATCAAGACATTGACCTTTGCCAGCATGCACTTCTCCATCGCCTTCGGTGTCACCTACCTGCTGACCGGTGACATCGTGGTCGGCGGTCTGGTCGCCATCGTCGAGCCTGCGGTCAACACCGTCGCCTTCTTCTTCCACGAAAAAGTCTGGAACCGTGTCACCGCGCGCCGCCAGCAGGCTGCTGAGCGCGAGGCAAACTCGCGAAACGCCATGAGCGGAGCGGCGCTGGCGGGCTGAGGCCGCTTGCGCGTGGCAAGGATGCGCCGCAGAATCGAGCGACCTTTTCCCCGGAGCTCCTCATGCTGACGCTTGCCCAATGCACCCCCCGTTCCTTTCTTCCTGCCAGTGCCTCTTGTCCTGCCGAGCCGTCTCATCCTGCCCGCTCCCGCCAACGTCCTCTCGTCCAGGGGGCGTTGGCGTTGCTGCTGGGGCTTGCCGGCAGTCTGGCTGGTCTCGAATCCGTGGCCGCCGACGAGACACGCGATTATCACTACAGCGACGCCCATCTGCACTTCGTGGACTTCTTCCAGCAGGGCGATGGTCTGGGGGCCTTGCTGGATGCCATGGACGAGGCGCAGGTCGATCACGCCCTGGTCACGGGGATCGGCGTCGCCAAGAAATGGCAGCAGGACGCGCCCAAGAAGCCACGTTACTACATGGGCGATGATGCGCCGGTCTACTGGTATTCCGGTACCGATTACATCCTGGCCGAGGCGCTGACCCGCGCACCGGGGCCGGTACAGGCGCGTTTCTCGCCGTTCATCACCGGCTTCAACCCCACCGATCTGAACGCCGCCGACGAGATCCGCCAGTTGATGGCGATCTATCCCGGCTTCTGGAAGGGCATCGGTGAAGTCTTCACGCGCCATGATGACCTGACGCGTCTGACCGAGGGCGAGACGCCGCGTGCCAATCATCCTGCCTTGATGAAGGTCTATGCGCTGGCGGCGGAGAAGGGCCTGCCGGTGATGATTCATTCCAATATCACCAGCAAGCGGGAAGGGCATGAGGGCCTGTATCTCGAGGAATTCGAGAGTGCGGTGCGCGACAACCCCGAGACGACGTTCATCTGGGCACACGCCGGGACCAGCGCCGAGCTCAATCGCCGTCTGGGGCGCATGACCTGGCTACATGGCGAGATCGAGCGCATGCTCGAAACCTATCCTAACCTGAATGTCGACCTGTCCTGGTCGGTGCTGGAGCCGTACCTGCTGGATGAATCAGGTCAGCCGCGCTCGCGCTGGGTCAAGCTGGTCGAGCGCTTCCCGCAGCGCTTCGTGCTCGGCAGTGATGTGGTCGGGCGCTTCGGCTCGGTGGGCGATACCCTGGCAAGTTACACGCCCTTCCTCGATGCGCTGTCGCCACAGGCGGCGCGCAATGTCGCGCGCGACAACTTCCTGCGCTGGGTCAACCTGCCGGTCGAATGACCGCTGTTATTGTCTCATGCGCATGAAAAAGCCCCCGTCAGCGTATCGCTGGCGGGGGCTTTTGCGTGAGCGCTAGTCTATAAGTTCGTGCAGATCACTGCGCTCCTGCATGTCACCGAAGCACTGACATCCGATCAGTGACGGAAGTGACGCATGCCGGTGAAGACCATGGCGATGCCGGCTTCGTTGGCCGCATCGATGACTTCCTGATCGCGCATGGAGCCACCCGGCTGGATGACGGCGGTGATGCCGGCCGCCGCAGCGGCGTCGATGCCGTCGCGGAACGGGAAGAAGGCATCGGAGGCCATCACGGAACCCGGCACTTTGAGCCCTTCATCGGCGGCCTTGATGCCGGCGATCTTGGCGGAATACACACGGCTCATCTGGCCGGCGCCCACACCGATGGTCTGGCCATCCTTGATGTAGACGATGGCGTTGGACTTGACGAACTTGGCCACTTTCCAGGCGAAGGTCAGGTCGTTGAGTTCCTGCTCGCTCGGCGCACGTTCGGTGACGACCTTGAGCTCGTCACGACCGACCATGCCCTGATCACGGTCCTGAACCAGCAGGCCGCCGGTGACACGCTTGAAGTCGTGACCGCCGGTACGTTCGGCCGCCCAGGCATCCGCGACGTCGAGCAGACGCACGTTGGCCTTGGTGGCGACGATGGCAGCGGCTTCGTCGCTGATTCCCGGGGCGATGATCACCTCGACGAACTGACGCGAGACGATGGCCTGCGCCGTCTCGGCGTCCAACGGCACGTTGAAGGCGATGATGCCGCCGAAGGCGCTGGTCGGGTCGGTCTGATAGGCACGCTCGTAGGCGGCCAGGGCAGAGTCGCCGATGGCGACGCCACACGGGTTGGCGTGCTTGACGATGACACAGGCGGTCTCGTCGAAGGCCTTGACGCACTCGAAGGCGGCATCGGTGTCGGCGACGTTGTTGTAGGACAGCGCCTTGCCCTGGACCTGCACGGCCGTGGCGACGCTGGCCTCGGTGGCACCGTCCTCGACGTAGAAGGCCGCTTGCTGATGCGGGTTCTCGCCGTAACGCATGTCCTGCTTCTTGCTCAGGCTGACGTTGTACTGGCGCGGCAGGCCTTCGCTGCCACCCTCGACACGCTGGCCCAGCCAGTTGGCGATGGCGCCATCATAGGCGGCGGTGTGCTCGAAGGCGGCCACGGCCAGGTCGAAACGCGCCTCGTCGCTGACGGCGTTGTCATTGGCATCCATCTCGGCGATCACGCGGTCGTAGTCGGCCGCGTTGACGACGATGGTGGTGTGGGCGTGGTTCTTGGCGCAGGAACGCACCATGGTCGGGCCGCCGATATCGATGTTCTCGATGGCGTCTTCCAGCGAGCAATCCGGGTTGGCCACGGTGGCGGCGAACGGATACAGATTGACGATGACCATGTCGATGGGGTCGATGCCGTGCTCGGCCATCACCGCATCATCCTGGCCGCGACGGCCGAGAATGCCACCGTGGATCTTCGGGTGCAGGGTCTTGACCCGGCCATCCATCATTTCCGGGAAACCGGTGTGCTCGGACACTTCCGTGACGGCAAGGCCGTTGTCCTTGAGCAGGCGGAAGGTACCGCCAGTGGACAGCAGGGCGACGCCGCGGGCGTCCAGGGCACGAGCGAATTCGACGATTCCAGTCTTGTCGGAAACACTCAGGAGGGCGCGACGGATGGCTTGGGGCTTGGCTTGCATGATGCTCCACTCGTGGATCAACAAAAAGACGCCGGGGCACCTGTCAAGGTGCCCCGGCGGGGTCAGATCAGATCAAACTGCTTGAGCTTCTTGCGCAGTGTGCCTCGGTTGAGGCCCAGCATGTCGGCGGCGCGGGTCTGGTTGCCCTGCGCGTGGGCCATCACCGCCTCCAGCAGCGGCGCCTCGACCTCGGCCATCACCATGGCATGCAGGTCGGTGACCTGCTCGCCATCCAGGTGGGCGAAGTAGCGCGCCATGGAATGCTCGACGGCCTCGCGCAGGGTCTGATGGTGCCGCACGGGCGTCATCAGGGTGGCCTGGCTTGCGTCGTCGGGTGAAAGAGGGTGCCTGCTGGTCATGCTGCGTGACTTCCTTGCGTCTCGGTGCGGGCGATGCCTTCCGGCTCGCCGAACAGGCGGGTCAGGAACTGGCGCTGTTGTTCCGGCTCCTCGAGGGGATTGAAGTGGCGCTTGAGCTCACTGCCATCCTCGCGTGTCGCCAGATACCAGCCCACATGCTTGCGCGCGATGCGCGCTCCCATGTAGTCACCGTAGAATTCATACAGGGCCTCGAGGTGGGTGCGCATCACGAGGGCGCGCTCCGCATCGCTCGGGCCACAGGCTACCTGGCCGGTGGCCAGGTAGTGATTGATCTCGCGGAAGATCCAGGGATTGCCCTGGGCCGCACGGCCGATCATCACGGCGTCGGCGCCCGTATAGTCAAGCACATGTCGCGCCTTCTCGCCGCTGTCGATATCGCCATTGGCAAAGACCGGAATCGACACCGCGGCCTTCACGGCGGCGATGGTGTCGTATTCGGCCTCACCGGTATATTTCTGCTGGCGAGTGCGACCATGCACGGACAGCGCCTGGATGCCGGCACTCTCGGCCATGCGCGCGATGGCGATGGCGTTGCGCGTCTCTTCGCACCAGCCGGTGCGCATCTTGAGCGTGACCGGCACGTCCACGGCGCCCACCACGGCATCGAGAATCTCGCCGACGAGCTTCTCGTCGCGCATCAGGGCAGAGCCGGCGGCCTTGTTGCAGACCTTCTTGGCCGGGCAGCCCATGTTGATGTCGATGATCTCGGCACCCATCTCGGCGTTGAGCGCCGCGGCCTCGGCCAGCATGGCGGCATCACCGCCGGCGATCTGCACGGCACGCGGGCCGGGTTCGCCGGCATGGTTCATGCGCGTGCGGGACTTGACGGTATTCCACAGCCGCTTGTCACTGGTCACCATCTCCGATACCACCAGTCCGGCGCCCAGCTCACGACATTGCTGCCGGAACGGGCGATCGGTGACACCGGCCATCGGGGCCAGAATCACGCGATTGGGAAGCTGATGTACGCCGATGCGGGGCAGGTCGGCGGGAAGCGGGGTATCGGTCATGGGTCTCGTGTCATGCGAGTGGTGTCAGGCGCGCGAGCCGCTGTCGTGTCAGGGATTCGCGGGGGCGTCATGATACCTAGAGCGCCGCAGGGTTTGAAGGGCTATTTCATCCACAATGCGTCCTGGATGCGTTCTCCCTGCGCGGCTGCGGCGCTCATGGCGTGGCTCAGCCCATCAGTGGACGCTGACCATTGAGGCGAACCCAGCCTTCACGCTCGGTGGGCTCTTCCATGATCAGACCGGCCTCACGATAGGCGTCGAGCACCTCTCCCGCCTGGGGCGCGAGAATGCCGGAGAGCGCCAGCAGGCCACCCGGCGCGACGCTGCCCGCGATCTGCGGAGCCAGCTCGACCAGCGGGCCGGCCAGGATGTTGGCGACCACGATCTGATAGCCCGCCTCCGGCAGGCGGTCCGGGTAGCACAGGGTCAGCTGGTCACTGACCTCATTGCGCTGGGCGTTCTCACGCGAGGCCTGCAGCGCCTGCGGGTCGATATCGGTGCCCAGCGCATCCACCGCGCCGAGCTTGAGGGCGGCGATGGCGAGAATCCCGGAGCCGCAACCGAAGTCGAGCACGCTGTGCTGGGCGAGCTTGCCATCGACGGCCAGCCCATCGAGCCATTCCAGGCACAGGGCAGTGGTCGGGTGGGTGCCGGTACCGAAGGCCAGGCCCGGGTCGAGCATCAGGTTGACGGCGTCCTGCTCCGGCGCATCGTGCCAGCTGGGCACGATCCACAGGCGCTGGCCCATCTTGAGCGGCTCGAAGCCATCCATCCATTCACGGGCCCAGTCACGATCCTCGAGGATCTCGACCTCGATCTCCGGGCAGGGCTCATCGGGAATCAGCGCCGCCCAGCCGGCCTTGACCCGCTCGCGCATGGCGTCGATGCCTTCGGTGCCATCCCACAGGCCAGTGAGGACAGTCTCGCTCCACAGCGGCGTGCTGCCGAGGTCCGGTTCGAACAGCGGTTGGTCTTCAGCATCCTGCAGCGTGATGGCGCAGGCGCCTTCTTCCATCAGCAGATGCTCGAGAATCTCGGCGTGGTCGGGGGCGATACGCGCCTTGAGTTGCAGCCAGGACATGGTGACTCCTGTCGATGGGCGATAAGAAAGGGGAGGAGGGCACAGACGACAGAAGGGCAGCCGAGGCCACCCTTCTGTCGTGCGTCCATCGGCAACGGCGTTACCGAACTCAAGCGGGGCGTCTTACAGGCCCAGCTTCTTCTCCAGATAGTGGATGTTGACGCCACCTTCCTGGAAGCCGGCATCACGCACCAGATCCTTCTGCAGGTCAGTGTTGGTCTTGATGCCTTCCACCAGCAGCTCGTCGAGGGCATTGCGCATGCGCGTCAGTGCGATCTCGCGGCTCTCGCCCCAGGTGATCAGCTTGCCGATCAGGGAGTCGTAGTGCGGCGGAACGGTGTAGCCGGAGTACAGGTGCGAGTCCATGCGCACGCCCAGACCGCCCGGCGCGTGATAGAGCTCGACCTTGCCCGGAGACGGCATGAAGGTGCGCGAATCCTCGGCATTGATGCGGCACTCGAAGGCGTGACCGCGCAGCTCGATATCTTCCTGCTTCACGGACAGCGGCAGGCCGGAGGCGATGCGCAGCTGTTCCTTGACGATATCGATGCCAGTGACCATCTCGGTCACCGGGTGCTCGACCTGAACACGAGTGTTCATCTCGATGAAGTAGAAGCCGCCGTTCTCGTACAGGAACTCGAAGGTGCCGGCGCCACGGTAGCCGATCTCGATGCAGGCATCGGTGCACGACTTGAGTACCTTGGCACGCGCTTCTTCGTCCAGCTGCGGTGCCGGTGCTTCTTCCAGTACCTTCTGGTGACGACGCTGCAGGGAGCAGTCGCGGTCATACAGATGGATGGCGTTGCCCTGCCCATCGGCCAGTACCTGGACTTCGACGTGACGCGGGTTCTGGAGGAATTTCTCCATGTACACCGTGCCGTCGCCGAAGGCCGCGGCCGCTTCACCCTGGGTGATGCTCACCGAGGACAGCAGGCTGGCCTTGGAGTGCACCACGCGCATGCCGCGACCACCACCGCCAGCGGCGGCCTTGATGATCACTGGATAACCGATGCGCTCGGCGATGGCGTACATCTCGTCTTCGTCTTCCGGCACCGGGCCGTCGGAACCCGGCACGGTCGGAACGCCGGCCAGCTTCATCGCCTCGATGGCCGCGACCTTGTCACCCATCATGCGGATGGTGTCAGCGCGCGGGCCGATGAAGGCGAAGCCGGAACGTTCGACCTGTTCGGCGAAGTTGGCATTTTCCGACAGGAAGCCGTAGCCCGGGTGGATGGCGTCGGCGTCCGTCACCTCGGCGGCTGCGATCAGCGCCGGGATGTGGAGATAGGATTTGGCAGAGGAGGCCGGGCCGATGCACACAGCTTCATCCGCCAGGCGGACGTGCATCAGGTCGCGGTCGGCCTTGGAGTGCACCGCTACCGTCTTGATGCCCAGTTCCTTGCAGGCGCGAAGGATGCGAAGGGCGATCTCGCCGCGGTTGGCAATCAGTACCTTGTCGAGCATGGTGACGTGTCCGTTGGGATCAGGAAATGACGATCATGGGCTGGTCGAATTCAACCGGCTCGCCGTCTTCGATCAGAATGGCTTCGACGACGCCATCCTTGTCGGCTTCGATCTGGTTCATCATCTTCATGGCTTCGACGATGCAGACGGTATCACCTTTCTTGACGCTCTGGCCGACTTCGATGAAGGCCTTGGAGCCCGGCGCCGGAGAACGATAGAAGGAACCGACCATCGGGGAATTGATGGTGTGACCCTGCGGAGCAGCCGGTGCTGCCGGAGCGGCCGGTGCTTCAGCGGCGCCAGCGGCTGCCGGAGCGGCCTGCTGCATCGGCTGCTGCTGCATCATCATCGGGGCCTGCATCATCGGCTGCTGGGCGAAGCCCTGCGGATGGCGGCTGATGCGAACGGACTCTTCGCCTTCCTGGATCTCGATTTCGCTGATGTTGGACTCTTCGAGCAGCTCGATCAGCTTCTTGACCTTGCGGATATCCATGAAATTAATCCCGATGTAAATGTGGCTGGAAATGGGGGGTGTGCAGCCGTGATAGTGGCGGCTGCGGGCGACAGCCCTGACGGCTGTCCCGACCATGGCGTTGGTCGGTGAATCCTGGTATCAGGCAGTGATGAGGCCTGATGGCGGTGCGTGAACACCGCTCTGGACGTACCCTTACTGCGCGAGATCGTCCAGGGCGGCGTCAAGCGCCATGTCATAACTTCGAGCGCCAAAGCCCATGATCACGCCGCGTGCCACATCGGAAAGATACGAATGGTGGCGGAACGGCTCGCGGGCATGGGTGTTGGACAGGTGCAACTCGATGAACGGGAGTGCGACGCCGAGTAGCGCATCGCGCAGCGCAACGCTGGTATGGGTAAAGGCCGCCGGATTGATCAGGATGATGGCGGTGCCATCTTCACGGGCAAGGTGGATACGTTCGATCAGCACATGCTCGGCATTGGACTGCAGCCAGTCCAGCTGATGGCCGGCCGCGCTGGCGCGCTGGACCAGACGCTGGTGGATATCCTCCAGCGTGGTGGTGCCATACACCTCGGGTTCACGGGTCCCCAGAAGATTGAGATTGGGGCCGTTGAGTACCAGGATGCGCGCCATGAATGTCCCTTGTGTCAGCCGTGCTCGAGCACCAGGCTCATTGAGCTGTTAACCCATGAAGAAAATGCAAAGATACCGTCACTATCCACGACGTTTACCTATTGAGCGTAGGCTGTTGCCGTAGTGACGCGGATTCTGCCGAAATTCTCGAACGCTGTCCAGTTTGGCACTGAACCGAAGATTTTGCTGCATTCTTCGTCCTTGCGTGCGTCTCGTCAGCAACGGCCCCACACCGGGCATGGGGCAGACACGCCGCTCAGTTCGCGCGTTGTGACGTGGCGCGCTGCTGATCCAGCACCGCTGTCAGGTGCTGGTCGAGCTGACTGGCGTCGACTTCCCCCTGGATGCGCGCCTCCACAAGCTCGCGTTCATCGGCGAAGAACAGCAGACTTGGGGGGCCGAACAGGCCGAATTGCTTGAGCAGCGCCTGGGTCGCGGTCCCGGTACTGGTGACGTCGGCGCGAATCAGGTGGAACTGGCGCAACTGGCTGGCGACCCTGGGAAATACCTCGCGCTCCATCACCTTGCACGAGATGCACCAGTCGGCGTAGTAGTCGACGAAGACCGGCTGGCCACGGCTGGCGGCAACTGCCAGCTCATGTTCGAGCTCGCTCATGTCGCTGACGGTGGTGAAGTCCAGTGACGTCTCGGTAGCCTGCCCGGATGATGTTCCGCCGGTGAAGGGGGCCAGTGGGCGCAGCGGGTCGCTTGCGCCGCCTGCCACGCCCAGCAGGCTGATCATGCCCCAGCCCAGCGCCACCAGTCCCAGTGCCTGACGGGCACGCCCCCAGCCTCGGGTCTGTGTGCTGAGCGCCCCCAGCGCCACGCCGGTGCCAATGGCCAGAATGGCCCAGCCCAGCACTGCCAGCGAGGCCGGCAGCAAGCGCTCCACCAGCCACAGCGCCACCCCCAGCAGCAGGATGCCGAAGGCCTGCTTGATGCCCTCCATCCAGCCGCCTGCCCTGGGCAGCAGGCTGGCGCCGAAGGTGCCGACCAGAATCAACGGCACGCCCATGCCCAGCCCCAGCGCGAAGAGTGCCAGACCGCCTGTCATGGCATCGCCACTGGCGGAAAGATAGACCAGCGCACCGGCCAGCGGTGCCGAGACACAGGGCGATACCACAAGTACCGATAGCGCGCCCGCCAGTGCCAATCCGCCGGGACCCGCATTCATCAGGCGCCCTTGCAGCGTGTCGAGCCGTGAATGCATGCCGCTGGGCAGGCGTAGATTGAAGGCGCCGAACATGGCCAGCGCGAACAGCACGAACAAGGCAGCGAAGGGAATCAGTACCGCCGGCGCCTGCAGATGCGCCTGTAGGTTGAGTCCCGCGCCGAACAGGCCCATCAAGGTGCCGGCCGCGGCGTAGGTCAGGGCCATGCCCAGGGCGTAGCTCGTGGACAGCAGCAAGGCGCGCGGGCGGCTGGGGCGCTGACCGACGATGATCGAGCTCAGGATCGGAATCATCGGCAGCACGCAGGGCGTGAAGGTCAGGCCGAGCCCGGCGAGGAAGAACAGCCCCAGAGCCGTCAGCAGGCTGGCATCCGTGAACAGTGCGCTGAAGCCGGCATCGGTGCCGCTGATCGGGGCTTTAGTGGTGCGGCTGACCGTCGATGCCGTCGTGTCGCTCGACGGGCTGGCGGTTGGCATCAGCTTCGCGAACTGGGCAGGGGCGCTCTGCTCACCGGCCTCGAGGGTGACGGTCTCCGGCGGATAGCAGAGCCCGGCATCGGCGCAGCCCTGGAAGGTGATGGAGAGCGGGATCGGGCCGCTGGCCGGTGTGTCGTCACGCACTGCCTTGCCAGAGGAGGCGCTGGTCAGCGGGATGCGAATGACCAGCGCATCATGGAAGACATGCACCTCGCCCATGTAGGGGTCGTTCTTCAGCTCTCCCGGCGGCAGGTCGGCGTCGCCCAGCACGACCTGGTCGCTGGTGGTCGAGAAGCTGAACTGATGACGATAGAGGTAATAGCCTTCGGCGCTGGTGAAGCCGACATACAGGGTGTCGCCCTCGCGCCAGCTGCGCGGCGTGAAGGCTTCACTGACCGGCAGGAAATCGCCCTGATTGCCGCCGCCGAACAGGCTGGACGCCGCACTGCTTGAGCCGCTGCCGGCGTTTGAACTTGAGCCTGAGCCTGAGCTGAACAGGCCGGCATTGGCGGGCAGCGCCGTCATCGCCTGGGCGACAACCAGAGCGACCGCGAGCAGGGTTGCCAGCAACGCAGGGCCCAGCAGGCGTGAGAACGCGGAGGGGCGTGCGCGGCCCGTTGGCAGCGCCATGCTGACTTTCAAGAACGAACGAAGCACGAAAGCATCCTTATACAGTGCCGAAAGAACATCCTGCAGGCCTCAAGGCACCGCAGTGTCTCGCCGCCATCATCCTGCTCGGGGGCGAGCGCTGGATCGAGGGCAAGCCCATCATCGCCGCGCACGACTTGCACGCGGATGAATGTGCCACCATGTAGCAGACATCCCCGCTCGTGTGAGGACGTGTGAAAGCGTGTTGGGCCGTCCGTGCGGGCGACAGCCTGGCCCGTGACCCGGTCCGCGACCCGAAGTACATCGCACCTTGCGGCAGAACCGGCACTTCACCGAGTGCGACTGGCACGTGCAGGGGCGCATGATAGGATAGGACGTACGTCATGAGTACCGGCGCTGGATGCATCGGCGCGGCTCACCTGCGTTCAGGCAGGTCTGACTCGTCTCTCACACGGCTTTTTCTACAAGGCTTCATACAAGGAAGAACGCATGGCCCTATTCGGTAAAGGCAGCAAGCGCGGCGCCAATCGCGATGTGCTGGAAACGCCTCAGTATGGCTGGATCTGGAAACCACTGATCGGGCTGTTCGTCATTTACCTGCTGGTCTGCGTTGGCCTTGGGATCTACTGGAGCAGTGAGCCGGACGAGTTCAACATCGATCAGGCCACGCGCACCGAGCTGGCTCGCGTGCATGGTCTGGCCGCGCCGGTGGCCAAGGTCGAGGGCGAAGAGCCGGCACCGGCTTTCGAGACCTTGCCGACAGGCACCGCGACCGTCGCCACCCTGATGACACTCAACGATACCCTGCTGCACAAGCCGGGCGGTTATCTCAAGAATGATGTGGCGCCGCCGGGGCTGATGCTCGACAACATGCCCAACTGGGAATATGGCGTGCTGGTGCAGGTGCGTGACATGACACGTGAGCTGCGCAAGGAATTCAGTCGTTCGCAGTCCCAGTCCAGCGATGACAAGGCACTGGGCAAGGCCGAATCGCTGCTGTTCATCGATGCCAATGCCTGGATGCTGCCGGAAGCCGAGCACGAATATGCCGACGCCAACCGTGAGCTGGGCGACTACCTCAAGCGTCTGAGCGATGACACCCAGAACAATGGCCAGTTCTATGCGCGCGCCGACAATCTGGTGGCCTGGCTGTCCGATGTCGAGAATCGTCTCGGCTCCCTGTCCCAGCGCCTGTCGGCCAGTGTCGGCAAGTCGCAGCTCAACCTGAGTCTGGCTGGCGACAAGAGCGCCACCTCGGCCAAGAGCACCCACACGGAAGAAGAGATCAAGACACCGTGGCTCGAGATCGATGATGTCTTCTATCAGGCGCGCGGTACTTCCTGGGCGTTGATCCATCTGCTCAAGGCGGTTCGCCATGACTTCCAGGGGGTGCTGGAAGACAAGAACGCGCTGACCTCCATCGATCAGATCATCCGTGAGCTGGAATCCACCCAGACGGATATCGGCAGTCCGGTGATTCTCAATGGCTCCGGTTTCGGCTTCTTCGCCAACCATTCGCTGGTGATGGCCAACTACATCGCGCGTGCCAACTCCGCGATCAGTGACCTGCGCAGCCTGCTCGAGAAGGGCTGATCCGTGACGTCCGATACCGCCTGAGGGGGCTCCTCATCGGTGTCGGGCGTGAGCCGGAAACGAAAAAGCCCCCGTCATTGACGGGGGCTTTTTGCATCGTGATGCAGGAATCGCGCATCACTTCAGAAGAACTCAGTCCTTCTGGTAGGCAGCGGCTGCCTTCTCGATCGCGGCACGGGCTGCATCAGCACCGTCCCAGGAATCGATCTTGACCCACTTGCCTTTCTCGAGATCCTTGTAGTTCTCGAAGAAGTGCGCGATCTGCTGACGCAGCAGTTCCGGCAGATCAGTGACTTCCTGGACGTCGTCGTACAGGGAGGTCAGCTTCTGATGCGGGACGCAGACCAGCTTGGCGTCTTCACCGGCTTCGTCGCTCATGTTGAGCACACCGACCGGGCGCGCACGGATGACGCTGCCCGGTGCGACCGGATACGGGGTCACGACCAGCGCGTCGAGGGCATCGCCATCGTCGGCCAGGGTGTTCGGGATGTAGCCGTAGTTGGCCGGGTAGAACATCGGGGTGGCCATGAAACGATCCACCATGAGCGCATCGATGTCCTTGTCGATCTCGTACTTGATCGGCGCGTGATTGGCCGGAATCTCGATCGCTACGTAGACGTCGTTCGGCAATTCCTTGCCAGCGGGGATCTTGTCGAAACTCATTGTCGAGTCCTTGGGTTTGCGGGTTGAAGGCCTGCGGGTCAAAATTCCGCTGAATTATACGAACTGGCAGACCGTTTTGCCATTATGCCACGCTCGATCGCCTTGCGTTGCACCAACGAGTGGTGGCACTGCAGGCTGACTCGGGTAACACTTGGGGCCGCCCAGCGTGGCGCAACGGCGATTGCGCGTTTCAGCGTCGGGCTGGGGCTGCGTCACCACCGCATGCATGAAACGTAACGGCAGGATCGAGACGCAAGGAGACCGCCTTGGCGGATGCAGAGCTTTCACTCAGTTACGGTCAGGCCTTCGTGGCTCCCGACCGCAAGCGTCATCGCAGCTCGATGTCGCTGGAGATACCGCTGGAGCGCGGCCCGCTGGCGGCCAAGGGCGGCTGTGCGCTGATCGCCGACACCACCAGCAAGAACGCGATCGCCAAGCAGGCCGGTGACCTTGCCGTGCGTGGCTTTCTGGCCGATTACTTCGCCACGCCCGACAACTGGAGCGTCAAGTATTCCGCGACCCGCGTGCTGCGGGCGCTGAACAGCTGGTGTTACAGCCAGAGCCGCTTCGTGCGGGGCGGCAGTTACGTGACCTCGATTTCCGCGGTCGTCTTCCGGGGCCAGTCGGCGCATCTGTTCCATGCCGGCGACACGGTGGTTTTCCGTCTGCGTGGCGGCGAGTTCGAGCAGATCTCGCGCGATCATGTCACCGATCTCGGCGGCTATCGTTATCCGTCGCGGGCACTGGGCATGGATGTCAGCCTCGACATCGACTACATCGAGCTGCCGCTCAAGCAAGGCGATATCTTCCTGTTCACGACCCAGGCGGTGCGCGGCACCTTGCTGCCTTCCGATTTCGTCTCACTGATTCGCGATGACGTCTCGGATCTCGACGCCGCCAGTGAGCGCCTGGCGCATGCCGCGGCGGACCGCGCCGATGAGCGCGGCTACACGGCCGACCAGTTCTGCTTCCAGCTGGTGCGCATCGATCGCCTGGCGACTGCCTCTGACGATACGCCGGGGCGCGTCTATGGCGACCTGCCGGTACCGCGTGAACTGGAGCCGGGCGACCGTATCGATGGCCTGGAAGTGATGGAAGTCATGTCGCGCAGCGCGCGGGTGCGCGTCTACAAGGTGCGTGACCTCAAGAGCCGCCGCGTAATGGTGATGAAGGCGCCCAGCCCGGAGCTGTCGCTCAAGAATGCCTATCTCGAGCACTTCCTGCTCCAGCAGTGGGTGGTGGACCGTGTCAGCTCGCCCTTCGTGGTCAAGGTGGTGGAGCCGTCACGCCCGCGTGATCATCTCTACTACCTGCTCGAACATCTGGAGGCGCAGACACTGACCGAATGGGCGCGCATGCACCCGCAGGCCAATCTCGAGCAGCGTCTCGACATCGCGCGCCAGCTTGGCAAGGCCGTGCATGCTCTCAATCGTCGTGAGGTGCTGCACCAGCTGATTCACCCCGACAACGTGATGATCGACCGGCATGGCAAGGTGGTGCTGGTCGATTTCGGCGCCTGCCATCTGCGTGAAGGGGATGGCCATGAGAGCGCCGGTCCGCTGGCACGACAGGTCGGCCTCACCGAGCACAGCGCGCCGGAATATGCCCTTGGCGCCGATGTCAGTCGTCGCAGCGATCAATACGGCCTGGCCTCGGTGATCTACTGGCTGCTGACCGGCATGCAGCCCTATGCCCAGTCGATGGAGCAGCTGCGCACCCATACCGACCTCGAACTGCTGGAATATCAGCCAGCCCGCATGCGCAATCCCCAGGTGCCACAGATACTGGATGACGCCCTCAGGCGCGCCCTGGACCCGCAGCGCACCCTGCGCTATCGCCGCCTGTCTGAGCTGCTCTACGCGCTGCGCCTGCCGCAGCAGGACCCCGGCAAGGCGCTGACGCCCTCGGAGGCGATCCGTGAACCGGCCAATTTCTGGCAGGGCGTCGCCGGCATCCTGCTGTTGCTGCTGGTGCTGTCCTGGCTACTGAAATGAGCGCAGAGACTGATGGGGTTCAAGGCCATGGTGGAGGGAAGAGGGGGATGGGGCAGACCGCGATCGTGATCGGGGCGACCGGCGTGGTGGGGCGCGAGGTGGTGGCTGAGCTCAGCGCCTGTGAGGCCATCGCCCGAGTCGTCACGCTGACGCGCCGGCCGGCGCCGAGCGATTGCGGCAAGGTCGAGAACCATGTGGTCGACTTCGCGCGATTGGAAGACTGGGCCCACTGTTTCCAGGCGGACCTGCTGTTCTCGTGCCTGGGCACCACACTCAAGCAGGCGGGGTCGCTCGAGGCCCAGCGGCGTGTCGACATCGATCATCAACTGAGTGCCGCCCGGCTGGCGGCCGCCCAGGGAGTGACGCACTACCTGCTGGTTTCCTCCAGCGGCGCCAATCATGCGAGCCGCAATGGCTATCTCAGGATGAAGGGCGAACTGGAAGTGGCCATCAAGGCGCTGCCCTTTGCGCGTATCAGTGTCTTCCAGCCGTCATTGCTGGTGGGGGAGCGCCGCGAGTTCCGCCTGGGTGAGACGCTGGCGCGCTATCTGTTGCCGGTGCTCACCCGCTCGCCGGGCTTGCAGCGCTATCGACCGATCCGTGGCGCTCAGGTAGCGGCGCGTATGGTCGAAGTCAGTCAGCGTCAGCAGCAGGCGCATGTGGTTTACCGGCTGGAGGAGGTATTCCCCTCTACATCTGCATGACAACTGACAGCCATCAAAAAGCCCCGCACAGTCGCCTGTGCGGGGCTTTTTTACACTGGCTTCACTGTCAACGACCGGCTCTGTCAGCAACTGGCCGTGTCAGCGACGGATCGCTCAGGCGCGTCAACGCCAGGCGATCAGATCGTGAACGGTGTCAGCTTCTTCTCGACCTTGGCCAGCGTGAGCTTGGCGACTGCCGGCAGACCATTGACGAACGGCGGGAAGTCCTCGCCCTGGATCAGCGGTGACAGGTACTGGCGGCAGGCGTCAGTGATGTAGAAGCCGTCTTCGGTGATGAACTCCAGCGGCATGAACTTCTCATGGTTGGCGATCTGCTCCAGCGGTGCCTCGATGATGTCCCAGGCGTAGTCAGCGCCATCGCCGAGGCGACGGATCGCCGGCATCACGGCATTCTTGCCGGCCAGCGCCATCTCGACGGCGGCACGGCCAGTGGCATAGGCCTGCTCGACGTCGGTCTTCGAGGCGATGTGGCGTGCCGCGCGCTGCAGGTAATCGGCCACCGCCCAGTGATACTTGTAGCCCAGGTCCTGCTTGACCATGCCGGCCAGTGTCGGCGCGACGCCGCCCAGCTGACGGTGGCCGAAGGCGTCGGTATTGCCGGCATCGGCCAGGAAGGTGCCATCTTCGTACCGCGCCCCTTCGGAGACCACCACCACGCAGTAGCCGTGTTCCTTGACGCAGGCATCGACGCGCGCCATGAATTCCTTGCGGTGGAAGGCGACTTCCGGGAAGACGACGATGTGCGGCGGCTGGGTGGCATCTTCACCGGCCAGGGCGCCGGCGGCGGCGATCCAGCCCGCGTGACGCCCCATGACTTCCAGGATGAACACCTTGGTGGAGGTGGCGCACATGGAGGCGATGTCGAGACCGGCTTCACGGGTGGAGGTGGCGATGTACTTGGCCACGCTGCCAAAGCCCGGCGAGTTGTCGGTGATCGGCAGGTCGTTGTCCACGGTCTTCGGCACGTGGATGGCCTGGATCGGGTAGCCCATGGTCTCGGCCAGCTGAGAGACCTTCAGGCAGGTATCGGCGCTGTCGCCGCCACCGTTGTAGAAGAAGTAACGGATATCGTGGGCCTTGAACACCTCGATCAGACGCTCGTACTGGGTACGGTGGTCCTCGATGCTCTTGAGCTTGTAGCGGCAGGAGCCGAAGGCACCGCCCGGCGTGTGGCGCAGCGCGGCGATGTTCTCGTCGCTTTCCTGGCTGACGTCGATCAGGTCTTCGGTCAGGGCACCGATGATGCCGTTATGACCGGCATACAGCTTGCCGATCTGGTCGCCGTTTTCACGAGCGGCTTCGATGACGCCACAGGCACTGGCGTTGATGACGGCGGTAACGCCACCGGACTGGGCGTAGAAGGCATTGTGCTGGGGCATGGGCTTCTCGTCTCTGCTTCCTTGTCATGGTCTTGAACGGGCTGGCGCTTACCCGCCGCATCATATCCGAAAGACATGACCCCTGCACGACGCCCGAATGCCACTGGGGGTGTCGTCCATCCCTGACAGGCCGCGCGCTACTCGCCGCCTGGCGGGCATGCTAGTCTGCTCGGGCTTCCGGATTGGAGAAACAGATGCACCTTCACGTCATCGGTATTTGCGGTACCTTCATGGGCTCTCTGGCGCTGCTGGCGCGCGCGCGCGGTCATCGCGTCACGGGGAGCGATGCCAACGTCTATCCGCCCATGAGCACACAGCTGGCCGAGGCCGGTATCACCCTGATGGAGGGCTATGCGGCCGACAATCTCGTCCCCGCGCCTGACCTTACGGTGGTCGGCAATGCCGTCTCGCGCGGCAACCCCGAAGTCGAGACGCTGCTCGAGCGCGGCCTGGCCTACACCTCCGGCCCGCAATGGCTGTGTGACGAGGTGCTGACCGGTCGTCCGGTGATCGCCATCGCCGGCACCCACGGCAAGACCACCACCGCGACCATGACTGCCTGGATTCTCGAATGTGCGGGTCGCACGCCGGGCTATCTGATCGGTGGCGTGCCGCCGCAGCTGGGGGATTCCGCGCGTATCGGCGACCCGCAGGCGCCCTTCGTGGTTGAGGCCGATGAGTACGACACGGCCTTCTTCGACAAGCGCTCCAAGTTCGTGCATTACCGTCCGCGCATCGCCGTGCTCAACAATCTCGAGTTCGACCACGCCGACATCTTCCCGGATCTCGCCGCCATCGAGCGTCAGTTCCACCATCTGGTGCGCACCGTGCCGGCTGGCGGCAAGCTGGTGGTCGCAGCGGACGCCGTCGCCGGTGCCGAGGCGCTGGAACGCGTGCTGGATCAAGGCTGCTGGACGCCGGTGGCGCGCTTCGGCGATGAGAGCGGTATCGAGAACGCCGGTGGCGACTGGCGCTATCGTCTGATCAGTGCCGATGGCAGCCACTTCGCGCTGGCGGCGCCGGCCGCCGTGTCCGGCGAGGCGGACCGCTTCGTCGAGTGCCAGTGGGCGATGCGCGGACGCCACAACGTGGCCAATGCCTGTGCCGCGGTGGCCGCTGCCGTCGAGTGCGGCGTGAGTGTCGAGGCGGCGCTGCAGGCACTCGCGCGCTTCGCGCCGCCCAGGCGTCGGCAGGAGCTGCGCGGTGAGGTAGCGGGCGTCAAGGTCATCGATGACTTCGCGCACCACCCGACCGCCATCGCCACCACGCTCGAGGGCCTGGCGCCGGGCGTGGCGGCCGAAGGGCAAGGCGGTCGCCTGTGGGCGGTGATCGAACCGCGCTCCAATACCATGAAGCTTGGCACCATGAAGGCGCGTCTGCCGGCTTCGGTGACCGCGGCCGACCGCGTCAGCTGGTTCGCGGGCCCCAGCCTCGGCTGGTCATTGGACGAGACGGTCAGTGAGTGCCGCGCGCTCGGCGTGGAAGCTGAGGTGGAGCAGGACCTCGACGCCCTGATCGCGAAGATCGCCAATCAATCCCGCGCCGGCGACTGGGTGGTGGTGATGTCCAATGGCGGCTTCGGCGGTATTCACGAGCGCCTTCTGGCGGCGCTGGCAGCACGTGAAGGTGAAGCATGAAAGCGCAAGCGACAGCCCCTGAGGGCGAGTTCAAGTCGGCGGTTACCGTCGCGCTGACCGGGGCCTCCGGCGCCCAGTACGGCCTGCGCCTGATCGAGTGTCTGGTCGCGGCCGGTCATGAAGTGATGGTGATGGTCTCCAAGGCGGCGCACATGGTGATCGCCACCGAGACCGATGAGGAGCTGCCGGCACGTCCGGCGCGCCTCGCCGAGGTGCTCACCCAGCGCTACGCCGCAAGGCCCGGTCAGATTCGTTGCTTCGGGCGCGAGGACTGGATGGCCCCGGTGGCCTCCGGCTCCGGCGCGCCGAGTGCCATGGTGGTGTGCCCGTGTTCCACCGGCTCGCTGTCCGCGATCGCGACCGGGGCCAGCAACAACCTGATCGAGCGCGCCGCCGATGTGGCCCTCAAGGAGCGTCGCACGCTGATTCTGGTGCCGCGCGAGACACCGTTCTCGGCCATTCACCTCGAGCATATGCTCACGCTGACGCGCATGGGCGCCGTCATCCTGCCCGCTGCGCCCGGTTTCTATCATCGCCCGCAGTCCCTCGATGACATGATCGACTTCATCGTCGCACGCATTCTCAACCAGCTGGGTATCGCGCATGCGCTGATGCCGCGCTGGGGCGAGGGGCATGTCAGCGGCGATTGAAGGGCGATCGGTCGATCCGCTCAGGAGAGAGTTCGTCGGTGAGAGCTTGTCAGAGACATCCCTCTGGCACTGCATCAGATTGCGCAAGGAGAGCAGGGAATGCTGAATTGGTCGTTGTTGTCGGTGTTCGTGCCGACGTTCTTTCTGGTCTCGCTGACACCGGGCATGTGCATGACGCTGGCGATGACCCTGGGCATGACCCAGGGCGTCAAGCGCACGCTGTGGATGATGGTGGGCGAACTGCTGGGCGTCGGGCTGGTGGCGGTGTCGGCGGTGATCGGCGTCGCGACCATCATGCTGCGCTATCCGATGGTGTTCTCGGCCTTCAAGCTGGCGGGGGGCGCCTACCTAGCCTGGCTGGGGATCCAGATGTGGCGTTCACGTGGCCGCCTGGCCCTGGGGGTAGCAGGGGAGGATGCGACGGCACCGCGCGCCTCGCGCCGTGCATTGGCCGCACAGGGCTTCGTCACCGCGATTGCCAACCCCAAGGGCTGGGCGTTCTTCATCGCGCTGTTGCCGCCGTTTCTGGATGCCAGCCTGCCGCTGGCGCCGCAGCTGATCGCGCTGGTCGGCATCATCCTGACGCTGGAATTCACCTGCCTGCTGCTCTACGCCGGTGGTGGCAGCAGCCTGGCGCGCTGGCTGGGGCGGGGTTCGCGAGTGCGGCTGATGAACCGCGTGGCCGGCACGCTGATGATCGGCGTGGGCATCTGGCTCGCGACCGGTTGATGTCGGCATGACCGAGCGAAGAATGTCAGCTTGTGAACACACTCAGGCCCGCCAATGGCGGGCCTGAGTGTGTTCAGGGGCGCGGTGCTGATTCAGCTGCGACTTCGGTTCAGCTGCGGCGCAGGGTCTCAAGTGCTGCCGCCGCCACGATGAAGCTACCGCCGACCAGTGTCAGCCAGGTGGGCACCTCGCCGAGAATCAGCCACGCCAGCAATACGCCGTAGACGGGTTGCAGGCAGCCGATCATGCCGACGGTCTTGGCCTTGAGGCCACCGAGGGCAAAGGTCATCAGGGCATGCGGTGCTGCCGTGAAGACGATGGCCAGCACCAGCATGGCGATCCCCGTCGAGGGGCTGGCATCCATGATCTCGCCGGAGACGAATGGCAGCGTCAGCACCACGACGCCCAGCGCCTGCAGGCTCATCGATAGTACCGGGTTGAGGTGGCTGAGACGGTAGCGCACCAGCAGATTGCGCGCCGCGAACAACAGGCCCGAGAACACGCCCCATAACACCCCCGCCAGGCTGTCGCCCTGCGCGCTGCTGTCGCCGCCTGGGACAAGCAGCCAGATGCCGATGCAGACCAGCCCCGCTGCCGCCAGGTCCTTCGCTTTCAGGCGCGTGCCTTCCACCCATGGCTCCAGCAGCACGATGAAGATGGGGTAGGTGAACAGCGCCAGCATGCCGGTGGCCACGGAAGACACCTGCATCGAGTGAAAGTAGCTCACCCAGTGCGCGGCCATCAGCGCGGCGGCGATGCCCAGCAAGAGCCAGTCACGCCCGCTCAGACGTAGCGAGACATGCCACTTCAGGCGTGCCAGCCACAGCAGGAACAGTCCCGCCAGCAGGCTGCGCCAGGTGGTGATGTCGAGCGCCGAGAGAGGCACGCCTTTCGAGAACAGCGCCGTACCGCCAAGCAGCGCGATGCCGAGATGAATCGACATCAGCGCCTGGGGCTGGTTGGAGGGAGGGGCAGCAGGGCCGGGCATGAGGTTCCTCGTCATCAGGGGGGAGTGATAAAGCCGCCATCTCAGGCGGCTCATCGGTTTACAGCGTTATCACGGTAACGTTATCGCGACGGCCTGAGCGGCAGCAGTCTGATCGCGACAGCCTATAGCGGCAGCCAGGCGAAGCGTGCCGTCAACAGCAACAGGCTCGCCATACTCAACCACAGCAGCGGGGCTGGCGAGTCGAGGGGGCGCGAGGGCTGACGCACGAAGGCGGGATAGCTGATGCGCACCAGTGCACAGACCAGCAGCCCCAGGCAGGCACCGCCCAGCACATCGCTGAGGTAGTGGACGCCAAGCGTGATACGTGACAGGCCGACAAGCGTACAGGCGGCGATGGCCGCCCAGTAGATCCAGCGACGTCGTGAGGATGGCTGGCGCTCGGCAATGAAGGCGGCGGCCAATCCGAACACTGCCACGCTGCCGGCGGCATGGGCGCTAGGAAACGACATCGAGCCTTCCAGGAAGGCGGGGGTATCCGGGCGCGGGCGCTGGATCAGATGCTTGAGCACGGTATTGGCACTGGCGATCCCCAGCCAGGCGGCCGTCAGATGCAGCCACACCGCGTGGCGGCCCTTGAGCAGCAGCCACACCAGCCACGGAGCCACGAGCGCCGCCAGGCCGGTGCCATCGGCGAGGCGAGACAGCACCAGGCTTGCCTCGCGCAGCCAGTCCTGGGGCATCAGTGAGGCGAGGCTTGCGGCCAGCGAGGCGGCCACGCGGTCGATCCACCACGGCTCGGGATGGGCCAGCACCGCCAGGCTCATGGCGGGCACGCTGATCACCGCGAAGATCAGCAGTGCCATCGAGGCGAGCGGGAATTCGCCCTCGGGGTCGGGATGACGCAGCTGCCACCACAGACGCCGCCCGGAGGGGCTGCGACGCATGCGGCGAGCCAGCCAATGATAGAGGCGGCCCTCGCGGCCCAGCTGGCGGCGCAGGAAGGAGAAGGCGAAGGCACAGGCGATCAGTCCGCTGGCCAGGCCGACCAGCAGGCCATCGGCCCCTTCCGGCAGGGTGAACAGTGACTGCCAGGTCTGGCCCAGCAGATAGCCCGGCAGCAGGTAGGCCGGTGCCCAGGCCAGTGCCGAGAGACCATTGACCAGGAAGAAGCGTGCCGGCGGCATGTCGAGCATGCCGGCGACCAGCGGGATGATCGGGCGCACCGGACCGACGAAGCGTCCGAAGGCGATCGACCAGCTGCCGTGGCGATGAAAGAACTGCTGACCGTGCTCGATCCACTCGGGATGGCGCGAGAAAGGCCAGCGGCCGGGCAGTTGGTCGCGATAGCGGATGCCCAGCCAGAAACTCACGCCATCGCCGATGATGGCGCCCAGCGCACCGGCGGCCAGCAGTATCGGCAGCGAGAGTTCAAGATGGCCGGCCAGTGAGGCACCGGCGGTGAGAATGACCACGCCCGGCACCAATAAGCCGATGATGGCGAGAGATTCAAGCAGTGAGACCAGGCCGATGACGGCGACAAGGGCTGCCGGGTGATCGCTCAGCGTGGTCATCAGGGTGTCGATCATCACGCTGGGGTTCAGCCAATGCAGCAGTGACGCAAGGGTGTCGCTCATTCATTGAGATCCATCAGGGCAAGCTGGCTGGCCAGCAGGCGTTGCTCGAGTTTCTGGGTGGTGTCATCGGCCTTGTACGTCACCAGGCGTGCGCGGGCAATGATGGAGCCGGTTTCCGGCTGTGTGGCCGCTGCCAGCGCCGCGGTCAGGCGCTCACGCATGATCAGTGCTCCTGCCTCGCCGGTATTGGGCAGCATCAGCCAGAAGGACGACTTGTCGCTGCGACACAGCAGGTCGCCCTGGCGCGAGACCTCCTGCATCACGTCGCAGGCCATCGCCAGGCACTCGACGCGCCGGTCTTCGCCGAACTGCTCGCCGAGCATGTCCAGTTGCGGCAGATAGACGACCAGAATGCTGAATGGTTGATCCAGTGCCCGTGCACGCGCTGCCTCACTGATCAGTCGTTGCTGACCGGTGCGCGCATTGAAGGCATTGCATTCGGTTTCCTCGCTGGCGGTCAGGCTCATGACACCCGCCTGCAGGCTGTTGATGACGAACGGCTGGCTGGCCACCAGCAGCAGACACAGGTAACGCAGTATCTCGCCGAAGTTGTCTTCCTGCTGACCCAATAGCCATAGCCAAAGTGGCGCCAGCACCAGATTGAGCAGCATCGCCGGTGCCAGGGGCAACAGCAGCAGTGTCAGCACGCTGGGCAGCCCCAGCCACAGCGACATGCCCGGATAGGTACCCGGCGCCTCGAGTGCCAGCATCAGATAGCTGGCGATCAGCGTCAGGTAGGAAGGCAGCGGCTGCTCATCATCGAGGTGATTGAGGCCGGCGGCAATCGCCATCAGCAGGGTAGCCAGCACGGGGGTCAGGATATGATCGAAATCGCCGACCAGATAGCGCCACAGGGCATAGGTGGCTATCACCGCGGCGGCCAGCAGCATGATCAGTGTCTTGCGATTGGCGAGTTCCCGACGCTCGCGATGGGCCAGACTGTGCAGAGGAGACATCAGTGATCATTCCCCCGTGACGGTGCCACGGCGATCTTGTCTGCCTCGCTGGCCTGTTTGAGGGTGCCTCGCCCGGCATCTGACGAGACGTTGTCTGTCGAGGTTTCGTCTGATGAGGCATCGGCAGGCTTGCGAGGCAGTGGCGCCAGCAGGGTGATCGGCTGCGGTTCATCACTCAAGTGGGCGCTGAGGCGCTTGAGGTCCAGCGCGCTGGGATCACTGTCGTTGAGGGGTTGCACGCGGGCACGGACCGGCATCGCGAGATGCTCGATCAACTGGCGACGGCGCAGACTTGTCATGCGCTCGCCGCGGGTGACCAGCAAGACGGCCAGTGCCCCGTCATCGAGCTGGTAGCGGGTCTCATGCGGCAGCGCGGCACTGTCGAGGGTGTTCATCAGGCGACGGTTGGCCAGACGACCGGTCTTGACCGGTGCGAGCAGGATCAATTCGATATGGATCTCCTCGCGATCGGCACGGGCAATTTCCCGCGGCAGGTCGCGCATCAGCTGGTATTGTGACCAGATCGCGCGGCTGGAATCACGCCGGCCACGACGTTCCAGCTGCATCCAGACCTGCTGCTGGCGTCGCCCACCGATGGCACCGAGCGCCATCAGAGTCGCGGTGATGCCGATGCCCAGACTCAGCCAGTCGCTGCCCAGCTGGCTGAGCGCCAGCCAGGTGGTGACCAGTCCGATCAGTGCGCAGGCCGGGGCCAGCCAGCGCGGGCGCGGATAGAGCAGCAGGACGGCGAAGCCCCACAGCCACATCAGGTGCTGTTGCGGGGCCAGCAACACCAGTGCACTCATGATCAGCGCGACGCTGAGCATCACCAGCGTGCGGAACCAGCGTAGGGTAAACAGCTCGTGGGCGAGAGAGACCACCAGCAACATCGTGCCGCCCACCGCCAGCAACAGGGCAGTGAGCGTCAGGCCGATACTGATCTGTCGTGCCGCTTCCAGCAGCAGCAATACAGAGCCGAGCAGACAGACGAACTGACTGAGACGGACTTTGAACTTGATCTCCATGGTGACTTATATTGGCACCTTTGCCGTGGATGGCGCGAAATCGGCCGAATTCCCTGGCCGAACGGTCTGTGACGTGGGCATTGCCGACACATTTGCAAGATGCGACGGTGCTCCGATCATGCAACGTCGCCTGCAATAATGGCAGCATACCCCAAACGGCGAGTGACACTAGTGTCTACGCCTCCAAGGCCTATACGGCTGGCCTTCACATCAGGCCTTCACGTCAGGGCTTCATGGCGAAATGTCCCCCGCGGCGCGCGGCTGATGATGTAATGAGCACGTGGACACTGACAACCAGCGAGATTAGGCACATGAGTGAGCAGGGCAAGCACGACACCACGGACGTCGTGGCGTACATGAATCGTCTGGGGCATGCAGCGCGCGCGGCAAGCGTCGTGATGCGTCGCGTCGACAGCGGCATCAAGAATCGTGCTCTGCAGACCATGGCGCGTCTGATCGATGAGCGTCGCGAGGCACTGGCAGAGGCCAACGCCGAGGACCTGACGCGTGCACGCGCCAATGGGCTATCGGAGGCGATGGTCGATCGTCTCGCGCTGACGCCGGCGCGTATCGACGGCATGATCGAGGGGCTCGAGCAGGTCGCGGCGCTGCCGGACCCGGTCGGCGAGGTCGATGGTCTGCGCTCTCGTCCGAGCGGCATTCAGGTCGGCCACATGCGCGTGCCGCTGGGCGTGATCGGCATCATCTTCGAGTCACGTCCCAACGTGACCATCGAGGCGGCCAGCCTGTGTCTGAAGTCCGGCAATGCCTGCATCCTGCGCGGTGGCTCCGAGGCCGCGTCCAGCAACCGTGCGCTGAGCGAGATCATCAGCGAGGCATTGGTGCTCTCCGGGCTGCCAGCCACGGCAGTCCAGGTCGTCGCCACCACGGACCGCGCCGCGGTCGGTGAGCTGATCGCGATGCCCGAGTTCGTCGATGTCATCATCCCGCGCGGTGGCAAGAGCCTCATCTCGCGTATCTCGCGTGATGCGCGCGTGCCGGTCATCAAGCACCTCGATGGCATCTGTCACGTCTATATCGATGCCACGGCTGACCTGGCGATGGCGGTCCGGATCGCCGAGAACGCCAAGACCCACCGCTACGGCACCTGCAACACCATGGAGACTTTACTGGTCGATGCGCCGGTTGCCGCCGAGGTCCTGCCGCGTATCGCCGAGCGTCTGGCGGCACATGAGGTCGAGATTCGCGGTTGCGAGCGCACCCGTGAAGTGCTGCCGCAGGCCGTGGCCGCCAGTGCGGAAGACTGGGATACCGAATATCTCGCGCCGATTCTGGCGATTCGTGTCGTGGATGGCGTGGATGAGGCGATGGCGCATATCGAGCGTCACAGCTCCGGGCATACCGAGGCCATCATCACCGAGAACTATGCGCTGGCGCGCCGCTTCATGGCGGAAGTCGATTCCAGCTCGGTGATGGTCAACGCCTCCACCCGCTTCGCCGATGGCTTCGAATATGGCCTGGGCGCCGAGATCGGCATCTCCACCGACAAGCTGCATGCGCGTGGTCCGGTCGGGCTTGAGGGCCTGACGACCCGCAAGTACATCGTGTTCGGTGATGGGCAGATTCGCCAGTGAAGGACCATGTCTCACCCGCCAAGGGGCAGGTCGCGCCCGAGCAGACCTTGACGAACGAGCAGGCCCTGTCGCCCGAGGCGCTGGAGGACACCCAGCGCCCCTTGAATGCCGATGGTCTCGCGCAGGAGCGTGAGGCCGTGCATCACGACACCGAGTCGGCACATGACTCGCGTTCAAGGACTGACACGGCAGCGGAGCCGAGCTTCGAGGGCTGTCTCGGCCCGGTGCCGCGTGTCGCCATGCTCGGCGGTACCTTCGATCCCATCCATCACGGCCATCTGCGCAGTGCCATCGAGCTGCGCGAAGCGCTGGGGCTGGACCATGTACTGCTGGTTCCTTCGCATCAGCCGCCGCATCGCGCCGCGCCCGGCGTCAGCAGTGATCAGCGTCTGGCGATGCTGGAAGCCGCGATAGAGGGAGAGCCGGGTCTCAAGGCCGATGGGCGTGAGTTACTGCGCGATGGCCCCTCCTACAGTGCCGACACCCTGGCCAGTCTACGTGCCGAATATGGCCCGCAGGCGCGGCTGGTGATGGCGATCGGCCATGACGCCTTCCTCAAGCTCGGGGACTGGCATGCTGCCGATCGTCTGTTCGATGAAGCCCACGTGGTGGTGATCGAGCGGCCGGACCATGATGCACCGCTGCCCCGGGCGCTCGAAGCGCTGATCCAGGGGCGCGAGGTCGACTCGGTGGCGGCCTTGATGGCGCGTCCGGGCGGCCACCTGTTGCGCCTGTCATTGCCGACGCGCATGGCCATCAGTGCCACCTTCGTGCGTGAGCGCCTCGCGCTGGGTGACAGCGTGCGCTACCTGTTGCCGGAAGCGGTGATCCGTCATATCGAGGCGCATGGCCTCTATTGTCCGTCCTCGTCCTGAAGTGTCCGTCATCGACCTGAGCCCGTAATCGAACTGAACCCATCACTGAGCTGAGCCCATCATCAAGCTGGGCGTTGTGGCTCTGAACGTCATGTCGCGTGCGAGCGTGGCATCATGAGAAGGTGCGCCGGCGCAGTGATCCCGCATCGCCGTGCGTGGCGCCACTTTGGCGAGTAAATGACGATGCCCATAGGCGCGCGCATCGCCAACGGGTAGAATGCGCCCCCTGCCGAACAAACTCCCGAGGAATCATGCAGACCGAAGCTCTTAAAAACCTGGTTGTCGACGCCCTTGAAGAACTCAAGGCCCAGGAAATCAGCGAGATCAATGTCTCCAAGCTGACCAGCGTCACCGATGTGATGGTGATCGCGACCGGTACGTCCAGCCGCCATATCTCCGCGTTGGCCAACAACGTGCAGGTCACCGTGAAAGAAGCCGGCGTCAAGCCGCTGGGCTGTGAAGGTGACAACGGTTCCGACTGGGTGCTGCTGGATCTGGGCGATGTCGTCGTCCACGTCATGCTGGCCGAAACCCGTGCCCTGTACGACCTCGAGCGCCTGTGGAGCGATCTGCCCCGCGAAACGCGTGAAGAGTACGAGCAGAGCCATTGATCCTGCCAGCCTGACCCGACGGGTTGCTCGTCGGGGCATGCCAACCGCGCGTTGTGTCCTTGCCGGTCGCGATGTCGCGGGCAGGGAGTATCCGATGGAAGGACCGCGGGCTTGCCCGTCGTTCTGACACAGCACGGGACAGGACATGAAGATCCGAGTTTTGGCGGTCGGGCAGAAGATGCCGGACTGGGTGGAGAAGGGTAGCCGGGAATATCTCAAGCGCATGCCGCGGGATTTTTCGCTTGAGTTCATCGAGCTGGCGCCCGGCAATCGCGGCAAGAATGCGGACATCGCCCGTGCCATGGCCAGTGAAGGCGATCGGATGCTTGAAAAACTCAAGGGAAATGAACATGTTGTCGCCCTTGATGTCCTAGGTAAGGCCTGGAGTACCGAGCAGCTTGCCCAGCATGCCGATGATTGGCGGCTGGGAGGGCGAGACGTGGCCATCCTCATCGGTGGTCCGGATGGGCTCGACCCACGCCTGCTGGCACGTGCCGATCAGCGCTGGTCGCTCTCGGCACTGACGCTGCCGCACCCCCTGGTGCGCATCGTGCTGGCGGAACAGCTTTACCGCGCCTGGACATTGCTGGTCGGGCACCCCTATCACCGGTAAGCGCCTGCCGCTTGCGACACGACACTGGTTGCGAGACCCGCCATGCGCCAACGCCGGGCGACGATAAAGAATCCTCAACAGGAAGTGCGGATCTTTCGCCTTCGCAGCATCGTGGCTGCCGGCCTTGTGCTGGTGCTGGCCGGGTGTCTGCTGGCGCGGCTGCTCTTCCTGCAGGTCGTGGAACACGACATCTATACGACGCGCTCGGACAAGAACCGTGTGCGTGTCGAGCCCTTGCCGCCTACGCGCGGCTTGATCTATGACCGCAATGGTCAGCTGCTCGCCGAAAACCGCCCCAACTACAATCTCACCATCGTGCGCGAACGCGCCGGTGATCTCGAGACGACGCTTGAGCGCCTGGTCGAGATTCTCGATCTGCCGCCCGATGAAGTCGAAGACTTCAAGGAACGCTCGCGTCAGCGTCAACGTCCCTATCAGCCCGCCCTGTTGATGAGTGAGTTGAGTCAGGAGCAGATCGCGCGTCTGGCCGTCAATCGCTATCGTCTGCCTGGCGTCGAGGTCGAGGCGCAGCTGCTGCGCTACTACCCGGATGCCAAGCCGTTGTCGCATACCCTGGGGTATGTGGGGCGCATCAATCAGGCTGAGCTCAAGACCCTCGACAAGGGCAACTATTCGGGCACCCACTTCATCGGCAAGACCGGTATCGAGCGCTTCTATGAAGAGGCGCTGCACGGTCAGGCGGGCCTGCGCAAGGTGGAAACCAATGCGCGGGGTCGCGTGCTGCGTGAGCTGTCGCGGATCGATCCGGTGCCGGGCAAGGACCTGACGCTGACCATCGACCGCGGTCTGCAGGATCTCGCCTATCGGCTGCTCAAGGGGCGACGTGGTGCCATCGTGGCCATCGAGCCCGAGACGGGCGACATTCTGGCGATGGCCTCCGTGCCGGGCTTCAACTCCAACGAGTTCGTCACCGGCATCAGCGTCAAGAGCTATCGCGCGCTGCAGAATGATATCGACCTGCCGCTGTTCAACCGTGCCATTCGCGGCCAGTACCCGCCAGCCTCGACCGTGAAGCCCTTCATGTCGCTGGCAGGGCTGGAGAACGGTGCCATCACCACCAACACCACCTTCTACGATCCCGGCTATTTCCAGCTGCCCAATGACAGCCACAAGTATCGCAACTGGCTGCGCTGGGGGCATGGGCGCGTCAACATGCGGCGTGGCATTGCGGTGTCCAATGACACCTTCTTCTACAACGTTGCCTACCGTCTGGGGATCGATCGCATCAGCGAGTACATGCACAAGTTCGGCTTCGGTGAGCAGACGGCGCTGGACGTGCAGGGTGCGCTGCCCGGCCTGATGCCGTCCAAGGAATGGAAGCGCAATCGCTACGACAAGCCCTGGTACCCCGGCGAGACCATCTCCATCGGTATCGGTCAGGGCTACTGGCTTGCCACGCCGTTGCAGCTCGCCTCGGCGGAGGCCGTGCTGGCCAATCGTGGCCGACACGTGACGCCTCACCTGGCCAAGCGCATCGGTGACGAGACGGTGTTGCTGCCCCGAAGCGAGGAAAAGCCGGATGTAGTGCTGGACAACCCGGCGTGGTGGGACGATGTCATCGCCGCGCTCGAGGACGTGGTCAGCGGGCGAGAAGGTACGGCGCGCAAGTATGTCGGCCCCGGGCTCAAGTATCGCATGGCCGGCAAGTCCGGTACCGCGCAGGTCTTCACCCTCGGTCAGGACCAGAAATACAACGGCAAGGAGCTCGCGGAGCGTCTGCGAGACCACGCCCTGTTCGCCGCCTTTGCGCCGGTCGAGCACCCGGAAATAGCCGTTTCCGTGGTGATCGAGAACGGTCAGGGTGGCAGCTCCGTGGCAGGTCCGATGGCGCGCGCCGTCACCGATTACTGGCTGTTGCCGCGCATTGATCCCGAGGCGCGTGAGGCGGCGCTCACGCTGGCTGCCGCTCTGGCACCCCCGGAGGTACCGGCGGGCGAGGGTGAGCAAGGAGAGAATGATGCCGACTGATTATCAGCGCTCGATGCGTGGTGTAGGGGGAGATCTCAGTCATCGCCGCCGCACCAGTCTGTGGGAGCGTATCCACCTCGACCCCTGGCTGTTGCTGTTGCTGCTGGCCGTGCTCGGCTGCGGGCTGATCGTGCTCTACAGTGCCAGCGGCCAAGATATCGACTTCACGCTGCGCCAGGCCTCACGCCAGGCGCTGGCACTGGTGATCATGATCGGGCTTGCCCAGCTGTCACCCGCGACGCTTTATCGCTGGGCGCCGGTCGTCTATGGCGCCGGCTTCCTGATGCTGGTGGCGGTGGAGGTGCTGGGGGATGTCGGCATGGGCGCCCAGCGCTGGCTGGTCATTCCCGGGGTAGTGCGCTTTCAGCCCTCTGAACTGATGAAGCTGGCAATGCCGATGATGGTGGCCTGCTGGCTCGGGCAGCGCCCGTTGCCCCCTCGCTGGCGAGACCTGGCCATCTGCGCCGTGATCATCGTCGCGCCGGTGCTGCTGATCGCGCGCCAGCCTGACCTCGGCACCTCGTTGCTGGTCGCCGCGGCGGGGGTGTTCGTGATCCTGCTGGCGGGGCTTTCCTGGAAGCTGATCGCCTTCTTCGGCGCCTTGATCGCCTCGGCATTGCCGCTTCTGTGGATGGTCATGCACGACTATCAACGCCGCCGTGTGCTGACATTCCTCAATCCGGAGTCTGACCCGCTTGGCGCGGGCTGGAACATCATCCAGTCCAAGACGGCCATCGGCTCGGGCGGCATCTTCGGCAAGGGCTATACCCTGGGGACCCAGTCCCAGCTCGAGTTCCTGCCGGAGCGCCATACCGACTTCATCGTCGCGGTCATCGGGGAGGAGTTCGGCCTGATCGGCATGAGCTTCTTCCTGGGGCTCTACGTGCTGATCGTGCTGCGCGGGCTGGTGATGTCCAACAATGGCCAGGACAGTTTTGCACGGCTGACGGGGGGCGCGATCATCCTGACGTTCTTCGTCTACGTATTCGTCAACATCGGCATGGTATCGGGTATCTTGCCGGTCGTTGGCGTCCCGTTGCCGCTGGTCAGTTATGGTGGGACCTCCAGCGTGACCTTGTTGGCAGGCTTCGGTATTCTCATGAGCATTCATACCCACCGGCGCCTATTGTCGCGATGACGTGGCGGCCAGTTGCCGAGTGGCAAGGACATTCGCGAGCCAAGCTCGCAGACAGGCAAGGAGAGAGTCGATGACGGTGATCAATGCGCGTGGGCGACGTCTGAAGCACTGGGGCGCAGCCCTGGTGATGGTGGCACCGCTGCTGGGAATGTCAGGCATGGCCAAGGCGGCGCCTGATGGCTTCGCCCCGGCGACTCACCCGGAAACGGCCAAGCTGGTCGACGAACTGGTGGCCAAGGGGCTGGATCGCGATCGCGTGACCGAGCTGATGAACCAGGCCGATTACAGCCAGAAAGTGCTGGATGCCATGTCGCGCCCGGCGGAAGGTCATCTGCGCTGGGACCAGTACCGCGCCATCTTCATGAAGGAATCCCGCATCGAGGCCGGGGTGAAGTTCATCGCCGAGCATCGCGAGACCTTCGACCGTGCCCAGGCCGAGTATGGCGTGCCACCGGAAGTCATCGCCGCGATCATCGGCGTCGAGACCTTCTTCGGCAAGCACACCGGCACCCATCGGGTGATCGATTCGCTCTCCACGCTGGCCTTCGATCATCCGCGACGTGGCACCTTCTTCCGGGGTGAACTGGCCGCCTTCCTGCAGCTGACCCTGGAGCAGGGCATCGACCCGCTCTCGATCAAGGGCTCCTATGCCGGCGCGATGGGCTATCCGCAGTTCATCCCCACCAGTTATCAGGCCTATGCGGTCGATTTCGATGGTGATGGCGTGCGGGATCTGTGGCATAACCCGGTCGATGCCATCGGCAGTGTCGGCAACTACTTCGCGCGTCATGGCTGGAAGGCCGGTGCGCCGGTGGTCAGCGCCGCGGATGGCCCCGGCACTCCGCCGTCCTCCGTCACCTTCAACAAGACCAAAAAGCCGTACATGAGCGTTTCCGCGCTCGAGGCGGCCGGTGTCCAGGTGGCAGTCGACGTGGCCGGCAATACCCAGGTGATTCCGTTGGCGCTGGACCTGAAGCAGGGCTATCGCTACGCCGTCGGCTACGACAACTTCTACGTCATCACGCGCTACAACCACAGCCACATGTATGCGATGGCCGTGGATGAGCTGTCCCGGGCGATCAAGCGTCGTCTCGAGGACGGAGGTGCGGGATGAGCTGGTCACGCGCGCTACCGCTGACCCTTGCGCTTGCCCTGCTGGCCGGGTGTGCCAGCAGTGGGGGTGGCACCCAGGTCAGTGATGGTGCCTCGGCGAGCACGGGCAAGAAGGCCGGCAAGAATGGGCGTTACGAGATGGACAGCGATGCCTATCCCGATGATGCGCCGGATGTCTCGGCAGTGCCCGATGAAGTGCCCCGTGTCGAACCCTATACCCGCAGCGGCAACCGCAGCGAGTATGAGGTATGGGGCAAGACGTATCACGTGATGGATGATCCGCGCGGTTACGTGGCCGAGGGCACTGCTTCCTGGTACGGCAAGAAGTTTCATGGCTACGCCACCGCCAGTGGCGAGATCTATGACATGTACACCATGACGGCGGCTCACAAGTCGCTGCCATTGCCGACCTATGCGCGTGTCACCAATCTGGACAACGGCAAGCAGGTCATCGTCAAGGTCAACGATCGCGGCCCCTTCCATGAAGACCGTCTGATCGACCTGTCCTACAGCGCGGCGTGGCGACTGGACATGCTGGGCCATGGCACCGGGCATGTGCGTGTCGAGACCCTCGATGCCACGACCTGGAAGCCGGGCCCGAGCCCGACCCAGGGCACGGCTGAATCCGAGCGCCTGCTGGCGCGCAGCCAGGCGGTACGCCGCGAGCAGGGCATTGCCGGACTTGACGAGATGGAGGCAACTGCCGGTTCCGTGGCCTCGAGCGCTTCTGGCGCGAGCGTTGCCGCCAAGCCCGTGGTAGCCTCTGCTGCGTCGAGCAGCACGTCCTCCGTGGCGAACGGGGAAGCTACCTTCCTGCAGGTCGCGGCGGTCAGTGATCTGAGCAAGGCCGACAGCATTCGCGCCAGCGTCAGCTCCCGTCTGGGACGACCGACCCGCGTGCTGGGTAGCGGCGACCTCTACAAGGTTCAGGTCGGCCCGCTGGAAGACAATGTCCGTATTGAATCGCTCAAGTCGGCGCTGGCCGATGCTGGCTATGCCGGGGCCTTCAGCGTCACGGCAGAGCGATAAGGGCCGCAGGCCCGTTTTCATCCATCATGCGCTTCGTGAAGAGGCGCAACATGGCCGAGGCGCAAGCCTCGGCTTATGCATGAGTGTCAAAGAGATTCCAACATGTCCCTGAAAGCCCGACTTCTTCCTCTTCGGCGTCGATTCTCCGCGCTGATGGCGGCCAGCGGCATTGCGCTGTTCGCAGGCGTTGCCGCCACCCCGGCCCATGCCATCGAGACGGATACCCTGATTCCGGCGGCACCGCAGCTGGCGGCATCTTCCTGGATCCTGATGGATGCCAATTCCGGGCGCATCCTGGTCGAGCACAACGCCGACAAGCGCCTGCCGCCGGCCAGCCTGACCAAGATGATGACGGCCTACCTGGTCGAGAGCGAGATCGACGACGGCAAGCTGAGCCCGGACGAAGACGTACGCATCAGCGTCAATGCCTGGAAGACGGGTGGCTCGCGCATGTTCATCCGCGAAGGCACCAGTGTCACCGTCGATGACCTGCTGCACGGTGTCATCATCCAGTCCGGCAACGACGCCAGCGTCGCTCTGGCCGAGCGCATCGGCGGCAGCGAGGGCTCCTTTGCCGACCTGATGAACCAGCATGCCAAGCGTCTGGGCATGAAGAACACCCACTACATGAACGCTACTGGCCTTCCGCACGCGGAGCATTACTCCACGGCGCACGACCTGGCGATTCTGGCGCGTCGCATCATCAAGGACTATCCGGATCACTACGAGATCTATTCCCA
Source organism: Cobetia sp. cqz5-12 (assembly GCF_016495405.1). Lineage (NCBI taxonomy): Bacteria > Pseudomonadati > Pseudomonadota > Gammaproteobacteria > Oceanospirillales > Halomonadaceae > Cobetia > Cobetia sp. cqz5-12. The sequence continues at coordinate 969,988 of NZ_CP044522.1, forward strand.
GAAGTACTTCACCTGGAATGGCATCAAGCAGCCGAACCGCAACAAGCTGCTGTGGCGTGACAAGGACGTCGATGGCCTGAAGACCGGCCACACCGAAGAAGCCGGCTACTGCCTGGTGGCATCCGCCAAGAAGGAAGATACTCGCCTGATCAGTGTCGTGATGGGGACCAAGTCCGAAGAGGCGCGTGCGCAGGAATCCCAGAAGCTTCTGACCTACGGCTTCCGCTACTTCGAGAGCAAGAAGCTCTATGACAAGGGCGCGGTGCTCAATCAGGCGCGTGTCTGGGGTGGCGAGAAGGACCAGGTGCGTCTGGGCATGGCTCAGGACGTCTTCCTGACCGTGCCGAGTGGCCAGGCTGACAAGCTGACCGCGCGCCTTGATCTCAAGGACACCATCAAGGCCCCGGTTCAGGCCGGCGAGCAGTACGGTACCCTGCAGATCAAGCTGGACGACAAGGTGCTGGCCGAAGAGCCGCTGGTCGCACTGGAGCCGGTGGAGCAGGGCGGCCTGTTCAAGCGTCTGTGGGATGCCCTGATGCTGTTCTTCCACGGCCTGTTCAACTGAGTCAGTCGTCTGGTTGCGTGAAGTGACGCGGCCGATGACATGATTCAGTGATGGAAGTGGGGCGCGCGCTGGCGGTGCCAGGCGCGCGCCCCTGAATATCGCGGTCGTGTACTCAACAAAGGGCGATCCGGCTGACGGATCGCCCTTTGTTGAGTAGAATGGTCGGAAATAGAGTTACCTGAAGGGCTATCCCCATGGCCAAGACGCCAGCAGCTGGTGGGCAGACGCCCCCGAAGATTGAATTCCCGTGTGATTTCTCCCTCAAGATCGTCGGCACCGCCGCAGAAGATCTCGTCGAAGTGGTCTGCAATATCCTGGAAGTGCATGCGCCGGGCTTCGATGCGACGGCCATCACCTGGCAGGACAGCAAGAACGGCAATTATCGCAGCATCCGTGTGGTGATCCGTGCCACCGGTACCGATCAGCTGGATGCGCTGCACCGTGACCTCAAGGCCACCGGTCGCATCCATATGGTGCTGTGATCCAGGCATGAAACGCTGGATTTCCTTGTCTTGCGCCTTGATGACAGGAGCGCATGCATGAACACGATTCACGTCTACCACCTCGGCCTCAAGGCCTATGATGAGGTGTGGTCGGCCATGCGCCACTTCACTGATACGCGTGCGGCCGATGCGCCTGACGAGCTGTGGGTGGTGGAGCACCCGCCCGTCTTTACCCAGGGCCAGGCGGGCAAGCCGGAGCATCTGTTGATGCCGGGCAACATTCCGGTGGTGCAGACCGACCGTGGCGGGCAGGTGACCTATCATGGGCCCGGCCAGCTGGTGCTCTACCCGCTGCTCAACGTCAAGCGAGGTGGCATCGGCGTTCGCCAGCTGGTGACGGCGCTGGAAGAGACGGTAGTGGCGGCGATGGCCGAGCATGGCATCGAGGCCTATCCACGTCCGGACGCGCCTGGCGTCTATGTGAAGAAGTCGGCGCAGCGTGGCGATGACCCGCGTCGTTCGATGGAAGAGGCCAAGATCGCCTCGCTGGGACTGCGCATCCGGCGTGGTTGCAGCTTCCATGGCGTGGCGATCAATCTGGACATGGACCTCGCGCCCTTCGGGCGCATCAATCCCTGCGGCTATGCCGGCATGGCGATGACCCAGCTGCGCGATCTCGTTCGCGCACCGGTGGATCTCGCCAGCGAGCGTGACCGCCTGGTGCGTTGTCTGGGCGCAAGCCTGGGCGATGTGACCCTGACTCCGGTGAGCGGCCTGCCCGCGGCACTGGCTGACATTTCTCGAACAGCAGGACAGAACTGATGACCGAGACCATCGCTACCACGAAGCCCGCTCCCTCCGCTGCTCCTGCCCGCAAGGAGCGTGGCGTGAAGCTGCGCGGCGCCGAGAAGGTTGCCCGCATTCCGGTCAAGGTGATTCCCACCGAGACCTTGCCCAAGAAGCCTGACTGGCTGCGTGTGCGCATGCCGGCCTCGCCGGAAGTCACGCGCATCAAGCAGACGCTGCGCAAGCACGGCCTGCACACGGTCTGTGAAGAAGCCTCGTGCCCGAACTTGGGCGAGTGCTTCAGCGGCGGCACCGCAACCTTCATGATCATGGGTGACATCTGCACCCGTCGTTGCCCATTCTGCGACGTGGCCCACGGTCGTCCCAACGCGCTGAACGCCGACGAGCCGCGCGAGCTGGCCGAGGCCATCGCCGAGATGCGCCTGAATTACGTCGTCGTGACCTCCGTCGACCGTGATGACTTGCGCGACGGTGGCTCCAACCACATCGCCGAGTGCATCCGCGAGATTCGCGAGAAGTGCGATGGCACCGAGATCGAAGTGCTGGTACCGGACTTCCGTGGCCGCATGCAGGTCGCGCTGGACGTGCTCGAGCAGACGCCGCCGGACGTCTTCAACCACAACCTGGAAACCGTGCCGAGCCTTTACCGTCGCGTGCGTCCGGGTGCCGACTACCAGTGGTCGCTGGATCTGCTCAAGGGCTACAAGGAGCGTCGTCCGGAAGTGAAGACCAAGTCCGGTCTGATGCTGGGTGTCGGCGAGACTGACGAGCAGGTGCTCGAGGTCATGCAGGACCTGCGCAACCACGGCGTCGACATGCTGACCCTGGGTCAGTACATGCAGCCGTCGCGCAACCACCTGCCCATCGACCGCTGGGTGCACCCGGACACCTTCGATTGGCTCGGCCAGAAGGCGCGCGAGATGGGCTTCTCGCATGTCGCCTCCGGCCCGCTGGTGCGCTCTTCCTACCACGCCGACAAGCAGGCGCACGGTGTGGAAGTGAAGTAAGCCGCACTGCTGACATGCCGTCAGCTGCCTTAACGAAAAAAAACCGCCATGGAGCTCGTCTCCATGGCGGTTTTTTCATGTGGCTTGCGCCGTCAGGAGGCTATGTTCATTGCTCGGTTGCCAGCGGCAGGCAGGCCACGCTGTGTCCGGGGATGGGCTCCATCGGCGCGCTGAAGTGCGCATTGAGCTCCGGCAGCAGCTCGCGCACGAAGCGCAGGAACAGCTCGGTGACCGGCGTGGGGTAGCGGTCCTTGGGGTAGACGGTGCACCAGCTGCGCCTGAGCGGGAAGCCCGGCAGCGAGGGCGAGGCCAGCAGGCCTGAGGCCAGCTCGAGCTGAACCGACAGTCGCGGCAGGATCGCCACGCCCAGGTGCGCCATCACGCCTTGCTTGATGGCCTCATTGGAGCCCAACTCCAGCGTGTGGCGCAGCGAGACGCGCTCGCGTGCGGCGAACTCCTCGAAGGCGGTACGCGTGCCGGAACCGGGTTCACGCATCAGCATGTAGTACTGAGCGAGGTCTTCCAGGGTGATGCCCTTGACCTCCAGCAGCGGATGACCGGGCCAGACCACGGGGATCAACTCGTTGTCGAGAATCGGCATGAAGGCCAGGTTGGCGTCATCCGGCACCATGCCCATGATCACCAGGTCATCGCGCCGCTCGGCGAGGCGCTCGAGTGCCTGACCGCGATTGCAGACGCGCAGGCGCACCGACACTTCCGGATACCGCGCCCGAAAGCGCGCCAGGATATGCGGCACCACGTACTGTGCGGTTGAGACGGCCGCCAGATTCAGCTCACCGCGGATGGTGCCGGCAATCTCCGACAGCTCCATCTGCAGGCTCGAGACCTCGCCGAAGATCGACTGCACCGAGTTCGCCAGGGCATCAGCCGCCGGCAGGATATGCAGCGTCTTGCCGGCATATTTGAACAGCGATTGCTCGAGTGCCTGCTCCAATTGACGAATCTGGGCACTGACGGCGGGTTGCGTCAGGCCAAGTTGCTCGGCCGCACGGGAGTAGGACTGCTGGCGATGAACCGCTTGGAACACCTGTAACTGTCTGAAAGTTAAGCGATTCAACAAGTTTGGACGCGACATGACACACCCAGTCATAAGGTTTTACTTATAGATTGGCAAAAAAATATCAACTTTTCTATTGGTCTCTCGCTGGGTAGCGTGGAACGCATGCTACCTCGTGTCTGTCAGCGCCGTTGTCGCGTCTGGCGGTCAATGACAAGCGCACGACCAGAGCACCACAACAAGATCACGCGTCACGTCCGGGAGAGTCACCATGTTTCGCAAGTTGCTGATTGCCAACCGAGGGGAAATCGCAGTGCGCATTGTACGCGCCTGTGCCGAGATGGACATCCGCTCAGTCGCTGTCTACACCGAACCTGACCGTTTCTCCTTGCACGTCAAACGCGCCGATGAAGCGCATTTCATCGGCGAAGACCCGCTGGCCGGCTATCTGGATGCCCGCCGCCTGGTCGATCTCGCGCGCGAGACCGGCTGTGACGCCATCCATCCGGGCTACGGATTCCTGTCGGAGAACGCCGAATTCGCGGCCATCTGTGAGGCGGCGGGTATCGCCTTCGTGGGGCCGGCCAGCAGTGTCATCGCCCGCATGGGTGACAAGACCCAGGCCCGCGATGCCATGAAGGCGGCCGGCGTGCCGGTGACGCCGGGCTCGGCCGGCAATCTGGCCGATGTCGAGGAAGCGCTGAGTGTCGCCGAGCAGGTCGGCTACCCCGTCATGCTCAAGGCTACCTCAGGCGGTGGGGGGCGCGGTATCCGGCGTTGTGATGATGCTCATCAGCTTGAGCAGGCCTGGGGGCGCGTGATCTCGGAAGCCACCAAGGCCTTCGGCAGTGCCGATGTGTTCCTCGAGCGCTGTGTGGTCGACCCGCTGCATATCGAGGTGCAGATTCTGGCTGACAATCACGACAACGTGATTCATCTGTTCGAGCGTGACTGCTCTATCCAGCGTCGCAACCAGAAGCTGATCGAGATCGCCCCCAGCCCGCAGCTGACACCGGAGCAGCGCTCCTACGTCGGCGAGATGGCGGTACGTGCCGCCCGCGCCGTCGGCTATCGCAACGCCGGTACCGTGGAGTTTCTGGTCAAGGGCAACGAGATCTACTTCATGGAGATGAACACTCGCGTGCAGGTGGAGCACACCATCAGCGAGGCCATCACCGGCGTGGACATCGTGCGTGAGCAGATCCGCATCGCCTGGGGCCACAAGCTGGCATTCCGTCAGGAAGACATTCGCCATCACGGCTATGCGATCCAGTTCCGCATCAATGCCGAGGACCCCAAGAACGACTTCCTGCCAAGCTTCGGACGCATCACGCGCTACTACGCGCCGGGCGGGCCTGGCGTGCGTACCGATACCGCGATCTATACCGGCTACACCATCCCGCCGTATTTCGATTCCATGTGTCTGAAGCTCATCGTGTGGGGGCTGACCTGGGAAGAGGTCATCAACCGTGGTTCACGTGCCCTCAATGACATGCGTCTGCAGGGCGTCAAGACCACGGCGCCTTACTATCAGGAAATCCTCAAGCACCCTGATTTCCGCAACGCACACTTTGATACCGGTTTCGTGGCCGCTCACCCGGAATTGACCCAGTACTCGGTCAAGCGCCTGCCGGAGCAGACAGCGCTGGCGATCGCGGCGGCCATCGCGGCCCATGCCGGTCTCTGATGCGCACCTGATGCCCCTGATGTCGTGAATCTTCCCTGAGCTTCCCCCGGTTCACGTAGCCAACAATTAGAAGGACCCCAGACATGACAGCTGCAACCCCCAACACCAACACCGTCGATCATGCCGATCGCGTCAAGGTCACCGAAGTCGTGCTGCGCGATGGCCACCAGTCATTGATCGCGACCCGCATGCGCACCGAAGACATGCTGCCGATTGCCGCGCGCCTCGATCAGGCCGGTTTCTACAGCCTCGAAGTGTGGGGCGGCGCGACCTTCGATGCCTGCGTGCGTTTCTTGAAGGAAGACCCCTGGGCGCGCCTGAAGGCGCTCAAGGAAGCCATGCCGAATACCCCGCTGCAGATGCTGCTGCGCGGCCAGAACCTGCTCGGCTATCGTCACTACGCCGATGATGTGGTGGAGGCCTTCGTCGAGCGCGCCGCGGCAGGTGGCATCGACATCTTCCGTGTCTTCGATGCACTGAATGACCTGCGCAACATGGAAACCGCCATGCGCGCGGTCAAGAAGGCCGGCAAGCACGCCCAGGGCACCATCTGCTACACCGTAAGCCCGGTGCATACGCTGGAGATGTATGTCGAGCAGGCGCGCAGGCTGGTCGAGATGGGGGCCGATTCCATCGCCATCAAGGACATGGCCGGCCTGCTGACGCCGTACGCCACCTATGACCTGGTCAGCGCGCTGGTCGAGGCGGTCGAGGTGCCGATCCACCTGCACAGCCACGCCACGGCAGGCCTGGCGCCGCAGTGCCAGATAAAGGCCGTCGAGGCGGGCTGTCGCCACATTGACACCTGCATCTCGGCCTTCGCCGGTGGCACCAGCCATCCGGCCACCGAATCCTTCGTGGCCTCGCTGCGCGGTACCCAGTGGGATACCGGCCTTGAGCTGGAGTCGCTGCGCGAGATCGGCGATTACTTCCACGAGGTGCGCCGCAAGTATTCGGCCTTCGAGAGCGAATTCACCCGTGAGGATGTCTCGGTCCAGATCAGTCAGATCCCCGGCGGCATGATGTCGAACCTGGCCAGCCAGTTGAAGGAGCAGAACGCCCTGGAGCGCATCCGCGAGGTCTTCGATGAGATTCCGCGTGTGCGTGCCGATCTCGGCTATCCCCCGCTGGTCACCCCGACCTCGCAGATCGTCGGCACCCAGGCGGTACTCAACGTGCTGACCGGCGAGCGCTACAAGAGCATCACCAATGAAGTGAAGCGCTACCTGCAGGGCGGCTATGGCCAGGCGCCGGCACCCGTCAATGAAGAAGTCCGCTCGCGTGCCATCGGCAACGCGCCGGTGGAAGTCGGGCGCCCGGCCGACCTGCTCGCGCCGGAGATGACGCGTCTCACCGAGGAGCTGGGCGAGCTGGCCGAGTCCCCCGAGGACGTGCTGACCTTCGCCATGTTCCCGGAGCTGGGACGTGACTTCCTCAGTGAGCGTCGCGCCGGCACCCTCACGCCGGAAGTCATCCCCCAGGGCGAGGCGGAGCGTCCGGTGTCCTCTGGCGTGCCGACCGAGTTCGTCATCGACGTGCACGGCGAGTCCTACGCGGTGCAGATCACCGGCGTCGGCGGTGCCAAGGGCAGCAAGCGTCACGTCTACCTGACCCTGGACGGCATGCCGGAAGAGGTGGTGTTCGAGGCCAAGGACGATTACGTGGCGGGTGGCCATAGCGGCGGACGCGCCAGCGCCTCGGCGCCGGGCCATGTCACCACCGCGATGCCGGGCAACATCGTCGAGGTGCTGGTCGCGGTCGGTGACAGTGTCACGGCGGGTCAGTCGGTGCTGATCAGTGAGGCGATGAAGATGGAAACCGAGATCGCCGCGCGGGTCGATGGCACCGTCAAGGCCATTCATGTCGCGCGTGGCGATCGTGTCACGCCGGGGGAAGTGCTGATCGAGATCGCGTGATGCCAGCGGCGGCGAGGTTGCAAAATCTGGCCGCCGTCACCATCTGACAGCTATACGATCACCAGGGGCGGTCGGGCACCTTCGAGGCCCTGCCGTCCTTTTTTGCGGAAGGACAGACATGGCAACACATTTCGAGCAGGTTCCCGGCCTGAGTGAGCAGATCGACCCGGCCACCCGTGGTTACGTCTTCAACCAGACCATGCTGCGCATCAAGGACCCCGAGCGCAGCCTGGATTTCTACACCCGCGTGCTGGGCATGCGTCTGGTACGCAAGCTCGACTTCCCGGAGATGCAGTTCAGTCTTTATTTCCTTGCCTATCTGGATGACGTTCAGGCCAGCGAAGTGCCCGGTGATGATCTGAAGCGCACCACCTACACCTTCGGGCGTGAGGCGATGCTGGAGCTGACTCATAACTGGGGTACCGAGAACGACCCGGACTTCGCCTACCATGACGGCAATGCCCAACCGCAGGGCTTTGGGCATATCGGGGTCAGCGTGCCGGATGTCTACGCGGCTGCCGAGCGTTTCGAGTCGCTGGGCGTCGAGTTCGTCAAGCGCCCCGACGATGGCAAGATGAAGGGCCTTGCCTTCGTGAAGGACCCCGATGGCTACTGGATCGAGATCCTGCGCGCCGATACCTTCGAGCGTCAGGCCAACGGCGAAGCCTGAAGCAGGCCGCTGCCGTAAGAGAACCGCCACCATCGGCATGCCCGGGGTGGCGGTTTTCGTCTATACGAAACCATACGTTGCAGGGGTGTCAGCGGCATCCGCTTGCTGCAATGATGATGTCTGACTGACACTCGCAAGGCGTTCATCATTGATGGCCTTCGAGATCGATCGCCCATGACGAAAGAGGAGACAGCTATGTCGGAGAATGCACAGCGGTTGAGCGGCAAGGTGGCGGTAGTCAGTGGGGCTTCACGCGGGATCGGTGCCGGGATCGCGCAGCGCCTGGCGGCGGACGGCGCTCTCGTCATCGTCAACTATCGCAGCGACAGTGATGGCGCCTTGCAGGTCGTGAAGGATATCGAGTCACGGGGTGGCAAGGCGACCGCCGTACAGGCCGATGTCGGTGTCAGCAGCGACGCGGCACAATTGTTCACGCAAGCCCTGCACCTGTATGGCGGGGTGGATATCCTGGTCAACAATGCCGGCATGAGCATCTACAAGCCCATCGCCGAATTCACGGATGACGACTTCGCCAACCTGATGCAGGCCAATCTGACCGGTTCCTTCAATCTGATGCGTGAGGCGGCGCAGCACCTGCGTGATGGCGGACGCGTGATCAACATGTCCACCTCGGTGACGCGGCAGATGTTCGCGACCTACGGGCCCTATGCGGCTTCCAAGGCCGCGGTGGACCAGCTGACGCGGGTGCTGGCCAAGGAAGTCGGTGAGCGAGGCATCACGGTCAATGCCGTGGCGCCGGGCCCGACCGATACTGGCCTGTTTCGTCATGGCAAGAGTGAAGAGACCATTGAGCGCCTCAAGGGCATGGCGGCGCTGGGGCGCATTGCGGACCCGCAGGATGTTGCAGCCGTCGTGGCCTGGCTTGCCAGCGAAGATGCCGGCTGGGTGAGTGGCCAGGTCATCGGTGCCAATGGCGGCTTTGCCTGAGGTCACCTGGGAGGGTTTTGCCTAACACCGTCCATGTTTGCGGCTATGCTGTTGTCAGGATGAGGTTTGTTCAGACATTGGCATGAGGGGCTGGTATGAAGGTGACAGCTAGCGAAGTCCACGGCGATATCTCGCCGCAGGGCGTGATCCCGGCTCCCGATGGGTTGCGTGTGGGTTACCCCGGGCACCTTGGGGGGTACTCGCGCGAGTGTGCGCTCAAGCTCTATGCCAACGACGCCCAGCTCAAGGCCTACGCAGGTATCGACGAGGTCATCAGGGCGCTGGCGGAAGGTGAGATCGATACTGCCGTGGTGCCCTGGTCACGTGGGCATCAGCGTCCGGTACGCGCCACGCATCAGGCCCTGGCCTTCTGGACGGGTATCTGCGTCGAGCGGCGTGTCTTCCGTGCCATCAGCCTCAGTCTACTCGGGCCGCCCGGGGCTTCGCCGTCGGCGGTGAGGCGTATCGTGGCGCGGGAGGCCCTGTTCGAAGAGTGCGATGCCTGGCTGCAGCAGAACCTGCCGGAGGTCGAGCGGGTGGAGTGTCTGCACATGGCGGATGCACTGGACATGGCAGAGAGTCGCAGCGATACGCTGGCCATCGCGCCGCCATCACTGGCACGTCGCCCGGGCCTTGTGTGCCTCGCGCAGCGCATCGAGGATGATCCCGGTCGTGTGGCGCAATTCGCGGTATTGAGGCGTGATCACGCGCGGGTGCGCGGCCAGTGCTTTTCCTGTGATACCACGGTAGATGAAGGGCAGGGCAACGCGGTGCTGTCCGGGACCAGCGAGCCCACCGGGTGAAGGTCGCCGCTCGGCCCTGAGTTCCGTTATGCTGAAGGCCATTCGTCATCAGAGGCCTTTTGCATGGTGTCTTTCGAGCAGCGCTTCTGCGCATCCTCCGCACTCTCTAGATCAGAGACGCAAGACGCCGCGACTTCACCCGATGTCGCGGCGTCTTGCGTGGTGCAACGCATTCCTGCCACTCCCGCCGAATGGGTTCCCCCCGGCGAGCTTGACGCCCGCCTGCCGGTGCGGCCTGACGTGGTGCCGGTGTCGCTACCGACGGCCGGACTGATCATCGTCGATGAGATCAACGGCTTCTGTCAGGTCGCAGGCGGTGCGTTGGCGCCTCAGGCGCCCAATGCCCAGGTCAGCAGGATGATCGCCCTCAGCGATACGCTGGCGCGGACCTTCAGTGAGCGTAGACGCCCGCTGCTGGTCTTCATTGATTCCCATGCGCCGGGCAAGCCGGAGCCGCCCTATCCCGCCCATTGTGAGCAGGGCAGCGGCGAGGATGAGCTGGTGGCGGAACTTGCCTGGCTGGAAGAGGATCCGCAGGCCACGCTGGTACGCAAGGACTGCATCAATGGCTATGTCGGCGCGATTGATCTCGATACCCAGGTCAATGCGCTACAGGAGTGGGTGAGCGACGAAGGGCTGGAAACCCTGGTCGTGGTAGGCATCTGCACCGATATCTGCGTGATGGACCTGGTATTGACGTTGCTGTCGGCGCGCAATCACGGCCTGCTGGGCAAGGTGCGTGACATCGTGGTACTGGAGCCCGGCTGTGCCACCTACGACCTGCCAGCCGAGGTGGTCGCGCAGCTGGGTTTCCCCGATACGGCGACGCATCCCCAGGCAGACAGTCATCACATCGGACTTTACTGCATGGCGGCGCGTGGGGCGGTGATCGCCAGTCAGCTTGAGCTGACCTCTTGAGTTGACCTATTGAGTAGATGTCCTGATCTGCTGTCATGGACTGAGCTGCGTCTCTCGTAGCGTCGCCGGAGAGAGGGGTAGACGATTAGAGAGTAATTGAAGAGAGAGGAAGAGCAGGGGTGGTGGCAGGAAGGCAGAAATTTCGCCAGATGCCGCACAGACAATACTGCCTGTCTGCGCAAAAGGTAGTTTGATTACAACATCTGGCCATGAAAACGCCGCCTCTCTTGCGAGCAGGCGGCGTTTTCATGGGGCGACATCCAGCGTCATTCAGGCGCGGGTGCTGACCCAGTCGTTGGCGTCCGGCACGGCCACTTCGACTTCCTCGGAGATCAACTTCGAGTGGAAGAGGAAGTCCGCGCTGGCCGCATTGCTGGCGACCGGCACGTTCCACAATGCCGCCAGGCGCAGCAGCGCCTTGACGTCAGGGTCGTGCGGCATCGGCGCAAACGGGTCCCACAGGAAGACCAGCAGGTCCAGATTGCCTTCGGCGATGCGCGCGCCGATCTGCTGATCACCGCCCAGCGGGCCGCTCAGCAGGCCCTCGACCTCGAGGCCCAGCTCCTTGCTGATGCGGCGAGCAGTGGTGCCTGTGCCCAGCAGCTGGTGGCGGGACAGCTCATCGCGCCAGCGATTGGCCCACGCCAGCATTTCATCCTTCTTGCCATCGTGCGCCACCAGCGCAATGCGCTTGCGTGCTGGCAAGGTGCGCCGTGCCTGGCGCTTGGGTCGTTGTTCGCTCATTCCCTGACCTCCTGAGGATGGGGCAATGTCGCTGACCCTCCGCCCCGAAAGGCCCGGGGCGGAGGGTCAGCGAGGCCGATCAGTCGATGGTGCTGCCGACAGTGACGATCTTCATGGTGTTGGTGCCGCCATGTGCGTTCATCTGGTCACCACGAGTCAGGATCACCAGGTCACCGCGAGTCGCGATGCCGCGGGCTTCCAGCTCCGCGATGGCGCGACGATTGATTTCCGCCGCCGGCAATTCGCTGGAATCGAAGGGCAGTGACACCACGCCGCGGTAGAGCGCCATGCGGCGCTGGGTCTTCTGGTCCTGCGCGAGGCCGACGATGGGCAGGCCGGAGCGGATGCGCGAGGCGATCAGCGGGGTATAGCCGGATTCCGTCATGCAGACGATGGCCACGACACCGGTCAGGTGGTTGGCGGCATACATCGCGGACAGCGCGATGGTCTCGTCGGTCTTGCTGAAGCCTTCGTGGATGCGGTGCTGGGATTCCTGCGCGGCACGTTCACGTTCGGCGCCCAGGCAGACGCGATCCATGGTCTCGATGGTCTCGACCGGGAAGTCGCCGGCGGCGGTCTCGGCCGACAGCATCACGGCGTCGGTGCCGTCGAGCACGGCATTGGCGACGTCGAAGACTTCGGCGCGGGTCGGCAGCGGCGCGCTGATCATGGATTCCATCATCTGGGTGGCCGTGATGACCACGCGGTTGAGGCTGCGCGCGCGGCGGATCATGCGCTTCTGCACGCCGATCAGCTGGGCATCGCCAATCTCGACGCCCAGGTCACCACGCGCCACCATCACGCCTTCACTGGCGAGAATGATGCCGTCCAGTACGGCGTCGTCGGCCACGGCTTCGGCGCGCTCGACCTTGGCGATCAGGCCGATGTCACGACCTTCCTCGCCCAGCAGCTCACGTGCCAGCTGCATGTCGGCGCCGCTGCGCGGGAAGGACACGGCCAGATAGTCGACACCGATATCGATGGCGGTCTTCAGGTCTGCCTTGTCCTTGTCGGTCAGGGCTTCGGCAGACAGACCGCCGCCTTGCTTGTTGATGCCCTTGTTGTTGGACAGCTTGCCGCCGACCTTGACGGTGGTGTGGATCTCGTTGCCCTTGAGCTCATTGACCTCAAGCACCACGCGGCCATCGTCGAGCAGCAGCACGTCGCCCGCGACCACGTCATCGGCCAGTTCCTGGTAGTCACAGCCGACGCGCTCGACGGTACCTTCATCACGGCCCAGGCCGATATCGAGGATGAACGGCTGGCCTTCGCTCAGCTTGACGGCGGTATCCTTGAAGCGCGCGATGCGGATCTTCGGACCCTGCAGGTCACCCAGCACGGCGACGCTGCGGCCCTGGGCGGCAGCGGCCTGTCGTACGGCCTCGGCGCGCATGCGGTGATCTTCGGGGCTACCGTGGGAGAAGTTGAGGCGTACCACATCGACTCCGGCACGAATCATCGCGTCGAGCACACCCGGCTTGTCACTGGCAGGGCCGAGAGTGGCGACAATCTTGGTGCGGCGGATCGGGCCGTTGAACGCGTGCGGCATGAAAGCATACTCCTTGAACACTGGCGTGATGGACTGGCTGAAAACGCAAACCAGGTTGTTGTCATTTTACTACATTGAAGGCTGAAAGGGAGCCTGTCGAGTATCGTCGGCTGTCGTTGTCCATTCTCGTGATCACGATCGGGACTGCAAGGGGGGACGTGAAGTCTGCCGCGCGATTGTTGCGAATACGTTGTCGCGGGTACGCGGACGTGGACTCTCGCTTGAGGGTTTGCCGCGCTACGCCATGCGGGGGCGGCCGGCCATTTCGACGCCTGACAGCCAGGCGTCGCATGCCCTTTGCGTCGGCGTCGGGGTGATCGCCCCATCACGCCAATGTTCGCTGGCTGGCTTTCACAGGCAGCCATTTCACTGCTACCTATATAGTGGCAATAGCCTGCTGAGCGACATTTCCGCTCATCGAGCCGGCGCAGACCGTGTACCGGCCCCGTTGACCGCTGCCATGCGCTGATGACCTATGCTCAAGTCCGGCTCGGAGGCCGGAATGCCACGCCCCCATGCATGACGGCTGTCGATGTCATCTGACGCAAGCCGCACGCTGGCATGGCAGGTGGCATGGCATGTCTCGAGGCTGTCGCAGAGGCGTCATCTTGAGCCGCCTTGACGAGGTGCCAGTCTCAACATTGCTGGTCAGCGCTGAAATGCTGGGGTAGGGTAGGCGCATTTTTCGGCTGGGACAAAACCCAGCGCGACGAGTCATTCGCCGGCGCAATCAGTGCCGGCCAGGAGATGCGAGCAACCATGGGCAAGTCACTGGTGATCGTCGAGTCGCCCGCCAAGGCCAAGACCATCAACAAGTATCTCGGCAACGACTTCGTGGTGAAGTCGAGTGTCGGGCACATCCGCGACCTGCCGACCAGCGGTAGCGGCAAGCAGGCCACCGACCCCAAGGAACGTGCCCGTCAGGCGGCGGAGACCCGCAAGATGTCGCCCGAGGTCAAGGCGGCTCACAAGGCGCAGAAGGCCAAGACCCAGTTGATCCGCCGCATGGGGGTCGACCCGGAGAATGGCTGGGAGGCGCATTACGAGATCCTGCCCGGCAAGGAAAAGGTCGTTTCCGAGCTGACGCGCCTGGCCGAGAAAGCCGACACCATCTATCTCGCGACGGATCTGGACCGCGAAGGTGAGGCGATTGCCTGGCACCTGCGCGAGACCATCGGTGGCGACGATTCGCGTTACAAGCGTGTGGTCTTCAACGAGATCACCAAGAAGGCGATCACGGCGGCCTTCGATGAGCCGGGCGAGCTGAAGATGGATCGCGTGCATGCCCAGCAGGCACGCCGCTATCTGGATCGCGTCGTCGGCTTCATGGTCTCGCCGCTGCTGTGGGCCAAGGTCGCTCGTGGCCTGTCCGCCGGTCGCGTGCAGTCGGTTGCCGTGCGGCTGATCGTCGAACGTGAGCGCGAGATCCGCGCCTTCATCCCCGAAGAGTTCTGGGATGTCCACGCTGAGCTGGCCGCCGCCAGTGGTGAAGCGATCCGTTTCGAGCTGGCGCGTCAGGATGGCAAGGCCTTCCGTCCGACCAGCGAGAAGGAGACGATGGATCGCATCGCGGCGCTGCGCACGGCCAAGCTCGCGATCACCAATCGTGAAGACAAGCCGACGCGCTCCAAGCCGAACGCGCCGTTCATCACCTCGACCCTGCAGCAGGCGGCCAGTGGTCGTCTCGGCTTCTCGGTCAAGAAGACCATGATGATGGCCCAGCGTCTCTACGAGGCGGGTTACATCACCTACATGCGTACCGACTCGACCAATCTGTCGGCGGACGCGGTGGCCACGGCGCGTGACTTCATCAGCGAAGAATACGGCAGCAACTACCTGCCGGAAGCGGCCAACGTCTACTCCAGCAAGGAGGGCGCCCAGGAAGCGCACGAAGCGATTCGTCCTTCCGAAGTGTCGCGCCGCGCCACCGATCTCGCCGGTATGGAGCGTGACGCCGAGCGTCTGTATGAGTTGATCTGGCGTCAGTTCGTGGCCTGTCAGATGCTGCCGGCCGAATACCTGTCCTCCACGCTGACCATCGAAGTGGATGGCTACGAGCTGCGTGCCAAGGGCCGTGTGCTCAAGTTCGACGGCTACACGCGTGTCATGAAGCCGATGGGCAAGAAGGAAGAGGATCAGTCGCTGCCGGATCTTGCCATCGGCGAGAAGCTGGACCTTGTCGAGCTGCAGCCGCTGCAGCACTTCACCAAGCCCACGGCGCGATACACCGAGGCCAGCCTGGTCAAGGAGCTGGAGAAGCGCGGTATCGGCCGTCCGTCCACCTATGCCGCCATCATCTCCACCATCCAGGACCGTGGCTACGTGGCGCTGGAAAACCGTCGCTTCTATGCCGAGAAGCTGGGCGACATCGTCACCGATCGCCTCAGCGAGTCCTTCAAGGACCTGATGGACTTCGGCTTCACGGCGCGCATGGAAGACTATCTCGATGAGGTGGCCAATGGCGGGCGCAACTGGCGCGAGCTGCTGGACACCTTCTACGCCGAGTTCAAGGCCGAGCTGGACCACGCCCAGTCCGAAGAGGGCATGCGTCCGAACCAGCCGGTGCCGACGGACATCGCCTGCCCGACCTGTGGGCGCGAGATGCAGATCCGTACCGCCTCCACCGGGGTCTTCCTGGGTTGTTCCGGCTACAACCTGCCGCCCAAGGAGCGCTGCAAGACCACCATCGATCTGCTGCCGGGCGATGAAGCCGTGGCGGCCGATGCCGGTGAAGATGCCGAGACGGATGCGCTGCGCGCCAAGCGTCGCTGCCCGATCTGCGCCACCGCGATGGACAGCTACCTGATCGATGAGCAGCGCAAGCTGCACGTCTGCGGCAATAGCCCGGACTGTGTCGGTCACGAGGTCGAGGAAGGACAGTTCCGCATCAAGGGTTACGATGGCCCGGTGATCGAGTGCGACAAGTGCGGCTCCGACATGCAGCTCAAGACCGGGCGTTTCGGCAAGTACTTCGGCTGCACCAACGAGAATTGCAAGAACACCCGCAAGCTGCTCAAGTCCGGTGAGGTAGCGCCGCCGAAGATGGACCCGATTCCGATGCCGGAACTTGCCTGCGTCAAGGTCGAGGACCACTACGTACTGCGCGATGGCGCCAGTGGCCTGTTCCTGGCGGCCAGTCAGTTCCCGAAGAATCGCGAGACGCGTCCGCCGCTGGTCAAGGAGCTCAAGGCGCATGCCGACGAGCTGCCGGAGAAGTATCACTTCATTCTTGATGCCCCGGATCAGGACCCGGACGGACGTCCGGCGCAGATTCGCTTCTCGCGCAAGGTCAAGGCTCAATACGTCATGACCGATGAGGAAGGCAAGGCGACCGGTTGGAAGGCGACCTATGACAACGGCCGCTGGGTCGTCGAGGACAAGCGCAAGGGAGCCAAGAGCTGATGAGCCAGCGTGCCCGTACCAATCAGCTGCTGTATCAGGCCGAGTTGCTGCTGGCCCAGTCAGCAGCCTCTGGCGACGATGAGCATGCCGTGGCACGACGCATGGCCGGTGAGGAGGGCGCGCTCGCCCTACTGGAGCTTGCGCTGGCGTCATTGCTGGAAGAGTGTGCCGTGACAGCGCGCTGGCCGCAGGGTGGCTGGCGTGAGCGCCTTTCCACCCCGCCGACGCCCATTGCCGAGGTCGAGCAGCTGCGCAGCCTGCTGGAGCGTCCCGACAGCTGGTTGTCTGAGCTGGTCGCGGATGTGACCCGCCTGCATGAAGAGGACGGTGCCGCTCGCCGCGAGGAATCGCGCTCGCGTGGTGATGGCCTGATCATCGCGGCAGCTTCGAACGCCTCGCTGGCCGAGCGGCTCAGCGCTGCCATCACGGCATTCAAGGCGCTGCTGCCGCAGCTGCGCGAGTCGAGTGTCGAGTGGTAGGTTCAGGCGTTGATCTGGTGCTGCACGCTGGTGATGACTGGCGGATGGCAATCGGGTGACGTTTCGCCTTCACGGGTGCTAGACTGATCGCATTGTGGCAAGCCCTGCATTCTCCGGTACGACCATGGCTCTGGCTGTGGTCGTACTTTTTTCTGCGTCGCTGATGGCAGCGCGGTGCCGGGCTTGCCAGCCGTCGCGCTGACGATTACAACGACGCCGGTATCTCGCGAGATGCCGTGCAGGAGGAATGACGTGTCCGATCCCGCCGTACTTGAAATTGTGCAAATGGAAGATGGTGAAGTGATTCTGCGCGCCGCGGAAAGCGAAGGTGAGCCGCTGCTCAGCATTCGCATTTCGGACGAGGCCGCTGATCTGCTGCGTGACAATCGTTTCGAGGTCGCGCGTGAGATGATCGACCACGCCATCACCCGGACTCGCCTCTGGGATGGCGAAGAAGACGAGGACGAGCAGTCAGAAGGCATCGTGCACTGATTCATCGCTCATGCTTCGCGCACAAAAAAACCCGCCTCGAGGCGGGTTTTTTTGTGCGATGCGTGCGGCTTTTCTGCTGGGCAAAGCGCTGCTGGTCAAGGCCTCAGTGCAGGCCACCATCGCGGATGACGCCCACCCCGAGACCCTCGATCTCCAGACTGTCCGTGCGCAGGTCGACCTTGATCGGCGAGAAGTCCTCGTTTTCGGCTTCCAGCCATACGTAGTGCCCGTCACGGCGGAAGCGCTTGACGGTGACTTCATCCCCCAGGCGGGCCACCACGATCTGGCCGTCACGCACGCTGGTGGTGCGGTGTACGGCCAGCAGGTCGCCTTCCAGAATCCCCACATCCTTCATCGACACGCCGCGCACACGCAGCAGGTAGTCGGCAGCCGGCGAGAAGTAGTCACTCGGCAGCGGACAGTGGCGGTCGATATGCTCGCTGGCAAGAATCGGGCTGCCGGCAGCCACTTCCCCGATCACCGGCAGGCCATCGTTGGCGCTGTCGTCGACGTCAGCCAGCGACGGCACGCGAATGCCGCGTGAGGTGCCCGGCACCATCTCGATGGCGCCCTTGCGCTTGAGGGCGCGCAGATGCTCCTCGGCGGCATTCGGCGAGCGGAAGCCCAGCGCCTGGGCGATTTCGGCCCGCGTCGGCGGGTAGCCAGAGGACTTGATGGTCTTGATGATGAAGTCGAAGACATCCTGCTGGCGCGGAGTAAGCGGCTGGGTCATGGCATTGCCTTTGGCCTGGGCGGCATCTTGAGCTGACGGCACGGGGTGTGCATCCATACAACTGTCATTGTATCCAGTCATGGCGGTCATGCAAGGCATCGTGGCTTGCGTGGTGGCCTCAAAGGGCAGGTAGTCGTCGAGAGATCGCTGTCTGGTGACCTTGCTTGCCCGATGTCAAAGGCTCTGCTGATGAGGTCAGGCGGGCTGTCTGGGAGGGACGGATATTGCGAGTCCTTGGATCGCCACGGTCAGCGTTCAGCGAATATCAGTCTTGGCTAAACCTCTGGCGTTTGAAACGCGAGAGAATTGTCAGTCATGGCATGGCGCGCTAGAATCAAAGTGTTTCAAACGAATGTTCGTCGATGGCGGTGGCCGGTCGAGGCATGATCAAACATGCCGTGCTCGAGCGGGCCGTGTTCGAACATGCCTTGATCGTACGCGGCCTTGCCGTGAACCAGCACCACCTCATGAGAGAGTCGCCGTGCGGGGCTTGCGCCGTGACCTACGACTCCAGTCCTTTTCTACCTGACAAGGGTTCCGCCCATGGCCCAGACCGATACCGTTACCCGCATCCTCGATACTGCCGAGGTGCTGTTCGCCGAGCGCGGCTTCGCCGAGACCTCACTGCGCAACATCACCAGCAAGGCCAAGGTCAATCTGGCGGCGGTGAACTACCACTTCGGCTCCAAGAAATCGCTGATCCAGGCGGTCTTCGCGCGCTATCTCGATCCGTTCAGTGAGCGTTTCCACGCGGCACTCGACAGCGTCGAGCAGCAATACGCCGGGCGTCAGGTGCCGCTGGAGGTCCTGCTGGAGGTGATGGCGCGCACCGTGCTGGAGGTGCCGGCCGAGCGCAACAGCCTGCGTACCTTCATGCGCCTGCTTGGGCTGGCCTATACCCAGGGGCAGGGCCACATGCGGCGCTATATCCGCGAGCATTACGGCACGGTCTTCAGCCGCTTCGCCGAGCTTCTGAAGCTGGCGACGCCTGATCTGCCGGACAACGAGCGCTTCTGGCGCCTGCACTTCATGCTCGGCAGCGTGATCTTCACCTTCTCGGGCCTGGATGCACTGCGCGATATCGAGGAGGCCGAATACGGCCATCACACCACGGTGCGTGAGCTGATTCAGCACATGCGGCCGGTGGTGGTCGCGGCGATGGCAGCGCCGTTGCCGGCCTCGCTCGGGGATGGTGAGGCGGTCACCCAGGCGGCCAGCTGATGGCCTGCTGGGTCGCGGTGGATCTCTCACGCCAGAGCCTCGAGATACGCAATGACGCGCCGAGTGGCAGTCGTGATGCGCCGCCCCCCGCGGCCGGCCCTGACGCGCTGGTGCACGCCTGCGCGATCTCCAGCGGCCTCAACGGTATCGGCGAGCTCGACGGCAGCGGTTGCACGCCAACCGGCTGGCATGTGATTCGTGCCGCCATCGGGGCGGGCAATCCGCGTGGCGCCGTCTATCGCGGACGGCGCTTCACGGGTGAGGTGTTCACGCCTGAGCTTGCCTTAGAGCATCCTGAGCGTGACTGGATCCTGACGCGCATTCTGTGGCTCAGCGGCCGCGAGCCCGGCCTCAATCGCGGTCGCAATGCCCGCGGTGAGCGGGTCGATAGTCTGCGCCGCTACATCTATTTTCATGGCACGCCCAGCACGGAACCCATGGGCGTCGCGGCGTCCCACGGCTGCATTCGCTTGCGTGATGACGACCTGCTGCGACTCTTTGCCGAGGCCGTGCCCGGCACACCGGTGCTGCTGCATGTCTGAAGGCGTTGGTGTCCGAGTCTGATACCCTCCATGAGCCGTCACCGAAATCCGTGTGGCAGTCCCTTGCCGGGGTGCAGCTGGTCGCGACTGTTCGATAGGGGTTCAGTCGGCTAGAATTGCGCCTTTCCTCGCGCTGGCAGCCTGATTCATCACGTTTCTTCCAGGCTGCCAAGCCCCGTAAAAGACATGAAGTCCTGGCGGTCGTGATTCCTCTCTACACGGGACATCACTGCCGCAGGCCATGGACAGGAAGGATGACATGACACAGCCACTGGGCTCCGTAATGGTCGATGTTGCGGGGCTGACCCTCGCCCGCGACGAACGTGAACTGCTGGCACGCCCTGCCGTCGGGGGCGTCATCCTGTTTGCGCGCAACTGCGCTTCTCCTGAGCAGGTGCTGGAGCTGAGCCGCGAGATTCGCAGCGTGAATCCCCACCTGCTGATCGCCATCGATCAGGAGGGCGGGCGCGTCCAGCGTCTGCGCGAGGGCGTGACACGCCTGCCATCGATGCGCAGCCTGGCACAGTGCTGTCTCGGCCGTGACTGTGATGGTTGCGGCGAAGACGCCCAGGCCGCAGGCCTGGGTCTGGCACGCGATGCCGGCTGGCTGCTGGGCATGGAAATGGCAGCCATCGGCTGTGATATCACCTTTGCGCCGGTGCTGGATATCGATGTGGCGGGCTCGACCATCATTGGTGATCGCAGCTTCGGCGCCACGCCGGAAGACGTCATCGCGGTGGGCGGCGCCTTCATCGATGGGCTGCAGGAGGCGGGCATGTCCGCCGTCGGCAAGCATTACCCGGGGCATGGTGGCATCTCGGCCGATACCCATCTGGAGCGCGTGGTCGACCCGCGTCCGTTCCGCGAGCTGCGCGAACATGATCTCAAGCCCTTCGCGGCCCTCGCCGAGCGTCTGGGCGGCGTGATGCCGGCGCATGTGGTCTATCCGGATTTCGATGCACGTCCCGCGGGTTTCTCGCCCAGCTGGTTGGGCCTGCTGCGCGAAGAGTTCGGCTTCAAGGGCGCCATCTTCTCCGATGATCTGGGCATGGCGGCGGCAGTCGCGGAAGGTGGCCCGGCAGAGCGTGCGCGCCTGGCGCTGGACGCCGGCTGTGACATGGCGCTGGTCTGCAATGACCCGGCCGCCGCGCGCGAAGTGCTCGACAGCCTCGATGACGATGAGCAGCGCCACCGAGGCAAGCGCCAGGCGCGGTTGCGCTATGCGCGGGCTCGCCCGACGCTGGATGGCCTGGTGGGGCTGGCACGCTGGCGGCGCACCCACGCGCGGCTCGAATCGATGGCGGCCAGCCAGGCATCACAGCAGGTTGCCATGCCCTCGGGCACGCTTGGCAGTGCCGAGGCGTCTGACACGTCGTCGGCCTCTGAGTCCGGTAGCGCGCAATAATCAGGCACGCGGTGTCTTTTTCGAGTCGAAGACTGGCAAGGAATTCCCATGGCTGAGCAATCCGCCACCGAGGCTGCTGCCGACAAGCTGGCAGCGCCTGCCGAAGAGATGATCAATCAATGGGTCGAGCCGCTGCGCCAATGGGTCGAGCAGACCTTTGGTCTGCCGCTGTGGGGCATCAATCTGGCTCTGCTGCTGCTGGCGGTGCTGTTGCTGCACCTCATCGAACGAGTGGTGCTCACTCGCCTGGCGGCGCATGCCGAGAAGAGCCGCAACCTGTGGGATGACGCCCTGGTGCATGGCCTGCGTCATCCCTTGTCATTCTGGCTCTACAGTATGGGGGTGTTGCTGGCGCTCGGCATCATCGCCGGCCAGTTCAGCCTCAGCGGGGCCGAGAAGTACCTGGGCACGGCGCGCCAGATCGTGACCCTGCTGGCGCTGGCCTGGGCGTTGATTCGCATGGTCAAGCGCTTCGAGGCGCTGCGCACCATGCCGCCGCCCGGCACCAACGTCAACGCGATGGATGCCACCACGGCCTCGGCGATCAGCAAGTTGCTGCGTGCGGTCGTGGTCGTGCTGGTGGGGCTGGCCATCCTGCAGAATCTCGGCGTCTCGCTGTCAGGGGTGCTGGCCTTCGGGGGTGTCGGCGGTATCGCGGTCGGCTTTGCGGCGCGGGATCTGCTGGCCAACTTCTTCGGTGCCCTGATGATCCATCTCGACCGGCCCTTCAAGGTCGGCGACTGGATCCGCTCCCCGGACCGCGAGATCGAGGGCACCGTCGAGGATATCGGTTGGCGCCTGACGCGCATCCGCACCTTCGACATGCGGCCCCTCTACGTGCCGAACGCCATCTTTACCAGCATCTCGGTGGAGAATCCGTCGCGCATGTACAACCGCCGCATCTTCGAGACCGTGGGGCTGCGCTATGAGGATGCCGCCCAGGTCGGCCCCATCGTTGCCGCGGTACGCGAGATGCTGGAAGGCCATGACGAGATCGACCAGACGCGCACCCAGATCGTGAACTTCACCACCTACGGTGAGCATTCGCTGAACTTCTTCGTCTATGTCTTCACGCGCACCACCGACTGGGTGAAGTACCACGCGATCAAGCAGGATGTCCTGCTCAAGGTGCACGACATCATCCGTGAGCATGATGCCCAGGTGGCGCTGCCGGGGCAGCGTCTGCACTTTGCCGATGTACTGTCCTTCGAAGGACGCCACCATGAACACGACGCCGAGGCAGAGAACGCCGCGGCGTCATCAGACACGCAGACGCGCGGGTCCCGCCGCCGTTCTGATTCAACCGCCGCTGCTACATCCTCTTCTGCGCCTGTCCGGCGTGGAGATGAGGCCAGTGACACCCAGGAAACTCCCGATGCTGACTCCGACGCCTGAGACTCTCACCGCCCTGCATGACGAAATGCGTGAGGTGATGGACAACGCCGATTGCCTGATCCCGCAAGCTGACCTTGAAGTGGCACTCGACCGCATGGCCGTTGAGCTGACGGAACACCTCGGCGATCGCATGCCGATCTTCTATTGCGTGATGAACGGCGGCCTGATCACCGCCGGCCAGCTGCTGACCCGTCTCGACTTCCCGCTGGAAGTCGATTATCTGCACGCCACTCGCTATCGTGGCGCGATGCGCGGCGGCGAGCTGTTCTGGCGCGTCAACCCGGAACTGCCGATGGCCGGCCGCGACGTGGTGATCGTCGATGACATCCTCGATGAAGGAGGCACCCTGGCCGCGATCCTCGAGTATTGCCGTGAAGCCGGCGCGCGCAGCGTGTCCAGCTGCGTGCTGGTCGACAAGAAGCATGACCGCAAGGCCTTCCCGGGCTTCAAGGCCGACTTCTGTGGGTTGGACGTCGAAGACCGCTTTCTGTTCGGCTTCGGCATGGACTACAAGGGTTACTGGCGTAACGCGCCGGGCATCTACGCGCCCAAGGGTCTGTAGACCAGAGATCTGTAGCCCAAGGAGCTGCATCAGGACCTGCCCGATGGCAGTCGCCATCGCCGGCTGACATCGCCATCGCGTGCGATAGCCATCGTCAACGCTGGCATTCAATCACCACCCGCCCGGGCAACCGCGGCGGGTGGTGTCGTTTTCGGGGCCTTTTCTGTTCTCTTGACGCAAGACATGACGATTGTGCTTGTCGTTGTCGGTTGGCTCGGAGTAGCGTTCGCTGAGGGGGGGGGGCGGAGGGTCCGGTCCCGAGAGGTTCCTGCACACGGGTGGCAAGGAGGCGGGCGATGCTGGCGGTGATCGGTGGGACGGGGTTCGGCAGTTGGGTGGGGATGGAAGTGCTCAAGCGCGGCGGTCAGGAAACGCCCCTGGGGGCGGCCTCCTGTGGTGTCGTGGAGGGGCGTCTGAATGGGCAGCCGCTGCTGTTCCTGGCTCGTCATGGTCAGCCGCACAAGGTGCCACCGCATCGCATCAACTATCGCGCCAATCTATGGGCGCTCAAACAAGCGGGCGCAACCCATGTGGTGGGAGTCAACTGCGTGTCCGGTATCGACCCGACGCTGACCCCGGGCACGCTGGTGGTGCCGGACCAACTGATCGATTACACCACCGGTCGCGAGGGCTCGTTCTTCGATGGGCGTTTCAAGCCGTTTCAGCATGTGTCGTTCGCCTGGCCGTATCATCGGGTCTGGCGCGAGGAACTGCATGCGGCGGCGGCCGAGGCGGGGCTGCCCCTCACGGCCGGCGGGGTGCTGGGCGTGGTGCAGGGGCCGCGCCTGGAAACGGCTGCCGAGATCCGCCTGATGGCGCGCGATGGCAATACGCTGGTCGGCATGACAGGCATGCCCGAGGCCGTACTGGCCCGTGAGCTCGAGATGGAATATGCCAGCCTGTGTCTGGTGATCAGCCATGCCGCAGGCGTCGGCGAAGAGGAGCCGACCCGCGCGGGCACGGAGTCCGTTATCGAGGCTGGCATGCCCAGGGTGCAGTGCTTGCTGGCAGCGCTTCTGGCGCGCCATGCGTGAGGCGCTTGTCCCCTGAGAGGTGCGGCGGTCTGACTACCAGAAAAAACGGCCTGCATCCGCGATGCAGGCCGTTTTCATGTTCTGCGCATTTTCACGTGCACAGAGGTGAGTGGGTGGGTCAGGCGGCCTTGGTCTTGGCGTTGAGCAGGTCCAGCAAGGTCTCACAGAAACTGAAGCGTTTCTCGGCGTCATCCATGTCGGTAGCGAAGCGCAGGGTGTCGGCGCCTTCCAGCTTGTAGACATCCGACTGGCGCTGGATCAGGTTGACCAGCGTCAGCGGATCGACCGGCGTCTGGGCGCCGAAGATGATGCGACCCCGCCCGGCGCCGGCCTCCAGCTTGATGATGCCCAGGGCCTGGGCGCGCTGGCGCAGCTGGGTCTGGCGGAACAGGGTCTTGACCGGTTCCGGCAGCAGGCCGAAACGGTCGATCATCTCGACCTGCAGTTCGCGCAGGTCGCTTGCGTTCTCGGCGTTGCTGATGCGCTTGTACATCATCAGACGCTGCTGGACGTCGTGCAGATAATCGGCCGGAATCAGTGCCGGCAGATTGAGGCTGACCTCGACGCCTTCATCCAGCGGCGACTCGATATTGGGCGTCTTGCCTGCCTTGATGGCCTTCACGGCGCGATCGAGCATCTCCATGTACAGCGAGTAACCGATGGTTTCCATCTGGCCGGACTGCTCGTCACCCAGCAGCTCACCCGCGCCGCGGATCTCCATGTCATGGGAGGCCAGCGTGAAGCCGGCACCGAGGTCCTGGGATTCGCTGATCGCCTCCAGGCGCTTGACCGCATCGCGGGTCATCGCCTTGGGGTGCGGGGTCAGCAGGTAGGCGTAGGCCTGGTGGTGCGAGCGCCCGACGCGGCCACGCAGCTGATGCAGCTGGGCCAGGCCGAACTTGTCGGCGCGCTCGATGATGATGGTGTTGGCGCTCGGGATGTCGATGCCGGTCTCGATGATGGTCGAGCACACCAGCACGTTGAAGCGCTTGTGATAGAAGTCCGACATGCGCCGCTCCAGGCTACGCTCCGGCAGCTGGCCGTGGGCGACGCCGACATTGGCCTCCGGCACCAGCTCCGCGATGCGCGCGGCGCTCTCCTCGATGGTCTTGACCTCATTGTGCAGCACGTAGACCTGCCCGCCGCGTAGCAGCTCGCGCAGGATGGCTTCCTTGACCACGCCGTCGTTGCGCTGCTGCACGAAAGTCTTCACCGACAGGCGACGCGCCGGCGGCGTGGCGATGATGGACAGGTCGCGGATGCCGCTCATCGCCATGTTCAGCGTGCGCGGAATCGGCGTGGCGGTCAGGGTCAGGATGTCGACCTCGGCGCGCAGACTCTTGAGGCGCTCCTTCTGGGAGACGCCGAAGCGGTGCTCCTCATCGATGATCAGAAGCCCCATGTTGGGCAGCTCCAGCGACTTTGAGAGCAGCTTGTGGGTGCCGATCACGATATCGGCCTGGCCGTTCCTGATGCGCTCGAGCGAAGCTTCCTGGCCCTTGCCGCTGGTGAAGCGCGACAGCAGGGCGATCTCCACCGCGGTGTCGGCGAAGCGGTCGCGGAAGTTGTCGTAGTGCTGCTGGGCGAGCAGGGTGGTGGGCACCAGCACCACCACCTGTCGGCCGGCATTGACGGCGAGGAAGGCGGCGCGCATCGCGACTTCCGTCTTGCCGAAGCCGACATCGCCACATACCACGCGATCCATCGGCTGGGGGGCGCACATGTCCTGGATCACCGCGCCGATGGTCTGCGCCTGGTCCGGAGTTTCCTCGAAGGGGAAGCTGGCCGCGAAGCGTGCATAGTCCTCGGCGGGGAAGTCGCAGGCATGGCCGACACGCGCCTCGCGGCGTGCATAGACATCCAGCAGCTCGGCGGCGGTATCGCGGATCTTCTCGGCCGCCTTGCGCTTGGCCTTCTCCCACTGCTCGGAGCCCAGCTTGTGCAGCGGTGCCAGCTCGTCGCTGGCCCCGGAATAGCGTGAGATCAGGTGCAGGCTGTCCACCGGCACGTAGAGCTTGGCGCCATCGGCGTATTCGAGGGCGAGGAACTCGGCCTCCTGGCCACCGGCGTTGATGGTCTCCAGCCCCAGATAGCGGCCGACGCCGTGGGTGTGGTGCACCACTGGCGCGCCTTCACGCAGCTCCGAGAGGTGTCGCACGGCCAGCTCGTTGTCATCGGTGGCGCGCGCCTGGCGGCGGCTCTGACGTACCACTTCGCCGTAAAGCTCGGTCTCGGTGATGACCACCAGCCCCTTGTAACTGTCGGTGTCATCACTGGACAGCGCATCTTCTCCCTGCGTGCTGGCCACCCAGGTGCCATGCGTCAGGCCACCGACGGTCAGGCCAACGGCGGCTGGGCTATCCACGAAGTGCTCGAAGCTCGCGAAGTCATCCAGGCTGCGCAGCCCGAAGCCGCGCAGCAGCGGGGTGAGCTGCTCCTCGACGACTTCGCGGCGGCCCTGGGTCTCGGCGACGAACAGCACGCGCTGGGCATGCTCGCCGTTCAGGCGCTGCTTGAGAAAGCTGGCCAGCGCCTGGGTCGGGTCGGCGCTACGCGCATCGATGGCCAGGCTCGGCAGTGTCTGGTGGCCGAATTCGATGGCGTGGGCATTGGGCTCGCGCACCAGCTCGATGCGCTCGTGCTGCTTGATCAGGCCCAGCAGCTCATTGACCGGCACGAAGGCGCGATGCGGTGGCAGCAGCGGGCGGGTCGGGTCGACGCCCAGATTGGCGTAGCGTGTGGTGATGGCATCCCAGTGGCTCTCGGCCGCCTCGCGCACGCCGGGCAGCATGGCGATGCGCAGTTCGTCGCCCATGTGATCGAAGAGCGTCGCGGTCTCGTCGAAGAACAGCGGCAGATACTGCTCGAGCCCCGGCGAGGGAATGCCCTTGATGGCGTCGTTGTAGAGAATGCACTGGCGCGGGTCGACATCGAACAGCGTCTCGAAGCCCTCGCGGAAGCAGGCGATGGCGCCACGGGTCAGTGGATATTCATGTGCAGGCAGAATCTCGATCGCCTCGACCTTGTCGCCACTGCGCTGGGTGTCAGGGTCGAAGGCGCGCAGGGTGTCGATCTCGTCATCGAACAGATCGATGCGCAGCGGCTGCACGCTGCCCATGGGGAACAGGTCGATCAACGCGCCGCGCAGGGCGTATTCGCCTGGTTCATAGACCGTCTCCACGGCGCGGTAACCGGCCCGCGACAGGCGTGAGCGGAAATCCTCGCGATCGAGGATGTCACCCTTGGCGAGACTGAAGACCTGGCCTGCGATGTAATCCACCGGCGCGAGGCGCTGCATCAGGGTGTTGACCGGTACCGGCACGATGGCGCGGCGGCTGGTCTGCAGGGTACGCAGGGTGCGCAGACGCTCCGAGACGATGTCCTGGTGCGGTGAGAAGCTGTCGTAGGGCAGCGTTTCCCAGTCGGGGAAGGGCAGCAGGCGCTCGGGATGGCGCGTATAGAAGCGCAGGTCGGCTTCCAGGCGCTGGGCGCTGGCGGTATCCGGCGTGATGACCATCAGCGGCGCTACATCGGCATCGGCCAGGCGCGCCAGCGCCAGCGCCGCGGCGCTGGGGTCATTGAGCATCCAGAAGGTGGTTTCGCGGCGCGAGCGCGGCAACGGGGGCGTCAGCGGAGTCTCGAACATGGGCTCTGGTGTCTTGTGTCCTGGGCTTGGGCGCAACGCCTTGCGGCGTTCACGGCACGGGATGACGTCACGGGCAGGGCCCGAGTGAAATAAGGTGCTGGGTCAGTCGCTCATGGTGAGCGGCCCACGCATGCAGATGACGCTGAGCGACTCATGGGTGCAAGGCAGTCTCACGGGGGCACGGCACATTGGTGAGGGCACGGCACACTCAGGAGAGCAACAAGGCAGGCGCTTCAACGCAAGCTATCGCAGCGCAATGGGCTGCAGCGTCAGTCGCCGCCATGAAAGGAGTCGCGCTTGATCATAGCAAGTCAGTTGCTACATGGGGGCAAGTGATCCTCTTTTCAGCACCGTGGACACCGATGACCGAGCGCGGGATGGAGGAAGCGCTTTTGTAGTCAAATCGTTGATTCTGTAGCACTACTACCCTGCGTGCGACCATCCTTTCATTGTGGTGCATAGCCGCGTTACGCATACTCAGCTGGCCTTGTCCGGCGTCGCCAAGCGATCGGTGACGACCATCATTATTTGCCCGCACGTGAGAGGATGCACCCGTGAGCCAAGAGAATCTCGAAGCCTGTTTCAAGCAGTGGCAGGACAATGAAGCCCTCGCGGAGCAGATGATCCCGCTGTTGGGAGATCTCTACCGCCGCTTCAACGTCGTGCCCTCCATCTACGGGCGTTCGCTGATCAACCGCTCGATGGTGCGCATCCTCAAGAACCACCGCTGGGTGCGCAAGGCCGAAGGCGTCGAGCTGTCAGTGGAAGACACCTTCCCGCTGGTGCGCGCGATGATCGAGCTCAACCTGGGCCCGGCCCACGTCGATATCGGCAAGCTGGCCGTTGCCTTCAAGCGCTCCGACGAGACGGACATTACCGCCTTCCTCAAGCGTGAACTGGCCGATATCGTCGGTGGCTACGTCGAAGGCGGCATGGGTGGCGACCCGAAGGACGTCGTCCTGTATGGCTTCGGGCGTATCGGTCGCCTGTTGGCGCGCATCATGATCGAGAAGGCCGGCGGCGGTAACCTGCTGCGTCTGCGCGCCATCGTGGTGCGTGGCAGCAAGGATGACCTGGAAAAGCGGGCCAGCCTGCTGCGTCGCGACTCGGTGCACGGTCCCTTCGAGGGCAGCATCACCGTCGATGAGGAAAACTCGGCGCTGATCGTCAATGGCAACTACATCAAGATCATCTACGCCAACTCGCCCACCGAGATCGACTACACCGCGCACGGTATCGACAACGCCATCGTGGTCGACAACACCGGCAAGTGGCGTGACGAGGCCGGGTTGGGGCAGCACCTGGAGTGCAAGGGCGTGGCCAAGGTGCTGCTGACGGCGCCGGGCAAGGGCGATCTGAAGAACATCGTCTACGGCGTCAACCACACCGACATCAGCGATGATGACCGCATCATCTCCGCGGCTTCCTGTACTACCAATGCCATCGTGCCGGTGCTGAAGGTGCTGCACGATGAGTACGGTGTCAGCCAGGGCCACGTCGAGACGGTGCACTCCTATACCAACGACCAGAACCTGATCGACAACTTCCACAGTGGTGACCGTCGTGGGCGTGCCGCGGCGCTCAACATGGTGTTGACCGAGACTGGTGCCGCCAAGGCCGTCGCCAAGGCGCTGCCGGAGCTTTCCGGCAAGCTGACCGGCAATGCGATCCGCGTGCCGACGCCCAATGTCTCGATGGCGATCCTCAATCTGACGCTGAACACCGCAAGCGACGCCGAGCGCATGAACGACTTCCTGCGCACCGCCTCCCTGCATTCCTCACTGCAGAAGCAGATCGACTACGTCGATTCCTGTGAAGTGGTGTCCTCGGACTTCGTCGGCAACCGCCATTCCGGCATCGTCGATGGCCAGGCGACCATCGTCACCGACAAGCAGGCCGTCGTGTACGTGTGGTACGACAACGAGTTCGGTTACAGCTGTCAGGTGGTACGTATTCTGCAGCACATGTCCAACGTGCGTTTCAGCTACTTCCCGACGCGCTGAGTCAATGCGCCGCGCCTGTGGCGTGACTCGCGAAAAATTGAAATAAATACCTGCTGTTACAACGCCCCCGCCCTCAATGATGGCGGGGGCGTTGGCGTTTTCGGCGTGTGCACCACTTTAGTGTCGTATGGTCTTTCCGGCCTCGCATCTTTATAATGAGCCGGATTTTTTTGGGCCGGTCCAATCTCTGGGCTACACCTCCAACCGTCTGATAAGAAAAGCATTCACATTGCCTGATACGCGAAAATCGCGAGGCTGCCTGGTCAACTATCGGCCTCGAGGCGTATCTACGATGGGTGATCTTTCCTGAACAACATCAGATCCGACAATTGGGCGAGTCTATGATCGAAGTCAAACGTGGCCTGGATCTCCCCATCGCCGGGGCGCCGGAGCAGCGTATCGAGGATGCGCAGCCCGTTCGTCGCGTAGCGATCCTGGGTGTTGACTACGTCGGCATGAAGCCGACGATGGAAGTCCGTGAAGGGGACAAGGTGAAGCAGGGGCAACTCCTGTTCACTGACAAGAAGACCCCGGGCGTCCGTTACACCGCGCCTGCTGCCGGTACTGTGGTCGAGATCAATCGTGGCGAGAAGCGCAAGCTTCTGTCCGTGGTCATCGAGATCGACGCGCAGGGCGAAGCTGTGGAATTCACTGCACATGGCGACGCCGCCATTGCAGGTCTCGAACGTCAGGTCGTGGTCGACCAGCTGGTCGAGTCCGGTCTGTGGACGGCGCTGCGTACCCGCCCGTTCTCGCGCGTGCCGGCGCTGGATGCCAAGCCGGCAGCCATCTTCGTCACCGCCATCGATACTCACCCGCTGTCCGCGGACCCGGCCGTGGTCCTCAAGGGCCAGGAAGCCGCTTTCCGTCAGGGGCTCGTCGCACTGACGCGTCTGACCGAAGGCAAGGTCTTCCTGTGCCAGGCACCGGGGGCTGATATCCCGGGTGGCGACGTCTCCGGTGTGGTCAGCGAGTCCTTCAAGGGCCCGCACCCGGCGGGTCTGCCGGGCACGCACATCCATCACCTCGCGCCGGTCAGCCTGCAGCGTCAGGTCTGGCATGTCGGTTATCAGGATGTGGTCGCCATCGGTACGCTGCTGGCGGAAGGTCGCCTGGACACCACGCGCATCATCGCCGTCGGTGGCCCGCGTGCCACCAAGCCGCGCCTGCTGCGCACCCGTCTGGGCGCCAGCACCGAAGAGCTGCTCAAGGGCGAAGTCGAGCAGCCGGAAGACACGCGTGTCATCTCCG
Source organism: Cobetia sp. cqz5-12 (assembly GCF_016495405.1). Classification (NCBI taxonomy): domain Bacteria; kingdom Pseudomonadati; phylum Pseudomonadota; class Gammaproteobacteria; order Oceanospirillales; family Halomonadaceae; genus Cobetia; species Cobetia sp. cqz5-12. The sequence continues at coordinate 1,001,228 of NZ_CP044522.1, forward strand.
GTTCGGTGTTCTCCGGCCTGACCTGTGAAGGGGCGCTGCGTTTCGTCAGCCGCTACCACAATCAGGTGAGCCTGCTCGAGGAAGGCAACAAGCGTGCCTTCATGGGCTGGCTGTCGATGGGCGCCAAGCGTCACTCGGTGCTGGGTATCTACCTGTCGAAGCTGACCGGTCTGACCGACTACCGTCCGAATACCTCCACCAATGGCTCCGAGCGTGCCATGGTGCCGGTGGGCGCGTACGAGAAGGTCATGCCGCTGGACATTCTGCCGACGCAGCTGCTGCGTTCGCTGATCGTGGGTGATATCGAGACCGGCATGCAGCTTGGCTGCCTGGAGCTTGATGAAGAGGACCTCGCGCTGTGCACCTACGTGTGCCCGGGCAAGTACGAATACGGTCCCATCCTGCGTGACAACCTCACCACGATCGAGAAAGAGGTCTGATGATGGGCATTCGACAGACTCTGGATAACCTGGAGCCGCACTTCCACAAAGGTGGCAAGTACGAGAAGTTCTACGCGCTCTACGAAGCCGTGGACACCATTTTCTATGCGCCGGCGAGCGTCACGCGCAGCACCACCCACGTGCGTGATGGCATCGACCTGAAACGCATCATGATCACGGTCTGGATGTGTACCTTCCCGGCCATGTTCTTCGGCATGTACAACGCCGGTCTGCAGGCCAATGAGGCCATCGCGGGCGGTTACAGCGCGCTGGGCGGCTGGCGTGAAGCCATCGTCATGTTGCTGGCGGGCAGCCATGATGCCGGCAGCGTGTGGGCCAACTTCATCCTGGGCGCCACCTACTTCCTGCCCATCTATCTGGTGACCTTCGCGGTCGGCGGGTTCTGGGAAGTGCTGTTCGCGATGCGTCGCGGTCATGAGGTCAACGAAGGCTTCTTCGTCACCTCCGTGCTGTTCGCGCTGACACTGCCGGCGACCATTCCGCTGTGGCAGGTCGCGCTCGGCATCACCTTCGGTGTGGTGATCGGCAAGGAAGTCTTCGGCGGTACCGGCAAGAACTTCCTCAACCCGGCACTGTCCGGCCGTGCCTTCCTGTACTTCGCCTACCCGGCCAGCATTTCCGGCGACGCGGTCTGGGTGCCGGCGGATGGCTTCACCGGTGCGACCGCACTCTCCACTGCAGCCCAGGATGGCATGGGTGCCCTGATGCAGCAGATGAGCTGGACCGACGCCTTCCTCGGCTTCATTCCGGGCTCGGTGGGTGAGGTCTCCACACTGGCGATCTTCCTGGGTGCCGCAGTGCTGCTGTGGACGCGTATCGCCTCGTGGCGAATCATGCTGGGCGTCCTGCTGGGCATGATCGCGACCTCGGCGCTGTTCAATGCCATCGGCAGCGACACCAATGCCATGTTCGAGATGCCGTGGTACTGGCACATGGTCATCGGCGGCTTCGCCTTCGGTATGGTCTTCATGGCCACCGATCCGGTCTCCGCCTCCATGACCAACAAGGGCAAGCTGGTATTCGGTGCACTGATCGGCGTGATGACCGTGCTGATCCGTGTCGCCAACCCGGCCTTCCCCGAGGGCATCATGCTGGCGATCCTGTTCGCCAACCTGTTCGCTCCGCTGATCGACCACTTCGTCGTGCAGGCCAACATCAAGCGCCGCGTCAAGCGCGAGACTGCCGGCATCGCGAACGAGGAGACCGTCTGACATGGCCAGCAACAACTCCATCAAGAAAACCCTCGGCGTCGCGCTCGGGCTGTGCATCGTCTGCTCGGTGGTGGTTTCCACCGCAGCGGTCGTGCTGCGTCCGATGCAGATGACCAATGCCGAGCTGGATCGCAAGAGCAACATCCTCGCGGTCGCCGAGCTGCTGCAACCGGGTGAGGACATCGGTCAGCAGTTCCGTGACAAGGTCACCGCCAAGGTGGTGGACCTGGATACCGGTGAATACGTCGATGACATCGACCCGGAGAAGTACGACCAGGCCAAGATGTCCAAGGACCCGGCTACCTCACGCACCCTGTCTGGCGACGAAGACCTGCCGGGAATCAAGCGTCGTGAGCAGTACTCCGTGGTCTATCTGGTCGGCGATGTCGAACAGCCGGACGAGATCATCGTCCCGGTGCGCGGTAACGGCCTGTGGTCAATGATGTACGGCTATCTGGCACTGAAGGGTGACGGCAACACCGTGGTCGGTCTTTCCTTCTACCAGCAGGGCGAAACTCCGGGGCTTGGCGGCGAAGTCGACAACCCGAAGTGGAAGGCCCAGTGGGATGGCAAGAAGATCTATCCCGAAGGCAGCATGGACCCGGAAGTGCACCTGAAGAAGGGCGGCGTGAATCCGTCTTCTCCGGATGCCAAGTACCAGGTCGATGCGCTGTCAGGGGCTACCCTGACCAGCAACGGCGTGACCAACCTGTTGCAGTTCTGGATGGGTGAGAATGGCTTCGCCAAGTACCTGACCCAGTTCCGTGACGTCAAAGGAGCGTAATGATGGCAGCCGAAACTCCTAAAGGTGTCCTGACGACGCCGATCTTCAAGAACAACCCCATCGCGCTGCAGATCCTCGGTATCTGCTCCGCGCTGGCGGTGACCAACTCGATGAACACCGCCCTGATCATGGGGATCGCGGTGTGCCTGGTGACAGCGTTCTCCAGCATGTTCATCTCGTTGATCCGCAATCACATCCCGTCGTCCATCCGCATCATCGTGCAGATGACGATCATCGCCTCGCTGGTCATCGTGGTCGACCAGTCGCTGAAGGCCTTCGCCTTCGAGACGTCCAAGCAGCTGTCGGTCTTCGTCGGTCTGATCATCACCAACTGCATCGTGATGGGTCGCGCTGAAGCCTATGCCATGCAGAATGGCCCGACGATGAGCTTCATCGACGGTATCGGCAACGGTCTCGGTTACACCGTGATCCTGCTGGTGGTCGGCTTCGTGCGTGAGCTGTTCGGTTCCGGCTCCCTGTTCGGCGTGACCATCCTGCAGACCGTCAACGACGGTGGCTGGTACATCCCGAACGGCCTGATGCTGCTGCCGCCGTCGGCGTTCTTCGTCATCGGTCTGTTCATCTGGGTGCTGCGCAGCATCTACCCGGAGCAGGTCGAGAAGGCGGAGTACAAGATTACCGCCAACACCAAGATCAAGGAGGCTGTGTAACATGTTCGAACACTATCTGAGCCTGTTCATCAAGGCCGTGTTCGTCGAGAACATGGCACTGGCCTTCTTCCTGGGCATGTGTACCTTCCTGGCGGTGTCCAAGAAGATCCAGTCCGCGATCGGTCTGGGCGTGGCCGTCATCGTCGTGCTGGCGGTGACCGTTCCGGTCAACAACCTGATCCTGAACTACCTGCTGCGTGAAGGCGCGCTGACCTGGACGGGTCTGGAAGGGGCGGAAAGCATCGATCTGTCCTTCCTGGGCTATCTGTCCTACATCGGCGTCATCGCGGCGATCGTCCAGATCCTCGAGATGTTCCTCGACAAGTTCGTGCCGGCGCTCTACAACGCGCTGGGCGTGTTCCTGCCGCTGATCACGGTCAACTGCGCCATCCTCGGTGCGGCCCTGTTCATGGTGCAGCGTGACTACACCTTCGGTGAGTCCGTCATCTATGGCGTGGGTGCCGGCTTCGGTTGGGCACTGGCCATCGCTGCACTGGCCGGTATCCGCGAGAAGCTCAAGTACTCTGATGTGCCGGCTGGCCTGCAGGGTCTGGGCATCACCTTCATCACCGTTGGCCTGATGTCGCTGGGCTTCATGTCCTTCTCCGGCGTCCAGCTGTAACGCAACCGAGCATAAGGAAATCGAAATGGTAGATACCTCCATCATCGTGCTCGGCGTCGTCATGTTCACCGTGGTCGTTATCGGCCTGGTGCTCGTGATTCTCGCGGCACGCAGCAAGCTGGTCTCGAGTGGTGACGTCCAGATCGAGATCAACAACGACCCCGCCAACACCCTGACGACCCAGGCCGGTGGCAAGTTGCTGCAGACTCTGGCCGCCAACGGCATCTTCCTGTCCTCCGCCTGTGGTGGCGGTGGCTCCTGTGCCCAGTGCAAGTGCCGGATCTCGGAAGGCGGCGGCTCCATCCTGCCGACCGAAGAATCCCACTTCACCATGGGTGAGAAGAAGGAAGGCTGGCGCCTGTCGTGCCAGGTCCCGGTCAAGCAGGACATGAAGATCGAAGTGCCGGAAGAGATCTTCGGCGTGAAGAAGTGGGAAACCACTGTCACCGCCAACCCGAACGTCGCGACCTTCATCAAGGAGCTGAACCTGCAGCTGCCGGAAGGCGAGGAAGTCAACTTCCGCGCCGGTGGTTACGTCCAGCTGGAAGCGCCGGCCTACGACATCAAGTTCTCCGACTTCGACATCGAGGAAGAGTATCGTGGTGACTGGGAGAAGTTCGGTCTGTTCAACGTTCAGCACAAGAACGAAGAGCCGGTCATCCGCGCTTACTCCATGGCGAACTATCCGGAAGAGTACGGCATCCTGAAGTTCAACATCCGTATCGCCACTCCGCCGCCGAATTCCCAGCATCCGCCGGGTCTGATGTCCACTTACGTCTTCTCGCTGAAGCCGGGTGACAAGGTGACAGTGATGGGCCCGTTCGGTGAGTTCTTCGCCAAGGACACCGATGCCGAGATGGTCTTCATCGGTGGTGGTGCTGGCATGGCGCCAATGCGCAGCCATATCTTCGATCAGCTCAAGCGTCTGAATTCCAAGCGCAAGATGTCGTTCTGGTACGGTGCGCGCTCCATGCGCGAGTCGTTCTACAACGAGGAATACGACAAGCTGGCCGAAGAGAACGAGAACTTCGAATGGCACCTGGCGCTGTCCGATCCGCAGCCTGAGGACAACTGGGAAGGCCCGACGGGCTTCATCCACAACGTCCTGTATGAAAACTACCTCAAGGACCATCCGGCGCCTGAGGATTGTGAGTACTACATGTGCGGGCCGCCCATGATGAACGCGGCCGTCGTCAAGATGCTCACCGACATGGGTGTGGAGCCGGAGAACATCCTGCTCGATGACTTCGGTGGTTGATCGATGATGTCACGCGTCGCAAGACGACTGGCAGGGCCGGCCCTCATGGGGCTGGCCCTGCTGGTTGCAGGCTGTGAAAATTCCAGCAACCCTGAGTTGCATCGCTTCGCCGGCCCCATCTTCGGCACCGGGTTCCATGTCACGGTGGCTGCGGACCTGGATGCCGATGAGGTGGCATCACTCAAGCAGGCGAGCCTCGAGGCGCTCGACAAGGTCGACTGGCAGATGTCGACCTACAAGGACGCCTCGGAGCTCTCGAAGCTCAATCAGGCGCCGCTGGATACGCCGATCACGCTGTCGGATGGCCTGGCGCAGGTGCTGGCCGAGTCGCAGGATATCGGCAAGCGCTCCGACGGGGCCTTCGATATCACCGTCGGCCCGGCCGTCAATCTGTGGGGCTTCGGCCCGGATGAGCGCCTCGACAAGGCGCCGAGCGATGAACAGATCGCGCAGGCGCTCGAGAAGGTCGATCATCTGGCGCTGGAGCTCGATGGCAATACGGTGATCAAGCGCAAGCCGGTGTATGCCGACCTGTCGGGGATCGCCAAGGGCTATGGAGTGGACCGGGTCGCCGATGTGCTCGAGGCCAAGGGCATCGAGAACTATCTGGTCGAAGTCGGTGGCGAGATCCGCGTCAAGGGAGAGAAGCCCGGCCACAAGCCGTGGCGCATCGCCATCGAAGCGCCGAAGTCCTTCGAGCGCTCCGTGCAGCGCATCATCGATCCCGGCAATGCCGCGGTTGCTACCTCCGGTGATTACCGCAACTATTTCGAGCAGGACGGCGTACGATACTCGCACACGATCGATCCACGTACCGGTCGACCGATCCAGCACAGTCTGGCCTCGGTCACCGTGATCACGCCGGATTGCGCGAGTGCGGACGCCTGGGCCACGGCACTCAACGTGCTGGGCGCCGAGAAGGCAATGACGATCGCAGATCGCGAGAACATTGCCGCCTATTTCATTGTCAAAACGGATGATGGCTTCAAGCAGTCCTGGAGTCCGGCATTCGCGCCCTACCTGAAGGGCGCGCCGGCGACAGGCGACACGAAGCCCGCAGAGGAAGCCGGTGCCTGACTCTGGTCGACCGAGAGCCGGTCTACCGAGTGTCGGTCTACCGAGAGCCGGCCTGCCGAAAGACAGCCGGCTGGGCTTTCTTGTCTGCCATCTGTCGAGACACGCCACCGACAGGGTCGGGCGCTCAGACTGCATGGCATCTTCTGGATGCCGTCCTGGATGATCCACTGGATCGACAGGGGGCAAGCTGCGCTGAAGCCGATCCGCGCGAGAGGTTTACAATGGGGCCATGCCCCGGGAGGAATGACATGACGATCTGGTTACTGGTGTTCGCCGCGATGTTGCTGCTGATTGGCGTGATGGCCGTCGGTGTCCTGATGGGCCGCAAGCCGATCGCCGGCTCCTGCGGTGGTCTCAACAATCTCGGGCTCAAGGATGGCTGTGACATCTGTGGCGGCAAGGACGAGGAGTGCGAGAAGGAGCAGGATCGCCAGCGTCTGATGGCAGAGAGTGGCGGCAAGCCGGCCAGCGATCTGGCCTACGACGCCGCACGTCGCTGATTTCTGCTCTGATGGCTCAGAGCCCGCCGGCCGCAAGGCCTGCTACCGGCCCTGACATGGCAGTGTCACCGCGAGGTGAGACCGTACGTGTCAGGGCCGGTCTACGAACAATCAAGGAGCAAGCGAGTCTCATGGCAGTCTATAACTACGATGTCGTCGTGATCGGTACCGGTCCGGCAGGGGAAAGCGCGGCAGTCAACGCGGCCAAGCATGGCAAGCGTGTCGCCGTGATCGAGGCTCAGTCTTCCGTGGGCGGCAACTGCACCCACAAGGGCACCATCCCTTCCAAGGCGCTGCGCCACGCGGTCAAGCAGATCATCGAGTTCAACACCAATCGCATGTTCCGCGACATCGGTGAGCCGCGCTGGTTCTCCTTCCCCAAGGTACTGGAGCGTTCACGCCGCACCATCGAGCAGCAGGTCGAGATGCGTACGCGCTTCTACGCCCGCAATCGCATCGATGTGTTCTTCGGTACCGCGCGCTTCAAGGACGAGCACACCGTCGTGGTACGCGATGCCCATGAAGGGGTCGAGGAGCTGCACGCGGAGAAGGTCGTGATCGCCACCGGCTCGCGTCCTTACCGCCCGGCGGACGTCAACTTCCGCCACCCGCGCATCTACTGCTCCGACACCATCCTGGGCCTGTCGCACACGCCGCGCACGCTGATTATCTACGGTGCCGGTGTCATCGGCTCCGAGTACGCCTCGATCTTCTCCGGCCTTGGCGTCAAGGTCGATCTGATCGATACGCGTGATCGTCTGCTGTCCTTCCTGGATAACGAGATTTCCGACGCGCTGTCCTATCACCTGCGCAACAATGGCGTGCTGGTGCGTCACAACGAGGAATACGACCGCATCGAGGGCGACGAGTCCGGCGTGGTCGTGCACCTCAAGTCCGGCAAGAAGCTGCGTGCTGACGCCTTCCTGTGGGCCAACGGCCGTACTGGCAATACCGACAGCCTTGGTCTCGAGAATGTCGGCCTGCAGGCCAACGGCCGCGGTCAGCTGACCGTCGATGATCAGTACCGCACCGAGCTGGACCACGTCTATGCGGTGGGCGATGTGATCGGCTGGCCGAGCCTGGCATCCGCCGCCTACGATCAGGGCCGCTTCGCGTCGGCCAACCTGCTGGGGGAAGAGTTCAAGTTCGTCAATGAGGTGCCGACCGGCATCTACACCATCCCCGAGATCAGCTCGGTGGGTCGTGGCGAGTCCGAGCTGACCGAGGCGCGCATCCCCTACGAAGTGGGGCAGGCGTTCTTCAAGGACACCGCCCGTGCCCAGATCACCGGCGATACCGTCGGCATGCTCAAGATCCTGTTCCATCGCGATACGCTGGAAATCCTCGGCATCCACTGCTTCGGTGACCAGGCATCCGAGATCGTGCACATCGGTCAGGCCATCATGCAGCAGAAGGGTGAGGCGAATACGCTCAAGTACTTCGTCAACACCACCTTCAACTACCCGACCATGGCGGAAGCCTATCGGGTCGCGGCCATGAACGGACTCAACCGTCTGTTCTGAGCGGTGTGGGCCTCGCGCCCGCTGACTTGTCCGCTGACTTGAAGGCACACCACAAGGCCCCGACATCATTGATGTCGGGGCCTTGTGGTTGTCGGGCTCCCAGTCGGGAAACCTTGTTGATGAGCCTTGAGGAAATGACGCATGCAGGATGATTCACAGCAACACGACACTCGCCAGTCGGGCACGCAGTCACGCGAGACATTGCAGGATGACCCAACCACGGACCTCACGCTACGCCTCGGCCATGAAGAGCTGATCATCCATCGCCGTTATGAGCTGGCCAGCATCATCAATGAGCTGGTGCTGGGCCTGCTGTTCACGATCGGCAGCGTGTGCTTCTTCTGGGAGGAGTGGATGACGCTGGGGATCTGGCTGTTCGTGATCGGCTCGCTGCAGCTGACGCTCAAGCCGGTGATTCGCCTGGCGCGCCGCATGCACCTCAAGCGGATGCCCGAATCGGCGCTGGACCTCTAGCGGGCGTCTTCACGGCCTGTCTGGATCACCGGCTCTTTGGCTCTCCGGCTCTCTTGCTCTAGGGATCAACGATAGCGATGCACGCGCAGACTCTTGAGGAAGGGCGTATCCTCGATGCGCACGTCGCCGCGGCGGGCGCGGGTGCGCTCGGTGGGCGGCGTCGGGCTTGGCTGGTTGAGAGCGGGCAGACGCAGGTCATCATGCGGCAGGAACAGCGGCAGAGAGACATTCAGCGCGCGGCGCGTACGTAGCTCGCCGTCTTCGCGCATCATCGGCTCACGGTAGAACAGGTTGGCGCGCATCAGCGGCGCCTGGGGCTGGATGCGGGCCAGAATCTCATCCGATGGCAAGCCAGCGAGCAGCTTGAGCTGCAGGCGTACGTGCTCGGCCTCGGTATCCAGTTTCATCAGCAAGGCTTCACACTCCGCCACGCTGACGCGCTGGATCGAACGCCCGGAGCTGTACCAGGCGAAGCGCACCCGCGCGACCGGCGCCTCTGCCACCGGCACCCGCCGCCAGCACTGCTTGAGATGCAGCCGCGCCAGTCCATCGCCCCTCAGGTGCTGATTCAGCCCCGGGTGGCGGAAGGGCAGAATCGCCTTCAGTTCGGCCAGCTGGTCGGGATACTTCTCGCGCAGCTCGGCGAAGAGCTCCGCCAGTTGCTCCTTGGCGGCGTTGAGCGCCGCGACGCGCTCGATCACCGTCGGGCCTGCGGCGACGACGCCCAGATAGGGGCGGGTGACTCGGCCGTCCTGGCCATCCTGATACCACACGTCCTGCAACGCCTGGCTGAGCCATTCGCTATCGGCACTGACGCCATCCAGCCGCCAGAGTGGCGAATTCTCTTCTCTGACCGCAGTGATGACCTGATCGGCGGCACTGATCTGCGTATCGAAGGCCGCTTCTATTCTGGCCATCAACTGGTATTCGGGCATGCTCTGCGTCCTGATTGCAGCAAGGGAGACGTGATTTTTTATCGCGTTATCTTGTTTAGCCTAGCGTGACCGGGATGGCAAGTCAGACCATGGCGGCATGCGCGGGCAGACGAAGGGCTGCGAGAGACTGAATCACCCGGGATGGAGTGACGGGAAAGGCCGGCTGCGCCGACAGACCGAAACAGAAGAGGGCGCCACGCTGGGCGCCCTCCTGTCTCTGCGGGGTCTGTGTGATCTCGACAGGGCGCCGTTGTCAGGCCGGCCCCTGCAATGCCCGGTGGGCTCAGCGGTCGCGATAGCGCTCGGTGAGATCACCATAGGCATCGATGCGACGATCGCGCAGGTAAGGCCAGATGCGGCGTACGTCTTCGCCGCGCGCCAGGTCCACCTCGACCAGCAGCTCCTCGGGCTCGGTGCCGCCATGCGCCAGCAGCTCGCCCTGGGGGCCGCAGATGAAGCTGCCGCCCCAGAACTGGATGCCTTCGCTGGCAGGCGTCGGGTCCGCTTCATGACCGACCCGGTTGGCGACGATCACCGGCACGCCATTGGCGACGCCGTGACTGCGCTGGATCAGGGTCCAGGCATCCTTCTGGCGCGTCTGCTCGGCTTCATCGTCGCGCGGGTCCCAGCCGATGGCGGTGGGGTAGAGCAGCATCTCGGCACCGGCCAGCGCCATCAGGCGCGCGCCTTCGGGATACCACTGGTCCCAGCAGACCTGCACACCCAGACGCCCGACCGAGGTGTCGATGGGTTCGAAGCCGCGGCGCGGGGACTGTGCGCTCGGTGCATCGCCCGGCGTGAAGTAGAACTTCTCGTAGAAGCCGGGGTCATCCGGGATGTGCATCTTGCGGAAGGTGCCGACCAGGCCAGCGGCCTTGTCGAGCACCACGGCGGTGTTGTGATACACGCCCGCCGCGCGGCGCTCGAAGATGGAGCCGACGATGACCAGGCCGAGTTCGGCGGCCAGGCCGGCCAGTCGCTGGGTGGTCGGGCCTTCGAGGGGTTCGGCGAGATCGAAGATCTCGGTGTCTTCGGTCTGGCAGAAGTAGTGGCTGGCATGCAGCTCCTGCAGCATCACCAGTTCAGCGCCACCGGCTGCCAGGCGACGAATGGCGGCTTCGCTGGCCGCCAGGCTTGTGTCCTTGTCGGGCCAGCCCTGTTGCTGGACGACACCGACCTTGAGTGTACGGCGGGAAGCAGTCATCACAGTGCTCCTTGAGAGGTGTTCGAGGTGGCCAGCGTACCCTTGGGCAATTGCATGGTCATGCAGTGCAGGCTGCCGTGCTGGCGAATCACGGCGCGGCAATCGACCGGAATGATGTCACGCTTGGGGAAGGCGCTGGCAAGGGCCTTGAGGGCGATCATGTCGTGACGATCGGCGTAGGTCGGCACCAGCACGGCCCCATTGATGATCAAAAAGTTGGCGTAGGTCGCCGGCAGACGATGGCTGTCGTCCGGATCGAAGCAGGCATCCGGCCACGGCAGCGGTACCAGGAAGTACGGGTCGCCATTGGCGTCGCGCAGTGCTTCAAGCTCGGCTTCCATCGCCTTGAGCGCCGGGTAATGCGGGTCGTCGCGATCATCGCAGCGGACGTAGGCGATGGTGCGCGGGTCACAGAAGCGCGCCAGGGTGTCGACATGGCTGTCGGTGTCGTCGCCTTCCAGATGACCATTGGCGAGCCACAGCACGCGTTTGACTCCGAAATCGGCCTTGAGTTGCGCCTCGACCTGGGCGCGGCTCAGGCCGGCATTGCGGTTGTCGTTGAGCAGGCAGGCCTCGGTGGTCAGCAGGGTGCCCTGGCCGTCGCTCTCGATGCCGCCGCCTTCCAGAATGAAGTCGCGGCTTTCCACCGGGCTTGCGTAAGCCCCCTGCGCGGCGAGGGCGCGGGTCAGGGCGTTGTCGCGGGCGGCCTCGAACTTGCCGCCCCAGCCGGTGAAGGTGTAGTCGAGCAGTACCGGCTGGCCATCACGTTCGACGGTGATGGGGCCGTGGTCGCGCGTCCAGGTGTCATCCAGCGGCGCCACGAAAAGATGCAGGCGCTCGGCGGGCACGCCGAAACCGGCGAAGCGCGCGGCAAGGCGCTCGCGGGTGGTGTCATCGCTGACGCTGATCAGCACGTGCTGATAGCGGCTGATGGCGATCACCATGGCCTCGCAGGTGGCTTCGATGCTCTCGAGCATCTCGCTCCAGTCACTGTGCGGGCTGGGCCAGCTGAGCTGGATGGCGTCCTGCGGGTGCCATTCGGCGAGCAGACGGGTGGCCATGGGCATCTCCCTGATGAAGAGGTAACGATAAAGGCGCAAGCCGCAATGCCGCGGACTCGGCGCGCGATGATAGCAGAGCCATGCGCCGACGCTAGCCCTGTGCTGTCTGACGTGCACATGTCTTGCCATGATGGCGGTTCATGTTGGCCACAGACGAAGGCTGGCAAACTGCATTCGAATATGGCTCCATGCGCCGAGCCTGCGGAATGCGTATCATGGCCCGCGACCCTGACCCAAGGAATCGACATCGATGCTGCTGGATCGCCTACCCTTTCTGATCGGCCTGCGCTATACCCGCGCCAAGCGCCGTAACCATTTCATTTCCTTCATTTCCTTGACCTCGATGCTGGGGTTGTCGCTGGGCGTCGCCGTGCTGATTCTGGTGCTGTCGGTGATGAACGGCTTCGACCACGAGCTGCGCACCCGCGTACTGGGCATGGTGCCGCATGTGCGCGTCGAGGCGCGTGACAGCGTCACCGACTGGGAGACGCTGGCCGGCAAGCTGCGCGAGAAGCCGCATGTCGTCGGCGCAGCGCCCTATATCGAGCAGCAGGGCATGTTCACCACCAACGGCCGCAACAAGGGCGCGTTGGTCACCGGCATCGATCCGTCCGCGGAGGACCAGGTCTCGATCATCAGCGAGCACATGGTGCAGGGCAGCCTGGCGGATCTCACGCCCGGCAGCTGGGGCATCGTGATGGGCGAGCTGCTGGCGCGCAACCTGGGCGTCGGCGTGGGGGATCGCGTCACGCTACTGGTGCCCGAGGCCTCCATCACGCCCGGGGGCATCTTCCCGCGCCTCAAGCGCTTCACGGTGACCGGTATCTTCAAGGTCGGCGCGGACGTCGATGCCAGCCTTGCCTACACCGATATCTCGGACATGGCCAAGCTGGCGCGCTTCAAGGAAGGCGACGTCCAGGGGGTACGCCTGAAGCTCGATGACCTGTTCAGCGCCGATCAGGTCACCCGCGACATCGTCAGTCAGCTGGGGCCGCAGTATCGCGGCATGGACTGGAAGCGCACCCACGGCAACCTGTTCGCCGCCATCCAGATGGAGAAGAACATGATCGGCCTGCTGCTGATGGTGATCGTCGCCGTCGCGGCCTTCAACATCGTCTCGACGCTGGTGATGATGGTGACCGACAAGCACGCCGATATCGCCATCCTGCGTACCCTCGGGGCCAAGCCCGGTTCCATCATGGGCATCTTCATCGTGCAGGGGCTGACCATCGGTGTGATGGGCATCATCATCGGTGCCATCGCCGGTGTGGCACTGGCGCTGAGCGTCTCAGACATCATCGCCTGGGTGCAGTCGACCTTCGGTATCCAGTTCCTGGATCCCAACGTCTACTTCATCAGCTATCTGCCATCGCGCCTCGAGATGAGCGACATGGGCATCATCATCGGCTCCGCGCTGGTGCTGAGCTTCCTGTCGACGCTGTATCCGGCCTGGCGCGCCTCGCGCATCCAGCCGGCGGAGGTGCTGCGCTATGAGTAATCCGTCGACATCGTCTGATGCATCCATCCGTTCCGCTGCTGGAGACACCGCCATGCCGACGCCGGCTTCTGACACTCACGCGCCTGGCCAGACCCACGGCAAGCCGATGCTGATCTGTGAGCGCCTGAGTCGCAGCTACGACGAAGGCCCCCAGAAGGTGCAGGTGCTCGACGAGCTGGAGCTGCGCGTGCATGCCGGTGAGCGGGTCGCCGTGGTCGGCAGCTCCGGTTCCGGCAAGACCACGCTGCTCAACCTGCTGGGTGGGCTGGACCACCCCACCCAGGGCATCGTGAAGGTGGCTGGCCAGCGCCTGTCCGAACTCAGCGAGTCGGCGCTGGGCAGCTTCCGCAATCAGCACATCGGCTTCGTGTATCAGTTCCACCACCTGCTGGCGGAATTCAGTGCCGAAGAGAACGTGGCGATGCCGTTGATCATCCGTGGCCACAAACGCGCCGAGGCTGCCGTCAAGGCGCGCAAGCTGCTGGAGCGGGTCGGCATGGCGCCGCGCGCCGATCACAAGCCGGGCGAGCTGTCCGGAGGTGAGCGCCAGCGCGTCGCCATCGCGCGTGCGCTGGTGACGGACCCGAGCCTGGTACTGATGGATGAGCCGACCGGCAACCTGGACCAGACCACGGCGGCGCGCATTCTGGAGCTGATGGATGACATCGCGCGCGAAGCGCAGGCGGCTTTCATCATCGTGACCCACGACAACGGTCTGGCCGCGCACCAGCACCGTGTGTTGCGCCTGGACGGTGGCAAGCTGCACGAGGATTGAGTCGAGCCGCTGTTACGCCATGCCAGAAAGCCAAACGCCCCGCCATCGAGAGATGGCGGGGCGTTTTTCATGCGCGTCTGTCGGCAGCGTTCAGGGCGTGTCCGTGTCCTGCTCAGCGTTCTGGCGTGACGATTGCTCCTTGCTGCAACGTCTGGCGGCCAGGCGTGCCTTGCGGCGGCTGCGCCAGTTGCGTACCACCTGATAGCGCCACAAGAGGCGGACCAGCATGTTGGCCAGCAGCGCGAGGACGACGGCGCTGACCAGCGAGCCGAGCGCCAGGGCGGGCAGGATGTCTTCCAGCTGGTTGGCGAACCAGGCTGCGGAGACCTGGTCCGGCATCACCCGTGCAGGCGTGTCCAGCATCCAGGCACCCACGCGGTAGGTCGCGTAGTAGACCACCGGCATGGTCAGCGGGTTGGTCACCCACACAAGACCTACCGACAGCGCGAGGTTGCAGCGCAGTGCCCAGGCACCGAAGGCGGCCACCACCATCTGGAAGGGAATCGGCAACAGCGCACAGAACAGCCCCACCATGAAGGCATTGGCCACAGTGCGTCGCGACAACGCCCACAGTGCGGGATCGGCGATCAGGTGATGCATGAAGCGCAGCGACTTCTTGCGCTTGAGTGCATCCGGTTCCGGCATGAGCCGCTTGAGTAGACGACGAGGCATGACTTGGCCATTTGGCATTCAACGCCGGCCATTATCCATACATGGCTGCAGGACTGCCATGCTGACTGCGCAGTTATCCGGTTCGTGATCTGCAACCCGCGTGTCTCGATTCGACACCGAGCGCAGCAAAGCCCGCGCCATGCCTGACGGGCTGAGCCACGGGTGTCCTTGCAAGAGGCCAGCAACATGTCAGGCGCCACCGTGAATAAATCGTCCCATCCCGCTCGATTCTGGCTGTCACCGGCCTCGCTGGCCCAGCTGCTGGCGGGACTGGTGGTGGGAATCTGGCTGTCACGTCAGGGCGAGTGGGGCGCGGATTGGCAGTCACGCTCATCGGCAGGGCTCGGCGCGCAGGAGGGTGGGGCGCATGGCTGGGGCACCTTCATGACGCTGAGCGACAACCTGCTGTTGCCCGCCTTGCTGCTCTGTTGGCTCATGGTAGCGGGGGCCTTTGCAGCCACTCCCTCCCGTGCTTGCCGGCACTCTGCTACCGACGCCGGGTCACGCCGCTCTCGGCTTGGAGCCTTGAGCCTGCGACTCTCGGCAGCGTTGGGGTTCGGGCTGGTGATCGGCCTTCTGCAGCAGCCGCTCGTGATGGCGGAGGCGCTGACGCGCCAGGAGCTGTGGCTGGAAGGCCGGATCGAACAGGTCAATCGCGCATTGCCGACGCCCGATGACTCGGTGCGCCTGGTGCTGCGTATCTCGCGCTGTGATCTCTTCCAACCGACGGAGTCACCGGGCGCGGATGCCGGGCGTCAGGCCGCCTGTCAGCGGCTGCTGGATCAGCGGGTGCAGCTTCGGCGCTACTGGCCACGCAAGCCACCCCGCGATGTTGCGACACGCGAGGCGCTGGCGACTCCCTGGCAGGCCGGTGAGCGCTGGCGCATGGTCGTGCGTCTGGTGCCGCCTCATGGCGCCAGCAACCCGGCATTCGGGCGCTCAGCGAGCCCGGCGGAGTTTGACCGTGTCGCTTGGCTATGGCGCGAAGGTATCGTCGCCACGGGTTATGTGCGCCAACTGTCCCTTGCGCAGCGCTTGGCGCCGCCAGGCGGGCTGGCAGCACTGCGCCTGCATGCCGAACAGGCGCTATGGCAGCGCTGTGGCAAAGGCGAGGGCGAAGGCGAGGCGTTGGTCGACTGGCCGGGTTCGCCCTGTCGCTGGCTGGCGGCACTGACGCTGGGCAAGGTCTCGGCACTGACCCGTGCCGATTGGGACACGCTGAACGCTACCGGGCTGACACATCTGGCGGTGGTGTCGGGGCTGCATGTCGGCCTGATGGCCAGCCTGGTGCTGGGGCTGAGTTTCGGCGTGCTGCGCCTCTGGCGACCGGGCGGGTGGCGATTCAGCGTCGCGCCCTGGTGGCTTGCCTGTCTGGCGGCCTGGAGTTTCGCCTTGCTGGCAGGCCTGGCGCCGCCGGCACTGCGCGCCGCCTTGATGGTGACGGTCGGGCTTTGGATGGCGAGTGGCCGCAGCGGGCTGGGTGTCTGGCAGGTCTGGATGCTGGCGCTGATTCTGGTATTGGGGCTGGACCCGCTGGCGTTATGGCGCCCGGGCACCTGGTTGTCATTCATCGCCGTGGCGGTGTTGCTGCTGGCCTGGCAGGGGCGTTCGCGTCCGCGGGGAGTGCGCGGCTGGTGTCTGGCCACGTTGCGCAGCCAGTGGTTGCTGACGCTGGTCATGGGAGTGGCCCTGCTGCTTTCGCGCGGTCAGCTTTCCTGGCTGTCATTGCCGATGAATCTGGTGATGGCGCCCTTGGTGACGCTATTGATCGTGCCACTTGGCATGCTGGGCTGGGGACTTGCGGGCCTCGAGCAGCTGTTGCTGTTCACGGGGCTCGTCCCGTCACGGCTCGCGGTGATGCTCGCCGACGGTGTGTTCAGTGGCGGTCTATGGCAGCTGCTGGCACAGGGCATGGCGCAGACGATGGAGATATTGTCTTCGCTTGCATCGACACAGGGGCGCTGGCCGCAGGTGCCAATGACGGCGGGCCTGTCGGATGCCACTCCCTCGGCCTTGATCCTGACGCTCGCGGTCATGGCCCTGCTGTGTGCCTGGCTGGCGGAGGGTGTGCCGGGCCTCGATGGCCGTCTGAAGCGCCTGTGTGGCAGCGTGGTCCTCTGCTGGGGGCTGTCACTGGCGGCGCTGACCTTGCCGTGGTCACCGACCGCGCTTGCCACCGCCGAGCGGGACGCCGGCACGCGCGCGACAGAAGCCGCCTCGTTCTCGCCCAGGGCGCCCGCGCTCAGTCTGACGGTGCATGATGTCGGGCAGGGGCTGGCGCTGTCGCTGCGCAGCCATCTGGCGTCGAGCACGAGCGGCTCGACTGACGCGTCACGGCAGGTACCGAGGCTCTGGCGTTATGACCTGGGGGCGGCGTCGCGCAATGCCAGCGCTCGCTTGCCGGGAGCCCCCCATGTGGCGGAAGAGCCTATCGGCGTGATCATGAGTCATGGGGATGGTGACCATGCCGGCGGCCTGCAGGCGCTGTCTGCCGAGGAGATCGCTGTCTTGTGGGTGCCGGCCGGGCAGCGGTCGCGACTGGGGCGTCAGGTTGACTGGCTCGATGAGGTGGCAGTGCGTGAGTGTGTCGCCGGGCGCAGCATTATCCTCGGTCAACTGCAGGGCCATCCCGTGCGTCTTGAGATGCTGTGGCCGCCAGCAGGGTTGAAGACCCTGCGTGACAATGCGCACTCCTGTGTGGTCTTGATAGCGCATGGCATACGCCCGCTGGCGTTGCTGACCGGCGATATCGGTCAGCAGCAGGAGCGCGAGTTGCAGGCGACGCTGCGTCAGCGCCTGGCCGGGCGCGGCTTGCCGTTGCTGGTGGTCGCACATCACGGCAGCCGCACCAGCAGTGGTGATGCCTGGCTTGAGAGCCTGGCGGCGCGTCACGCGATTGTCAGCGCCGGTCGCTACAATCCGCATGGTCATCCGCATCCGGACGTGGTGGAGCGTCTGGCGCGTCATGTCGAGTGTCTCTGGCATGTCGGGCTGGACGGTGCCTTGCACTGGGAGTGGTCGCCGCAGGGGGAGCGGCTGCAACCAGCGCGCAGGGCTGGCGGTATCGGAGTGAGGTGCCTTGGGGTAAAATCCGCTGAATGATCAGATGCATGGCGGATTCATACGGCCTGCGCGACAGGGATGGCGCGTGACATCTGACACGACAACAATGGTGCCCGCAGAGGCATCGAGACCAAGGGAGAGGTCACATGCTGGAAGCCTTGTACGCAGGGGGAGTCTTGATGCTCCCCATCCTCGGATGTTCCGTCGTGGCACTGGCCATCATCCTCGAGCGCCTGTGGACGCTGCGTCGTCGACGCATCGCGCCGAAGGGCCTGGGACAGCAGGTGTGTGAACTGATCAGCCAGGGGCAGGTCAATGTCTACTGGCTGGAGAGTCATTCGCCGCTGGGCAACGTGCTGGCGGCGGGGCTGCGCAATGCGCGCCTGGGCAATGAGCAGGTACGCGCGCGCATGCAGGAATCGGCCGTGGCCGTCATCCATGACATGGAACGCTTCCTGAGTCCGCTGGGCACCATCGCCGCCATCACGCCGCTCTTGGGGCTGCTGGGCACGGTGGTCGGCATGATCGACGTCTTCGCCGTGATCGTCGATGCGGGCAGCGCCGAGCGCGCCCAGGAGCTGGCCGGCGGGATATCCCAGGCGCTGGTGACGACGGCGTCTGGCTTGACGGTGGCGATTCCGGCACTGATGTTCCATCGCTATTTTCAGCGCTGTGTCGAGGACATCACCGTCAACATGGAGGAGCAGGCAGGGCAGGTGGTGGAGTATATCTCGCACCATCAGGGCGAGCTCGGGCTGGCCGAGAGCCATGACGGCATCGACCGTCGCCCGGGGCAGCGCCCCGGCCAGGTGCCGGAGCCCCATGAGCGCCTGCCGGAAGACTTGCCGGCCTACATGCGTCGTGATGCCGATGACCCCTATGGTGGCGATGATGGCAAGGGGGCAGGTGCCGGGAGGCCGTCATGAGGTTTCCGCGTCGCCAGCGTGAGTCGGTGGAGGTCAATCTCACCCCGCTGATCGACGTGGTGTTTCTGCTGCTGATCTTCTTCATGGTCTCGACGACCTTCGATAGCCGTCGAGCGCTGGATCTCATCCTGCCGCAGTCCAGTCAGGCCAGCGCGGTAGAGCAGGCGCCCTTGATTCTGAGCATCGGGGCAGCAGGTGATTTTACGCTCGGCGAGGCAAGCCTCGGCGAGGATGAACTGGGAGCGCAACTTGCGCAGTACAAGGACCAGGCAGATCGTTTCGGGTTGATCCTCGAAGCCGATGGCCGCACGCCCCACGCCAAGGTGGTCACGGCGCTGGACGCCGCCGCTGAAGTGGGTATCACCCGTGTGCGCATCAGTACGCGTATCGGGACGGAATCATCATCACCGGATGCCCCATGAGGGCGCCGCCCAAGTCTATGGAGACCCCGTGAGTCGCGACTCCACCTGGATTCATTACCGCCGCTTGCTCGGCTATGTTCGCCCGTACTGGAAGATGTTTCTGGCCGCCATCGTCGGCTACATCATCTACGGTGCCTCGAGTACGGCGCTGGCCGAGATGATGAAGCGCCTGATCGACGGCATTCAGAATCCTGACGCCCAGTTCAGACTGTTCCTGCCGCTGTTCGTGATCGGCATGTTCGCCGTGCGTGGCGTCGGCACCTTCCTGGGCACCTACTGCATGAGTGATGTGGCACGCAACGTGGTGCACACCCTGCGCACCACGGTGTTCAACCACATGCTGCACCTGCCGGGGCGCTATTTCGACGAGAACTCCACCGGCCATCTCATCACTCGCGTCACCTACCATGTCGAGCAGATCACCGGCGCGGCCACCAAGGCGCTGACCATCATCATGCGCGAAGGCTTCTTCGTGCTCGGCCTGCTGGGCTATCTGTTCTGGACCAACTGGAAGCTGACACTGGTATTCATCGCGGTCACGCCGCTGATCGGTTGGGTGGTCAGCTATGCCAGCAAGCGTTTCCGCAAGCTCTCCAAGCGTATCCAGGGTTCGATGGGGGAGGTGACCCACGTGGCCTCCGAAGCGCTGTCCGGCCATCGTGTCGTGCGTACCCACGGTGCCGAGGATTTCGAGAAGGCGCGCTTCGCCGCGGTCAGTGAGTACAACCGCGAGCAGAAGATGAAGGAAGCGCTGACCAAGGCCACCGCCACGCCGGTCATCCAGCTGTTGATCGCCGTGGCGCTGGCCACGCTGGTGTGGCTGGCGATGGCGCCGGAACTGATGGCAGGCATGAGCGCCGGTGAGTTCGTCGGCTTCATCACCGCGGCTTCGATGATGGCCAAGCCGGTGCGTCAGCTGACCGAAGTCAACGGCGAGATCCAGAAGGGCATGGCAGCTTCGGAAGAACTGTTCGGTCTGCTGGATACGCCGGCAGAGCCGGACAATGGCACCCTGGTGCCCGAGGGTCGCCTCGAGGGGCGTGTGCGCTTCGACAATGTCCACTTCCGCTATGCAGACCATCAGCCGGAGGTGCTCAAGGGCATCGATCTGGAGGTGAAGCCAGGGCAGATGGTGGCCATCGTCGGGCGTTCGGGGTCGGGCAAGTCGACATTGATGAGCCTGTTGCCGCGCTTCTACGCACCGACCACCGGCCGCATCCTGATCGATGATGTCGCCATCGAGGACTACAAGCTGCGCCCGATGCGTCAGCAGATCGCGCTGGTCTCGCAGAATGTCACCCTGTTCAATGCCGACCTGACCGCCAACATCGCCTATGGCACCGGCGAGGTCGACAAGGCGCGGGTGGAAGAGGCGGCGCGTGCGGCCTATGCCCACGAATTCATCGAGCGCATGAGCGAAGGCTACGACACCATCGTCGGCGACAATGGCGTGATGCTCTCCGGTGGTCAGCGCCAGCGTATCGCCATCGCTCGTGCCATCTACAAGGACTCGCCGATCCTGGTGCTGGACGAGGCCACCTCGGCGCTGGATACCGAATCTGAACGTTATATCCAGCGCGCGCTGGAAGAAGTGTGTCAGGGCCGGACGACCTTCGTGATCGCCCACCGTCTGTCCACCATCGAGAAGGCGGACCGCATCCTGGTGATGGATGATGGCGAGATCATCGAAGACGGCACCCACGAATCATTGATTGCTCAGGAAGGTGCTTATGCCGCGCTGCATCGCATCCAGTTCCGGGAGACGGCAGACGCATGAGTGAACGACTGGTAGACGCCTGGTATCGCGGCGCCGGCTGGCTCCATCTACTGCGCCCGCTGGAACATGTCTACAGGAATGTGGTGGCGCGCAAGCGCAATGCCTATCTCACCGGCAAGCGTGAGGTCTGGAGGGCGCCGGTGCCGGTGATCGTGATCGGCAACATCACCGTCGGCGGCACCGGCAAGTCGCCGCTGGTCGCCTGGCTGGGGCGCTGGTTGAGCGAGCAGGGCTGGCGCCCGGGCATCATCTCGCGCGGCTACGGCGGGCATTCGCCGCGCTATCCCCTCTACGTGCAGGCCGATACCGACCCTCAGCATGCCGGCGACGAGCCGGTGATGCTGGCCCAGCAGACCGGCCTGCCGGTGGCGGTCGACCCGGATCGCCCGAGCGCGGCGCGGCGCCTGATTGCCGCCGGCTGCGACATTCTGCTCTCCGATGATGGTCTGCAACATCATGCGCTGGGGCGCGACATCGAGCTGGTGGTCGTGGATGGTGAGCGTGCCTTCGGCAATCAGCGTTGCCTGCCCGCCGGTCCGCTGCGCGAGCCGTTGTCGCGCCTCGCCAGTGTCGATGCGGTGATCTCCAACGGTGTCATCGACTGCTCACGTCTGCCGGTGGAATCGCATTGCATGACGCTGACGCCGGTCCATTGGCGTCACCTGATCGACGACGTGCGTTATCCTGCCCACCAGTTGCCATTCAGCGGTCAGGTGCATGCGTTGGCCGGTATCGGCAATCCGCAGCGCTTCTTCCGCACCCTGACCAACCTCGGGGTCGAGCATCTGCCGCGTCCGCTGGCGGACCACCATCGTTTCACGCCGACGGATCTGCGCTTTTCCGACAATCTGCCCGTGGTGATGACCGCCAAGGACGCCGTCAAGTGTCGCAGCTTCGCCAATGAGCGCTGCTGGGCGCTGGATGTCGAGGCGCGTCCGGATCAGGCGCTGGTGGACTGGCTCGCCAAACGCCTTGAGGCGCTCTGAGGGCTTGATCGCTGAATTTTCTTTCTTTTCTGCTGTTATTCCGGAGATGTCTCGATGGACAAGGAACTGCTCGCGCTACTGGTCTGCCCGCTGTGTCAGGCCAAGCTGACCTATGATGCGGCGAACGCCGAGCTCAAGTGCTTCTACGATGGCCTCGCCTATCCGGTACGCGACGGCATTCCCGTCATGCTGGAAGAAGAAGCGCGCCAGATGGATGCCGACGAGAAGCTCAAGGGGAGCCGCGGCTGATGAGTGACCTTCTGCAGCAGGGGCCGGCAGACGACAGCCGTTCAGAGGGCGAGTCTGGCTTCGTGGTCGTGATTCCGGCGCGCTTCAACTCCTCACGCCTGCCGGGCAAGCCCCTTGCGGACATTCATGGCCAGCCGATGATCGAGCATGTCTGGCGCAATGCCTGCGCCAGTCAGGCCAGCCGGGTCGTGATCGCCACCGATGACGAGCGTATCCGTGAGGTCTGCGAAGACTTCGGGGCCGAGGTGGTGATGACGCGTGCCGATCATCCCAGCGGGACGGACCGCCTTGCCGAGGTGGTCACGCTGCTGGCGCTGGCCCCCGAGACCCTGGTGGTCAACGTCCAGGGCGATGAGCCGCTGCTGCCGGCGGCGCTGATCGATCAGGTGGCGGTGCGTCTCGGGGAAGACGAGGGGGCCTCGATCGCCACGCTGGCGGAGTCGATCGCCAGCGTCGACAGCCTGTTCAACCCCAATGTGGTCAAGGTGGTGCGTGACCTGCGCGGGCGTGCCCTGTACTTCTCGCGCGCGCCCATTCCTTGGGATCGCGAGCACTTCACCACGCCGCCGGACATGCTGGCTACCGATTCCTGGCTGCGTCATATCGGCCTCTACGCCTATCGCGCCAGCTTCCTGACCGATTACGTTGACTGGCTGCCGGCCCCGCTGGAGCAGCTCGAACAGCTCGAACAGCTGCGCGCGCTGCATCATGGTCATGCCATCCAGGTAGCCATTGCCTGCACGGCGCATCCGGCCGGTGTCGATACGCCGGAGGATCTCGAGCGCGTGCGTGACTGGCTGGCGCAAGCAGCGGCAGGCAGCGAGAGCGGAGAGGGCTGATGAGCGAGCTTCTTGAGCAGCTGGCCCAGCGTCAGGCGCCATTGGAGCGCATCCTGATGGTGTGCCTGGGCAATATCTGCCGCTCACCGAGTGCCGAAGGCGTGTTGCGCGCGGCGCTGACGCGCCACGGCCTGGATCAGGTCGTCACGGTGGACAGCTGTGGCACCAGTGACTGGCATGTCGGCGGTCAGCCTGATTCGCGGGCCATCGCCCATGCGGCCAAGCGCGGCCATGACATCAGCGCGCTGCGTGCCCGTCAGTTGTGCGAGCAGGACTTTCACGACTTCGATCTGATTCTGGTGATGGACGACGCCAATCTTGCCGATACCCGTGCCTTGGCTGCGCGCAGCAACAGTGGCGACCAGGCGCTGATCGGTCGCCTGCTGGACCTGCTGCCGACCCCGCTGCCCGCGCTGGCGGCGGGCAGTCGTGAGGTGCCGGACCCCTACACCGGGGGCCCCGATGCCTTCGAGCGTGTGCTGGACCTGATCGATGTGGCTTGCGAGGCGCTCATCGCGGCACTGCCTGCGGCGACCACGGCGCGGGCGCGCTCATGACTCAGGTGTCAAGTGAGCAGAGCGCAGGCGACACCTCGCAATGCGAGGGGGTGGCACTGGATGGCTGCAATACGCTGGGTTTCTCGGCGCGCGCCCGCGCCCTGAGTGAGCCACACACCGTCGAGGCGGCCAGGGCACAGGTGCTGGCCTCCCGGCAGGCTGGAGAGCGTCTGGTGGTGATCGGCGGCGGCAGCAATCTGGTATTGCTGCCGTGGCTGGATGCCCATGTCATGCGTCCGGCCTTTGACGGGGTCACCATCACGCCGGCAGAAGATGGCCTGACGGCCACGGTCTCCGTCGAGGCCGGCAAGCGCTGGCATGCCCTGGTGATGGAGCTGGCCAGCGCCGGCTGGTGGGGCTATGAAAATCTGGCACTGATTCCCGGTTGCTGCGGTGCGGCACCTATCCAGAATATCGGTGCCTATGGCGTCGAGCTGGCAGACCACCTGCTGCGCCTGGAAGTCATGTCGCTGGAAGATGGCAGCTGCCGCTGGATGAATCGCGAGGAATGCGGCTTCGGTTATCGCGACAGCATCTTCAAGGGCGTGCTTGAACATCGCGTGCTGATCACGCGTCTGGAGTTGCAGGTATCGCGCCAGGCGTCGCCCCAGCTCGATTATGGTGATCTCGCCCAGCGCGTCAGCGCGGCGTTGCCGCAAGGGGAAGAGGTGACGCCGTTGCAGGTCGCACGGGCGGTGATTGCCACGCGCAGTGAGAAGTTGCCCGACCCCGCACAACTGGGCAATGCCGGCAGTTTCTTCAAGAATCCGCAGCTTCCTCAGGCCGAGGGTCAGGCGCTGCTGACTCGCTTCCCGAGCTTGCCGCATTACCCGCAGGCCGATGGCAGCATCAAGCTGGCAGCAGGCTGGCTGATCGATCAATGTGGTCTCAAGGGCGCGCGCAGAGGCCATGTCGGCGTGCATGCTCAGCAGGCGCTGGTGCTGGTGCACTTCGGCGGGGGTGCCGTCACGGAGCTGCTGGCACTGGCGCAGGAGGTGCGTGAGGCCGTCCATTCACGCTTCGGTGTCTGGCTCGAGCAGGAGCCGCGTGAGCTGGGGATGATGCCGGCAGAGTGATGCCCGAGCTGAGGCCCAGAGTCGTGCACATTGAGTTATACGATGAAAACAAGAACGCCCCGCAGGCTTGCCTGCGGGGCGTTCTTGTTTTCATCTGACTTGCTGCTCAACGAGAGCGGCTGGCAGACCTTGGCATAGCCCCTGGCTAGGCCCTGTCTTGCTGCCTTTCTGGCGCCCTCTTCAGCGCTGGTGGCTGAAAGGGGCGCCAGAGTGACGGCAGGGGCAGGGCGCCTGCCTCAGGACTCAGTGTGACGTGTTGCTGTCATCCTGAGCGGTCGTGTCCTGAGTCTCCGCGCTGGTCTGGTGTGCAGCAGCACGTTCGGCAGCTTCACGCTCACGACGACGCACTTCGCGCGGATCGTTGTAGGCGCGTTCGCCACGACGACGGCGGGTCTCGGTGGCTGGCTGCGTGCTGTCCTGCTGCACGCCTTCTGCCGCTGTCGTCTCGCCTTGCTCGCTCGGTGCCTGATTCTGCTCGCTGTCAGCGACTTCCCCTGTGTGGGAGTCGTCGCTCACGGCTTGCGCCACGGCGACATTGTCGTGACGCTCGGCAGTCGCGAACGCTGCCTCGGCCGGCGCATTCTCGACGCTGGCGCTGACGTTGACGGCGCTTTCGGCACCTTCAGCAGTAGCATCAGCGCCTTCAGCGTTTGCAGAGCCTTCAGCAGCATCAGAGCCTTCAGCCGATTGAGAGCCTTCAGCTGATTGAGAGCCTTCAGCTGATTGAGAGCCTTCCGCAGCTACAGCGACAGTATCTGTGGTGCGCTCAGTGCTGACGGCAGGCTCAATCTCAGTACTGGCCACGTCAGCGCTTTCTGCCACCTTCGCCTCACTGGTCTCAGTCTGCTGAGGAGCCTCTTGACGCACGGCCTCCTGTACAGGCTGTTCAACGGCGGCTTCTTCCACGCCAGGTTCTTGCGCCACAGGCTGCGCAGGCTGGCTGGCAGTGTCTGTTTCAGCGGCGACCGCTTCCTCTGCTTCAGCGACAGGTGCCTGAGCTTCGGTGGCCGGTGCCTGGGCGCTTTGCTCGGCGGCGGCTGACGCTTCAGGCACAGCGGCTTCGCTGGTCACGCTTTCCTTCAGCGACTGCTCATCGGCCGCGGCTTCCGGCGCGACTTCTGCCGCGGTGACGGCCGGCGTGTCGACGGCGTTGTCAGCTGCGCTGGCCTGCGGCTGGTGCACGCTTGGCTGCTGGACGGCGTGCTGCTCAGTGCGCTGGGCGGCGTGCTGCTCAGTCTTCTGCGCCTGGTGAGCGCCAGTGGCAGGCGCTTCGGACGCCTCTTCGGCAGGTGCTTCGATCGGCGCTTCGACGACCGGCTCGGCCACTTCCGCTGGCTCAGACTCGGACGCCTGCACGTCGGATGGCGCTGACTCAGGGGCGACCGTCTCTCTCAGCGTCTCGTTGCTCGGCTCGCTGATTTCCGGTGCGGCGGCTGCCGTGAGGTCTGCGCTGGCAGATTGCTCGACGGTGGTCGGTGCGTGCTGTGCCGCGGTGCTGTTTTCAACCTGCTGGGCGCTGTCGTTGCCTTGCGGGGCATTGGCTTCGCCCTGCGGGGCAGCGGTGGTGGCGTTGACGGCTTCGGCACCTTCCTCGGCAATGGCCGGCACCGCAGCGGCTGCCGAAGTAGCGGCTGCCTGCGGGCCTGCCAGCGTCATGGCCTTGAGCGACTTCTGCTCTTCGACCGCCTGCGGGTTCAGAGCGTGCTGACGGCTGCGCACACGCGGGTTGTTGCGGGTCTGCTGGTCTTCGCTGCTGACCTGCTGCTCCACCTGCTCGGCCTGTTCGGCTGCCTTGATGGACTCGCGTGCCTGCTTGCTGTCGACCTGCTCGGCCTTGTCAGTCTTGGCCGGCTTTTCACCACGCCCCGGCTTGTCGCTGCGCTTGCCGGAATCGCGCTTGCTGGCGTTGTCGGCCTTGGCGTTCTGGCTGTCGCTGCTCCTGGCTTCGGCTTTCGGGCTGTTGTCAGCCTGCGGCGTCTGCTCCGGTTCGGCCTGCGGCTTGCTGTCGTTGGTGACGATTTCCTGCTGGCTGTCCTGACGCGACTCGTTGGACTTGCGACGGTTGCCACGGTCGTTGCGCTGACGACGCTTGTTGTTGCTGCGGCCATCGTTCTGGCTGTTGCTGTCAGCGTCGTTGCCGCTGTTGCGTGACTCGCCGTCGTTGTTGCGTGACGCGTTGTCATTGCGACGACGGGAATCCTTGCGGTTGTCATCACGCTCGTTGCCACGGCCGTCATTGCTGCGGTCGTTGTTACGATCGTTGCTACGTTCAGCGTTGCGGCCATTGCGGGAGTCGTTGCGAGCCGCTGCCGGAGCGCTGGCTTCACTGACGGTCTCGCGACGCTCACGGGCCTTTTCCAGTGCCTTGCGGGCTTCGCTGGACTTGGCCGGCACGGCGGTATCGCTGTCATTGCCCAGCAGGCGGCTGAAGCCTCGGGCCAGGCGCGACAGCAGGCCGCCACCGGTGGCCGGAGTGGCAGTCCTGGCGGGAGTCTGGGCTGACGACTGCGCCACGACTTCCTGCTTGCTGGCCTGAGCGCGGGTGTCATTGCCCTGGCTCGAACGGTTGCCCTGACGGTTGTCATTGCGCGAGCTCTGACGGCTGTCGTTGCGGCCTTCGCTGCGAGTGTCATTACGAGACTCGTTGCGCTGCTCCTGACGGTTACGGCCATTGCTGCTGCCGTTGCCGTTGCGACGACGGTTGCCGTTGTTCTTGCCGTTGCCGTTGCGGCTATCGCTGTCACTGCTGCTGTCAGCGGTCTCGGCCACTGCTACAGGCGCTTCCGGTGCGGCAACCGGGGCAGGCGTGGTGTGGGACACGCTCTTGACGGCGGCTTCAGTGCGCGCCGGCGGCTTGTCGAAGTTCGGATCCGGTTCCTTGCCGACCTCGGTCTCGACGGACAGCTCGAAGCTGGACTTGTCGGCACCGTCTTCATCGACGTGGTCATCACGCAGACGCACGACTTCGTAGTGCGGCGTATCGAGCTCCGGGTTCGGTAGCAGCACGACATTCACGCCCTGACGGCGCTCGATGTCGAACAGCGTGGCGCGCTTCTCGTTGAGCAGGTAGGTCGCG
Organism: Cobetia sp. cqz5-12; assembly: GCF_016495405.1. Taxonomy (NCBI): domain Bacteria; kingdom Pseudomonadati; phylum Pseudomonadota; class Gammaproteobacteria; order Oceanospirillales; family Halomonadaceae; genus Cobetia; species Cobetia sp. cqz5-12. Next base: position 1,028,925 of record NZ_CP044522.1, read on the forward strand.
ACCGGCACCGGCAGGATGGCGCGGATCTGCGAGCTGCGCTCCTTCATGGCCTCTTCTTCGATCAGGCGCATGATGGAGAGCGCCATGGAGCGCACGTCACGAATGGTACCCTGGCCGTCACAGCGCGGGCAGACCACGCCGCTGGTCTCGCCCAGGGACGGACGCAGACGCTGGCGCGACATTTCCATCAGGCCGAAGCGTGAGATGCGACCGATCTGCACGCGAGCGCGGTCGATCTTGAGCGCGTCGCGCACACGATTCTCGACTTCACGCTGGTTGCGTGCCGGCGTCATGTCGATGAAATCGATCACCACCAGGCCGCCGATGTCGCGCAGACGCAGCTGGCGGGCGATCTCGTCGGAGGCCTCCAGGTTGGTCTGCAGCGCGGTTTCCTCGATATCACTGCCGCGGGTGGCGCGAGCGGAGTTGATATCGATGGAGACAAGGGCTTCGGTGTGGTCGATGACGATGGCGCCACCGGAGGGCAGCTTCACTTCACGCTGGTAGGCGGTCTCGATCTGGGATTCGATCTGGAAGCGCGAGAACAGCGGCACGTCGTCTTCGTAGAGCTTGATCTTCTGCTGGTAGCTCGGCATCACCTGACGCACGAAGGACAGCGCTTCTTCCTGGACTTCCGAAGAGTCGATCAGCACTTCGCCGATGTCATTGCGCAGGTAGTCGCGCATGGCACGGATGATGACGTTGGATTCACGGTAGATCAGGAAGGGGGCAGGGCGGCTGGAAGCGGCCTTGGTCACCGCGTCCCACACCTGTGCCAGGTAGTCGAGGTCCCACTGCAGTTCTTCGGCGCTCTTGCCGATGCCGGCGGTGCGCACGATGACGCCCATCTTGTCCGGCAGGGTCAGGCTGTTCATCGCTTCCTTCAGCTGAGCGCGCTCTTCGCCCTCGATGCGGCGGGAGATACCACCGGCACGTGGGTTGTTGGGCATCAGCACGAGGAAGCGGCCAGCCAGACTGATGAAGGTGGTCAGGGCGGCACCCTTGTTGCCACGCTCTTCCTTGTCGACCTGGACGATGACTTCCTGGCCTTCCTTGAGCACTTCACGAATGTTGGGACGGCCCTGGCCGGGGTCCTTGGAGAAGTACTCGCGGGAGATTTCCTTGAGTGGCAGGAAACCGTGGCGTTCGGCGCCGAAGTCGACGAAGCAGGCTTCGAGGCTGGGCTCGATGCGGGTGATCTTGCCGCGGTAGATGTTGGCTTTCTTCTGTTCGCGGGCGCCGGACTCGATGTCGAGATCGTAAAGGCGTTGTCCGTCGACCAGTGCGACGCGCAGCTCTTCCGGCTGGGTCGCGTTGATGAGCATCCGTTTCATGTCGTCTCGCTAGACTGGGCGTGCCGAAGGGCAGCCGCATTGTGCGTCGGCGACGAGGAACCGTTTTCCGCTTCGTGTTGTGCTCAGCGCATGTCGTGGAATGCGTTTTTCGCATGCAGGCAAGTCCGTGGACGGGCCACATGCGGCATGATCATGTTGAGTACTTGGAAGAGGCAGGACGTGTTGCGGGGATTGGTACTCCTCCGGCCCTGCGGTCTCTTCCCTAACACCTGGCATTTGCCGATTCATCGACGCCGGCCTTCGGCACGGATATCGAATGATTGCCCGGGCTTCATGCCCGGGCGGTCTTGTGTCGTTGGCCCATGAATGACTGGGCATCTTGCTGTCTTGCCTGCGCAGGCGGCTTTCGGGCTCCCGCGACAGCATCTCGTGGAGTCTGCAACGAAGGCTCGAAGGGCGATTGCGCTGCGGCGCGCGGCGTCATGCGTTCCGCGCCCGCTGATATCGTCACCAAGTCCTGTGAGACCTGAGCGACATCGATGTTTTGCGTCAGCTTCTGGTCTGGCCACTGGCCGCGAATGACTGTCCTTGGGGCGGCCTTCGCTGCCTGTGATTGACAGGTGCGATGCGCGGGACAGCACGCTACCGACAGGGTAGATGACAACAGGGTGCTTGCGTGACCTGCACGGTGCTGATGTCGGTGCGCGTTGCTTCATTGCGGGCCATCTGACCCTCTCCGCCGGCGTGAAGCACCTTGTTGAAGTGCCGGGTGCGCCGTTTTTCCGGCCGCTGTGACAGGGCTGCGGAGACGATGATCGGGCATATAGAGAAGGCCCATCTCACTGCGCTCGAATATACCAGTAAAGGTATGTACCAGCAATTCAGCTGCCAGATCAAACGCTTCGCTACATCGCCCGAGATACGAGGCCCGGTGAGCCGCTCATGAGAGCGGCATGTGGCACGATGATTCCCCATTGGTCGCATGACACCGTAGAATGGCCGGTCTGAGTGCGCCCAGGCGCACGGCAACAAGATGAGCAGGCCGCGCGAAGGCGGGGCCGGAAAGGAGTGCGACATGGCCGAAGGCCAATCAGTCCAGTGGATCGAGGTTGCCCCGGAATTGGCCGGGCAGCGCATCGACAACTTTCTGCGTACCCGCCTCAAGGGCGCACCCAAGGCGTTGATCTATCGCATCGTGCGCAAGGGGGAAGTGCGCGTGAACAAGAAGCGCATCAAGGTCGATTATCGCCTGCAGGCGGGCGATCTGGTACGGGTGCCGCCACTGCGCCTCTCGCCGGAAGCCGCCGTGCAGGAAGTCAGTGACAACCTGCGCGAGGTGCTGGCGGGCTGCATCGTGCGTGAGACAGATGACTTCATGGTCATCAACAAGCCCTCGGGGCTTGCCGTGCACGGTGGCAGTGGCGTCAAGATCGGCCTGATCGAGGCCATGCGCCAGATTCGCGCCGACCTGCCGTTCCTGGAGCTGGTGCACCGCCTGGACCGTGATACCTCCGGCTGCATTCTGCTGGCCAAGACGCGGGCTGCGCTGTTGCAGCTCAATGACGACCTCAAGGCCCACAAGATGACCAAGCTGTATCTGGCCCTGGTCGAGGGGCGCTGGGATTCACGTCGCGATTACGTCAATGCGCCGCTGGAGCGTTATGACGGTGGCAATGGTGAGCGTCGGGTGCGCGTCGATGAGGCCGGCAAGACGGCCAGTACGCGTTACGCGGTGCGTGAGGCCTATCCGAGCATGACGCTGGTCGAGGCCGAGCCGATTACCGGGCGTACTCACCAGATCCGCGTGCACTCGGTGCATGCCGGGCATCCGTTGCTCGGCGATACCAAGTACGGCACCGAGCGCGGCAATGCCCTGGCGAAGAAGGTCGGGCTGGAGCGCCTGTTCCTGCATGCCGCCCAGCTCAGCTTCCCTGATCCGATCGACGGGCGAACCGTCACCGTGCGCGCGCCGCTGGACAAGCGGATGAAGCGCGTTCTCGCCACTGCCAGAGAGCTGGGAGCTCGTCATGACTGATCTCGTTGCAGGACTGCCGCAACCGCGCTATCGCCTGGTCATCTTCGACTGGGATGGCACCCTGATGGATTCCGAGGCGCGTATCGTCGATTGCCTGCAGGCGGCCTCACTGGCGACGGGCATGGGTGAGCTGCCTGCCCATGCGGCTCGCGACATCATCGGGCTCGGGCTGCCCGAAGCCATGGAGCGCCTGTTCCCGGGGGCGACGGCCGAGCAGTGCGAGGCGCTGGTCGCGGCCTACAAGGCGCATTTCGTGGCGGTCGATACCACGCCGCTGGACTTCTTCCCCGGTGTCGAGGCCGGCATCCAGCGTCTGCGTCGCCATCCCGAGCAGCTGCTGGCCGTCGCGACGGGCAAGAGCCGCCGCGGGCTGGACCGCATGTTCAGGGCCCATGATTGCGGTGACTGGTTCCATGCTTCGCGCACTGCGGACCTGACGCTGTCCAAGCCGCACCCCCGCATGCTCGAGGAGCTGTTGGCCGAGCTGAACGTTGAGGCGCATGAGGCGCTGATGGTCGGGGATACCGAATATGATCTGGAAATGGCGCGTGCCTTGGGCATGCACAGTGTCGGTGTCGACTACGGCGTACACAGTGTGCCGCGTCTTGAGGCCTGTGCGCCGCAGCGCATCGTCTCGCATTTCGATGAATTGATGGAGTGGCTGTACGTGGCCAGATAACGGTCGCGATCGCCCAGCACAGGAGCAGCAATCGATGAGTGACAGGCCGCAGGATCCCTGGCGTGAAGGCGCGGGTGGCAAGGACGAGAGCGAAGCGGGCTTGAGTGGGCAGGGCATGAGTGGACAGGGCGCGGCTACCGCCTCCGAGCGAGAGGTGGACTGGCAGGCGCGCGAGCGTACCGCGCAGCTCGAGATGATGGACCGCTGGGTGCAAGGCGTGGTCACCGAGCAGCGTCGTTCGCGGCGCTGGAAGCTGTTCTTCCGCTTCCTGTTCGCCTTGCTGTTCATTGCCTCGATCGCGACCTCGGTGACCCTGTTCACGCTCGGCAGCCAGCCAGCGGCGCTGCCCGGCGAGCAGCATCTGGGCGTGGTGCGCGTGAAGGGCGTGATCGAAGCGGATGGCGAAGCCAACGCCGAGCGCATCATCAAGGGGCTGCGCGCGGCCTGGGAGTCACCGGCCTCCGTGGCGGTGGTGCTCGACATCAACTCGCCCGGTGGCAGCCCGGTGCAGTCCCAGCGCGTCTATGACGAGCTGATGCGGCTGCGCGAGCGGGGCGACAAGCCGGTGATCGCGGTGATTGAAGACCTGGGCGCCAGTGGTGCCTATTACATGGCGGCCGGCGCCGGCGAGATCATCGCGGCACCCTCGAGCCTGGTGGGTTCCATCGGCGTGATCTCCTCAAGCTTCGGGCTCAAGGGGCCGATGGAGAAGCTGGATATCGAGCGTCGCGTGTTCACGGCGGGAGACAACAAGGCGTTTCTTGATCCGTTCTCGGAAATCTCGCCGGACCAGCGTGCCTTCTGGCAGAGCGTGCTGGCCACGACGCACCAGCAGTTCATCGCGGCGGTCAAGGCCGGGCGCGGTGAACGCCTCAAGGACGATCCCGAGCTGTTCTCGGGGCTGATCTGGACCGGCGAGCAGGCCCGGGGGCTGGGGCTGGTCGATCGTACCGGCACGCTGGAAGAGCTGGCGGCTGAGCTGACGCCAGAAGCGGAGCTGCACGATTACACGCCGCGTCAGGACCCCTTCGAGCGCTTCACGCGGCGCTTCGCCGGTGTAATGGCCAGTGCGATGGGGCTCGAGACGACGGTATCGCCTGTCAGCTACCGCCTGCCCTGGTAGGCGAGTCAGGGCCGCAGCTCTCGTCGCTCAGGGCTGCGGTATCTCTCAGGGCTACGGTGTCTCTCGGGGGCGCGGCGCCACTCAGGAGCGCGGTGCATCCAGCAGAGGGTCGACGCCTGCCTCGCGCAGCAGTTCGCACAGGCGAATCAGCGGCAGGCCGATCAGGCTGTTGGGGTCACGCCCCTCGAGGCGCTCGAAGAGCGTGATGCCCAGCCCTTCCATGCGGAAGCTGCCGGCGCTGTCGAGGGGGCGCTCGCGCTCGACGTAGCGCGCGATCTCGGCGCGGCTCAGAGGGCGGAAGACGACCTCGTAGTCTTCATGACAGACCCAGTGACGCGCAGACTGGGTGTCGATCAGCGCCAGGCCGGTCACGAAGCGCACGCGACGTCCGGAAAAGCGCGCCAGCTGGCCGCATGCGGCTGACAGATCCGCCGGCTTGCCCAGTATCTCGCCCTCGAAGACGGCGACCTGATCGCTGCCGATGATCAGGTGGTGGGAATAGGCATCCGCCACGGCATTGGCCTTGCCGAGTGCCAGACGATGGACCAGTGTCTCGGGGCTTTCTTCGCGGCGCGGCGTTTCATCGATGCTGGGGGCTGTCCAGGTGAAGGGCAGCCCGAGGCGTTCAAGCAGTTCACGACGCCAGCGTGAGCTGGACGCCAGGACCAGTGGAGTCATCATGGCTCTCCGTCGGGGCGCGTTGCGGGCATTGGCTGGGCGGCGCGCGGCAAGTATTTGAAAAACAAGGGCTGCAGGATGCCGTAAATCCTCTCGGCATTGAAGCGTCAGGCGCGTACAATCGCGCGCTGGACGTGTAGCCCAGTGTCAGTTGCCGCATATCGACGTGAAAGCGTGATGGTGAGGGGGCTGGCAAAAGCAACAAGTTGCTCATGCATTTTGACACCGGGAGGGGGAATCCCTATTATGGCGCGCCTATGTTGACCACAAGACTGCCGACCAAGGTCGAGCCCTACCGGCTGGCGTCAGCGGGTAAACGCCTTGAAGGCGTGATTCCACTGGCGAACATGCCCCGTGTTGTTGAGGCCATCGGTGCTCAGGAAGGGGACGTCAGCGTCTCCATGACCTTTGACATCGACACTCAACGTCGCAGCTTCATCGAAGGCTCCATCGCCTTCGAGGCAAGTCTGTTATGTCAGCGTTGCCTGGGACCCACCGAGCCGGAGCCGCTTTCCAGCGAGTTCCTGTTGGGGCTGGTGACCAGCGATGCACTGGCGGCGCAGCTGCCCGGTGAGTACGAGCCGGTAGTGGTGGAAAACGAACAGCTGGATCTCCTGACAGTGATCGAGGATGAAGTGCTCCTGGTCCTGCCGCAGGTGGTCTACCACGAGGAGGCCGATTGTGCCGTCTCTCGCGACCAGCTGGCCAGCGGTGTGGAACCCGAGGCCTCGGACGCACCCGCTGTGAATCCATTCAGTGTGCTTCGCACCCTGAAGGACAAGCACTGAACTCAATTTGTCGACAAGATTGGAGTAATCCCCATGGCAGTTCAGCAGAACCGCAAAACTCGTTCCAAGCGTGGCATGCGTCGTAGCCACGATGCCCTGACTGCACCGACCCTGTCCCAGGACAAGGAAACCGGTACAGTTCACCTGCGTCACCACGTCTCTGCCGACGGTTTCTACCGTGGCCGCAAAGTCGTTGATGCATAAGGCATTGATGCAGCGCGCGGCGTAACGCCGTGCGTATCGCCATCGATACGATGGGCGGGGACTTCGGTCCCCGCGCTACGTTACGGGGCACGGCCAGTGCGCTGTTGCGAGACTCGCAACTCAGCGCCATCCTGGTCGGCCCGCAGCATCTACTGGATGCCGAGTTAGACTCCCTCCCTGCTTCACTCTCCCGTGTTCGTGATCGCCTTCAGACACTCGCTGTCGACGGCATTGTCGCGTCTGATGCTCGCCCGTCCCGCGTCTTGCGCAGTCGCGAGCCCAGCAGCATGTCTCAGGCCCTGGGTCTGGTGGCGAAGGGCCAGGCGGATGCCTGTGTCAGTGCCGGCAATACCGGCGCCTTGATGGCGCTGGGCATGCGCGAAGTGGGAAGAGTGAAAGGGGTGGAGCGACCTGCCATCTGTGCCGCGGTGCCCACGCGTGGCGTGCGAGCCTGCAGCTTGCTGGATCTCGGCGCCAACGTCGATGTCGCACCGCATCACCTGCTGGCGTTCGCCCGCATGGGCGCGATGCGCAGTCGCCTCATCGACGCGGTCGAGCGTCCGCGAGTGGGGCTGCTCAACGTGGGAGTCGAGTCGGTCAAGGGGACTGCGCAGGTGCAGGAAGCGCACGCCCTGCTGGCTGGCAGCGAGTCGGACTTCGACTACCTTGGCTTTGCCGAGGGCGGCGACCTCTTCTCCGGCAAGGTAGATGTGGTGGTCTGTGACGGCTTCGTCGGCAATATCGTGCTCAAGAGCAGTGAAGGGCTTGCGCAGATGCTGTCGGCGCAGCTGGGGGCGACCCTGGCGGCCAGCTGGCGCACGCGCCTGATGGCCTGGCTAGCGCGTCCGGCGCTGACGCGACTCTCGCGTGAGCTGGACCCGGTGCGCTACAACGGTGCCAGCCTGCTGGGCCTGGCGAACGTGGTGGTGAAGAGCCACGGCGGCGCGGCGGCGGAAGGCTTTGCCTTTGCCGTCACGCGGGCGGCCAGCGAGGCTCGCGAGCAATTGCCTTCGCGCCTGGCGCAGGCCCTGGAAGGCACATACTCACGCTGAATGAGTAAATTGGTCTGATTTGTGCCTGTTGGGGTCGAGCTTCGGCGCACACGGTGCGACAATGCCAGCGCTTCGCGGCCGGGCGGTGAAAGCGGACGGGAATCAGGGGCAGGCAGCCCCCGCAAGAAGCCCCGCAGGGCAGCAGCATGACGTAAATGACAGGAAGCAGGCTTTCCCCTGGCAGAAGCGTGAGACACGACAGTGGTCGTCTCGCTTGCGAGCCAGCGGAAATCGGGTTTCTTGACCCGTGTCAGTCCCACCTGAACAGATGGAAATGGTGACAGCAATGACAGATTCCCTGGCCCTCATCTTCCCGGGACAGGGCTCCCAGCAGGTCGGTATGCTGCGGGAGCTGGCGGAGCGCTATAGCGTGGTCCGCACTACCTTCGAGGAAGCCTCTGACGCGCTGGGGCGCGATCTCTGGCACCTGACACAGGAAGGTCCGGCGGAGGAGCTCAATCGTACCGAGCTGACCCAGCCGGCGCTTCTGACCGCCAGTGTCGCCATCTGGCGCGTCTGGCAGGAGCTGGAAGGCCCGCGTCCGGCGCGTATGGCCGGTCACTCCCTGGGTGAATACAGCGCCATGGTCTGCGCTGGCGTGATCGGTTTCGCCGAGGGCGTCAAGCTGGTCAATCTGCGCGGCGAAGCCATGCAGACTGCCGTGCCGCAGGGGCAGGGCGCGATGGCGGCCATTCTCGGTCTCGAGAATGCCCAGGTCGAAGCCGCCTGTGCCAGTGCGGCACAGGGTGAAGTGGTCGCGGCAGTCAACTACAATGCGCCGGGACAGGTCGTCATCGCCGGTGGCACCGCTGCCGTCGAGCGTGCCATCGCGGCATGTCAGGAAGCGGGTGCCAAGCGCGCCATGCCGCTGCCGGTGTCGGTGCCGTCGCATTGTGATCTGATGCGTCCGGCGGCCGACAAGCTGGCCGAGGCGATGAATGCCATCGAGTTCCGTGCGCCGCGCTATACCGTCATCCAGAATGTCGATGCCAAGGCGCATGACGATGTCGAGACACTGCGTCAGCGTCTGATCGAGCAGCTTTATCAGCCGGTCCGCTGGACCGATTGCGTCAATGCCATGTTCGACAGTGGCGCGCGCAGCTTCATCGAATGCGGCCCGGGCAAGGTGTTGACCGGCCTTGGCAAGCGCATTCAGCGTCAGGCGCGTGGCCTGGCCGTGAATGATCCGGATAGCCTGGAAGCGGCGCTGGAACTTGCCCGCGAGACCGCTGCCGAACAGAATCAGTAAGCTCGTGGCTGGCCCATCTGGCCGGCCATGTGACTTGGATCAGCCAACTCAGGACTCAAGATGACGAGCGAACGCAGAATCGCACTGGTGACCGGTGCCAGTCGTGGCATCGGCCAAGCCATCTCCCGTGAACTCGGCCGTCAGGGCCGTATCGTGATCGGTACTGCCACCAGCGAGAAAGGCGCAGCGGCCATCGGCGCTGACCTCGAGGCGCACGGTATCGAAGGCGCGGGCATGCTGCTCAACGTCACCGATCAGGCCAGCGTCGACGCCGTGCTCAAGGAAGTCGGCGAGCGCTTCGGCGCCCCGACCATTCTGGTCAACAATGCCGGTATCACGCGTGACAACCTGTTGATGCGCTTGAAGGAAGACGATTGGGACGCGGTGCTCGACACCAATCTCAAGTCGGTCTTCCGTGTCAGCAAGAGCTGCCTGCGCGGCATGACCAAGGCGCGCTTCGGCCGCATCGTCAACATCTCGTCCGTGGTCGCGACCATGGGCAACCTCGGTCAGGTCAACTATGCTGCCGCCAAGGCAGGCATGGAAGGCTTTGCCCGCTCGCTGGCGCGCGAAGTCGCGTCACGCAATATTACCGTCAACTCAGTGGCGCCGGGCTTCATTGCCACTGACATGACTGAAGCATTGCCGGAAGCGCAGCACGAAGCGTTGCTCGGCAACATCCCGCTGGCGCGCCTTGGCCAGCCGGAAGAGATTGCTGCGGCAGTCGGCTTCCTGACCAGTGATGCAGCAGGCTACATTACCGGTGAGACGTTGCAGGTGAACGGTGGCATGAACATGCGCTGAACCCCACGCAGGGACGTGGTTGCGTCCTTTTGGGGTGGCCTATAAACTACGCCCAGCTTTTTCGAGCTGCGGATTCCGTACCACTAGGAGTGATTGTTAAATGAGCACCATTGAAGAACGCGTCAAGAAGGTTGTGGCTGAGCGCCTGAACGCCAAAGAAGAAGAAATCCAGAACTCTTCCTCTTTCACTGAAGACCTGGGCGCCGATTCCCTGGACACCGTCGAGCTGGTGATGGCTCTTGAAGAGGAATTCGATACTGAAATTCCTGACGAAGAAGCAGAGAAGATCACCACCGTGCAGGAAGCTATCGATTACATCGTCAACCACCAGTAAGGTGTGTTGAAGCGATCACGGAGCAACCTGTTGCTCATGGTCGTGATGCAATTGTCTGTACGTTCAAGAGCCGCACTGTTCCTCAGTGCGGCTCTTGTCGTTCAGGGATGTGCTGCGCAATGCCGCGCCGACAGGGCGCGAATTGCCTGGTGGTAGACGGCGGGCTTCGTGACAAATGCCTCTTTGTGGCAAGTGTCGGAATTCCTTCGTGAAAGTGGCCAGAAAAGCGCTTGAAAACCGACTGCCCACGCATGGCCAGGTTTCTGTATAATGCGCTCAATTACCGTCCGGGCGTCCATGGCCCTGGCGTGCCAATTCGATAGTTTTGGAGGAGACACGATGCCTCGCAGAAGGGTAGTGGTAACAGGTCTTGGCCTGGTAACCCCGGTCGGGAATACCGTCGAGGAAAGCTGGAGCAACATCAAGGCGGGCAAGAGTGGCATCGCGGCCATCGAGCATTTCGATGTCAGCGGTTTCAATACCCGTTTCGGTGGCTCCATCAAGGACTTCGATGTGAGTCAGTACCTGAACCCGAAAGAGGCCCGCAAGATGGACCTCTTCATCCAATACGGTATCGCGGCGGCCCACCAGGCCATCACCGACTCCGGCATTGAATGCACCGAAGACAACGCCGAGCGTATCGGTGTCGCCATCGGGTCCGGTATCGGCGGCCTGCCGATGATCGAGCACAACCACAAGGCGCTGGAGAAGGGCGGTGCGCGTCGCATCTCGCCGTTCTTCGTGCCGGGCTCCATCATCAACATGATCTCCGGCAATCTGGCGATCCAGTTCGGTTATCGTGGTCCGAACATCGCGATCACCACTGCCTGTACCACCGGGACGCACAACATCGGTTATAGCGCACGTACCATCGCCTATGGCGATGCCGACGTGATGGTGGCCGGTGGTGCCGAAATGGCGACCACGCCGCTGGGCCTGGGGGGCTTCTCCGCGGCGCGTGCGCTGTCGACCCGCAACGATGATCCGCAGGCGGCCAGCCGTCCGTGGGACCGCGACCGTGATGGCTTCGTGCTGTCCGACGGTGCCGGTGTCGTCGTGCTGGAAGAGTACGAGCACGCCAAGGCGCGTGGCGCGACCATCTACGCCGAGGTGCTCGGGTTCGGCATGTCCGACGACGCTCACCACATGACAGCACCGCCCGAAGACGGCCGTGGTGCGGCCGCCGCGATGCGCAACGCCATCCGTGACGCCAAGCTCGAGCCGGGCCAGATCGACTACATCAATGCCCACGGCACCTCCACCAATGCCGGCGATAAGGCGGAAAGTCTCGCTGTCGAATCGGTGCTGGGTGATGCGGCGCGTGATGTAGCGGTCAGCTCCACCAAGTCGATGATCGGTCACCTGCTGGGCGCTGCCGGTGCGGTCGAGGCCGTGTTCTGCGTGCTGGCGATGCGTGACCAGATCGCGCCGCCGACCATCAACCTGGACAACCCGGCCGAGGGCTGCAATCTCGACTACGTGCCGAACGTCGCACGTGACATGAAGATCGAGTACACCCTGTCCAACTCGTTCGGCTTCGGTGGCACCAACGGCTCGCTGGTGTTCGGCAAGCTCAAGGACTGATCACACGTTTTCGTGTTCTCTCTCCTCAGACGCGCTCCCATCCGGGGGCGCGTTTGTCTGTGGGGCGTCACCTGCTTTGCGTGCCGTGCTCGCAACCGTTCTCTGGAGGGCTGTATCGATGACGACTGATGCCTCTGGCAGCAAGAGCTCTGAAGACAAGTGTGCTCTTGCGGCGCTCGCCGCCGATCTGCCCAGTGATGACCGTGGCCTTGCCTATGGCGAGGGCGTGTTCGAGACGATTCTGGTGCGTGAGGGGCGGCCGCAGCTGTGGTCCTGGCACGAGGCGCGCCTGAGGCGCGGTTGTCAGCGTCTGGGGATTGCAGCACCCTCGGCAGCTGAGCTGGCGGCCTGTCTGGCGGTCTGTCAGGGCGAGGGGCTTGAAGTGCTCAAGCTTATCGTCACCGGCGGCTCTGGCGGGCGGGGCTACAGGGCACCGGAGTCACCGCAGGCGCGCTTGCGGGCACGCGCGACGCCTTTTGCGGTCAATCAGCAGGCGCGGCGTGGCATCACGGCACGGGTTTGCGAGCTGCGTGTGGCCGAGCAGCCGGCACTGGCGGGGCTCAAGCACCTCAATCGGCTCGAGAACGTGCTGGCGCGCCGTGAGTGGAGCGACACGACCATCAGCGAGGGGTTGTTGCTCAATGCGCAGGGCGAGCTGATCGAGGCCACCAGCATGAATCTGGCCTGGTATCGTGACGGGCGCTGGTTCACGCCGTGTCTTGATCGTGCCGGTGTCGAGGGCACGCTGCTGGCGGCGCTTGAGGCCGAGATGACGTTCGAACGAGTGCGTGAGGGGCTTGAGTCACTCGCGCGGGCCGAGCAGGTGGTCGTCATGAATTCCGTGCAGGGCGTCTGGCCGTTGCGCACTCTGCTCAAGTCCGATGGCGCGATTCTGTGCGAGTGGAAGGATGAGGCGCATCCGGCGCTGGACGAGTTGAATCACACTATCGCGCGCTTGCTGGGCGAGCCCGCGAACTGACGGAGGGCGACGAGCGTCAGCAGGCATGCCTGTGCGGTCGTCGCCTTCGCCATGAAGACTGGAAACCTGATTATGCGAGTGTTCAAGATCCTCCTGATGCTGGTAGTGCTGGCCGTGGCTGCGGGTGTGGTGGGCTTTCGTTATTGGCAGGCGCAGTTGCTGTCACCGTTGGCGATCGAGAAGGAACAGCTGTTCGAGGTGCCCAAGGGCGCCAGTCTGACCAGGGTCGTGGGCGAGCTCGAGTCACAGGGCATCATCGAGGCGAGCTGGCCGTACAAGGTCTGGGCGCGCCTCGAGCCTGAGGCCGTCAATGGCCTGCGCGCCGGTGAATTCCGTCTCACGCCGGGCTTGAACGGCCGTGAGCTGGTGGCGCTGCTGTCCAGTGACGATGTGGTCAGCTATACCTTGACCGTGCCGGAGGGCTGGACCTTCGCCCAGATGCGCACCGCCATGGACGCCTCACCCAAGCTTGAGCACACGACTCGCGACATGAGTGACGAGGAGCTGATGGCGGCCGTCGGTGCAGAGGGCGAGGAGCCGGAAGGGCGCTTCTTCCCGGACACCTACCGCTATCACAAGGGCGTCAGCGACCTCTCGCTCTACAAGCAGGCCTATACCCGCATGAGCAAGACGCTGGAGGAAGTCTGGGCCGGGCGTGACGACGACCTGCCGATCACCAGCGCCTACGAGGCGCTGATCATGGCGTCACTGATCGAGCGCGAGACCGGCGCGCCGGAAGAGCGCGACGAGATCGCCGGCGTCTTCAAGCGTCGCATGGAGCGTGGCATGCGCCTGCAGACCGACCCGACCGTCATCTATGGCCTGGGCAAGGACTATGATGGCTCGCTGTCGCGCGCCGACCTGCGCAAGCCGACGCCCTGGAATACCTATGTGATCACCGGTCTGCCGCCGACGCCGATCGCGATGCCCGGGCGCGCCGCGCTGGAAGCGGCGGTGCACCCGAAGGAAGGCGATACCTACTACTTCGTCGCCAAGGGTGAGGGCAAGCATCATTTCTCGCGCACGCTGCGCGAGCACAACAATGCCGTGCGCCGTTATATTCTCAATCGGTAATGCGTGGCGAATGAGCTGAAACCCGTGTGGCGAACAGGGTCTGCCATGCTGCACGGGGCTTTCGTCGCGAGTCATCTGCTGTCTGAATCAGGAAACATCATGTCTTCACGTCCGAGCGCATCAAGCACGACGTCTTCTCGCCACGCCGCCAGCGCGGCGGCCACCCGGGCCTCGGCCGGTGGTCGCTTCATCACGCTGGAAGGCGGTGAAGGCGTCGGCAAGAGCACCAATGTCGCCTTCGTGGTCGCCGAGCTCGAGGCGCATGGCCTCGAGGTCGTGCGCACGCGTGAGCCGGGTGGCAGCGAGCGAGCGGAAGCCATTCGCCAGTTGCTGCTGGACCCGGCGCCGGCCGAGTCGCTGAGTGATGATGCCGAACTACTGTTGATGTTCGCCGCGCGTGCCCAGCATCTGGCCGCGACCATTCGCCCGGCGCTGGCGCGCGGCGCCTGGGTGGTGTGCGATCGCTTCACCGACGCGACCTTTGCCTACCAGGGCGGTGGCCGCAACCTGCCACTGGCCGATATCTCGGCGCTGGAATCCCTGGTGCAGAAAGGCTTGCAGCCGGATCTGACCCTGCTGCTGGACATGCCGGTCGAGGCGGCACGTGGCCGTCTGGCCGCTCGTCGCGCCGAGACCGGTGAAGGCGCCGACCGCATCGAGCAGGAAGCCGAGCAGTTCTTCGAGGCGGTGCGTGTCGGCTATCACATGCGTCGTGATGCCGACCCCGAGCGCTTTGCCACCATCGATGCCGGTCAGTCGCTCGAGGCCGTGCAGGCCGATATCGCGGCGGTACTGGCAGCTCGGGTGGCGGCCTGGCAGGCGAACACTCCCACGGATGAACAGCCATGAGTGCTTCAGGCGTCAGCAGTGGTGTCACGCTTTCGAGCTTCTCGCCGCTGCCGTGGCAGCATTCGCTCTGGCAACACTTCACCGCGGTGCACGACAACGGTCGCCTGCCGCATGCGGTGATGCTCAGCGGGCCATCGGGGCTTGGCAAGCATGAGCTGGCCGATGCGATGATCGCTCGCGTGCTGTGTCGCACCGCCCAGGGCAAGCCCGGTGCGGCGGCCTGTGGCGAGTGTCATGGCTGTCATATGCTGGCGGCGGGGCATCACCCTGATCTGATGGCGGTCGCACCGCAGGATGTCGGCAAGATGATCCGCATCGACCCGATCCGTGAGGTCAACCGCTTCGTCTCCCAGACGGCCCAGCAGGGCGGCTACCGCGTCATCCGGCTGCAACCGGCCGAATCGATGAACATCGCCTCGGCCAATGCCTTGCTCAAGAGCCTCGAGGAGCCCGGCGCCAATACGCTGTTCATTCTGCTCAGCGACATGCCGTCACGGGTGCTGCCGACCATTCGCTCGCGTTGTCAGCAATGGCCGCTGGTGATTCCGCCGGCCGAAGAGAGCCTGCCGTGGCTAACGCAGCAGCTGGGCGAGGATGCTCAGGCCCTGCTGCGCATGGCGGGTGGACTGCCACAGCTGGCGGTGCGTCTTGGCGAGGCGGAGCAGCGTCAGCTGCGTCAGGCCTTGCGCGAGCTGTTCGATGCGCTGGTGCGCGGTGGTGAGCCGGTGGCCGAGGCGTGGCGACTGGAGCGCCAACCGCTGGCGCAGGTGCTGTGGTACGGTATTGCCTGGCTGGAAGACCTGATCCGCATGGGCCTGTCCGGCAATGCCGGCGACCTGCGTGACCCCAGTCTCGAGCCGCTGTTGAGGCAGGCGGTCAAGAATGGTCGCACCCAGGACTGGTTCAAGCTGCTGGACTTCGCACGCGAGCAGCGCCGCCTGCTGGCCGCGGGCGGCAACCCCAACCCTCAGCTGGTGCTGGAAGCCTGGCTGGTGCGTTGGGCCGCCTTGCTGCGCTCCTGAATGCGCAGCTGGCTTTTTCTGAGGTGATGGTCCGAGTGAAGGTCCGAGCTTCTGGCGTGAAGGGGCCGAGTGAAGGGCTGAGGAAGGACCTGAGCAAAGATCCGCGTGGAAAGCCGCGAGGCTGCGCGAGGCAAGGCGGGCAGGCTAGACTGAAGCCAGCTAGGCCGTTTGCTCGCCTTGGGTCAGATATCAGCAGGCAATGGCCGAAGAATACGCATTGATACGCAGCGTCAGTCCTCATGTGAGCGCTGACGCTCGTCACGGGACTGCATGTGCCGGGAGACCGGCCGGAGGTGAAGGATGGATACCGCTCCACAGCAAGGCCAGAAGGCGCTTTCGCTGACCATTCGTGATCAGAAGACCCTGTTGGCCGCCTACATGTCGACCCTCGTGCGCGGCGGCATCTTCGTGCCGACCACCGAGCGCTACACCATGGGCCAGGAAGTCTATCTGCTGCTGACCCTGCCTGAGGAATCCGAGCGCATTCCGGTCACCGGGCGCGTGGTATGGATTTCCCCGCAGGGCGTCAGTGGCCGGCGTACTGCCGGCATCGGCATCCACTTCAGTGAAGAGGACCGCCAGGTGCGCGATCATATCGAGAACCACCTGGCCGGCATGCTCGGCAAGGGTCACGCGACCTATACGCTGTAGCGCGAGCGCAGCGTCGCTTCATCATCTCGACCGGCAGTGCCATGGGCGCCCGCCGGTCGAGCACGTTTTTCGCCGCGCAGCGCGTGGCCATCAGTAGTGAGAGTTTCCGGATGTTTGTCGATTCGCATTGCCACCTTGATCGTCTGAAACTGGAAGAGCACGGCGGCAGCCTCGAGGACGTGCTGGACGCCGCGCGCGCCCGTCACGTGCACCAGTTCCTCGCCATTGCCGTCACGCTCGACGATGTGCCCGAGATCTCGGCCATCGCCCAGCAGCATGAGGATGTGGTGATTTCCGCCGGGGTGCATCCGCTGCATCAGGTCGACCCGGAACCCACGGTCGAGGACATCAAGAAGTGCGC
Source organism: Cobetia sp. cqz5-12 (assembly GCF_016495405.1). NCBI lineage: Bacteria > Pseudomonadati > Pseudomonadota > Gammaproteobacteria > Oceanospirillales > Halomonadaceae > Cobetia > Cobetia sp. cqz5-12. The sequence goes on from NZ_CP044522.1 coordinate 1,045,686, forward strand.
CGAGCGCTTCGGCGCGGTGGCCATCGGCGAGACCGGCCTCGACTATCACTACGAGAGCGTCAGCCGCGAGCTGCAGTACGAGCGCTTCACGCGCCATCTGATCGCCGCGCGTGAGCTCGAGTTGCCGGTCATCATCCACACCCGCGAGGCGCGGGAAGATACCCTGGCGTTGATCAAGCAGCACACGGACCCCGCTGTCGGTGGCGTGCTGCACTGCTTCACCGAAGATCTCGATATGGCGCGCGTCGCGGTGGGCCACGGCTTCATGGTCTCCATCTCCGGTATCGTCACCTTCCGCAACGCCGAACACGTCCGCGAGCTGGCGCGTGCCATCCCGCTGGACCGCCTGCTGATCGAGACCGACAGCCCCTATCTGGCACCGGTGCCATACCGCGGTACTTCCAACGTGCCGGGCAATGTGGTCGAGGTGGCCGAATGTATCGCCGCCGAGCGCGGCATCACCGTCGATGAGCTGGCGATGCAGACCACCGCCAACTTCTATCGCCTGTTCCGCGCTGCCGCGCCGGAAGCACCGGACAACGTTCGCGAAGCGCTGGCCAGCAGCGGCATGCTCATCGACTGAGCGTGGTATCTCGCATGATCTGACCACCAGGGAGGGAACGTCATGAATCCAGCCGCCATCCTCACCCAGCTGGGCGACAAGGCCACCAGCGGCAAGGCTTTGCCACCGGTGGATCAATGGCACCCGGCGCATTGTGGCGAGATGGACCTCGTCATCCGCGCCGACGGGCGCTGGATGCACGAGGGCACGCCGATCGGTCGCGCGCGCCTAGTGCACATGCTGTCGCGGGTCATGCGTCTTGAGTCTGATGGCAGCTACTGCCTGGTCACGCCGGCGGAGAAGGTCACCATCCAGGTCGAGGACCGCCCCTTCCTGGCGGTGGACTGCTCCCGCGTCGAGAGCGATCCTGCGCCGACTGAGCCCGGTCAGACAGAGTTCGAGCAGACAGGGCCCGGACAGACAGAGCCTCAGCCGGACGTCTGGCAGCTGGTCACCGATCAGGGCGATGTCGTGCGACTGGAAGGGGATAGCTGCCTGACGCTGAGCGAGACGCCGGACGGCCTGTGGTTGCCGGAAGTGCCGGTGCGTTTCGGGCTTGCCGCGCGCCTGCACCGCAATCTCTACTATCGGCTGCTCGAGAGCGCCGAGACGCATGAGCAGGAAGACGGCAGCCTGACACTCGGCTTCATGAGCGGTGGGCGCTTCCAGATCCTGGGGCAGCTGGCGGCTGATGAGCTCGAGGTCTGAACTCGTCAGAGCCTGTCTGAGCCTGTTTGAGCCTGCCGCCTTCTGCTCTCTTTTCCTTGTGTCCCTCGCGTTCTACCTCGCTCCCTTTCACTCGCCGTCAGCCATTGCAGGTCTTCATGTCGTCACCACTTCCTCCCATCGAGCCCGACAGCGCCGCGCCCCTTGGGGCAGATTCCGCAGCATCGCCACTGGCGCTGGCCGTCGATCAGCTGACGCAGCGATTGACGGATCAGCAGCGCGCCGTGGTGGCACATCGCGGACGACACGCACGGGTGGCGGCGGTGGCGGGGTCGGGCAAGACCACCACGCTGGTGGCGCGGGTGCTGAGCCTGCTGGCGGAAGGCATACCGGCGCAGCGGATTCTGGTGCTGATGTTCAACCGCTCGGCGCGTGAGGACTTCGTCGCCAAGCTGGCGCAGTCGGCCCCGCCGGGCACACGGCTGCCCGACATCCGCACCTTCCACTCCATCGGCCATCGCCTGACCACCACTCTGGTGCGCTGGGGCAGCCTCGAGCCGCGCGAACTCATCCAGCAGGACTGGGCATTGGAGCGTCTGCTCAAGCAGGCCGCCCAGCGTGCGCTGGGCGATGCCGATCGCGCCGATCGTGAGGCAGCGCTGGAAGGCGAGCGCCTTGAAGCGCTCGCCCAGTTCTGTGATCTGGTCAAGGCCGAGATGTGCGAGCCGACGCTGCTGTACGAGCGCATGAACCTCGGCGAGCACACCGGCCACTTCGTCGAGTCCTTCGCCCAGCTTGAGCAGCTGCTCGAGCAGTACGGCCAGATGACCTATGCCGATCTGCTCTACCGGCCGCTGCGCCAGCTGGAGAGGGAGCCCGAGACCCGCGCGCGCATCCAGGGGCATCTGCAGCACGTCATCATCGATGAGTATCAGGACATCAATGAGGCGCAGCAGCGCATGCTGGCGCTGCTGGCGGGTGCGCCAACAGGCGAGGCGTCGCTCGGCGAGTCGTCGCCCGGCGAGTCGTCGCTCGGCAAAGCCTCCTCGCCCGGCGAAGTGTCGCCCGCAGCCTCCGGCGCCTTGGCAGAAGTCATGGCGGTGGGGGATGCCAACCAGTGCATCTACGAGTGGCGTGGCGCGCGGCCTGACTACATGCTGACGCGCTTCGCCGAGAGCTTCGCCGCGCCACTGGATTTCCCGCTCAGCTATACCTTCCGCCACGGTCACCGTCTGGCACTGGCGGCCAATCACGCCATCGCCGCCAATGCGCGCCGTCCGGACCAGCTGTGTCTGGCCGCGCCCGGCACGCCGCCGACGCGCTTGTTCGAAGGCCAGGGCGCCGCCAGTCTGGTCGCGGCGCTCACGGCCTGGCGAGAGTCGGGGCGCAGTGGCGCCGAGGCCGCCGTGCTGGTGCGCAGCTGGGCGCTGTCGGTACCGGTGCAGTTGCAGCTGCTCAAGGCCGGCATTCCCTTCCGACTGGGGCAGGGGGATCGCTTCGTGTTCCGCCTGCCGCTGGTGCAGGCGCTGGCGGGCTATCTGGAGCTGGCGCGTGATGCCACGCGTCTGCGCGACCCGGCGCACCTGCTGCTGCTGTTCACCCAGCCCACCGCCTTCGTCGCGCGCGAGCGCCTCGAGCGTCTGTGTCAGCAACTGGCCGACAGCCAGCGCTGGCCACGCAAGGAAGACCCTATCCTCGAGGGGCTCAAGCCGCTGCAACGCCGCAACCTGCACAAGCGCTGGAAGCTGTTGTGCGATCTGCCTGCGCTGGGCGATTGGGCGCCCGCGCGGCTGCTGCGCCATGTGGTCGATGAGCTGGAAGCCGACAAGGTGCTGCGCCGTGCCGCGGCCCGGCGTGACAAGGGCGAGGAAGATGTACGCCTGCTGGATGTGCTGATCGAGCAGGCGGGGGAGCTTGCCAATGACCCCGACGCCTTCATCAATCTGCTGCGCAATCCGGTCGAGGACGCCGCCGACGGCGTGCTGATCACCACGGTGCACGGGGCCAAGGGGCTGGAGTGGCCGCTGGTGGGGCTGTGGGGCATGAACGAGGAAGACTTCCCGGCCTACTCGCGTGACAACCCGCTGTCGCCGGAGCGCCTCGAGGAGGAGCGACGCCTGTGCTACGTCGGCGTGACGCGTGCTCGCGAGCAGCTGCACCTGTGGCGTGACGGCGGCACGCATACGCCAAGCCGCTTCTTGGCCGAGCTGTGCGTGGAGGACTGCACCCGCCTCGGCGACTGGATTCACGGTGCCGGCAAGCGTGCCAGACTCGCCCGTCTGCAGGCCGAGGACGGTGATGAGGCCGCCCGCGAGTCAGCGGACGGCAGCGATGAGCGCCTGCGTGTGGCGGCACCGGCACTTGGCGAGGCCTATCTGGCGCGACTGCCTCTGGCACGCCACGGCATCACGCCACCGACGCTGGAAGCGCTGCCGAAGAAGGCCGCCAAGTCCCCGGGCAAGCCGGCCAGCAAGTCGACTGCACAAGGCCAGTCAAGCTCTGGCGGCACCTATGCTCGCGGCGCTCGACAGGGCAATTGCTCTCCACGTGGCGAGCCGGCCGTGCTGCGACGCGTCGGTGATTGGGAGGTCGGTCAGCGCTTGCGCCACGAGAGTTTCGGGGAGGGGGTGATCGAAGAGGTCTCCGGCAATGAGGCCAATCCGCTGATCGAGGTGCGCTTCGCCGATGGCAACAAGCGCCGCCTGATCGCCACGCGCGCCCCGCTGACAGTCTTGTGACCCTTGTGACAATGGACTTGAGACTCGGGCGACAAGGCAGCGCGATTGCCAAGCCTTGCGCCGAGCGCCATCATGCCTGCAGCGCATCTTCGTCTGCCCGAAAAGGAGTTTCCATGGCTCAGTATCCCGATCCTGCCGCATTGGCGGCAGCCTCCGTCTCCGCCTCATCGCTGCTGGTGCCGGACCAGCGCCAGGCACCCCTGATCGATGCCAGTCAGCTGGTGACTCAGCTGGCGATGGCGGGCCTCAAGTCGCCCGTGGTGCTGGATTGCCGTGCGCGTCTCGATGATGGGGGAGCCGGCGAGCGTCTGTGGCGTGAAGGCCATCTGCCGGGTGCCATCCATGTCGATATGGACCGCGATCTGTCGGCCGCCGTGCGCGAGGACGGTGTGGGCGGGCGGCATCCGCTGCCGTCACATCAGGCGACGGCCGAGCTGTTCCGCCGCCTCGGCATCACGCCTGAGCAGCAGGTGGTGGTCTATGACGACATGGGCGGCCAGATGGCGGCGGCGCGGCTGTGGTGGATGCTGACCTGGGCCGTGCATCCGGATGTGCGGGTGCTGGATGGCGGCATTCAGGCCTGGAATCAGGCCATGGGCGAGCTCAAGCGTGCACCTGCCCAACCGGTGACCCCCACGCCCAGCGACTGGCAGCCAAGCTTTGATGACAGCCTGCTGGTCAGTGCCGAGCAGGTGGCCGCCACGGATGACAGCTTGCTGGATGCCCGCGGCGAGGCGCGTTTTCGCGGTGAGCAGGAGCCGGTCGATCCGGTGGCAGGCCATATCCCCGGCGCATTCTGCCGACCGACCCCCAGCAATCTGGAAGCCAATGGTCGCTTCAAGGACCGCATGAGCCTGGTGCGTGAATTGCGCAGCCTGTTGCCGGCAGAGAGTGGGGTGATCGCCTACTGTGGTTCCGGCATCAGTGCCTGTCAGAACATCCTGGCCTTCGCGATCGCCGGTCTGCCTCTGCCGCGGCTGTATGCCGGCTCCTGGAGTGACTGGATCAGTGATCCCGCGCGCCCGGTCGCCACCGGTGAGGCCAGCGAGAAGTCGCCGCACGCGCCAGCGCGATGACGGCCTTTCAGACACGACAACGCCCGGCAGAGGTTTCTCTGGCGGGCGTTGTCGTTTGTGGGGCGCTTTGCCTGACTCTTTGCGTGCGTGCTTACGCTTGCGTCCTGGGCTGTGCGGCGGGCTTGCGCGAATCGAAGCGCTCCAGCAGGGCGGCGTTGGCGCAGTTGCCCATCACGTTGAGGGCGGTGCGCAGGCCATCGGTGAAGCGGTCCACCCCGGCGACCACTGCCACACCTTCCAGTGGCAGGCCTGCAGCACCCAGTACGGTGGTCATCGCGACCAGCCCCGCACCCGGCACGCCTGCCGTGGAGAAGCTGACCAGCAGGCCGGTGGTGAACACGGTGAGCACCAACGAGGTGGTGACATCGATGCCGAACAGCTGCGCCACGAACAGCGCATTGAAGCCCTGCATCACGGCGGCACCATCCCGCTTGAGTGCCGTGCCGAAGGGCAGTGCGAAGCTGGCCAGGGAGTCATTCATGCCGTAGTCGCGGGCATTGCCCAGCGCCAGCGGCAGGGTCGCGCCGGAGCTTGCGGTACCGAAGGCGAAGCCCAGGCTCTGGCCGAAGTGGCGCACGAAGGCCAGCGGGCGGGCACCGGTGACGGCCAGCAGCACCAGATAGAGCAGTGCCATCAGCGCCAGCGCGATGATCAGGCCGATCACGTACATGCCCAGGCGCATCAGCAGGTCCAGCCCCTGGGTGGCGATCACCGAGGTGATCAGCGCGAAGACCCCCACCGGCGCCAGCTTGAGCACGAAGGACAGTACCTTGAGGCTGACGGTGTAACCGCTCTCGATCACGCGATGCAGCGGTGCGCTTTCCTGTGGCAGGGCGCGCATCGCCAGCCCGATCAGGGCAGCCGCGAAGATGACCTGCAGCAGGCCGCCGCCACCCAGCGCGGTGAAGGGGTTGTTGGGTACCAGACCCACCAGCCACTGGGCGATGCTGTCGGCGTTGCGACCTTCAGGTGCGGAATCCACCAGGCTCTCGGCGCCGCTGCCCGGCATCAGCCAATGTGCGACCAGCATGCCCAGCGTCAGCGCCACGGCGCTGGTGACCACGTAACTGCCCAGCAGGCGTCCGGCATGGCGACCGACATCGGCACCGCCTTCGCGGTTGGTCAGGCTCATGATCAGGGCGCCGAACACCATCGGTACCACCACGAATTGCAGCAGACGCAGGAAGATCTGGCCCACCGGTGTCAGCAGGTGGCTGTCGAGCCAGGCGACGCTGCCTTCGGGCAGAGCGCCTGCCCCGGCGTTCAGGGCAAGGCCACTGAGAATGCCCAGCCCCAGGGCGAGCAATATCTGGCGTGTGACGGACATGATGGCTCCGAAGCGATGGCGTGAGTCTGAATTCGAGGGAAGCCAATGTGCTACCGAGAGGCTGTTATATCAACAATCGTTTTGAGATTGTTTTGGAATAACACAAGAAGCGCCCACGGGGCGCAAGGCGTCTGCAGGCGCTGCGCTGAGGGATGAGAGAGAAGGCAGACACGACAACGCCGCCACGGCAGGGCCGTGGCGGCGTTGTCAGCTGGTGGGGAGCAGGGGCTTACATGTTGGGGTAGTTGGGGCCACCGCCGCCTTCCGGTGCGACCCAGGTGATGTTCTGCGCCGGGTCCTTGATGTCACAGGTCTTGCAGTGCACGCAGTTCTGGAAATTGATCTGGAACTGCGGCTCACCGGCTTCCTCGACGATCTCGTAGACACCGGCCGGACAGTAGCGTTGGGCAGGCTCGGCATAGCGCGGCAGGTTGTCACGCACCGGCAGATCCGGGTCGGACAGGCGCAGGTGACACGGCTGGTCTTCCTCGTGGTTGGTGTTGGAGAGGAACACCGAGGACAGCTTGTCGAAGGACAGCTTGCCGTCCGGCTTGGGGTACTCGATCTTCGTGCACTCAGCCGCCGGGCGCATGCGCGCGTAATCCGGCGTGGTGTCATGCAGGGTCGGCAGGCGGCCGCCCGTCAGCTGGTCGAGGAAGTTGTAGGCGCCTCCCAGGAAGGTGCCGTACTTGTGCATGGCCGGGCCGAAGCTGCGCGAGGCGTCCAGCTCCTCATAGGCCCAGCTGTCCTTGAAGCGCTTGCCGAAGTCGACCAGGTCTTCACCGCCTTCGTCTCCGTTCTTGATGGCGTCGAACACGCTTTCCGCCGCCAGCATGCCGGACTTCATCGCGGTGTGCAGACCCTTGATCTTGGCGAAGTTGAGGGTGCCGGCGTCACAGCCGATCAGCAGGCCGCCCGGGAAGCTCATCTTGGGCAGGCAGTTGAGGCCGCCCTTGGCGATGGCACGCGCCCCGTAGGAGACACGCTTGCCGCCCTCGAGATGGCGGGCCAGAGTCGGGTGCTGCTTCATGCGCTGGAATTCATCGAAGGGCGACAGGTACGGATTGTCGTAGGCGAGATCGACGATCAGTCCCACCACCACCTGCTGGTCATCGGTGTGGTAGAGGAAGAAACCGCCTTCGGCGTTGCCCTTGAGCGGCCAGCCGCTGCCGTGTACCACCAGCCCCGGCTGGTGCTGTTCGGCGGGCACATCCCACAGCTCCTTCAAGCCGATGCCGTAGTGCTGGGCATCCGCCTCGCTGTCGAGGGAGAAGCGCGAGATCAGTTGCTTGCCCAGGTGGCCACGGCAACCCTCGGCGAACAGGGTGTACTTGCCGCGCAGCTCCATGCCCGGCATATGACCATCCTTCTCGCTGCCATCGGCGGCCACGCCCATGTCACCGACCACGATGCCGCGCACCGTGCCATCCTCGCCATGCAGCACTTCCTGGGCGGCGAAGCCCGGGAAGATCTCGACGCCCAGCTCCTCGGCCTGTTCGCCCAGCCAGCGCGTCAGGTTGCCGGCGCTGATGATGTAGTTGCCATCGTTGTGCATGGTCCTGGGGACCAGCGCATTGGGAATGACCTGCGCTTTCTGGTCCTCCTTGAGCAGCACGACTTCGTCACGGGTGACGGCCGTCTTGAGCGGTGCACCGCGCTCGGCCCAGTCGGGGAACAGCTCGGTCAGTGCACGCGGTTCGAGCACGGCGCCGGACAGGATGTGCGCGCCGACTTCAGAACCTTTCTCGACCACGCAGACCGTCAGCTCCTGCTCGGCCGCATTGGCCTGCTGCATCAGCCGGCAGGCCGCCGCCAGGCCGGAAGGGCCGGCACCGACGATGACCACGTCGAAATCCATGAATTCGCGTTCCATGACCCGTCTCCTCAATCTTTGCGCCGTCAGGGCCCCGCGGATCCGGCGGGGCGGGCGTGTCACGAACGGCCACGGCCGTTCGCTGGGCAGTGAACCTCCGGCGCGGCGTGCGTCAGGGCACGACTCGCCGGAGTGAAAATAGGGGTGCGACTCACGCTGGCTCGCCATGTCCTGCACGGACGATCGGCCGCTCGACACAAGGCGCTGGCGCGAAGCAGCCGCATAGCATGCCGCAACAGTAGCATTTAAAACGACCGTTTGTTTATTATGCTTGGGTCTGACGTAATAGCCACCGGGGACGTTGCAGGAAATCGCCCTGTGGGTTTCACGCTCGGGCGTGTTGAGAGTGATTGTCAGGTTTGACCCCGGCAGCCAATTCTGCGCAAGATGCCCGCATGAGAATGGCGGCTCCCGGACAGTGAAAACCACGCCGGTCTGGCTGACTTCATCCGTCGGGTGCCAGCGGATATCGTGGCGAGACACTTGTCATCACGGTCATCTGTGGAAGATATTCACCTATCAAACGCTTGCATGAATCGAGCGCTGGCGGCCTCACGGTCACTGGTACTCCATGAGAAATCAGCGAGGACACCATGAAAGTACTCGTCGCGGTGAAACGCGTCATCGATTACAACGTCAAGATTCGCGTCAAGGCTGACCAGTCTGACGTCGATCTGACCAACGTCAAGATGGCCATGAACCCCTTCTGCGAGATCGCCGTCGAAGAAGCGGTGCGTCTGAAGGAAAAAGGCGTGGCGACCGAAGTCGTGGCCGTCACCATCGGCCCGAAGGCCGCCCAGGAACAGCTGCGTACCGCGCTGGCGCTGGGTGCCGATCGCGCCGTGCAGGTGATGACCGATGATGCCGTCGACTCGCTGGGCGTGGCCAAACTGCTGGCCAAGGTGGTCGAGGAAGAACAGCCCGGCCTGGTGATTCTCGGCAAGCAGTCCATCGATGCCGACAACAACCAGACCGGTCAGATGCTGGCGGCACTCACCGGCATGGGGCAGGGGACCTTCGCCTCCGAGGTGGTCGTCGATGGCGAGAGCGTCAACGTCACTCGCGAGATCGATGGCGGTCTGCAGACCGTCAAGCTGAACCTGCCGGCGGTGGTCACCACTGACCTGCGCCTGAATGAGCCGCGCTACGCCAAGCTGCCGGACATCATGAAGGCCAAGAAGAAGCCGCTGGACGTCAAGACGCCGGAAGAGCTGGGTGTCTCCACGGCTTCCAAGGTGTCACTGGTCAAGGTCACGCCGCCGGCCGAGCGTCAGGGCGGTATCAAGGTCGGCTCCGTCGATGAGCTGGTGGACAAACTCAAGAACGAAGCAAAGGTGATCTCATGAGCATTCTCGTCATTGCCGATCATCATGATGGCCAGCTGACCGGCAGCACCGCGAGTGTCGTGGCAGCCGCAACCGCCATCGGGGGCGATATCGACGTGCTGGTCGCCGGTGAGGGCGTAGGCGCCGTCGCCGAGCAGGCCGCCAGGCTTGCCGGCATCGCGCGTGTGCGTGTCGCCGACAATGCCGTCTACGCCCATCAGCTGGCCGAGAACCTGTCGGCACTGGTCGTGGCGCTGGCCGATGACTACAGCCACGTGCTGTCCAGTGCCTCCACTACTGCCAAGAACTTCATGCCGCGTGTCGCGGCACTGAAGGACGTGGCGCAGATCTCCGAGATCATCGCCGTCGAGAGCGCCGATACCTTCCAGCGCCCGATCTACGCCGGTAACGCCATCGCCACCGTCAAGAGTGACGATGTGCTCAAGGTCATCACCGTGCGTGCCACCGGCTTCGATCCGGTCGCGCTCGACGGACAGGCGGCTATCGAGGCCGTGGACGTGGTCGAGGATGCAGGCGTCTCGAGCTTCGTCGAGGAAACCCTGGCCGAAAGCGAGCGCCCTGAGCTTGGCTCCGCCAAGGTGGTGATCTCCGGTGGCCGCGGCATGGGCAACGGTGAGAACTTCGCGCTGCTCAACGGTATCGCCGACAAGCTGGGCGCCGCCATCGGTGCTTCACGCGCTGCCGTCGATGCCGGCTTCGTGCCCAACGACATGCAGGTCGGCCAGACCGGCAAGATCGTCGCGCCGGATCTTTACATCGCCGTCGGCATCTCCGGCGCGATCCAGCACCTGGCGGGCATGAAGGACTCCAAGGTCATCGTCGCGATCAACAAGGACGACGAAGCGCCGATCTTCCAGGTCGCGGATTACGGCCTGGTCGGGGATCTGTTCGAGGTACTGCCGGAGCTGGAAGGCAAGCTCTGAGCAACGCCCCGCAAGGCTGAGGCCGAGACACCGCTAGGTGGCCTGGCCAATCAACGCGACCCGCTTCGGCGGGTCGCGTTTTTTTGTGTCTGCGGACAATGGCTGGGGAGGTCAGGGGTGAGCGCTTCAGGAGAAAGTGCAACGCTGCATTGCAGGTTTCAGAGCCTGATGAGGGGGCAGGGCGAGGCAAGATCAATTGATAATTGTTCTTGTTTGTAATACCGTCCATGCCAGTGATTTGCATTTCCACTCGGAAGCCACTAGCGGCCTGGCAGGCGACCGAGGATGCAACCAAGCCTAGTTCTTCAGGAGATGTCCGTGCGGCGTTCGACTTCTTTCCCCCTCCCGTGCGTGCGAGCCCTCGGTGGCCTGCTCCCGGCGCTGGTGCTGCTTGCACCGCTGACAGCCGCCGCATTGCCGGCGCATGCCGAGACACTGCGTGACAGTGCCGCCACTCATCAGGAAACCCAGCGTGAGCTGCAGGCGCGCATCGACGCCGCCGATGACGAGACGCGTGCGCTGCTGGTGCGCCTACGCGAAGCGCGTCAGGAAGCCGCGCGTCTGGAAAGCTATACCGCGGAACTGACGCCGCTGAATGCTGACCGCGCGGCGCGTATCGAGCGCCAGCGCACGGCGCTGGAGAATCTCGAGGCCACGCGTGAGTCGCTGCCGGGCCTGCTGCGTCAGCAGGTCGAGGAGCTTGAGGACTTCATCGAGCAGGACCTGCCGTTTCTCAAGGACGAGCGCCTCGCGCGCGTCCAGCGTCTGCGTGACAACCTTTCCAATGCCAGCCTGAGCAATGACGAGCGCCTCGATCAACTGCTCAACGCCTGGCAGCAGGAGCTGAGCTACGGTCAGGGCTTCGATACCTGGCGCGCAGGGCTTGTCGGCGGAGAAGACACCGAGGTGCAGTATCTGCGTGTCGGCCGCGTCGGTCTCTATTACCTGACGCTGGATGGTCAGCATGGCGGCGCCTGGCAGGCCAGAAATGGCAGCTGGCAGGTGCTGGATGACAGTGGCCTGGAGGCGCTGCGCAAGGGCATCAGCATGGCGCGTGACCAGCAGGCACCGTCACTGGTGACTCTGCCGCTGTCGGTGCCGGTCGAGGACGTCGAGCTGGCGCCGAAGGGGCGCCTGACGCAGTCCGCGCTCAAGAGCGCCGATCAGGCTGCCGCGGCAGTCACCAGCACACGCACCACCACTACTCGTACCGCGCAGGAGTCCAGCTGATGGCGACGAATTCACAAGCGCCACGTGCGTCTCTGTCACGCCTGTTGCTGACGGCCGGCACCCTGGGGCTGCTGACGTTGTCATCTCCCGCCCTGCTGGCGGCGACCGGCAGTGCCGAGCAGTCATTGAGCGTCGAGCAGTTCGAACAGGCGGCCAGTCAGGCCGAAAGCCGCGACCAGGTGCGTCTCGACGCCCTGTTGTCGGATCGCGAGGCACTGCAAGCGGCGGTCAGCGAGGCCGAGGCGCGGCGTGACAGCCTGCGCGAGACGCGCGCGACCCTCGAGGCCGAAGCGCAGGAGCAACAGGCGACTCTCAGCGGTCTGGATGAAGAGCGTCAGGCCCAGCAGGGCGATCTCGGTCAGGTCTTCGAGGTGGCGCGCAAGCATGCCCGCGAGACGCGTGAGGCGCTGGCGGGCAACTGGCTGCTGGTCGGCGGTCAGGCGCGTCTGCCGGACCTGGGGCCGCGTGATGAGGTGCCGGGCCGCGAGCGTCTCGCCGCCCTGACCGCGGACATTCGCAGCATCGCCACCGAAAGCGGTCGCGCGCTGCGCTTCCAGGCGCCGCTGGCCGGGCCGGATGGCAGCATCAAGCCACGTGAGATCGTGCGCGTCGGCGAGCAGATGGCCTTCAGTGGTCACCACCTGCTGGCACCGCTGTCGGAAGACAAGGCCGTGGATGGCCCCTCGGCGCTGGAAACTCTCGGTCTTGCAGGCACCACGCCGCTGCGCATTCGCAAGCAGCTGGCGGCCTTCGATGCCGGTGACAGTGATCGCCTGAGCTTCGACCCCACCGGTGGCGATGTCACCCAGGCGCTGGCGCGGGCGCCACGTCTCGGTGAACGCCTCAAGCAGGGCGGTGCCGTCGGTTACGTCATCGTCGGCCTGGGCGTGCTGGGCCTGATCATCGCGCTGATCCAGCTGGTGCGCCTGTCGCTGACCCGTCGTGCGGTAAAGCGTCAGGAGGCCGACTTGAGCCAGCTCCGCGATGACAACCCGTTGGGTCGTGTACTGCATCGTTTTGAAGGCATGCGCCACGACCACGAGCCGGAAGCGCTTGAAGCCCGTCTCGACGAGGCGTTGCTGGCAGAGCAGCCCAAACTCGAACGCGGCCAGGCACTGGTCAAGCTGCTGGCTGCCATCGCGCCGTTGCTGGGGCTGCTGGGTACCGTGACCGGCATGATCGGCACCTTCCAGTCGATCACCGTCTTCGGTACCGGCGACCCGAAATTGATGGCCGGCGGTATCTCCCAGGCGCTGGTGACCACCGTGCTGGGTCTGGTGACCGCCGTGCCGCTGCTGTTCGCCCAGACCGGGCTTTCCAGTCTGTCCAAGGGCCTGATGGGCCGCCTCGAGGGCCGTGCCAGTGCACGTCTGGCCGACCACCTCGAGAAGCGCGCTCCGAGCAAGGCTGCCAGCGCGGCGGCGCGTCAGCGGGATACCGAGCATGCCTGATTCGTTGGCCGCCTCTTCCTTGCTGAGCGGTGGCTTCGCGCCAGTGATGCGGCTGGTGGAAAGCGGTGGCCCGCTGATCGTGGTGATCTGCCTGATCGCCATGGTGCTGTTCGGGCTGGCGCTGGAACGCGGCCTCTACTGGCGGCTTGTGCACCGTCCGGCGCGTCAGCAGTTGATCCATGACTGGGTGGCGCGCAGCGAGCACCACAGCTGGTCGGCGCTCACCCATCGTGAAGTACTGACCCGTGAGCTACTGTCACGTCTGCGCGCGCCGCTGCCGTGGCTCAAGCTGCTGGTGCTGATCTGCCCGCTGGCAGGCCTGTTGGGCACCGTGACCGGCATGATCCATGTCTTCGATTCGCTGGCGATCGCCGGCACCGGCCAGGCGCGTGCCATGGCCGACGGTGTGGCTCGCGCCACGCTGCCGACGCTGGCCGGCATGGCGGTCGCGGTGGTGGGCCTGATGTTCGTCACGCGTTTCGAGCGCGTGGTGCGTCGTGAAGACCAGCGCCTGCACGACCGTCTGGCGCGCGCCGTCGACGATGCACGTTCCGGCATGTCCGCTGCGAACGGCTTTGATTCCTCCTCTGATACAAGCGAGACACCACATGCGTAGACGTCGCATGGAGGCCGCGGAAGACAGCGGCGAGATCAATCTGACGCCGATGCTGGATGTCGTCTTCATCATGCTGATCTTCTTCATCGTCACCACCAGCTTCGTCAAGGAGTCCGGGGTCGAGATCCAGCGTCCGGAAGCCTCCAATGCCACGGCGCGCCCCGATGCGGCGGTCATGGTCGCCATCACCGCCGAGGGCGCGGTGTGGGTCGACGGCAAGCCGGTGGATGCCCATCGCGTCGGCGACGCCGTGGCCGACCTTGCCGATGGTCAGCCGGTGGTGATTCAGGCCGACAGCCGCTCACAGACCGGCCTGCTGGTCGAGACGATGGATGCGCTGCGCAATGCGGGTGTGCAGGACATCGCGGTCGCCGCCTCGAAGGGCGAATGACATGACGCGACGCCTGTATGCCAATCGACTCGTCGGGCTTGTCGGCGGCGCCTTGCTGGCGCTGGTGCTGTTCTATGCGCTGGCCTTGCTGGTCGCGCCGCCGGTGAACGACACGCCGCCACCGGAGCCTCTGTCGGTCTCCACCGTCCAGGCACCTGAAGAGGCACCGCAGCCCGCACCCGCGGCGAGTGAAAGTCTGCCGACACCGCCTGCCGAGCCACCGCCGCCACCCAAGGCAGCCCCGATGCCGGCGCCCAAGGCGACAAGCCCGGTGGCGATTCCGGAGGTCAAGACGCCATTGCCGCCGACGCCAGAGCTGACCATGGATGACAGCCTGCCGCCGCTGGAAGTCGAGCGTCCGCCCAAACCGACCCCCAAGCCGAAACCGACGCCCAAGCCTGCACCCAAGGCCAAGCCGGAACCCAAGGCGGTCGCCAGCCAGGCCGAGGCCGCTTCATCGGCGCAGTCGGCGTCTGACACGTCATCACAGGTCGCGGCGAAGCCGTCAAAGCCCAGGGCAGCCCCGGCGGCGCAGGGTGGTTCACCGCGGCCCACCGTACGCACCGCGCCCGAATATCCGAGTCGCGCGCGTCGCCGCGGTATCGAGGGCTTCGTCGAGGTGGCCTTCGTGATTCGTCCGGATGGCAATGTCGATGGCGGCTCGCTGCGAGTGGTGCGTGCCGAGCCGTCGGGCGTGTTCGATCGGGCGGCGATGAAGGCGATCGCGCGCTGGGAATTCCCGGCCGCGGGCAATGCGCGTCAGGCGCGCCAGCGGCTCGAGTTCCAGTTGCGTTGAGGCAACCCATGACCCCATGGCGCGGACTTTCATCGGGTGTCTGATGTGTGTCATATGTCGTCATCTCCGAGGCCGTGGACTTATCGGCAATGCGCCGGGTCATGGCAGCGGATGAACGCAAGAGGAAAGACTCATGGTAGCGAAATCCACACCGCCGCAGGACGCCGACAGCGCTGAGCGATCGCGAGGCCTGATGGCCCGGGCGCGCCAGCTGCTGACACGCGGCGGGCGCCGACTCACCCGCGTGACACTGGTCTCGACCTGTCTGATGCTGATGATGGAAGTCGGTGGCATCAGTGCGGCCCATGCGGCGACGCGCGTCTCCGCCGAAGTGGCGGGGCAGTTGCGCACGCTGCAATCACGGCTGGATGAAGGCGATTATGACGCGGTCGGTGAGCGCGCCGAGCGTGAGGCCAAGCGCCAGCGCGGCGAGGTGCGCGCGCTGTATCTGTCATTGGCGGCCAGTGCCCGTGCACGCCAGGGCGATCAGGCCCAGGCGGCACGCTTGTATGCCGAGGCGCGTCGCTTGCCGGGAGTCAATGCCTCCCAGGCTCGCGAATGGCTGCGACGTGAAGCGATGCTGCGCCTGCGCGCCGGTGAGCGCGACAGCGGTATCGCTCGTCTGGCGGAGTATCTGCACGGTGGCTCGGCGAGTGCCGATGACCTGTGGCTGGCGGTCAGTCTGGAGGCCAATCGAGGTGACTGGGCGCGCGCCGAGGATTGGCTGGAGCGTGCCAGCAAGGCGAGTGCGCCGAGCGGCGATCGCTTGAAGCTGGCCGTCAGCGTCTATCAGCAGACCGGTCGCCATGGCGCGGCGGTGGCGCTGGTCGAGCAGGGGCTGGGCGAGTCACGTGACCCGCAGGACTGGCAGCGTGCCGTGGCGCTCTATCAGCGCCTCAACCAGAACACCCGCGCCGCCAGTACCTGGGAAGCGGCGTGGGCGGCGGGGATCGTCGGCGGCAGTGACGCCTACCAGCAGCGGGTCGACCTGCAGTTGGCGGCCGGTGCGCCGGCGCGGGCGGCGGAGCTGATCGAGGCGGGGCTTTCGAAATCCGCGACGCCTGAGGGGCAGCCGCTGCTTGAAGACACCCCGGCGCTGCGTCGCCAGCTGGCGCAGGCCTGGACGGCGGCGCGCGATGTCGAGCACGCGCTGAAGGCATGGGCAGCCGTCTCGCAGCAGAGCCAGTCGCTCGAGGATGCCCGGCAGTATGCCGAGCTTGCCTATGACTGGGGCCGCTGGGAAGCAGCGCAGCAGGCGCTGGCTGCGGCCGGTGAGCGTGGCGATGACTCGGCGCGTCATTGGCTGCTCTCCGGCGTGGTCGCCAGTCAGCTGGAGCAGTTCGACCCTGCGCGTGAAGCCTTCAAGAAGGCTCAGGCGCGTGGCGCTGAAGGGGCCGATGCCTGGCTGAAGTCCGTTGCTCAGCGCTGATGACGTGAGAGGCTGGCGATCCAGCGCTGTCTGAGCATCACTGCAACGCAAACGCCGCCTTTCCTGATCGTCCTGAGACGGGAAAGGCGGCGTTTGCGTGTCTGGCACTGGCGTTGCTCAGCGTATCAGCCGATATCGGTCCACACCGGGGCGTGATCCGACGGCTTTTCCATGCCGCGCAGTGCGTAGTCGACACCGGAATCCTTGATCAGCGGAGTCAGGCCGGGGCTGGTCATGATCAGATCGATGCGCAGGCCGCGCTTGGGCTCACGCTCGAAGCCGCGTGAGCGGTAGTCGAACCAGCTGAACTGGTCATCGACCTCCGGGTGCACGTGGCGGAAGCTGTCGGTCAGGCCCCAGGCATAGAGGCGCTCCATCCACTCGCGCTCGATGGGCTGGAAGCTGGTCTTGCCTTCGCGCAGCCAGCGCTTGCGGTTGGGCTCGCCGATGCCGATGTCGCGGTCGGTGGCCGAGATGTTGTAGTCGCCCATCACCACCACATGCTGCTCGGGCTGGTGGTCTTCTTCCAGCAGGCGGAACAGCTGCTGATAGAAGCGCGTCTTGTAGGGGAACTTCACCGGGTGCTCGATATTCTCGCCCTGGGGGAAGTAGCCGTTGTAGACGATCAGCGGCTCGCCGTTCGGGCCGTCGATCTCGACGCCGATCATGCGCTTCTGGGCATCCTCGTCGTCATCCGGCATGCCGTAGTGCACCTTCTTCGGCACCTGACGGGTCAGCATCGCGACGCCGTAGTGGCCCTTCTGGCCGTGCCACACCACGTGATAGCCCAGCGCCTCGATGTGCGCGTGGGGGAATTCACTGTCCTGCACCTTGGTTTCCTGCAGGCCAATGACTTCCGGCTGATGCGTCTCGATCAGCGCTTCCAGCTGATGCGGACGCGCACGGATGCCGTTGATGTTGAAGGAAATCAGGCGCATCACGCTTCGCCTCCACCATCATCCTTGGAGGAGCTGTCTTCCTTCGTCGGCGCATCAGGGTGCAGCGGCAACAGCGGCGCGGCGTTCATGCGCTCCAGCTTGGCGGCAGCCTGGGACTTGCGCTGGTCCTTCTTCTTGGCCACGTAACGCGGGCCGGAATGGACCTGGTCCGGGTTCTCGGCGCGCCACTTCTTGAAGTCCTTGCGGCGGCCGGTACGAATCTGCACCTTGTCGGCGATGGAGCGGCTCTTCTTTCTACGTGTCATCTTCGGGCTTTCCTGTTCGGTGTCGGCAGTCGCCAGCCTTGAGTCGCACGGCAAGGCCGCGGCACGCGGGCAACCGCATCAGTTGTCGGGCATTCTACCAGCCTGCATGGGGCGGGTGCCATGAGGGGCTCGTGGTGAGACGCATCGCGTGTCGTGCACGCGAGGATGTCTCGCGCCGAGAGCGTCATGATGCAGGGGCGCGAAGACGCCGGCGGGCTGGTACAATATGTCGGCGTTATCGTCGCTGCCCGCAGGTGAGGTGCGTGACTGGCCGCTTGAACCGGCGCCTTGTGTCTCATGCACGATGGCGAGTCGCCTACCCCTCGGGGCACGCTTCCCCTCACGCATGTCAGAGACAACGGCTTGCCGGACGCGCCAGTCTTGCTGCCATTGCCCGTGCCAGCGACATGCAATATGCAATATGCAATATGCAATATATGAGTGTTACCTGAATGACCCTGGCAGGTACGCCGCCCCGGCCCACACAGTAAGACAGATAGACAGACGGGCGGCGGCGAACTGTCCCGTGGCGTGGCCAAGGTTGCCCGGCAGCCTGATGCCCGCCCGATGAAGAAGTCCTTTCGACCGACACGCAGTATCGGCCGTCCTTGTGGCGACCCGTGAGCCTGTCCGTTGCGTGAGCCCGGCGATGACATGACCGGTGCCACGTGAGCAGACCCTCATGGCAGACGTCCGCTCCAGTCCCTTGCCGAACATTCGGGCAGGGGAGCGCTGGATGCGTGAATCCGTCAAGAACAGGTGAGAGCATTCGTGTCCTTCTGCACCCGAGGCCTGCGTGGCCTCGGAGACGCACACCCAGGGGGTGTCGCCGCAGAAGTGCAGGGAATGGCTCCCAATCCGGTAAAGGCGCATGCAGCCCGAGACTACCGCGCATCAGGCGCGAGTCAGGCGAACCAGGTGAGACGACTGGGCATGACGAACCAACCGGGTGTGGCCTGTCACGGCGAGATTCCGAGAACGACCCGCGCCTGTCGCATATGAACCCTTGAAAAGAACGGATTACATGAGCGAGACGGATCAGACCCAGCCAGCCGCTGAGCAGACTCAGCAAGAGCCGCAGGACCCGAACCAGAAGCCGAGAAAGCCCAAGCGTCGTCGTCGCAAGCCGCGTCGCTCCCAGTCCAAGTGGAACCTCGATCAGTTTCCGGTCGCGCCGGTCGCCGGTCAGTGGCGCTTCCATGATTTCGATCTGCCGCTGCCGCTGATGCGTGCCATCCAGAAGGCCGGCTTTGAATACTGCACCCCGATCCAGGCCCAGACCTTCGAGAAGGCGCTGCTGGGTGGTGACGTGGTCGGCCGTGCCCAGACCGGCAGCGGCAAGACCGCCGCCTTCCTGATCGCCACCCTGGCCTACTTCCTGGAAGAGAAGGCGCCGGAAGGCCAGAAGCCGGGCGCACCGCGTGCCGTCATCATCGCGCCGACCCGTGAGCTTGCGCTGCAGATCGAGAAGGACGCCAAGGCGTTCTCCGAATTCGCGCGCATCTCGGTGGCCTGCGTGGTGGGTGGCATGGACTACCAGAAGCAGCGTGAACGCCTCGAGCGCAAGGTCGACCTGCTGGTCGCCACGCCAGGCCGCCTGCTCGATTTTCACACCAAGCGCGATGTCGATCTCTCCGAGACCGAGGTGCTGGTGGTCGATGAAGCGGACCGCATGCTGTCGATGGGCTTCATTCCCGACGTCAAGCGCATCATCCGCGCCACACCGCGTCCCGAAGAGCGCCAGACGCTGCTGTTCTCCGCCGAGCTGTCTTCCGACGTGCTGGGGCTGGCCGAGCAGTGGACGCATGAGGCGACTCAGGTCGCGGTCGAGCACGAAGCGACGGCTGCCATCGCGGCGGACAACGACGCCGTGCAGACCTACACCGTGAGCGATGATGACAAGCTGCGTCTGCTGATCAATCTGGTGAAGCAGGGCGAGATGGAGCGCTCCGTGGTCTTCGGCAACAGCCGTGGGCTGGTGCGCAAGATCAACGCCGCGCTCAAGGAGGCCGGTATCGAGTCGGCGGTGATGTCCGGTGCCGAGACCCAGACCGAGCGCCTGGAAGCCCATGAGGCCTTCCGCAACGGCAAGCTCAAGGTGCTGGTGGTCAGCGATGTCGCCGGGCGTGGCTTCGCACTCGAGGACGCGACCCATGCGATCAACTTCACGCTGCCGGAAGTGCCGGAAGACTACGTCCACCGTGCAAGCTTCAGCGATGTGACCTTGATCAGCTTCGTCGGTGAGGAAGATGTCTTCTCACTGCCGGAAATCGAAGACTACCTGCAGGAAACGCTGCCGCGTCAGCAGCCACCCCAGGGCCTGCTGTAACGTCTGCTTGCCTCCGACCGGTCACAGAAAGGTGGCCGGTCGCGCAGGGCAGACGAGGTAGATGGCAGTAGCACGCAAAGACGGCGGACAGCTCAGGCTGTTCGCCGTCTTGCGCTCCATGACCCGCAGGTTTGACGACAAGCAGCCAGTCGCCAGTTGTTGTCGACCGGATGTCGTGGGTCAGGGGTGGATGGCCAGTTGAGGAGAGAGACACGCAATGCTGGAAGATAGCCTCAAGGGCGAGATTCAGGGCGCCTATCGCAAGTTGCTCGAGGGTCTTGAGCTGACGCCGCGTTACGGGCAGCGGCTGATGATCGCCGAGATCGCGCGCACCCTGGGCAACATCGAGCAGAATCCGGAAGGCTATCGCCTCGGCAACGAGCATGTCTGCGTGCTGGAGGCCGGTACCGGTACCGGCAAGACGCTGGCCTATCTGCTCTCCGCGCTGCCGGTGGCCAAGGCGCGTGGCAAGCGGCTGGTGGTCTCGACCGCGACCATCGCGCTGCAGGAGCAGGTCATGCATCAGGACCTGCCGGCGCTCAAGAAGCATTCGGGGCTGACCTTCGACTATGCGCTAGCCAAGGGGCGTCGCCGTTACCTGTGCGTGCAGAAGCTGGATCAGGCGCTGGAGGGTGTCGAGGACAACCCGACCATGGCGCTGTTCGAGCGCGACATGATCGCCAGCGACGGCGGCGGCTTCGTGGAGCTGGCCGGCAAGATGGCCGAGGACTATGCCAGCGGCGAGTGGGCAGGGGATCGCGACAGCTGGCCACTGCAGATCGAGGACCGCGACTGGGCGCGTCTGACCACCGACCATCGTCAATGCACCAATCGCCGCTGCAGCCACTTCTCGGCCTGCGCCTTCTTCCGGGCCCGTCGTCAGCTGGAGCAGGCCGATATCATCGTCGCCAACCATGACCTGGTGCTGGCGGATCTCTCGCTGGGTGGCGGGCTGGTGCTGCCATCGCCCAGTGACTGCATCTACGTCTTCGACGAGGCGCACCATCTGCCCGACAAGGCGCTGGATCACTTCCATCACCGTACGCCGATCAATCAGACGCTGCGCTGGCTGGGCAACCTCAAGAAGTCGCTCACCGAGCTGAATGTGGCGCTGGGCAGTCAGCCGACCATTGGCCGTCTGCTGGCGCGCATGCCCGAGTTGCTGGCGGATATCGAGCCGCGTCTGGGCGAGGTGTTCGGGCTGGGGCATCAGCTGGCGGATCTGCCCAATGGGGCTGGCGAGGACGTCACCAATCATCGCTTCGAGCGCGGTCAGGCACCGGAGGCGCTCAAGGAGCTGGGTCACAATCTGCTCAAGGGCTTCGCGGAACTGTCGCGGGCGCTGGAGCAGATCGCCGACATCCTGCGTGAGAGCCTGGACCCGGAGAAGGCCACCGGGCTGCCCAAGGAGAATGCCGAGGACTGGCTGCCGCTGGTGGCCCTGCTGCACGGGCGTGCGCTGGAAGCCCATGCGCTGTGGGAGGCCATCGGCCTGAGCGACCCTGCCGATGGGCCGCCGCATGCGCGCTGGCTTACCTTCGAGCGCTTCAATGGCGAGCCGGAGATGACTGTCTCGGCAAGCCCGGTGTCGGCCGCGGAAACGCTGGCGCGTCACCTGTGGGGCGCCTGTTTCGGCGCAGTGCTGACGTCCGCGACCCTGACGGCGCTCAATCGCTTCGAGCGCCTGCAGGAGCGCGCAGGCCTGGCCAATCGCTATCGCTATCAGCGTCTACCCAGCCCGTTCGATTATGGCAAGGCGGTGCTGGCCATTCCGCGCGAGGCGGTGGAGCCGTCGCCGCCTGGCCCGCATGAGCAGGCGATCGTCGACTTCGTCAATGCGCTGGATGTGCGCGAGGCGGTACTGGTGCTGTTCAGTTCACGCAAGCAGCTGGCGGCGGTCAACAAGGCGCTGGATGGCGAGACGCGCAAGCGGGTGCTGGCGCAGAGCCGTCTGCCCAAGCATGAGCTGCTGAGTCAGCACCGCAAGGCGGTGGATGGCGGGCGTGGCAGCATCATCTTCGGGCTGGCGAGCTTCGCCGAGGGCATCGACCTGCCCGGCAAGTATTTGACCCACGTGGTGATCACGCGGCTGCCGTTCGCGGTGCCGGATGACCCGGTCGGGGCGACGCTGGCGGAGTGGATCGAGTCGCGGGGCGGCAACCCGTTCATGCGTATCGCGGTGCCGGATGTCTCCATCAAGCTGGTACAGGCCTGTGGCCGCCTGATCCGCAAGGAGGCCGATGAAGGGCGTATCACGATTCTTGATCGACGTATCCTGACCAAGCGTTATGGTCAGCAGTTGATCGAGGCACTGCCGCCCTTCGTGCGCGAGATCGATGGCGTGCGTCAGAACTGATGGTTCAGAACTGATGGAGCAGGGCTGAACGGTCAGAGCTGGCCCGTCAGCTGTCGACCCAGCGGCCACAAAAAAGCCCCGCCAATCGGCGGGGCTTTTTCATTCATTCAATGCTGCCGGTCTGAAACCAATGCTCTTAGACTTCTGGCTCAGGCTTCGGCAGGCTGCTCGAGGCGAGCGCGCAGGGCGTCCTTGAGCTTGGCGTCCATGGTCTTGAAGGTGTCTTCGGTGGTCGCCCAGTCGATGCAGGCATCGGTGATGGAGACGCCGTATTCCATCTTGCTGCGGTCGGCATTGATCTTCTGCGCGCCCCAGTTGATGTGCGACTCGACCATCAGACCCATGATGGAGCGATTGCCCTCGAGGATCTGCTGGGTGACGTTTTCCAGCACCAGCGGCTGCAGGCCCGGGTCCTTGTTGGAGTTGGCGTGGGAGCAGTCGACCATCAGGTTGGCGGTGACGCCGGCCTTGGCCAGTTCCTGCTCGGCCAGCGCGACGCTGACGCTGTCGTAGTTCGGCTTGCCGTTGCCGCCACGCAGCACGACGTGACCGTAGGCGTTGCCGCGGGTGCGGATGATCGCGACCTGACCGGCCTGGTTGATGCCGAGGAAGTTGTGGCCGTGGGACACGGACTGCAGGGCGTTGACGGCGACATCCAGCGAGCCATCGGTGCCGTTCTTGAAGCCGACCGGGCACGACAGGCCAGAGGCCATCTCGCGGTGGGTCTGGGATTCGGTGGTGCGTGCGCCGATGGCGGACCAGCTGATGCAGTCCTGCAGGTACTGCGGGGAGATCGGGTCGAGGGCCTCGGTGGCCAGCGGCAGGCCCATCTCGGCCAGTTCGACCAGCAGGCCGCGCGCGATGTGCAGGCCTTCCTCGATCTCGAAGGTGTCATTGAGATGCGGGTCGTTGATCAGGCCTTTCCAGCCGACGGTGGTGCGCGGCTTCTCGAAGTAGACACGCATCACGATGTAGAGGCTGTCCTTCACTTCCTCGGCCAGCACCTTCAGGCGGCGCGCGTAGTCACGGGCGGCGTCCAGGTCATGGATGGAGCAGGGGCCGACCACGACCAGCAGGCGCGGGTCTTCACCGTCCAGAATGCGCTGGATGGTGCGACGGCCTTCGATGACGGTCTCTTCGGCCTTGGCGGTCAGCGGGATGTCCTGCTTGAGCGCTTCGGGGGTGATCAGCACGTCCTGTGACAGGACGTTGAGGTTGTTGACGTGTTGTTCTGACATGACAGTGTCCTGAGCGGTGTGCGGTCTGCATGGCTGCTAGCAGAGTCAGACGAGCGTCTTCGCGCCCGCCATCCGTGTTGTGCGTACTGAATGACGTCCATGGTATCTGCTGCATGCCGGCTTGTCAGCGTGCTTTGGTCAAATTTAATCAACTGTCAAGCTGAGTGGCGATGACTTGAAGCCCGTGGGTGTCAATGCGAGCGTAAATTGTAAAGAAATCGTTACGCTTTGACGTGTCAGCGTCGCCAAACGCTGTCATGACAGGAGTGAACACGCAAAACCTGAGGCTTTGACGGCATGGCGTCTTGCCGTACAAATGATAAACAGGAACACTGTGCGTTGATTTTGGTCGCGTCAGCGGGCCGCCGGGCGGTTTTTCGCCCCGCGCCAGGCATCGCATCCATCACTACGAATATCAAAGGGGCCGGATAACGCATGCGCGAGTCGCAATTCCTGTCAGGTGCTGATGCCCCGGGGATTCCTGATGTGGAGTCCGCAAGCGGTGCCTCCACTCCCGCGGAGGGAGCGAGTGAATGAGTGTCAATGAAACGGACCAGCAGTTGGTCGAGCGCGCCCAGAAAGGGGATAACCGCGCCTTCGATCTGCTGGTCAGGAAATATCAGCACAAGATTCTCGGCCTGATCAGCCGTTACGTACACGATCATTCAGAAGTGCAGGATGTCGCCCAGGAAGCCTTCATCAAGGCCTATCGTGCGTTGCCCAACTTCCGGGCCGAGAGTGCCTTCTATACCTGGATGTACCGGATCGCCATCAATACGGCCAAGAATCATCTGGTCTCGCGGGGCCGTCGTCCGCCGGGTACCGACATGGATATCGGCGATGCCGAGGTGGTCGATCAATCCGGTCGCCTGTCGGACATCGAGACGCCGGAAGCCGCCATGGCGCGTGATGAGCTGGAGAAGGTGGTCTTCGAGGCCATCGAGAAGCTGCCCGAAGACCTGCGCACCGCCATCACGCTGCGCGAATTCGATGGCCTGTCCTATGAGGATATCGCCGAGGTGATGCAGTGCCCGGTGGGCACGGTGCGTTCGCGTATCTTCCGCGCACGTGAAGCGGTCGACAAGGCGATCCAGGGGCTGGTCAGTCCCGCCGCGGCGGTGTCAGCCGTCGAGTGATGTCGCTGTTCTGCGTCGCCCCTGTGAGAGAAGAGCTACAAAAATTTTTGTTGGTTAAATTCAATCAACTCAGTGGCTTGGCGAAATCTTGCAGCTAAAGTGAATGTTTTCTGAACGAATGGCGGAACAATCCGTGCGGCGCGTGTTCTTACTGTTCAGTAGTCATGTAGCTCAGCGACTGCGTGCATGAGCGCTGGAAAGTCGAGTGGTGAGGGGCAGGCACGAAAGCCCCTCTTCCACAGCGCAGTAACGCTGTTTGCCGTTGGCCCGCCCGGGCCATCAGCCGCCATGGTGAATGACGCCATTTGTTGCCAGGAGTGCAGGTTGAAGTCGTCGTTCAATCTGACGAGTGTGAGGGTATTTACGCATGAATCTGAAGACCACCGAATCCGTGAAGGAGTCGCTGTCCGCGCTGATGGATGCGGAGGGTGACGAGCTGGATCTGCGTCGTGTCCTCAAGGGGCTCGATGAGTCTCCTGAGGCTGCAGACACCTGGCGCCGCTATCACCTGGCGCGCAGTGCCATGCATCGTGAGCGTGAAAGTACCTTCACTCTGGATATCGCGTCGGCGGTCAGCGCTGAGGTCGAGCTGATCTCCCGTGAGGCTCCCGCGAGCGCACCGCCCGTAGCCGAGCGCCGCAGCCTGTTCTCCTTTGCCGGTTCCGCCGCCATCGCGGCAGGTGTCGCGGTGATGGTGATCACCGGCGTGCAGGTCTTCAATGGCGGTGACAATGGGGTGCCCGGCGGCGTGAACAGCGGTGCAGAGCTTGCCAGTGGCTCTTCCATCAACCAGGGTGGTTCCGCCATCCAGGGAGGCACCGTGCGTCAGGTCAGCCAGCCGTCGGTGAATGCCGAGGCGTCTCAGTGGGTGCAGCCCGGCGCCAACAACGGCTTGATGCAGGTCGGCGTGACGCCCTCCAGCTCGCGTCCGATGTTCATGGCGCCGCAGAGTGGCAGCTACGATTCCGGCATGTCGTCTAGCAATGTCGCCGCGGCGGACCTCGCCCAGCGGCGCCTGCTCGAGGCCTACCTGAGCCAGCATTCCTCGCGCGGCCCGGTGCCGGAGCGCAGCGAGTGGATCAGCCTGCAGGATGTTGCCCAGTAACATTCGCGGGATGACTGACTTGCGTGACCTCGCTGCCTAGGCAGATGAAAGCAGCATGGATGAACGTAAAAAAGAGGGGCGGCCAATGGCCGCCCCTCTTTTCTTGTCTGTATATCCTGGTTGCGCCCACATGACCTGGTCGCGTCCGGCCAGCGCCGTCACTTGCCGGTGTGACCACGCTCGGCCTCAGTCATGCAGATAGCGATCTGCCGTCTGGATGTAGAGTGCCTCGACCTTGGCGCGTGCCCAGGGCGTGCGGCGCAGAAACTTGAGGCTCGAGTTGATGCTCGGGTCGCTGAGGAAGCAGTTGATGGGAATCAGCTCGCCCAGGGTCTCGAAGCCGTAGTGGTCCACCAGCCAGGTCAGCAGTGCCTTGAGGGTGACGCCGTGCAGCGGGTCCAGGCGGGAAGTGGATGGGGGTGCGTCGCTCATGCGGGCTCCTGTTGATGGTATCGTGGGCGCTTGACTGTCTTTGAGGCGCGAATCGGGCCTGAGGCGCGTGAACTGCCGCCGTGAATGACGCTATTCTACGCGTATGTGTCGCCAGTGCGCGGCGAGTTTTTGCAGGAGTCAGCAAGATGATGCAGGAAGAGGGGCAGGTCACGGGGCATGGCAAGGAAGGCGTCTGGGTCGAGACCCAGCGTCGTTCCACCTGTGGTGCCTGCAATGCGCGCAGTAGCTGTGGCAGTGGCCTGTTGAGCCAGTTTTCCCGTCGCAAGCCGCATCGCGTGCTGATCCATGTGCCGGCGGGCGAAGACTTGCCGATGGTGGGTGAGCGGGTGGTGATCGGCATCGATGAGTCGGCGTTTCTGCGCAGTGCGGGCCTGCTGTATGGCCTGCCGCTGGTCAGCGGCATGCTGGGGGGGATCGTGGCCGAGCAGCTGGCGGGCGCTGGCACCCTGGCGGTGCCGTTGGGCTTCGCGCTCTCGTTGGCGGCGGGCCTGATGGTCGTGCGCTGGCATGCCGCGCGCCCTGAGCGGCAGGCACTCTACCGGCCGCGACTGATGCGTCGTCTCGGCATGGATGCGATGGCAATCAAGGCGCTGTAGTCGGCTTGCTCAAGTGATGACGTGCTCAAGCGATAGCGGTAGTCGACTCTCTCGGCAGGTCGGGGGAGTGACTTGTATTGCCGACAGGTGGCGACGTCAGTCTGCATTGGGCCGGCATCGGCACCTGTCGGATGTTGGCGACGCATGGTTGCGTCCAACGCGGCACCAATCGCTGAACTTCAACGACGCTTCGACGTCAATGAGAAGGACGCCGCCAGCGATGTGACGCTGCCATCGTCAGTAGTTGCGTGATTGCACGCCTGATAACAAGTGATGACAGGACGTACCAGGAGCCGCACTGATGAAATCCCTTTCCCGCCTGATGGTACCTGCCTTGGCCATGGCTGCCCTGATGGGCTCCCAGCTGGTCCAGGCTCGTGAATTGCCCGACTTCACCCAGCTGGTCAAGGACTCGGCACCCGCGGTGGTCAATATCGCGACCACCACCGAGATCCAGCGCAGCTCGGGGCCGGTGTTCCGGGGGCCCAATGGCGAAGAGATGCCCGAATTCTTCAAGCGCTTCTTCGGTGATCAACTGCCTGGCCCGGGCCGCGGGGGTATCGAGAAGCGCTCCAGCCTCGGGTCTGGCTTCATCATCTCCGATGATGGCTACATCATGACCAATGCCCATGTCATCGACGGTGCCGATGAGGTGATGGTGCGCCTCAACGACCGTCGCGAACTCAAGGCGCAGGTGGTCGGTGAGGACAAGAAGACCGATATCGCGCTGCTCAAGGTCAAGGCGGAAGATCTGCCGACCTTGCCGATGGGCGACAGTGATGCGTTGGAAGTCGGCGAATGGGTGGCCGCGATCGGCTCACCGTTCGGCTTCGATCATTCCGTCACCGCCGGTATCGTCAGCGCCATCGATCGCACCCTGCCGTCGGACGCCTATGTGCCGTTCATCCAGACCGATGTGGCGATCAATCCGGGCAACTCCGGTGGGCCGCTGTTCGATCTCGATGGCGATGTGGTGGGCATCAACTCCCAGATCTATACCCGCTCCGGCGGCTTCATGGGCGTGAGCTTCGCGATTCCGATCAATGTGGCGATGGATGTCGCCGACAAGCTCAAGACCGATGGGCGCGTGGACCGCGGCTGGCTGGGCGTCGTCATCCAGCCGGTATCCAAGGATCTGGCCGAATCCTTCGGGCTGGACCGCGCGCGCGGTGCGCTGATCGCCGATCTTGATCCGGATGGCCCGGCCGCCGCCGCTGGCCTCAAGAGTGGTGACATCATCACTGCCGTGGATGGCAAGGCGGTCGAGAGCTCGACTTACCTACCGCGCATGGTCGGTGCCAGCTCGCCGGGCGATTCGCTCAAGCTCTCCATCCTGCGCGATGGCAAGAGCCAGACGCTGACCGCCAAGGTCGGCCATTGGCCGGGCAGCGAGCAGGCGCATGCCGCCAAGGCCAGTGATGACAAGCAGGGGCTGGGCGTTGCGGTGGCAGAGCTCGACAAGGCCAGCTTGAACGAGCTCAATCTGGATCATGGGGTGCGCGTGATGGAAGTCGACCCGCAGGGCGTGGCCGCCGAGGCGGGCATCAGCACTGGCGATGTGCTGGTCGAGCTCAATCAGCAGCCGTTGACCAGCGTGCAGGCGCTGCGCGATGTGGTCGCCGAGCTGCCGACCAATCGTCCGGTCTCGCTGCGCCTGGTGCGCAATGGTCGCCCGCTGTATATCGCACTGCGCATGCGTGCCGACAGCGACGAGTGATCCAGTCAGCGCCTGAGGCTAGTGACGAAAACGTGAGCGACAAGAGTGCAGGCAACAGAAGGTGACCGCCACCGGCACGATGGCGGTCACTCCGGCAGCAGACGGGGCGCACGGGCGACTGTGCGCCCCGTCTGCTGCCGGGTGGCCCTGCGGCTCACCCGAGTTCAGGTGGGCTGTGACAGGGCCCGGACGGGCGCAAAAGGCAACGCCTTCTATCATCGCTTGTGGTCGGACTGTACAATGCGTGCAATTCGATTTCCGTCGTCTCCCGTGTTGGCCGTGTGATTTCACGGAGGCGGGCACAAATACAGAGCAGTGATCCATGACCGAACGCGTAACGCCGCCGTCCTTGAAGCATATCCGCAACTTCTCAATCATCGCCCACATCGACCACGGCAAGTCCACGCTGGCTGACCGCATCATCCAGCTGTGCGAAGGCTTGAGCGATCGTGAGCTCAAGGAGCAGGTGCTTGACTCGATGGACATCGAGCGCGAGCGCGGCATCACCATCAAGGCCCAGTCGGTGACCCTCGACTACCACGCCGATGATGGCAATACCTATCAGCTGAACTTCATCGATACCCCGGGGCACGTCGACTTCTCCTATGAAGTCTCGCGCTCGCTGTATGCCTGTGAAGGGGCGCTGCTGGTGGTGGATGCCGGCCAGGGTGTCGAAGCTCAGTCGGTGGCCAACTGCTACACCGCCATCGAGCAGGGCCTCGAGGTGCTGCCGGTCCTCAACAAGATGGATCTGCCGCAGGCGGACCCTGAGAAGGTCTCCCAGGAGATCGAGGAGATCATCGGTCTGGACGCGACGGATGCCTGTCAGGTGTCGGCCAAGTCCGGCATGGGCATGGAAGCGCTGCTCGAGCGTCTGGTGCGTGACATTCCGCCGCCCAAGGGCGATCCGGAGGCACCGCTGCAGGCGCTGATCATCGATTCCTGGTTCGACAACTACCTCGGTGTCGTCTCGCTGGTGCGTATCTTCGACGGCACCCTGAAGAAGGGTGAGAAGATCCGCCTGAAGTCCACCGGCCGCGACTGGGAGACCGGCGCGATCGGTATCTTCACGCCCAAGCGCAAGGAAACCGGCGTGCTGCGCGCCGGTGAGGTGGGCTTCATCGTCGCCGGCATCAAGGACATCATGGGCGCGCCGGTGGGTGACACCATCGTGCACACCAAGACGGCCGACAAGGTCGAGCGTCTGCCGGGCTTCCAGAAGGTCAAGCCGCAGGTCTACGCCGGCATGTTCCCGATCAGCTCCGATGACTACGAGGACTTCCGTGACGCCCTGCAGAAACTGGCGCTCAACGATGCCTCGCTGGATTACGAACCGGAGAACTCCGATGCACTGGGCTTCGGCTTCCGCGTCGGCTTCCTCGGCACCCTGCACATGGAGATCATCCAGGAGCGTCTGGAGCGCGAGTACAATCTCGACCTGCTGACGACCGCGCCGACGGTGATCTATGAGGTGCTGATGGACAACGGCGATGTGCTGCCGGTGTCCAACCCGTCCAAGCTTCCGGACATGGCCAACGTCGATGAGCTGCGCGAGCCGATCTGCCGCGCTACCATCCTCGTGCCGCAGGAATATGTCGGCAACGTCATCACCGAATGCGTCAACCGTCGTGGCGTTCAGCTCGACATGCAGTTCCTGGGCAGCCAGATCCAGCTGATCTATGAACTGCCGATGGCGGAAGTGGTGATGGACTTCTTCGATCGCCTCAAGTCCATCTCCAAGGGCTATGCGTCACTGGATTACAGCTTCGAGCGCTTCGAGGCCGCTAAGCTGGTACGTCTGGACGTGCTGATCAACGGCGATCGCGTCGATGCACTGGCGGCGATCATCCACCGTGATCACGCACATGGCCGCGGCCGTCTGCTGGTCGAGAAGATGAAAGAGCTGATTCCGCGTCAGATGTTCGATGTGGCGATCCAGGCGGCCGTCGGTGGCCAGGTCGTGGCACGCTCCACCGTTAAGGCGCTGCGCAAGAACGTGACCGCCAAATGTTACGGCGGCGACGTCAGCCGCAAGAAGAAGCTGCTCGAGAAGCAGAAAGCGGGCAAGAAGCGCATGAAGCAGGTCGGCCGGGTGGAAATTCCCCAGGACGCCTTCCTTGCCGTGCTCAAGATGAACGACTGAGGCAGGCCGCCGACTGGCGGCTTGCCACCAAGACCCAGGGCAGACAGGGACAACGATGGATTTCTCGCTAGTATTGGTGATTGCCGTAGCGGTAGCCGGCGTGGTGTGGTTGATAGACCTGGTTGCCCTGCGCAGTGCGCGCAAGGCGCGTGTGGCCAAGGCCGAGGCCTCCGTTGAAGGAGAACTGGACGCTGGCACGCGTGAGAAGCTGGCGCGTGACCCGTGGCCGGTGGACTATGCCAAGTCCTTCTTCCCGGTACTGCTGCTGGTACTGGTGGTGCGCTCCTTCGCGTTCGAGCCGTTCCAGATTCCGTCCGGCTCGATGCTGCCGACGCTCAAGATCGGCGACTTCATCCTGGTCAACAAGTATGACTATGGCCTGCGCCTGCCGGTGGTCGACACCAAGGTGCTGGAAGTCGGCGAGCCGGAGCGTGGCGATGTGATGGTATTCCGTTTCCCGGAGGATCCGTCCACCAACTTCATCAAGCGCGTCGTCGGCCTGCCGGGCGATACCATTCGCTACGAAGGCAAGCAGCTCTACGTGAATGGTGAGGCCATCGACAAGACATTGAATGCGCGCAACTCCAGTGAACAATCCGGTGAAGACCTGCTGGATGAGACACTGGGGAAACACGCCCATCAAATCTACAATAACCCTCAGGACCCCGGCCCGCAGATGCGCGAGATCCGGGTGCCGGAAGGCATGTACTTCGTGATGGGTGACAACCGTGATCACTCCAACGACAGCCGCTACTGGGGCTTCGTGCCGGAAGAGAACATCGTCGGCAAGGCGGTGGCGGTATGGATGCACTGGAAAGAAGGGTTCCCGGACTTTTCCTCGGTACGCCTGATTCATTGATCAGTGCATTGACCGGGCCGCCGAGAGGCGGCCCGGTCGTGTCTGGCAGGGCCACATTGGCCCGCCGGCCTTATCAGTGCGGATCTTCGACATGGGACGATGCGTCGTGCCTGCCATGTCAACCTGCTGTTCATCATGTCGGACCCGTGGCCACAAGCTTGCGGGCAGCGCGGCTGACGAATATCGGATTGGGATGGTGGCAATCGGCAACTCCTCAAGCCGCGTAGGCTTCGGGCATCGCGAGACATGTCGAAGACGACAGGCATCAGCCAGCATGACTGATGCACCATTCGACAGGACGCCCGCGGGCGTCAGCGACAAAAAGAGAGTAGGGAGACCTGTGAGTAGCCCGCTGAATGCCTTTGTAAAGCGTATCGGCCACACCTTCGAGGATGCGAGCCTGCTGGAACTGGCTCTGACCCATCGAAGCTATGGTGGCCAGAACAATGAGCGTCTCGAATTCCTTGGCGATTCCATCGTCAACTTCGTGATCGCCGAAGCGCTGTTCCTGCGCTTCCCCCAGGCCCGTGAAGGCCAGCTGTCACGCCTGCGTGCGCGCCTGGTCAAGGGCCAGACCCTCGCGGAGCTGGCGCGTGAATTCAATCTCGGCGAGAACCTGCGTCTGGGCTCCGGCGAGATGAAAAGCGGCGGTCACCGTCGCGAGTCCATTCTGGCCGATGCCGTGGAAGCCGTGATCGGCGCCATCTATCTGGACGCCGGCATGCAGGTGGCGCGTGAACACGTGCTGCGCTGGTACGCCACCCGTCTTGAAGCGCTGAATCTTCAGGACACCCAGAAAGACCCCAAGACGCGTCTGCAGGAATTCCTGCAATCGCGTCAGGCGGCACTGCCGCGTTATGAGGTGACCAGCGTCGAAGGCGAAGCGCATTCGCAGACCTTCAGCGTCGATTGCCACGTCGAGATGATCGACACCAAGACCACAGGCGTCGGCTCCAGCCGTCGTCATGCTGAACAGCAGGCGGCCGAGTTCGCGCTGCAACTGCTCGAACCTGCCCGCGGAGGCCGCTCATGAGCCATACCCCAGAAGACAACGTCACCCCGAGCGGCGACGCCTCTGATCACTCCACTGATAACGGCGCCGGCACCCCGGATGCCCTCGAGGGCATGCTGGCCGCCGCCGGTGTCAGCGATCAGCCGCTGCCGGACACCCGCTGTGGCTTCGTCGCCATCGTCGGTCGTCCGAATGTCGGCAAGTCGACGCTGATGAACCACATCCTGGGCCAGAAGGTCTCGATCACCTCGCGTCGTCCGCAGACCACGCGTCACCAGGTGATGGGTATCCACACCGAAGAGGGCACCCAGTGCGTCTTCGTCGATACCCCGGGGATCCACATCATGCAGCGCGATCGCAACAAGGCGATCAATCGCTTTATGAACCAGGCCGCCACCCAGGCGCTGCGTGACGTCGATGCCGTCGTCTTCATCGTCGACCGCACCCGCTGGATGGAAGAAGACCAGATCGTGCTCGAGAAGCTGGCCCACGTGAAGGCGCCGGTGATTCTGGTGGTCAACAAGATCGATTGGCTCAAGGACAAGACCACCCTCGCGCCCTGGCTGCAGAGCCTGCAGGAGCGTCGTGACTTCGCAGCCATCATTCCGATGTCGGCCAAGAACGGCACCAACATCGATCTGCTGCTCGAGAACGTGATGAAGCGTCTGCCGCAGGGCGAGCACATGTTCGCGGACGACCAGATCACCAACAAGAGCTCTCGCTTCCTGGCCTCCGAGCTGGTGCGCGAGAAGGTGATGCGTCAGCTGGGCGACGAACTGCCCTACCAGATGACCGTCGAGATCGAGGAATTCAAGACCGATCAGCGCGGCACCCTGCACATCAGCGCGCTGATGATGGTCGAGCGCCAGGGCCAGAAGAAGATCCTGATCGGCGAGAACGGTGAGCGCATCAAGAACATCGGCCGTGAAGCGCGTCTCGAGATGGAACGTGCCTTCGACGCCAAGGTCATGCTGAACCTGTGGGTCAAGGTCAAGCGTGGCTGGTCGGATGACGAGCGTGCCCTGAAGAGTCTGGGTTACACCCACGACAAGGACTGACGACGTCGCGCGAGCGGTGCAGGGCGGTGGCGATCCGAGAGGGTCGCACCTGCCGTGTGCCGCCCGTCGCTGATCCGATGTTCTCGCGGCCTCTGCCGCGCACCGCCTGGCCTTGCCCAGGCGGTCTCGTTTCTTGCCAGCCCCTCTGCCAGTCCTTCTGCCAGCTTTTTTTGCCAAGCCACCGTCTGACGTGAGCCTGCCTGATGACGCCGCAACCGGCCTTCCTGCTGCATCGCAAGCCCTACCGTGAAACCAGTGCCATCATCGAATTGCTGACCCTCGAACACGGACGGGTGCGCGCGGTGGCGCGTGGCGTTCAGCGCCCGGGCAGCAAGGCGCGTGCACGACTGCAGCCGTTCACGCCCTTGCATGTCACCTGGCGTGGCGAGAGCGATCTCAAGACGCTCAACCTGATGGAGACCGGTGGCAGCGCCAGTCTGCTGGCGGGCGAGGGGCTGCTGTGCGGGTTCTACGCCAATGAGCTTTTGACCCGTACGCTGCCGGTGGAAATGCCGGTGCCGGAGCTGTTCGCGCTCTACTCGCTGACATTGGACGAGGTCGCACTGCCCGCCAGACGCGCGCCCGCGCTCAGGCGACTGGAATACAGCCTGCTGGAAGCGCTGGAGCAACTGCCGCAATTTCGCGCTCTGGATGACAGCCCGCTGATGCCGGATGTGCGCTATGACTATGTGGTCAGTGAGCGACGCTTTCAGGCGCAGCCGCCAGGCGCGGCGGGCATCGAAGGGCGGGCCCTGAAGTTGCTGGCCAGCGAAGACTGGGGCCATGCTGGGCTTGCCCGCGAGAGCCTGTGGCTGGCGCGGCGTGCGCTGGCGCCTCTGCTGGGGGATCGTCCGCTGCGTTCGCGCGAGTTGATGATGCAGCTGACGGCCAGGCGGCGTCAGAGTCGTCAGTCCGACTGACGCCGTCAGGCGTGGCGACACTGTCCGGCTGCGGCGTGACGCATGATAGTATTGCGCGACCTGTCTTCGGCATGGCCCTCGTCGCCATGCCTGTTCTCTTGTTCATCGTTAGGAGCTGATCATGCATCCGCTGCGCATCCTGCTCGGGGTCAACATCGACCACATTGCCACACTGCGTCAGGCGCGTGGTACCCGCTATCCGGACCCGGTCCAGGCCGCGCTGGTCGCGGAAGAGGCGGGTGCCGACGGTATCACCGTGCACCTGCGTGAAGACCGTCGCCACATCCAGGAGCGCGACGTGCGCATTCTGGCCGAGGTGCTCAACACGCGCATGAATCTCGAGATGGCCGTCAGCGAAGAGATGCTGGCGCTGGCCGAGGAAGTCCAGCCGGCCAACGTGTGTCTGGTGCCGGAAAAGCGCGAAGAGCTGACCACCGAAGGCGGGCTGGATGTCGCCGGTGATCTGGCGCGCATCACCGCCGCCTGCGAGCGTCTGGCGGCGGCGGGCTGTGAAGTCTCGCTGTTCATCGACCCGGAGCCTGAGCAGATCCGTGCCGCCTTCGAGGCCGGTGCGCCGGTCATCGAGCTGCATACCGGCGCCTATGCCGATGCCACGGGCGAGACGGCGCGTGTCGAGTTCGAGCGCATCGCGGCCGCCGCGGAACTGGCCAACGAGCTGGGGCTGGTGGTCAATGCCGGTCACGGCCTCAACTATCACAACGTCGAGGCGATCGCGGGTATCTCAGGGCTCAACGAGCTGAACATCGGTCACGCGATCATCGCGCGCGCCATGTTCGTCGGCCTGAAGGAGGCCGTCATCGAGATGAAGCGTCTGTGTATCGCAGGCCAGGAAGCGGGCCTGATGGCCGCGCTGGATGCGCACGATCATGACCATGACCACGAACACGGTGATGACCATGAGCATGTGCAGGGCTCAGGCTGCTGCGGATGATCGTCGGCATAGGCACGGACATCGCGCGTATCGAGCGCTTCGAGGCCGGCATGGCGCGCCATGGCGAGCGCTTTGCGCGCCGACTGCTGGGGGAAGAGGAGCTGGCGCGCTTTGCCGATCACCCTCAGCCGGCGGCCTTTCTGGCCAAGCGTTTCGCGGCCAAGGAAGCCTTCGTCAAGGCGCTGGGCACCGGCCTGCGTCAGGGCATGCGCTTCACCCAGATTCAGGTGGTCAACGACGCCCTGGGCAAGCCCTCGCTCAAGCTGTCTGACGAGGCGGAAGCCCTGACCGCGCGGGCGGGTATCCGCCATCTGCACCTGTCGATCAGTGATGAGCGTGATCAGGCCATCGCCTTCGTGGTGCTGGAGCGTTAGCCTCCCTCGATCTGGCGCTGGATCGCGTCTCTGAACACGGCGCTCGAAACGACAACGCCACCCCTGCCTTGCGGCAGCGGGTGGCGTTGTCGTTTGTGCAGGGCTGGTCTTTCAGGGCTGGTCTTTGGACTGGGGCTCGCTTGTCTGTGGCTTGCTTACCGATGATGAGCCTGTGTCGGAGGGCTCAGCGGGTGCGTCCGAGGGCGCGGGGGAGGACGGGGATGAGGTCTCGGCAGGGGGCGCTGTCGGCGTTTCAGACGTCTCAGCCGTCTCACCGCCGGGGCTAGCCGGTTCAAGCGGCGCGGCGAGCAAGGCCTTGGCCTCGTCGCTGTGCGACCACTGGATCAGGCTGTCGATGGCCGCGAACAGGGCATCGACATCCTCTTCCAGCTGCGACAGGCCGCTGACGCGGATGCGGGTCTCCAGTGCCTCCACCAGCAGTGCCAGACGCGGCACGCCACAGTAGCGGCAGGCGCCGTTGAGATAATGCACGCCATCGAGCATCGCCTCGTTGTCACGCGCCTGCCAGGCGCGGCGGATCCTGGCCTCGCTCTCCGGCAGGCTCTCGATCAGCAGCCCCAGCATCTCCAGAGCCAGGGCCTCACGGCCACCGGCCATCTCCACGCCCAGCGCCATGTCGACCACCGGCAGGTCGGCGTCCTGCTCCAGGCTGAGCTGACTCTTCGCGGCAGAGCGGGGCAGGGGCGCTGCCGGCGACGAGGACTCGGCCTGGCTGGCAGCGTCTTTCACTCCCGGCGGCAAGGCAGACGTCGCCTGACTGCGAGCAGGGCTGCGCGATTGGCTGCGTTCTGGACTGCGCGATTGGCTGCGGGCAGGGCTGCGCGATTGGCTGGATGACCGCGCGGCCTGCGGTGGCGGGTTCAGCGAAATGCCCAGATGACGGCTGAGCAGGTTGGCCAGCAGGCCCTCGTCGATGGGCTTGATCAGGTAATCATCCATGCCTTCCGCCAGCAGCTCTCGCCGTTCATGCGCCAGTGCATGGGCGGTGAGGGCGATCACCGGCAGGTGGCGGTTGCCCTCGCGATGTTGATGACGCAGCGCCTTGGTGGCTTCCAGCCCGTTCATGCCCGGCATCTGGATATCCATCAGGACGGCATCCACGACCTGCTCCTGAGCCAAGGCCAGCGCCTCTTCGCCACTCTGGGCGGCCAGGGTGTCCAGCCCCATGTCGGTCAACAGCTCCTCGGCCAACAGTCGGTTGGAGGGGTTGTCGTCGACCACCATCACGCACTTGCGAGGCTGCGCAGGCGTTTCCTGACGCGCAGGCTGGGCGGTGAGCTCAGGCCGCGGGCCGGCTGATGTCGTCTTGGCAGGCGTGCTGGCTGGCTTGGCGGCTGGTGCCGTGCCTGCGTCCTGCTCACGTGTGGCCGGCTCGAACGAGGTGAAGGAGGCGCTGCGCGGCGCCTGAGTCGGGTCGCGGTGAGGTGAATGCAGCAGATTGGCCAGCTTGTGACGCATCTGCAGGCGCGTGACCGGCTTGCTGACCACTTCGTCGATGCCGTACTGCTGCAGGTTCTCGGCGTCGGCGGGCAGGGGCGCGTTCAGCAGACCCAACACGCGACACGGCAGATGCTTGAGGCGCGCGCCCCATTCATCCAGCCGCTTGAGGTCGCGGCTCTCCAGCGCGACGACCACCAGGTCCGGCTGCTCTTCGATACCGACCAGCGTCAGTGACCAGCGGGTCAGCAGGTAACTCAGGGCGCGACGGGTGGCCGAGTGTGGCTCGATCAGGCAGATGCGTTGATGATCGAACACGACTTCGCGCGGGCGCTCCTCGATGCTGCTGACCGCCACCGGCACGCTGAACAGGAAGGTGGAGCCGTGGCCGGGCAGGCTGTCGACCTGGATCTCGCCGCCCATCTGCTCGACCAGTCGCTTGGAGATCATCAGCCCCAGGCCGGTGCCGCCGAACTGGCGTGCTCGTGACGGATCTCCCTGTGAGAAGGCCTGGAACAGGCGATTGCGCTGGGCGCTATCCATGCCGATGCCGGTGTCTGCCACCGCGATCTTGAGGCGGGTGTTGCTGCCGGAGAGGTCATCCACCATCACGCGCACGATGACTTCGCCGCGCTCGGTGAACTTGACGGCATTGGCGACCAGATTCGTCACCACCTGCTTGATGCGCAGCGGGTCGCCCTCGAAGCGCTGCGGC
Organism: Cobetia sp. cqz5-12; assembly: GCF_016495405.1. Lineage (NCBI taxonomy): Bacteria > Pseudomonadati > Pseudomonadota > Gammaproteobacteria > Oceanospirillales > Halomonadaceae > Cobetia > Cobetia sp. cqz5-12. Next base: position 1,083,735 of record NZ_CP044522.1, read on the forward strand.
ACGTCGTCATAGACAAGCCCGAGTAGATGCAGATGCTTGCGATGGGCCTCCGGGGCATGCATGGCGAGCACTTCCTCGATCAGCGGCTCGATGTCCATCTGCACCTTCTCCAGCTCGAGCTTGCCGGCTTCGATCTTGGAGAAGTCGAGAATGTCATTGATCAATGACATCAGGCTCGAGGAGGCATTCTGCATGTGGCCCAGCCAGTCGCGCTGGCGGTTGTCCAGATCACTGCGCCCCAGCAGGTTGCTGAAGCCGATGATGCCGTTGAGTGGCGTGCGGATCTCATGGCTCATGTTGGCCAGGAATTCCGACTTGATGCGGTTGGCTTCCAGCGCCTTGCGGCGCGCCATGTCGAGCTCGATGTTCTTGATCTCGACGGTTTCCATCGACTCGTGCAGGTCCTGGGTGGTCTGTTCGATCTGGTCCTGCATGTCCTCGCGGGCGCGCTTGAGCTGCTCGACGCTGCGGTTGTAGTTCTCGGCCAGCTCGCTGAGGTCGTCATTGCCTGCCACCGGCAGCTGGCGGTGTGTCTCGCCGCGCGCCAGGCAGGTCAAAGCCTCGCCCAGTTCATGCAGCGGCTGCAGCATGCGGCGCGAGCCATGGAAGGCCAGCAGCAGCAGCGCCAGCCCGAAGACCAGATTGGCCAGCCCGTAGCCGACCAGCAGCTGGTAGCGATGCAGCACCAGGCGGGTGTCGGAGGCCTCCAGCACCAGCCACGACATCTGCTCGCCGCGCTGCGCCTCGCGCCACGGGTCGATGACCGGCATCACCATCACCAGCGAGTCCGGGTCCGAGGGGTAGGCCTGACTCTCGACCAGCGCGCTGGTCTCCGGGCGCTGGCTGGGGCCGAGATGCAACAGAGTGCCGCCGTTGGCGGTGCGCAGCGTCAGGGCGCGCACGTCGCGCTGGTCGATCAGCATCTGGGCCTGCTCGTGCAGGCGCTGGTCGTCAGCGGCGAGGGCGGCGTTGGCCATGCCCGGCATGATGGCCTGCATGCTGGCCTGCAGGCGCTCCATCATGGCCAGGCGCTCACCGCTGATCTCGCGGTCCACCGCATACAGGCTGAACATCAGGCTGGTGGCGAGGGGCAGCAGCAAGAGGGCAAGCTGGAATCGGGTACGAAGCAGCATGGCAATCCATCGTCAAAGGGCGAACGAGCATCAGCGGCAAGCATACCTCGCGCTCTTGAGCGAAGCGATGGCGAGCGCCCTGACAGGGCTGGGCGGGAGCGATATACTGCGCGCATCATCTACACCCCGACGCGGCCCCCCGTTCGTCCTTGGTCCCGATGCCAGCGCCTGACCGCTGTCATTCGGCTGTCCGGGCGCGGCGTCTCTGGAGTCTGCCTCTCATGTCTCATCTCAGCGAAACCCCCGGTGACGCCATCCCTGGCGCGTCCGATTATCCCAGTCTTGCAGATGTCGTCGGCAACACGCCGCTGGTGCGCCTGACGCGCATCACCGCAGGCCGCAACAATGTGCTGCTGGCCAAGCTGGAGGGTCACAACCCCGCCGGTTCGGTCAAGGATCGTCCGGCGCTTTCCATGTTCCAGGAGGCGGAAGCGCGCGGCGAGATCTCTCCCGGCGATACCCTGATCGAAGCGACCTCCGGCAATACCGGCATCGCGCTGGCCATGACGGCGGCCATCAAGGGTTACCGCATGGTGCTGGTGATGCCGGCCAGTGCCTCCAGCGAGCGCAAGCAGGCGATGGGCGCCTACGGGGCCACGCTGATCGAAGCCGATGGCATGGAGCACGCGCGGGACCTGGCCGAGGGGATGATCGCGCGTGGTGAGGGCAAGGCGCTGGATCAGTTCGCCAACCAGGACAATCCGCTGGCGCACTACCGCACCACCGGGCCGGAACTCTGGCAGCAGACCCATGGGCGCATCACGCACTTCGTGTCCTCGATGGGCACCACCGGCACCATCATGGGCACCTCGCGCTATCTGAAGGAGCAGAATCCGGCCATCGAGATCGTCGGCCTGCAACCTGCCGAAGGCGCCAGCATCGCGGGTATCCGCCGCTGGCCTGCCGAGTATCTGCCGCGGATCTTCGATGCCTCACGCATCGACCGCACGCTGGATATCGGCCAGCACGAAGCCGAAGTCTGCATGCGCCGTCTGGCGCGCGAAGAAGGCATCCTGGCGGGTGTCTCCTCCGGCGGTGCGCTGGCGGGCGCGCTCAAGCTCGCCGAGCAGGTCGAGAATGCGGTCATCGTGTTCATCGTCTGTGACCGGGGAGACCGCTATCTCTCGACAGGCCTCTACACCCAGGACGACGACATGACTCAGCAGGACACGCCCCACAATGAAGCCGTCGCAGGGGAGCGTTCCTGATGGCGCTGCTCGGACAGAAGCGACCGGCGCGCAAGCCGACCCGTCGCGAGAAGGAAGTGGCCAGCCGTGGCACCCGCAATGCCAGCGACGCCGACAGCCAGTGGCTGACGGTCGACCGCCTGGCCCATGACGGGCGCGGCATCGCCCATGACGAGAGCGGCAAGACCCAGTTCATCGATCAGGCCTTGCCCGGCGAGCGCGTGACGCTGGCCATCCACCGCACCCACAAGCGCTTCAATGAGGCGCATGTGCGTGCACGTGACAACGCGGCTGACAGTCGCGTGACGCCGCCCTGTGCCTATTTCGGCAGCTGTGGCGGCTGTGATCTGCAGCACATGGCGCTGGATGCACAACGCACTCATAAGGTGCAGGTGCTGGGCGAACATGCGACACGCAATGGCGTGACGCTGCCCGAGATTCAGCCGCTGGGCGAAGATGAAAGCCGTTATCGCCGTCGCGCGCGTATCGGCGTACGCGTGACCGATGCCGGTGAGTTGCAGTTCGGCTTCCGGGGACGCGGCAGCAACCAGCTGGTCGATATCACCACCTGCAGCGTGCTGGTGCCGGAGCTGGACCGTCTGCTCGCGCCGCTGCGTGAGCTGATCGAAAGCCTCGAGGCGCCCAAGCGTCTGGGCCATCTGGAGCTGACCGCTGCCGAAGGGCAGGTCATCGTGGTGGTGCGCCAACTCAAGGCGGTGCCGCGTGATGCGCAGCGCTGGCAGGCCTTCGCCGAGCAGCACGGCCTGGTGGTCGGCTGGCGGGTCGGACGTGATCCGGTGGTGCTGGAGTGGCTGTCGGGCACGCCGAACGCCGCGTATTCGCTGAATATCGGCGCAACGACGCTGCGTCTTGCCTTCTCGCCGGGCGACTTCGTGCAGGTCAATGCGGCGCTCAATCAGCGCCTGATCGACACCGCCTTCGAATGGCTGGGCGACGTCAGTGGCCTCAAGGTGATGGACCTCTACGCCGGGGTCGGCAACCTGACGCTGGCGGCTGCCGCAGCCGGCGCCAGTGAGGTGACGGGCATCGAGGGCAGTCAGGGCATGGTCGATCAGCTGATGGCCAACGCCGAAGCCAACGGGCTGGCGCAGGTGAGTGCACGTCGAGCGGACCTGAGCAAGGCCCTGCCGTCACTCGAGGGTATCGACCTTCTGGTACTAGACCCGCCGCGTGATGGCGCTCAGCCTCTCTGCGAGGAGCTGGCACGTGATCTGCATGCTGGGAGGGTCAGCCGAGTGCCGCAGCGTGTGCTGTATATCGCCTGTGACCCGACCACGCTGATGCGTGATGCACGGCTGTTGCAGGACGCCGGTTATCGCGTCACACGTGCCCTGATGGCGGACATGTTCGTTCACACGGCACATCTGGAATCGATGTTGCTGCTGGAGCGGGCGGAAGACTGAGGCGGTGCCCTCGGGCACTGTCATCAAGATGGCAAGATATTCAAGGACATAGGGTCATGGTCAAGGTGCGCGAAGATCAGCCGCTGACCGATAGCGGTGGTGTGGACATCCCGGTGTGGGTCGCGCGACTGCGCGAGGAAGTCCCGTCGGTGAATGCCGAGGTCATGGTGCAGGCCTGTGAAGTGGCGCTCAAGGTGGCGCGCGAGGCGGACGCCCGCGGTGACAAGCCGTGGCGCGAGCCGCTGCGCAGTTTCCGTTTCAGTCTCGAGATGGCCGACATCCTGTCGGAACTCAAGCTTGACCAACCGGCGCTGGTCGCGGCCGTGCTCTATCGCGCGGTGCGTGAAGGGCATCTGGGGCTTGAGGCCATCGAGAAGCATTTCGGCAAGGAAGTGGCACGCCTGATCGATGGCGTGCTCAACATGGCCGCCATCAGTCAGCTGCAGGCGCCGAGTCATGGCATGGCGCAGCATGACCAGCAGGACAACCTGCGCAAGATGCTGGTGTCGATGATCGATGATGTGCGCATCGCGCTGATCAAGATCGCCGAACGTACCGTCGCCCTGCGTCACGTCAAGGATGCCCCGCGCGAGAAGCGCATGCGCGTGGCCAGCGAAGTCTTCGATATCTACGGGCCGCTGGCGCACCGTCTGGGCATCGGTCAGCTCAAGTGGGAGCTGGAGGACCTGTCCTTCCGCTACCGCGAGGAAGATGAATACAAGACCATCGCCAGGCAGCTGTCCGAGAAGCGCCTGGAGCGTGAGCACTACATCGCCGACCTGCTGGTCGAGATGCGCACTCTGATGAGCGAGCAGGGCATCAAGCACTTCGATGTCGCGGGCCGTGCCAAGCACATCTACTCCATCTGGCGGAAGATGAAGATCAAGCGCATCGCCTTCTCCCAGGTGTATGACGTGCGCGCGGTACGGATTCTGGTCGGCACCGTCAGCGATTGCTACACGGCGCTTGGGATCGTGCACTCGCGCTGGCACCACGTACCGCATGAGTTTGACGACTACATCGCCAACCCCAAGAAGAATGGCTACCAGTCACTGCACACTGCGGTGGTGGGGCCGAGCAACAAGGTCATCGAGATCCAGATCCGTACCTTCGACATGCACGAGGAGGCGGAGCTGGGCGTGTGTGCCCACTGGCGTTACAAGGGCCACGATGTCGGCCACAAGAGTCGTAGCTACGAGGACAAGATCGCCTGGTTGCGTCAGGTGCTCGAATGGCAGGACGAAGTCGGCGAGAACGGCGGCCAGGAGGCGATCCGTCAGGGGCTGAGCTCCGATGTCGCGCCGGACCGCATCTATGTCTTCACGCCGGAAGGGCATGTCATCGACCTGCCCAAGATCGCGACGCCGATCGACTTCGCCTACCGCGTGCACACCGAGGTCGGCCATCGCTGTCGGGGTGCCAAGGTCGACGGGCGCATCGTGCCGCTGACCTACAAGCTCAAGACCGGCCAGCAGGTCGAGATCCTGACCGCCACCAAGGGCGGCCCGAGCCGCGACTGGCTCAACCCGAATCTGGGCTACGTGCGCACCTCGCGGGCCCGCGCCAAGATCCAGACCTGGTTCAAGCTGCAGGCACGCGATCAGAACGTCGATGAGGGCAAGGCGCTGCTCGAGAAGGAATTCTCGCGGCTGGCGCTGGAGAATCTCGACCGCGACAAGCTGGCCAACGCCGTCAATTACCCGACGCGTGATGACATGTACGCCGCCATCGGCGCGGGCGATCTGCGCGTCGGCCAGGTACTGCATCAGGCCCAGCAGCTGTTCGGCGATACCGATGATCAGGAGCAGCTCGAGCGCCTGCTGCGTCAGCGCAAGCCGCAGGGCAAGGAAAAGCCCGACGCCGTCATGGTGCTGGGGGTCGGCAATCTGAAGACCACCATGGCCAACTGCTGTCACCCGGTGCCAGGCGATCAGATCGCCGGTTTCATCACCCAGGGGCGCGGCGTGACCGTGCACCGTCAGGACTGCCCGAACCTGATCCAGCTGCGTTCGGACGAGCCGCGTCGCATCGTCGATGTCGACTGGGGGCAGCGCTCGCGCAATCAGTATCCGGTGGATATCGAGATCCAGGCCTGGGACCGCTCCGGCCTGCTGCGTGATGTCACCAACGTGCTGAGCGGCGACAAGGTCAATGTGCTGTCGGTGAACACGCGCACCGATCAGCTCGACAACATCGCCACGCTCAAGATCACGCTGGAAGTCGAGAACCTCGACGTGCTGGGGCGCGTATTCGCCCGCATCCAGCAGCTGCCCAACATCATCGACGTCAAGCGCCTGCGGGTCGGGGGCGACAAGGCATGAGTCGGCGATTCGATGCCAGTGTCGATGTCGATGCAGGCAGGCAAGTTGATACGCGCTACACCCTCGATGATCTGCTGACCCTGATGGCCGTGCTGCGTGACCCGCAGTACGGCTGCCCCTGGGACAGCCGTCAGGATTACGCGAGTCTGGTGCCGCACACCCTGGAGGAGGCCTATGAGGTCGCCGATGTCATCGAGCGCGCCGCCGCCGATGCCAGCGTGCTCGAGGAGCTGCCGGCGGAACTGGGTGACCTGCTGTTTCAGGGCATCTTCTACGCCCAGATCGCCAGTGAGCAGCAACGCTTCGATTTCCACGACGTGATCCATGTGCTGACCGAGAAGATGCTGCACCGCCATCCGCATGTCTTCCCGGATGGGTCGCTCGCATCGCGCCGGGAGAGCATCGCCACTCATGAGGTCGACGAAGGCTCGCTCAACGCCCAGTGGGAGTCGCTCAAGCAGCAGGAGTCCGCTGACGCGCCTGCCAGCCAGACTGCCGGCGACAGCGTGCTGGATGGCGTGCCACTTGGCCTGCCGGCGCTGACGCGGGCGGCCAAGCTCTCGAAGAAGGCCGCGCGTTCGGGCTTTGACTGGCCGGACACGAGTGGCGTGCTGGCCAAGATTCGTGAGGAACTCGGCGAAGTCGAGGAAGCGCTGACCGAGGGCGATACGGCCCATGCGCGCGAGGAAGTCGGAGACCTGCTGTTCGCGGTGGTCAATCTCGCGCGTACTCTCAAGGCGGACCCGGAGCAGATGCTACGCGCCACCAATGCGCGCTTCGAATCACGCTTCCGCCATGTGGAAGCCGCGATCGCCGGGCAGGGGCGTACGCTGGATGAGGCGTCGCTTGCCGAGATGGATGCGCATTGGGATGAGGCCAAGCGCCAGGAACGTGCGGTTGAGCAGGCGCGACGGGGCGATGGTGCGACGTCAGCAGCGCGTCCGGTGACGCCGCTGGTTCGGTGAGGGAGCGTCGTTGCAGGGTATTGGGAAAAGGGCATCTGGAAAAATGTAGTAAGTTTACGCGATAGTCGGATTGTGGAGCCGAGGCCCGCGGTCGTATGCTGAGGGGAAGCGATCAGGACGCGAGTCTTGTCCTGCTTTCCGGTCTGCTGCGCCGCGGGTCTTTCCGTTTCGCGCCAGTGTCTTCACCAGCGCCAGACCGGTGTCTTCCCTCAGCCGGTTGTCATCAGGTGTCTTTGCGCAATGAGGGAATCTGTTGTCAGCTATCTGACTGTGTGCCCCTGGTGACAGGGGAAGATGACCGCGGCAGCACCGTCACTCCCAAGGAGGGTTTCATGAGTCACGACTTGCATGAATCGTTGCGCGATAACGTGCGTATTCTCGGTGACAACCTCGGCCAGACCATCGCGGCCGACCTCGGCGATGACTTCGTCGCACGCATCGAGCGCATCCGCGCCCTGGCCAAACAGGGCCAGCAGGGCGATCAGGCCGCCCGTCATGAGCTGATCGACTATCTTCGTGATCTGCCGGATGGTGATCTGCTGCCGGTCACCCGGGCGTTCAACCAGTTTCTGAATCTTTCCAACATCGCCGAGCAGCACTACCGTGGCCGCTTCAAGCGCGTCGAGGATTATCGTCCCGGCAGCCAGCCGGACCTCGGCGAGCTGATCACGCGCATTCGCGAGCGTGGCTTCAGTGCGCAGAAGATCGTCGAGGAGCTCTCGGCAATGCGTGTCGAGCTGGTGCTGACGGCGCACCCGACGGAAGTTATCCGCCGCACTCTGATCCAGAAATACGATGCCATCGAGGGCTGTCTGACCCAGATGGAAGGCGCCTGTGATCGCCCGGAACAGGCGACCCTCGCGCGTGCACGCCTGACCGAGCTGATCAGCCAGGCCTGGCACACCGACGAGATTCGCCACGAGCGTCCGACGCCGGTGGATGAGGCCAAGTGGGGCTTTGCCACCATCGAGAACTCGCTGTGGCAAGCGGTACCGGACTTCCACCGTCAGCTTGACGAGATGACGCTGGACGCCGCCGGTGAGCGCTTGCCGCTGGACGCCGCGCCGATCTGCTTCGCCTCCTGGATGGGCGGTGATCGCGACGGCAATCCCAATGTCACCGCCAGCGTGACGCGGACCGTGTTGCTGCTGGGGCGTTGGATGGCAGCGGACCTCTATCTGCGCGATCTCGAACAGCTCAAGTCGGAGCTGTCGATGTGGAAGTGCACGGCCGCTCTGCGTGCCGAGGCCGGCGATGTGGCCGAACCCTATCGCGAGATCCTGCGCCGCCTGATCCTGCGCATGGAAAGCACGCGTGACTGGGCCAAGGCCGGCCTGGACGGCAAGCGCCACGAAGGCGTCGATATCATCGAGACCCGTGAGCAGCTGTATACGCCGCTGCTGGCCTGCTACCGCTCGCTGTGCGATGTGGGGCTGGATACCATCGCCAATGGCGCACTGCTCGATACCCTGCGTCGCGTGGCCTGTTTCGGTGTCACCCTGACCAAGCTCGATATCCGCCAGGAAAGCACGCGTCACGCGCAGGTCTTCGATGAACTGAGTCAGACGCTGGGGCTGGGCAGCTATTTCGAATGGGACGAGCAGCAGCGCTGTGACTTCCTCACCAGGGAGCTGGCTGGCCGTCGCCCGCTGATCCCGCGCCATTGGGAATGTTCCACCGACACGCGCGAGGTGCTGGATACCTTCAAGGTCATCGCGCGCGAGCATCGCGAGGCGCTGGGCACCTACATCATCTCGATGGCCGGTCAGGCCTCCGATGTGCTGGCGGTGGCACTGTTGATGAAGGAGATCGGCGGTGATGTGCGTCTGCCCATCGCGCCGCTGTTCGAGACGCTGGATGATCTGGATCGCTCCGGCCCCGTCATCGACACGCTGCTGGGCATGCCGATCTATCGCGAGCAGGCCGGTGACCGTCAGGAAGTGATGATCGGTTACTCCGACTCCGCCAAGGACGCCGGTCAGCTGGCGGCTGCCTGGGCACAGTACCGCGCCCAGGAAACGCTGGTGGAAGTCACCAAGCGCCACGGCGTCGAACTGACCCTGTTCCACGGCCGTGGTGGTACGGTCGGTCGTGGCGGCGGTCCGGCGCATGCGGCGATCCTGTCCCAGCCACCGGGCTCGGTGACCGGCTCGCTGCGCGTCACCGAGCAGGGCGAGATGATTCGCTTCAAGTTCGGTCTGCCGGACATCGCCAGCCGCTCGATGGAGATCTATGTCTGCGCGGTGCTGGAAGCCAGCATGCTGCCGCCGCCGGCGCCGAAGCAGCAATGGCGTGACGAGATGGACCGCCTGGCCGGTATCGCGCACAAGGCCTATGTCGGCGTGGTGCGTGAAGACCCGAACTTCGTGCCGTACTTCCGCTCGGTAACACCGGAAACCGCACTGGCACGCCTGCCGCTGGGCTCCCGCCCCGCCAAGCGTCGTCAGGATGGTGGCGTCGAGACGTTGCGCGCAATTCCGTGGATCTTCGCCTGGACCCAGATCCGTCTGATGCTGCCCGCCTGGCTCGGCAGTGGCGAGGCCTTCGCCACCCGCATGCAGGAAGAGGGCGGTCTGGAAGTGCTGCGCGAGATGATGAACGACTGGCCGTTCTTCTCCACCTATGTCGACATGCTGGAGATGCTGCTCTCCAAGGCCGATCTCTCGACGGCGGCCTACTACGAGCAGCGTCTGGTCGATGAGCCGGCCCTGAAGGCGCTGGGGCAATCGCTGCGTGATCGTCTCGAGCGCCTAGAGAAGGTGGTGCTGGAAATCCGCGATCAACAGGCACTGCTTGAGCATATGCCGCTGATCCGTCAGGCTATCGATGTGCGCAACCCCTACATCGACCCTCTGCATGGTCTGCAGGCCGAGCTGCTGCAGCGTAACCGCGACGCCGATGGCGCCATCTCCGCCGAGCTGTCACGCGCGCTGATGGTGACCATGGCCGGTATCTCGGCCGGTCTGCGCAACACCGGCTGATTCGGTTGAACCAGCTGGCCCGTTGATTTGCGCCTTGGCGTGAAGGATTAGCCAAGGCCTATCAGCGAAACGAGAAAGCCCCCGTCAGGTACGCCTGACGGGGGCTTTCTGTTATCTATCGGCCAACCATGGGGCTGTTAGCGCGCTGATCAGCGGCTAGAATTCAGCGCTCAGCGACAAGAGTTCAGCGACCCGCGGGGTCGCCAGGTCTCACAGCAGGCCGCTGGCGCGCTCGCCCACCAAGGGCATCAGGAAGCGTTCCCGCTGCCAGTCCTCATCCTGATCGAGCGCCACCAGATGCAGCAGTTTGGTGAAGGTCGCTTCCAGCGTCATGTCATCGCCTGACAGCACACCGATGGTGGCCAGACCTGCACCGGCTGCATAGTGGCCGATGGTGACCGGCCCGTGCGGACATTGGCTGATACCGGCCAGCAGCTTGCCTTCGCCACGTGCATCGGCCAATACCCCTAGAAGCTCGCTGTCTTCCGGCAGATTGCCGCTGCCCCACAGCTCCAGTACGGCGCCCTTGACCTCCGGGCGCATCAACTGCACACGCACGCTCTCGGCGCTGATGCCGGGGTAGAGCGGCAGGCGAATGATGCTGTCCTTGCCGAGGCGAGCATAATCGGGCAGCTCGAAGGCGGGGCCCTGGTCATCCATCAGGCGGCCGGGGTAGAGCACGACGCGGTCATCGACCCATTCGCCCAGCAGCGGCGCATTGGGCGTGGTGAAGCCGCGGTGGTCCTGGGTGTACCACTTGCGGGTGCACACGCCACGCAGCAACTGCCCGCCGAAGGCGACCACGACTTCATTGAGGGTCGGCTGGGCGGCGGCGGTGAGCGCCAGCTCGACATTGTCCAGCGCGTCGCTGTGCTCGGCTTCCAGCGGCAACTGTGCGCCACTGACGATCACCGGGCGCGCGGTACCCTTGAGCTGGAAGGCGAGGCTGGAGGCAGTCCAGGCCAGGGTGTCGGTGCCCTGCAGCACGACGAAGCCATCGAAGCTGTCGTAGGCGTCCGCGATCTGGCTGGCGATGGTGTGCCAGTCCGCCGGTGTCGCGGAGGAGGAGTCGATCAGCTGCGGAAACTCGCGCAGGGTGAAGGCGGGCAGACGGCCACGACGGCTGGGGGGCAGTTGTTCCAGTGCTGCACGCAGACGGGCATCGAAGTCACCGGCAGGTACCAGTCCTTGTTCACTTTCCACCATGCCCAGCGTGCCGCCGGTATACAGCACCAGGATGTGCGTCTCGGGAGTCATCGTGTCCACCTGCCAGAAATGGGAAAGCCGGCATTGTAACGCATGCCGGCTTGCAGGGGAGCTGTCGGAGTCGGGCGCTCAGCCGCGACGCGCGGGAGATGCTCAGCTGATATTGCCACCGCCGATGCGCGCATCCTCCTGATGGGACATGGCGCTGACGCACATCACCCGCACGCCTTCGAGCATGCTTTCAAGACTCATGGTCGGCAGGCGGCCATCGACACTCTGCTCGGGCAGCGCCGGGATATGCACGAAGCCTGAGCGGATGGGGCTATCCGCCAGATGACGCTGCACCCCATAGAACAGGTGGTTGCAGACGAAGGTGCCTGCCGTGTAGGAGACGCTGGCGGGAAGGCCCGCCGCCTGGAGGTCGTTGACCATCGCCTTGATCGGCAGGGTGGTGAAGCAGCCATCCGGGCCATCGGCCTCGATGGGCTCATCCACCGGCTGGTGGCCGCCGTTGTCCTTGATGCGATAGTCATCCAGGTTGATGGCGACCCGCTCCGGCGTGATGGCGCTGCGACCGCTGGCCTGGCCGAGCATGATCACGGTGTCAGGGGCGTGCTCGCCGATGGCCTCGATGACGCTGTCAATCGCGGCGTAGCGTGTCACCGGCACCCGGCAGGTGATGATCTCGAAGCGCTCATCGGGCTGGTCCTGCAAGACCAGTGTCTGGCCGTCCAGTTGCTCGATGATCTTGAGGGCGGGATTGACGCTATCCGTGCCGAAGGGCTCGAAGCCGCAGAGTAGCAGACGACGCATGATGAAATTCCTTGGCTGGCATCGATCACCGCGGGTCACTCTGGCGGTGATCGATGCGCGGGTGGGAGTGGGAGATCAGAAGGCCAGCAACAGCATCAGGCTGATGTTGGCGGCCAGCATGATCAGCGCAGGCAGTATCTGTGCGCGAATGATGTGGTAGCGGTCATCCAGTTCCAGCAGGGCGGCCGGCACGATGTTGAAGTTGGCAGCCATCGGCGTCATCAGCGTGCCGCAGTAGCCGGACAGCATGCCCAGCACACCGACGATGGCCGGGTTGCCGCCATGCAGCGCGATGACCAGCGGATAGCCGATGCCGGAGGTGATGACCGCAAAGGCCGCGAAGCCGTTGCCCATCAGCATGGTGAATACGGCCATGCCGACGCAGTAGGCAATCACGCAGGCGATCAGGCTGGTATCCGGCACCACGCTCGAGACCAGCCCGGCGATGGTCTGGCCGACACCGGCCTGATCGAACAGCAGACCGAGGGCGGCCAGGAATTGCGGCAGGATGGCGGCCCAGCCGATGGCATCGGCCAGACGGCGACCTTCCTGCATGCCGGTCGCCGGACTCTCGCGCAGCAGCAGCAGCGCCACGGCAAAGGCCAGCACCGTCGCGACGCCAAGGCCGACCAGCGCACTCTGACCTGTCGTGAGGGTGTAAAGGAAGGTGCCGACCGGAATCACCAGCGCGGGAATGAACAGGCGCGACCCGAGACGCTTGCGGCGCGCCTGACGCGCCTCATCGCTCAACTGGCCGTAGTTGCCGAACCCGAGCTGGCCGGTGGCAGCCAGCAGGGCCAGCGCCAGCATGGCAATACCGACCACGACATCGGGTAGCCACTGACCAAATGCCAGGCTGATGCCGAAGATCATCCAGAAGGCACTGGTGCCGAGTCTGCGCGGATGATCACGATCGGTGAGCGTCAGGACGGCAAAGGCCATGATGGCGAAGCCGGTAATCAGGTAGAGAGCGTCGATACCGTTCATGAGTGGCTCTCCGTCGCGGAAGTGGTGAAGGTGTCCTTGCCTGGTGTGGCGTTGGCCTGGCCGGAGGGCTGGGGATACTCCTCGCGCAACAGCTGATGTTCACGGCGAATGCGTGCGTCCAGCCGGCGGCAGAGCACGAAGACCACCACCAGTGACACCAGCGCGGTGGGAATGGCATACAACGCCATGTCGGCCAGGCTGACGCTGGCGCCGCTCTTGTCGAGCACGCTCTTGATCAGCAACAACCCGCCGGAAGCCACGAAGATCAGCTGGCTGAAGAAGTTGCCGAAGTTCTCGCTGACAGCATTCAGAACGCGTATGCGTTGGCTCAGGGTCTTGAAGCGTGGCGAGCTCAGCGCCTCTTCGGGGAGATCACGTTCGGCGGCGCCGACTGACATCGGGGCGACCAGCGGTCGAATCATCGCCGGGTGACCACCGAGCTGCAGGCCGAAGGCATTGGTCGCCTTGCGCAGTACCAGGTAGCTGAAGGAGATGCGCCCGGCGCTGGCGGCCCGCAGCTTCTGGACCAGATGTTCGGCCTGATCGCGCAGGCCATTGCGCTCGAGCAGCCCGATCACCGGCAGGGTGATGATGAACAGCGAGACGGCGCGGTTGTCGGTAAAGGCCTGACCGAGCGCGGCGAGAATTTCAGTGGGTGACATGCCGGCCACCAGGCCGGAGGAGAAGCCTGCCACCAGCACCACCAGCAGCGCATTGAGGCGCAGCGCGAGGCCGATGACGATGATGGCAACGCCGATCAATGACAGCATGAGGTGTCTCCCGAGCAGGGGGAGGACAATTGAATCCTTTCGAAGGACATGAGCCTGTGCCTCTGGGTGTGAGCTTGTTGTTATGCGGGTCTTGTTGCGAAGCGGGTCGAACATTGCCTGGCTATCTGAACGTTGCCGAGCCGTTCGAACATGGCAGTGCCGTTCGAACATGGCAGGACGCAATGTTCGTTGCTTTACAACGAGAACTCAGAGGGTAGAGCGACACCAGAGGAATCCAAATGAGACATTCGGAATATATAAATTTCAACGACAAGTAGTATCGATAAAATCTATCATCCAAATATGAATGACAGATAATATTGATACCTTGCTGGGGCCTTGCCACACCCCGTGGGGGGAGAAGATGTCAGCCATCGACCACTTCGGTGCTGCCATCCTCGCGCAGGCAGATACGGCGGCGCTTGCCGACCTGATAACCAAGCATGGCGGCGCTCAGCAGGATCAGCGCGAACAGCGACGCGATCACGCGCAGGTCGGCCGTGATTTCCAGCAGGATGCCGACGGCGAGTGGCCCGAGGGCGGCCAGCATGTAGCCGGTGCCTTGTGCCATGCCGGAGAGGGCGCCCGCCAGGCGTGCATCGGAGGTGCGCAGCACCAGCAGCGTCAACGCCATCGAGAAGCTGCCTCCCTGGCCGAAACCGAGCAGCACGGCGAACAGCCAGCGCAGGGACAGTGGCCCGATCATCAGTCCCAGCAGGCCGAAGGCGGTACAGGACAACAGCAGCAGGATGGCGGGGCGCTGGTCGCGCCCCATGCGGCCGATCACGGGGGCCAACAGGGCGGTGAGCACCTGGGCCATCACCGAGGCGGCCATCAGCCAGCCGGATTCGATATCGCTCAGGCCGCGCTGCTGGAGCAGGAAAGGCAGCCAGCCAAAGACGATATAGGCCAGTGAAGACTGGCAGCCCATGAAGAAGGTGACCTGACGGGCCAGCGCCAGGTGCCACAGGCGAGGGGTGGCCTGCTGATGGCTGGTCATCTTCTCTGGCCACGGGTGGGGCATGCTCAGGCGCCAGGCGGGAAGCGCGATCACGACAAGCAGCGCCCAGCAGGCCAATGAGGCTTGCCAGCTGTCGAGAAGGTTGGCCAGTGGCACGCTGAGTCCCGCGGCCAGCGCCGCACCAAGACATAGCGCCATGGTGTACACGCCGGTGAACAGGTCGGCTCGCTCAGGATGCTCACGCTTGACGATGGCGGGCAGCAGTGTGCCGGCGACGCCGATGCTGCCACCACATAACAGGGTGCCGAGATAGAGCAGTAGTGCCATGTCACTGGCCCGCAACCACAGGGCGATGCCGAGAGTGACCAGGGCAAGGCTGAGGGTGCGCTCTACCCCCAGGCGGCGGGCCAGGCGCGGCGCCAGTGGGGCGAACAGCCCCAGGCAGACGACGGGCAGTGTGGTGAGAAGGCCCGCTGCCAGCGTGCTCAGGCCCAGGTCCTGGGTGATGCGATCCAGCAGGGGCGCCAGGGATGACAGCGCCGGACGCAGGTTCAGGGCGACCAGAATCAGGACGAGCAGAAAAAGGGATGCTGGCATTCGGCGCATGAGGAAACCTGAACGAGAGGACAGGTCTGTGAGAATACCGGCATATGCTCAGGCTGTCTTGCCGCGAGCCGCTCTTCCTCTCACCGGGCTGGACAGCAGAACGCTCGGCAATTGCCGAGCGTTCTGTCTCAATGCGTCTGTCTCGATGAGCCTTTCTCACTGCATCAGTCCTGGCTCAATGTCCCGTCGCGATGCGCCGCTTGCCGGTACCTGAATGATCAGTACTTGGGCTCAAGCTCCAGCTCGCGTGTCGTACTATCGACCCTGCGTGCTGCCGCGCGTTGACGCGTCGTGGCGCCGTCGGCATGCACATCGTGGCCGCGGGGAGCGACATTGCGCCATGCGGGCGTCTTCTGCAGGCGCTCGGCATTGGCGCGTGCCGTATTGGAGACTGGCTGGCGACTCGCCTTGGCGCGAATCAGGGTCATGTCCTCAGTGCTCAGCAGCATGCCCTGGGGCGTGCGCTCCAGCACGAGATGGCCACGGAAGTGCCAGCAGCGCATGGGGGTATGCGCGACACGATAGCGATGGCCAGCCACCTCCAGCGAGATGGCTTCCTTCGGCTGGCAGCCAAGGGGATGCAGAGTCACTTCCTCCAGCAGCACCAGACGATTGAAGTCGTCCGGCTGAAGTACCTGATTGCCATCATGCATGCGCACCGGGAAGGCATGGTTGTCACGCTGCAGCTCACGCCGCTTGTGACTGACGCTGCCATTGCCTTCCACGATGCCGGCACCACACACATGCACGAGCTCGCCATCAATCTGTTTGATGACAAGCACCTCGACGTGGCGCTGCTTGAAAAGATGATCACGCAGTGAGCGTAATGGCATGGCTGAAATCCTCATCTACACCATCCGTTGGCTGAGTATATCCGTCAGAGCCCGAGTCATCTCTCTGACCGACAGGCGCTTCCATGCTGCCTGCCAAGTGATATCTCGCGCTGATAGCCACATCATACGCCGTTTGTGAACATTTTTCCCGAATCAAGCACCAGTCTGGGGATAAATCATCTTGTCATGACACGTCTTCATGACAGCTCGGTCAGGCAGATGACTGAGAGCACTGCATCCTCGTGTCGGGTTACTCATACTTGCCCAGCACGGCCCGGCAGATGTCAGCGAAATTGCGTGCTTCCGGCGGGTGTTCCAGGTTGAGCCCCAACGCCTTGCCGACGCGGGAAGCGGCGACCAGGCCACGCACGCTGGGCTTGCCATCGTCGCCCTGCTCGGTCACCAGCAGGTGGGATTCACCGCTCTGACGCAGCGTCTCGACCAGGTCGCCCACGCGGGCGCGCTTGAGCACGGCGAGAGGAATGCCCTGCAGCTCGGCGCGGGGGATCTGCACCATGTCGGTAGTGACTTCGTCGCGCTGAACATTGAAGCGGGTCATGGCGCGCATCACGACTCGGCCACCCTGCAGTTCTCGTGAGGTCACCACGCCGGTGAAGGTGCCATCATGATCGTGGACCAGCAACAGACGCACCCCCGCCTGTTTCATGGTCGCCAATGCCTGACCGATGGAGGCGCTGCCCTGAATGCTGCGACCGGCGGTGACGGCAAAGTCCGTCACCAACTCACTGGCTGGGCTGTCCATGGTGATGTCGCCGATAGGCTGCAAAGGCAGGCGAGCAGAGGTGACATGAGAGAGCGTTTCGACGTCGAGGGTATGATAAGCCGACGGTGCAATGGCATTCATGGACTGACTCCTGTAATCGGATGACGAGCATGTTCTGGGTACTGTGAGTCAGGTGAGAGCCAGGAGTTTCCTGCACGATGGGTAACCTCAGGTTGCTACTGTCGCAACATTGGCAAGGATTTCGATCTATCAGGTCAATATCTGTCGCTATCTGTGCGAGAAAGGAAATGGATAGATTCCATTTCGGAAACAAATGCTCCCCCGGCAGATCGGCATTGGCATGAGTCAGCAGTTTCCCGGCCCCTGACGGCAATGATGCCCACTGCACGAGGCGAGAGGGCATCATTGAGGCGGTTCAGGGAGTTATCCCTTCATCAGGAGCTGGCGTGTACGTCTGGGTGCGTCACACCCACTGCTTGAGGTCGCCGCGTACGGCATCCAGGAAGGTGATGAAGTCCGTCTGGTCGTCGGCGTCGCAACGGTCCACCTTGCAGGCCAGCTTCATCTTGGTACCGGCGACGATTTCGTCATACACCTCGAGCGTGAGTTTCTCGACGCTGGCATCGGCGGGTTCCTGCTCGCCATCCAGCAGGCTGAACGTCGTCATCAGTGTGCCGCGAAGACGCGTTGTGCCGCCTTCCGCGACCACACGACGCACCTTGAGCCAGCCTTCGCGCACCATGATCTCACCCTGCGCATCGCGTTGCTTGTAGATGGTGCGATAGCATGCATTCTCGGAGACGCCCTTGGCGGCCATGCTTTCGTAGGCCTTGATCATGCGCGTCGCCATGGTGCCAGCTTCGGCGATCTTGCGGCGGGCAGCACGATGTTCACGTTCCAGGCGGTCTTGCTTGGAGAAACGCTGCCACAGGTGGAAGTCGCGTGTCAGAGTGGTCGCGTCCATTACAGTCTCTCTTCTCTAAAAACGGCGGGGAAAAGTGGGTGGCGGCTACTGCCATGTCCAGGCGCTGATGGTGTCACGAAGGCGGGCGATTGTCTGCCCGGTTCTTGCCTCAGACGTCGAGGAGGGTCCGAGTGCCAGGTGGTGTGGGTCATGCAGGCTGGCGGCGAGATGTCAGTATTGCCATGCTCAAGAGTACCATTGACTGGTCACGGACTATTTCCAGCCCGGTCATCATCACGACTGAAATTAGGGCTTATATACTGCCTGAAAACCTTCGAGCACCCCCCACAAGGCACACTTTGTGAGAATCTTCGACTGCTGATCCTCGAGACTGCTGATGCTTCACGCTCAGGCGCCTGCTACGTGAGCCACGCCGCTGTGATGGGATTGCCAGTCTCGCAGGCGACGACGGCTGGTACACGTGGAACACATGCCTGACTACGTGCATGCCTTGAAGGATGCGCAATGCAAATGGCTGTCACGTTCCATACAGCAGCGTGAGATAGAATAGACAGGTAAAATCATCAGGTGGCGCGCAGCGAAGGCACATGGGAAGTGCCGTAAATGAGGAAGGAATCATGGCGAAAGCAGATCGCCGTCGCAAACCGGGAAGTCGGCAGGGTGTCTTGCGCACGGTAAACATGAAGTGGCGGTGGCCAGCTCCGGCGGGGCTGGCTGAGCGGCACCTCGTGCTTTATCAGTTGTTCATGTGGATCTATATCAGTGCGCTCGGCTGCCAGCTGGGCTACTTCGCTCTGCTGGGCCTGCAGCCTTATCCGCAGCCGGTGGTGATCAATGTCATCGGCGTCCTGCTCAATGTCTTGGCCATCCTGTTCCACCGCAAGGGGTACATGAACACCGCGTTGCTGTTGCTGGTGGTGCCGATGTCAGCCAAGGCGGCATGGTGGGAATACCAGTTCGGCGCCGAGGGTGGCTTCGAGTATTTCCACATCGTCGCCATCTTCTTCATCTGTATCGCGTCCTTGTCACGCATTCAACGACTATTGTTCAGTGGTGCCCTGCTGCTGTTCTACATCGGCGCTCAATACCTCACCAGCCCGGTCTATATCGTTTCCTACGAGTTCATGTCGTTGGCCAGTGTCGTCAACCTGGTGATTTCCGTCACCTTCATCGCGGTGGTGGCCGTGCAGATCGGGTGGGAGGCTGAGCAGCGCGAGAAGCGCTACCGTCGTGACTTGCGCCATGACCAGCTGACGGGGGCGCTGTCTCGTTTTGCCTTGCTGGAAGAGGGGCCGCGTCTGCTGAGTCGTGGTGGCCTGGGGGTGCTGATGATCGATGTCGATCACTTCAAGGCCATCAACGATACGCAAGGGCATGCGATTGGTGATGAGGTGCTGATAGAGCTGACACAACGACTACGTCACCACCTGCGTGGCAGTGATCAGTTGTGCCGCCAGGGGGGAGAGGAGTTCGTGGCCCTGTGTCCGACGGAGGACCGAGAGGGGCTCCAGCATGCAGCCGAACGCTTGTTGCTCTCGATCAACAGTCGTGCTTTCACGCTGAGCAACGGCCAGCTGCTGCGGGTCACCATCAGTATCGGTGTAGCCCAGGGCGGGCCAGCCGCTTGCGCGGAATCACTGCTGCCGGACCTTCTGCAGCGTGCCGATCAGGCCATGTACCGTGCCAAGCGCGAAGGACGCAATCGAGTGGTGACCGTCTGGGATACGCCCGATCACGGCGCAGCCAGTCTCGATCAGATCGAGCCGTCTGATCACGACCACAACCCCGACAGCCTGGCCATGCCTGGCACGCAGCACCTGGATACTCCAGGCAATGGATCAGGCGAAGCGGCCTCGGCCCCCAGTCGCTCTGATGTCAGTCACCATGACGATGTGCGGACCGCCGATGAGGTCTATCAGTGGAAGCGCTGACGCAAGGATGATGGCTTTGCCATTTCACCTCATTGGGCGTGATATCCGTGCGTGATCCACGCTCTCACCAAGTGGAGAGACAAGTTGATGATGGATTCCTGTGGCAGCATTTCACGCCAGGTGTCGCGCCGGCTCTTGCGGGGACTGCTGGTGGCGGCGCTGGTCAGTGGTATGCCGCTTGCGGCGGTTCAGGCGGAGGAGTCGACGAATGCTGCGGCGTCTTCGAGTGACGGGCAGGCGCCCCGGGCGCAAGTGATTGCCGACCCGGCGACACCCTCTCTGCCGCCCGCCGCCAAGGCCAACAACAGCATCTTTCGTTGTATGCAGTCGGGTGTGCCCACCTGGCAGCAGCAACCTTGCCAGCAGGGCGATACCCCCGTCACGCTGGATGACTCGCTGACGGTGGTGCCCGCCGCTGACGTGATAGCAGAGACTTCAGGCGAAGACCCGACCGCGCAGCGCCTGGCGCGTGAGAAGGAGCGTGCCCTGGCCGCACGTGAGGAGAGTCAGCGCCAGTACCGCATTCGTTCAGCACTGGATGATGGCTATCTGGTGCAGGGCATGAGCGAGGCTCAGGCCATCTCGTTGCTGGGCAAGCCCAGTGATATCAGCGAGACGATTGCCGATGACACGTCCTGCCGTCTGCTGAATTGGTGGGAAGATGTCCGCGTGCAGTTCTGCAACGATGAAGCCGTGTCCATCACTGCCAATCAGCTGGACTGAGTGACTTGTGTCAGAGTCATCAAGGCAAGGGCCGGTGCGAGCTGAGGCGCTCGCACCGGCTCTGTTCGTCCTGTCCGGCTCGTACAGCCCGCGTCAGCGCCAGGACGATGAGCGGGGTTTTCTGGTCGCAAGTCTGCTTGCCAAGAAATTGCTAATATAAGGCATGATCTAGCGTAAAACCCGGCTTTTCGCGTCCCGTGTTGCGAAATGGCGACGACCGGGTGGTGAAGTTGCCACATTACCGAGTTTATCGAACAGTGTTAGATTACTCTCCGAACGCAGCGGCCAGCCCCTCAAGTGTTATCCAGAGGCATGGCTGACTGGCCGACGAGCCAGGCTGCAACATTATTCGGTGAGGAGAACACGCATGAACAAGTCCATCCTGATTGGCGCGATCGTTGCTGCACTGGGCATTGGTGGTGGAGTGGCGATCGGCAGCTATACAGCCAGCAACTCAGGGCCTGAATACGCCGATATCGTGGCGGTAGATGCCGTGACGGAAACCGTGACCACCCCGCGCGAGGTCTGTCACAACGAGACCGTGACGCACCAGGCACCCAGCAAGGATACTCACAACGTCGTCGGCACGGCCGTCGGCGCGATCGTCGGCGGTGTGGTGGGCAATCAGTTTGGCGGTGGCAATGGCAAGAAGGTGCTGACAGCCGCGGGTGCCGTGGGTGGCGGCTATGCCGGCAACCAGATCCAGGGTCAGATGAAGAAGGGCGACACCTATACCACGACCGAACAACGCTGTGAAACGGTGCAGGACGCGTCAGACAAGGTGGTTGGCTACGACGTCAAGGTCGACATGGGTGACGAGACCCGCACCGTGCGTCTCGAGGACAAGCCGGACGTGAAGCGTTTCGAGATCCGTGATGGTGAGTTGGTACTGCCCCAGCAAGGCTGAGGCCAGCTAGCCGCCAGACCAGAAGACCCCCGACGGAATCCGTCGGGGGTCTTCTGGTTTCTGGACATCCAGTTCTCTGGGCATCCAGCCGTACCCTGTTTTGTCAGTCTGTCAGACCGTCAGGTTCTCAGGTCGTCAGCTGGCATCTCCCGTGGTGGGCAATGCCTTGGCGATCTCACGTGCCAACTGCTCGCCGGTCACACGCCAGCCTTCGCCCAGGCTATTGACCAGCGCCGGATAGCCGTCGTCCGTCAGGGGAGTCAGCGTCTGGATGTCGCCTTCCTCCAGCACGCTGCCATCCACGCCGCGCAGGCGCCAGCGACCGGTGATGACGGACTGGCCATCGTGGCGACCGATGAAGCGATCCAGGGTGACGCTCAGGCGTGCGCCCTTGAGGCCGCTCAGGCTGGTGTCCGCGATGCGATACTGGCTCAGCGGCTGGGCGGGGCTGGCCTTGAGCTGCGTCAGCAGCTGGCGGGTCAGCATGTCTTGCAGGTCATCGGCCCACAGGTTCTGGCTGGCCTGTACCAACGTGATGTCATCCGTCTGATACACCAGGCTACCGCCTTCCAGATAGCTGGCCAGTTGCACCGGCATCACTTCCAGCAGAGGGGCATCGGCGGCAACGCTGCGCTGGGCGGCGGCCTGTGTCGTCTGTGGCAGCAGGTAAGCGCCACCAGTGGCGGCGGTCGTGCAACCCGCCAGTGTGCCAAGCATCAGCAAGCCTGCCATCAGGCCGCCGAAGCGGCCCTTGTGCGACGTAGAAGTGCGCGGTGAGGCAGGCACGCTGAACGCTTGTGACATGGCTGCCGTGCGGGTCGAGAGACTCATGGCTGTCGTCATCATTGGGCCCTTGGAATTGGATCGCGAGTGGTCGGCTTGTCGAAGATCAGGCTGGAGGGATTCTTCTCCAGCGTATCGAGCAGCGGTTCCGCCTTCTTGAGCACACGGTCCAGACGTTCGAGATCGCCTTCCAGCTTACGGTAGGCGGAAGACTCCGGCGTCAGGCCATCCAGGGTGCGATTGAGGTTGTCGATACTGGTGCTGATATCGCCCGGCAGCTTCTGCACCTCGTCGGAACCCAACAGGGCGTCGACATGGCCGGCGGTCTTGTCGAGACGCTTCACGAGGCTCTCGGAGGCCGACAGGGTCTTGTTGAGATTGCCCAGCACCGGCTCGATGTCCAGGCCATTGAGCTTGTCGAGCAGCGCATTGAGCTTGGCTTCCATCTGCGCGAGGCCGCCTGACACGCTGGGCATGACCTCGATGTCATCGAAGGTATCGGTCTTGTACGGCGGAGGATTGTCATAGAAGTCCAGATCGACGAACAAGGCACCGGTCAGCAGGTTGCCGGACTTGAGCGTCGCGCGCAGACCACGCTTGAACAGTCGCTCCAGTCGCTTCTCCCACTGCTTGACGCCTTCATCATCGACCTGCCCCTCGAGGCGTTCCGGTTCGATGCGAATCAGCACGGGAATCTCGAAGCTGGAGAGCGTGCGTACCCGCTGATGGGTCAGGCGGTAAGGCACGCTGACCACCGTGCCCAGTCGCACGCCGCGGAATTCGACCGGTGCACCACGCGACAGGCCGCGCACGGTATCGTCGACCATGATCACGTAGTCGATGGCCTGATGGAAGCTGCCTTCACGGGCCTCTTCCTGATCGGAATACAGGGTGAAAGAGGTGTTCTCCACCACCGGGCGGCCACGCGGCAGGTCTTCGGGAATGCCGAAGGCGACGCCACCGCTCAGTACGCTTTCCAGTGAGCCGACATCGACCTGCAAGCCCTGGGAATCCAGACGCAGGCTGACCCCGCTGGTGGACCAGAAGCGCGTGGTGGAGGTCACCAGCTCGTTGTAGGGCGAGTCGATGTACAAGGTGTAATGCATTTCCTTCTCGCTGGGGCGGAACTCGCTGGATTCCACGCGCCCCACGACGAAGCCCTCGTAGGTGACGGGGTCGCCATCGGAGAGCACGCTGCCATCGTTGCTGGTGAGGTCGATGCGCAGTCCCTTGGCGTCCTGCGTTGTCACCGGCGGTTGCTCCAGGGCCACGAAGTGGTCCTCCTCATCACGACTGTCACCGGGCTGAAGCTGAATATAGGCACCTGACAGCACGGTGTTGAGGCCACTGATGCCCTCGCGACCGATGCGCGGTTTCACGACCCAGAGTCGCGAGTTGGCATTGAGCATGCGCTCGCTGTCCTTGGACATGCGCGCGGTGACGATGGTCTTGTCGAGGTTGTCCGAGAGGCGTACGGATTCGACCTTGCCGACCTCGACATTACGGGTCTTGATCAATGTCTTGCCCGCTTCGATGCCTTCCGCCGTCTCCATTTCGATCGTGATCAGCGGGCCACGGCTGGCGTAGTTATGCCACACCATCCAGGCGCCGATCAGCAGGGCCACGATCGGGACTATCCAGATCGGGGAAAGGCGGCGTCGACTTTCACGACGTGCGCGAGAATCATCACTCATAAGTCATCCTGTGAGGCGGCGGAAGGGGGATTGCGGGAGCGGGTCGGAGTCGTGAACGGAGGCGTGGCCTGCGAGGACGAGGCAAGAGACGCGGAGCCCGTCAGCGGTGTCAGCGGCAGATCACCGAACAGCGTGTTCGCCATCATCGTCTTCTCCGCCTCGGTGTCCCAGACAAGGCGCGGGTCAAAGCTCAGCGCCGACAACATCGTCAGCACCACCACGCAGGCAAATGACAGCGCAGCGGGTCCCGGGTGGACCGACATCAGCGCACCCAGCTGGATCAACGCGGCCAGCAGCGCCACCACGAAGACATCGACCATCGACCAGCGTCCGACATATTCGGTGATGCGGTACAGGGTTACCCGCGCCCGCGCATGCTGCACCTGCGGGCGCTGGGCGCTGATGCACAACCAGGCGATGGCGATCATCTTCGAGGCCGGCACCAGGATGCTGGCGATGAAGATGACCATCGCGATGGGCCAGTCACCATGTGACCAGAGCACCACGATGCCACCGGCAATCGTCTGCGGGTCGTTCTCCCCGAGACTGACCGTGGTCATGATCGGGAAGACATTGGCGGGGATGTACAGAATCGCCGCCGCGATCAACCACGCCCAGGTGCGCTGCAGGCTCTGCGTCTTGCGCTGATGGACAGGGTCGCCACAGCGGCGGCAGTGAGTGTGAGCCTTTCGTTCGCCGCAGGCATTGATCAGACCGCAGCTATGGCAGCTGGCCAGCCCCTGCAAGGCGGCACCGATGCCCGGCAGCGTACCGCTGGGGGCTGCTGGCTCACCCGCCAGGGCGAACCACATGCGATCCCCATCGATGCTGGCCAGTGTCTTGGTCATCAGCAGGGCGAAGGCGCAGAACGCCCAGAAGGATGGGCCGAAACTGATATCGGCCATGCCGGCGATCTTGACCAGACTCACCATCACGCCGACCAGGAAGACATCTGCCATCATCCATGGGCGCAGATGGCTCAGGGTGCGCGCAATGCCGCGAATGCCCGGCAAGGGCAGTTTCAGCCCGATGGCCGCATGGGTATAGATGACACCCAGCAAGTAGAGCGCCGGCAGCATCACGATGGTCAGAATCAGCAGTACGGCCAGTGAAGGATAGGACTCGGCCGTCAGGGCGGCTGGCGTATCGATCAGGCTGAGGCTTGCCGAGATGCCACTGGTGGCAAAGGCGATGAACTCGAAGGGCAGTGTCAGCACCAGCATCACCAGGCACGCCATCGCCAGTGCCAGTGTGCGTTGCACGGCGTGGGCATGGCGCTGGGCGAACAGGTGATCGCAACGCGGGCAGCGGGCGCGCTCGCCGGCCTTGAGCGCCGGCAGTGCCACCACGAGGTCGCAGCACTCGCAGGCACGCATCCGCCGCCGTGACACGCCTGACGTGACAGGCGCGAACACCTGAGGCGGGTCACGGGTTTCAAGGGTGCGCCGGGTGTAGCGGCGCAGGGCAGCAAGGGGACGAGGCATGTCGCTCCAGCGGGATCGGGTGGTGTATAGCCGTGCCATACATATTCGGGCCATGCACAGAGGCTTGGTCAGGCGTGGCTTGAACATGCCTGCGGCTGCGCTCTCGAGGATGCGCTTCCGGGTTGTGCTTCATGGGATGTGCCGTCAGCGCTCTGGCTCCATGTGCACGCTGACCTGCGAAGGTGCATGAGCTGCGCAGGCAAACAGTGTTCGATAGTAGCATGATGCCGCAAAAGGCTGATGCCACTCAATGCTTGCCGCGTGAGCGCGCCTTTTTTGCCAGCCTGCAAACAGGCACGCCGCCCGGAGAGGGCGGCGTGCAGGGCCGTCACACAATGTGACGGCAATGAGGCTTCTGTCGTGATCAGCGATCAGACAAGGTCATCCTCCTGGCTGGCCGCTTCGTGGGCTCGTTTGAGCTCTTTCGGCTCCCCGAACACGCGGCGAACCACCACATAGCAGACCGGCACCAGGAAGATCGCCAGCACCGTGGCCGAGATCATCCCGCCGATCACGCCATTGCCGATGGCGTGACGGCTGGCGGCACCCGCACCCGTCGAGATGGCCAGTGGCACGGCACCCAGGGTGAAGGCCAGCGAGGTCATCAGGATCGGGCGCAGACGCATGCGTACCGCTTCCATGGTGGCGTCGATCAGTGAGCGGCCCTGGACCTCAAGGTCCTTGGCGAATTCTACGATCAGGATCGCATTCTTCGCCGAGAGCCCGATGGTAGTCACCAGGCCGACCTGGAAGTAGACGTCATTGTCCAGGCCACGCAGCCAGGTGGCGAGCAGGGCGCCGAGCACCCCCAGCGGGACGACCAGCATGACGGAGAACGGAATGCTCCAGCTCTCGTAGAGCGCGGCCAGACACAGGAAGACGAAGACCAGCGAGATGGCATACAGGTAAGGTGCCATGCCACTGCTCTGGGATTCCTGCAGCGAGATGCCGGTCCACTCCAGCGCCACGCCACCGCCCAGCTCATCGACCATGCTCTGCATCGCCGCCATGGCTTCACCGGTGGAGTACCCTTCCGCTGCGGTACCCAGCAGTTCCATCGCGGAGACCCCGTTGTAACGTTGCAGCTGGGGTGAGCCGAAGGTCCAGCTACCGGTGGCGATGCTCGACAGCGGGATCATCTCGCCCGCGTTGTTGTTGACGTACCATTTGTTCAGGTCATCGGGTTGCATGCGGGCCTCTGCCTGCCCCTGCACGTAGACCTTCTTGGTGCGGCCATTGTCCAGGTAGTCATTGACGTAGCTGGAGCCCCAGGCCGTGGAGAGCGTGGTGTAGACATCGGAAAGGTCAATGCCCATGGCGGTGGCCTTGAGTTCATTGATCTTGACGTTGTACTGGGGTCTGTCTTCCAGTCCATTGGGGCGCAGGCCGGTGACGGCCGGGTTCTGGGCGGCCATGCCCATCAACTTGTTGCGCGCCTGTGTCAGTGCCTCATGTCCGATGCCGCCTCGGTCCACCAGCATCATGTCAAAGCCCGTGGCATTGCCCAGCTCGCGAATGGAGGGCGGGTTGACGGCGAAGGCGAGAGCGCCTTTCAAGGTATTGAAATAGGCCTGAGCCTTGCCCACGACATCGAATGCCGAGCGCTCGCGCTCATCCCACGGCTTCATGTTGACGAAGGCCAGCCCCATGTTCTGGCCGCTGCCGGCGAAACTGAAGCCTGCCACGCTGAAGACCTGGATGACGGCATCGGACTGGTCGACCAGGAAGTGATGCTCAAGCTTCTTCATCACCTCGACGGTTTCCTGCTGGGTCGAACCGGCCGGCAGTACCACCTGGTTGAAAATGTTGCCCTGGTCTTCATCCGGCAGGAAGCCGGAGGAGATCTGGGTAAAGAGTGCCCCGCAGCCGAAGACAACCAGCACATAGACGATCATCGAGCGTCCGGTGCGCTTGAGCATCCCCTGGACACCCTTCTGATAGCGCGCGTTGGAGCGGTCAAAGGCGCGGTTGAACAAGCCGAAGAAACCGGTGGTCTTCTCCTTGGTCGGCCTGAGCAGCGTGGCGCACAGGGCCGGTGTCAGGATCAATGCGACCAGCACGGACAGCACCATCGCGGCCACGATGGTCACCGAGAACTGTCGATAGATCGCACCCGTGGTACCGGGGAAGAAGGCCATCGGGATGAACACGGAAGACAGCACGAGCCCGATACCGACCAGGGCGCCGGTGATCTGCCCCATGGACTTGCGTGTCGCCTCGAGCGGCGAGAGCTTTTCCTCATGCATCACGCGCTCGACGTTCTCTACCACCACGATGGCGTCATCTACCAGTAGCCCGATCGCCAACACCATGGCGAACATCGTCAGGGTGTTGATGGAATAGCCGAACAGCTCAAGGATGCCGAAGGTGCCAAGCAGCACGACGGGTACGGCGATGGTGGGGATGAGGGTGGCCCGGAAGTTCTGCAGGAACAGCAGCATCACCAGGAAGACGAGGCCGATGGCCTCCAGCAGCGTCATCACCACTTCTTCGATGGACAGCTTGATGAAGGGGGAGGTGTCATAGGGCACCTTGTAGGAGACCCCTTCCGGGAAATAGGGTGCCAGTTCGTCAAGACGCTGCTTCACTGCTTCCACGGTATCCAGCGCATTGGCCCCTGAAGACAGCATGACCCCCATGCCGGCGGCAGGCTTGCCGTTGTACCGCGTGATGACACTGTAGCTTTCCGCGCCCTTTTCCACGCGTGCGACGTCTTTCAGGTAAACCTGTGAGCCGTCTGCCTGTGTCTTGAGCAGAATGTTGCCGAACTCCTCCGGTGTCTGCAGCAGCGTCCGTGCCACGATGGTGGCGTTGAGCTGTTGCCCTGCCTCTGCCGGCAGGTTGCCGAGCTGACCGGATGTGGTCTGGCTGTTCTGTGTGTCGATGGCTGCCGTGATGTCACTGGGCGTCAGGGAATAGTTGTTGAGCTTGGCCGGGTCCAGCCAGATGCGCATGGCACCGGGGGCTCCCAGCAGGCGGGTCTCACCGACCCCATTGACACGCGCAATCTCGTCCTGGACGTTGGATGATACGTAATCGGCAAGCTCCTGGTTGGTCATGCTGTCGTCGTCCGAGACGAAGGCCATGGCCATCAGGAAGCTCGAGGAGGATTTGGTGACTTCGATACCTGCCGTCTGCACGCTGGTGGGCAGTCTCGCCTCAGCCAGTGACAGCTTGTTCTGCACCTGCACCTGAGCGATGTCGGAGTCCGTCCCGCTGGCGAAGGTCAGCGTGATGGCGGCACTGCCCGTTGAGTCCGAGGTCGAGGACATGTAAAGCAGGTTGTCGATCCCGGTCATCTGCTGCTCGATGACCTGGGTGACGGTGTTCTGAACCGTCTCGGCAGAGGCACCGGTGTAGGTGGCCTGAATCTTGATGCTGGGCGGGGCCAGTGACGGATACTGCTCGATAGGCAGCTTCAGAATGCTCAGCGTACCGCCTAGCATCACGATGATGGCGAGCACCCAGGCAAAGATGGGGCGATCGATGAAGAATCTGACCATGACGTTTGGGGCTCCTGAAACGTCGTTCGGGACATGCGACAGGTCCTGACCTTGCGGTCAGCATCTCAAGATGACCTGTCGCCCTGGTGTGCGACGAGGATCAGGTGGCCGGACTTTCGCTGCCGCCGTTCGAGCCCGTTGTCTCATCTTCCGCCACCGTGACGGTGGCACCTTCCTGGATCTTCTGCAGGCCACTGGTGATGACCCTGTCTCCCGTCTTCAGTCCCTGGAGGACGATCCACTGGTGATCGATGGCCTGGCCGGTCACCAGTTCACGGCTTTCCACCTTGTTCTCATCGTTGATCACCAGCGCTGTGGCCTTGCCGTCACTGTCGCGGCTGACCGCCTTCTGCGGTACCAGGATGGCATTTCTGGCCACTGACTCGACCAGACGTGCCTTCACGAACATACCGGGCAGCAGGAGTTCATCCGGATTCGGGAACAGTGCCCGCAATGTCACCATGCCGGTGCTTTGATCGACGCTGACATCGGTGAACTGGAGCTTGCCCTGATGCTCGTAGCGGCTGCCATCGTCGAAGATCAGTTCCACCATGGCCATGTCGGGAGCGGACGCGGCCTTGCCGTTGCTGGCCAGCTCACGCTTGATTCTGAGGATGTCATTGGCCGATTGGGTCACGTCGACATAGATCGGGTCCAGTTGCTGAATCGTCGCCAGAGCAGTGTCCTGGCTGGCAGTGACCAAGGCCCCCTTGGTGACGCTGGATTTGCCGATTCGCCCACTGATGGCGGCTTTCACGGTGGTGTAGTCGAGGTTGATCTGGGCACTCTTGAGAGCTGCCTTGGCGGAGGTGACATCCGCCGTGTCTTCACCGACGGTGGCGATGGCGTCATCGTAATCCTGCTGACTGACCATCTTGCGTGCCACCAGCGTCTTGTAGCGTTTCGCCTGCAGCTGCGAGGTATGCAGCGTAGCCTGGGCACGCTCAAGACTGGCCTTGGCACTATCCACGTCCGCCTGATAGGTGCGCGGATCGATGTGATAGAGCACCTGACCTTCCTCGACCACGCTGCCTTCAGTGAAATCACGCGACTGGATGACACCACCGACCTGTGGGCGAACCTCGGAGGACTGGTAGGCGCTGGTGCGGCCTGCCAGTTCATTGGTGATCGGGATGTCCTGAGCAGTGACCGTGAGAGCTTCGACTTCCGTGGCACGTGGGGCGCTCTGGGCCTGAGCGGAGGACGGGTCAGCATCCCCGCTCTCATTGCAGCCCGTCAGCAAGGCGCCCATCAACAGCAGGCCTGCAGACCACAAGGCCGGGCGGCGCTGAAGGCGGAGTTTCGGCAAGCGCCTCGATGGGCGGAGGTGACTCGGAGAAGTCGAGACCATGGAGAATCCTCAATGATGTTCTGCTGCACGAATACGTGACCACCGCCCTGAAGGCCAGTTGCCGACAGTGGGAGGCGAAGCGAATAAAGTGTTTAGCCAGCTATTCTATCGGAAGGGCATGACATATGTATGCACTTATTGTGCAACCCTCGGGGCGTGTCCTGTCAGGCAGGCGGAAAACGGCTTGCGGGGCTGGCACCGGCAGGTTCTCTGGTCAGCTGCGGGCCGTGATGGGGACGGTCCAGCCCTGAGGGTGAGCAGAGGCGGAGATGATTCACCTCTGGTGCTGCGGGTGATGTGCCGAAGTGCACGTCGTGGGATGGGGAGACCTGGCTTGACAGCATGAGCTGGCGTGGCGCCACGGCCGGAACGTCGAGAGTGCCGTGATCAGGGGGGCGAGGCTCTCCCTGTCTTCCGGCAGGCGTGACTGACGTGACAGGCGCAGGCAGGGGCGATCAGCGAAGGCCTCCTCCAGTCTGGCGGCCCAGTGTTGCTGCTGTTCTCTCCAGCTCGCGACCCAGTCAGCCTGTGCTTCCCCGGAGGAGGGCGAGCTTGCGCCCGACACCTCTGACGAGGCGTCCGGCAGGCACTGATTGATGATCAGACCGCCGACGGCCAGACCATGTGCTTCCAGCGCGTCTCGTGTTCGAGTTGTCTCCAGGCACGGCAGCTTCTCTGGCGTACTGACCAGAATGACGCGCGCCCGGCTGGCATCCGTCAGGCACCGACGCAGCGCTTTGTAGCGGGTACGACGTTGCTCCAGCGCCTCGCTGATCGGGTCTTCGGGGGCAGAAGATCCGGGCTTGCTGGCGGTGGCTGTCTGCTGACTGTCCAGCCACAGGCTGCGCTCCGCGACGGCTCGCCGGCGCTGGCCCAGCATGCCTTCCAGCCAGCCGCCCAGCACCTCCGGCAAGCTCAGCAGTCGGATGGTATGCCCGCTGGGAGCCGTATCGAACAGGATGTGTCGATACGATGAGCTGTCCGATGTCAGTGGGGCAGGCGGGGTAAGGATGATCTCGACCAGCGCATCGAAGAGTGCCGCTTCACTGGTGCCCGGCGCATGGCGCGCGAGTGCCAGCTGGCGCATCACCGTGGCGCTGCGCTCGCCACTTACCAGGGGGGCGATCCGCTGGCGTACCTCCTCGAGATAGCGCTCGCACTCCTGTTCGGGGTCCAGCTCCATCACATCCAGGCAGGCCGCGATGGCGCGCGGCCTGCCTCCCAGGTCCCCGAACAGATCGCCCAGATTGTGCGCCGGGTCCGTCGACACCAGCAGGGTCGGCTCGCCTTTCTCTGCCAGCGCCAATGCCTGCGCCGCCGCGCAGCTGGTCTTGCCGACACCGCCCTTGCCACCGAAGAACCAGATCTCGGGGCGGGGGATGGCGCCTTCCTCTTGCGTAACATGCGCCCTGCCGGGGTCGGAGCGGCCTTCGGCTGCATGCGTGCGGCGGGCACCATCCTGTCGGCGACACCGCCTGAGCCAGTTCAGCAGCATTTGATCCCTTCCAACGGTGAATGCTCGAGCCCCTGACGCAGGTGCCAGTCATGCATGCGTTCCAGCATCAACGGCAGCATCTCCAGCGAGACGGCAGGCGCCGGATTGGGGATGCCCATCAGCTCCGCAAAGCTCATCATCATGAAGATGTCCTCCTCCTCACGGGCAAGCTGCGCCAGGTCGCGCTGCTGGTTGACGCGCAGCATGGCCTCCCAGCCATCCCGCAGCTGAAGGGCGCCTGTCAGCAGGCGCCTTGTCAGACCCGGCTGGCGGGGTGATGACGCCAGCCGGGAGTCGTCATCAGCTCTCATGAGCGCTCACCCGGGCGGGAGACGTCAGGCTGCGGCTGGCCTCGAGCAGGATCCACAGCGCGAACACCATGATCAGGCTGCCGAAGGTGAACAGCAGCCATTGCGGGTCGTTGCTGCCCATGCCCGACCAATCCAGCACCACCTGCTGCACCATCGCCCACAGTGTCATGATCATCAGGAAGACCATCGGGGCCAGGGTATAGATGACAGGGCGTCCCTGACGCTTGAGCCATACCGACACCAGCATCAGCGAGATACCCGCCAGCAGCTGGTTGCTGGTACCGAACAGCGGCCACAGCAGGTAGCCACCGGAACCGAAGCCCTTGGGCCCCTGCGGCAGGATGACCAGTGCTGCACTGGCGATGACGGCGATGCTGGTGGCGACGTGCTTGTGGCTGAGTGCCGGCATGCCGTATTCGCTGCCCAGCTCCGCGATGATGTAGCGCATCAGGCGTACGGCGGAGTCCAGTGTGGTCGCCGCGAAGCTGACCACGATGACCGCGACCAGGGTGCTGCCGATGTTGGCAGGCAGACCGAGGTGCGAGATCAACTGACCGGAGCCCTGAACGAAGCTCGAAAGCCCATTGGCGCCGGCGGCGGCGAAGCTTGAATAGGTTGCGCTGAAGTCGGCCTGGCTACCGAACAGGGTGGCCACCGCGATGATGGAGATCAGCGCCAGCATGCCTTCGCCCAGTGCACCGGAGTAACCGATCAGGCGCGCATCCGGTTCATGCGACAGCTGCTTGGAGGTGGTGCCGGAGGCGACCAGACCATGGAAGCCGGAAATCGCACCACAGGCGATGGTGATGAACAGCAATGGATAGAACGACATCTCGGCATCGGCATTGAATGCCGGCGCCGTGAGGTGTGGACCGCCCACGGCCAGCCCCAGGTACAGCAGCACCAGTCCGACCACCAGCTGGTGAGAGTTGATGGTGTCGCGTGGCTGCAGCAGCTTCCAGACCGGCAGCACCGAGGCGACATAGACATAGGCCATCAGTGCGATGATCCACACCAGGAAGGCGCTGGCGATGGGCGAAAGGCCGAACAGCAGCGTGCCATCCTCACCACCGGCCATGGCGGTGAAGGTACCTGCCAGGTCGATCTGCAGGAACTCGAACTGGCCCGCCAGCAGCGCGGCGGCGTACATCACGATCAAGGCCAGTATCGAAGGAATCAGCATCTTGCCGCCGCGACGATAGACGCGATGGCCGATCCATACCGCCAGCGGGATCTGGATCAGCACCGACAGCACGCTGGCCGGGAAGTTGATGAACAGGTTGGCGATCACCCAGGCGAACACCGCGTTCAGCATCAAGACCAGAATCAGGATGATGAACAGGAACAGCAATTTGGCGCGCTTGCCGATCAGCTTGTCCGCCAGGGTGCCGACGGACTGGCCGCGATGGCGCGCCGACAGCGTCAAGGTGCCGAAATCATGCACGCCGGCCGCGAACAGACTGCCCAGCACGACCCACAGCACCGCCGGAAGCCAGCCCCAGTAGACCGCGATGGCCGGCCCGACGATGGGCGCCGCACCAGCGACCGAGGTGAAGTGGTGCCCCCACAGTACCCAGCGATTGGTCGGCAGGTAGTCGGTGTCATCGCGCAGCGCATGGGCTGGCGTCACGAAATTCGGGTCGAGGCGGAAGATGCGTTCGGCCAGAAAGCGGGAGTAGAAGCGATAGCCGATGGCGAAGGCAACGCAACCGAACAGGGCAAGCCAGATGGCGTTCATGGCAGATTCCGAGTGGCGTGGTGATGGATTGAGTAGGGCGTGCTGGCGTATGTCAGGTGTCTGGTCACATGCCGGAGGGCTTTCAACACGCTGGTGCAGATCGGCGTGACGCTAACATCGATAAATGTGCATATAACTTCGCCATTGGTCGCCCCGACGCACACCGTCATGTCGCCAGCAAACCTGCAGGATATTCCTGAATCGCCGCCTTCCTGCGTGGACTGAACGCAGAAGCGCGCCACTGCCTCGTGTTCCGGCGGTATCACGCGCGGGGTAGCCGTTTTTGGCTCGCTCTGCCTTGCGACCAAGGAGTATCAGTGGGTTGATCCGCGCGACCTTGTGTTCCGTCAGGCTCTTCTATACTCGAAGCAAGTCGGAGCACAGGGAGCCGTTCAGCGCCGTCATCTGGGTGAGGCTCTCGATAACAATGACAAGGAGGCGCCGATGTCATGGATCGCGGAATGCCTTTCCCGTGTCACCAGGCCAATGCGTCTGCGCTTGCGGCGTACAGTGACGCCCCTGTCACTGATGACCCTGTCACTGACGACCTTGTCACTGACAGCCCTTTCCCCTTCGGTGCTGGCAGTCGAATACAACATGCCGGTCGGGGTCACGGCCGTCAGCCGCGAGATCCACTCGCTGCACATGATCATCTTCTGGATCTGTGTGGTCATCGGCATCGTGGTGTTCGGGGTGATGGGCTACGCGATGATCAAGCATCGCAAGTCACGCGGTGCGGTATCGGCAAGCTTCCATGAAAATACCCGTATCGAGATTCTGTGGACCGCCATCCCGCTGCTGATCCTGGTGGTGATGGCGGTGCCTGCCACCGCCACGCTCAAGGACATGTACGACGCCTCCGAGTCGGCGCTGGACGTGAAGATCACCGGCCATCAATGGCGCTGGCAGTACGAATATCTGGGCGAGGATGTCGCCTTCACCTCAAGCCTCGCGACCCCGCGCGAGCAGATCAACAACACCGCCGCCAAGGGCGAGCATTACCTGCTGGAAGTCGACAACCCGCTGGTGTTGCCCATCAATCGCAAGGTGCGCTTCCTGACCACCTCCGCCGACGTCATCCACTCCTGGTGGGTGCCGGACTTCGGCGTCAAGAAGGACGCCATCCCCGGCTTCATCAATGAGGCCTGGACGCGCATCGAGACCCCCGGCACCTATCGTGGCCAGTGCACCGAGCTGTGCGGCAAGGACCACGGCTTCATGCCGGTGGTGGTCGAGGCGCTGCCGGAGGCCGAGTTCGACGAGTGGCTGATCGCGCGCAAGGCCGAAGCCGAGGCCGCGCTCAATGATGCCGGTCGTGACTGGAATCTCGCGGAATTGATGGAGAAGGGCGAGAAGACCTACGCCACCATCTGCGCCTCCTGCCATCAGCCGGACGGCCAGGGCATGCCGCCGGCGTTCCCCTCACTGGTAGGTAGTGCCATCGTCACCCAGGACATGCAGGCGCACATCGATATCGTGGTCAACGGCAAGGCGGGCACGCCCATGGCGGCCTTCGCCGATGTGCTGAGTCCGGTCGAGCTGGCGGCTGTCATCACCTATGAGCGCAACGCCTGGGGCAACGATACCGGCGAGCTGGTACAGCCAGCCGTCATCAAGGAACAGCTGTCTCAATAGCGTGCAAGCGACGCATTCAGGAGGCGTGTCATGGCCAGTGAACAGCCACGCAAGGCGGTACTTCAGGCCAGCGAGAGCGAGGGGGCTACCGCAGGCGGCGCTCATGTGGGCGAGGGTCACGGCAGTGCGCCGCGCGGCATGCTGCGCTGGCTGCTGACCACCAATCACAAGGATATCGGCACCCTCTATCTGATCTTCTCGCTGAGCATGCTGTTCATCGGCGGCATCATGGCGCTGGTGATCCGCACCGAGCTGTTCCAGCCCGGCCTGCAGATGGTACAGCCGGAGTTCTTCAACCAGATGACCACCATGCATGGGCTGATCATGGTGTTCGGGGCCATCATGCCGGCCTTCACTGGGCTGGCCAACTGGATGATTCCGCTGCAGATCGGCGCGCCCGACATGGCGCTGCCGCGCCTCAACAACTTCAGCTTCTGGCTGTTGCCAGTCGCCTTCCTGTTGCTCCTTTCCACCCTGCTGATGGAGGGCGGCGGCCCCAACTTCGGCTGGACCTTCTACGCGCCGCTTTCCACCACCTATGCGCCGCCCTCGACCAGCTTCTTCATCTTCTCGCTGCATATTGCCGGCATCAGCTCGATTCTCGGCGCCATCAACATCATCGCCACCATACTCAATCTGCGTGCCCCGGGCATGCGTCTGATGGACATGCCGCTGTTCGTCTGGACCTGGTTGATCACCGCCTTCCTGCTGATCGCGGTGATGCCGGTGCTGGCAGGCGCCATCACCATGATGCTGTTCGACATCAATTTCGGCACCAGCTACTTCAATGCCGCCGGTGGCGGCGACCCGGTGCTGTTCCAGCATCTATTCTGGTTCTTCGGGCATCCCGAGGTCTACATCATGATCCTGCCGGCCTTCGGCATCGTGTCCGCCATCGTGCCGACCTTCTCGCGCAAGCGGCTGTTCGGCTACGCCTCGATGGTCTATGCCACCGGCTCCATCGCGATCATGTCCTTCCTGGTCTGGGCACATCACATGTTCGCCGTCGGCCTGCCATTGGTGGCGGAACTGTTCTTCATGTACACGACGATGCTGATCGCGGTGCCGACCGGGGTGAAGGTCTTCAACTGGATCGCCACCATGTTCCGCGGCTCCTTGAGCTTCGAGCCCCCGATGCTGTTTGCGATCGCCTTCATCGTCCAGTTCACCATCGGCGGCTTCTCGGGGTTGATGCTGGCCATCGCCCCGGCGGATTTCCAGTACCACGACACCTACTTCGTGGTGGCGCATTTCCACTACGTTCTGGTGCCCGGCGCGCTGTTCGCGATTCTCGCCGGAGCCTACTACTGGCTACCCAAGTGGACCGGCTTCTATCCCCACGAGGGGCTCTCCAAGTGGCATTTCTGGCTGTCGGTCATCGGCGTCAACCTGACCTTCTTCCCGATGCACTTCTCGGGGCTGGCCGGCATGCCGCGCCGCATTCCGGATTACGCGCTGCAATTCGCCGACTTCAACATGCTGTCCAGCATCGGCGCCTTCCTGTTCGGTATCTCGCAGCTGCTGTTCCTGGTCGTGATCGTCAAGTGCGCGCGCGGCGGTGTCAGGGCGCCAGCCAAGGCCTGGGAAGGGGCGGTGGATCTTGAGTGGAGCGTGCCAAGCCCGGCGCCGCTGCATACCTTCGAGATTCCTCCGCAGACCCGTGATGGCCAGATCATCCGCTGACGATGGACAGCGGCCAGGAGAGTGACATGCCCTCACGCGATCCCGCAGCACAGCAGCAGGCGGTGGCACGCACCGTGCGGCGCACGCTGCTGGCGCTGGTCGCGATGCTGGGCTTCGCCTTCGCGCTGGTGCCGCTCTATGACGTCTTCTGCAACCTCACCGGCCTCAATGGCAAGGCCGCCAGTCAGGCCAGGGCCGCGGTGGCCATGGAGATCGACGAGAGCCGCTGGGTCTCGGTGCGCTTCATCACCCAGCAGGGGCAAGGTCTGCCGTGGACACTCGAGGCGCTGGATGAGCAGTTCCGCATTCATCCCGGTGGCCAGTACAGCGCGCGCTTCGTGTTCACCAATCACGCTGATCATCCGGTGCGTGGCCGCGCGGTCCCCAGTGTCAGTCCTGCCGAGGGCTCACTGCATCTGCGCAAGATCATGTGCTTCTGCTTCCAGGAGCAGACGCTGGCAGCAGGCGAGCGGCGCGAGCTGCCGCTGGTCTTTCAGGTCGACCCTGACCTTCCGGAGGGCATTCGTGATCTGACCCTGGCGTACACGCTCTACCCGGTCACGACGCCGTCATCCGCGGAGGACGATGGTGCAGAGCAATCTGCAGGAGGTGAAACATGAGCAGTGGCAGCTATTACGTCCCGGCCCACAGTGCCTGGCCCATCTTCGGCGTGCTGGCGGTGGGCGGCATGATGATCGGGACCGGAATCTGGATGGTGCACGGCAGCGCCGCCTGGCTGTCAGGCATCGGCCTGCTGGCCGTGGTGCTGGTGATGGCGGGCTGGTTTCGGGATGTGGTGCGCGAGTCGATGGGCGGCCTCTACGATGACCAGATGGACCGCTCGTTCCGCTGGGGCATGGCCTGGTTCATCTTCTCGGAATTGATGTTCTTCGCGGCCTTCTTCGGGGCGCTGTTCTATCTGCGAACCTTCGCGCTGCCCTGGCTCGATGGCGAGGGCGCCAAGGGGGTGACGGCGCTGCTATGGCCTGACTTCACCGCCAGCTGGCCCCTGATGACGCCGCCGGATGCCAGCAT
Source organism: Cobetia sp. cqz5-12 (assembly GCF_016495405.1). Taxonomy (NCBI): domain Bacteria; kingdom Pseudomonadati; phylum Pseudomonadota; class Gammaproteobacteria; order Oceanospirillales; family Halomonadaceae; genus Cobetia; species Cobetia sp. cqz5-12. Next base: position 1,121,865 of record NZ_CP044522.1, read on the forward strand.
CACCGGGCCCAGAGAGCTGCTGTCCCCCTGGCAGCTGCCGCTGGCCAATACGCTGCTGCTGGTCAGTTCCAGTGTCACCCTGACGGTGGCGCATGAAGCGCTGAAGATGGAGTTTCGGCGCACGGCGCGCAACTGGCTGGCGGGCACCGTGGTGCTGGGGCTGTGCTTTCTGACCCTGCAGGGCATCGAATACTACGAGGCCTGGCACCACCTGGGGCTGACGCTGCAGGCGGGGGTCTATGGCGGCACCTTCTTCCTGCTGACCGGTTTTCATGGTCTGCACGTCACCATCGGCACCCTGATTCTGATCGTGATGCTGGTGCGCGTGGTACGTGGCCACTTCTCGAGTGAACGTCACTTCGCCTTCGAAGCGGCTGCCTGGTACTGGCACTTCGTCGATGCGGTATGGATCGGTCTGTTCCTGTTCGTCTATGTGTTCTGACAGCACACGGCGTGATGTCAGTCCAGCATTCCGGTGGAGAAGCCAATGACCAGCAGAATCACCAGACACACTGCCAGGCCAACCCGCCATTTGAGAGAGGTCAGCAGGCGTCGACTGCGGCTGCCATCGCGCAGCAGAAAACCGGCGCCGGCGACCAGGCTTGCCAGCATGCCGATAAAGACCAGTGCGATCAGCGATTTGAGCAGCATGTCACCTCCCGGGGCGCAGACAGTGGCGGGCGAGCAGAGCGCGGCACTCGCTTGTGACAGTCGAGCTCATCTGTCTGACAAGCGCAAGTCAGTGCCAGCGGCGCAGGCGTCTTCAACGGCGACGACGCAGGAGCGTCAGGTCGGGCGCGGCTGGTGGCTGTTCTGGGGATGCCTGATCGTGCTCGGCCTGTGTCTGTGCAGCTGGCAGGTGATGCGTGGCCAGGCGCGTGCCCAGCATCTGGAGGATACCGCCAGCGCGCCGGAGTTGGTGATGCCGACGGCGCCACCCGCCAGTGCCAGCCTGATCGAGCTGCGCGGCGAGTGGCTCGCGGAGCACAGCCTGTTGCTGGACAACCGCACGCTGGACAAGCGCCATGGCGTGGCGGTGCTTACACCCTTCCGAACGCTGGATGGACGCTGGTGGCTGGTGGAGCGCGGCTTCGTGGCATCGCCGGCACCCCGCAGCGACCCGGAGTTCACGACCCCGACAGGCCCCGGGGTGATCAGTGGTCGCTGGCAGTGGCTGAACGGTCAGGGCAATAGCGGTGGCCCATTGTTCGGCCCCAATCGCGAGGGGCAGCGCCTGCAGCAGGTCGATCTGAGCGCCTGGCAGGCGCTGGGCACACCGGCCTTTGCGGGTGTCCTGCACCAGACCGGCGGGGAGGGGCGATTCCTGCCCTGGTGGCAGCCGAGCAACATGACGCCCGAGCGCCATTACGCCTATGCGCTGCAGTGGCTGGGGCTCAGCCTGGGGGCGGCGGTGGTCATGATTCTGGGCGCGCGCCGTCAACGTCAGTCCGCGCTGCGTCAGCGCCAGGCCTAGCGTCTGGTGTCTGTGTCTTGGGTCTGTTGTCCGCACGCCCGGGCAAGCAGGGAAGCCGTCGTCAGGAGGAGAGCGATGACACACGTGATGCGACAGCGTCTGAAACTCGTGGCCTTGCTGGGGCTGTTGTCCGCCCCGCTGCCCTTGGCGTGGGCCATGCTGAGCGCACAGGTCGGGATTCCCGAAGGACGGGTGGCAAACGGTGCCCTGTTGCCAAAGGTCAAGCCGCTCACGGACTGGTCGCTCGACTACCTCGTGACAGAGAACGCCACTGACAACGTCACCGGAAATGCCACAGGAAACGCGACTGACGGCGCTGTTAGCGCGAAGGAGGCCCCCGGCATGCCGCCGCTGGCCGCCAGAGGCGCGGATGAGCAGCGTTTCTGGCTCAGCTGGCCGGAGCCGAACCAGCCGCAGCTGGCTGCGGCGCAGGCCGAGCGCTGGTGGCGCCTGCATCGCGCGCTTGGCAAGGAGGCGCCACGCCTGGGCCGCCTGGTGGTGGCTGAAAAGGCCTTTGTGCACCCCCAGGTGCCGGGCGAGCAACGCGCGCTCGGGCGCTGGCCGGCACCGAACGACGCCACTTCCGCGCCGCACCAATTGCGCCTGATCGACCCTCACGGGCAGGTCGTGGTCGCCTATGGGCCCGAAATCATGCCGCAGGCCGTGATGAAGGATGTGCGCCGGCTGCTCAAGCGTAATCCGGTCGCGCCTCGCTAGGTCGGGCCTCGCTAAGCCGCACCTCACCAGGCCGCGCGTGCTCTTCTTTCGCTTCACCAGGGAGATATGCCATGTCTCGCCTCGCCATGCAGAAGCGCTATCCACCGCGGGCCTGCGCCGTCTCGCGGGCCCGCCAACGCGGGGCGGCGTTGCTGCCCCGCCCGCCATTTCTGCGTCACGCCACCACGGATGAAGCCTCAGCTGCACCGGCCTTCTCGATGGCGACGTCTGGTCTGACGTCTGGGCTGACGCCTGACCTGGTGAATGGCCCTTCCGCCCGACAGGTCGCTGATCTGCAGGTAATGGTACGCCTGTGGCGCAGCAGTCAGCGTCTGGTCGCCAGCATGCTGGGCCTGGTTATTCTGGTGATCGGACTGGGAGCCTGGACGCGGCTGGTGGATGCCGGTCTGGGGTGCCCCGACTGGCCGGGCTGTTATGGCGCTCTGGTCGTGCCGGATGCCCGGACCGCGAGTCTGCACAGCCCGCATCATCCGCTTGAAGGCTACAAGGCGTGGGCGGAGATGATCCATCGTTATGCGGCGAGCCTGCTCGGGCTTGCGGCAATGGCATTGCTCGCACTGGGCTGGCGGATACGCCGTCGGGAGACTCGTCAGTGGCAAGCCTTGAGAAATGGCAGCGTCGCGTTAGCGACGGCGAACCGCTGGGGAGCACAGGCGCGCACTCGTTTTCCCTTGGCCGGCTGCTGGCTGTTGTTGGGCATGCTGTTGGTTCAGGGCGCGTTCGGGGCCTTTACCGTGACGCTGAAGCTGTGGCCGCAGGTGGTGACGCTGCATCTGCTGGGCGGTCTGAGCGTATTGAGCCTGCTGCTGTTGCTGTGGCTATCACTCAGACGGCGGGCGGCGCACCTCACGGTGACGGCTGAGCGACACAAGGCGGGAGCTGATGCACCTGGCATCCGGCGTCAGCCTTGGCTGGCCGCTCTGGCTGCGGCTCTGCTGCTGGGGCAGCTGGCCCTGGGGGGCTGGACCTCGAGCAATTATGCCGGACTTGCCTGTGAAGGTTTCCCGACCTGCAATGGTGCCGCATGGCCGGCGATGGACTGGGGAGAGGGCTTCCACCTGACCCAGGATGTCGGCCCCAGCTATCTGCACGGGCAGCTGCATGGTGAGGCGCGCACGGCCATCCACATGGCGCACCGTGGCGGGGCCGTGCTGCTGGGGGCGGTGCTGTTGGCGCTGTATTGGCGCCAGCGCCGCCACTTGTCGGCGCGGACGGCAGCCCCTGACAACCCCTGGCGCTGGGCGCTAGCGTGTTGGCTGGTGCAGGCAGGCCTGGGGATCGCCAATGTGCTGTGGTGGTTGCCGCTGGATCTGGCGCTGGCGCATACCCTGGGGGCCGTCGCGCTGACGCTGGCGATGGTGTGGGCGATGGATCGGATGCGCCAGGCGACTCGCCGCAACCGGGCATCCGTCTCGCAGACGCTGGCCTGATGAGAGGCAAAAGGTGGGCAAGACGGTAAGCAGAAGAGAGACACCCAAGCGCGCGTGATCGCGCTCACCAGACCGCAAGAGGCCGCTCCCATGAGCGGCCTCATGCGGTCTGAATCGTATTAGCCGTTATCCTGTCAGGCGGCGCTACCGAAGCGCTCCTGCAGGTAGGCATTGATGGTGTCGGATTCGTACATCCACTCTTCGCGACCATCGTCATGTGTGATCAGCAGGCACGGTACCTTGACGCGGCCGCCGCCCTGTTCGAGGGCCTGGCGGTGAGTGGCGTTGTGCTGGGTATCGCGCTGCTCGACGTTCAGGTTCAGCTGATGCATGCGTTTGCGCACCTTGATGCAGAACGGGCAGGTCGAGAACTGATATAGCGCCAGCTTGGCCGTCTCGGCGTCCACCTCGGCCTGCTGGGCGGGGCTACGCTCGAGCGCGCTGCCGCGGGTCAGCTTCTCGCTGAGCAGCATGAAGGGAGCCAGCACCAGACGCAGGGTGCGGAAGAACAGGCGGATGATGGAGCGCATGGCAGAACCTCATGGGACGTGCGGGTATCGACGCCAGTGCCGCAGCGCGGGTGGCGAATTCACAATGGCGCCATTCTAGAGCTCAGCGGCCTCGGCGTCTTCCCCATGCGCGTTGCGGATGTGCGTCAGCAGAGACTGTCGCAACCAGCGGTGCCCGGGGTCCTGCTCGTGGCTGGCATGCCAGATCAAGCGGTAGCTGAGTGCGGGCAGGCGCATCGGTAGCTCTAGGATCGCCAGCCCGTGCAGCTCGCTGCTGGCCTGGGCAAAGCTTCTGGGGGCGCAGAATACCAGCTCGCTGTGCGCGACGATGCTCAGGGCATCGCGGAAATCCGGAACCAGCACGCTGATGCGGCGTGGTGCGCCGTGCTGCTCCAGCCGCTCATCCAGCGACCAGCGTGAGCGCCCCTCGCAGGTGGCCTGCACATGACTCAAGGCCGCGAATTCGCTCAGCGTCATCGGTGTCTGGCGCCGCGTCAGCGGATGATCACGCCGTACCAGAATCACATGGTCGTCGCGCCACAGCAGGCGCGATTGGAAGCCAGCGGGGAGGGCAGGCGGCTCGCCCGGGGTCTCGGCGCTGTGATCGTGTCCGGCAAGCCCGATATCCAGCTGGCCCTTTTCCATCAGGCTCAGGCAATCGGCCTGCCAGCGACTGATCTCGAGGCTGCCATGCGGCAGTGCATCGGTCAGTGCGCGCGTGCAGGATGGCATCAGGGTCGCCCAGGCACTTTCCAGTACCGCCAGCTGAAAGCGCCGCTGGCTGGTGGCGGGGGTGAAGGTGGCAGGGGCGCTCAGGTTCTCGAGACGCGAGAGCAGCTCGGCCAGCTCACCGCGCAGTGACAGGGCACGCGCAGTGGGGCGCAGACCGTGGCGTTCGCGAATGAAGAGGGCGTCATCAAACATGACGCGCAGGCGTGCCAGACTCTTGCTGACGGCAGACTGCGAGAGGTGAAGACGGCCCGCCGCGCGCGTCACGCTGCACTCTTCCAGCAGCACCTGCAGCACCTGCAGCAGATTGAGGTCGATGCGCGTGTTGAAGGGCGTGTTGAAGGGCGTGGACGCTGGCGCTGAGCCCGAAGACACAGCCAGTGAAGACGCGGCTGGAGACTGGGCGGCAACCGGCCTTGCGGGTGTCTGCGGGGCTGTCGCGCTCATGAGTTTCTCCAGTGGAATATCAGGCCTGAAATAATATCATTTTGCTTCATAAGTCGCAGGCGCTAGGCTCTGCGGATTCTTGATGGCCCCTCTGTCGGGCCGCCCTTGGCTTCTGACTCTCGAGATTATCCATGTCCGTGTCTTCCTCTGCTGCCGCAAGGCCCATGCCCAATGCACGACTATTGCTGTTGCTGCTGGTCGGCTGCGTGATGTTCTCGCCGCTGGCGATCGATATCTATCTGCCCTCATTGCCGGCGATGGCGCGTGAATTCGCCCAGCCCACCGATGTGATGCAGATGACGGTGACGCTGTTTCTGGGCGCTGTGGGTGTCGGGCAGATTCTGGTCGGCCCGCTGACGGACCTCTACGGGCGGCGTCCGGCGCTGTTGGGTGGCGCGACGGTCTATCTCGTCGGCGCGATGGTCGCCGTGCTGGCTCAGGACATCAGCATGCTGTATCTCGGGCGTATCCTGCAGGGACTGGGGGCATGCGCCACAGTGACGGTGGCCTTCGCGGCCGTGCGTGACTGCTACACGCCGGAGCAGGGCGCCAGAATGTACAGCTATCTGAATGGTGCGCTGTGCATCATTCCGGCGCTGGCGCCGGTGCTGGGCGGCCTGCTGGCGGTGCAGTTCGGCTGGCGCTCCAACTTCCTGTTCATGGCCGCCTTCGCGCTGTGCGTCGGCCTGATGGCGTGGAAGAGCTTTGGCGAGACGCGCCCTGCCACGACGGTCGTGGAGCGTCCGCTGTACAACTGGGCGCGCTACCGCCCCGTACTGACCAGCTGGCGCTTCCTGTATCAGGCGCTGGTCGCGATGGCCGCGATGAGTGCCATCCTGCTGTATGTGTCGTCGTCCTCCGAGCTGCTGGTCGAGCGCCTCGGCCACTCCGAGCTGGTCTTTAGTGCCCTGTTCGGCGGCAATGCCGTGATCAATATCATCACCTTCTTTTTCGCACCGCGCGTGATCACTCGTCTCGGCCGTCAGCCCACCGTGCGTCTGGGACTGGCGATCATCCTGCTCTCCGGCCTGATGCAGGGTGCCGCCTTCGCCTGGCTGCCATTGTCTGCTGCTGCCTTCATGGTGCCGGTGGCAGTGCTGTCAGTCGGCTTCTCGCTGGCGCTTGGTGCGGCGTCAAGCCTGGCGCTGGAGGCCTTCGCCGAGCGTGCCGGCACCGCGGCGGCGCTGCTCGGCAGTATCCAGCTTGGCGGTTCGGCAGTGGTGGCAACGGCATTGCTCAATACGCCGCTCGCCCCTCAGCAGGGCCTGCTGCTGATCAGTGTGGTGATGGTGCTGCCGTTGCTGCTGTTGGGCGCGCGACGTCAGCCGGGCGTCTAGTCGGTATGACCGGCCGGTATGACTGCCCAGGGCGACTGGCCGTTGCCACTGACCGGTGGGACTGGACAGGCATGAAGGATTCGCTGGTTGGCGACAGCGGCGGGCCGCAGGGCAGAGATGGTTCATTGAAGGCCCCTGACCAGAGTATGCTTGTTGCTCGATCCGCATGTCGCCAAGGAGGCACCATGGAATCAGCGGCGCGTGTGCGCGTGATACTCAACGGGGACAAGGCTCAGCAGCCTGAGCTGCGTGAGGCCATCTTCGCTCAGCGTGAGCGTATGGCAGGGCTTGAAGTGCGGTTGACCTTCGAGGGAGATGACGTCGCGAGACTGGTGAGCGAGGCAGTCGCTGAAAGCGTCACGCGGCTGGTCGTTGGCGGCGGTGATGGCACCCTCAACCTGATCGCCAATGCATTGATGCAGCATCCACTCGCGAGGCGCCCGGAAGTCGCGATTCTGCCGTTGGGCACCGCCAATGATCTGGCGACCTCGCTCGGCATCCCCGAGCCGGTGACGGAATCGCTGGCGCTGGCCTGTGAAGGGGAAGTGCGAGCCGTCGATGTGGTGCAGCTGGATGATGCCTACTTCCTCAACATGGCCTCGGCGGGCTTCGGTGCCGAGGTGACGCGCTCGACGCCCGGTGGCCTCAAGAAGCTGTTCGGTGGCGGGGCCTATTCGCTGATGGGCGTGCTCAAGGCGTGGGACTTCCGCCCTTACCGTGGCAGCGTGACCCTCAACGGAGTGGAAGAGGAGCTGGCGTTGTTCGTGCTGGCGATCGGCAATGGTCGTCAGGCGGGCGGCGGGCAGGAGCTGGCGCCCCGGGCGTTGCTCGATGATGGCTGCTTCGATGTGCTGGTGATCCGCGACTTCCCCATCGCGCGGGTGGGTGAGGTGATCGAGGAGCTGGAGTCGCTTCCCGACAACGGCCATTTCGTGCGGTATGTGCGCACTGACTCGCTGCACTATCGTGGTGAGTCGCTGCCGGTGAATCTCGATGGCGAGAGCTACCTGATCGAGAACAGCGAATTCCAGCTGATTCCCGGCGCTCTGCGTCTGGTCGCCCCTCAGGGCGCCGCCCTGATGACACACGGGCCATTGAGCGCCGGCTGAACCATGAGGGCTGGCTGGTACATGAGCGCAGTCTGAGGTTTACTCAGGCTGCGCTCGTTGCGTTGGTGGCAGCGTATTCTTCCAATCTCTCAGCCGAGCAGGGCGGGAGCCAGGACTTCAGGGAGTGATTGCATGGTCGGTTTGGCGGCGTGGCATATCTGGGTCATCCTCGCGTTGATTCTGGCGGGGCTTGAGCTGCTGGGCGCGCAGTTCGTGCTGCTGGCGCTGGGTGTCAGTGCCCTCGGGGGTGCTCTGGCGGCAGGGTTGGGGGCGGGACTCAACCTCCAGTTGATCAGCGTCGCGATCACGGCCCTGGTGCTGGTGCCGCTGTTCGTGCGCAAGATCCATCCCTATCTGTTGCCCAAGACGCCCTACGGTACCCTGGGCAGTGGCGCGGAGACCGGGCAGCTGGCCAAGGTGATCATCGGCAACGGCGGCAGACCTGCCGTACGCGTGTCAGGCAATGAGTATCCGCTACGCTGGGAGGGGGAGACGCCGCCGGCAGCGGGGGACACGGTCAGGATCGTCAGCGTCGAAGGCATCACCGTCTGTGTCGAGCCCGTCTCGAAGGAGACTGTTTCAAAGTAGTCTGCCTCGAAGGAGTCTGTGGAGTAGCGCCTGTCTCGAAAGAAACTGGCACAAGGACGCCATGAGGTCGCGGCTCGATGGCGCGGTCGTGGTAGTAGCGGGTCAAGCATGATCGGATATCTCACAAGGGCTTGCGGATACGGCCCAGTTCAAGGGAGTTGAGCAATATGATTATCAGTCCGGGACTCATCATCATTCTTTTCATACTGGCGCTGGTGGTAATTCTGCTGGCCAAGGGGTTGATGATCGTCCAGCAGTCAGAAGCCGTCGTCATCGAACGCCTCGGCAGCTATAGCCGCACACTGGAATCCGGCGTGAATCTGGTGATTCCCTTCATCGACAAGCCGCGCTCGATCACCATTCGCCGTTATCGTGAGGTCAAGGGTGACAATCTGCCGTTGGTGGTGGAAGAGACGCGCATCGATCGCCGCGAGACGGTGATGGACTTCCCCGGCCAGAGCGTGGTGACCACGGACAACGTCACCGTGACCGTCAATGGGGCGCTCTACTTCCAGATCGTCGATCCCAAGCGCGCCGTCTATGAAGTCGAGAACTTCACCCAGGCCGTCGAGGTACTGGCCAAGACCAGCCTGCGCTCCGAGATCGGTCGCATGGAGCTCGACAAGCTCTTCGAGAGCCGCAAGGAGGTCAACGACGCCTTGCAGATCACCATGGATGAAGTCGGTGACAAGTGGGGCGTCAAGGTGACGCGCGTCGAGATCCAGGACATCAGCATGCCCGAGGAAGTCGAGGATGCCATGCGGCTGCAGATGGCGGCCGAGCGCAAGCGTCGCGCCACGGTGACCGAGGCCAATGGCCAGCGCGAAGCCGCCATCGCGACCGCCGAGGGCGAGAAGCAGTCTTCGGTGCTGCGTGCCGAGGGTGACAAGCAGGCCGCGATTCTGCGCGCCGAAGGTGAGCGTCAGGCCATCTATCAGCTGCGCGATGCCATCGGTGCCGAAGACCCGCAGCTGGTGGTCGGCTACATGCTGGGCCAGAAATATCTGCAGGTGCTGCCGGACATGGCGCGTGAGGGTGATCGTGTCTTCATCCCCTACGAGGCCTCTGCCTTGCTGGGTGCCATGGGCAGTTTCCGCGAGCTTGCCACTGAAGTCGGCGAGCCCACCAATGCCAGCAATGAAGGGCTGAGACGCGCCCGTCAGATGATGACAGGCGAAGCGGGCCTGGGCTGAGTGTATTGTGCCAAGCAGTGAGTGGCAGTAGGCTGCCGCTCCACTGAATATTCACCGCATCTGGAGCAAGACGATGACAGCACTTACTACCGATCATGAGCGCTTCCTGCAGGCCGCCATTGAAGAGGCGGAAAAGGGCTACGCGGCTGGCGGCGTGCCGATCGGCTCGGTACTCGTCCATGATGGCAAGATCATCGGTCGTGGCCACAATCAGCGCCAGCAGAAGGGCAGCACGGTGTTGCATGGTGAAATGGATGCACTGGAAAACGCCGGTCGCCTGCCGGCCAGCGTCTATCGTGAATCCGTGCTCTATACCACGCTGTCACCGTGCCCGATGTGCAGTGGTGCCATCCAGCTCTACGGTATCCCGCATGTCGTGGTCGGTGAGAACCACACCTTCATGGGCGCGGAAGACCACCTGCGTGGCCTGGGCGTCAAGGTCGATGTTGTCGACAACGCGCGCTGCCGTGAACTGATGGCGACCTTCATTCGCGAGCAGCCGGACGTCTGGAACGAAGATATCGGTGAGTGATCGCGGTGCGGTTGTTGGTGGTAGCTGATGAAAAATGGTGTTCGTTAACACTATTCTGCTGTGAAAAGGGCAAAATGCTTGAAAAGCTGTCGGTCTGGCACCATGTCTTGGGTATCAGGCGCCAAGCCACGCTTTCGCTTGCATGACTACACGACCTTTGTTGCAATGCCACTTGCAGGAAACAGGGGCTGGCAACTCCCCACCTATCATGGAGAAGACGATGAAACTCAAGCAATGGATGATTCCCGCACTGGCCGCTGGCCTGTCTCTGGCCATCGCTGGTTGCGATAACGGCGATACTGACAAAGCTGCCCAGAACGCCGAGACCTCTGCCGAGCAGAGCGCCGAGCAGGCTGAACAGAGCGCCGATCAAGCGACTGACGCCGCTGCCGAGAAGATGGACCAGGCAGCTGACGAAGCGGCTGCAGAGATGGATGACGCTGCTGACAAGGCCGACAACATGGCTGACGACGCTGCCGAATCTGCCGATGCCATGGGCGACGAAGCTGCTGCCGAGAGCGAAAGTGCCCTTGAAGCAACCAAGAACGCTGCTTCCGAGACCTATGAGTCCGCCAAGGAAGGTGTCAACGACGCCGCTGACGCCACTGCCGATGCTGCCAAGAACGCCTATGACTCCACCAAGGAGCAGGCTGCCGAGCTGACCGACTCCGCTGAGCAGTCTGGCGACAACGCTGCTGCCGAAGCGAACGAGAAGATCAATGCTGCGCAGCAGGACGCCAACGAGTCCATCGACGAAGCGCAGCAGTAATCACTGGCCAGCGAATGCTGGCGTGATGCCTGTCGCAAGCCGTGTCACTGGCTGAGTGCGAGTGACATGGCCGCCGATACAAGAACGCCGTGACCCCCTGGGTCGCGGCGTTCTTGTATCGGCGATGATTCGTGAAGCATGAGTCAGGCCAAGGCCTGGCCACAAAAAAGCCCGCCAGAAGGCGGGCTTTTCCATGACTGTCTTGCTGCCATCATCAGGGCGCCGGTGAGGGCGGCCTGACCAGGCTGATCGAGAAGATCAGACCGGCTTGATGTTTGCGGCCTGAAGGCCTTTCTTGCCCTGGGTGACGTCGAAGGAAACCTTCTGACCGTCTTGCAGGGACTTGAAGCCTTCTGCCTGAATTTCAGAGAAGTGCGCGAACAGGTCATCGCCGCCGTCGTCCGGAGAAATGAAGCCGAAACCTTTGGTGTCGTTAAACCACTTGACTGTGCCAGTTGCCATGATTCTTTCCTTGCTTACGAGATGATGTTGGTGGTCTGCCCATCAGACCAGAGTGCGTTGGTGCGGCTAGGGGGAATTCCACCAGAGAGACGCGTTGCGTCCAGCGACGACATCCTTTCCTGCTTGACCTACGCATGCAGCCTGGGCTGCACGTGTTCGCTTCCATTCGAACAGAAAGTTGTCGTATTGGCGACTCCTTCCGGCTCAAGTAGGATGCTCACACAGAGCCAACATAGATGGAAATGCCATGAAGGTCCAGAACGTAGATTACCGCTCGGCCGATGCAGCCGAAAAATTTGTCGAATCCCTGCGCACGACGGGCTTCGGTGTCATCCGCAATCATCCGATCTCTCATGAATTGGTCGAGAAGATCTACGCCGAATGGGCCGAATTCTTCTCCAGCGCCGACAAGCTTGACTGGCGCTTCGACCCCAAGACCCAGGATGGCCTATTCCCGGCAGATGTCTCCGAGACCGCCAAGGGTCATACGGCGCGTGACCTCAAGGAGTATTACCACATCTACCCGTGGGGCAAGATTCCGGACAGCCTGCGCGAGAATGCCATGGAGTATTACCGCCAGGCCGAAGCCTTCGCGGCAGAGCTTCTGAGTTGGGTCGAGACCCATTCACCTGCCGAAGTGGCTGAGCTCTACCGTGAACCGCTCTCCAACATGATCAAGGACAGCGGTCAGACACTGCTGCGCGTGCTTCACTACCCGCCGATGACCGGCAGTGAAGAGCCGGGCGCCGTCCGTGCCGCGGCGCATGAAGACATCAATCTGTTGACCGTGCTGCCGGCAGCCAACGAGCCGGGCCTGCAGGTGATGGACGTCAATGGCGAATGGATGGACGTGCCCTGTGATCCGGGCCAGCTGGTCATCAATGTCGGCGACATGCTCCAGGAGACCAGCGGCGGCTACTTCCCGTCGACCACGCACCGCGTGATCAACCCGACCGGCGAGGGCTCCAGCCAGTCACGCCTGTCGCTGCCGCTGTTCCTGCATCCGCGTCCCGAAGTGGTACTGTCTGACAAGCACACGGCAGATTCCTACCTCAAGGAACGTCTGCGCGAGCTGGGTGTCATCTAGCGCCGGTCCCGGCCTGGCTTTTGCTCTCGGGACCGCTGAGGAGACTTCAGCTGATCCGACGCCATCCGCGCCTGTGCGCGGGTGGCGTTGTCGTTTACGGGCGTGGCCTCTGGCGGCAGAAGGCTTGATTCATCGGCGCCAAGACCGCATTGACTGTATTCGCAATCATGATCTGCCGCATCGCGGCTAAGGCTTTACTGATGACCACATCGCCTGTTGTACAGGACACGCATTCCAAGACCATGGGCTACCTGCTGTGGATCTTCGGTTTCCTCGGCGCGCACCGTTTCTACTATGGCAAGCCGGTCACCGGCACCCTCTGGCTGTTCACCTTCGGGTTGCTGGGCATCGGCTGGTTGATCGACCTGTTTCTGATTCCGGCGATGGACCGCGAGGCGGACTTCCGCTTTCGCGAAGGCCCGATCAATTATTCGCTGAGCTGGATTCTGCTCACCTTCCTGGGCGTGTTCGGCATTCACCGCATGTACATGGGCAAGTGGCTGACCGGCTTGCTCTACCTGTGCACCGGTGGGCTGTTCTTCATCGGTGTGCTGTATGACTTCTGGACACTCAATGACCAGATATCGCTGCGTCATGCCGAGCAGTCGCCGGCCACCCAGCGCTAGAGATCACACCTGCGTTGCATCCAGCGGGACGGAAGTGACGTAGCAGGAAAGGCAGTGTCGATCTTTCGCATGTTCTAATGTGCTGAAGCTCGGATGTTTTCATCAACATGACGACAAGGAAGTGAACATGATCTGGTTGAAAGCCTTCATCGCCGCCTTTCTGGCGACTCTCATCTTCCATCAGGGCCTCTTCGGGCTCTTCTATCTGGCCGATATCCTGCCCAAGGCGCCCTACAACATGACGCCTACCGGGCCGCTGGGCATCCCGTCAGTGCTCTCGCTGGCCTTCTGGGGCGGGCTGTGGGGACTGCCGCTGTGGGCATTGGTGCGCCGCAGAACGGGCGTCAGCCATTGGCTGATCAGCCTTGTCTTCGGTGCAGTCGGCCCGACGGCCGTGGCCATGTTGGTCGTCTTCCCGCTCAAGGGAATCGAGGTAGCGCCGTTGATGGTGGTAGGTGGCCTGATCCTGAATGGCGCCTGGGGCATCGGCACCAGCCTGTTGATGCGTGTCCTGGGCGCGCGACCGAGTCCTGCGGCCCCGACCACAGCATGATGGCATCGATTCCGTGGACCATGGTGGCGCTGGCCTGGGCTGCCGGGCTGTGCATGCCGCTGGGTGGCGTGATCGCCCAGCTGGAGCGCAGCCACGAGAGTCACGTCAAGCGCAGTTGGCTGGCGGGGATCACCGCGCTCGGCGGCGGCATTCTGTTGGCCGCCGTGTCGCTGGTGCTGGTGCCGCATGCCATGCAGGCGCTGTCCATCGCGGCGCTGTTGGGGCTGTTCCTGCTGGGCGCGCTGATCTTCATGCAACTGGACCGCTGGCTGGCGCGCGGTGGTGGTGCCAAGGGCCAGTTGCTGGCGATGCTGATGGACTTCATCCCCGAGGCGATCGCACTGGGCGCACTGGCCTCTGCCTCTCCCGCCGCGGCGATGCTGCTGGCACTGTTCATCGCGGTCCAGAACCTGCCGGAAGGCTTCAATGCCTACCGTGAGCTGGAAGGGGCCGGGCTGACTGCGCGTCAGGGGCTGGGGGCCTTCGTGATGCTGTCGCTGCTGGGCCCGCTGGCGGCATTGGCCGGCCATCTATGGCTTGCGGATGCGCCGAGCGTGCTGGGCGGGCTGATGGCCTTCGCCGCCGGTGGCATTCTCTATCTCGTCTTCCAGGATATCGCGCCCCAGTCACGGGTGGCGCATCACTGGTCACCGCCGTTGGGCGCCTCGTTGGGGTTCATGATCGGCATGCTGGGCGATCGCCTGGTCGGCTGACGATCAGCTGACGATTCACCGTGACGGGGCGGCACCAGCTGACTCGCCACGGCTCGAGACTTACACACCCTCCGTCATCTTCCCGATAGGGAGCTCGCATGAGCAAGCACGCCAATGAAGGCAACCTCACGGGGTTGCTGGAAGAGCTGGACCGCGAGATCGAAGGGGATATCTCGCTGGGCGACATTCTGGAGCATTTCAATTCCCGGGGCTTCGGCCCCTTGCTGGTATTGCCTGCCTTGCTGGTACTGCTGCCGACCGGGGCGATCCCCGGCGTACCGACGACCTGTGCGCTGTTCATCGTGCTGATCGCGGGTCAACTGTTGCTGGGGCGCAAGATGCCGTGGTTGCCACGCCGGTTGGCGCGCTTCAGTTTCGAGCATCAACGCCTGACCCATGGCGTCGAGCGGGCAAGGCCCTGGACGCGACGCCTCGATCGTCTGCTCAAGCCACGCCTGAGCTTCATGACCCGCGGCATTGCCTATCGCGGTATCGCGGCGCTGACCATCCTGCTGGCCACGGCCATGGTGCCACTGGAGCTGGTGCCCTTCGCCGCGGCCTTGCCGGCGGCAACCTTGATGCTGCTGGGGCTGGGGCTGATCGGGGAGGATGGCCTGGTCATCCTGCTGGCCTTGCTGGTGCTGTTGCTGGATATCGCCACGGGGTTCTGGCTGGTAGGTTGAAGGCTGCGTTGGTCGCTCAACAGCGACGCAGCGTATTTTAGGGGGCGAGGCTCGTATTCTTGATGACGCAAGTTGGCTCTCGCATGCCATCAGTTGCGTGTTTCATGAGCGCGCCTGCGCTGGCGTGTAGCAACGCAGTAAGACAAAAGACTGAAGTGCACCATTCAGAGGCAAACCAGGCTGTCATCTTGAGGTGGATGGCTTTGCAGGCTGGCCGTGCTCGCCTAGACTGGTCGCCTGTTCAGTGCCATGGGGGCACGAATTCGACTACTGAAGCGGGTCTGTCGCAAGGACGTTCGTCATGTTTGATTTCATCCAGTTCGATGCTGCCTTCTGGTCCTTCGTGGTGGCCATCACCTTGCTGACGGTCACGCCCGGGGTCGACACCCTGCTGGTGATTCGCAATACCTCGCGCGGCGGCCTGTGTGATGGCGTGCTGACCAGTCTTGCGATCTGTGCCGGTCTCTTCGTGCACGCGCTGGTGTCGTCGGCGGGCATCTCGCTGATCCTGTTGCAATCGGCATGGGCATTCTCGGCCCTCAAGCTGGTCGGGGCGGGCTATCTGATCTGGTTGGGCATCAAGAGTCTCAAGAGTGCGCGGCGCGCGCGCGGGCTGAATGTCGACGTCACCGTGACACGTCAGCAGGTATCGTGCTGGCAGCCGCTGCGCGAGGGCTTCCTGTCCAATGTGCTCAATCCCAAGACGGTGGTGTTCTACATGGCCTTTCTACCGCAGTTCATCGCGCCGACCGACCCGGCCGTGCTCAAGTCATTGTGGCTGGCGGGTGTCCACTTCGTGATCGCCAATCTCTGGCAGATCAGCGTGGCGCTGATGGTCGGTGGTGCGGGGCGCTGGCTGGCAAGGCCGCGGGTCGCCTGCTGGATGGAAGGCATCACCGGATCCGTCATGGTGCTGCTGGGGGCACGGCTGGCGCTAGGTCGCTAGGGATGAGCGGCCACTGCCAACATTGCAACGGAGCGCATGGGATGACGGTTCGTATCCTTGATGACACATGGATCCTGTGACATTGACTCTGGCGGCCTTTCTCAAGGTCGTCACGCACCTGGAGGCTCGGGATATCAGTGATGTCTACGATTCCCGCGTGCAGCAGGTACGGGTGCTTTACTACGGTTACACCATCGACTTCCGCCACCAGCTGTGGCGCATCGATGATGAGTCGGTCTGTGCACATCTGGAAAAGACCGGTACCGCCGTCGAGCAGCGCGAGTGCTCGCGCATGGCCAGCCGACTGTTCGTCGAGACCTGCCATGCCTTGCAGCGCCGGGGGCGGGCGGCGCATATCGACACCCGCACCATGTATTGCAAGGCCGCAGCGACCTTCAAGCCCCGGCGCGACCCCTATGCGGGCATGACGCCTGCAGAGCGCAAGGCGCGCAAGGCGCTGGAAGCGGCGCATCGAGAAGCCGAGCAGGCCTGCAACCGCTACGTGCTGGATGCCCTGTCCTCGAATTCTCTGGAGATCCTGCGCCTGCGGCAACGCTACTGCGACAAGAGCAATCGATTGGCAGCACGGCTCGAACAACAATGATGCCCGGGCCGGTGCTGGCGCCTGTCCGGGCCAACGACAGCAGCGGTAAAGTGCTGCATTCATGACATGAAGACCGGCCCATCAAGGCTGGCATTGGCAGGGAACGCAATCGGATGAGTCTTTCACATACCCTTCGTCGCCGTCTGGGCGGGTTGAGTGCCGTGGTGCTGGTGGTCGCCGGGATAGCGGCCTGGCTGTTCGCCGTCGATGAGGGACGCTGGGTCGGCCGCGTGACCACGCGCCCCGAAACGCTGAATCTCGAGTCGGTGGAGCAGGGCAATCTGCCGGTCAATCAGTTCGTCTCGCTGCGCAATCACTGGGCGGTCTATCGCGAGCACACCGAGACCTTCCGCCTCGATGCCAACGCAGACGGTGGACGACGGATCGAGACGCTTTACTATCCTGTCATCTCTGACATGAATCCCTATCTGCTGGAATTGGCCGGGCTGTCACGCGCCTTCGGGGGCATCGATGGCATCCCCTCGGAAGAATGGCCGCGCATCGAGCGCATGGGCGTGCTGGTGCGAACCGACTCCGTGCAGAGCCTGGAAAACGTGCCGCCGCTGATCGAGTTCCCCGATGGCCTGTTCGGCACCGTCTTGCACGCCGAGACGGACCTGCCGGGCGATGAGCGTTCTCTTTTGGCCGAGCGCTGGCCCGACATCGATCTGTCGCGTGTGATCATCATCAATGCCGGCCACCGCCCCGGCAATGTCTGGGCGATGATCGTCTATGGCGTGCTGGGCACGCTTTGCTGGGCACTGGCTGTCTGGTTGATGGTGCGACTGATGCGTACACCGCGCGTCACGCGCTCCCAGCCTCTGGCCCATGCCGGCCGCGCGGCGTCGGAGCCGGTGGTGACGCAGGCAACCCCGGGCAGCGAGGCTGTGGGCGAGGGGGTATTTCAGTCCCATGACGACGCACCGCAGCCCCAGGGCGCGCCCGGCAAGCGTCAGGGCTGGCGTGGCAAGGGCGGCGACGAAGGACGACCCCTGAGCTATGCCGAGGCGCTGGGACGGTATACCCCTCAGCAGAAGCCGCCGTTCGGCAATGGTGTGGCTGCCTCGCGACCGAAAGAAGCCAAGGGCGAGAGCCAGTCCGGATCTTCGCCCGCCATCCGTCCACGTCGCGATGATTGACTGAACGAATGGCTGAACGAATGACTGAAAGAATGACTGAAAGAATGACTGAAAGAATGGCCGAAAGGTGCAATGAGTTCTGACGCCATGGGCCCTGATGCCATGGAAACGAAAACGCCAGCCCAATGGGGCTGGCGTTTTCGTTGCTGGATGCTACTGCTCGGCTCAGCGGCGATCCACCAGAGCGGTGGTATAGCGCTGGCTGACTTCGCGGTCGCTGACCACCTTGACGCCCTCGCTGGTGCCCTTGGCCAGGCTTTCGAAGATCACGCGGTAGGCCAGCACGGCCTTGACGTATTCACGGGTCTCCTTGAAGGGGATGCGCTCGACGAAGCGGTCGTATTCGCCCGGGGTGTCGGCGAGCCATCGATCGACGCGCCCTGGCCCGGCGTTGTAGGCCGCGGCGGCAGCCAGGCGGTTGCCGGAGTAGCGGTCGAGCATCTCGCGGATATAGGTGCTGCCAAGACGGATATTGGTGACCGGATCCCCCAGCGCCGCGTTGCTGGGCGTGGGCAGTCCCAGGCCGCGACTGACCTGAGCGGCGGTGCCCGGCATCAGCTGCATCAAACCACGTGCGCCCACCGGCGAGGTGGCGGTGGGGTTGAAGGCGCTCTCGCGACGCGCAAGTGCCATCAGCATCCACGGGTCGACGCCGGCATCGGCACCGAAGCGCTGGAAGTCCTGCTGCCAGGCCGGCGGGAAGCGCCAGGAAAGGCCATCCCACAGCTGGCCACGGATGGTGGCGAAGACGGTCAGATCATACCACTGCTGCTGAAGCGCGTAGGCTGCCAGGCGGCGCGCCCCGGCGTCATCCGCCTGGGTGACGGCATTGAACCACTCGGAGCGAGCCAGACCGATCTCGTCGATGTTCATCAGCGCTCTGACGCGCTTGACGGCCGGCGTCGCGGCGACCTCGGCCAGTTCCGCGTCGGAGAAGTCCTGGTCATCGCGATTGAGCGAATAGGCCTGGCCGATACGGTCGGCGGCCAGGAAGCCGTAGAAGTTGCGCTCGGTCGCGGCGCGCGTCCAGGCGGCGCGTGCTTCCTGTGGGCGACCAAGGCTGTCATCGGCACGCCCCAGCCAATACTGGTAGCGGGCGTCGTTGCGGAAGCGGTCCGGCATCTTCAACACCCATTCACGCACCTGCGGCCAGTCGCCATCGCGCACCGCATTGCGCATGCGCAGATCGAACAGCTCCTCGTCATCGAGGATGGTCAGGCGCTGATCGACCCAGCCGCGGTTGTTGGGGATGTCGCGCACCAGTGAATACCAGGCCAGGTCGCGCTCGACGGTGTGGCGCTGCTCATCACTCATCGGCATGTGCGGGTTCACCTTGCGCCAGGCTTCCAGCGCGGCCTCGGTGTCGGCACGCACGAAACCATGCATGGCGGCGACGCTCAAGGCGGCGAAGGCATGGCCGCCGTGGCCGAGGTTGGTCGGCAGGCGCGTGATGGCGGCAAAGTTGCCTTCAAGCTGCTCGCGCGCCGCGATGGCCCGCTGCCAGCTGCTGGGCAGCTGGCGCTCGAGATAGCTGACCATGCCACCCTGGCCGGCAGCCCAGGCGAGCATGGCGCGCTCCCAGATGGCTTGATCATCAATCACGCCACGCTCGCGCAACGCCGAGAACAGCGGGTCACAGGCCGAGTCCTGCGAGCCGGACACATGCCAGAGCTTCAGGCCGCCTTGCGATGCGCTCGCGACATCATTGTCCAGCTGCGCCGTGTAGTAATAGCACTGGCGCTGCGCGCCGGCCGGCACGCCATCGCTGACTTCCAGCAGGGCATCATGACGGCCGGTACGCCCGTAGGCGGAGATCGCCTGGCCTCGCATCCACTCGGCCAACGGCGAGTCTGCATGACGCTCGATGAAGGACAGTACTTCCGCGGCGGTAGCGTACGGCAGGCGGGCCTTGAGCTGGTGGTACTCGATATAGCCTTCCAGCACGTGGCCATTGACGGCGACCTGCTGAATCTCGTCGAAACGCTTGGCGCGTGCATCATCGAAGGCGGCGCGGAAGCTCTGGTCACTGGGAGTGGCGGCCTGCAGGGGCAGGCTCAGTCCCAACAACAGGCCTAGGCCGGTGAGGTGCCGCAGCGCCGCGAAACGGCGGCTGCCACGGGGTCGGAGAGTTTGCTTGCCTGATGTCACCTGGGACTCCTGCGACTGTCGGTAAAGGGGGCGTGGACTGGCTGCGACCTTGTGGTGGCGGTTCAGTGCCCCGATGTTGAACAAGTGCCCCGATATTGGCTATCAGGGGTTGCCGATTCAGTAACGATAGTGGCTATCGTGGCAGTGGTCGGCGCTGAATAACAGCACCATCTGATACTGATAGTGAATTATCCGGGAGTACCATCGCGAATGTGCTGCCGCGCAGATGACAAGCTCAGTGAATGAAATTTGTGCTAACCGTGAGGAGGCCACTATGGGCAAGGCATTATGGTTGACGCGATTGTTTGGCCGCCGACATGTGCTGGGCAAGGCAGGCGCCGCCTTGCGCACCATGGGGCCCTTGCTGCGCGACGTGGTGAGCGGACGTTATCGCCCGGTACCGTGGAAGGCGCTGGGGTTGGCGGCCGGCGCCTTCATCTATCTGGTCTCGCCGCTGGATCTGATCCCGGATCTGCTGGTGGGGCTGGGGATTCTCGATGATCTGGTGATCGTGACCTGGTTGCTCGGCAAGCTCGATGATGCGCTGGCCGACTATCGCCTGTGGCGTGGCGAGATCCCCGATCCCTCCGACCCTCCGACCCCGTGAAGGCGTGCAGCGTGGAAATGCCATGCCTCTACCAGCCCTGACGCAGGCACTGGCCATTGGCCGCATGGCAGGGGTGCCGCGACCCTGCCATGCTCGTGACACGCTATCAAACACCAGTTTGAATTGACGTGCCGTCAGTGTTTGATCTGTTATCTATTACAGGGCAGTGCGCCGTTTCATCACAGTAAGCCGCGCCGTTGTGGCAACGCACTGAAAACGCCATTCAAGGAAATCCTGCATGCTGATCTATGCCTGCCTGTTGTTTGCGGCACTGATGCTGGTGCTGACCAAGGTGCCGGTCGCCTGGGCACAACAGCAAACCGGACGCTACGACAACCACGACCCGCGCGCACAGCAGCGTGAACTGACGGGCTTCGGGGCCCGCGCGCTCGCCGCGCACCATAACACCATCGAAGCCTTCCCGCTGTTTGCCGCCGGGGTGCTGGTCAGCGTGATCACCGCGCCGGGCGCGCCCATCGCGACCACGCTGGCGGTGATCTTCGTCCTGGTACGTCTGGGCTATTGGGGCTGCTATCTGGCCAATATTGCCCTGTTGCGCTCCCTGCTGTGGGGCGTCGGGTATCTGATCTCCCTCGCGTTGATGGCGATGCCGCTGTGGATGTGAAGCATGCAGTGCCGCAGAGCCTGCTGGGGCTGGCCGTCAATCCCGCTGACGTGCCGGCTGCGGGTGGCGTATTGGATGACGCCAGCTGGGCGCGGGCGCTGACCGGATTCCTGAGCTTCATTCCGCATACGGCGCGCTTGAACGTCAGGGTCGAGGAGGTCGCCGCGCCGGCCATTCGCATGCAGCTGCCATGGCAGCCGGCCTTGATCAGCGATCCGCACCGTAGGCTGGTACATGGCGGTGTGCTGACCATGCTCGCCGATACGCTGTGCGGCAGTGCCGTACTCACGGGGCTGTCGGCACCGGAAGTCTGCCCGACGCTGGATCTGCGCCTCGATCACTACCGACCCGGTGTCGAGGGCCTGGCGTTGGTGGGCGAGGCGCGCGTGCTGAGGGTCACGGAGTCGATGGTGTTTACCGAGGCGCAGATCTGGCAGCAGCCGGGCAAGATCCTGTGTCGTGCGATCGGCAACTTCGTCAGGCTCGGTGAGCGCAATACGCCCAGCGGTTTTGCCGAGGCGTTGCTGGCGGCGGCCAACGCTCAGGCCCCCGCGAGTCCCTCCATGGAAGAGTCCGAACCGCAAGGGCAGGCAGCACAGCCAGCAGGCGAGAGGACCGAGCCGCAGGCGCCGCGCGATGCCCAGGACCCGCGTGGTCTGCTCAGTGCGCGGCGTTTCGTCGAAGAACAGCGCACTCACGCCGATCTGGCGGCGCTGCTGGCGAGTCTGCCCTACGCGCAGGCGATCGGGCTTGGATTGTGTGCCATTGACGGGCAGCAGGCGGGCGCGGCCAGTGATGTCGAGCTGCGTTCTGAGCAGGCGCTGAGCTATTCCATGGCGGCGATGCCCGACAATGTCGGCAACCCGATGCTGCCGGCGGTGCATGGCGGTGTGCTGGCTGCGGCGATGGAAACCGCCGCCACGCTTGAGGTGCTCAGGCGGCATGGGCGCGGCGGCCGTGAAGCGCGCCTGCCCAAGCTGATCGATTTCTCCATCGACTATCTGGCCACGGCGCGCGGCGATCAGGTGACGCGCATCGACTGTGAAGTGATGCGTGAAGGTCGGCGCATGACCAATGTGCGCGTCAGCGCCTGGCAGAAATCCCGCGAGCAACCGGTCGCCAGCGCGCGCATGCACTTCGTGCTGGAGTCACTTGCCTCGCCGTGATGGGCAGTTGATGTCTGCTCCGCAGGCGTCACACTCGAAAGCGCCTCTCTGATGGCTACCCCTCCGTTGGCTTCCTTCGTTGTTACCCATCGTTGGCTCCCCTCGTTGCTGACCGGGAAGCCGCTAGGGTGTTTTGTGCCATGCGTCAGGTGGGCCGGGCGCAATCATCTGTCGCTAGTGCCTTGAAATCCCTCACCCTTGCCCCATATCTGATCCACGAGTGCTCCCTTCGATCTGCCGCCCAAGAAAGGCAGGCGTCGGCGAGCCGGTTCCACTGTTGCGGGGGCGCTCTGGCCACCGCGAATCTTCTTTTCAGGCATCCACGACATAGAGGTCCTTTTCGATGACGACCGCCACTCACACCGAAACGCATGGCTTCCAGACAGAAGTGAAGCAGCTGCTTCACCTCATGATTCACTCGCTGTATTCCAACCGCGAGATCTTCCTGCGCGAGCTGGTCTCCAACGCGGCGGATGCCTGCGACAAGCTGCGTTACCAGGCGCTGGACAACGATGCCCTTTACGGCAATGACAGCGAGCTGCGCATCGAGATCGAGCACGATGCCGAGGCGAAGACCATCACTCTGCGTGACAACGGCATCGGCATGAGCCGTGACGATGTGGTCGCCAACCTGGGCACCATCGCACGCTCCGGTACCGCCGAGTTCATGAAGAACCTGTCGGGTGACCAGCAGAAGGATTCGCGTCTTATCGGTCAGTTCGGGGTCGGCTTCTACTCCGGCTTCATCGTCGCCGACGAGATCACCGTGCGCACCCGTCGCGCCGACCTGGGCGCCGATCAGGGCGTCGAATGGAAGTCCCGTGGCGAAGGCGAGTTCAGCGTGGCGGACATCGAGCGCGCCGAGCGCGGTACCGAGATCGTGCTGCACCTCAAGGACGATGCCATCGAGTTCGCCGACGATTATCGCCTGCGCAACCTGGTCACCAAGTACTCCGACCATATCGAGCTGCCGGTGCGCATGAAGCGTGTCGAGAAGGACGAGGAAGGCAACGAGCAGGTCCATTGGGAAACCGCCAACTCCGCCACCGCGCTGTGGGTGCGTTCCAAGTCCGAGGTCAGCGACGAGGAGTACAAGAACTTCTACAAGCACGTCTCGCATGACTTCTCCGATCCGCTCAGCTGGAGCCACAACAAGGTCGAGGGCAAGCTCGAGTACACCAGCCTGCTGTTCGTGCCGGGCCGTGCGCCGTTCGATCTCTACCAGCGTGATGCCGCGCGTGGCCTGAAGCTCTACGTGCAGCGCGTCTTCATCATGGACGACGCCGAGCAGTTCCTGCCGCTGTACCTGCGCTTCATCAAGGGCGTGCTGGACACCAACGATCTGTCGCTGAACGTCTCGCGTGAACTGCTGCAGCAGGACCCGCAGGTCGACAAGCTCAAGTCCGCGCTGACCAAGCGTGGCCTGGATATGCTCAAGAAGCTGGCCAAGGATCCCGAGCAGTACCAGACCTTCTGGAACCAGTTCGGCTCCGTGCTCAAGGAAGGTCCGGCGGAGGACTTCGCCAACCGCGAGAAGATCGCCGAGCTGCTGCGCTTCTCCACCACCGAGACCGACAGCGCGACTCAGGACCAGTCACTGGCCCAGTACGTCGAGCGCATGAAGGAAGGCCAGAGCAAGATCTACTATCTGGTCGCCGACAGCTTCAATGCCGCCAAGTCCAGCCCGCACCTCGAGATCTTCCGCAAGAAGGGCATCGAAGTCCTGCTGCTGACCGACCGCATCGACGAGTGGCTGATGAGCCACCTTACCGAGTTCGATGGCAAGTCCTTCGCGGATGTCGCCAAGGGTGACCTTGATCTCGGCGATGTCGAGAACGAAGAAGAGAAGAAGGCGCAGGAAGAGACCGCCAAGGCCAAGGAAGATCTGGTCAAGCGCGTCAAGGAAGCACTGGCCGAGAACGTTCAGGAAGTGCGCATCACGCACCGCCTGACCGATTCCCCGGCCTGCGTGGTGCTGCCGGAGCACGAGATGGGCTACCAGATGCGCAAGATGATGGAAGCCGCTGGCCAGCCGCTGCCGGAAGTGAAGCCGATTCTCGAGCTGAATCCGGAGCACGCCCTCGTCACGCGTCTGGAAGGCGGTGAAGGCGATTACTTCACCGACCTGGCACACGTACTGCTCGATCAGGCCATCATCGCCGAAGGCGGTGCGCTGGAAGACCCGGCCGCTTACGTGCGCCGCCTGAACAGCATGCTCAGCGCCTGAGACAGCGAAACGATCGAGTCATCGGCTTGATCAAGCATGTTCGCAACGACGCCCTCGCAGCCTGTGCTGCGGGGGCGTTTGCTTCAGGGGACAACGATAGCGTCCAGTGCAGAGCAGGAAGGGCAGGAAGGCGGCAAGATAGGAAGGGAGGGGGGAGCACAGGGAGCACAGGGAGCGCGTTGCGTCAGAAGCGCGAAAAGGCAGGTATCGCCTGTGGCCTGTCAGTAACGGACGACAGGGCTTGCCGTGTCTTTCCTCGCTTGGTCAGTCGCGCCATCTTCTCGCCCACGCGTTTTTAGGGTTTCATGCAGCCTCATGAGATACGCTGATGGTATCTCGCGTCTTGCTACTGCATCCCTCTCGATGAGCGCAGCACATGACTTACCTATCTTTCTCTGCGGATTGGCTGACTGGCGGAGTGCGTGGCCTGCCGCGCCTGTCTTCGGGGGCCTTTGCGCGGCGCTCAAGGCGGCTATTGTGGTGCCTGAGCCTTGTTCATCTGAGCCCTGCTCGCCTGATCATCGCTGCCTTGCTGCTGGTGATGGGGCTGGGCTCCATGGCGCAGGCGGCACGGCTGGATGATGAGCTGCTGGCCCGTGACAGGACCCATCAGATGCCGGACCTGCGGCCCTATCCCGCGGGCAACAAGCGCAAGGTCGCATTCTTCGAGCTGATGATTCCGCTGGTGGTGGCCGAGAACCAGCGCATCGCCGAGCAGCGTGACTGGTTGCTGGCGATGCGCAAGCGCGCCGGTGATGGAGGGCGTGACTACAGCGAGCGCGAGCAGGAGCGCCTCAACGGCCTGTGTGACCAGGCCAATCTACCCTGTGACGTCACGCGCGAGGACATCGGCGTCAGCTGGACGCGCCTGCTGCTGCGCATCGATACCCTGCCACTGGACATGGTGCTGGTGCAAGCCATCGAGGAATCGGGCTGGGGGACATCGGGTCATGCCCGTGAGGCCAACAACCTGTTCGGCATGCGCTGTTTCTCACGCGGCTGCGGTATCGGGCCGCCGGGGCGCGAATATCGGCGCTTCGAGAGCCTGGAGGCCGGAATCGCCGCCTATTTCGACAATCTCAACTCCCAGCGCAGCTACGCCGAGCTACGTGAGCTGCGCGGGCGTCTGCGCAACGCGGGCCAGCCGGTGCGCGCCGAAGACCTCATCCCGACGCTGAGTGCCTACTCGACGCGGGGCAACGCCTACTTCACTACGCTCTATGATCTGTTGCGCTGGAATCGTGGCCTGATGCGTACCGTGCGTGAGCGCCTCGCGGCCAATGGCGCGCTGTCCTAGGCATGATCGCGCAGTGAAGGTCTTGCCCCCCGCGCTGACAGGGGGGATCATGCCGCCATGCATCTGAGCAACGATCAACGGCGAATTCTCGCCCATCCCTTTCCCTCGCGCCTGCGCGATCGCACGCCGGCCAACAGCGCCGAGCACAGCGATTGCGTGGTGGTGCGTGCCTGTGCCGGCAGCGGCAAGACCGTGTTGATGGTCGAGCTGGCACGTACCTATGCCGACGAGACCCTCATCTATACCTCGCTCAACCCGGCGGTGGCCGGGCGGACTGCCAGTCAGCTGCCCGCCAATGTCCAGTCGCTGTCGCTGCATCAGCTGGCGCGCCAGGCCTTGATGGAGGAGTACGGCGACAAGCTCAAGCGCCAGCCCGACATCACACGCCGCCTGGCGCCGCAGAGTCTCAGCTGGCTGGGCAGTCTTTCCAGTCAGTCACGCAGCCTGATCGCCCAGGGCCTGAACACCTTCTTCGCCGAGAGTGACGCGGTGCCGATGCCTGAGCACCTGCCTGAAGGCGTGGCACAACGGCTGAGCGCCAATGAGCTGCGCCAGCTGGTCGAGAGCATGCGACTGGTGTGGGAGTGTCTGCTGGACCCCGCTGATCATCAGCAGAGCCTGTCGTTCAACGCCTTGCTAAAGCTGTGGTCGCAGCATGGCCAGTCGCTGGAGGCCGACCTGGTGATGCTGGATGAGGCGCAGGACGCCACGCCAGCGCTGCTGGCCATGTTGCGTCGCCAGCGCTGCGACCTGCTGCTGATCGGCGACCCGCATCAGAGCCTGTCGCGTCAGGTGGAAGGCATGAGCTCGCTGGATTCGCCGCTGCTGGCCGATGCCACCGTCTATTCGCTGCCCGGCGCCTGGCGCTTCGGGCCCGCATTGGCGGCGCTGGGCACGCGGCTGGCTGCCTGTTCGCCTACCGCCCGCGAGCAGGCCATGAGCGGCCTCGGCCCGGCGACCCGTCTGGCGCTGCCCGCGGTGCGTGAGGCATTGCTGCACCCCGGCAAGCGCCATGCGGTGATCAGTGCCGGCCCGGTGGCGGCGCTGGGAGAGGCGCTGTCACTGCACCAGCGCGGCATCGCGGTGGCCTGGCTGGACGGCATCGAAGGCTATCCGCTGGCGGGACTGCTGGATCACTGGCGGCTCTGGCGCGCACATCAGATGGCCGAGCAGGGCGACAGCGCGAGTCAGCGTGAGTGGTGGCGACTGCTGCCTCCCTCCCTGACGCGGCTCGGTCAGACCCCGGCGCAGGTGCTGGGGGCTCTGACGCGTCTCGATGATCATCAGGCGCGCAGCCTGCATGAGCTGGCCTCCTGGTATGCCCAGGCGCCACTCGATCAATGGATCGGGGAGCTGCGCAAGCACGATGGCGACCTGCAGGCCGCCATTGTCAGTGCTCACTCGCGGGGCCAGTCGCTCGAGCTGCCGACGGTCATGCTGGGGACGGTGTTCCGTGCCAAGGGTCTCGAATTTGATTGCGTGGTGCTGGCCGATGATCTGGCATTGCCAAGTGAGCGCCAGCAATTGCCCAATCAGGTGCTGGTCACCAATCTCAGCTACACCGCCGCCACGCGGGCACGCCAGCTGCTGGTGCTCAATGAACGCCTGAGCCACTGGTGGCAGGCGCAGGGCGAGAGTGAGCGCTTCCCTCTGCTCGAGGCACTGCCGCAGGCATGGCTGAGCGAGTCCACGCATGGCGTCCAGGCGCCGCACCCGTGGTGGGGCAAGGCACGTCTGTCGGAGTTGGCGCTGACACCGCGCAAGCGCCTGCTGCTGCGTCGTCATGAGACGTCGCTCGAGGCCACGTCTGCCGCCGTGCCGCCCGAGGCTGGCACGCGCGATCACGCGCCAGCCTCGGGCGACCCTGCCAGTCATGCTCAGCACCTGGCTCATGATCAGCACCTGGGCCATGCCCGGGGCTCCGACGATGCCCTGCAGGCGCTCAAGCGTCAGGCACGCACCGACACGACGGCGCGCAAGCTGTATGAAATGGCCAGCAAGCTGCCGCCCGGGCGTCCGTCCGGCGGCCTGCGCAGCCTGTTGACCCCGAGTGACGCCGCCGCGTCCACTTCTTCCCCCAGCGAGTCGCCGACCCCCGGCGGCCCGACGGAGCCTCTTGATGAGTGAGTTTGCCCCTACGCCCGCCGCGCACGTGCACGACCTGGCGGCGCTGCGCTTCAACAATCGTTATGCCCGCCTGCCGGAGCACTTCTTCACGCGTGTCGCCCCAGAGCCGCGACACGGTACGCGCCTTGCCGATGTGAGTCCTGACTGCGCCCGTCTGCTGGGGCTGGAGGTGGCCTTGACTGCTGATGCCTCCAGCGCAGAGGCGCTCGAGCAGCTGCGCCTCTTGATGGCCGGTGAGCAGTTGCTGCCGGGCATGGACGCACTGGCCCAGAAATACACTGGCCATCAGTTCGGTCACTACAATCCGCAGCTCGGCGACGGGCGAGGCATTCTGCTCGGCGAGATTGAGACCGGCCACGGCAAGACCTTCGATCTGCATCTCAAGGGTGCCGGGCGTACGCCTTACTCGCGCTTCGGCGATGGTCAGGCGGTGGTGCGCTCCAGCGTGCGCGAGTATCTGGCCAGCGAGTACATGGCGGCGCTGGGCATTCCCACCAGCCGCGCGCTGGCACTGGCGGTGAATGCCGAGCGGGTTCAGCGCGAGACCGTCGAGCCTGGTGCTACCGTGTTGCGCGTCTGTGAGAGCCACCTGCGCTTCGGGCACTTCGAGTGGTTGGCCCACTCCGGTCGGCATGAAGACCTCAAGACACTGATCGATCACGCCCTGCGGGAGCACTTCCCCGAGTGCCTGCCCGAGACGTCGGATGAGGCTTCCGGCATGGGCGCCATCGGCCGCGAGCCGCTGGACGAAGAGACACGCATCACCGCCGCGCTGGCCATGTTCGAGACAGTGATCACTCGCACCGCGAGACTTATCGCGGCCTGGCAGGCCTACGGCTTCGTGCATGCGGTGATGAATACCGACAACATGTCGCTGCTGGGGCTGACCTTCGATTACGGGCCCTACGCCTTCCTCGACGGCTATGAAGAGAATCTGGTACCGAATCATACCGATCAGGCCGGGCGCTATGGTTTCGCCCAGCAGCCGGGCATCGGGCTATGGAATCTGGAGCGTCTGGGGATCGCGCTGTCGCCGCTGATCGATGTCGAAGCGCTCTCCGCCGCGCTGGGCGCCTATGAGGGCGAGTTGCAGCGTGAATATGCCCGCCTGATGCGTGCGCGTCTCGGGTTGCCGGATGCGCGCGATGAGGACATGACGCTGGTACAGCAGTGGCGAGAGCTTCTGGCGGCCGGCAAGGTCGACCACACCCATGCCTACCGTCTGCTCAGTCATTGGGATGTCACGCAGCCCGCGCCGGAAACGCTGGTCGTGCGTCTGGCGGGTGAGCGTGGGCCGCATGGCAACTCGGCCCGGGCGCGCGAGGAAGCCTCGGCGTGGCTCGAGCGCTATCAGGCGCGCGTCATGGCCATCGGGCTTTCCGCCGAGGATGAGCGCCAGCGACGTCTGACCATGCTCGGTTGCAATCCGCTCTATGCGCCGCGCACGCATCTGCTGCTGGAGGTGATCGCACGGGTCGAGCAGGGTGATGACACGACACTCAAGGCCTTGCGTCAGCGTCTGACGGCGCCTTTCTTCCGCCCCGAGGAGGGCAGTCTTGAGGCGGCGCTGGCGCTGGGGCAGGCGCAGGGCGTCGCGGCCGAACTCGTCGATGACTGGACACGGCCACCGGCGGCGAATGCCGCGCCGATCTGCATGAGTTGCTCTTCCTGAGCCGCTCTAGCTGATCAACTCCTCCAGAGCGGCTTACATGGAGGGGCCTGAACTGCTGTGCTGACAGCGCAAGCCATGGACTAACATCCGCTTTGTGCAATGCGGGAATCACGCGCTGACACTCAAGTCATCGTCATGAAAATGGGATACTGCTGCGGCGGTATCCCATTTTTCATGGCAGGCACTGTCACAGCCATAAGCTCGAGATTATGCGATGCATAACACAAAGCTGAGCTATTCTTGGTGAGGTGCCTTTTGTAAACTCATTGAAAATCAGTGACTTGGTAGTGTCGCAAAGCGTCTGCCAGCATAAGGCGGCTGTTATGGCATCCATAACGATAGCTTTATGCTTGATTTTATTGCTTTTTTTGCAATGCAGCGCTTGACCCTGATGCACCGACAAGAAAAGACTGATGCTGGACACTCATCGTGTCGCGGGTGATGTCAGGCCTTCTGGCCATGCGTGAGTCACGGCTTGCGATTCAGGCAAGTCTCACCTGTGACAGGCAATAACGTCGCTGAAAGCGCCTCCGGCAGGCAGGATGGCGCGAATCAGCGCTCAACAGGAACGACGCCATGAACCTTTCAAGGCTGGCAGCCTCAGGCATGAACACGGACGTGAAACGAGGTGCGCGATGCTGAATATTCTAGTCGTGCGCGAGATGCGTGCACCGGACCTGGTGACACCCGACGAGGGCGTGAGCAGCACACTGGCGCGCGGGGAATGCCGCGTCGCGCTGGACCCGGTGACGGCCGGCAAGCTCGCGCGTCATCTGGACAGCAGCGTCAGTGACACCAGCGATGCCATCGTGCACGTGGAGAGCGGTGCCGGACGCCACGCGCACTTCGACGATGCGGCCTACGCCGCCCAGGCCGGGGTGGCGGTCGTCGCCGAGGCCGATATCGCGGCGGCGCGTGCCGCGGCGGATCTCGTGCTGTGCGTGCGCACGCCCAGCGAGTCACAGATCAGTGAGTTCCGTGAGGGCGCGGTGGTGGTGGCATTGATGACGCCATACCAGAACCCGCAGCTCATCACCAAGCTTGCCAGTCAGGGGCTGACCAGCCTGTGCATGGAATTCGTGCCGCGTATCTCGCGCGCCCAGAGCATGGATGCCCTGTCCTCGCAGGCGGGTGTCGCGGGCTATCACGCCGCGCTGCTGGCGGCCAACGAATCCTCGGTGTTCTTCCCGATGCTGACGACTGCCGCCGGTACCGTGCGTCCGGCGCGTGTCGTGGTGGTCGGGGCTGGTGTCGCGGGGCTGCAGGCCATCGCCACCGCCAAGCGTCTCGGTGCCCAGGTGTGGGCTTATGATATCCGCGCCGCCGCGCGTGAGCAGGTCGAATCGCTGGGCGCCAAGATGATCGATACCGGCGTCGATGCCTCCGGCGAGGGCGGTTACGCTCGTGAGCTGACCGATGACGAGCGCGTCCAGCAGGCCGAGGCGCTGGCCCGTCACATGGGCGATGCGCATGTGGTGATCTCCACCGCCGCGATCCCGGGACGTCCGTCACCGCGCATCATCAGCCGCGAGATGGTCGAGGGAATGAAGCCCGGCGCCGTGCTGGTCGACCTCGCCGCTGAAGGCGGTGGCAACTGTGAGCTGACCGAGCCCGGCAAGCGTGTCGAGCACGCCGGCGTCACGGTACTCGGTCCGTTGGACATGGCCTCGAGCCTGGCGGTCAATGCCAGCGAGATGTACGCCAAGAACCTCTTCAACCTGCTGACCCCCTTCATGAAGGATGGCGAACTGACGCTGGACTTCGAGGATGCGGTGCTCGGCCCGATGCGTCTGACCGATGGCGGCCGCATCACCCACGATGACGTACGCGCTCGCGCGGAGGACGCCGCATGATCGAAGGACTTTCTGCCGTATACATCCTGATGCTGGCGGCCTTCGTCGGCTACGAGGTCATCTCGCGCGTGCCGGTGATTCTGCACACGCCCCTGATGTCCGGTTCCAACTTCATCCACGGCATCGTGCTGGTGGGCGCGATGATCGCCCTCGGTCAGGCCGAGACCGGCATGCAGCAGTTCATCGGCTTCATCGCCGTGCTGCTGGGGGCGGGCAACGCCGTCGGCGGCTATGTGGTCACCGAACGCATGCTGGAAATGTTCAAGACCAGTGATCGCAGCAAGGGCGCTGCCAATGGCATCAACGACAAGGAGGCTCGCTGATGAACTGGCTGGTCGAAACAGGGTATTTCGCGGCGGCGGTGGTCTTCATCCTCGGCCTCAAGCGCATGTCACATCCTTCCACGGCACGCAGCGGCATCCATTGGGCCGGTATCGCGATGGTCGTGGCCACGCTGCTGACCTTCCTGCATCCGCAGATTGATGGCCGTTATGGCCTGATGCTGCTGGCCATCGTGATCGGTGGCGGCATCGCCTGGTACTCCGGCAACAAGGTCGAGATGACCGACATGCCGCAGATGATCGCCATCTACAACGGCATGGGCGGCGGTGCGGCAGCGGCGATCGCCGCGGTCGAGCTGATGCGCATGAGTGACAACCCGGCACTGATCGAGCAGCACGGCTCGCTGGCGCTGTGGCTGGGTGTACTCGGGGCGATGATCGGTGCGGTGGCCTTCTCTGGTTCCATCGTGGCCTGGGCCAAGCTGGATGGGCGCCTCAAGAAGACGTTCAACTTCCCGAGTCAGCAGCTGATCAACATGATCGTGCTGGGCCTGACGGTCTATCTGGGCATCGTGATCGCGGCGGTGGAGCCGTCAAGCTCGCTGGTGCTGGTGTTCTTCGCACTCGCGTTGCTGTTCGGTGCGATGCTGGCACTGCCCATCGGTGGCGCCGACATGCCGGTGATCATCTCGCTGTTCAATGCGCTGACCGGCCTTGCGGTGGCGATGGAAGGCTTCGTGCTCGGCAATGCCGCGATGATCATCGCCGGTACTGTCGTCGGAGCGGCCGGTACGCTGCTGACCCAGCTGATGGCCAAGGCCATGAATCGCCCGATCCGCAACGTGCTGTTCAAGCAGTTCGGTGGCGCCTCCGGTGTCGAGCAGGGCGAGATCGAGGGCAGCATGAAGGCTTCCGATCCGATGGACGCCGCCGTGCAGCTGGCCTTCGCCGAGCGCGTCATCATCGTGCCGGGCTACGGCATGGCGGTGGCACAGGCGCAGCACAAGGTCTGGGAGATGGTCGAGCTGCTGGGTGAGCGTGGCGTCGAAGTGCGCTTCGCGATCCACCCGGTCGCCGGTCGCATGCCGGGTCACATGAACGTGCTGCTGGCGGAAGCCGGCGTGCCCTACGACATGATCGCGGACCTGGATGAGATCAACAACGACTTCGAGACTACCGACGTGACGCTGGTCATCGGTGCCAATGACGTGGTCAATCCGGTCGCCAAGAACGACGCCTCAAGCCCGCTGTACGGCATGCCGATCCTCAACGCCGACCAGTCACGCAACGTGCTGGTGATCAAGCGCGGTCAGGGGTCAGGCTTCTCCGGGGTCGAGAACCACCTGTTCTATCTTGACCACACGCGCATGGTGTATGGCGATGGTCAGAAGGTGGTCGGCGACATGATCACGGCCCTCAAGACGCTGTGATCTGACGCCTCGGCGTGATGGGACAAGTCTGTCGCCATCATGCCAGTGCTGAACAGACCGGCAATTTCTGCGCCTCAGGGGGCAGGAATTGCCGGTTTTTTTGTTTATATCGAGAGTTCATGCAGGTCGCTTGTTGATGCATATCGATCGTAAATACCGGTCGATGACTCATGTCGGTCGATTGCGCGCGAGGCGCGCATGGCAGTCGCGTCACGCGGGCGCAGCCCCTGCGTTGGCCACGAAGCCTGCGCGGACATCTCTTGTTCAGCATTCTCTGACAAACTATGAGTACAATGCCTGCCATTCACTGAGCACATCGTCATCCAAGGAGTCAGCATGTCTGCCACTACCCCTTCACCTCGTCGGGCCATTCGTGATCGCGAGGTAAGCGAAACGACCCCTCAGGCGGTGGGACTCAATGTCTGCGTGCTGGGTGGCGGCAGCTTCGGGACCGCGATCGCCTCGATTGCCGCCGACAATGGCGCCAGCGTCACCCAGTGGATGCGTGATGCCAGCCAGGCCGAGGAGGTCAACACCCAGCACCGCAATTCCGGCTATCTGCCGGGCTTCGAGATCAATGCTTCGGTGCGTGCTACCACCGACATGGCCGATGCACTGGCCGAGGCCGAGCTGGTCTGCGTGGCGATTCCCTCCAAGGCCTTCCGCACGGTGGTCCGCCAGGCGCGCGCTCATCTGCGTGACGGGCAGATTCTGGTGGCCACCACCAAGGGCATCGAGAGCGAAGGCTTCACCCTGATGAGCGAGGTGCTGGAGCAGGAAACCGGCTTCACGCATATCGGCGTGCTGTCTGGCCCCAATCTGGCGGCCGAGATCGCCCAGCGGCAGCTGACGGCCACGGTGATCGCCTCCGACGACGCCTATACCCGCGCCCGCGTGCAGACGGCATTCGGCTGCGACTATTTCCGGGTCTACGCCAGCAATGACCGCTATGGCGTCGAGCTGGGCGGGGCGCTGAAGAACATCTACGCCATCGCGGCCGGCATGGCCGCGGCCCTTGGCATGGGCGAGAACACCCGCGCCATGCTGATGACCCGCGCGCTGGCCGAGATGAGTCGCTTCGCCGTGGCCAAGGGCGCCAATCCGATGACCTTCCTCGGCCTTGCCGGCGTGGGCGATCTGATCGTGACCTGCTCCTCGCCGCTGTCGCGCAACTATCGGGTCGGCTACGCGCTGGGAGAAGGGCGCACCCTCGACCAGGCGGTCGAGGTGCTGGGCCAGGTCGCCGAGGGTGTCAACACCGTACGATTGGTGCAGGATGAATCCGAGCGGCTGGGCATCTACATGCCGCTGGTCAGTGGCATGGCCAAGGTGCTGTTCGAGAATGTCGATCCGCATCACATGGCCCGCGCGCTGATGGGCGGTGAGCAATCCAGCGATGTGGAATTCGTGCTGTCGCGTGAGTCGGTGCAGCAGGCGCGGCAGTTGGAACCCGACGGCTCCTGAGGACTCATAGCAGGTAGCGGGTGATGGAGCCTGTCTCGCCATCCCCTTGTCTGGCTCGTGCAACGCTCCGGTTGGCGAGTCCCTGGTCATCGGCCGCAGCGACAGAGCGAGTCATGAAGCGCTTGCGCTGCGGCAGTCATCCTTTCAGGAGAATGTCATGAGTGTACTGATCATGCGTCACGGTGAGGCCCAGGCCGGCACGCCGGACCCCAGCCGCGAATTGAGCGAACAAGGCCGCGAAGAGGCGCGCCGCATCGGCTGCTGGTTGGCCCATCAGCTGCCCGCCGAGCGTCGTGCGCGTCTGACGCTGGTCGTCAGTCCGTTCACCCGCGCCCAGCAGACCGCTCAGGAAATCTCCTCGGCGTTGGAGCTGAGTGGTGAGCAGCAGACCACGCTCGAGATCATCACCCCGGACGACCCGCTGACGCCGGTGCTCGACTGGCTGCAGACCCATGTGCCGCCCACTTCTGAAGAGCGTGAGCCGCGCGACTGGTTGATCATCAGCCACAATCCGCTGGTCTCGAACCTGGCCAGCGCCCTGGTCGATGGCCCCGGCAGCACCCAGCTAGCCTTTGCCACCGCAAGCCTCGCCTGGCTGGATGCCGATGTCTGGGCCGCTGGCCTGGCGGATCTGCACCAGTTCGTGAGCCCGGCGGAACTGACCTAAGTCACGCACCGCTGTCATGCACCCCAACGAAACGCCCCCGCCAGTCTGCACTGGCGGGGGCGTTTCGTTGGGGCGTGTTTGCGTGGCGTGTCGTCTTCTGGATCAGACCGCTGCTGCTTGATCAGACCGCTGTTGCTAGACCAGGCCGCTCAGCTTGAGCACGAAGATGCCTGCCGTAATCGTGATGCCCGCCATCAGGGTGCTGATGGCGATGATATTGGCGGCCAGACGGTCATTGCCGCCCATCGCCCGCACCATCACGAAGCTAGCCGCCGCCGTCGGTGAGGCGAAGAACAGGAACAGCACCCCGAGTTCGGTGCCGCGAAAGCCCAGCAGCACGGCGACGGTGGTCGCCAGCAGCGGCACGCTGATCATCTTCATCAGGCTGGCACTGATGGCCAGCTTGCGGCCTTCACGCAGTGAGCGCATCGACAGAGTGCCGCCGATGCAGATCAACGCCAGCGGCAGCGTCATGCGCGCGAAGTAGTCGCCAGAGGTCTCCAGCCACTCGGGCAACTGCCAGCTGAAGGCCGCGAAGGGCAGGGCGGCCAGCACGCCGAGAATCAACGGGTTGGTGATGATGCCGCGCGCGATGCCACTCCAGCTGGTGCGGCCATCGCCGAGATAGCTCGACAGCACCACCACCGACAACATGTTGTAGGACAGGATGACGACGCCCATCAGGATGCCGCCCATAGAGAGGCCGAGATCGCCATAGAGATTGGCGGCCAGTGCCAGCCCGACGATGGCGCAGTTGCCACGAAACGAGCCCTGTACCACCTCGCCGCGCTCCGTTCTCGACACGCGCAGGATCGCCCAGCCCCACAGCAGCAGGAAGGTGCCCAGTGTCGCCAGCGCGAAGTAGGTCAGCATGCCCGGGCGCAGGGCGTGATCCAGGTCCGCACGCACGATGGAGAGGAAGACCAGCGCCGGCATGGTGCCCTTGAACACCAGCGATGAGGCGGTGCCGATGAAGGTGTCATCGATCCAGCCGAGGCGTTTGAGGCCCAGGCCCAGAAATACCATCGCGAAGACCGGAACGGTGACGTTCAGGGTCGCGACGAACAGCGCCAGCATGTCGTTCATGAAGTAGTCTCGCTCATTTCCGCCCTTGTCCTGTGAGTGTTGCGGTCTGTCTGGTGAGGCTTTTGGTCAGCGCCTGACGAGCGTTGCGCGACCGCCCATCGTGAACTGCCGCGGCGGCCTGGCTCAGGCCAGCCAGAAGCCCGTGATCAAGGCCGCGGCCAGCAAGGCCCAGAACAGGCCGTTGCGCAGGCGGGTATCGCGACGCGGCTTGGAAGACGGCGAGGAAGTAGCGGACTGCTTGTCATGCTTGGGCATCGAGGGGTCCTGTCCAGCAAGGTGAAATGTTGGCTCAGCGAATGAAGGCTCAGCGGGAGAAGGCTCAACGTATGATGGCTCTGGCGGGCAGACGGCCAGCCAGCAGGCGCTCTGACAACAGCGCGTACCTGTCATCCGCCCAGCATATCAGGCTTTCCTTAGACTTAGGGATAGTCGTTCAGCTCGGGCATCAGCCCCGGTGCTAGTTCCGCTATCAGCTCTGGTATCAGCTCCGCTATCAGGTCGCGTTGATCGCATGCCGCCAACCAGGGGCGCGGGCGGGCGTAGTGATCGAGAATACAGGCGCCGAGACCTGCCTTGAGGGCCGGCAAAGGGCGGAATAGACGCCATAACCGCGCGAGTGGCGACTGCGCGCGCACTCCTGCTTGGCGAGCGCAGGCTGTCCGCTTACCCTGTGCGCTGCATTGTCATCTGTCACGGTTATCTGCCGGTGCCACGATCATCTTCCGGCCTCATGATCACCTGCCGGAACCATGAGCCCCGGCAGCGCATTGCCCCTATCAAGAAAAGTACAAGGAGCGGGTATCTTGCAGGACCCATACACGACCTCTGCGTCATCCTCTACCGCGACTCTCTCTGGCGCGATGTCCTCTTCTGCGACCAATTCTGCTGCGACCAACTCTGCTGCCACTCCTGCGGGCGCGTCTGCCGAGCCTTCCGCTTCATCAGCGTTGTTGGTCAGTCGTGGGCTCGGACGTCAATTCGGCCAGCAACAGGCAGTCACCGGACTGACCTTCACGGCCTCGCGTGGCGAGGTCATCGGTCTGCTGGGTCCCAATGGCGCCGGCAAGACCACCAGTCTGCGCATGCTGGCGGGCACGCTCGCTGCGACCCAGGGCCAACTGGAGCTGGAGGGGGAAGCCTTCGATGGTCGCGCCAGTCAGCGCCAGCTCAATCGCCTCAAGCGTCGCATCGGCTATCTGCCGGAGGGCGCGCCCCTGTGGCCGCAGCTGACGGTGCGCGAGAGCCTCGAGTGCGTCGCGGGTCTGCATGGGTTATCGCGCAAGGTGCGTAATGATCGCCTTTCGGCCTTGATGGACCGCCTAGATATCACGCCCTTCGCCAACCAATTGTGCGGCGTGTTATCCAAAGGCTATCGACGTCGCGTGGCGCTGGCGATGGCGTTGACCCATGATCCGGACATCCTGCTGCTCGATGAGCCCACCGATGGGCTGGACCCGCTGCAGAAGGACAGCGTGCGCGCCTTCATACGCGAGCTGGGGCGCGAGCGACTGATCATCGTTTCCACCCACCTGCTGGAGGAAGTGCCTCGCATCTGTGATCGCGTGCTGGTCATGGCCAATGGTCAGCTGGGCTTCGATGACACGCCGGAGGCGCTGGCCGCTACCTCCGTCAGCGAAGGCATTCTGGGCGGCAGTCGTTCGCGCTATGGCGCGGGGTATGGGGCGAGTTCCAGCCTGCCGGTATGGCGAGTGACGCTGAGCCGGGCCCTGAGCGAGCGCGAGCTGGCCAGTGTCTCGCGCCTGCCGGGCGTGGCAGCCATCACGCCCGTCAAGCCCGGTGATGCCATGGCGCGTGACAAGTCACCGCTGGTGGTCTCGACCGGCGCCGTGCTGCGCCTGGCGGGGCGTCTCCACCAGGACCCGCGACCCGCGCTGGCACGCTGGTGCAGCTACATGGAAATCCGCCTTGATGAATGCGTCCACGAACGGGGCGATATCGAGGTCGCGTTCCGCCAGCTGGTGGCGCGCATGGCACAGCAGCCCTCGCCGCTGCCGATGCGCAAGCAGACACCGCGCGCAGATCAGGAGGTGTCGTCATGAGGGCCGTTCTCGCGCTGGTCCGCCGTGACCTGTATCAGGCACTGACACAGGGCGCCAGCTGGTCGCTGCTGGTGGTGATGGCGGTGCTGGCCCCACTGGGGGCCTTCGAGGTGGGTGATCTGCTGGCACGTGATCGCGCCGACCTGGGCTCGCTGTGGCAGGTGTTGCCCTGGCTGCTGGTGCTGTGGACACCGCTGCTGGCGCTGCGCGGCTGGCCGGAAGAGCGCGCCAACGGCCTGCTCGAATGGCTGTCCGGCCTCGGGCTGGGGTCGTGGCGACTGGCCAGCGCACGCCTGATCAGTGCCAGCGTGCTGGGCTGGCTGGGGCTTGCGATGACGGCGCCGCTGGTGGTGCTGATCCATTGGCTGGGCACGCCGGATCTCGGCCTGATGCTCAGCGGCTATCTGGGCATGGCGCTGCTGGTGATGGCGTTGGCCAGTCTCGGTCAGGCGCTGGCGGTGCGCGCGCCTTCTGCGCTGTCGGCATGGCTCGGGGCGCTGGTACTGGGCCTGGCGCTGATGCTGCCGGGCACACCCGCGGTGACGAGCCAGCTGGCTCAGCATCTGGCGCCGCACTGGGTGCAGCTGCTCGATCTGATCAGTTTGCCGGCGCATCTGACGCCTTTCAGTGAAGGCCGGCCGACCTGGCTCGATGCCAGCTACTTCCTGCTGCTGACCCTGGCCGGGCTGGTGCTGCAGGCGCGCGGCCTCAGTCAGGAGCGCCATGCACGCAAGCAGGCGCCACAGTGGCTGGTCACGGCGGCGCTGGCGGCTGCGGTCACCGCGTTATTGCTGGCCGGCGTGCGCCTGCCGCCGCTGCTGACGGCCGACGGCCAAAATCCGCTCACCCGCGCGCATGATCTGACCGCCACGCGCCAGCACAGCCTGAGCCCCGCCAGTCGTGCGGTGCTCGGTGGCCTCGAGGCACCGGTGACGCTGACCTTCGCCTACAGCGAACGCTTCGCCGCCGATCTGCCGCAGCTGCGTGAACTGGCGACACGGATCGAGACGCGTCTGGCCGCCTTCGCGCGTGAGCCGCAGATACGTCTCAAGCGTGTCGACCCTGCGCCGGACAGTACCGACTTCGCGGATCTCGAAGCGCAGGGCCTGACCGCGTTGTCATTGCCGGGCGGCGAAGAGATGCTGTTCGGGTTGGTGGTGGATGGCCCCTACGCCGAACGCCGCGCCATCCCGCTGCTCAAGGCGGCGGATATCGGCGGGCTGGAAGCGCAGGTGACACGCCAGATCCAGGAAGTCTCGCGCACCGAGCCGCCGCGCCTGGGCGTCATCTCGAGTTTACCTGTGATGGGTCAGCCCAGCCTGGAGCAGGGCAGGGCGCTGGGCAGCTGGGGCCTGATGGAGCACCTCAATGCACGCCTGCGCATCGACTGGCTGTCGGCCGGTGATGATGCCGCGCGCCCGATCGCCGATCAGGATGCATTGCTGGTGATCGCGCCGCGGCTGTTGCCGGTCAAGACGCTGGAAGCCATCACGGCTTATCTGGATCGTGGCGGTCGGGTATTGATGCTGGTGGACCCACTACCCGAAATGCTCGATCAGCCGGCGCCGGCTTCCGAGGCGCTCACGACCTTGCTGGCGCGCGCCGGACTTGAATCACGCGCGGGCGAGGTGGTGGCGGACGCGCAGCTGGCCTTGCCGATCGGCTTGCTGGACGGCACCCGTGCCTTGAGCCCGACGCTGCTCGGGCTAAGCGCTGCACAGCTGTCGGACGCCGCGCTCAACCTCAATGTCGAGCAACTGGTGATGTCCAGCGCTGGCTGGTTGGCGCCGCTCCCTGATGCGGTAGAAGCCTCACCGAAAGGCCCGGAAGCGCAAGACGTGTCATTGCAGTGGCTGATTCATGCCAGCGATGTGGCGCGGCTGATTCCGGCAGCACGAGTCCATGACAGCCGCATGGACCCGCGTCCGCTGTCAGGGTTGGCGGGGGAAACACCGTCGGCGGGCGGGCTGGCCGTGCTGGCGCAGTGGCCGGCGGCTGGCGCCAAGGGCGGCCAGTTGCTGGTGGTCAGCGATGTCGACATGGCCAGTGACCGTCTGTGGCGGCGCACGGCAGCGGATGGCAGCGAGCAGGCCCTCAATGCCAATGCGCGCTGGCTGGAAAATGCCGTGGACCTGCTGGCAGGCAGCCCCGAGCTGGTCGCCCTGCGCGCGCGTGCTCATCAGGTGCGCGAGCTGACGCGGCTGCACCAATTGGCCGATCGTCAGGCCGCCGAGGAGACACGGCTGCGCAATGACTGGCAGACGCGTCTGAGTGCGCTCGGTGCGACGCCGGTGTCTGGCAAGGCCGAAGCCGCCCAGCAAAGCGACGCCTTGACGGCGATGCAGCATGACTTCGAGGAAGCGCTGTCACGTCAACAGCGTGAAGCGAATGCCGAGCGTGATGCCCTGCGCCGCGAGCTGCGCCTATGGACGCTGCTGGCCTTGCCGGTGGCGTTGAGCCTGCTCGGCGAGCTGATCTGCTGGCGTCGCTATCGTGCCAGCCGTCGCGCGGGCTATCAGTCGACAGGGCGTCTGTCGGGCCACGGTCAGCCCAGCGGAAAGCGCAGCGCAGAACGTAATGGACAGCGCAATGAACAGCACAGCGCTCGCTCTACCGGTGCCAAGCCTGCGCGGACGACGCCGAGCGATACTACCCAGTCAGGAGGTGAGTGATGGGGCGCTTCAATCGGGCTGGATGGGCACTGACGGCGCTGGTCTCCGTGGCCGCGGTGACGGCGCTTGCCGCTGGGCCGTCACTGCTGGAATCGCTGCGCTCAGGCCCCGTCACGGACGGGGCAGGCCCTGCGCAGTGGCCCAGAGAGGTGCTGATGAGCGAGTCGCTGATGAGTCAGGCGCTGACGACAGTGGCCGCGGGTCAGTCAGGCGTCTTGCAGCCCTTGCCGCTGCTGTCGCAGGTGGCCGCCTCGGCACAGCGGATCGGTATTCGACGTGGCGCAGAGGCCAGCCAGGACTGGTTGAGTCTGGCGCGTGGGCCGGCAGGCGACTGGCAGATCACCTCATTGGCCGGCTGGCCTGCCCGCCAGGGCAAGGTGGAGGCGCTGGTGAGTCAGCTGGGCGAGGCACGATTGCGCACGCGCAA
Organism: Cobetia sp. cqz5-12; assembly: GCF_016495405.1. Lineage (NCBI taxonomy): Bacteria > Pseudomonadati > Pseudomonadota > Gammaproteobacteria > Oceanospirillales > Halomonadaceae > Cobetia > Cobetia sp. cqz5-12. The sequence continues at coordinate 1,163,342 of NZ_CP044522.1, forward strand.
GCCGGCCACGGACAAGGCACTTGAAGCGCTGGGTTTCAGCGCGCAGTCACCGCTGCTGAACGTGAAGGGCAATGGCGCTCAGGTGAGTCTGCAACTGGGCGCCAGGCCCGCGGCGGCAACACAGCTGAGCGGTGTGGGCAGTGCTGAATTGGCAGGGCGTTACGTGCGGTGGGTGCCGTCGCCCTCGGACGTGAAAGGTTCCCCCGCCATGACTGGTGTGAATGGCGTAAGTGGCGCGAATGGCGCACCGGTATGGGAGCTGACGCGCGATATCGGGTTGCCGGATTGGCGCGGCGGCATGGCGCCCAGCGAGGTACTGGATGTCATCCGGCTGCGCAGTGACGCTGCGGTGTACAAGCCGCTGAGTCGCATGGACATCTCGCTGGCGGCGTCTGCTCTTTCGGCTTCTGCCCGAGACGCGTCAGTACCGCAAGCGCCGCTGGTGCGAGGCCTGGCACCTGACAGCGACGCTGCCCATGAGATTCTCGCTGCGCTGTCGCCGCTGACCCAGAATGACCTGCGCCCCCGTGACTCCACGCCTGAAAGCGGCGATGAGAACGTCGTCGAGAGCGGCGCAGCCCCGCAGGGTGGCTGGCAGCCCGCCGTGACGCTGACCCTCAACTGGTCGCGCCCCTCGCTCTATTACCGTCAGCATGAGCAGCTCAAGGATCGCACCCAGCTGGTGCTGGCCATCGCGGCGGGCAGCAAGCCCTGGGCGCGGCTGACCCTCTCCGGCAAGGGGTGGCCACCTGAACTGGTCGCACGCTTGAATGCCGTCGAGATTCAGGTCAATGCTGCGCTGCGCGATCATCTGCTGGCGCTGGGCGCGAGGGCGTTGCAAGACGAACCCGTTGAGCTCACCGCTGGCGCGATTCAGGCGGCGCTGGCGGTCAGTCGTGCATTGGCGTTGCCTGAAGCGGGAGCGGAAGTCGCCGAGCCGAGTACGGAAACAGGCGCTGCGCTGGTGCCGGTGGGCATGGAAGGGGAGTGAGATGCAGCATGGGCCAAAGGGAGGAGTGGCGCCCATGGGGTGGGGCTGGCATGCTGTTGTCTATATTTAAACAACCGTTTGTCTGGGCGCGTCAGGGACGGCGGCCCGTGGTAAGGAGACCTTGCGATGACTGCCACCTCACGGCAACCCCGGCCCGGGCAGGCCTTGTCCGAACATGCCTTGTCCAAGCAGGGCGACGCTAACCCGGCGGGCCTGGATGCCGACACCGAGCGCCCGGTACTGGCCTTCGCGCATGCCAATGGCTTCACCGGTGCCTGCTACAAGAGCCTGCTGGCGCCGCTGGCCGAGCATTTCAATCTGCTGCCGGTGGACCGGCTGGCGCACGACCCTGCCTACCCGGTCGGCAACAATCTGATCTCGCTGCGTGATGAGTGGCTGGCGTGTCTGGATACCGCGCTGGGGCCATTGCCCGCGGCGAGCGGCAACGGGCGCAAGGTGATCGGGGTCGGCCATTCGCTGGGAGGCATCGTCAATTACATGGCGGCGCTGAAGCAGCCGGAACGCTTTCATTGCCTCGTGCTGCTCGACCCGCCGTTGATGCTGGGCCGCGATGCGCTGGGCATGAAGGTCGCCAAACGCTTCGGCTTCATTGATCGTGTCACGCCGGCAGGCCGCACCCGTGGGCGTCGCGCGCGCTGGGACTCCCGTCAGGCCATGCAGGATTACCTGCGCCGTCGCTCGCTGTTCGCCAACTTCACGCCAGAGGCGCTGGACGACTACGTCGACAACGCCACCCATCGTTACGCGGATGGCAGCCTGTCGTTGAGCTTCGACACCCGTCACGAGGTCGAGATCTTCCGCCACCTCAGCGATCACCTGTCAGGTTCGCCGGCGAAGCTGGCGGTGCCGGTCAGGATTCTGGCCGGCGCCCAGTCTGATCTGCTCACGCCGGCGCGTCAGGCACGCCTGCGCCGCGCCGGGCTGACGGTGGAGCATGTCCGGGGAGGACATATGTACCCCTTTGAATACCCACAGGAGACGCGTGCCGCGCTGCTGGCGGCCATCGCGGACCTCGCGCCGCCGGATCTACTGCCGCCAGGTCTGCTGGCCGGGAGGCAATCATGAGCACTGATCAAACCGTGCAGGACATTGCCGAGACACCCGTGAGCGCCAACGTTACGCTGCGTGAGCGTCGCTTCCCACGGCGCACGGGCGGAGAGCTGGCGGCTCTGGAGTGGGCGCCTGCCGAGCGCGCGGAGCAGGCACCGACGTGGCTGGCGCTGCATGGCTGGCTCGACAATGCCGCCAGTTTCAGTCGTTTGGCACCGCTGTTGTGTGAACGGCTGGGCATTCGTCTCATCGCCATTGACATGGTCGGTCACGGACGCTCGAGTCCGCTGGGTGAGCATGGGGATTATGCGGTGTGGGATTACTGTCACGATGTGATCGAGGCGCTGGAAGGCCTGTATGACGCGGGGCTGCCGCGCGCGCCGGTCACGGTGATGGCGCACTCGCTGGGGGCGGCGGTGGCGGGGCAGGTAGCTGCGGCGCTGCCGGAATATATCGCGCGACTGGTGCTGATCGATGGCATCGGCGCACTTGCTACGCCAGCCTCGGAGGTGGTCGACCAGCTGCGCCGCGGTTTGCTGGCACGCCACGCGCAACCGGTCAGACGCGCCACTACGCGACGTGCCCATTATCGTCATGTCGAGGACGCCGTGGCGGCGCGGGTTGCGGGAGGCGTCACGCCGATCGATGCCGACACGGCGCGGCCGATCGTCGAGCGAAACCTCGAGGTGCTGGAAGACGGTGGCCTGCGGCTGAGAAGTGACCGCCGCCTGCTGCGGCCTTCATTGATGCGCTACACCCCGGAGCAGGTGCTGGCGTTATTGTCGGCGTTGACCCAACCGGTACTGCTGATCGAGGGCGAGCAGGGTATCCTGACCATAAGGCACGAGGCACAGCAGGCGCGCGATGCCGTGAAGAGGCTCGAGCGTCGCGTCTTGCCGGGTGGCCACCACCTGCATCTGGAGCCGCCCCATGTGGCGGCGGTTGCCGATGCCATCGTCGAGTGGATCAGCTCGCACTGAGCGATGCCTCGCGTGCCGCGTCCGTTCATCTTTCATCATCTGCAGCGGGAGACATGCCATGGCCAAGCGCAAGACCATCGCCCTGGCACTGGGGAGTGGCGGGGCCCGAGGTTATGCCCATATCGGCGTCATCGAGGAAGTGCTGGCGCGCGGTTATGACATTCGCGCCATTTCGGGCTGCTCGATGGGGGCACTGGTCGGGGGCATTCATGCCGCCGGCAAGCTGGATGCCTATCGTGACTGGGTCTGTGAGCTGGATTACTTCGATGTGCTGCGGCTAGTGGATGTCACCTGGAGCCCGATGGGCGCCATCCGCGCGCGCCGCATCATGGATGAGCTGGAAGCCCTGATCGGCGACACGCGCATCGAGGATCTGCCGATTCCGGTCACCACCGTCGCCACCGACCTGATCGCCCAGAAGGAGGTCTGGTTCCAGAGCGGCAACCTGCTCGAGGCGATTCGGGCCTCCATCGCGGTGCCCGGGGTGATCACGCCGGTGCAACGCGACCGCAAGGTGCTGGTGGATGGCGGCCTGATGAATCCCTTGCCGATCACGCCACTGGTCGCCGCCCACGTCGATCTGGTGCTGGCGGTCAATGCCACGGCGCATTCGCCGCGCAATCAGACGCTGGAGCAGATGCTGCCGCCGGCCGATGCCGCCGAGGAAGAGGCGCGTGAAGCCGCCCTGGAAGCGCGTGGCGGTGGTTTCAGTGACTGGCTGCGGGGAGTGCGTCGCGGTGCCGAGCGCATCTTCTCTGCCGAGAAGGAGCAGGCGCTGGAAGACCAGCAGGGCATGGCATTTGCCAGTCCGGTCGGCGGTGTCCCGCTGCCACCGGGCGATGCCTCGCGCCTGAAGTTCGAGGCACTGAAAAGCAGCGATGCCGATGCCGAGCCGGCGCCGGGGACAGAAGCGTTGGCAGAGCCGCAGGCGGGTGCCGGCGCTGTTACCCAAGGCAAACAACAGTGGCCTGCGAACGAAGCCGAGCCTGAACAGATCGATGAGAACGCGCCGGAGCTTGCCTGGGGCAAGCTGGACATGATGATGCGCTCCTTCGATATCACCCAGGCAACGCTGGCCAAGTACAAGATCGCAGGCTATCCGCCGGACATCCTGGTCGAGATTCCCAAGACGGTGTGTGGTGCCTATGAATTCCACCGCGCCGCGGGCTTGATCAAACTGGGCCGCCATCTGGCCGCCGAAGCGTTGGACCGCTACGAGAAGGGCAGCGACGGCTAGCCTGTCGTGAGTTGCCCTTCAATGAAAAAGCCCCCGCCAATCGGCGGGGGCTTTTCGTTACGGTGCTCTTCAATACAGAGCTCTTCAATACAGAGCTCTTCAATACAGAGCTCTTCAATACAGAGCGCTTCATTGCAGAGCGTGTGACCGGAGCCTGAGCGAAATGTCGCCTCAGCCGTTGATCCACTTGTCGAAGATGGCGGCCTGCTCGCCGGTGCCCTGCATCTGGGTCAGCCACTGATCGACGTAGGCCTTCCAGATATTGTCACCCAGCGGCAGCAGATAGCCCTTCTGGGAGAAGGTGAACGGCGCATCAGGATGCACGCTGCACAGCTCCGGGTGACGGCTGGCCTGCAGCTGGGTCTCGATGGCGTCGGTGACCATCACATCAGCACGGTCTTCGATGATGTTGTTGAAGATGGTGCGGTTGTCGTTGTGCGCGACGCGCGTGGCATCGCTCAGGAATTCATTGGCGAAGCGCTCGTTGGTGCCGCCCGGGTTGACGGTGATGCGCACGCTGGGCTGATTGATCTGCGCGACGGTCTGGTACTTGTCGACGTCCTCGCAGCGCACGATGGGCGTCTTGCCACCGGTCTGATAGGGCTGGCTGAAGTAGGCCTGAGCCTGACGGTCCAGCTTGACCGAGATACCGGACATGGCGATGTCGCACTTGCCGGAGGTGAAGTCTTCCATCAGCGTCGGCCAGCTGGTCGGCACGGTCTGTACCGTGGCGCCCAGGCTCCTGGCCAGTGAGGCGGCCATGTCGATGTCGATGCCTTCGAAGTCGCCATTATCTTCACGGTGGCTGAAGGGCGCGTAGTCACCGGTGGTGCAGACCTTCAGCACCTGGCCTTGTTGCACGCGCGAAAGGGTGCTGTCGGACAGTGCATCGCTGGCGGCGGCCGGCATGGCGAAGGCCAGTGACAGGCCGGCGGCGGTCGCGCTGCCGAGAATGGCAGCACAAAGGGTGCTGCGTGAAGCCGTGCGCATTGGCTGTTCAACGTTGGGTGTCATCAGGGTGTTCCCTTGTCGTTATGGTGGCAGGCTCGGCGTGAGGCCTGCCTCTGCTACTCATGAGCTCTGCTACTCGAGTGCTCTGCTATTCAAGTGCTCGGCTATTCAAATGCTCGGTTATTCAAGCGCTCAGTTATTCAAGTATTCGGCTATTCAGATGCTCGGATGGTCAATGTCTCGGCGGTGTGGCGACCGTAGGGTTCACTCAGTCGAGCAGCGGGTCACGGCCCTTGCTGCGCAGCAGGACATAGACCGCGCCGCTGCCACCATCCAGTTCCAGTGACGAGGTGAAGGCCAGCACGTCAGGCCATTGGCGCAGCCAGGCATTGACGTGGCTCTTGATGATGGGGTGATCGGCCATGCCGGTCCATGCCTTGCCATGCACCACCAGTACGCAGCGTGAGCGACGGGCAATGGCATCGTCGATGAAGGACTCAAGCTCGATGCGGGCCTGCTCCAGCGTATAGCCGTGCAGGTCGAGACCCGCCTCCCAGGGAATCTCGCCGCGCTTGAGGCGCTGACGCTGACGGTAGGGGAGGTCCGGTACCGCGAAGTCAAGCAGCTGACTGGGCGTGACCGGCTCGACCTGACCATCGGTGGTACGTGATGGCGTGCCGAGCGAATCGGTGGAGGCTTCACTGGCGGCCGCGCGCCGCGCCGCCAGACGCGCCTGCTCTTCCTTGTCGACGGGCTTGCGGCCAGGGTCGGCGCGGTTGGTGGTGATCTTGCGTACGCCGGCCTGCTTGAGGGCGGCACGGAAGGCGTTGAAATCGTCGCCGGTATCCGAGCTGTCGTCGTGGTTGGGTGGCATGGCCGGGCTCCGCAGGCAATAAAATGGCAAGTCGCGCAGTATAGCGCGGCTGTCGGTGCTGTGAAGCACCACATCCTGCGCGGCGCCCATGGCGCGAGCAAGGGTCGCCGCCACGCCTCGTGAACGCTACAATGCCTGCGCGAGACGCCGCCGACCGCACACGATTGGTGGCGCTCGTTGTCCATCTGTCCGCTTACAGGAATCACCGTGTCCACTACTTCCGCGTCCGACCTGCGCCATCCTTCCAGCCTCAGTGAGCCGGATACCCGTCTCGTCGAGGAGCTGGTGACCCTGCGCGACCTGATCCGCTGGGCAACCAGCGAATTCCACGCGCATCGCCTGCACTTCGCCCATGGCACCGATTCTGCCTGGGACGAAGCGGTGGCGCTGGTACTGGGTGCGCTGCATCTGCCGTGGGACACGGACCCCGCCGTGATCGACGCGCGTCTGCTGACCATGGAACGTGCGCGCATCGTGGCGCTGGTACGTGAGCGCATCACCACCCGCAAGCCGCTGCCGTACCTGCTCGGCGAGGCCTTCTTCACCGGCGTGCCCTTCGATGTCGATGAGCGCGTGCTGATTCCGCGCTCGCCGATCGCCGAGCTGATCGAGAGCGGCTTCTCGGCCTGGTTCCCGGAACTGCCGCCGACTCGCGTGCTGGACATGTGCACCGGTTCCGGCTGCATCGGCATCGCCACTGCGCTGGTGATGCCGACCGCCGAGGTCGATCTGGTCGATATCAGCAGCGAGGCGCTGGAAGTCGCGCGTCGCAACATCGAACGTCACGACGTGGCAGGGCGTGTCATCGCCGTGCAGTCGGACCTGTTCACGGGCGTGGCCGGCAAGCGCTATGACCTGATCGTCTCCAATCCGCCCTACGTGGATACCTTCGATCTCTCCAACATGCCGCAGGAATTCGGCCACGAGCCGGCGCTGGCGCTGGGCGCCGGTGATGACGGCCTGGATATCGTACGTCGTATCCTGCGCGAGGCGCGTGACTACCTGACAGACGACGGCGTCTTGATCGTCGAGGTCGGCAACTCCGAACGCCACCTGATGGAGGCCTTCCCGGAAGTGCCCTTCATGTGGCTGGAGTTCGAGCGCGGCGGCAATGGTGTCTTCGCCATCGATGCCCAGACGCTGGAAGTCTGCGCACCCGAATTCGCCTGAAGTCAGGCTCGTCTGGTGCCTTCGCTTCGGCACCAGACCTGAAAAGCTCACGACAACCATTATCAGAACGCCGTCGGCCATGACCGGCGGCATCGCCTGAGGACCCCCTGAATGTCCGGAAATACCTTCGGCAAGCTGTTCACTGTCACCACCTTCGGCGAAAGCCACGGCCCGGCACTGGGCGCCATCATCGATGGTTGCCCGCCGGGTATCGAGATCAGCGAAGCGGATCTGCAGATCGATCTGGACCGCCGCCGTCCCGGCACCTCGCGCCACACTACCCAGCGGCGCGAGCCGGACCAGGTGCGCATTCTCTCGGGCGTGTTCGAGGGTCGTACTACCGGCACGGCCATCGGCCTGATGATCGAGAATACCGATCAGCGCTCCAAGGATTACGGCAAGATCAAGGACCAGTTCCGTCCGGCCCACGCCGACTACACCTATCACCACAAGTACGGTGAGCGTGACTACCGTGGTGGCGGCCGTAGCTCCGCCCGCGAGACCGCGATGCGTGTCGCCGCCGGTGCCATCGCCAAGAAGTATCTGGCGGGCCTCGGCGTGCAGGTGCGTGGCTATCTGTCCCAGCTCGGCCCCATCGAGCTTGAGGTCAAGGACTGGTCGCTGGTCGATACCAATCCGTTCTTCTGTGGCGATGCCGATCGCCTCGAGGAGCTGGAGCAGTACATGGACGCCCTGCGCAAGGAAGGCGATTCCGTGGGTGCCAAGGTCACCGTCGAGGCGACTGGCGTGCCGGTGGGGCTCGGTGAGCCGATCTTCGATCGCATCGATGCCGAACTCGCGCATGGCCTGATGAGCATCAATGCCGTCAAGGGCGTCGAGATCGGTGACGGTTTCTCCGTGGTCAGTCAGAAGGGCACCGAGCACCGTGACGAGATGACGCCGGAAGGTTTCCTCTCCAATCATGCCGGCGGCATCCTGGGCGGTATCACCAGCGGCCAGACTCTGCGTGCCAGCATCGCGCTCAAGCCGACCTCCAGCCTTCGGCTGCCGGGTCGCAGCATCGACGTCAATGGCGAAGCGGTCGAAGTGATCACCACCGGCCGCCATGACCCGTGTGTCGGCATCCGTGCCACGCCGATCGCCGAGGCGATGGTCGCGCTGACGCTGATGGACCACCTGCTGCGCCATCGCGGCCAGAACGCCGACGTCAAGGTCGAGACCCCGGTGCTGCGCGAGGTGTAAGCCGCTTGTGGCGCGGCTGAACTTGTGACGCTGCCAAGCCGCTGAATATTGAAAAGACACGCCCCAGCCGTGGAGTGATGCCCTGCATCCTTCGTGGCTGGGGCGTCTTGCGTTGTGGACTGGCTTGCACAAAGCAAATAAGAAAAGGCGTAAGTAGCAGGCTGCCCCGTGTCTTTCTCGCTGCTAGACTCGAATGGCATGCATGCCAGCAGACTCGCGCACCACGCCGTGCGCGGGGAGACAACACAAGGAATCTGCCATGAAGATCAATGTCGAATTCGACCTCACGCCGCAGGAATTTCGTCAGGCGATGGGCCTGCCGGATGTGGAAGCCTTCCAGCAGGAATTGATGGAGCGCTTTCGTCGCCAGATGGAGGCGGGTGTTGACGGCTACGACCCCATGAGTCTGCTCAAGCCACTGATGGCCCCGGGCGCAGGAACGCCGTTTGCCAAGTTCATGCCGCCGGGCATGGCCGAGGGGATGATGGGTGGCGCGTCTGGTGGTGCCAATGCAGGCCAGGGTGCGCCGGGTGGCATGTCAGGCGACATGGGCGAGAGCATGGCCCAGGGGATGGCCGCCTTCAATCAGTATCAGAAGATGATGCTGGATACTCTGCAGCAGTTCGGTCAGGGCGGTGCGGAAGGCAAGGAGTCTGACAAGACGGAGTCTGCCGCGCGCAGGAGTTCAGGGCGTAGTAGTGATCACGGCGCGGATCAGAAGGCAGAGCAGAGCGCCAACAGGACGGATGATGCGAAACCGGCCTCTGCGGCCAGTGCGCGCTCACGCGCCAAGCGCAGTTGATGACAGGCGCGATGAACGTTCTTGGCTGATATCGGTGTGAGGCATGCCCGGGCAATCCCGTGACAGAAAATGGCGTCTGACAGTTTTCTGTCATGGGATTGCAACCACCTGAGGAGCAGACTAGTCTTTGTGCAGTGCAGCATATTGCTGTGCTCCACAGGTGGCGCAGAGACTTCTGCGCGCTGTCCCGGTACGGAATCCATGGGAGGAACCGTCATGCAGCAGGATCAGATGTTCAACGCCTTTGCCGAGCAAGCCCGCAGCTTCTATCAGCCGATGCGCAAGCTCAACACTCTGATGCTCGACCATATGGGCAAGATTGCCGATTATCAGATGGACGCTGCCAAGCGTTACGCCGATACCGGTTTCGAGCGTGCGCGTGCCGCCACTGAAATCAAGGGTATGGAAGAGTTCAGCAAGTTCAGCAACCGCCAGCTGGAAGTGGCGACCGAACTGTCTCAGCAGATGATGGATGATTCCCTGAAGCTGGCCGAGATGGGCAACGAAATGCGTGCCCAGCTCGAACAGGCCTACTCTGACGCTGGCAAGGAAGCCACCGACAAGGCGTCCGCTGCCACAGAGAAAGCCGCTTCAGCAGCAGAGGACAAGGCATCCTCCGCTGCCAGCAACAAGCCGGCTGCCGCGACAAGCCGAGCCAAGCAGAACTAAGGTATACCCCGAAAAGGCTGGCGCTTGCGCCAGCCTTTTTTTTGCCGTTTTCAGGCATTGCCCCTGCCGTGCTGAAAGGCGCATGCTGGAGATGGGTACGCTGACGCACAGGCTGTTTTGCTCTCGCATTTGCCGCGCGCGAATCCGATGGAAAGCAGACCTGCAGGTGACAGAGTGTTGCAACTGACAGCGCACTGCAGCTGACAGTGCACTTCGCTTGCCTTGCCATGCTTGCCTGCAGCGCCCTGAAATCAGTCATGAACGGCCTTGCAAACAGCCGTGAACGGTCTTCAATCCATCTTCTGAAACGGTCTTCAAAACGGTCTTCAAAACGGTCTTCAAAACAAACAGTCTGGAAAGCAGTGCCCGTCGCCAGTGAAGGCGCCCGTCAACGAGAGACGGCATGGTATTGCTCAGTGGTCAGGAAGGATTCGATTCGATGAAATCGTGCCGCCGGCAGACGTTCGGCAGCCAAGCTTCGATAGCCAATGACGTGATGGTCAATGACAAGGAGGAAGGGCGATATGGACTCAGCCCAGCAGCAGGCGTTCTCGCAGACATTCTCTCAGGCCTTTACCAGTCTGTTTCCCGACGGTGCTGAAGGCACGGAGTGGGCCAGCGTGATGCAGCAGGCCAGTGCCCAGTATCAAGCCTTGATGAGTGACATGCTGGAGCGCCTATGGCCCAGCGCTGCCGCTTCCACCATCTATGACGAGATGGGGCGTTGCTTCCAGGCGGGGGCCGAGGCCCTGGCACGTGACCCGCAACTGTTGATGTCGACCCAGACTCGCCTATTCCAGGACCAGATGGCCCTGCTGCAGGGCACGTTGCGCGAGCTGAATGGCGAGAGTGTCGAGCCGGTGATCACGCCCGCGCGCTCTGATCGTCGCTTCCGCGACGAGGCCTGGCAGAGTGAACCCTATTACCACTTCCTCGTGCAGCAATATCTGCTGTTCTCGCGCGCCGTGGACGACATGCTGGCCGGCATTCAAGGCCTGCCGGAGAGCCAGAAGCGCAATCTCGAGTTCTACGCGCGCCAGTACGTCAGCGCCTTCTCGCCTTCCAACTTCGCGTCCACCAACCCGGAAGTGCAGCGCGTGACCCGCGAGACCGGCGGCCAGAACCTGCTCGACGGCCTGAAGCGTCTGCGTGATGACCTGGCCAACTCTGCCGAAGGCATCAATGTCGCGATGACCGACACCGAAGCCTTCCGTCTCGGCGACAACATCGCCGTGACGCCGGGTGACGTGGTCTTCGAGAACGAGCTGATCCAGTTGATCCAGTATCGTCCGGCGACCGAGAAGGCCTTCAGCACGCCGTTGCTGGTCGTGCCGCCGTGGATCAACAAGTACTACATTCTCGATCTGCGTCAGGACAATTCGATGATGCGCTGGCTGGTGGAGCAGGGGCATACCGTATTCCTGATTTCCTGGCGCAACCCGGGGCCCGAGCAGCGTGATCTCACCTGGGCCGATTACATGCAGATGGGGCCGCTTGCCGCGATGGATGCCATCGAGCAGGCCACCGGCGAGAAGCAGGTCAACATTCTGTCCTACTGCATCGGCGGCACGCTGACGGCCAGCACCATGGCCTATCTGGCGGCCGAGAAGCAGTCTGACCGCGTGCGCTCGGTCAGCTACATGGCGACGCTGCAGGACTTCTCCGATCCCGGTGAGATCGGTGTCTTCCTCAACGAGCCGGTGCTGCAGGGCCTGGAGAAGCAGATGGCACAGGATGGCTATCTGGATGGCCGCGTAATGGCGTTCTCCTTCAATCTGCTGCGCGAGAATGACCTGTTCTGGTCGTTCTACGTCTCCAACTATCTCAAGGGCGAAGCGCCGACCGCCTTCGACCTGCTGTACTGGAACACCGACGGCACCAATCTGCCGGCCGGTACCCATGCCTGGTATCTGCGTCACATGTATCTGGAGAACCGCCTGGTGCAGCCCGGCGGCATCGAGCTGGATGGCGTGCCGATCGATCTCTCGCAGATCGAGACGCCCAGCTACTGGGTCTCCGCGCGCGAGGACCACATCGCCAAGTGGCAGACCACCTATAACGGCACCCAGCTGCCCAAGGCCTCCATCAAGCGCTTCGTGCTCGGTGGCTCTGGTCATATCGCGGGTATCGTCAATCCGCCACACAAGAACAAGTATGGCTACGCCACCAATGACAGCCTGCCGGCGACACCGGATGAGTGGCTCGAGGGCACCGAGCAGCACGAAGGTTCCTGGTGGAATGACTGGCAGGCGTGGATGACCGGCAATGGCTTCGTGGAGCCGGAACCGGAAGTCGCTGCGCGTACGCCGGGTGAGGGCAAGCTCGACGTGATCGAAGCGGCGCCGGGGCGTTATGCTCGCCAGACCATCCCCGAAGTGCTGGGGCAGGCCGTCCCGGAAGAGATCACCAGCGTGGCGGATGCGCAGCTCAAGGCCGTGCGTGATGTGCAGCAGACGGTCGAGAAGAGCGTGAATGAAGCGCTCAAGCAGGTGACGCTGCCGCTGGAAGAGGCCATGACCGCGATGACCGAAGCCGTCACCGGCAAGGCCGCCAATGATGCCGGCGACACGACGGGCAACAGCTCATCCAGTGCCTCCAGGGCGCAAGGGGCGCGTACCAGGCCAGCCGCTTCCAAGGCGGCATCAGCGGCTACTGAGTCAGCAGCGCCGGCAAGCAAGCCCGCCGCGCGCAAACGTGCTGCACCCAAGAGCACGGCTTCCAAAAGCACTACTGCCAAGAGCACTGCAAAACCGAGCACGGCAAAATCGAGCACTGCGAGCACGGCTGCCAGCAGTACAGGTAGCTCAGCGGCGAAGACCACCACGGCGAGAAAGACCTCCACGCCGCGCAAGGCGGCTGCCAACAAGACGACCGCGAGCAAGACAACTGCGGCCAAGACGACGGCGAGCAAGTCAGCCTCTGACAGCAAGCCGCCTGAATCCGGCACCTCGAACAGCAGCACTTCTTCCACGGTTTCGGGTTCCAGCGCGGCAGGCTCCAGCGCTACGAAGCCCGCGACGACGCGCAAGAGTACTGCCAGCAAGAGCACTGCTAGCAAGACTACGGCGAGCAAGAGCACCGCCAGCTCGACGGGAAGCGCGAGCACTGCCAAGACGGGTAGCAGCGCTGGGACTTCCAGTCAGAGCGCTTCAAACTCTGGTGCTTCCACTACCACCGCCAAGAGCGACACCAGCAGCGAAGCACCCAAGCCGCGCCGTGGCCGTCCCTCCAACGCTAGCAAGGCCGCCGCCAAGGCAGCGGAAGAGGCGAAGAAGGATGATGCCAAGCCAGCGGCCAGCAAGGCGGAGGGAGCCGCTGATGGGGCCAAGGATTCGGATAAAGGCTGAATTAATTAAGTGACACCTGAAGCCAGCCCATTACGGGCTGGTTTTTTAATAAGAATCTAAGCTTAGGGTTTTATAATGCCGATAGATTTAACTGAAACTCTAGTTGTTGGCGTGTCTGCAACTGCTCTATTTGATATGTCGGAGTCAGATAAGGTTTTTAAACACCAACTGGCAACCAATCCAGATGCTGCCATTGATGAATATAGAAAGCATATGCTTGAGAAGGAGAATGAGCCATTAGATGATGGTACTGGGATGCCCTTAATACGTGCTCTTTTAGGCTTAAATGATAACAAAACTATCAAGGGCGATGGGCCATTAGTGGAAGTGGTGGTTATATCGCGCAATAGTCCAGAAACTGGCTTTAGAGTGTTAAAAGAAATTAGAAGAAAAGGACTGCCAATTACGAGGTCAGCATTTATAGCTGGAGAAGATAGCTCTAATTATTTGGATGCCTTTTATGTAGACCTGTTTTTGACAACCAATGAAACTGATGCGCAAAAAGTAACGGATAGCAAAGTCTGTGCTGCAGCATTGGTCAAAGCTCCCCCTTCTAATAGCCAAATGATAGTTGATGGTCAAGTGCGGTTTGCGTTCGATGCTGATGCAGTGATATTTAGCGAGCATAGCGAAATTATTAATCAACAAGAAAATTTAGCTGAGTTTTGGTCCAATGAAGATCTCAACAAGGATGTGCCCTTGCAAGATGGACCTTATGCAAGTCTGCTCAGGAAAATATCTAAAGTAAAAAGTAGACTACCTGGCCAGGTAGAGTATTCTCCTGTCAAGGTTGCTGTTGTGACTGCTAGGAATGCACCTGCAGAAATCCGTGTTATCAACACCCTTAGATTATGGGGTATTTATGTTGATCAAGCCTTTTTTCTTGGTGGGCTAGATAAAAGTAGATTTCTAAGAGCCTTCAATCCACACATATTTTTTGATGATCAAGATTCACATCTAGAATCAGCATCAGCTTGGATACCCAGTGCTAAAGTGCTTTATCCTAGTGGCTCGCCCTTAGTCGAGATCTTGGCTACTAAGTGTTTAGAGAAAGCCAAGGAAAAAACCTTAGATGACGAGTGATTGGGAAGCTTTCAAACTGCTCTCGATGCCGCATCTCTTGCGCCTTCCAGCAGTTCGATCATCGCGCTAGCGGCGTTCGAGAGGGTGCGGTTGTTGTGATAGAGATAGCCGAGCTGGCGTTCGATGGGGCGGTGGTCGATGGGCAGGATCTCGATCTCGTCGTCGATCATGCTTTCCGGCAGTACGCTCCAGCCCAGGCCGATGGCGACCATCATCTTGAGGGTCTCGAGGTAGTTGGTGGACATCGAGACTTCCACCGAGAGGCCGTCACGCGCGAAGGTGTCGATGACGATGCCACGCGTAAAGGTCAGGTGGCCCGGCAGCACGGCGTCGTGCTGTGAAAGGGCGGCCAGCGGCAACGCTTTGTGACCTGCCAGCGGGTGATCACGTCCGCAGACGAAGCGCATCTCGTCCAGCCACACCGGCACCACCGTCAGATTGGGATCGCGATGCGGTGCCAGAGTGACGACGGCTAGCTCCAGTTCCCCATCCAATACGCCCTGATAGGCCTGTTCCGAATCCAGGAAGCGCATGTCCATGCGTACCTCGGGGTGGGCCATGGTGAAGGCCTTGAGCAGCGGCGGCAGCCGGTGCAGGCCCACGTGATGGCTGGTGGCCATCGTCAGACTGCCTTTTACCTCGCCGGAAAGATTGCGCAGCGCACGCCGGGTGTCATCGTGCATCACCAGAATGGCACGGGCCCGCGGCAGCAGGATATTGCCGGCCTCCGTCAGGGTGACGCGCCGCCCGATGCGATCAAACAGCCGCGCGCCGTGGAGCTGTTCCAGCTGCGCGATGCGCTTGGAAACCGCGGGCTGCGTGAGGTGCAGCTGCTCAGCGGCAAGCGAGAAGGAAGCGGTTTCGGCGACGGCAACGAAGGCCTGCAGAGAGGGAGTGTCCATGTGAGGCAGCTATCCTGTCATGAGGGCGTTCAGAAGAATGATCTTCCGTGCGATCAGGGGGAATGTCGGCTGAGGCAATGGTATTCCTTTTTGGAATCCAAAGCATGAAAAACATGAATTGCTTTTATTCATCGTCGCCGAGTACTCTTGATGGCACAGGACGCGGCGGCGATGTTGGAGCCTGAAAGCAAGTGGTCACTATCCACGGGCTCGCACGACCGCCCCGCCATCAACACTGGACGACACACCCTCATCAAGGGGCCGATACGAGCCCCGAGGCAGCAAGCGCGCTCTTACCGTAAGGCGCCACGAGGAGACACGACATGGCCAGCCAGACCCTTTATGACAAGTTGTGGGACCAGCACCTGGTCAAGCAACGTGAAGACGGTACTGCACTCATCTACATCGACCGTCACCTGCTGCACGAAGTGACGTCGCCGCAGGCCTTCGAAGGGCTGCGTCTGGCCGGTCGCAAGCCGTGGCGTCTGGATGCCAACCTGGCAACGCCGGACCACAACGTGCCGACCTCTCTCAAGGAGCGCGCTGCCGGTATCGCGGGGATCGAGGACGAGACTTCACGCATCCAGGTGCAGACCCTCGACGACAACTGCAACAGCTTCAACATCGAGCAGTTCACCATCAATGATGCGCGTCAGGGCATCGTGCACGTGGTCGGGCCGGAGCAGGGCGCGACCCTGCCGGGCATGACCGTGGTGTGTGGCGATTCCCACACCGCGACCCACGGTGCCTTCGCGGCACTGGCGCACGGTATCGGCACCTCCGAGGTCGAGCACGTGCTCGCCACCCAGTGTCTGATCCAGCGCAAGATGAAGAACATGCTGGTGCGCGTCGATGGTCGTCTCGGCACTGGCGTGACCGCCAAGGATGTCGTGCTCGCCATCATCGGTGAGATCGGCACTGCCGGTGGTACCGGCTATGCCATCGAATTCGGCGGCTCCGCCATCCAGGACATCTCCATGGAAGGCCGCATGACCATCTGCAACATGGCGATCGAAGCCGGTGCGCGGGTCGGTCTGGTCGGTGTCGATGACATCACCATCGACTACCTCTACGAGCGTCCGTACGCACCGAACGCTCAGCAATGGGAAGCTGCCGTCGCTGACTGGCGCAACCTCGTCTCCGATGCCGATGCCGAATTCGACAAGGTCGTGGTGCTCAAGGCGGAAGACATCGCCCCGCAGGTCACCTGGGGCACCAGCCCGGAGCAGGTCACCAGCGTCAATGGCGTAGTGCCGGACCCGGCAGCCGCCAGCGATGACACCGAAGCGCGTGGCATCACCCGTGCGCTCGAGTACATGGGCCTCAGCGCTCAGCAGAAGATCACCGACATCAAGCTGGACCGCGTGTTCATCGGTTCCTGCACCAACTCACGTATCGAGGATTTGCGTGAAGCGGCGCGCGTGGCCGAAGGCCGCACGGTCGCCAAGAGCCTCAAGCAGGCGATGGTGGTGCCGGGCTCTGGCCTGGTGAAGGCGCAGGCAGAAGCGGAAGGGCTGCACGAGATCTTCCTCGCGGCGGGCTTTGAATGGCGCGAGCCGGGCTGCTCCATGTGTCTGGCGATGAACGCCGACAAGCTGGGCGCCGGTGAGCATTGTGCTTCCACCTCCAACCGCAACTTCGAAGGCCGTCAGGGCTTCGGTGGGCGTACGCACCTCGTCAGCCCGGCCATGGCCGCCGCTGCCGCGATTGCGGGTCACTTCGTTGATGTTCGTGACTTTGCCCCCATTCCTACTTCCGATACCCACGCAGCCTGAGGAGGCCCGACATGGAAAAGTTCATTCGCCAGCAGGGCCTCGTGGCACCGCTCGATCGCGCCAACGTCGATACTGACTTGATCATCCCGAAGCAGTTTCTGAAGTCGATCAAGCGTACCGGTTTCGGCCCGAACCTCTTCGATGAGCTGCGTTATCTCGATGAGGGCTATATCGGACAGGACATCAGCAAGCGTCCGCTGAATCCGGATTTCGTGCTCAATCAGCCGCGTTACTCAGGCGCAAGCGTGCTGCTGGCACGTCGCAACTTCGGCTGTGGTTCCTCTCGGGAACACGCGCCCTGGGCCCTGACCGACTTCGGTTTCCGCGTGGTCATCGCGCCGAGCTTCGCCGATATCTTCTACAACAACTCGTTCAAGAACGGCCTGTTGTTGATCACCCTCGACGAGGACACGGTGGACCGTCTGTTCAAGGAAGCCGAAGCGGTGGAAGGGTATCGTCTGGATATCGATCTCGAGGCACAGGCCGTCATCACGCCGTCCGGCGAGTCGATTCCCTTCGAGGTGGACAGCTTCCGCAAGCATTGCCTGATGGAAGGCCTGGATGACATCGGTCTGACCCTCAAGGATCAGGACGCCATCGACAGCTTCGAGAAACGCCACCGCACCGAGCGTCCGTGGCTGTTCCGCGATGGCAAGACGGCCTGATCTGTCCAGCATCGCGTCAGTCAGCACCGAAGTCGCAACACATTCGTCATGGCTCGCCGTCCAGAGTGGCAGCGAGCCCAGTCTCAGCACCGGCGGTGAACCGTCGGTCTTGCCGGAAGCTCTCCGGCCCAAGGAGTTCCAGATGAGCCGCAATATCCTGATTCTGCCCGGTGATGGCATTGGCCCGGAAATCACTGCCGAAGCCGTGAAGATCCTTGAAGCCGCCCGCAGCGAAGGTCTGGACATCACGCTGAGCGAAGGCAAGGTCGGTGGTGCAGGGTATGACGCGGCGGGCCATCCGCTGCCCGCGGAAACGCTGGACGCCGCCAAGGCGGCAGACGCCATCCTGCTCGGCGCGGTCGGTGGCCCGCAGTGGGACAAGCTCGAGGACATCTCGCTGCGTCCGGAGCGTGGCCTGCTGGGCCTGCGCAAGGAGCTTGAACTCTTCGCCAACCTGCGCCCGGCAATTCTCTACCCGCAGCTGGCCGAGGCCTCTAGCCTCAAGCCGGAAGTGGTATCCGGTCTGGACATCATGATCGTGCGTGAGCTGACCGGTGGCATCTACTTCGGCCAGCCGCGTGGCATCGAGACGCGCGACGGACAGCAGGTCGGCTACAACACCTACGTCTACTCCGAGTCCGAGATCGAGCGTATCGGCCGCACCGCCTTCGAGATGGCGCAGAAGCGCAACAAGAAGCTGTGCAGCGTCGACAAGGCCAACGTGCTGGAAGTCACCATGCTGTGGCGTGACGTGATGGAACGCATCTCCGCCGACTACCCGGAAGTCGAGCTGTCGCACATGTACGTCGACAACGCGGCCATGCAGCTGGTGCGCGCACCGAAGCAGTTCGATGTGGTCGTCACCGGCAACATGTTCGGCGACATCCTCTCTGATGAAGCGGCAATGCTGACCGGTTCCATCGGCATGCTGCCGTCCGCCTCGCTCAACGCGGGTGGTCAGGGCATGTATGAGCCGTGCCACGGTAGCGCGCCGGACATCGCGGGTCAGGGCATCGCCAACCCGCTGGCCACCATCCTGTCGGTGGCGATGATGCTGCGTTACTCGCTGAATGAAGCGGCGTGGGCCGAGCGCATCGAGAAGGCGGTCGGCGTGGTGCTGGATGAAGGGCTGCGCACTGCCGACATCGCCTACGCCGGGACCCGCAAGGTCTCCACCTCCGAGATGGGCGATGCCGTGCTGGCCGCCTTCAAGGCGCAGGCGTAAGGCTATACCCGCGTGAACGCCGAAAGTGAGCGGTGTTCACGCGATGATCATGGGGGAGCCCGGCGTGCGTCGCCGGGTTCTCATGTCAGGACCTGCGGCTGGAGCGTTGGGCAAGGCTCGCCTCGTGTGAGTTGCCTGTGCTCGCTGCGGGTCATTCCTGTGTCGGGAGCGGTGGTGTCTTCCAGGCTCCCGGCCGTGCATGAACAAGGAGAACAAGCATGTTGAAAGTCGGATTTGTCGGTTGGCGTGGCATGGTCGGTTCCGTGCTGATGCAACGCATGCGTGATGACAACGATTTCGCCGGTATCGAGCCGGTATTCTTCTCCACCTCCCAGGTCGGCCAGGCCGGCCCGGATGTGGGCACGCCGGTGCCGGCGCTCAAGGATGCCAACGACATCAATGAGCTGAAGGCGCTGGACGTCATCGTCACCTGTCAGGGCGGCGACTACACCAAGCAGGTATTTGGCCCGCTGCGCGAAGCCGGCTGGAAGGGCGACTGGATCGATGCGGCCTCCACCCTGCGCATGGACAAGGACGCCGTGCTGGTGCTGGACCCGGTCAACCGTCACGTGATCGATCAGAAGATCGGCGCCGGTGCCAACACCTTCGTCGGCGGCAACTGCACCGTCAGCCTGATGCTGATGGGCCTGGGCGGCCTGTTCGAGGCCGGCATGGTCGAGTGGATGACCTCCATGAGCTACCAGGCGGCGTCCGGCAGCGGTGCGCGCCACATGCGTGAGCTGCTGACCCAGATGGGCCAGCTCAATGGCAGCGTGGCCTCCGAGCTTGCGGACCCGGCCAGCGCCATCCTCGACATCGACCGCAAGGTGACCGCCACCATGCGCGGCGATGACTTCGCGACCCAGCAGTTCGGTGCGCCGCTGGCCGGCTCGCTGCTGCCGTGGATCGATTCCGCGATGGAATCCGGTCAGACCCGCGAGGAGTGGAAGGCCGGTGTCGAGGCCAACAAGATTCTCGACAGCCAGGGCAACCCGATCATGATCGATGGGCTGTGCGTGCGTATCGGTGCGATGCGCTCCCACTCCCAGGCCTTCACCGTCAAGCTCAAGCAGGACGTGCCGCTGGACGAGATCGAAGACCGCCTGGCCAAGCACAACGACTGGGTCAAGGTCGTCGCCAATACCAAGGAAGACAGCCTCAACCATCTGACGCCGGCCGCTGCTACCGGCACCCTGACCGTGCCGGTCGGCCGTCTGCGCAAGCTGGCGATGGGTGGCGAATACCTGTCCGCCTTCAGTGTCGGTGACCAGCTGCTGTGGGGGGCCGCGGAGCCGCTCAAGCGCATGCTGACCATCCTGCGTGAACATCGCGCGGCCTGATCGTAGTGTGTAGCGGGAGGATGTCGGGTTCGTAGCGAGCCTGACTCGAAAGCGCCCTCGGCTCTCTGGAGCCGAGGGCGCTTCTCTTTTGCACGTTACGAATTGGAAGGTCGGTGATTTCAGGTAAGAGGTAAGTCACGAACGTCACGCCGAGTACCAGATATCTCAGTCTTTCCTGCGCATTTTTTGCGATTTTGACTGGCGCTTTTGATGCATGATGGCAGGGAGGTGTTTTTTACGGGTATCGTAAAGGGGCTATCGCTGAGCTGGTCACTCGCGATATGACGCCTCTGCGGCCTTTATCGATCGTGGGCCGTCACTCTATCGTTGAAACTTTTTCCACTTTGCCAATGGCTTCCCGCACTTTTGGGACGGACTCTCTGGTATCTTGTGTAAGTATACGTAACATAATGCGCAGGCCGGGCAATGATTCGGCCGCATACGAAGGGACACTCAATGGGACGCAAGCTTCCTCTCGCACTGGCGGTGTCGTTCGCCGTCTGCAGTGCTCAGGCCTTGGCAGTCGGCATGGAATCGCCGCGGTTGCGCTCGAATCTGAATCAGCCACTGGACGCGCGCATCGGCCTCACGGATACCTCGGGCCTCGATGCCAGCCTCATCAAGGCCGGCGTTGCCGATTCTGCCGCCTTTACGCGAGCAGGCGTTGATCGCAGCTATGTCAGCGATGACATCAAGGTTGCCGTCAAGCAGCAGGGTGGGCGCTACTACCTCCAGCTATCCACCAATGGCGCGGTACGTGAGCCCTATGTGGACTTGCTGCTGGATGTCGAATGGCCCAATGGCAAGCTGCAGCGTCAGGTGACCCTGTTGTTCGATCCGGCGGGCTATTCGAGTCAGCCGTCATTGGTGACACCTGCCGGAGCGCGCTCGCGCCCGCTGGCCACCAATGATTCCTCGCCGACGCGTTCCGTGGTGTTCCGCGACAATGCCCAGCCCAGCCAGATTTCCTCACGCAGTGCGTCATCCAGCACGCCGCCGTCCAGCATCAAGGTGCGCAACGGTGACTCGCTGTGGACGATCGCGCGTCGCGTGCGTCCGGATGCCAGTGTCAGCATCCGTCAGGCGATGCTGGCGATCCAGGAAGCCAACCCCAGCGCCTTCCCGGGCGGCAACATCAACAAGCTGCGTGCGGGAGTGGTACTGAGCGTGCCGGACCGCAGCACCATGTTGGGACGTTCGCGTACCGAGGCCGACAAGGAAGTGCGTCAGCAGTATCAGCAATGGGTCGCGGGCGCGCAGGGCAAGACCGTGCCGGCCCCGGCCAGCAAGAAAACCGCCGCGACCAGCACGTCGAATGAGCCTTCTTCCAGTGCTGCGCCCGCGGCCACGCCCGCGCCGAGCGGGCCCGCCAGCGCGGGCGCCGATGGCAAGCCGCGTCTGACGCTGCTGGATGAAGACGGCAGCAAGCCCAAGGCGGCGGCAGCCAGTGGCCAGATCTCGGCGGGTAGCCAGCAGGCGATCGATGAACTGTCCGATCGCCTCGAGTCGCTGGAAGATCAGCTGCTGACCAATCAGCAGCGCCTCGATCAGCTGGAGCAGGAACGTGATGATCTGCGCAGCGAAGTGGCCTCTCTGCGCAATGAAGTCGGCGAGCTGCGAGCGTCTCTTGCAGAGCGTACCGAGCAGCTCGAGACGGCCAAGGTGCTGCTCGCCAAACAGAATCGCCTGCTCGTCAACAGCGGCATCTCGCCGTTGGCGTTGCCGGAAAGCCTGATCGCCGCCGGGGTGGACCTCGGTCAGCCGCGCGACGGCGAGGGCAACCTGGTGTTGCCCAAGCAGCCGTGGCCCCAGGCGACCTGGCAGTGGGTGCAGGACAACCTGGCCATCGTCGGCGGGGCTGCCGGGGCATTGCTGCTTCTGTTGCTGCTGTTGCTGCGTCGCCGCTCCGGTTCCGGTGGCGATGAGAACATGAGCTTTGCCGATGCGGTCCGCGGCAATGAAGAGCCCGACCGGGATAAGCCACGCGTCTTCCCGGATACCTTTGCAGCCTCGACTGCCGCAGCTGCCGCGGGTCACAAGTCATCTGCGTCTGAAGATGCCAATGTGGCGGCGCGCCGGGGGTCCGGCAGTCTCGAGCCGCTCTCCCAGCCGGAAGCGGCTGCGATCAGTGAGGCGGACATCTTCATCGCCTACGGCCGCTTTGATCAGGCCCAGGCCCTGCTGGAGGCCGGTCTGGTGGAGGACCCCGCACGCCAGGACCTGCGTCTCAAGCTGATGGGAGTCCATGGCGAGCTTGGCAATGCCGAAGCCCTGCATCATGAAGGCGAGCAGGTGCTGGCAGCCGGCAATGAGGAAGAGCGTTTCGAGGCTCAGGCGCTGCTGGATCGTTATAGCGTCTCAAGCAGTGCCCTGCGTGCTGTCGCCGGCGGTGGCGCGAGTCAGGTAGGGCGCAAGGTTTCCTATCTGTCGGGAGTGGCAAGCCAGCAGACGGCAGCGCCTCGCGCTCCGCTTGAAGGCCGCGACAGGACAGATGATTCGGCTCACGGCATGGCTGATGCGTCTGCCAGGGGGACTGATGCCTCCCTTGATGCCCCGGAAGATACCGGCGCGCTGTCTGACAGCGAACCGCATGCCGGTGACAGCGTAAGCGAACCGCTGGTCGAGCACGCTCCCGATCAAGGCGTCGCGTTCGAATCGGGTCTCAAGGGCGAGGACCTCGAGAAGACACCCGTGCGTGAGAGCCACTTCAACAGCGACAACGTGATCGATTACCAGGCGCCGGAATTGACGCTGGGCGATGCTGGTCACGCTGATGGCGAGAAGAGCACTGATAGCGTGACATCCAAGGCCGCGGATAGCGCGCTCAAGGGCGAGTCCGTCGAGTTCACCTCGCTGCGTGAAGAGCTGTATGACAGTGCCGCGATCGAGAGCGGTGTCGCGAGTGAGAAGAAAGGCGCCGCAAGTGAGAGCAACGCAGCGAGCCAGAAGCCCTATGAGGCGTCCAGCAAGCCGTCAGCCGCAGTCGATGGCATGGACGAGTTGCCATCACTGGATAGCATGACGCTGGAAGAGGTGGACGTGCCGCGGCGTGATATCTCGGAATTCGAGGTCGAGGAAGTGGCGTTCGAGTCTGGGGATCAGGATAATGCCTATCCCTCTGTCGAGTCGGCAGGGTTTGGGGCTGGCGCCCAGGATACCAAGGCCTTCCAACAGCTCGAGGAAGCCCGTCAGTTGTTGGTGGATGGCGATGATGATCAGGCGGCAGCGCTGCTTGAGCCGCTCGCTACCGCCAGCGATGACATGGTCCGTGAAGAGGCGCTGGCGTTGATGGAGCGCTTTGGTCTGACCTGATGCCCTTTTTTACACCGTTGGATGATAACGAGAAACGCCCGGGGCGCATTGCTCTGGGCGTTGAATATGATGGCACCCGCTATTGTGGCTGGCAGCGTCTGAGCCACGCCCCCTCCGTGCAGGAAGCGCTCGAGAAGGCCTTATCCAAGGTCGCCTCCACGCCGATTACCGTGCATTGCAGTGGCCGCACCGATTCCGGTGTGCATGCCGTGCGTCAGGTCGTGCATTTCGACACCCCCGTGGGCCGCAGTCGCAAGGCCTGGCGCATGGGCGGTAACGTCAACCTCCCCCCCGATATCGGGATTCATTGGGCCGTGCCGGTGCCCGATGATTTCCATGCGCGTTTCAGCGCCATCGCCCGTCGCTATCGCTACATGATCATCAACCAGCCGTTTCGGCCGGTGATGGAGCGCAACAATGTCACCTGGTGTCGCGAGCCGCTCAACGTCGCCGACATGCAGGCCGCGGCGGCGCACCTGGTGGGAGAGCTGGATTTCTCGGCGTTCCGCGCGGCAGGCTGTCAGTCGCGTTCGCCGCGCCGCCACGTGCACTTCATCGAAGCCAGTCGCCATGGCCATATGGTCATGATCGATATCCAGGCCAACGCCTTCCTGCATCATATGGTGCGCAATATCGCGGGCACCCTGATGGCCATCGGGCGTGGTGAGAAGCCTGTCAAGTGGGTCGTCGAGCTGATGCGCGGGGGAGACCGCACACGCTCGAGCGCGACGGCAGCGGCGACAGGGCTTCACTTCGTCGATGTCATCTATCCGCCGCGCTATGCGCTACCCAAGGAACCCCTGGGGCCTGGTCTGGTCGCACATCTTGGCGAGTGGACGGGCGAGCGTCCGTTGCCAGACTGCCCGATGGTGCGCTCACGCATGGCACGTGCCGAGGCCGAGGGTGCCGAAGAGGCGCGCGCGGCGGGCAAGCTCAGTGAGCAGGAAGCCATCCGGCTGGGCAACGTGGCCCGTGAAGCCGAGCGCCTCAGTCGCGAGCATGAACAAGCGATTCCTGCGGCAGGCGTCCCTGCGTCAGGCGATCCTGCGGCAGGCGGCCCTGCGGCAGGCGCCGAGGATGACACGCTGACGGCTGCCACCCAGAATGAATCCTCACGTTGAACGGAGTGATCCCATGACCGAGATGAGCGCTCGTGCGAGCCAGCGTACCCGGATCAAGATCTGTGGCTTGACGCGTGAGCAGGATATCCGCGATGCCGTGGCGGCAGGTGCTGATGCGCTGGGCTTCGTGCTGTGGCCGGGCAGCAAGCGTGCGGTCGATGTGGCGCGATTGGCTGAGCTTGCCGCGTGCGTGCCGGCCTTCGTGACACGGGTCGGCCTGTTCGTGGATGCCAGCGCCGAAGAGATTGCCGCAGCGGCGCCACATCTCGATCTGCTCCAGTTGCATGGCAATGAGACGCCGGCACAGTGCCGGGCGGCAGGGCGGCCCTATATCAAGGCGTTGCGAATGCGTGACGGGATCGATGTCGCCGCAGAGGCGGCGCGCTACCACGACGCGCGCGGCTTGCTGCTGGATGCCTATCGCCCTGGCGTGCCCGGTGGCACCGGCGAGACCTTCGATTGGTCGCGCATCCCGGCTGATCTGTCGCTGCCGGTCATTCTCGCCGGTGGTCTCGAGTCAGGCAATGTCGCCGCGGCGGTGACGCAGGTCGCCCCTTACGCGGTCGATGTCTCCGGCGGTGTGGAAGCCGCGCCTGGCGAGAAGAGCGCCGAGCGCATGCAGGCATTCTGTCAGGCAGTCCGCCATCGGCGCTGATTTGCCGGCAAGCGTTGCGACCCTTGCGCTGCTTTCGTCATCAGCCGCGAGGGTCGCAACGCTCAATTGGCATCTCGCACTACCCGCAAGGGGGGCGAAGCCGCTACAATGACCCCCAGAATTCGGAAAAGTGGCCGTACGACCAATGGGTTGCACGGTCTTTTCCATTGGCACTGCCCTGTGATGGTAGCTGCCCGCCATATTGCCGGGGCGTGAGCGCCCTGGAATATGTGCCAACTCGCATGGCCGCCGACAGTCGTCGAGCGGTGCCCAGAACAGCAGCAAAACGGAAGCCTCCCCACCATGAGCTGGCTTGACAAGATTGTGCCGTCAATGAGCCGTATCCAACGCAAGGATCGGCGTACCTCCATTCCTGACGGCCTGTGGCGTAAATGCCCCAAGTGCGAAGCAGTCCTGTACCTTCCGGAGCTGACCAAGCACGACAACGTCTGCCCGAAGTGTGACCACCACCTGCGTCTCACTGCGCGTGCACGTCTGTCCTGGTTCCTCGACAGTGAAGGCCGCGAGGAAATCGCGGCGGATCTCGAGCCGGTCGATCGCCTCAAGTTCCGCGACTCCAAGAAGTACAAGGATCGCCTGAGTGCTGCCCAGAAGCAGACCTCAGAGAAGGATGCGCTGGTCGCCATGCGCGGTGCTCTCTCCGGTCAGCCGGTCGTGGCCGTGGCCTTCGAGTTCAGCTTCATGGGCGGCTCCATGGGCGCCATCGTCGGTGAGAAGTTCGTGCGTGCAGCAGAACTTGCGCTGGCCGAGAACATCCCGCTGGTCTGCTTCGCCGCCTCCGGTGGTGCTCGCATGCAGGAAGCCT
This sequence comes from Cobetia sp. cqz5-12, assembly GCF_016495405.1. Lineage (NCBI taxonomy): Bacteria > Pseudomonadati > Pseudomonadota > Gammaproteobacteria > Oceanospirillales > Halomonadaceae > Cobetia > Cobetia sp. cqz5-12. The sequence continues at coordinate 1,189,541 of NZ_CP044522.1, forward strand.
TGTTCTCCCTGATGCAGATGGCCAAGACCTCCGCGGCGCTCGAAAAACTCAAGCAGGCTGGCGTGCCGTACATCAGTGTGCTGACCGACCCGGTCTTCGGTGGCGTTTCCGCGTCGCTGGCGATGCTGGGTGACCTGAATGTCGCCGAGCCGAACGCCCTGATCGGCTTTGCCGGTCCGCGTGTCATCGAGCAGACCGTGCGTGAGAAGCTGCCGGAAGGCTTCCAGCGCTCCGAGTTCCTGCTCGAGCATGGCGCCGTCGACATGATCATCCACCGCCGCGAGATGCGTGAGCGCCTGTCCAGCATCCTGCTCAAGCTGCAGGGCATGCCGGTCAGCGCCGCCAACCTGCCGGTCGCGGATGCGGTCGTCGAGGAAGAATCCGTCGAGGCGGATGCGACTGTCGAAGCACCGGCCGAGCCGCGTTCCGCCGTGGACAGCGTGCTCGACGAGACCTTCACCAGCGAGAAGCCGCAAGGCGAACGTCGCGATGGCTGAGCAGGGCTCCGCCCCGGCAAGCTGCAGCACCGATGAGGTGCTGCAGCCTTCCTCACTCCCTCCGCTGGATGCCGCTTCGTGGCAGCTTTCCCCTCTGCATGATGCCGTGCCGCGTGGCCTCTCGCTGGATGAGTGGCTGACGCGTCTCGAGCATCAGCACCCCGTCAGTATCGATATGGGCCTCGCCCGAGTGCTGTGCGTGGCCAGGCGTCTCGGTCTGGTCGGGGCGGGCGCGCGTCGGCTCGGTGGCCGCATCATTACCGTGGCGGGCACCAACGGCAAGGGCTCGACGGTTGCCATGCTCGAGGCGCTGGGGCGTGCCCACGGGCTGAGTACCGCCACCTATACCTCTCCGCACCTGCTGCATTACAACGAGCGTCTGAGCTTCAATGGTCAAGACGTCAGTGATGCGGCACTGGTCACGGCCTTCGAGCAGGTCGATTCCGCGCGCCACTCCGGGCTGTCAGCCAGTGGTGAGGCGGTGGATGACGAGGGCGTGATCAGCCTGACCTACTTCGAGGCCGGCACGCTGGCCGGGCTATGGCTGATCGCTCAGCAGCAACCGCAGCTCGCGATTCTGGAAGTCGGCCTGGGCGGGCGTCTGGACGCCGTCAACATCATCGATTGTGATGTCGCGATGATCATCACGGTCGCGCAGGACCATGCCGCGTTTCTTGGCACCGACCTGGAGAACATCGGCTTCGAGAAGGCCGGTATTCTGCGCGCCGGCAAACCGGCCGTGTTCGGCTCGGATGTGCTGCCCGCCAGTTGCGCGGCGCATGCTCGCTCGCTGGGCGTCACACCGCAGGTGCTGTGGCAGGACTTTCGCTGGCAGGCCGCGGCTGAATTTGTAAATGGCAGTGTGGATGGCAGCACGGACCATTCGGCTACCTCGCAATGGCAATGGCAGCGCCTGTCGGTACCGGCGCTGACGTTCGATGCGCTGCCAGACCCGGGCTTGCCGCGGGACAATGCGGCCAGTGCGCTCAATGCTCTGGTCGAGGCCGGTATCGAGCTCAACGCCGAATGCGTGCAGCAGGCCATGGCGAGCGTCAAGCTCAAGGGGCGCATGCAGTGGCTGAGTCGTCACGGGCGTGACTGGTGTCTGGATGTCGGCCATAACCCGCATGCCGCGAGTTATCTGGCAAGCCGTCTTGCCGCTCATGACCTGCGTTGCGCGCGGGATCCTGCCACCCGGCCGCGGCGAGCGTTGCTTGCCATGCTGGGCGACAAGGACGCCGCTGGCGTGATTCAGGCGCTGGCACCGGTGGTGGATGGCTTCGTCGTCGCCACCTTGGATGGCGAACGTAGCCGCCAGGCCAGTGAGCTTGCCTCCGTGGTCCGCCACTGTGGTGGTGCGGTGCTGGCGGAGTGCGAGACGGTCACCGCTGCAGCCGAATGGTTGGCACGCGAGACGAGCGCTGGAGAAGTATTGGTCTGTGGTTCCTTCTTCACGGTCGGTGAAGCATTGATGTGGCTCGACGCACAGGCCTGATGCAGGCCGGCGGCGGGTCCTGGATTTCGGGGGCAAGGGAGATGTCACAATGAAATATGGCAAGCGCGAGCGAATCAGTGGTGCGGTCATCCTGCTGGCGTTGGGGGTGATCTTCATCCCGATGCTCTTCGATGAGCCGCCGGCCCGTGATGAGCGCCCGAGTCCGGTGATGACGCTTGGCAAGCCGGTGGATATCGATCGCTCCAACGTCGATGAGCCGCAGCCGCCCAGCGAGCTGAAGATTGGCACGGATGTGCCGATCACCTTCGTCGACAGCAGTGGCAAGGTGCGTGACAGTGCCCCGGGCGGCAGTGGTTCCGAGTCCCAACGCCGTATCGCCGAGGCCGAGCAGTTGTCGCCGACCCGCTCTGTGGCCAGCAGTGAGTCGCAGTCAAAGCCTGAACCGGCGCCGGAACCGGAACCCACTCCCAAGCCGGCTCCCAAGGCTGAACCCAAGCCCGCGCCCAAGCCTGAGCCGAAGCCTGCCGCGGCTTCAAATGCGCCGTCATCTTCCGCCGGTGGCTGGGCCGTGCAGGTCGGCAGCTTCGGTGACCCGGCCAACGCCGAGCGTCTCCAGAAGGAGCTGCAAGGCAAGGGGTTCGCGGCATACCGTATTCCGCGTGGCAGCAAGTTGACCGTGGTCTTCGTCGGCCCGTACAAGTCCTCCGAGATCGGTGAGTCCGCGCGCTCGCGCCTGCAGCAGCAGGTCAATATCAAGGGCCTGCTGGTACGACGCAAGGAGGGTGAGTGAACGATCTGGTCTGGATCGATTGGTTATGTCTGGGCCTGATCGGTATCTCGGTACTGCTGGGGCTGATGCGGGGTCTGCTCAGCGAGGCCCTGGGCCTGGCGGGCTGGCTGGTGGCACTGGTCGCGGCACGCCAGTTCGGCGCCGAGGTGGGAGGCCTGCTTGAGGAGATGATCGTCTCGCCGGGCATTCGTACCGCGGTCGGCTTCGTGCTGGTGGTGATCGCGAGCGTACTGATCTGGGGGCTGATGTTGCGCCTGCTGGAGCGCTTAATTCATGCGGTCGGCATGGGCGGCTTCAATCGCTTGCTCGGCGGTGTGTTCGGTGCCTTGCGCGCGGCGGTCATACTGGTGCTGATTACCGCCGTGGTGGGGCTGACCCCCCTGCGTGACAGCGCCGACTGGCAGGCCGCCCAGTTGCGGCCGACGCTTGAGCAGCTGCGCGACTGGTCGTTGGCTCGCTATCGTGAGTGGGATACGGGCGGTGACTGGGGGCAGAGCGTGTCGTTGCCGGATTCCACCGGCGGCACCCGGCTCAAGCAGCAGGCCAGCGGTCTGATCGACAGCGCCCAGCGAGAAGGGCGTGCGTTGAGCGATAGCCTCAGCCAGCAGGCGCTGCAGTCTTTCACGCGCCAGGATGCCACGCAGGACCAGCCCTCGCTGGAGGCGTTGCTCAGAGGTAGCACCGCTGGCGAGGCCGCAAGCCGCAATGCGGGTGATGAGCAGTGACAGGCAGGATTTTCAGCGCCGGGCATCATGGCCCGGCGTTGTCGTTTTCGGAATTCGGCACGCGTTGCTGAAGCCTCATGCGGGGCAGTCGAAGGGGTTGACCCATCGGTCAGGTGTTGCCTGCATGGGGGGCAGGCCTGACAATTGCGCCGTGTGAGCACTCATATTGCCATATGGACGGGCGCCGGCAGTCGCCAGCGTGCGCTTCCCTATCCAAGTGTGTATTAGTGAGGTAATGACGGGATGTGCGGGATTGTAGGTTTGATGGCCAACGCCTCGGTCAACCAGGCGCTGTATGACGCGCTGACCGTATTGCAGCACCGCGGGCAGGATGCCGCGGGCATGATGACCTGGCACGAAGGTCGTTTCCTGCTGCGCAAGAGCAATGGTCTGGTGCGTGATGTCTTCCGCACTCGTCACATGCAGCGTCTCAAGGGCAACATGGGCATCGGCCATGTTCGCTACCCGACCGCCGGTTCCTCCAGCGAGGCGGAATCACAGCCGTTCTATGTCAACTCGCCTTACGGCATCACGCTGGCGCACAACGGCAACCTGACCAACTCCGACCAGCTCAAGCAGGAGTTGTTCTCCTCTGATCTGCGTCACATCAACACCAGCTCCGATTCCGAGGTGCTGCTCAACGTCTTCGCTCACGAGCTGGGCAAGCAGGGCATGCGTCTGGGCGCCGGTGATGTGTTCGATGCCGTGCGTCGTGTGCATCGTCGTTGCAAGGGCGGCTACGCGGCGGTCTCGATCATCAACGGCACTGGCCTGGTCGCTTTCCGCGATCCGCACGGCATCCGTCCGGCGTGTTTCGGCAAGCGTGACTCCGCCGAAGGCGTCGAGTACATGATCGCCTCCGAGTCCGTGGCGCTCGACGTCGCCGGCTTCGAGCTGATCCGTGACCTGGCTCCGGGTGAAGCGGTATTCATCGACATGGATCGTGAGCTGCACACCCTGCAGTGCGCGGATGATCCGGTCCTCAAGCCGTGCATCTTCGAACACGTCTACCTGGCGCGCCCGGATTCCCTGCTCGATGGAGCCTACGTCTACGGCACCCGCATGCGCATGGGCGAGAAGCTGGCCGACAAGATCGTGCGTGAATGGCCGGAGCAGGACATCGATGTCGTGATTCCTATCCCCGATACCTCGCGTACCTCCGCCCTCGAGCTGGCCCAGCATCTGGGAGTGACTTACCGCGAAGGCTTCATGAAGAACCGCTATATCGGCCGTACCTTCATCATGCCGGGTCAGACACTGCGCAAGAAGTCCGTGCGTCAGAAGCTCAACGCCATCGATATCGAGTTTGCCGGCAAGAACGTGCTGTTGGTGGATGATTCCATCGTGCGCGGCACCACCTGCAACGAGATCATCCAGATGGCGCGCGAAGCGGGCGCCAAGAACGTCTACTTCGCCTCGGCAGCCCCGGCGGTTCGCTACCCCAACGTCTACGGCATCGACATGCCGGCGGCGGAAGAGCTGATCGCCCATGGCCGTACCGAGAAGGAGATCGCGGACCTGATCGGTGCTGACCGTCTGTTCTATCAGGACCTCGATGACCTGAAGGACGCCTGTCGTGAAGTCAATCCGGCGCTGGATGAGTTCGATTGCTCCGTGTTCGACGGTGTCTACGTGACCGGCGATATCGACGAAGCCTATCTGAACGACCTGCGTGCCTCGCGCAATGATGGCGCCAAGAGCGCTGGCGAGACCCACGCGGTGGTGGATCTGCACAACGATTCGGAAGATATCGACTGATCCGGCTGCCTGTCATCCTCGGCAGGCAATCACGCGATGAGCGAACCGCAACGGGCTCCGGAGAAATCCGGGGCCCGTTGCGCGTTCAAAACCGGTAACATTGGCGCATCGCTTTTCCTTCTTCTTGCTGTCGACGCGACCCGAAATGCTGAAGACGCGACATGTCACAGCGGCGCGTGACGCTGGATCGTGATCACAGGGCAGTAGATTCCATCAGTAGAGGTACTGGACACCATGCACGACGACAATCTTTCCCGCGCCGGTCTTTCCCGCGATGAGCTGGGTCTCGAGACGCTCGCCATCCGTGCCGGTCACCTGCGCGGTGCCGAGCAGGAACACGGCGAGCCCATCTACACCACCTCAAGCTTCGTCTATGGCAGCGCCGCTGAGGCCGCGGCCAAGTTCGGGGGCGATGAAGCCGGCAACATCTACTCGCGGTTCACCAATCCGACGGTGCGCTTCTTCGAGGAGCGCCTGGCGGCGATGGAAGGCGGTGAGCGTTGCGTGGCGACCAGTTCCGGCATGGCCGCGATCATGTCCACCGTGCTGGCATTGCTGGAATCCGGTGATGAAATCGTCGCATCGCGTTCCATCTTCGGCTCGAGTGTCAGCCTGTTCACCAAGTACTTCGGCAAGCTGGGCATCACCACGCGCTTCGTCGAACTGAAGGATCTGGACGCCTGGCGCGAGGCGATCACGCCGGCCACCAAACTGTTGTTTGCCGAGACGCCATCCAACCCGCTGTCCGAGCTTGGCGATATCCAGGCATTGGCGGCGCTGGCCCATGAGAACGACGCCTGGCTTGCCATCGACAACTGCTTCTGTACGCCGGCCCTGCAGCGCCCGCTGACTCTGGGCGCCGATATCGTCATCCACTCCGCCACCAAGTATCTCGATGGTCAGGGCCGGACGCTGGGTGGTGCCGTGGTCGGAAGCTCCTCGTTGATGGAGGAGGTCTATGGCGTGGTGCGGACCTGCGGGCCGTGCCTGAGCCCCTTCAACGCCTGGGTCTTCCTCAAGGGCCTGGAGACGCTGAACATTCGCATGGAAGCCCACTGCGCACGCGCGCTGACACTGGCACATTGGCTGGAGGCGCACCCGGCCATCGAGCGGGTGCATTACTCCGGACTTGAGAGTCATCCGCAGCATGAGTTGGCCAAGGCCCAGCAGAAGGCCTTCGGTGCAGTGCTGGGAGTGGTGGTCAAGGGCGGCCGCGAGGCGGCCTGGTCGGTGGTCGATGCGACGCGCATCCTGTCGATCACCGGCAACCTGGGTGACGTGAAGACCACCATCACGCACCCGGCCACCACGACTCACGGTCGCCTCAGCGATGACCAGAAAGCGGCCGCCGGCATCGAAGAGGGCCTGCTGCGTATTGCCGTCGGTCTGGAAGATCTCGACGACATCAAGCGTGATCTGGCGCGCGGGCTTGATCGTCTCGCGAGCTGAGCCCCGTAACGCCTGCTGTGCATGCCAACGCCCGGTTCTGCCGGGCGTTGGTGTCTCTGGACAATTTCCCCCGGTGTTGCCCGCAAGGGTTGGCGTCCGTCCGGGCACTGGTTAAGCTCTTGCTCAAAGAACCTGCCAGCTCGAGGGGCAGGTGGAGACTGTCATCAGGAGCACTTCATGTGGCGTAATTCTCGACGGGGCTGGGGCTGGCCTGTCATCGTGATGCATTGGCTGTCGGCGCTGGCCATCGTCGGGCTCTTCGCGCTGGGCTGGTGGATGACGTCGCTTGGCTATTACGATGCCTGGTACCAGCTCGGTCCGTGGTGGCATCGCTCGGTCGGGGTGATATTGATGGTGCTGACGCTGGTGCGGCTCGCCTGGCGCTGGAGCCAGACGACCCCGCAGGCTCACGGCACGCGCAATGAGCAGCGCGCGGCGCTGATCGGGCATGTACTGCTCTACGTGCTGATGCTGGTGGTGATGATCTCGGGTTACCTCATTTCCACCGCTGACGGGCGTGGCATCAAGGTATTCGATCTCTTCGAAGTGCCGGCAGTGATCTCGGGGCTGAAGGATCAGGCATCGCGGGCAGGTGAGGTGCATTGGTATGCTGCCTGTGTGCTGATCATCCTGTCGCTGGGGCATGCGGCGGCAGCATTCAAGCATCACCTGCTGGATGGGCAGGACACGTTGCGGCGCATGATTCGGCCGCTGCGCTGACGAAAAGGAAGGCGTTGGGTACGCTCGAACGCCAGATGTGACGAAACCTCTCAAGGAGCACCAACATGAACAAGACATCCTTCCTCGGCAAGTCACTGGTGGCAGGTCTCATGGCGGCGTCGTTGCCGCTGATGGCGGGTCAGGCACAGGCCTCCGATTACACGATCGATACCGATGGCCAGCACGCCTTCATCCAGTTCAAGATCAGCCATCTGGGCTATTCCTACGTGCTGGGGCAGTTCAAGGAGTTCAGCGGTGATTTCTCCTATGACCAGGGCAAGCCGGAAGATGCGAAGGTGTCGGTAGAGGTCGATGTCGATAGCCTGGACAGCGCCCACGCCGAACGCGACAAGCACATCAAGTCGGCCGACTTCCTGGATGTCTCCCAATATCCGACGGCGACCTTCACCTCGACCGGCTTCGAATCTACTGGCGATGGTTCCGGCAAGCTGAAGGGTGACTTGACGCTGCACGGCCAGACGCAGCCCGTGACCCTGGATGTGGATCATATCGGTGGCGGTGAAGACCCGTGGGGCGGCTACCGTCAGGGCTTTGAAGGCACTACCACGCTGAAGCTTGCCGACTATGGTATCGATACATCCAAGCTTGGTCCGAATGCGGCCACCGTCGATCTGTACCTGGTCATCGAAGGCATCCGCCAGTAAGGACGGCAAGCGCAGGCAACTGATGCTGACTTGAGCTGTCAGTGTGCTCTGACGCCGTGGACTGACTGCAAGCGCTGTGCAATCACACCACATGCTTCTCGACACAAACGCCCCTGCCAATCGGCAGGGGCGTTTTCGTTTGTGCAAGGCGCTCGTGTCACATGAAGCGTCGTTCAGGCGTCAGCCGCGCAATGCCAGATAGCCACCCGCCCCGATCATCAGACCGCCGGCGCTGCGATTGAGGCGTCTGACCGCCTTCGCCGAACGCAGATAGCGGCGGACACGGCCAGCGAGATAGCCCACCGGCACCACGCCCAGCAGCAATGCGCTCAGGTTGAGTACGGCGGCGATCACGATATCGCTACCGGTCAGCTGGGTGATATCCATGAAGGTGGGCAGGAAGGCGATATAGAACAGGATGACCTTGGGGTTGGAGGCCGAGATGAGAAAGCCCTGCAAAAACCCTTTCCACCAGTTGCCGCGTAGCCTGGGGACATCAGCTTCCTCCAGCGTCGGTGAGCTCGTCCATAACTTGTAGCCGAGATAGAGCAGGTAGGCGGCACCCAGGATACGGATGACCACGAAGACCTCGCCCCAATGCGTGGCCAGGGCCGACAGGCCAAACACCGCCGCCAGCATGTAACAGACATCACTGAGGCTCATGCCCACGGCCATCGGCACGCAGGCATTGCCCCCCTGGCTCATGCCACGCGCCAGCAGCGCCAGGATGCCAGGCCCGGGGGTGATGCCAAACAGGAAGATGGCGATGAAGAAGGTCAGCCCGCTTTCAAAGGTCATGAGAGGTCCCTGATGCATAGAGGGAAGGACAGCGCCGCCGCAGCGACGATGCAAACAAATGCGGCTCGACGACAGGCGAGCGCGCCGAGAGTGCCAAGCGCACGACACCAGAGTAATGCAAAGCGCGGCAGCGGGGGAGAGCAGAGCAAGAGGAGAGAGTGAAGGAGGAGAAAGCGAGAACAAGGAAAGAGTGAAGAGTGGAGAAAGAAGAGGAGAGAAGAATCATGTAACAAGGCAGTAGCATGATTCAGGACAAGCGCGAAGCGGGCGCTCTATGGCATATAGAAGCGCCAGCCGGTTGCCCGACTGGCGCTGGGTGCTGCATATGCACGTTTTCGTCGGCGCGCATCTTGTGACAGTGCGTCACCTGATGACAGGTTCTCCTTCTTCTTCCCTGCATCTGACGCCATGAGGCTCAGGTACTTGGGTACCCATGCACTTTGATACTGAGATGTTCAGGTGCACATGCGCTTGGGCGCTCAGGCGCTCAGGCGCTGAGAGCAGGGTTTCACGTATCGGGGGGCATCGGCATCTTGGCTTCTGCGCGGCGGGGCTTCAGATGAGACGACGCCGCAAGCTGCGATGCGTCTCGCTGTGATGGCTCGCGAGCAATCCGTTGCTCACTCGCAGTCGTTGAGGACGGCGTCCGGGAAATGACGACGCAGCATGCGGTTCTGGAACTCGTCGATGAACGAGCAGTTGATGATGATGATGAAGCGCTCGAAGTGCTCGCCGGCGTTCTCCTGGGTGATGGAGCTGACACTGTGGAACAACTGGTCATCGTGGATATGCAGGACCTCGCCCGGTGCCAGCTCCGTGGTGGTCAGCAGCTCCTTGCCTGCCTTGTCCTGATAGAGAGTGTTGATGGCGCCGCTGACATTCTCGCGGTTGAGCACCAGGATGCTCAGGTACTTGCAGCCATCGGCGTGGATGCCCTGACCCTGGAGAGGATCGATGGTGCCATCACCGCGCACGCCGGTGATCTGCATCAGGATCGGTTCACGCGGGCCGATACCCCACATGTCGGCCCAGGCCTTCACGAAGGCGCGTACATCCTCGCGCTCGGTGAAGCTTTCTTCCAGCGGTGCGTAATAGCGCAGACGGTCAGCCATGCTGGCGGCGTCATTGAACTTGCCGCCCTGTGCCATCGGACATTCCCCCAGCGTCTCGACTTCATGCTGGTCGTTCAGGTGCAGCCAGGACATGCGCTTCCAGCGGGTGTTGACGTAGGGGTCGCGCGGCAGGTCCTTCAGGAAGCCCTGCCAGGCCTTGAGGTCGATCTGGGAAGTGATGGAAGCCTTGCTCCAATGCTGGCGCGCCAGATCCTCGTGGACTGCCTCCGGCCAGTACTGAGAGGCAAGCGGCAGGCGCAAGGGGGTGGTGTCCGTCTTGGGGGTCGGGTAGTGCTCCACCAGGCCGCCCTGTTCCAGGGTGATCTTGCGGGAAGAGTCGGCCAGTTGACGTACGCCACGATTTGCGATGTTCATATGAAATTCCTCGACGTTTTGTGCGCTTGGGCGCAGATGGAAGGTGTTGCGTTGGCAACGTCGAGGAGAATGGGAAGGTGCGCACGAGATAGTCAAACCCGTACCATGGCGGTAACACGCTAATCTCGCGCAAGTATCATCAATATGGGTACATCGCCAATATCGAGGTATGAGTAATCTAATCGACTGGTATTATGTAAGTCATTGGCGCTATTCTTCGCGCTTTGCAGACGAGCAGCGCGACGCAGGTTCAGGCCGTCTGGCACTGCATGAAGCGTTGAGGAGAGTCATCGAGAGGTGCTGCAAGACGCTGGGTTTACGCGCAGCAGACCCTTAGACTTTTCCCATGACGACAAGAACTCGTTCTGCGTGTGAGAGAACTCGTTCGAAGTGACATTCCGTCACGAGTGGATCTGCCCCGCCGAAGTCCGGCGAACAGGCGAAGGACGGCAGCGGAGGTATCCTTCAACATGGCTAAAGGGTTCCGCCAGGCCTTCAGGGCCGCCGGAATATTGTGCTCTCGTCCCGTCATCATTGCCGTGGTACTGACGTTGATGATGGTGGTGATGTGGGGCCAGAGCATGCTGGGTCGATGGCCAACCGCGTTACTGATGGTGATTCTTGGCGCAACTGCGGGCATCATGCTATCTCGCAAGCGTCAGGTGTCACATCATCAGCATACGCAGGAGGCGGTCATGCAGACGAGTATGGTTGGCCTCTCGACCAGCAAGGGACTTCCCGTCAGTGATCAGCGCTTTCGAGAGCTGTTGGAAAGTCTGCCGCGCGTCGCCGTTCAGGGCTATGACAGCCAGCGCCGCGTCATCTACTGGAACGAGGCCAGCGAGCGGCTATACGGCTATAGCGAGCAGGAAGCTCGCGGACGATGCCTGGAAACTCTGGTGATCCCGGAGACGATGGCAGATGTCGTGGTGGACGCACACCATGCCTGGGTCTCTCAAGGTATCGAGATTCCCTCCAGTGAACTTGAGCTCAAGCATAAGTCAGGCGCCCCCGTGCCTGTCTTTTCCCACCATGTGATGTTGGGAGAGCGCACTGACAACCCGCTGATGTTCTGTATCGACATCGATCTGGCGGGTGAGCGCAAGGTCCAGCGTGATCTGGATTACATGACGCGTTTCGACCCCCTGACGGAGTTGCCCAATCGCCAGACCTTCGAGAGCGAACTCGGTGAGGCGCTCAGTGAATGCCAGCGTCATGACGACACCCTGATGGTGCTGTTTCTCGATATCGATCATTTCACCGAGATCAATGACACCCTCGGTTACGAGATGGGTGACCGCGTCATCCGCAGCGTGGCCAAGCGTCTGCAGGGCTTCCAGCGCAATCAGGATCTGCTCTCGCGCTTTGGTGGCGATGAATTCGTGCTGGCGATGCCACGACTGGATTACGAGAGTGATGCCCTGTCGGTGGTCGAGTGCATTCGTCAGGACTTCCAGCGACCCTTCGAGATCGAAGGGCGCCAGTTGCTGCTGCGCCTGAGTATCGGCATCAGCCTGTATCCCGAGAATGGGAGCGAGGCGGCCGAGCTGGTGCGCAATGCCGATGTCGCCAAGCATCGTGCCAAGCTGGCCGGGCGCGATGGCTATCAGTTCTTCAATCAGGAAGTCCGCAACGAGATGCTGCATCAGCACCATCTGGCCGGACGCCTGCAGGCGCTGTTGAATCAGGATGGCGGAGGGGAATTGTCGCTGCATTATCAGCCGCAGGTGGCGGCGCGCAGTGAGCGCATCGAATCCTTCGAGGCGCTGCTGCGCTGGCATTCTCCCGAGGGCTATATTCCGCCCTCCGATTTCGTGAAGGTCGCCGAGCGCACCAACTTGATCGAACGTCTGGGAGACTGGGTCATCCGCCAGGCGTGTCGTCAGCAGGCCGAATGGCGCGCCATGGGTCTCAAGGGCTATCGGATCGACATCAACATCTCCGGACGCCAGGCCATCAGTTCGGACGTCTTCACCCGCCTTGAGGCCTATGTCGAGGAATACGGACTGACACCGCGGGACATCGGTATCGAGCTGACCGAGAACGTGTTGATCGATGCCGATATCAAGGTGCGCGACAGCCTGCGGGCGCTCTACGACCGTGGCTACAAGATCGCCATCGATGACTTCGGCACCGGCTATTCCTCGATGAGCTATCTCAAGTTGTTGCCGGTGACGGCGCTCAAGATAGATCGCTCCTTCGTGATCGAGTGCGCCCAGGAACCCAAGGACCGCGCCATCATGGAGGCCACGGTCTTCCTCGGTCATCGCCTCGGGCTGGAGGTGGTCGCGGAAGGGGTGGAGAACGAGCAGCAGCTGGAGTTGCTGCGCGAGATGCGTTGTGACCTGATCCAGGGCTATTACTTCTACAAGCCGATGGCGGCCACGGATATTCAGCGTCTGTTACTCGGTGGCAACAATCCGCCGAATCGCGCCTCGGGGGCCCTCGCCTCGGACAAGGGCGCTGCAGCCCCTGGCTGTCACTGATACCGGGCGGCGATGCGAGGAATGATGGTGCTTCTCCAGCAAAGGTCTGTTGCTGTTCGGGCCCTTTTTTGTTCGCGGACTAAAAGATATGATGCTGACAGTTGAAGCGCGTCAGGCCGTCACCCCTCATCTCGAGTCCGCGATCTCGGATAGGGACTGGCCACCTGACGTGAAGTCTTCGAGTCGAGCCTGCCATGGCTCCTCGATCATTTCTGCCGGGGGTGGCTGCGTCGTTCAATGCGCAGGGTTGTTCGCCCATCCTCGCTTCCAGCCTGCGTTGCAGGTTGCGATGGTTCCTTGAGCGGATTCACGATCTTTCCGGCGCTATCCTCTGGATACATGTCCGGGCAAGCCAGTCCTTGTGACTGGCTTTTTTTATGCCCGTCACAAAGTGTGGCTAGTGGGGCGGAGCCGTTGCCAGTTCCCGGGCGAGCCATTCGCCCAGCGCCTCGGCATGCGGGTGGCGAGCACGAGCGCGGCCGACCTGCGGCAATGTCAGCGTCAGGCATGCCTCGGTCTCGACGAACCCCCAGGGGGCCACGAGGCGCTTGCTGCGCAGGTCTTCCTCCACCAGATAGTCCGGCGCGATGCCGACGCCCAGCCCGACCAGTGTCGCCTCGAGCAGGTAGTTGAGGTGTTCGAAGCCTTGCGCGTAATCAAGCCCCTCACTGGATAGCCCCTGGCGTGAGCACCAATCCGGCCAGGCTTGCGGGCGTGATCCGGTATGCAGCAGGGGCAGGCCCAGCAGAACCTCGGGGGAAGGGGGGCTGGATGCCTCATTTAGCCACTCGCTGTCGGGCCGCAGTACGGGCCCGATGCGCTCGGTGCCCAGCACGCGCGTCTCCTGATGCTCGGCGTCATCAAAGGGCGGCGTCTGGAAGCGCAGGACACCGTCCACGCCATTGCGCAGCCCTTCGTTGTCATCACTGGCGGTCAGGTGCAGCTCGAGTTCCGGCAGGGCGTCCTTGAGTGCCCCCAGTCGCGGAATGAACCAGCGTGCCAGAAACGACCCCGGGCAGCTCAGCACGAAGGGCGCCCGCGCATCACTGCGTGCCAGTGCTCCGCACACGCGTGCCAGGCCGCCAAGGTGATGACGGGTCGCGGTCGCCAGCTCACGACCGGCCTGTGTCAGTGTCAGGCCACGGCCGGCGCGATCGAACAGGCGTGTGCCGAGTGCGTCTTCCAGCTGGCGGATCTGACGGCTGACGGCGCCGTGGGTTACATGTAGCTCCTCTGCGGCGCGCGAGGCGCTCTCGTGGCGAGCCGCCACATCGAAGGTGCGCAGGGCATTGAGGGGAGGCAGTAGCTCGGTGCGCTCCATGGGGTATCTCCTGAGCAAGTGCTGGGCGAGTGCTGGACGTGTCATTGGCATGGAAAGAGTGGCTATGCGGCAATGACCGTCTCGACCATATGTGAGATTTTCTCACACATCTTGGCGAATTTATCGTTTTTCTTCCAGTGCCTGCAGCGCTAGGATGATCACCATATCGCTGGCCTCGCAGATGCCTTGCGCAGTATGTGGAACCAGCCACTGACACGATTCGAGGAGTTCAGCATGAGCCAGACGACTGCTACCCCCAGCCTGCGCCAAGGGCCTGATGCCAAGGGTTTTTTCGGTGATTTCGGCGGCCGCTTCGTTGCCGAGACGCTGATGCCGTTGATCCTGCACCTGCAGCGCGAGTATGAAGCCGCCAAGCAGGACCCGGCATTCGCCGAGGAGCTGGCTGGTCTGTCCGCGGACTATGTCGGCCGCCAGAGCCCGCTGTATTTCGCTGAGCGCCTGACCGAGCAGCTGGGCGGCGCCAAGATCTATCTCAAGCGTGAAGACCTGATGCATACCGGGGCGCACAAGATCAACAATGCGCTGGGCCAGGTACTGCTCGCTCGCCGCATGGGCAAGCAGCGCATCATCGCCGAGACCGGTGCCGGCATGCACGGTGTGGCGACTGCCACCGTGGCGGCGCGTTTCGGGCTGGACTGCGTGATCTACATGGGCTCCACCGATATCCATCGTCAGCAGCCCAACGTGCAGCGCATGCAGTTGCTGGGCGCCAAGGTCGTGCCTGTCACCGCCGGTGATGGCACGTTGAAGGACGCCATGAACGAGGCGCTGCGCGACTGGGTCACCAACGTCGATGACACTTTCTATATCATCGGTACCGTCGCCGGGCCGCACCCGTACCCGCAGCTGGTGCGTGACTTCCAGTCCATCATCGGTCAGGAAACCCGCGTGCAGCTGCAGGAGAAGGAAGGGCGTCTGCCGGATTCGCTGGTTGCCTGCATCGGCGGCGGCTCCAACGCCATGGGCCTGTTCCACCCGTTCCTCGATGAGGAAAGCGTCGAGATCATCGGTGTCGAAGCGGCGGGTGAAGGCCTGGAGACTCCGCGCCATGCCGCCAGTCTCAAGGGCGGCCTGCCGGGCGTACTGCATGGCAACCGCACCTTCCTGCTGCAGGATGAAGAAGGGCAGATCGGAGATGCGCACTCCATCTCCGCCGGTCTCGACTATCCGGGTATCGGTCCGGAACACGCATGGTTGCACGACATCAAGCGTGCCGAATATGTCGCCGCGACCGACCAGGAAGCGCTGGATGCCTTCAAGATGCTGTGCCGTCTGGAAGGCATCATTCCGGCGCTGGAGTCCTCCCACGCGCTGGCGGAAGTCATCAAGCGTGCACCGGGCCTGCCGAAGGACCACCTGATGGTGGTCAATCTGAGCGGCCGTGGTGACAAGGACATGGCCACCGTGACTCATCACCTGGCCGATGAGCTGGGCCTGAACCCTGATGGTGAGTAAGCCAGGGCCTGTCACGTGTTGCCCGGCGTCAGAATCTTCAATCGCTGATCGAATCTGAGCGCCCCATGCCTTCTTCGCCTGCAGGTGTCATCGATGCCTGCAGGTCAGCAAATTCGGAGTCTATTGATGAGCACTTCCGCTATCGACACTACTGCCAGCAGCCGTCTTGATCGTCGTTTCGCTGCCGTGCGTGATGAGAATCGCGCTGCGCTGGTGACCTACATCACTGCGGGCGACCCCGGCTACGATGCCAGCCTCGCGACCTTCCTCGGCATGGCCAAGTCAGGTGCCGATGTCATCGAGCTGGGCATGCCGTTCACCGACCCGATGGCCGATGGTCTGGCGATCCAGCATGCCACCCAGCGTGCCCTGAAGGCCGGCCAGACCATGGACCGCACCCTGGCGATGGTCACGGAATTCCGCAAGCAGGATCAGGACACCCCCATCGTGCTGATGGGTTACTACAACCCGATCTATCGTCGCGGGGTGGCCACCTTCCTCGAGCAGGCAAGCGAGGCCGGAGTCGACGGACTGATCGTCGTCGATCTGCCACCGGAGCACGATGACGAGCTGTGCGTCCCGGCCAGCGAAGCGGGCATCAGCTTCATTCGTCTCGCCACTCCGACCACGGACAGCGAGCGTCTGCCAGGTGTGCTGGCCAACACCTCGGGCTTCCTCTACTACGTCTCCAGCAATGGCGTGACCGGTGGCGCGGCACCGACTGCCGAGAAGGTCGAGGCCGAGGTCGGTCGCATTCGTGAACATACCGACATTCCGGTCGCGGTCGGCTTCGGTATCCGTACCGCGGAACAGGCAGCACGTATCGGGCGCTTCGCTGATGGCGTGGTGGTCGGTTCCGCCCTGATTGACCTGCAGGCCAATGCCGAGACACCGGAGCAGGGTACTCAAGCCGTGCACGCCCTGACCCGTGAGCTGGCTGATGCCCTGAAGACCGCGCGTCAGTGATCGCTGGTCAGCGGACAGCACGCCCCTCGCAGGGGCGATAGTTAGATAGATAGACAGCAACGCCTCGAACCCTGTTCGGGGCGTCGCTGTTTGTGGGGAACGCGCTATCGGCACGACGCGGCGTGTCACGCCCAACGTCTAGTTTTTACTCTCGCTCTCGCTCTTGCTTTCATTCTTGTGAAGCTTGCGCTGGCAGGATCTCGGCCAACCAGTGTGCGATCCGCCCACGTACCTGCTCTCTGTCGTGCCATTGCAGCAGCAGGTGGGGAGCCTCGGGCAGGTAATGAATCTCGAGCGTATCGCGTGAGGCGCTCGGCCAGTCCCTGACCAGCCGCTCGATGGCCACGCGGGGCACGGTGTCATCACGATCACCATGCAACAGCAGGGTGGGCGGCAGTCGTGTGTCAGCAGAAAGATTCGCGATCTCATCACTGGCGTGATCCGTCAAGCGGATCAGGCCGTAATAGGCATCAAGGCGCACGGAATGCACGACGCGTGAATCCTCGGCCAATCGCCTGGCGGCTGCGGGCTGGAGTTCTCCTTGGGGGTACCTGCGTGGTACCTCCACGCTGGTTGTGGGGATCAGATGCGCCGCCGTCCAGAGTCCTGCGTTGTATAGATAGCGCCAGCGGATGCCGCCGCGGACGCCCGGGGCGGCGAGCAGGTTGCCGTCGATCGACAGCTCCGGGTGGTGGGCGAGGGCATTGAGTATCACCGAGCCGCCCATGCTTTCGCCCGCCACGATCAAGGGGAGGCTCGGGTGGCGCTGGCGCAACACCGTAATGGCGTCCACCAGGTCCTCGATCAGCAACGGGGACTCCGGCCATTGCCCTTGCTGGCTGGACTCCCCGAAGCCGCGTTGGTCATAGGCATAGGTCACGATGCCTTGATTTGCCAGCCATGGACCTAGATCGGCATATGCCAGGCGAAAGTCGCCGTAGCTGTGCAGGCCAAGCAGCATGGCGCGTTGAGGGGTTACCTGTGCAGGTTGCCATGACTTCCATGCCAGTGACGTGGCATCACGGGTCACGAGCTGGGATGAGATGGAGGATTCCTCAAGATAGGGAGCCTGGTGGATGTCATTGGCCGCAAGGTAGTGCGGCCCGCATCCCGATAGCAGCATGCAGAGTGAGACTGACATGAAGGACAGCAGAGCGTTCAAGGCATGGCTCTCCGTGGCGAATGGCGTGATGTGAGTACTACGCCCGACGCTGTCGTATGGATCATGCTGTCAGGGCATCTAAAGGTGAGCACTGTCCATGTTGTGGCAGTGATCGCACTCGATTCAAAGGGCTGTGCGATGCTCGAGTGCCGGGTGATGGTCGATGCCAGTGCTGACCGAATGACGCTGGACCCATATTCAACGCATCGCATTGGGTTAATATTACTGAGACATAGGCCGCATACTGGTGCCGAGGATCCGGTACGCTGGTGCTGGTAATTCGCCGAGTCCAGCACAAGACTCGGCATGTCATCCAGCCAGGATCGCAGAGGAGTCTGCTGAGGATACGCCAGTGAGTGACACCACATCGTTTGGCACCATGCCGAGCACTTCCCGGCCGGCCAATGGTCAGGAAGCCGAAGGCTTGCTGAATCAGCTGCTGGATCACACCAGCAACGGCGTCTGTTGCTACGACCTCGAAGGGCGCATTCGCTGGGTCAACCCCGCCTTTGAGCAGCTTCTCGGCTATCGAGAGCAGCAGGTGATCGGCAAGGTGCCCAGTGAATTCCTGATGGGACCGGCATCCGATCTGCTGGTCATCACCCGATTGCGTGAACAGCGGCGCCGCGGCGAACCCAGCGATGAGGAGCTGGTGCATTACGACAGCAATGGCCAGCCCCTGCGATTGCGGCTGCGCTGTATTCCGCTCAAGGATTCCAGGGGGCGGGTGGAAGGGTATCTGGGGTTGCAGACGGACATTACCCAGATGCACAGGGCCTTGATGTTGAGCCATTCCCAGCTCGAGCTGCTGGAAGCCGTGGCGGCAGGCCAGTCTCTGGACAAGACATTGCGAGACCTGTGTCTGACCATCGAAGGCGCCGCGGTTCACGTGCGCTCCTCGTTGCTGCTGCTGGATGATGTAGGCCGCACCATCGTGGCAGGTCAGGGACCCAGTCTGCCGGCAAGCTTCATGCTGTTCACCCGCGGCTTGAAGATCGGGGAAGGTGTGGGCACCTGTGGGACGGCGATGTGGCGGCGCGAGCCGGTCATGACGCCTTCCATCGCGCAGGACCCTGCCTGGGAGGGCTTCCGGGAGCATCCGCATGCGTTGGGGCTGGATGCCTGCCTGTCGATGCCGATTCTCGATGGCGATGATAACCCCCTGGGCAGCTTTGCCTTCTATGCCGAGACGGGCGAGGTCTTCGATGCGACCCACCATGGCTTGCTCGAAGTGGCGGTCAAGGTGGCCAGGCTGGCGATCGAACGCTATCGACGTGACCAGCAACTGACGCATCAGGCCTTGCATGATTCGTTGACCGGCTTGCCCAATCGGCGTCTCGTGCGGCGTCATCTCTGTGAGCTGGCGGAGCATGCCCGGCCAGGAGAGATGGGCGCGCTGATGTTTCTGGATCTCGATCACTTCAAGCGCCTCAACGATATTCTCGGCCACGATGCCGGCGACCTGGCGCTCAAGCAGGTCGCCTTGCGTCTGGCAGAGATGCTGGGTTCGCAGGACTTCCTCGCGCGCCACGGGGGAGACGAGTTCATCGTGCTGCTGGCACCGAGAGCCGGTGGGCCGCGCGAAGCGGCTACCCGGGCGCGTCAGGTGGCGGAGCTGATGCTGGAGCGACTGCAGGAACCGCTGGAGCTTGAAGGGCGAACGCATCAGTTGACCGGCTCGTTGGGCATCACGCTCTATCCGCGACACGAGAAAGGCTATGGGGCCTGCTCGCAGCAAGTGTTGCCGACCGGCAAGGCGGAGCGTGACGAGATTGATAGAGAAGAAGGCGATGCCTGGAGTCACCTCCTGCATCAAGCGGATATCGCGCTCTATGAAAGCAAGGGGGCCGGGCGTGCACGGCTGTGTTTCTTCGCCCCCGAGATGCGCCAGCGCATCATCGATGCCGCCCGGATGGAACACGCGCTGCGTGAGGCCGTGTCTCGCCAGCAGCTGAGCGTCTATCTTCAGCCGCAATTTTCCCTGCCCGAAAGTGGTGAGCCGCAGCTGTGTGGCGCCGAGGCATTGCTACGTTGGCATGATCCGCAGCTGGGGATGGTCTCGCCAGCGACCTTCATCCCCATCGCGGAGGAGTCCGGGCTGATTGTCGAGCTGGGGCATTGGGTGCTGGAGCAGGTCTGTCGCGCGCTTGCCGCCATGACCGCCCGAGGACATGCGCTACCGATGGCGGTCAATGTCAGTCAGGTGCAGTTCCGTAGCAGCGAGTTCGTGCCGCAGGTCACCAGGCTGCTGGCGCAACATGACTTCGCGCCTGAGCTCTTGCGTATGGAAATCACCGAGAGCCTGGCGACGGATGATGAAGCGGCAATGCTCGAGAAGATTGACCAGCTGGCAGCTTTGGGCCTGAGCTTCTCGATTGATGATTTCGGCATTGGCTACTCGAATCTGTCGCGTCTGCGTCGCATGCCGCTCAAGGAGCTGAAGATAGATCGCAGCTTCATCAATGACCTGTCTCATGAGGATTCGCCAGACACGCACACCACAGGCAACGAGATCGTGCGTGCCATGCTGATGATGGCGCGCGCCCTGTCACTCGATGTCGTGGCGGAAGGCGTGGAAGAGGTAGAGCAGCTCGAAGTCTTGCGGCGCATGGGCTGCGAGCGAGTCCAGGGCTACCTGCTGGGGCGCCCGCGTCCGATGGCAGAGGTGATTGGCGACGCGGAAACCCGATTGTCGAAAGGATAGGGAAGGCATGTTCATGAGGCTGTCTCGGCCAGCCAGGGGGCATGACACCGAAATCAGGCGTCGAGCATGCCCTCAGGTTATTGATCCGGTGCCTGAAGCATGTGGTCGACGACTTAGGGCGTGATGCTGGAGGCGCAGCAATTGTCGGGTTTATCTCGCCACTTCAATGGCTTATACTTCCGCTCGCTACGCCCCCTTAGCTCAGCTGGATAGAGCGGCCCCCTCCTAAGGGGCAGGTCGCAGGTTCGACTCCTGCAGGGGGCGCCAGCAAGCCCACCTTCTGGACGACGTTGTCTGTCCTGCCTTCTGCGTCATCGCCTTGTCGTCTTCTCTGTACCGTTCGTTGTGTGCTCGGCCCTTGCTCTATGAGCAGCGCTCGTCCTGGCTTCAGGCTTGGATCAAGAGCTGCCGCACTTGATCTTCCTATCCGATACTCGATCACCCATGCCCTGACTCTTGGTCTGGACATCGCATCGTCGTGTCTGTCGATTGTCTTTTCACTCAATCGTATTGTCAGCTAATCGTCTTGCCAGCCAATCGTCCTGCCAGTTCAGCGCCGCGGGGAGGCGCAAGCGCAAGCCCTGCAAGGGAGTCTTTCGACAAACGCAGGGCTTCAGGTGTCAGCGAGAATTTGCGGTCACGGCATCAGTGGGCAGGGACAGAAACTCCTGCATGATGCGGGTATCGCGGAAGCGTTCGATCAGCTCCGGGTCCGAGTCGAGTGCCGGCGGGTTGGCGAGGCCTTCGCGAATCTTGGCTGCCAGCGCCTCGATGGAGTCTTCGGAGATCAGGCGTGCCTGGTCATGGATCAAGACATTGCGAATACCGCCGGGGACATCCGGAGCCACGCATGGCGTACCGCAGCACATGCTCTCCACCAGCACGATGCCGAAGGCCTCACTGCGTGAACTGAGCACGAACAGGCGGGCGTGCTTCATCCACGGATAGGGATTCAGGCGGCTACCGATCAGATGGACCCTGTCGCCGATGCCCAGCTCGCGGATCAGCGCTTTGGTGGCTTCCCGCTTGGGGCCATCGCCGACGATGACGAGGTCTTCCTCGATGCCTGAGGCGAGGTATGCCTTGATCAGCACATCCTGACGCTTGACGTCCGATAGGCGGCACACCTGTACCACGTAGGGGCGGGAGGGCAGTTCCACCTCTTCCTCTGCCATGGCGGTGATGGCATCCAGATCACAGACGTTGCCGATGGTCGCGAGTCTCGCCGCCTTGATCCCGTGATGGTCCAGCAGGCTTTCCAGTTGCTGGCGCACATTGTCGGTGTTGCACACGACCTGTTTGCCGCTATACAGGCGGCTCAACAGGAAGCGTTGTCGCCAGCCCTCTTTCAGATCGCCGGGCCATGACACCGCCACCTGCCACAGGCGAGGGTCGCGCCACGACCAGAAGGTCTCGAAGGCGCCCTGACCGCGCGTGATGACCCGATCGAGCGGGCCGTATTCCTTTTCCAGGCGCGCGACGAAACGGCGCAGGTAGTGACCGCCGTAATAGCCTCGCCAGACGTATCCTGAGCCCTTGATCCAGGGTGCCAACAGCAGGCGGGTGAACAGGTCGTAGAACAGGCCGATGCCCGTCTTGCGGAATGCCTTGTCGAAGTCGACCTGATGAAGGTGCACACCGGCATCCGGGACGAGCTCCAGTTCGCCCTTCAATACCAGTACATGGACCTCATGGCCTTCGCGGTGCAAGACATTGGCGAGATTGACGGTATTGCGCTGGATACCGCCGATGTTGAGCTTGCGGACGATTAGCAGGACACGTTGTTTCATGGCTGAGGTCTATGTCGGAAGTGGAGTCGATGTGCTCAAGTCGATCAAGTGTCGGTCTTTCTCTGCCCCATGACCTCTTTCCTTGCCATGTGCCGTTCCTTGGCCCCTCGATGCAGGCGCCATTCTACGCCGATCCATTTGGCGGAGGAAATGCGTGGCGGCGGGCCGTCAGCGGCATCAGCGGGCGGTTCATCCGCACCGAGAAGTGCCTTTGGCGAGTGAGTGAGGCATTATCTGCACCATCGCTTCGTCAGTTCTTTCTCCTTCGCCAAGATATTCTTCATGCCTGAGCCGAAAACCTCGCCCTGCGCTGGCGCTTCTCGCGTTCGCCGTGCCACCGCTGATCGTCATTTCGACGGTCTGGCCGACAAGTTCGAACGTGGTTTCTACACCACGGAGCGCGGCCGTGTTCGTCTTGCGCTCACCCAGCGCCTGATGGATGAGCGTTTCTCGCATTTGCCGCCTTCCCCGGTATTGGAAATCGGTGCGGGTCTCGGGCAGACAGCCCACTGGTGGCTCACGCGTGGGCATCATCTCACGCTGGTCGAACCCTCTGGTGAGATGCGTGAGCGCGCGAAACGCTTCCTGAGCACTGCCGCGCCTCAGGGCCAAGAGCTCGCTGGTTTGACAGCTGACCCATCCCGAGCGGCTCAAGAGACGTCAGATCCGCAAGTGACAGGACAAGCCGACGCACTGTCGAATGATGAGCCTTACGCGGGGCGACTGATCTGGGAGGGGTGTGATCTGCAGGGCTTTGCCGCCGAGACGGACAAACAGTGGCCGGTGGTGGTGTGCCACGCCGTACTGGAGTGGCTGCTCGATCCACGGGAGGGGTTTGCCTTGCTCGCGAAGTTGCTGGCGCCCGGTGGCGTCATGTCGCTGAGTGTCTTCAATCGCGATGCGCTGGCGTTTTCCAATGTCAGCAAGGGCAATTTCGACAAGGTGCTGGAAGGGCGTCTGGCAGGGTGGGGCACTGGCAAGCGCTTGACGCCCATTTCACCGTTGCGTGATGGCGAGATACGCCAGTGGGCCGCGGAGGCGGGGCTTGAAGTGCGTGAGCTGACCGGGCTGCGCGTCTTCCACGACTATCTGCGTTCACGCGACCCGCTGAGCGAGGCTGATATGCAGAAATTGCTGGCGCTCGAGTGTCAGCACTGGCGCACGTCCCCCTTCGTCTATCTGGGCCGCTATCTGCACTATGAGCTGGTGCGCCCGGCCTGAGGCGGCCCCGCACAACCGCATTGTTTCGATATCCGGCGCTCTCGCCGGTGTCCGTATCTTCCTACCCTGTTGGAGTCTTCATGTCTGCTCAAACCCCCGCCTGTCAGCTGCTTGAGCGTCAGGACAGTGATTTCCGTGATTGGCTGTGGGTCGCCGCACCGCGTGATGACTGGTGGCTGTCATCGGACCGTCAGCGGCGTGTCTGGGGTCATGATACCGGCATCGTGAATGCCGCGCGGGAAGCAGGGCACCGGGTCAGCCATGCGGTGTCCTTCGCCGATGCGCGAGCTGACGACACCATCGCGCAAGCCGCGGGCGCCATCGTGTTCTGGCCCAAGGCGCACGCGCTGGGCGAGTGGTGGCTGGTGGCGCTGTGTCAGGTGTTGCCGGCGGGTACGCCGATCAAGGTGGTGGGCGAGGTCAACGGCGGCATCAAGCGAGCTGAGCGCATCCTCAAGGCGCTGGGGATGATGGCGCGCAAGGACGATACCGCGCGCCGTTGTCAGCTTTGGTCATCCGTTACGCGTGAGTTGACGGCCGAACAGGCTGCCAGCAGTGAATCGCCACTGGCAGTGGCTGGACAATGGACAGAAGGCTGGGGCGAATTCGAGGCGCTGGAGATGCGACTGACCAGCCATCCGGGGCTTTATGGCAATGCCAAGCTGGACCCGGGTACCGCGCTGCTGCTGGAGAACCTGCCGACCCGTGGCTACAAGCGTGCGCTGGATATCGGGGCGGGTGACGGCATCATCAGCTGCTGGCTGGCGCGTCACGGTGCGCGCGTGATGGCAGGCGACGTCAGTGCCTTTGCGGTGGAGGCGACCCGTCGCAGTCTGGCGCTCAACGGGCTTGAGGCGGACGTACGCCTGAGTGATGTGTTCTCGGCGTTCGAGGGGGAGCGGTTCGAGGCCATCGTGGCCAATCCGCCGTTCCATCATGAGCGCGATATCGATTACGGACCGGCGGCGCGCCTGATCAGCCAGGCACCGGATCACCTGATGCCCGGCGGCACCCTGACGCTGGTCGCCAATGCCTTCCTGCCGTATCCCGATCTGCTGCAGGCGGCCTTCGGCGAGTTTGAAGTGCTCGCGGAAACGCGCCAGTTCAAGGTCTATCGTGCACGCAAGGCGCGCTGATTCCCTGCGACCTGAGCCTCTGCGGCCTGATTCCCCGCGGCCTGATGCCCAGCTCGCCGCTTACCCCTCCGGCGACTGATAGCGGATGGCCGTGATGATGTAGGTCGTCTCGCCACCCGGCGCGGCCACGCTCACCTCGTCATCCAGCCCCTTGCCCAGCAATGCCTGGGCAAGGGGCGCATCGACGCTGATCCAGCGGCGCGGATTGTCGGTCTCATCAGGGCCGACGATGCGGATCTCCATCTCCTCTCCCTGCTCGTCCTCCAGCGTCACGAAGGCCGCGAAATAGACGCGCTCCAGATCCGTGGGCAGGCGGTCGACGACCGTCAGCTCATCCAGGCGTTTCTCCAGATAGGCGATCTTGGCGATGGTCTGATTGAGCGCCTTCTTGTTGTAGGTGTAATCCGCATTCTCGCTGCGATCCCCCATGGCGGCGGCCTCGCCCGTCTTGCGCGAAAGCTCCGGGCGCCTCACGCGCCTCAGGTGGTCGGCCAGCCCCTTCATCTTCGCGTGGCCCTGCGGGGTAATCACGTTGCTCTTCTTTTCCTGGCGCGGGTCCGTCTTGGGGTCGCGCCAGCGTGTCATGTTGCGACCTTGCATGGTCTGCTCCGCTGGTTCTGTGGGTAAGGCTCAAGCCGCCGTGTGCGATTTCGATAGCGTTGAGACCTGCGACCAAGGGTGATTGGCGGCCGATTCAAACGTTCGTTACAGTCAATATGTGCTCGCCGGAGCACTTCGTGTCACCCATGCTGAATCTGCCAACAATAACGAAAATCAGGGAGCTGTCCATGCCCATGCTGCCATCTTCACACCCGTCTTGCCGTGTCATCTCCCGTTGCTGTCGCGTACTGCTCTCCGGGGGCATGGCGCTGGGCATCACGCTGGCCGGCATGACCGGCGTCCATGCTGCCCCAGGCGACGATGACGTCTTCCCGCTCTCCAAGCGTTGGGCGCAGATCAATTATCAGGTCTCCGGTGATGCTCAGGAGAAGGGCATGGAGGCCCTGGGCAAGGAGGTGCGCGCGCTGGCGGATCAGTATCCGGACAACGCTCACGTGCTGACCTGGGAAGGCATCATCCTGGCCTCATGGGCCAAGGCACGTGGTGGCCTGGGAGCACTGGACCTGGCCAAGGAAGCCAAGGCCACGCTCGAGAAGGCGATCTCGCTCGACCCCAAGGGTGACAATGCCTCTGCCTATGTGACGCTTGGTGCACTCTATGACAAGGCGCCCGGCTGGCCGGTGGGCTTCGGGGATGATGAGAAGGCGGGAGAAGTGCTGCGCAAGGGGCTTGAGGTCAACCCGACGGGCATGGATACCAATTATTATTACGCCGA
Organism: Cobetia sp. cqz5-12; assembly: GCF_016495405.1. Classification (NCBI taxonomy): domain Bacteria; kingdom Pseudomonadati; phylum Pseudomonadota; class Gammaproteobacteria; order Oceanospirillales; family Halomonadaceae; genus Cobetia; species Cobetia sp. cqz5-12. The sequence continues at coordinate 1,215,484 of NZ_CP044522.1, forward strand.
TTATCTGGCCTCCGAAGGCCGTGATGAGGAAGCGCTCAAGCATGCGCGGCTCGCTCAGGACGGGCCGCCACGTCCCAATCGTGAGCTGGCCGATCAGGAGTTGCAGAAAGAGATCGCCGCGCTGATCAAGCGCCTGCAGTAAGTTTCCACCACCCGTATCGCTTGCATGGCTGTCAGAGGCGAAGGCTGGCTGGAGCGACCATCATTGCGTCCGGCAAGTGAACGGCAGCGCTGGCGTCAGACGCTGATGTCACATCCCCGAATGAATTCCTGCATGACACGGCCCGAGCGGAGTTCCCGCTCGGGCCGTGTCGTTTACCGCTCTGAGGATGAGAAGTCGCCCAGATGCCTTCAGGTGGCGCCTTGAATGGCGCTGATGACTGACTCGGTACGGCGCGGCAAGCAAGTTTGCAGGTGACGGGCTGGCCAGTCTCGCGGCAGGACAGGATAATGCCTGTTCAGCCAAGGAGGATGCATGAGCGAGCAACAAGAGCACGTCGCAGGGCAACAGGCCTTCGCACATGATGATGTCGAACTGGTCGAGGCCAGGGTGTTGCAGGACGGCTTCTTTCGCCTCGAGCAGCGCGAATTCCGCCACCAGCGTTTCAACGGTGGCTGGAGCGATGTGATCCATCGCGAGGTGCATGTCCGTCACGATGCGGTAGGCGTATTGCCCTACGACCCGGTCAACGACCGCGTGGTCTTCGTCGAGCAGATCCGGGCCGGCATGCTGGAAGACGAACGCACGCCCTGGAGCCTGGAGCCGATTGCAGGGCTGGTGGACAAGGATGAGCAGGCCCATGAGGTCGCGCGCCGTGAGGCGGTCGAGGAGGCCGGATGTGAGTTGATGGACCTGATCGAACTGTACCGCTACTACCCGAGCCCCGGCGCCTGTACCGAGGAGGTCACGCTGTTCATCGGTCTGTGTGACAGCAGTGGGCTGGGCGGCGTGCATGGTCTGGCCGAGGAGAATGAAGACATCCGTGTGCATGTGCTCAATTTCCAGGCGGCCCTGACGCTGCTGGAACAAGGGCGATTGGGCAATGCGATGGCCATCATGGCCATGCAATGGCTGCTGCGTGAACGTGCTTCGTTGCGCGTCATGCATGCCTGAGGCAGTGAAGGCGAAGCTTGGCAATCCCCCGCGTCTCACGCAGGCTTCCTCAACCTGCGCGTCAGAGCTGCTATTCTAGAGGCTTGCTGAAAACCGGCAGCCAGCAACGATCACTGTCTGCGCCAGTGTCCGTATCAGTCTCGGTTCTCGTCTCAGCTTCAGTCCCGAGAGCTGGACTCGATAGCCGAGAGTCGATAGCCGACAGCTGATCGCCGTCAGCCTGAACGCTGGCGCAGTGCTTGATTTATCGCACGTTGCCCACATCCTGCCACGCACGATGGCAGGCGTGCCTTGACAGACTACATGCCAATGTTCTGAGATTCGCAAGGAGATCGCCCATGCAGGTCAAGAAAGCCTATGTGGCTGACCTAAAAGCACTCCATGCCGAGTGCGGGTCCAATTATCTGCGCCTCACGCGCATCCTCGGCAAGGCCGAGGCCGGTGACAGTTTCGCCTTCCCGCTGGCGGGCAATCAGGGCCACTTCGGCACGCTGCTGCTCGAAGTGGTCGAATGCGCGCCCTATACCACCATGGTCACGGTCGCCCAGACCGGCGTGCTTGACCACATCATCGATTCGCCGCGCATGAGCGTGCATCTGTACCACGACGTGCGCATGGCGGAGGTCACCGACTTTCAGCGCCAGCGTCATTTCTCAGGGCGCAACCGGTACCCGAATCCGCGCATGCACCAGCCGGACGAAAAGCTTCAGCTCAATCGCTTTCTCGGTGAATGGCTGACCCATGCCCGCGCTTTCGGGCAGGCGGATGTGCCGGAATTGCCGTGACGCTCAAAGCTGGCATGGCGCCCGGGCGCTGACACCCGATGGATTTCCCGTCTTGATTGACAGAACCGCGATGGCCCGGCCGTCGCGGTTCTGTTCATTTTCCTGCTGCTCGAGAGACCGATGCGACTGATTCAGATAAGTGATTGCCATCTGCGCGCCGACCCTGATGCGCGTTCACGGCTGGGCTTCCCCTGGCGTCAGCTGGAGGCGGTGATGGCGCATGCCTCGCGCCTTCGCCCCGATATCCTGCTGGTGACCGGTGATGTCAGCCAGGACGAGAGCCCCGCCTCCTATCGCATGGCGGCAGAGCTGTTCGATGGCCTGGGCTGTCCCTGGTTCTGGTTCGCGGGCAACCACGATCACCCTGAATTCATGCAGGAGCTGCGTCCCTTCCATCACGAGCTGGATCTGGGCGACTGGCGACTGCTGTGTCTGGATTCGCGCGTCACCGGGCAGGCGGGGGGAGAGCTTGGCGAGGAGCAGCTGAGCGAGCTTGCGCAGTCACTGGCGCTTTCCGTCGAGCTGGACCCGCGTCCGATCCTGCTGGCCATGCATCATCATCCGATGCCGATCGGCTCGGACTGGATGGATGCGCTGGGCCTTGCTGACCGCGATGCGCTGTGGGAAACATTGCGTCCGTACCCGCAGGTGCGGGCCGTGCTGTGTGGGCATATCCATCAGGCTTTCACGCAACTCATGCCGTGTGGGCAGGGCAGTGTGGCCGTCTATGGCGTTCCCTCCACCTCCGATCAGTTCGCTCCGCTGAGCCATGATTTCGCTGTGGATGAGGCGGCACGCCCCGGAATGCGCGTGGTGGACCTCGATGGTGAGCATCTCGAGACCTGGGTGGAGCGGGTCGATCCGTGAGCCACGTCCCACAAGCCACGCCCCGTTAGCCACGGCAAGATATCGAACGTGCTACTGCACGGCCGGTATGAGCTCGATCGTCATGGACTCGGGAGAATCAAATATTCTCTTTTGATCTTAAAAGATATTTTCTGATTCTTTGACGTTATCAAGGCGGCGCGGGTACCGTAATGGTATCCAGCATGCTCCGTGGGACGAGAGAGTGAGTCTCTCCTGGCTCGTCACGACCTTCGGGCATGCCCTGTCTGTCACGGGCCGCCTTTCGGGGCGACTCCCAGCGCTCATGAGGTTGCCGCACGCGATGCTTACCCCCGAACGTCAGACCCACCTCAAGCAGCTCGAGGCCGAATCCATCCACATCATCCGTGAAGTGGCGGCCGAGTTCTCCAACCCGGTCATGCTGTACTCCATCGGCAAGGACTCTGCCGTCATGCTGCACCTGGCGCGCAAGGCCTTCGCGCCGGGCGTGCCGCCGTTCCCGCTGATGCACGTCAACACCACCTGGAAGTTCAAGGAAATGATCAAGTTCCGCGACGAGATGGCCGCGGAAGTGGGCATGGAGCTGATCGAGCACATCAACCAGGAAGGCGTCGCGGCGGGTATCAACCCGTTCGATCACGGCAGCGCCAAATACACCGATATCATGAAGACCGCCGGTCTCAAGCAGGCGCTCGACAAGCACGGTTTCGATGCGGCCTTCGGCGGTGCGCGTCGTGACGAGGAAGCTTCACGCGCGAAAGAGCGCGTCTACTCCTTCCGTGACCAGTACCACCGCTGGGACCCCAAGAATCAGCGTCCGGAACTGTGGAACATCTACAACTCCAAGATCAACAAGGGCGAGTCCATCCGCGTCTTCCCGCTCTCCAACTGGACCGAGCTGGACATCTGGCAGTACATCTATCTCGAGTCCATCAAGATCGTGCCGCTGTACTACTCCGCCGTGCGTCCGGTGGTGAAGCGTGATGGCCTCGACATCATGGTCGACGACGACCGTCTGCCGCTGGCAGAAGGCGAAGTGCCGGAGATGAAGTCCGTGCGCTTCCGGACCCTGGGCTGCTACCCGCTGACCGGCGCCGTGGAATCCACCGCCGCGACCCTGCCGGAAATCATCCAGGAAATGCTGCTGACGCGTACCAGCGAGCGCTCCGGGCGTGCCATCGATCATGACCAGGCGGGCTCGATGGAGAAGAAGAAGCGCGAAGGGTATTTCTAGGAATCGGTTTCAAGCGCCATTTGCGCGCTGATTCTCCCATCGACGCTTTGCGGCGTTGAATAACCCGAACGAACAATTCGCCTGATGAATCGGCTCGGAGCCTCACGAGACACTGGCTCGTGATACTGGCTCGCCACCTCATCAGGCCCATGACAGCGGCAAGGAGAAGAGTGTGTCCCACGCCTCAGACAAGATTTCCGCGGATATCGAAGCCTACCTGCAAGAACACGAGCGCAAGGACCTGCTGCGCTTCATCACCTGCGGTAGCGTCGATGATGGCAAGTCGACCCTGATCGGTCGTCTGCTGTTCGATTCCAAGCTGATCTATGAAGATCAACTGGCCTCCATCACCCAGGCCTCCAAGACCAGCGGCACCACCGGTGATGAGGTCGATCTGGCCCTGCTGGTCGATGGCCTGCAGTCAGAGCGTGAGCAGGGCATCACCATCGATGTCGCCTATCGCTTCTTCTCGACGGACAAGCGCAAGTTCATCATCGCCGATACCCCGGGGCACGAGCAGTACACCCGCAACATGGCCACTGGCGCCTCGTCCGCGAGCCTGGCGATCATCCTGATCGACGCGCGCTACGGCGTGCAGACCCAGACCCGTCGTCACAGCTTCATCGCCGACCTGCTGGGCATCCAGCACCTGGTGATCGCGGTCAACAAGATGGACCTGGTCGATTACTCCGAGACGCGCTTCAACGAGATCGTCGCCGAGTATCAGGAATTCGCCAACAAGCTGAATGCGCCGGACATCCGCTTCGTGCCGATGTCAGCGCTCAAGGGCGACAACGTCGTCAATCGCAGCCCGTCACTGGACTGGTACACCGTCGATGGCGAAGCGGGCCCGTCTCTGCTTGAGGTGCTGGAAACCGTCGAGCTGACCCACGACCAGAACCTCAGCGATCTGCGCTTCCCGGTGCAGTACGTCAATCGTCCCAACCTCGATTTCCGCGGTTACTGCGGCACTCTGGCGGCCGGTGTCGTGCGTCCGGGTGACAGCGTCAAGGTGCTGCCGTCCGGCAAGACCTCGACCATCGAGCGCATCGTCACCTTCGATGGTGATCTCGAGATTGCCTATCCGGGGCAGGCCATCACCCTGACGCTCGACGACGAGATCGACATCTCGCGTGGCGACTGGCTGGTGGCGGCGGATGCCGAACTGCCGCTTTCCAATGCGCTGGAAGCGGATGTCGTCTGGATGCACGAGAAGCCGCTGCAGCCAGGCCGCCAGTACGATATCAAGCTGGCGACCCGCGACCTGACCGGTCAGGTCAGCGCCATCGACTACCTCTACGACGTCAACACGCTGGAGCATCACGGGGGTGACAGCCTGGCGCTGAACGCCATCGGCCGCGTCCAGCTCGAGCTGACCCAGGCGGTGCCGGTGGACGACTACCGCTCAAGCCCGGGGACCGGCAGCTTCATCGTCATCGATCGTCTGAGCAACGTGACCGTCGGCGCGGGCATGATTCGCGGCGTGGGTCGCTCCGGCACCCAGGCTACTACCCAGCAGACCGACTGGGCCGCGTTTGAAGCCGATCTCAATGCGCTGGTGCGCAAGCACTTCCCGCACTGGGAAGCGCGAGATGTGCGCGAGCTGCTCGGCCGCACCAACTGATTCCGTTCTGTAGCGACAGCAGGATGGAAGTCAGCGAAATACCAACAACAACGCTGGACACGCAATAACAACACGGCCTGCTGGAATGAAGCCGGAGAATGCAAAAGCCCCCATGGCCGCAAGGCGATGGGGGCTTTTGCATGGTGCGGCTGACAACTGGCGCATCAGGCGACAGTAGTGTCGATGGCGAGCGGGGCGGAGGGGCCGAAGTGCTCGTGGTGACACTGGGCGAGCGGTACGCCGATACGGTTGAGGTGCTGGATCATGCTCTGCATGAAGCCATGCGGGCCGATCACGAAGGCCTGCAGCGACTCGGCACTGGAACCGGTCGCGGCAATCTGACGTGCCAGCCAGTCGCGTTCGATGATGCCCAGGTGCGCATGGGGCGGCAGCGTCTCGGCCTGTTCGTAGCAGACCTGATAATGCAGCTGCTCGGGATATTGCGTGACCAGTGATTGCAGCGTGGTGTCGAAGGCATGCACCTCAGGATTGCGCGCCGCATGCAGATAGATCACCTGGCGGCCCGCCGCCAGCGCCGCCGTCAGCAGCGGCAGCATCGGCGTCTGGCCGACACCGGCCGACAGCAACAGCACCGGGGTATCGACGTTCTGCGGGGTAGCATGCTCGAAGGTCAGCTCGCCGGCCGGCGGCAGCAGGTCGATCTCGTCACCTGCCTTCAGCGCATGCAGGTACTGGCTGGATTGGCCGTGGGCCTCACGCTTGACCGAGATACGGCAGAAGCGCTCGTCCGGCGCGTGGGACAGACTGTAATGGCGATGGATCACGCCCTGGGGTGTCGTCAGGCGCATGCCGATGTACTGGCCTGGCAGGAAGGAGAACATCGGGCCTTCCACCGGCGCCAGGTACAGCGAGCGAATCTCGCGGCTCTCGTCCTGCGTGCGCACGATACGGAAGCGGCGCAGCCCCTGCCAGCCACCGCGGGTAGCGGCGAAGCTGTCGTAGCGGCCCTGCTCGGCGGCGATCAGCACAGCGGCCAGTTCCCCGTAGAGGGCGCCCCAGGCATCGGCGATCTCGGGCGTGACGGCGTCCCCCAGCACCTCGCCGATGGTGGCCATCAGGCACTCGCCGACGATGGGGTAGTGCTCGGGCAGGATATTGAGCGAGACATGCTTGCTGACCACGGGCGCCAGCAGGCGGTCCACCGCCTCACGCGAGTGGCGTGCGCCGACATAGGCGAGTACGGCGCCGGCCAGCGCACGGGCCTGGCCGCCGCTGGCCTGGTGGGTCTGATTGAACAGCGGCTTCACCTCGGGATAGCGCTCGAACATCAGCGGATAGAAGCGCGCCGTGATGGCATTGAGGTGCTCGGCGACGACGGGGGCGGTGGCGGCGATCAGGTCTTCCTGGGCGTTGGTCAGCATGACGATACCTCTGATTGATGTCCCTCCCTCTATGGCAAGGGGCGTGCCAACTCTCGAGGCCAGTCGTCATGCACTCTGTAGGTCTATGATGTCAAAATGACATGGTCATGTGGCGTGTTCTAATGACATCAAGCGTGTCATGATGACATCAATCTTCAGCCCTCTCACTCCCGATACCCGCAAGGATGACCGCATGCCCGATGCCCACCTGCCCCTGAACGATACGCCGGTCGCGGCCGTGAATGCCTGGCTCGCCGCCTGGTTGTCCCGCGAGGAGGGCGGCGAGCGGCGCGCGCTGCCATGGACGCGTCTACTGGCCGCGATCATGCAGCAGCTGCCCGGTGAGGCGGCGACCCTGATGCGCTACCTGCCCGAGCGTGACGAGCTGTTGCCACTGGCCACCTACGGCCTGCCTGCCGAGGTGCGCGGGCGACGCTTCGCGCTGGCGGAGCATCCGCGGCTCAAGGCGATCGCCGAGCACACGGGAGTGCATCGTTTCGCATTGGACAGCGATCTGCCGGACCCCTTCGATGGCCTGCTGGGGGACGTGCATGGGTCGGATCTGCTGGTGCATGACTGCGCCGGTATCGCGTTGCGTGAGGGCGATACCCTGCTGGGAGTGATGACCTTCGACGCACTGACGCCGGGGGTGCTGGCCCCGCTGGAATCGCTGTGCGCCTTTGCGAGCACCGACGAGCTGACACTGCCGCTTAAGGAGTTGCAGGCCTGGTTGTCACTCCCCGCGCATTGTCTGTCGCTGTCACTGCGACAGGAGTGGGTCGCGGGGGCCTCGGCCGGCAGGTCGGGGCTTTCGGCACCGACGGTCGTGCCCCCGACAGGTATGGCATCACAGAGCGCTATGGCCTGCCCGCAACGTGGCCCGGCGATGGCCAGGCTCGAGGCGCAGCTGGAGGCGGTCGCCGATACCGAGATGACGGTGCTGGTGCAGGGCGAGACCGGTGTGGGCAAGGAGGGCGTGGTCCAGCGGCTGCACGACGCTTCCCCGCGGGCAGGGCGGCCGCTGGTGCGCATCAACTGCGCCGCCTTGTCGCCGGAGCTGGTCGAGAGTGCGCTGTTCGGTCATCGGCGTGGCGCCTTCTCGGGCGCGACCCATGATCACCGTGGCCACTTCGTGATGGCGGATGGTGGCACCCTGCTGCTGGATGAGATCGGCGAGCTGCCACTGGCGCTGCAAGCCAAGTTGCTGCGGGTGTTGCAGGAAGGCGAGCTGCAGCCGCTGGGTAGCGATCGCGTGGTCAGGGTCGATGTGCGTGTCATCGCGGCCACCAATCGCGATCTCGAGGCGGAGGTCGCCGCCGGGCATTTCCGTGAAGACCTCTATCACCGTCTGAGCGTCTATCCGCTCAGGGTGCCGCCGCTGCGTGAGCGCGGGCGTGCGGATCTGCTGGCGCTGGCCGGCACCTTCCTTGAACACAATCGCACGCGCCTCGGGCTGGGCAATCTGCGCCTGACGCCGGCGGCGGAGCGCCAGCTGTGCGAGTACCCCTGGCCCGGCAACGTGCGTGAGCTGGAGCATTGCATCAGCCGCGCCGCGCTGCATGCCCGGCTCGCGCATGGCGCCCACTCGACTCGTCTGCGCGCCGATGGGCGCCAGCTGGTGGTGATCACGCCGGAACTGCTGGGCCTTGAGGTCAATGGCGAGGTGTCACTCGAGCGGGCCGTCAGCGCGGTGCAGGAGATTCAGGGCGCGCAGGTGGGGCATGGCACGATTCAGTCGGGGAGAGCGAACCCGGCACAGCGTCATGTCCTGCAGGACATCGATGAAGCGCTGGGACTGCGCGATGCCACCGAGGCGTTTCAGCGCGAGCACATCTCGCGAGTCTGGCTGGCGAGTGATCGCAACTGGGCAGAGGCCGCGCGCAGGCTCAAGGTCGATCGCGGCAATCTTTACCGACAGGCGCAGCGTCTGGGAATTGTCTGAGACGCGAGAGCCGAAGACGGCGGTGCTCGATGAGCGCCGCCGTCGTGTGTCGTCTGCCCTAGCGCAGACACCGCTGGGAGAGAAGGCGCTGCGCAGTTCAGGCGCGAGTGGCGATCAGCACCGCACGCCGCGGCGCCGGATGGCCTTCGCGGGTCAGGCTCGCGTCATTGGGATCGAGGAAGTCGCTCAGCGAGTGGTAGGTCATCCAGTCGGTGGCACGCTGCTCGTCCAGGGTGGTCACGGCTTCATCGACGATGCGCACGTCCTTGAAGCCGGCGCGCTCGCACCAGTGGGCCAGCGCCTGGGAGGAGGGCAGGAAGTAGACGTTGGGCATCGCGGCATAGCGTTCGCCGGGCATCAGCACCGTCGTCACGTCACCTTCCACCACCAGGGTTTCCAGCACCAGCTCGCCGCCGGGGCGCAGGGTGTCGCGCAGCTGGAAGAGGTGGTCCATCGGCGAGGGACGATGATAGAGCACGCCCATCGAGAAGACGGTATCGAAGGCGGTCATCTTCGCCGGCACATCCTCGATACCCACCGGCAGGAAGTGCAGGTTGCGGCCCTGGGGGTGATCCGCGCCGATGAAGTGGCGTACGGCATGGAACTGGCAGTAGAAGCGCGGCGAAGGGTCGATCACCAGCGTGAAGGCCGCGCCTGCACCGACCATGCGCCAGCCGTGGTAGCCATTGCCGCCGCCGACATCCAGCACGCGGCGATGGGTGAGATCCGACAGGTGCGGCGCGATACGCTGCCACTTCCAGTCGGAGCGCCATTCGGTGTCGATATGGATCTCGTCGAGCTGATAGGGGCCCTTGCGCCACGGCATCATCGCGCGCAGCAGGTTCTCGCTCTGGCGCAGCTGGCTGCTATTCAGGCCAGTCGGAAAGAGTGCACCGACCCGGTCGGCATCCAGCTGTACATCGCGCTCGGCGGGCAGGGTGGGCAGCTTTTCCAGCGCGCCATGCCAGGCCTTCAGATCAGCATGACGCTTGCGGTCCAGGCCATTGGCCAGCTGTTCAGGCAGGGCGCTCAGCCAGCGGGCGAAGCCATCGCCGACGGCGCCTGGCTCACAGGCAAGCTCGGTGAAGGCGCGGTAAAGGTCGCGGTCATACGGGGAAATGCTCATGCGCTGGGTCGGGTCCGTGCTGGCGTAGCGGTCATTCGGCGGCTTTGAAGGCGACCATCGAAGCGAAGTTCAGGTATTGCAGCCAGGTATGGCTGCGCGCGAAACCGGCGCGCGACAGGCGAGCATGATGCGTGTCGAGGCTGTCGGGCTTCATCACGTCCTCAAGGGCCTCGCGTTTCTGGGAGATTTCCAGATCGGAGTAGCCATTGGCACGCTTGAAGTCATGATACCGTTCGATCAGCCAGGCATTCTCGACCGGGTCATCGCTGATGATCTTCTCGGACAGGATCAACACGCCACCGGGCTCCAGCGCCGCGAACAGCTTGTCGATCACGGCATCGCGATCTTCTGGCGGCAGGAACTGCAGCGTGAAGTTGACCACGATCATGCCGGCTGGCTGGTAGTCGAGGGTGCGAATGTCTGCCTGGCTGACCGTGATGCGATGCGCCGGGAAGGCGTCGGCCAGCTCACGACTGGCGCGCTCGACCATCGGTGCCGACAGGTCGACGGCTTCGATCTCGATATCCTCGGGCGCCATCTCGCGGGCCAGCGCCATGCTGGCAGCACCGAGTGAGCAGCCCAGGTCATAGACCCGCGCCCCGGGGCGCAGGTGAGCGCGGGCCATCAGGCCCAGCATGGCGATGATCTGACCGTACCCCGGCACCGAGCGGCGCAGCATGTCCGGAAAGCAGCTGACGACCTGCTCGTCGAAGGAGAAGCTGGCGACACGGTCAAGGGGTGTCGTAAATATCGCGTCACGGTAAGATGCATCACTCATGGATCAAGGCTTCATCGGGCAGTGGGCCAGGGCGACATGCCTGTGGCCGAGGACCGGCCGGGCAGAGCGCCCCGTCGGGCCCGCCATTCTACGCATTCGGCGCCCGTGACGCACCCGTCACGGCTGGCGGGTGAGGCCTCCATCAATCGATTTCAGGCCGGGCCATGCAGGGCCGGTCATTACACTTCAAGGAGAGAGGTGGCCATGTCCACTCAATCAGCGGCACGTTCTGCGCGTCGTAATACCCAGGCCTGGCAGGCTCTCGCGCGCCATCATCAAGAGCAGATGGCTGATGTGCATCTGAAGGACCTGTTCGCCGAGGATGCGGCGCAAGGGCGTGACCGAGTGGCGACCTTCACGCGCTCTGCCGCGGGACTGCGTCTGGATCTCTCCAAGCAGCGCCTCAAGGGCGAGACCCTGGAGCTGCTGCTGGATCTGGCGCGCGAAACCGGTGTCGAGCAGGGCATCAAGCGCCTGCTGGCCGGTGAGCATGTCAATCGCTCCGAAGACCGTCCGGCGCTGCACGCCGCGCTGCGTCTGCCGCGCTCCGCCAGCCTCGAGGTGGACGGCGAGGATATCGTGCCGGCCATCCACGAGAGCCTCGAGCACCTGGCCGAGATGGTCGACACCTTCCATAGCGGCCAGTGGCGCGGCGCTACCGGCAAGCCGATCACCGATGTGGTCAACCTCGGGGTCGGTGGCTCGGACCTCGGCCCGTTGATGGTCTCCAGCGCCCTGAGCGATTGCCGTCCCAAGGACATCCACGAGATCGGCGTGCACTTCGCCTCGACCATGGATGGCTCTCAGCTGGCGGATTATCTGGAATCCTTCAGCCCGGAAACCACGCTGTTCATCCTGTCCTCCAAGTCATTCTCGACCATCGACACGCTGTCCAATGCCCGCACCGCGCGCGACTGGCTCAAATCACGCCTCGACCCGGAAGGGCGCCTGGAAGCGCTGATCAACCGTCAGCACTTCATCGGCGCTTCCGCCAAGCCGGAGAAGATGACCGAATGGGGCATCGCGCCGGAACATCAGCTGCTGTTCTGGGATTGGGTCGGCGGCCGCTATTCGCTGTGGGGCACCATCGGTCTGCCCATCGCGCTCAATGTCGGCATGGACAACTTCCGTCGCCTGCTGGCCGGGGCGCATGAGCTGGATGAGCACTTCCGCACCGCGCCGCTGGAAGACAACCTGCCGGTGCTGCTGGCGCTGGCGGGTATCTGGAACAATAACTTCCTCGATATCCGCGCCCACTCCATCCTGCCCTACGACGGTCGCCTGGAATACTTCGCAAGCTACCTCGAGCAGCTGGAGATGGAATCCAACGGCAAGTCAGTGACCAACGATGGTGAGATGATCGACTACTCGACCTGTCCGGTGCTGTGGGGCCAGCTGGGGCCGAACGCCCAGCATGCCTTCTATCAGCTGCTGCACCAGGGCACCCAGGCGGTCGAGTGTGACTTCATCGCGCCGATGTGCCGTTATGACCATGTCGAGGACGCCGAGACACGCGCTCACCTCAAGGCGCAGCACCGCCTCACGCTGGCCAACTGCTTCGCCCAGTCACGTGTGCTGATGCTGGGTGATGACGCCATCCCCGGTGATGAGGCGCAGCCGAACCACAAGCGCTACCGTGGCAATCAGCCGTCGACCACGCTGCTGCTGGAAACACTGACACCGGAAACCCTGGGTGCGTTGATTGCGCTCTACGAGCAGAAGGTCTTCGTGCAGGCCACCATCTGGGATATCAATCCGTTCGATCAGTGGGGCGTGGAGCTGGGCAAGCAGATCGCCACCGCCACCGAAGCGACCATGACCAGCGGCGAAGGCTTCGAGACGCTGGACGCCTCCAGCCGTGCGCTGATCGAAGCGGTGTGGGCAGCCCAGGATCAGGACCCGCGTTGAGCCCACGGCGGATGTAAGCAAGGGTGTGAGTGAGAGAGTGTGTGAGGGCATGCTGCCATGCCAAGCAAGACGAGCGGCGGCGTCAGTCGTCGCTCTCTGTTGATTTATACAGTATTCTCGCTATCCTATAAGCGAATCAATCGTTTACACTAGACAGTACGACGCGGACCGTCGAAAACCCCGCCTCCAGCGCATGAACGCTCGAGAGATACCCTGCCATCTTGAGGCGTGGGAGGGGAGGTGTCGCGGTCTGACGTGTTGTCGGGAGTGCTGATGGCCAATTCCCCCTTTCCGTCAGATACGGCAGCGATGCACGCCACCGCGCCCGTCAAGGGTCTGCTGTACTTGCACGGCTTCAATTCGGCCAGCTGTTCGCCCAAGGCGCGCTTGATGCAGCGCGCGGCAGAGCAGTTCGGCCTGCCGTGCGTGATGCCGGACATCCCCCCGGAACCCGGCGCGGGTCAGGCGGCGGTCAACGCGGCCTATCTCACGTTGTGTGAGCGCCTGGCGCTGGACCCTGCAGACCCCGCCTGCGATGACGCCATCATGGTGATCGGCAGTTCCATGGGCGGCTTTCTGGCCACCTGGCTGGTCGCGCGTGAGGCTGCACGTCTCGAGGGACCGGCGGGTCCTTCCCAGAGCGTCTGGCGTCAGGGACCGCGCAGCGTGCTGATCAATCCGGCAGTGCGTCCCGCGCGACTGGTCAGCGAATGGCTCGGCTCGGTGCATGCCAATCCCTATACCGGCGTGACGTTCACCGTCACCGAGGATTTCGGGCCCGGATTGCTCGCATTGGAAGCGGAGCCGGTCACGGCGCAGCGCACCCTGGTGCTGTTGGCGACGGCCGATGAGACATTGGATGTCAATGATGCCGCAGGGCTCTATCAGGGAAGTCGCTTGATCATCACGCCGGGTGGCGATCACGGCTTTGCGCAGCTGGCGGAATATCTGCCGGCGATCATGGCGCATGGCGGGCACCGACTGGCCCCCGCCACCGCAGCGGCGATGCATGTCGCGCCGGACTAGCAGGTCACATGCGTGGTGCTTTCTGCCATGACACACCATGACCTGGCTGGACACGGCATCTCTTGGCACGACATGGCAGGGCGTTTGATGCTGAACGCCAGACGCCGGTCTCTCATTTTTCAGGAATCCGTTGTCCGTCTCGCGCACGTGAAAGGGCGAGTCGGTTGGCGGACGTCAACACCAAGGACACAAGGCTGCGATGAGTCAGTACAGCGCCAGTTCCATTGAGGTCCTCTCCGGCCTCGAACCGGTCCGCAAGCGGCCCGGCATGTATACCGACACTTCTCGGCCCAACCATCTGGCGCAGGAAGTCATCGACAACTCCGTCGATGAGGCGCTGGCGGGGCACGCGAAGGAAATCCGCGTGCGCCTGCTCGAGAATGGCGGTATCGAGGTCGGCGATGACGGCCGTGGCATGCCCACCGACATCCACCCCGAGCATGGCGTGACCGGCATCGAGCTGATCCTCACCAAGCTGCATGCGGGGGGCAAGTTCTCCCAGGACAGCTATCGCTTCTCCGGCGGTCTGCACGGCGTGGGCGTCTCGGTGGTCAATGCGCTGTCGACGCGTCTGGAAGTGGAAGTGTGCCGCGATGGCCTGCGTCAGCGCATCGCCTTCGAGAATGGCGAGAAGGTCGAGGAGCTGACCCAGATCGGCACCGTCGGCAAGCGCAATACCGGCACCCTGGTACGCTTCTGGCCGGACGAGAGCTACTTCGATAGCCCCCGTCTGGCGATGCCGCGCCTGCGCCACCTGCTGCGTGCCAAGGCCGTGCTGTGTCCGGGGCTCAAGGTCGTGCTAATCGAGACCGATGGCAGCGAGACGACCTGGCACTATGAGGACGGCCTGCGCGATTACCTGCTCGGCGCCACCGATGGCTTCGAACGCCTGCCGGAATCGCCCTTCGTCGGCCACTTCGAGGACGAGGAGCACGGCGTCGACTGGGCGATCCAGTGGCTGCCGGAAGGCGGCGAGCTGGTGCAGGAACCCTACGTCAACCTGATCCCCACGCCGCTGGGGGGCACCCACGTCAATGGCCTGCGCTCCGGTCTGCTCGAGGCGCTCAAGGAGTTCTGCGACTACCGCAGCCTGCTGCCGCGTGGTGTCAAGCTGAGCGCGGATGACCTGTGGGAGCGCGCCGCCTTCGTGCTGTCGGTGAAGATGCTCGATCCGCAGTTCGCCGGCCAGACCAAGGAGCGCCTGTCCTCACGCAGCGTCGCCGCCTTCGTCTCCGGCGTGGTCAAGGACGCCTTCTCGCTGTGGCTCAACCACCATGTCGATCAGGCTGAAGCGCTGGCGGAACTGGTGATCTCGGCGGCCCAACGTCGTCTGAAGAGCGCCAAGAAGGTCGCGCGCAAGAAGGTCACCTCCGGGCCTGCGCTGCCGGGCAAGCTCTCGGACTGCTCAAGCTCCGACCCTGCCGACAGCGAGCTGTTTCTGGTCGAGGGTGACTCCGCTGGCGGCAGCGCCAAGCAGGGCCGCAACCGCGAGACCCAGGCGATCCTGCCGCTGCGTGGCAAGATCCTCAATACCTGGGAAGTCGAGTCGCATGACATCTACTCCTCCCAGGAAGTCCACGACATCGCGGTCGCCATCGGCCTGGACCCGGGCTCGGATGACCTCACCAAGCTGCGCTATCACAAGGTCTGCATCCTGGCGGATGCCGACTCCGATGGTCTGCACATCGCCACGCTGCTGTGCGCGCTGTTCGTGCGTCATTTCCCGGCGCTGGTGGATGCCGGGCGCGTCTTCGTCGCCATGCCGCCGCTGTACCGCATCGACCTGGGCAAGGAAGTGCATTACGCCCTGGACGAGAGCGAGAAGGCACACATCCTCAAGCAGCTCGAGAGCAAACGTGGCACGCCCAACGTGCAGCGCTTCAAGGGTCTGGGTGAGATGAATCCGCTGCAGCTGCGCGAGACCACCATGGCGCCGGACACCCGCCGCCTGGTGCAGCTGACGCGCAGTGCGGATGACGGCACCCACGAGATGCTCGACATGCTGCTGGCCAAGAAGCGCGCCAGTGATCGCAAGAGCTGGCTCGAGGACTACGGCAACATGGCCGACATCGAGGTCTGATCATCGGTTGAGCTTTCACGGCCAGTTGAACTTCGAAAGCAGCTGAACTTCGAAAGCCAGACAAGCTGCGCGACAGCATTCTTTCGGGAGCGCCACAGTCAGGCGCTCCCCGGTTTTACGCTCGTAATCAAGGTCAAGCGCCCATGAGCATGGATATCCAGGTCGCGGAGGGTGACGTCGAACGTCTGGCCCTGCGTGACTACACCGAAAAGGCGTACCTCGACTACTCGATGTACGTGATTCTCGACCGCGCCCTGCCGCATGTCGGCGATGGCATGAAGCCGGTGCAGCGCCGCATCGTCTACGCCATGCGCGAACTGTCCCTGACGGCCAACGCCAAGTACAAGAAGTCGGCGCGTACCGTCGGCGATGTGCTGGGCAAGTTCCACCCCCACGGCGACAGCGCCTGTTACGAGGCGATGGTGCTGATGGCGCAGCCGTTCAGCTATCGCTATCCGCTGGTGGATGGCCAGGGCAACTGGGGTAGCCAGGATGACCCCAAGTCCTTCGCGGCCATGCGTTACACCGAATCGCGGCTGTCGAAGTACTCCGAGGTGCTGCTGTCCGAGCTCTCCCAGGGCACCGTCGACTGGGTGCCCAATTTCGATGGCACCATGAACGAGCCCAAGGTGCTGCCGGCGCGTCTGCCCAATGTGCTGCTCAACGGCACCACCGGCATCGCGGTGGGCATGGCGACCGACATTCCTCCGCACAACGTGCATGAAGTCGTGGCCGCCACCCGCCATCTGCTGCGTCATCCGGACTCAGACAGCGATCAGCTGATGGAGTACCTGCCGGCACCGGACTTCCCCACCGAGGCGGAGATCATCACGCCGCGCACCGACCTCGCCAAGCTCTACCGCACCGGTCGTGGCAGCGTGAAGATGCGCGCCCGCTATGTGCTGGAAGAAGGCGATATCGTGATCACGGCGCTGCCGTATCAGGTCTCCGGCGCCAAGGTGATCGAGCAGATCGCCGCCCAGATGCAGGCCAAGAAGCTGCCGATGGTCGCGGACCTGCGTGATGAGTCCGACCACGAGAACCCGACGCGCCTGCTGATTCAGCCGCGCTCCAATCGAGTCGATATCGAAGGCCTGATGGCGCACCTGTTCGCCACCACGGACCTCGAGAAGAACGCGCGCGTCAACATGAACGTCATCGACCTCAAGGGGCGCCCGCGCGTGATGGCGCTGCACGAGATGCTGGCCGAGTGGCTGCGCTATCGTCGCGCCACCGTGCGTCGTCGCCTCGAGCATCGTCTGGCCAAGGTCGAGGACCGTCTGCATATCCTCGAGGGTCTGCTGACGGCTTACCTGAATCTCGACGAGGTGATTCGCATCATCCGCGAGGAGGAAGACCCCAAGGCCAGCCTGATCGAGACCTTCCAGCTTTCCGAGCGTCAGGCCGAGGCGATCCTCGAGCTGCGTCTGCGTCACCTGGCGCGTCTTGAAGAGATGAAGCTGCGGGGCGAGCAGGACGAGCTCAAGCGCGAGCGCAAGCACCTCAAGCATCTGCTGGGCAATGACGAGGCACTGACGGACCTGATCGACAGTGAGCTTGAGCAGGCCGCCACCGACTTCGGTGATCCACGTCGCTCACCGCTGGTCGAGCGCGGCGAAGCCAAGGCGCTGTCGGAAGTCGAGCTGATGGGCGCCGACCCGATCACCGTCGCGCTGTCCGAGAAGGGCTGGATCCGTGCCGCCAAGGGGCATGATATCGATCCCGAAGGCCTGTCCTACAAGGCCGGCGACCGCTTCCATCTGGCGGCGCGCGGCAAGACCAATCAGCCGCTGGTGCTGCTGGATGACACCGGGCGTGCCTACACCCTGGCCGCGCACAATCTGCCCAGTGCACGCGGGCAGGGCGAACCGATCACCGGGCGCATGAATCCGGCGGCGGGGGCGGCGATGGTCGGCCTGCTGCTTGATGCGCCCTCCGCGCGTTATCTGCTAGCCTCCGATGGCGGCTATGGCTTCGTGACCACACTCGAGCAGCTGACCGGCAAGAACAAGTCCGGCAAGGCGGCGCTGACCTTGCCGCGTGGCTGTGCGGTGCTGCCGCCGGTGGCGATCCCTGAGGTGCCTGAGTCAGCGCAGGGCGATGGGGCTGCGCTGGAAGTGGCAGTGGTGTCCAACGAAGGACGCCTGCTGGTCTTCCCGCTCGCCGAGCTGCCC
Source organism: Cobetia sp. cqz5-12 (assembly GCF_016495405.1). Lineage (NCBI taxonomy): Bacteria > Pseudomonadati > Pseudomonadota > Gammaproteobacteria > Oceanospirillales > Halomonadaceae > Cobetia > Cobetia sp. cqz5-12. The sequence goes on from NZ_CP044522.1 coordinate 1,233,503, forward strand.
GAGATGTCCAAGGGCAAGGGCAACAAGATGCTGTCAATTCCGGGTGAGCGCGCGGCCAACCGCGAAGAATTCGTGCGCTCGTTGGTGGTCTTGCCCGCCGGCGCGACCCTGGTGGTGCACGCCGGCAAGCGCAAGACGCTGCTCAAGGGTGCCGATCTCGACTATTACCGTGGCGAGCGTGGCCGTCGCGGCAGCAAACTGCCCAAGGGCTTCCAGAAGGTCGATCGTCTGGCCGTCGACAGTTGATCGGCAGCTGATACGCTCTGGAGACAACACCGTGATGTTCAATAGCTCAGGAACGATTTTCCGATGACACAACGTATCTTGATCCGCGCCACCGGTGCGGCTCGTCCGGGACAGCTGGCAGGGCTCGGTCAGGCGCTGGCGCGCAGTGGCGCACGACTGCTGGACATCAATCAGAGCGTGACCTTCGGGCTGGTGTCACTGGAAGCGCTGGTGGCGCTGGGTGCGGAGTCTGATCTGGAAGCCGCGCTGGCCGCCGCCGGTGAACAGTTGGGGCTGGATGTGCAGGCCGTGCAGGTCGGTGCCGAGGAATATGCACGCTGGAGTCATCAGGCGGAGCGCCCGCGCTGGATTCTGACGCTGCTGGCGCCGCGTCTGCCGGCCGGTATTCTGGCCGAGGTCGGCGGTCTGACGGCCGAGTTCGACATTACCGTCGAGCTGATGCATCGACTGTCGGGGCGCGAGCCGCTGGATGGCGAGTCACCGGCCGAAGGCGCCTGTATCGAGTGCTGGCTGCGCCTGCCGGAGCACGACACCGACATCAATGCGCTGCGCGAGAAGGCATTGGCATTGGGGGCACTGCACGGTGTCGATATCGCGATCCAGGAAGACGATATCTGGCGTCGTCATCGTCGCCTGATCTGCTTCGACATGGATTCGACGCTGATCCAGACCGAAGTGATCGATGAGCTGGCACGCCGTCACGGTGTCGGCGAGGAAGTCTCGCAAGTCACCGAGCGGGCCATGCGGGGCGAGCTGGACTTCCAGGAAAGCTTTCGTGAACGCATGAGCAAGCTCAAGGGGCTGGATGAGTCGGTGCTGGCGGATATCGCCGCCAATCTGCCGCTGATGGATGGGGTCGAGCGCCTGATGGCCAATCTCAAGGCGCTGGGCTACCGCACCGCGATCCTGTCCGGTGGTTTCACCTATTTCGCACGCCATCTCCAGGAACTGCTCGGGTTTGATGAGATTCACGCCAACGAGCTGGTGATCGTCGATGGCAAGGTCACCGGCGAGGTGCGTGAACCGATCGTCGATGCCGAGCGCAAGGCGCTGCTGCTGCGCGAGATCGCCGAGCGTCATGGCCTGCGCATGGAGCAGACCATCGCCGTCGGGGATGGCGCCAACGACCTCAAGATGCTCGCCGAAGCGGGCCTGGGCATTGCCTTCCGCGCCAAGCCACTGGTACGCGAAAAGGCGCGCCAGTCGATCTCTACCCTGGGACTGGATGCCGTGCTCTATCTGATGGGCTATCGCCAGCAGGATCTCGAGCATTGATCCGTGATTCAGCCGCTGAATGCCTGCGCTGAGTGACAAGTCAGTGTGTGAGTGACAACGCCCCCATCGCCGTCGTGGTGGGGGCGTTTTCGTGGGTGCGATCCGACCGCGCATCTAGTCCCAAAGCAGCACGGTCGTTTCAGGGCCGAGGGCTAGACTGGAAGAGAGTATCGACGATGGCGTCATTCGCTGGATTTGTCCGCCGGATGAGGCCGTCAGTCGATGCCATACCAGAACGCCACTCGCCACGCCGTCAGGAGTTTGCCCATGCCGTCACCCTATGACGATGAACTGCACCTGCTGTGTCTGTTCCCGCATGACGCCGCCCTCAAGGGCTTGAAGATTCGCCACGATGCAAGTCCCGACATGGTGGCCGCTGCCGAGCGTCTGCACGCCAAGGGGCTGACCACGCTGCCCGATGGCGGTTATCTGACCTCCGTGGGTCGCGAGGCCGCCGAGCATGCCCACCGTCTCAATGACCTGCTTCACGTCCCGATGGCCATGACGGGCACCTGAGTTCGCCCGTTGGCTTGAATCGCTGATCGCGAGAAGAAAAAACGCCCCATGGCCGAAAGCCACGGGGCGTTTTCGTATGCGGCCTCAGGGGTGGTGAGTCACCCGTGCGCCGCGTGCGCGGGGATGTCACTCCTGACACGTCTTGTATGACATGCCTTGTGTGACACGCCCTGTGCGCTCAGGCCTTGTGCTTGCGATAGGTAGCGCGGGTGATCTCGACGATCTCCACGCTGACTTCACGTGCCGCCTCGCAGTGAGGCTTGAGGGCCTCCATCAGGATATCCGCGAGGCGCGACTTGTCGTCATCGCTGCGGCCTTCCAGCTGGTGGCAGTGCAGATTGACGAAGCCGTGCTTGTGCGCCAGTGGCGCCTGATTGCCGGCCAGTCGCCAGTGGCGCCAGCTTTCCGCGCGCACCTTGATGTCGGTTTCCTTGAACAGGCCGCTGTGCATGGCGGCGGCATGCAGGTCATCCATGATCGCGTCCATGTCGAGGCTGGGGGCCAGACTGTCGGCATAATCAATGACGAGGTGGGGCATGTGATGGGCTCCTTGAGCATGGCCACGCCTCTCAGGGCGTGTGCCGATGATGAAATTGGCCAGCGATAGTAGCAAATTTTGTGCAGCACGCCGCCTGTTGTTGCCTCACGCTGCCAGTGCGCCATTCACGCGCTGGCGATGATACCCGTCAGGTTGAGCGAAGATGGCTCGCGTCCGTCGCCCGCAGAGGAAGACGCCGAAGGGCCAGTGGCGGTAGCGTCGACTCCCGGATGTGTCTTGGACACAGGGGGATTGGACATTGTGGGCTTGGACAGAGGGGGCTTGGAAAGAGGTGTCTTGGAGCGTCGGCCGGGCACTTCACGTACCAGGCGCGGCATCAAGAAGCCGGGCAGATGCTCAAGCAGCGCTTCCATCAGGTTGCAGGCCTCTTCATCGCTGACCGCGAAGTGGGCGGCGCCCTGCACGGGGTCGAAGGCATGCAGGTAGTAGGGCAGTACGCCGCACTCGAAGAGACGCTCGGCGAGGGCCGTCTGCACTTCCACGCTGTCATTGACGCCGCGCAGGATGACGCCCTGGTTGAGCAGGGTGACACCGGCACTCTTGAGGCGAGTCATGGCGGCAGCGACGGCGTCGTCCAGCTCGTTGGCATGGTTGGTGTGAATGACCAGCACCTTCTGCAGGCGTGTAGCGCCCAGCCAGCCGAGCAACTCATCATTGACGCGGTCCGGAATCACCACCGGCAGGCGGGTGTGGATGCGCAGACGCTTGAGATGCGGTATCTCGCCCAGTGACGCCACCAGCCACGCCAGGCGCTTGTCGGGGGAGACCAGCGGGTCGCCGCCGGACAGGATCACCTCGTGGATGCGCTCATCGGCACGCAGGTAGTCGAGAATATCCTGCCACTGCGCGCGGCTGGGCTGATGGTCGTCATAGGGGAAGTGACGGCGGAAGCAGTAGCGGCAGTTGATCGCGCAGCCACCGCTGGCCATCAGCAGCACCCGGTTGGTGTACTTGTGGATCAGCCCCGGCAGCGGCGTATGCTCGGCCTCTTCCAGCGGATCGGTGACGTAGCCGTCGAGTACGTCGGTCTCGGCGTCCAGCGGCAGCACCTGGCGCAATAGCGGGTCGTCGGGATCATTGGCGCGGATGCGGCTGGCATAGGCCTCGGGCACGCGGATCGCGAACAGTTCATGGCCGTCACGGGCGCCCGGCAGCCACTCGCGCTCAAGCCCCAGGCGCTCCAGCAGAGCCTGTGGAGAGCGGATCACGTCGCGTAGCTGTGCACGCCAGTCATTCGGGGCCGACGGGGCTTCAGCGGCAGATGAGAAGGCCTCTGAGGCACGACTTTCGTGGCTGGTGTGCGGGATGGTATGCAAGGATGCAGGGGTTCGGGTTATCATGCGCATCACTTCTAGTCATGATTGCAGCCAATTGACTGCAATCTGGAATTCATGGCGGGCAAGACCCGTTAACGAGTCGAGAGCGAGCAAGATGGCCAACTATTCTACCAACGAATTCAAGTCCGGTCTGAAAGTGATGCTGGACAATGATCCCTGTGCCATCGTCGATAACGAACTGGTCAAGCCGGGCAAGGGCCAGGCCTTCAACCGCGTCAAGCTGCGCAACCTGAAGACCGGTCGTGTATGGGAGCGTACTTTCAAGTCCGGTGAGAGCATCGAAGCCGCCGATGTCATGGAAGTCGACATGGAATACCTCTACACCGACGGTGAGATGTGGCACTTCATGCGTACCGATGGCTCCTTCGAGCAGTACGCTGTCGATGGCAAGGCGCTGGGCGACACGGTCAAGTGGCTGAAAGAGCAGGTCGTCTACACCATCACGCTGTGGAACGACAACGCGATCGCCGTCACCGCGCCGAACTTCATCGAGCTAGAAGTCGTCGAGACGGACCCGGGTCTCAAGGGCGACACCGCCAACGGTGGCTCCAAGCCGGCGACCCTGTCTTCCGGTGCCGTGGTGCGTGTGCCGCTGTTCATCAACCAGGGCGAAGTCCTCAAGGTCGATACCCGCAGCGCCGAGTACGTGTCTCGCGCCTGAGCCCTTTCGCTCACGTCGTGAACACCCTGATGCCTCGCCTCGTGCGGGGCATCATCGTTTGTGCCGGTCACTCCTTCAGGTTGGCCACTGTCCCTTGCCGTTCCACTCGTCGAGCTCGCCATGTCAGACGTCCATATTCCCGCTGATGCTTCAAAGTCCCCCTTGCCGCATGACTGGGCGCCCACTGCCACGCGCGAGCGGCTCGTCCAGCGCGCGCGTCTGATCAATGAAGTGCGCACCTTCTTCGCCGAGCGTGAGGTGCTGGAGGTGGAAACCCCGGTACTGGGGCAGGCCGGTTCGACGGATGTCGGTCTCGCGTCATTGTCCTTGACCGCGCAGTTGCCGGGCGAGCGGGAGCGTGTGGCGATGTGGCTGCAGACCTCCCCGGAATTTCACATGAAGCGGCTGCTAGCAGCCGGCAGCGGGTCGATCTTCCAGATCGCGCGTGCCTTCCGCGATGGCGAGGTCAGCCGCCGCCACAATCCCGAGTTCTGCATGCTGGAGTGGTATCGCCCCGGCATGAGCCTTGAGGCGCTGATGACGGAGACCTGCGAGTTGATCCGGCGCGTGATGGCGCTCGGGGCACAGCTGACCGGTCAGCCGTCGTTGCTCACTGCGCCTCAAGACGCCCAGACCAGGCCTGCCATCACGCCTTACCGTGCGCTGTTTCGCCGTGTGCTGGCGCTGGATCCCTTCACGGCCTCGCTTGAGGAGCTACGAGCCGCCTGTGCGCGAGAATGTGAGGTCGCGGCTGACGACTGGTCGCATGAGACCTGCCTGGATGCGCTGATGAGCCTGGTGATCGAGCCGACTCTTGGCTCAAGGTCACAGGGCGCAGGAGCGCAGGGGCAGGCTACCGTGGAGCTGGTCACCGAGTATCCGGCCGCACAGGCTGCCTTGGCGCGCAAGCATCAGGACAGTGAGGGTGATTGGGTGGCGTCGCGCTTCGAGGCCTACGTGGCGGGCATCGAGCTGGCCAACGGCTATGACGAGCTGACCGATGCCAGTGAGCAGGCGGCGCGCTTTGCCGAAGACAATGCGGCGCGAGTCGCCCAGGGCCTGCCTGAGGTAGCGGTGGATCAGCGCCTGGTGGCGGCCTTGCAGGCGGGGATGCCCGCAGGGAGCGGGGTGGCGCTGGGGCTGGATCGTCTGATCATGCTGGCGCTGGGGGAGTGCGATATCTCGGCGGTCATCGCTTTCCCGGCATCACGTGCTTGAGAGCCGACATGAGAGGCAGCTTTCGATGTGATTTGCGTGAATCCCAGCGTTTATTGCCAACACGCTTGCCGAGCGTGCGTCGACTAGACTGGAGAAGTCAGCGTGGAGGGTTGGCGCTTGCCGGCGAAGCTCGCAGGCAAGGGGATGGCAGGACCAGGGCAATGGTCGCAGCGGGTCTTCTTTTATCGGGCATGGTGAAAGAAGGCGACAGATGATGGCTCGAACCCTCGGAGCCTTCGAGGCATCATCCGGCAGTCGCGTCGTGAGAGCGTGACGCCCGTCATGGAGGACTCTGATCTGTTTGGGCACTGAAGGTAGTGATCACCCCGATGGCAACGTTCATCGCGGGGCAAGGCAAGAAGGCGAGGAGCGCGGTCAGTCTCCTGTCGTTAAAAAGGGAAGCCAGGGGCTTCCCTTTTTTTATGTGCGGGCTTTATGCACGAGTGTCGTGCTCGCGCTCCGCCAGGCCTGACCTTATTTCTCGTCTGTGGCCGGCGTGTCCTGCGCCGTCTCTGTCGCATGCTCTTCTGCCTCGGCCGGGGCCGGCGCTGTCGCAGACGGACGCATGCCGAGTGACTGCCCCATGCTGACCTTCTGGCCCGGCGTCAGGGCGTCATCGAACTCGACGCTGTCCGGGAAGCACATCACCACGGTGGAGCCGAGCTGGAAGCGGCCCATCTCGGCACCATGCGCCAGTTCGATGAGTTGATCGAAACGGGTCGTCTCGACATCACCGGAAAGCGGCGTGACCTGACCACTCCAGACGGTCTTGATCGCCGCGACGATCATCGCGCCGACCAGCACCATCGCCATCGGACCGTGTTCGGTCTCGAAGATGCATACCAGTCGCTCGTTGCGCGCGAAGAGGCCCGGCACGTGCTTGGCAGTGGCTTCGTTGACCGAGAACAGGCTTCCCGGGACATAGGCCATCTCGACCAGGCGACCGGCCACCGGCATATGGACGCGATGATAGTCCTTCGGTGACAGATAGACGGTGGCGAAGCGGCCGTTGCGGAAGGGGGCGGCGCGCTCTTCACTGCCACCCAGCAGCTGGGTCAGCGAGAACGCCTGACCCTTGGCCTGCACCAGGGTGCCATGCTCGATGGCGCCGAACTGGGACAGCACGCCATCGGCCGGTGAGACCAGCCCTTCTCCGATGGGGCGGGCATCGGCCTTCAGCGCTCGGGTGAAGAAGTCATTGAAGCAGGCATAGGCGCGCGGATTCTCTTCCAGCGCTTCGCTCATGTTGACGTCGTAGGCCTTGATGAAACGCTCGATGAAGGTGTTCTTGACCCACGGATTGGTGCAGGCGGCGATACGGCCGATGAGGCGTGAGATCAGGTGCTGGGGCAGTGGGTACTGGCTCAGGGAAAACAGCTTGGCGCGATCCACGATGGCGATCCTTGCAGGCACTTTCAGGAATGAAAAGCCCGCTCCTCGAGAGGGCGGGCGTTGGCCGGCTCAAGCGGCGGCCAGCAGTTGGGCTGCACCTTAGCCCATCGTCAATAACGGCTCAAGCCTGCGGATTGCCGCAGCCGTGGGCCTGGCGACAGTTGCCAGGCAGGCCATGCGCGTCATCCCGACATGGCCTGCCTTGGCGTGCCGGCGCTCGAAAGGGGCATTCCAGTCTGCGATCGAGCGCCTTCAGCGTTCGATGGGCGTGTCGTCACGGTTGCCCCATTCCTTCCAGGAGCCCGGATAGGCGCGCACATCGCGGAAGCCCAGCGCCTGACCCACTAGCCAGGTCAGGCCGGAGCGGTGATGACTCTGGCAGTGCGTCACGATGTGCTGTTCGGGATTGAGGCCGCGAGCGCCCAGTTCGGTCACCAGCTCCGCATAGTCGCGGATGCGCAGGTTGCGCTCACGGTCCATGGCCTCGGTCCACTCGAAATGCACGGCGCCCGGGATATGGCCGAGGCGGGCGTTCTGGCCCTTTTCGCCGCGATACTCTTCCGCGGAGCGCGCATCCCAGACCACGACGCTCTCCTGCGGGTCCTCAGCGGCCAGCCGGTCGAGAATGTCTTCCCGCGTCGCCATCACGCTGGTGTCCATGTAGGCGGCATGATACTCGCTGGAGCTCCAGTCGCTGGCGGTGTCACTCAGTGGGAGGCCATCACCTTGCCATGCGTGCAGGCCACCATTGAGGTAGCTGTAGCGGGTATGGCCGAGCAGCGCCAGGGTCCACAGCAGGCGTCCGGCCCAGCCGCCGCCTTCATCGTCATAGGCCACCACATGGCTGTCGCGGGTGATGCCAAGCGCTGACATCACGTCAGACAGTGCCTCTGGGCTCGGCACGCCGGGAATGTCGTCATCATTGCTGCCGACCAGCTGCTTGAAGTCGAGCAGGCGAGCGCCGGGCACGTGACGCGCATGGCTCTCGGCTTTCAGCGGCACGTCGACGATCACGATATCAGGATGGTCGAGCACCTCCGCGAGCTGCTGCGGTTCGACGATCAAGGGCAGCAGGTCGGCTTCCGAGGGGGAAGGGTGTGAAGAGTCGTGAGACATGGCGTAATCCTTGCTTCTACGAAAAGAGTGATCCATCCGGCATCATGGCACGTCGGCTGGCACTGTGGTCAAGTCACTGCGGTCAAGGCACTGCGATCAAGACACTGCAATCAAGGCACTGCGGCGAGGCGAAGTGTCACCGCGCCAGATTCCTTGCCATCTTGTCCCCTGAAACGACATGTTTTCAGTATAATGCCGCGCGTCACATTCTGGGGCGAACGTGTGAATGTCCTGTGCGCGCCACGACCTGACCTTCTGGACAGCCTTCCGGACAGTTCAAGGACGGCTTCTGGTCAGCTGGCGAGGCCAGCCAGTAGTCCCAGCAGCCAGTAGATCCAGTAGGTCTTGTAGGTCTTGTAAAAAGAAGCGCTTGTTTCAGCGCAGTAGGCCTTGGGCGAATGCCACATTCTGGCCCTCGGGATCATCCTCTTCGCGGCCTCAGGCAATACACTGTCTGTCGCCAGTGGCGCTGCTGCACTCTTCGAGTGCGGTACGGGCGCTCAACGTGTGTCATTTCGGTGCAGCGTATCGGCGACTTGTCGACGCTTAGCTGCTACTCAATCGCTTCATCCTGAACGGGAGTCATCATCTTGCTCGAGCGCCTATTCTCACTGCGTGCCGAAGGCACCACGACGCGCACGGAAGTGCTGGCGGGCATCGCCACCTTCATGGCGTCGATGTACATCATCGTGGTCAACCCCGGCATCCTGTCAGCCGCCGGCGTGCCATTCAGTGCCGCCCTCACGGCGACGGTGCTGGTCAGCTTCTTCGGCAGCCTGATGATGGGCCTGTACGCGCGCAACCCGATCCTGGTCGCGCCGGGCATGGGCATCAATGCCCTGTTCGCCTACACCATGGTGCTGGGCGGCGGCATGAGCTGGGAGGTCGCGCTGGGCTGCGTGTTCTGGGCCGGCGTCATCTTCGCGGTACTGGCCCTGTTCAACGTGCGCCGCCTGGTGATCGATGCGATTCCCGCTCAGCTTCGCTACGCCATCGCCTGTGGTATCGGCCTGTTCATCACCCTGATCGGTCTGGTGAATGCCAAGCTGATCGTCTCCAACCCGGTCACCGTGGTCAGCGTGGCGCCGATGACGCCCTCGCTGGTGGTCTTCCTGCTGGGGCTGGCGCTGACCGCCATCCTGGTCGCGAAGCGCATTCACGGCGCACTGATCATCGGCATCATCGTCACGACCCTGATGGCGACCACCATCGGGCGTCTGTGGGGGGATGGCAGCGCCTACTTCCCGCCGGAGATCGCTCAGCCGACGCTGGTCAACTTCACCGGTATCTTCGCTGCGCCTGATTTCAGCGGCCTGCTGGCGCTGGACCTGCTCGGTTCGCTCAAGGTGGCCTATGCGCCGTTCATCTTCGTCATCCTGTTCACGGTGTTCTTCGATGCGCTCTCGACCTTCATGGCGGTGGCCGAGGCGGGCAATCTGAAGGACGAGAATGGTGACCCGCGCAATATCCGTCGCTCGATGATGGTCGATGCCTTCTCGGCGTTGGTGTCCGCGCCACTGGGTACCAGCCCGGCGAATGCCTACATCGAATCGGCGGCCGGTATCAGCCAGGGCGGACGCACCGGGCTGGTCGCGGTGGTGGTGGCGCTCTGCTTCCTGCCGTTCCTGTTCCTGGCACCGTTGCTGTCGCTGGTGCCGTCCATCGCGACTGCCCCGGCGCTGATTCTGGTCGGCGTGTTCATGATGGAGCCGATCGGCAAGATCCATTGGCACCAGTTCGATGATGCGATTCCGGCCTTCATCGCCATGGTGATGATTCCGCTGACCTATTCCATCACGCACGGTATCGTGTTCGGTTTCCTGAGCTTCGTGGTCATCAAGCTCGGCGTCGGCAAGGCGCGCGAGATTCGCCCGACCATGTGGGTGCTGTTCGCGCTGTCACTGCTGCTGTTGCTGGAAGGCTAGGCTTCGAAAGCGGCAGTGACGTGTCTCGAGAGTGTGATGTATCTCGAGGGCCTCGAGCATGAAAAAGCCCCGCCAGGCAGTGACTGCCTGGCGGGGCTTTTTGTTGACGGCTTTTTTGATTGCGCCTGATCAGCTTTCGGTCAGCGAGAGCAGGATCTTCTTGTAGCTCTCGAAGCGCACGCGGCCGATTTCACCGTTGTCCACGGCCTGCAGCAGGGCGCAGCCCGGCTCCTTCTCGTGCTTGCAGTCGCGAAAGCGGCAATAGCCGAGATAGTCGTGGAACTCGCGGAAGCCGTCGGTGACCTGTTCAGGCGTCAGGTGCACCAGGCCGAATTCACGGATGCCGGGCGAGTCGATCAGGTCACCGCCATCCGGCATGTGATAGAGCCAGGCGGTGGTGGTGGTGTGCATGCCCTGGCGTGATTCGGCCGACAGCGGGCCGACACGAACCTCTTCTCTGGGCAGCAGCATGCCGATCAGGGATGACTTGCCGACGCCACTCTGGCCGACGAAGACCGAGGTGCGGTCGCTGAGCTGGGCCTTGAGGGCGTCCAGCCCCGACTCGCCACGCGTGGTGCAGGCGACGACTTCGTAGCCGAGCGCTTCATAGCGCGCCAGCAGGTCGCGCAGCTCACCGCCGCTTTCCGGCAGCAGGTCGACCTTGTTGAGCACCAGCACCGGCGTGATGCCGGTGGCTTCCGCGGCGATCAGATAACGGTCGATCAGGTTGGGCTGCGGGGCGGGCTCGGCGGCGAACACGATCAGGATCTGATCGATGTTGGCCGCCACCGGCTTGAGCACGCCACGCATGTCGGGGCGTTCAAGCTCGGTGGTGCGTGCGCCACGCGCGACGACCACGCCGCTGGCGTCGCTGGCTTCGCGCCAGATGACCCGGTCACCGGTGACCAGCGTCTCGAGGTTGGCGCGCAGGTGGCAGCGGTGCAGGCTGCCGGATTCGCTCTCGACTTCCAGGCTGCGCCCGTAGTGGGCGATGACACGGCCATGCTGCTCCGGGCCATATTCGCCGGCGTCGAGCTTGTCACGGTCCTGCGTCTCGCGCTTTTCGGCGCGCTTGGTACGCTCGGCCTGCACCTTCTCGATTCGCCATTGCTGCTGGCGGCTTAGCTTGCGTTTACTCATGCTTGGCTGGTGACTCCGGTCGCCGTTCGTTCGCCAGGGATGGGAGAGTCTTCCCCCCTTTGCGGCGCGATTGTACCCTTTGCGCCCTCGGGTGTCGTGCGACGCCCCGGGATGGCGTGTGATACTGCTGTCATCGACTGGCGTCCCGCGCCATTCCATCATCTGCTCAGCAAGGAGTGACCCATGGCAAATCCCACCGCGCAGGCCGACCGCCTCATCTGGATCGACCTGGAAATGACCGGTCTCGACCCGGCGCGTGAGCGTATCATCGAGGTGGCCACCCTGGTCACCGACGGCGACCTCAACCTGATTGCCGAAGGCCCGGTGCTGGCCGTGCATCAGCCGGACAGCCTGCTGGGGGCGATGGATGAGTGGAATACGCGCACCCATGGTGAATCCGGGCTGGTGAAGCGCGTCAAGGAAAGTCAGATCGATACCGCCGAAGCCGAACGCCAGACCCTCGAGTTCCTTGCCCGGCACGTGGCGGCAGGTGCCTCGCCGATGTGTGGCAACAGCGTGCATCAGGACCGCCGCTTCCTGCAGCACGAGATGCCGTTGCTGGAGGAATTCTTCCACTATCGCAACATCGATGTCTCGACCCTTAAAGAGCTGGCCAAGCGCTGGAATCCAGCCGCGCTGGACGGTTTCAAGAAGCGTGCGACCCACCAGGCGATGGACGATATCCGTGAATCACTGGCGGAGCTTGCGCATTATCGCAAGACCTTCCTCAAGCTGACCCAGCAGGGCATCGTCTGAGCGATTCGGGGATGGAGGTCAGAGCGCGGTGGCCAGGCGGGCGCCGCGCTTGATGGCCTGCTCCTTCAGCGCCCAGCGCACATGCTCGCGCAGTGGCTCGCTGGGGTAGGCCAGGCGGGCGCGCAGCACATGCTCGACCTGCTCTGACCAGGGCGCATTGCCCAGCCCGATGGCGATGTTGGAGAGCCACTTCTCGTAGCCGATGCGTCGAATCGGGCTGCCTTCCGTCTTGCTGAGGAATTCCTGCTCCCCCCAGCAGAACAGGCGAATCAGCTCGATGCGATCCAGGTCATGGCGCGGCGAGAAGTCAGTCTCCTGGGTCGCCTTGGCGAAGCGCGTGAAGGGGCAGAACAGCTGACAGTCATCGCAGCCATAGATGCGGTTGCCCATCGGGCGACGGAATTCCTCGGGGATGGCACCATCGAGCTCGATGGTCAGGTACGAGATGCAGCGCCGCGCATCGACGACCTTGTCCTCGACGATGGCGTCCGTCGGGCAGGCGACCTTGCAGGCGTTGCAGCTGCCGCAGTGTTCCTTTTCAAAGGGGGCGTCCACCGGCAGGGGCAGGTCGGTGTAGAGTTCGCCCAGGAAGAACAGGCAGCCGGCCTGCTGATTCATCAGCATGGCGTTCTTGCCGAACCAGCCGATGCCGGCCTTCTGCGCCAGGGCGCGCTCCATCACCGGAGCGGAGTCGACGAAGGCGCGATAGCCGAACTTGCCGACTTCCTTCTCGATCTGCTTGGCCAGGTTGGCCAGTCGCTTGCGCATCAGCTTGTGGTAATCACGCCCCAGCGCGTAGCGTGACACATAGGCGCGCTGTGGTTGGCTGAGCACCTGAGTGGTCTCGACCTCGGGCGGCAGGTAATCGAGGCGCACGCTGATGACGCGCAGTGTCCCGGGCACCAGCTCTTCAGGACGAGTGCGCTTGGTGCCGTGCTTGGCCATGAAATTCATCTCGCCGTGATGGCCATTGGCCAGCCAGCGTTCCAGATAGGCTTCATGGGCCGAGAGGTCGACATCGGTGATGCCGACCTGCTGAAAACCCAGCTCGCGCCCCCATGTCTTGATGCGCGTCGCCAGTTCCGCCATGGCCTGTTCATCGGCAGCGGGGCTTCCGGTGTCGGCAGGCGAAGCGGCGGCGGTGGATGAGTGCGAAGCAGACATGGGGTTTCCAGCGAGATCAAGGGCAGAGGCGCGCCACCTTAGCGCAACTTGCCGGTCAGCCCAAGCGTGCTGCCTGAGGGCGCGAGCACGTCAGGTAAGGTGCAGTGGAAAGGAAGGCGGTACGCAACGCCATGCCTCACGCCAGGCAACGCGCCTCTATACAGGCAACGAACATCCAGTCAGGCAACGGATATCCAGACAAGGAGTGTAGGCATGACAGCGCACCAATCGACCTCTGACCAGACCTGCCCGCCGCCTTCTTCGGCGACCATGACGCTGTGGCGTTCGGTCAACTGTCTGTGGCCGTTGGCGGCGCTGCGTGATCTGGAGCACTGGATGCTCGCGGAAGAGACCATTGCCGCTGACAGTGGCCAGAGCGAGGCGCCGGTGGAGAAGCGCCTGATGGGGCGCGCCGCGCAATCGGCGTTCGATCTGCTGCGTCAGCGTTGGCCGGAGTCGCGCAGAGTGTGCGTGCTGTGTGGTGGCGGCAACAATGGCGGCGATGGCTATCTGCTGGCGCGTCTGGCATTGCTGGCGGGCTTCGAGGTGCGGGTCATCGCCTTGACGCCGGAGGATGCCTTGACCGGTGATGCGCAGCTGGCCGCGATCGCGGCGCGCGAGGCTGGCGTCGAGACGCTGGCATGGCCGAAGGCCGATGAGGAGGCGGCGGATGCGCTGCTCAAGGGCTGGCCCTTGCTGGTGGATGCGCTGACCGGCATCGGCCTGCGCGATGCGCCGCGCGGCAGCGTGGTCGAAGCCATCGAGCGCATCAATCACGCTCATCAGCAGGGCGTGCATGTCATGGCGCTGGATGTGCCCTCAGGCTTGAACGCCGCGACGGGTGCAGTCGCGGGTGTCGCCGTGGAGGCGGATGTGACGCTGACGTTTCTGGTCGACAAGCCGGGCCTGCACACCGGTCGTGCCGAGCTGCACGCCGGGCATGTCAGTCTGGCGCGCCTGGGCGCGGCGCGTGTATTGCCAGAGGTGGTCGCGCAGTCGCGTACCGCGGCATTGCTGGCCCGGGACGGCGTACAGCGCCTGACGCCGCGCTGGCTGGAGTCCGAGCTGGTGCCACGTTCGCCGCTGGCCCACAAGGGTGACACCGGCAGCGTGCTGGTGTTCGGTGGCGGGCCGGGGCTGGGCGGCTCGGTATTGCTGGCCAGCGAAGCGGCGGCACGGGCCGGCGCCGGCAAGGTCGCGCTGCTGACGGCGCCTGCGCATATCAGCGCCAGCCTGACGCGCTGCCCTGAGGTCATGGCGCGCGGCCTCAAGAGTGGCCCGGAGGGCAGCAGCCACGATGGCTTCGCCGTGCTTGAGTCACAGCTGGCACAGGCCAGCGTGACGTTGGTTGGCCCGGGCATGGGTACCGAGAGTCTCGAGAGCATGCTGTGGGGCTGGGGCGGCATGTCGCGGGTGCTGGCGGCGGGTCAGCCGCTGGTCGTGGATGCCGATGGCCTGAGCCTGCTGGCCTGGCGCGCGAGCGAAGGCGAGATCATCCGCCGCGACGACTGGGTGCTGACGCCGCATCCTGGCGAGGCCGCGCGTCTGCTCGATTGCAGTGTGGCGGACGTCGAACATGACCGGATCGCAGCCGCAAGAGCGCTCCAGCAGCGTTTCGGCGGCAGCGTGGTACTCAAGGGCGCGGGCAGTCTGGTGGCGAGCCCTGCGGGAGTTCTCGAGGGGCCGGCGGTGGCGCTTTGCCCCTATGGCAACCCGGGCATGGCCAGTGGCGGCATGGGCGATGTGCTGGGTGGCATCATCGCGGGGCTGGCGGCGCAGGCGCTCAACGGCGGCTTCGATGCACGCCAGCCGCGTTCATCCCCAGATGAAGCGGCACAGGCGCGGCGAGTCACGCGCGCCATGGCACAGGCGGCCAGGCTCGGGGTGCTGGTGCATGCCCTGGCGGCCGACCGGGCGGTACAGGAGCGTGGTGAACGTGGCCTGCTCGCAGGTGATCTGGCATCCTATATGCATTTATTGCTCAATCCACGGGCCCGAGATGCGCATACTTCTGTCTGATGAAAACGCCCAGGTTGCCTTCGGCACTCAATTGGGAAATATCCTTGCCGGCCGCGGGCTGGTGTTTCTGGAGGGCGAGCTGGGGGCGGGCAAGACGACCCTGACCCGCGGCGTGCTGCGCGCCTATGGTCACCAGGGTGCGGTCAAGAGCCCGACCTACACCCTGGTGGAGCCCTACGTGCTGCCACGGGCCGAGGGTGGCGAGTGGCACATCAACCACTTCGACCTCTACCGTCTTGCCGACCCTGAAGAGCTCGAGTTCATCGGAGGGCGCGATCTGCTCGCCGCCGACAGCTTGGCGCTGATCGAGTGGCCGAGCTGTGGTCAGGGCTTTCTGCCCACGCCGGATCTGCGCATCACGCTGTTCGTCGCCGACGAAGGGCGCGAGGCCGAATTGACGGCCATGACACCGCGAGGTGAGGGTTGGTTGGCAACACTGGCCGAGCATCGAACCTCTCAGGCATGATGACGCCGATCCGCTTGCCATGTCTGGCGGCGCAGTGTCCGGTCATTCGTTATCTTCATTCATGTTCTTTCTGTCTGGGTCATCCTGTCTGATGCCTGAAATAGCGTCCAAAATTCCCCGTATGCGTCTGGCGCGCAGCTTCCGTCGCTGGCTGGCGGGTGGTGTCGTCTGCTCGCTTGCCAGTCTGGTGCTGGCGCCGCAGGCGCTGGCCGCCAAGGTCGAGAACCTGCGCCTGTGGACCGCGCCGGACCACACGCGGCTGGTGTTCGATCTCGACAGTGCCGCCAAGGCCAAGGTCTTCGGCCTCGACAATCCGCGCCGTCTGGTGATCGACCTTGCCGGCAGCGAAGTGGCCAGTGCCGCGGTCGAGCGAAAGTTCGCCGCGCTGAATCTCGAAGGCAGCGCCATCAAGTCGATCCGCAGCGGACGTCAGGGGGATGCCCTGCGTGTGGTGCTCGACCTGACGCGGCCGGTCAATCCCAAGGACTTCACGCTGGCGCCGAATGCCAAGTACGGCAATCGCCTGGTGGTGGATCTCGAGTTCCCCGGCGAGTCGGCGGTCGAGAATCCCATCGACCCCATCGAGGCCCGTATCCGCGAGCAGGAGCAGGCCGCGGCCAAGCGCAAGCTGAAGGGCGAGCCGGCGGAACCTGTGGTCAATACCCAGGCGGCGGCACATCCCAAGCGTGACATCATCATCGCGATCGACCCTGGCCACGGCGGGGAAGACCCGGGCGCCAGCGGCCCTGGCGGGACTCGGGAGAAGGATGTGGTGCTCAAGATCGGCAAGCGCCTCAAGCGCATGTTCGATGCCCAGCCCGGCTTCAAGGCCATCCTGACCCGCAACAGCGATTACTACATACCGCTGCGCAAGCGCACCGAGATCGCGCGTGAGCAGAAGGCTGACTTCTTCGTCTCGATTCACGCCGATGCCTTCAACAGCCCGCGCCCGCACGGCAGCTCGGTCTTTGCACTTTCAAGCCGCGGCGCGACGTCCGAGACCGCACGCTGGCTGGCCGCCACCGAGAACCGTGCCGACCTGATCGGGGGCGTGGATGGCAATCTCAGCCTGAATGACAAGGATGAGATGCTGCGTGGCGTATTGCTCGACCTGACCATGACCGCAACGCTCAACGATTCGCTGGCGGCGGGTAGCGGCGTACTGGCCAACCTCGGACGCATGAATTCCCTGCACAAGCGTCAGGTGGAGCAGGCGGGCTTCGTGGTGCTCAAGTCGCCGGATATCCCCTCGCTGCTGGTGGAGACGGGCTTCATCTCCAATCCCCAGGAGGAGCGCAACCTCAACAGCGGCCCCTATCAGGAGAAGCTGGCGCGCTCGATCTTCTCGGGAATCCAGAGCCACTTCGAGCGCAATCCGCCGCCCGCAAGTCTGCTGGCGTGGCAGCGCAGCCAGGCACGCGGTGGCAACGGCGGCGAATATCGCGTCAAGAGTGGCGATACGCTGTCGGAAGTGGCCCAGCGCCACAACGTGAGCATGGCGGCCCTCAAGCAGGCCAACAACATGAGTGGCGACACGGTGCGCGTGGGTCAGCTGCTCAAGATTCCACGCAGCTGAACCTGACGTCATGAAGTCGCCTTGACCGCGCCTTGCGTTGGCAGGGCGCAGACACTGTCCGCTGATGCAGTTCCGGCATGCGTTGCTTGCCGTGGCTGGGTCGGCGGACAGTATCGTTTTCAGAGAAGCGGCGTTTTTCGCTCGTGTATCCAGGAGTCTATCGATGTCTGACGAGCTGACCGACATGCAGCCCGCTCGCCCTGGCGAGCGACGGATCCGTATCCTCAATCCGCGCCTTGCCAACCAGATCGCGGCGGGTGAAGTCGTGGAGCGGCCGGCCTCCGTGGTCAAGGAGCTGGTCGAGAACGCCATCGATGCCGGCAGCACCCGCATCGAGCTGGAGCTTGAGGGTGGCGGTGCGCGATTGATCCGCGTGCGCGACAACGGCTGCGGCATCACCGAGGAAGACCTGCCGCTGGCGCTGTCACGGCATGCAACCAGCAAGATCGAGAGCCTGGATGACCTCGAGGGTGTGGCGAGCCTCGGTTTCCGGGGCGAGGCACTGGCCTCGATCAGTTCAGTCTCGCGGCTGGAGCTGTTCTCGAATGTCTCGGATGAGCCGGCCAATGGCTGGCGTGTGGTGGCGGAAGGGCGCGAGATGGCACCGCGTGTCTCCCCTGCGCCGCACCCGCGTGGCACCAGCGTCGCCGTGCGGGATCTGTTCTTCAATACGCCGGCGCGCCGCAAGTTCATGCGCACCGAGAAGACCGAGTTCGGCCATGTCGAGGAAAGCTTCCGCCGTCTGGCATTGTCACGCCACGATATCGGCTGGACGCTGCGTCACAACCAGAAGGTGGTGCATCAGCTGCGCGCCGGTGAAGATACCCTGACGGTGGAGCGGCGCATCGGTGCGCTGCTGGGTCGCAACTTCCTCGAGCATGCGCTGCACCTGGATATCGAGGCCTCCGGCCTGCGCCTGTCCGGTTGGGTGGGCTTGCCGACGCACTCGCGTGCCCAGGCTGATCAGCAGTACTTCTTCGTCAATGGCCGCGTGGTGCGCGACCGGCTGGTCGCGCATGCCGTGCGTCAGGCCTATCGCGATGTGCTGTTCCATGGTCGGCATCCGGTGTTCGTGCTCTATCTGGAGCTCGACCCGACGGTGGTGGATGTCAACGTTCACCCGACCAAGCACGAAGTGCGCTTCCGGGACGGGCGCCTGGTGCATGATTTCCTGTTCTCGAGCCTGCACAAGGCGCTGGCCGAGGTGCGCCCCGGTGACAACAGCGCCGCACCTACCGGCATTGAAGGGCAAGAGAAGGAAGAGGACCCCGGCTGGCAGCAGCAGGGCATGCGACTTGGCCGTCAGGAACAGGATGCCCAGCAGAATGGCGCGTCAGGACAGCAATCGTCATCGGCTGGTCCGCAAGCCGGGGGCGGTTCGTCAGCCTCGCCGAGCGCGTCTGCAGGCGCTGGGGCCGTCTGGAAGCCTTCCTCGCAGCTGCCGCCTGCCGGTGATGGTCGCTCCAGCGAACGCCTGAGCGCCGAGCGTGTGCGTCAATTCATGGCCGGCTATCGGGCACTGCACCCCAGCGAAGATCATCTGTTGACGCCGGGTGGTGGAGCCGGCGGCGCGGGCGCAACCAATGATCCGGCGGCGATCGCCAGTGCCGAGCGTGAGGCGCGGCGTGCGCCACGTGTCACGCTAGGCGAAGGTGGCCGTGAAAGTGACGGCGAAGGCGCAGGACAAGGGGATGCGCAGGCCGGTGTCGCGGAAGCTGCGCCCGGCTGGCGAGTCGACTCGCCTCCGGCGGGTGGGCCGTCCGTTGCCGCGCCTCCCAGCGACGCCGTGTCTGGCATGTCGGCGTCGTCTGGCTCTAGTGGCTCGGCAGTGGTGATGCGTGGTCTGCCGGCCCAGAGTGACGACGATGACACCCCGCCGCTGGGCTACGCCGTGGCGCAGCTGCATGGCGTCTACATCCTGTCGCAGACCTCGCGCGGGCTGGTGATGGTCGACATGCATGCCGCTCATGAGCGCATCACCTATGAGCGCATGAAGCAGCATGTGCATGGTGGCGGCCATCTGGAGGCCCAGCCGCTGCTGGTGCCGGTATCGCTGGCGGTCAGTTCGCGCGAGATGGGCACCTTCGAGCGCGAGTCCGAGGCGTTCACGCGGCTGGGCGTCGAGCTGGATGCTGCCGGGCCGGAAACGCTGCTGGTGCGTCAGGTACCGGTCGTGCTCGGCAATGCCGATGTGGAACCCCTGGTGCGTGGCATGCTGGAAGACCTCGAGCGCTATGGGCGCAGTGACCGCATGGAGGCGCACATGAATGAACTGCTCGCCGACATGGCGTGTCGCGGCAGCGTGCGTGCCAACCGCCGTCTGACGATTCCGGAAATGAATGCCCTGCTGCGTGACATGGAGCGCACCGAGCGCTCCGGGCAATGCAATCATGGCCGACCGACCTGGACCGAGCTTTCGATGCATGAGCTCGACAAGCTGTTCCTGCGTGGCCAGTAGATGACGCCCCGTGTCGTCGCGGTTCACCCCTGATTCACCTCCCAGCCCAGACAATAGGCCATGACCCAGATTCAACCCCCTGAAGATTCCCGACACCACGCGCCTGAGGTGGCTGACAAGCCGCCTGTCGTGTTGTTGATGGGGCCGACAGCCTCCGGCAAGACCGACCTCGCCATTCGCTGGCACGAGGAGCAGGGCGCGGAGCTGGTCAGTGTCGATTCGGCGCTGATCTATCGCGGCATGGATATCGGCACGGCCAAGCCGAGCGCGGCAGAGCTGGCCCGAGCGCCACACCGCCTGATCGACTTTCTCGACCCGCTGGAGAGCTATTCCGCCGCCGAGTTCCGTCGCGATGCGCTGGCGCATATCGCCGAGATCCAGTCCCGCGGCAAGATGCCGCTGCTGGTCGGTGGCACCATGATGTATTTCAAGCGTCTGTTGGAAGGCGTGGCGGAGCTTCCGGCGGCGGATGCCGAGCTGCGCGCGGAGCTCGAGGCGCGCATCCAGTCCGAGGGGCTGGATGTGCTGCATGCGCAGCTGGCGCGGCTTGATCCGGCCACGGCACAGCGCATTCGGGCCACTGACCCCCAGCGGCTGACACGTGCACTGGAGGTCTGTCTGATCAGCGGGCGCCCGATGAGCGAGCTGCTCGCGGAGCAGCCAGAGGCGGAACTTCCGTTCCACCCGATAGCGATCGCACTGGCGCCCCACGATAGAGCCGTGTTACATGAACGTATCGAGACGCGTTTTGATCAGATGTTGGAACAGGGCTTCATTGCCGAGGTCGAAGCGCTTAAGGCACGTCCGGAGCTGCATGCGGGCCTGCCCTCGATACGTTGTGTCGGCTACCGTCAGGTGTGGGATTTTCTCGATGGCCATCTGAGCCGGGATGAGATGCGCGAACGCGGCATCATCGCGACGCGTCAACTCGCCAAGCGACAGTTGACCTGGTTGCGGAGCTGGCAGGGGATTCACCCGGTGGATTCCATGGGTGTAGATCCTTACAGTGAAACCTTGAAAATCGTGCGCCAGACCTGCACTTAGCGTAACATGAGCGGTCACGACCCGCGCCCGTGAAGCCCCCTCAAGAGGGCAACCCGGAGCGCTGGCGAACATAACCATACTTACCTCGAACGAGACATTTTTACGGAGAGTCACATGTCCAAAGGTCAATCACTCCAGGACCCGTACCTGAACATCCTGCGCAAGGAACGTATCCCGGTCTCGATCTTCCTGGTCAACGGCATCAAGCTGCAGGGCCAGATCGAATCCTTCGATCAGTTCGTGATCCTGCTGCGCAATACTGTCTCCCAGATGGTTTACAAGCACGCTATCTCGACCGTGGTGCCGTCGCGCAATGTGCGCCTGCCGGCCCAGGATCCGAGCGTGCCGTCCACAGAAAGCTGAAGTTAGAGGCGCTGATTGTTCTTCGAACGACCCGAAGCCGGTGAAACGGCCGTCCTGGTGCATGTCAATTTCCGGGACGAAAAAGAACGCGAGGATGCCGGTGAGCTCCTCGAACTCGTACGTTCGGCAGGCGCCGTGCCGGCGACCCTCATCGAGGGTAGCCGGCCCCGCCCCGACTCCCGTACGTTCATCGGAGAAGGCAAGCTTGAGGAAGTGCAAGAGGCCCTGGCCGTGCACGAAGCCGAGCTGGTCATTTTCAACCATTCATTGAGTCCTTCCCAGCAGCGTAACCTCGAAGCCACGCTCAAGTGTCGCGTCATTGACCGTACCGGTCTGATTCTCGACATCTTTGCCCAGCGTGCGCGGACCCATGAGGGCAAGCTGCAGGTGGAACTCGCACAGCTCGAGTACATGTCCACCCGCCTGGTGCGGGGTTGGACCCACCTTGAGCGTCAGAAAGGCGGTATCGGTCTGCGAGGCCCGGGGGAAACCCAGCTCGAGACTGACCGTCGCCTGTTGCGCGCCCGTATCAAGTCGATCCACAAGCGACTCGAGAAGGTGCACAAGCAGCGCGATCAGAACCGCCGTGCCCGTGCGCGTGCCGAGATCCCGAGTCTGTCGCTGGTCGGCTATACCAACGCCGGCAAGTCGACGCTGTTCAACGCGCTGACCACCTCCGAGGTGTACGCCGCCGATCAGCTGTTCGCGACGCTGGACCCGACGCTGCGTCGTCTGGAACTCGAGGATGTCGGTCCGGCAGTCCTGGCCGATACCGTCGGCTTCATTCGTCATCTGCCGCACAAGCTGGTGGAAGCCTTCCAGGCGACCCTGCAGGAAGCGGCGGAAGCGGATCTGCTGGTACATGTCATCGACGCCGCAGATCCGGAGAATGACCGCAATACCGAGCAGGTCAATCACGTGCTGAGCGAGATTGATGCTGGTGACGTGCCGCGTCTGCTGGTCATGAACAAGATCGATCGTCTCGACATGGCACCACGCATCGAACGTGATGGCTTCGGTCGTCCGCTGGCAGTGTGGCTGTCGGCACGTGACGGCAAGGGGCTGGATCTGCTGATGCAGGCCTTCGCCGAGCTGCTGTCCGACAACGTCATCTCCATGCAGCTGACGCTGGGGCCTGCCAAGTCCCGTCTGCGGGCAGGCCTGCATGAGCTGGACGCGGTCAAGGACGAGCAATATGACGAGCAGGGCAATGCACTGCTGGACATTCGTCTCGAGAAACGCGACTTTCTGCAGTTGTTGTCGCATCTTGGTGAATCGCCTGAAGATTATCTCGGCGGTGAACATGACGACCGCGAAGCCTGGCAGCGTGAGCTGTCCGCCGAACGCGCGGAAAAGCATCGCGTGTCGGTCACGCACAAGTCCTGATACCGTCTGGTAACGCGACTTGCGCTGGCGCGCTGCGCAGCGGCTCGTTCAGTGGTAACGCACGACGCATCGTGTCTAGAAAGCACTACCCGGCATCCATCGCCGCGCACGAATGACGATGGGTGCCCTCGCGCAGGGCCTGCCCTGCGTGTCAGAGCAGCGGGCATTCAGCAGGATTGGCTGGATGCCGCCCGACGGACGATGGCCGTCGGGCAGGGCCATGGCCTTCTCCCGCAAGGGACGCGTCGCCATGCCGTACGAGAGAATCGGTCGCCGGAGGCCATCAGGCTCAAGGCACGGAACCGGTCGCAGCTGGCAGGGCGGCGTCATCATAATGACGAGCGGAACATCGACTGAGTGGAGACGACGTATGGCTTGGAATGAGCCGGGTGGCGGCAACCAGCATGACCCGTGGAGCGGCGGTGGTCGCAACGGGGACAAGAAGGGGGGCGGGGGTAACGGCGGTGGCAATGGTGGACCGCCCGACCTCGACGAAGCGCTGAAGAAGTTCCAGGACAAGCTCAACGGCATGCTCGGCAATGGCCGCAAGCGTCGTGGTGGTGCCGGTGGCAATGGGGGTAACGGTGGCAATACCAATGCCTTCGCACTGCCGGGGATCATCGGTGTCATCCTGGTCGCCATCTGGGCGGCTTCCGGTTTCTATCTGGTCGATCAGTCCGAGCGTGGCGTCGTGCTGCGTTTCGGCAAGTACAACGACATCGTCGGTCCGGGCCTGCACTGGAACCCGCCGATCATCGACGATGTGCGTGAGGTCAACGTCACCAAGGTGCGTTCGCTCTCCCAGACCAAGTCGATGCTGACTCAGGACGAGAACATCGTCGAAGTCCAGATGTCCGTGCAGTATCAGGTGTCCAATCCGCGTGATTTCCTGCTCAATGTCCGCGCGCCCGAGATCAGTCTCGAGAACGCCATGGACTCTGCGCTGCGTCACGAAGTCGGCAGTGCCGACATGAACGACATCCTGACCTCCGGTCGTGAGCTGCTGGCCAGCAACGTCAAGTCGCGCCTGCAGTCCTATCTGGACAACTACGGTGTCGGCCTGACGCTGCAGACCATCAACGTCGAGTCCACCTCTGCACCGGCAGCGGTTCAGGATTCCTTCGATGACGTCATCAAGGCGCGCGAGGATCGTCAGCGCACGATCAACCAGGCACTGGCCTACGAGAACTCGATTCTCCCGGAAGCCCAGGGTCAGGCGCAGCGCATCATCGAGGAAGCCGAGGGTTACAAGGAGTCCGTGGTCGCGAAGTCCCAGGGTGAGGCCAACCGCTTCACGTCCCTGCTGACCGAGTACCAGAAGGCGCCGGAAATCATCCGCGAGCGCATGTATCTGGAAACCATGGGCGAAGTGCTCGGCAAGACCAACAAGGTGCTGGTGGATGTCGAGAACGGCAATTCCCTCATGTACCTGCCGTTGGACAAGCTGGCCAACAAGTCCAGTGCTGCCGCCGAAGACAGCAGTGGCATGAGTCGTAGCGAGCTGGACCGTGTGTCCCGACAGGCGAGCGATGCCTTGAGCCGCAGCCAGAGCACTGACAGCAGCAACAGCATCCGTCGGGAGGGTCGTCAATGATCAACAATCGCTCACTGATGGCCGTCGCCGGTCTGGCCGTAGTGGCCTGGCTTGGTAGCAACAGCCTCTACACGGTTGATGAGACCCAGCGCGCCATCAAGCTCAAGTTTGGTGAAGTGGTGGAAGACAACATCCAGCCCGGCCTGCACTTCAAGCTGCCGGTCTACAACACGATCCGTACCTTCGATACGCGCGTGTTGACGCTGGATGCCCAGGCAAGCCGTTATCTGACCCGCGAGAAGAAGGCCGTCATCGTCGACTCCTTCGTCAAGTGGAAGATCGTCGATCCGAAGCGCTACTACGAAGCGACCTCCGGCGACGAGCAGATGGCCGAGCGCCTGATCGCGCCGCGTGTCGACGAGAGTCTGCGTAACGAGTTCGGCAAGCTCGAGCTGGTCCAGATCATCTCCGAGCAGCGTGACGCGCTGATGAAGAAGCCCACCGAAGAGCTCGACGAGGTGATGCGCAAGGAGCTGGGGGTGTCGATTCTCGATATCCGCGTCAAGCGTATCGACCTGCCGGACGAAGTCTCCCAGGCGGTCTACGAGCGCATGAAGACCGAGCGTCAGCGTGAGGCACGTGAGTATCGTGCCCAGGGTCAGGAGCAGGCCGAGAAGATCCAGGCCAATGCCGATCGTCGCCGTTCCGTCCTGCTCGCGCAGGCTGAAGAGCAGGCGCAGACCCTGCGTGGTGAGGGCGATGCCTCCGCCGCTGCCATCTATGCCGGTGCCTACGGGGCGGATACCGAGTTCTTCCGCTTCTACCGCTCACTGCAGGCCTATCGCGACAGCTTCAAGGGCGATGGCAACATGATGGTCATGCAGCCGGACAGCGAGTTCTTCCGCTTCTTCAAGGACCCGCAGGGCGGCAGCAAGTAAGCAGCATCATCAAGCCCGAAGGCTCGCCTTCGGGGATGTTGCGCGCGGCCTCTGGCAGCATCGGAGGCCGCGCAGTGGGTGAACGTCGCTCGAGAGGTTCGCGGGGTTCATCCCACAAGGATTCATGCTAGACTCCTGCAACCGGGCACCGCCCGGTTTTTTTGTGGCCGCTTTTCATGCTCGGGTTTCATGTCCGGGCGCAAGGCCGACAGGAAAGCGTCGAGCAGGACCTTGCTTCACGGGTCTCGGTCGGCTGCTGTGAAATCCCCCGCAGGCGTCGCGTTCGACATGAGCGTCAGCCGGGTGAATTTCCTCGCGTCACGAGTCACCCCTTGTCATAAATCTCTCGCAGGATAGCGCAATGACCATCGCAGATCGCTGGCTCCTCCCGGATGGCATGGATGAGGTATTGCCCCCTCAGGCAACCCGTATGGAGGCGCTGCGCCGCGCGCTGCTCGACCTCTATCATCGCTTCGGCTATGACCTGGTGCTGCCGCCGCCCGTCGAATTTCTTGATTCGCTGCTGACCGGCACCGGTACCGAGCTGGATCTGCAGACCTTCAAGCTGACCGACCAGATGACCGGTCGCATGATGGGCGCCAGCGCCGACGTCACCCCGCAGGTGGCGCGCATGGACGCTCACTCCCTGCATCGCGAAGGCCCGGTACGTCTGTGCTACTGCGCCAACGTGCTGCGTACCAAAGCGGACAAGCACCAGGGCGGCCGCAGTCCGGTGCAGGTCGGCGCCGAGCTGTTCGGACACGCCGGCCTCGAGGCCGACCACGAGATCCTGCATCTGGCATTGACCAGTCTCGAGCAGGCCGGTGCCGGTGAGTTGCACCTGGCACTGGGCCATATCGGCATCTACCGCGCCCTGATCACCGAAGCCGGCATGAGTGTCGAGTACGAGCGTGAGTTGTTCGCTGCCATCGAGCGCAAGCAGTATTCCGCTCTCGATGCATTGATCGATCGTGTGGTGGGTGACAAGGTAGTGGCGGGCATGCTCAAGGCATTGCCGCACCTGCATGGCGATGAAGAGATTCTTGCCCAGGCACGTACCGCCTTCGCGGGTGCCCCGACTGCCGTCGCCAGTGCACTTGATCAGCTCGCGGCCTTGAATCAGGTCGTGCGTGAACGTCATCCGCATGTCACGCTGTACTTCGATCTCGCCGAGCTGCGCGGATACGAGTATCACACCGGCATGGTATTCGCGGCCTATGTGCCGGGCTATGGTCAGGCGCTGGCCAAGGGTGGCCGCTACGACGATACTGGACGTGCCTTCGGTCGTGCGCGTCCCGCCACCGGCTTCTCGATGGACCTCAAGCAGCTGGCCTCGCTGGCCGTGCAACCCCCGGCCTGTGACGGCATCTGGGCGCCGGCGCTCAATGACAGTGCCCTGCGTGAATGCGTCGATCAGCTGCGCGCCAGTGGCGAGCGTGTCATCGAGGCACTTCCGGGGCAGACAACCGGTGCCGACACGCACCGTTGCAATCGTGAGCTGGTCAATGGTGACAGTGGCTGGCAGGTCGTGACGCTCGCGTCATGAGTCTCTCATTGCAGAGAGATCGATGACGTTGAGTACCTGATAGCAGAACAGTAGGGGCCACTGGGTCCCGAGGTGCAGCTGCCGACAAGGCGGCTGCACTTGTGAGTGGGTTTTCACCGACGGTTATTCACCGAAAGAGATAGGAACCATGGGCAAGAATGTAGTCGTGCTCGGCACCCAATGGGGTGATGAAGGCAAGGGCAAGGTCGTCGACCTGCTGACCGAATCCGCCAGCGCTGTCG
Source organism: Cobetia sp. cqz5-12 (assembly GCF_016495405.1). Taxonomy (NCBI): domain Bacteria; kingdom Pseudomonadati; phylum Pseudomonadota; class Gammaproteobacteria; order Oceanospirillales; family Halomonadaceae; genus Cobetia; species Cobetia sp. cqz5-12. Next base: position 1,260,380 of record NZ_CP044522.1, read on the forward strand.
TGCGTTTCCAGGGTGGCCACAATGCGGGTCACACCCTGGTGCTGGATGGCAAGAAGACCGTCCTTCACCTGATCCCGTCCGGTATCCTGCACCCGGGCAAGACCTGCGTCATCGGCAACGGTGTCGTGCTGTCTCCGGAAGCGCTGATCAAGGAAATCCGCGAGCTGGAAGCCAATGACGTGCCGGTGCGTGATCGCCTGCGTCTGTCACCGGCTTGCCCGTTGATCCTGTCCTACCACGTGCGTCTGGATCAGGCGCGTGAGAAGGCGCGTGGCATCGCCAAGATAGGGACTACCGGTCGTGGTATCGGGCCGGCCTACGAAGACAAGGTCGCGCGTCGCGGTCTGCGTCTGGGCGACATGCTCCACCGTGAGCGTTTCGCGTCCAAGCTGGGCGAAGTGCTGGATTACCACAACTTCGTGCTGCAGCATTATCACGGTGAAGCACCGGTCGATTTCCAGCAGGTACTGGACGAAGCCATGGAAATGGCCGAAGAGCTGCGCCCGATGGTCTGCGACACCGTGGATCTGGTCCATTCCGTGCGCAAGGCCAACGAGAACATCCTCTTCGAGGGGGCTCAGGGCTCGCTGCTCGACATCGACCACGGTACCTATCCGTACGTCACCAGCTCCAACACCACTGCCGGCGGCACCGCTACCGGTTCTGGCGTTGGTCCGCTGTACCTCGACTACGTGCTGGGTATCACCAAGGCCTACACCACGCGTGTCGGCTCCGGTCCGTTCCCGACCGAGCTGTTCGATGAGTTCGGCCGTCACCTGGCCGAGCGTGGCCACGAATTCGGTGCCACCACCGGTCGTGCGCGTCGTTGCGGTTGGTTCGATGCCGTCGCCCTGCGTCACGCCGTGCAGATCAACTCGGTCAGCGGCATCTGCCTGACCAAGCTGGACGTGCTGGACGGTCTCGAGAACATCCGTGTCTGCATCGGCTATCGCAGCAAGGATGGCGACGTGCTGGACAACCCGGTGGATTCCGAAGGCTACGAAGCCATCGAGCCGCTCTACCAGGACCTGCCGGGCTGGAGCGATTCCACCATCGGCGTGCGCGAAGTCGACAAGCTGCCGGCCAACGCCCGCGCTTACATCAGCTTCCTGGAAGAGCAGGTCGGCGTGCCGATCGACATCATCTCCACTGGCCCGGACCGCAACGAGACTATCGTGCTGCGCAACCCGTTCCACGACTGATCATGACCACGTCGCTCTCCTGAGCGGCACATGATGTCGAGATGATGCAAGACCAAGACACCCCGTCGGGATTTCCCGGCGGGGTGTCTTGCGTTCCAGGGCTGGCAGCAGAGGATCTTGTACAGTCTTGGGAGTGGCAGGGTGGGTGGACAGTAGGAATTTTAAATGGGAATGATTGTTATTTTTGTTGTGATCGGCGGCTATCTTGTCGGCAAACTGGTTGCCCAGGTCGCAATTCGACGTTTTCGGTGGGGTCCCCGCTTCACATCGTTCTGATACAGGACTAAAATGGTCCCCAATTAATCTTCCCGTGGTGGAGGCCAGCATGCTGAAGCTTTCCAAGATGACCGATTATGCCGCTGTCGTGATGGCGCGCATCGCCCGCGAGCCGGACTCGGCCCATGCGGCGATCGATCTGGCCGAAAGCGTGCAGCTGCCGCATCCCACCGTGAGCAAGACGCTCAAGGCGCTGGTGCGAGCAGGATTGCTTGAGTCGCGGCGCGGTGCGCTGGGCGGTTATCGTCTGGCACGCCCGGCCAGCCAGATCACGGCCAGCGACATCATCAGCGCCATCGAAGGCCCGGTGGCCGTGACGGAGTGCAGTCACGCCGACGGCGATTGCGAGCTGGTCAACACCTGCGGGGTGGCCGACAACTGGCAGCGCGTCTCGTACGCCATCAGTGAGCTGCTGGGCAGCGTGACGCTGGCGCATCTGGCGTCATCCGCGCCATTGCGCATGCCGGTGCAACTGCCGATTCAGGCCATCAGCCTGTACGGGGATGACGAACCGCACCCCATGGCCTCGGCAGCCAACAGCACTGGCAAACGCTAAAACCGGCAAACGCTGAATCCGTTGCCGCGCGACACACATCGTCGTGGCAACACGAACATTCGAACTTCGCTGCGATTCGGGCGGGGTGATCAGGCATCTGAACAGACCCGGAGCTCTCCGGGAGAGGAGACCAGCATGGCGAGCCAGGAGATGGAGCAGCTTGTACAGCGCGAGTACAAGCAGGGCTTCGTGACCGATATCGAGAGCGACACCATTCCGCCGGGACTGGATGAAAGCGTGATTCGCTTCATCTCGGCCAAGAAGGGTGAGCCGGAGTGGATGCTGGAGTGGCGTCTGGATGCGTATCAGCAGTGGCTGAAGATGAAGGCACCGTCCTGGGCGCACCTGGATTATCCGGAGATCGACTACCAGGCGATTTCCTACTTCAGCGCCCCGAAGAAGCCGGAAGACCGTCCGCAGAGTCTGGATGAGGTCGATCCCAAGCTGCTCGAGACCTACGAGAAGCTGGGTATCCCGCTGCACGAGCGTGCCGCACTGGCCGGCGTGGCGGTCGACGCGGTCTTCGACTCCGTGTCCGTGACCACCACCTTCAAGAAGGAGCTGTCCGAGGCGGGCGTCATCTTCTGCTCCATCTCGGAAGCCATCCAGGACTACCCGGAACTGATCAAGCAGTATCTCGGAACCGTGGTGCCCAAGGCAGACAACTTCTTTACCGCGCTGAACGCCGCCGTCTTCACCGATGGCTCCTTCGTGTTCGTGCCGGAAGGCGTGACCTGCCCGATGGAGCTTTCCACCTACTTCCGCATCAACGCCGCCAACACCGGCCAGTTCGAGCGCACCCTGATCATCTGCGAGAAGCAGGCTCAGGTCTCGTATCTGGAAGGCTGTACCGCGCCGCAGCGTGATGACAACCAGCTGCACGCCGCCGTGGTCGAGCTGGTGGCACTGGAAGACGCCTACATCAAGTACTCCACCGTCCAGAACTGGTATCCGGGCGATGAAGACGGCAAGGGCGGCATCTACAACTTCGTCACCAAGCGTGCCGACTGCCGTGGTGACCGCTCCAAGGTCTCCTGGACCCAGGTCGAGACAGGCTCCGCGATCACCTGGAAGTACCCGTCGTGCATCCTGCGCGGCAAGGACAGTGTCGGGGAGTTCTACTCCGTCGCCGTCACCAATGGTCGTCAGCAGGCGGACACCGGCACCAAGATGATCCACATCGGTGAGGGCACCAAGTCCACCATCGTCTCCAAGGGCATCTCAGCCGGTAATTCCGAGCAGTCCTATCGTGGTCTGGTCAAGATCGGCCCGCGGGCCAAGGGCGCGCGCAACTTCACCCAGTGTGATTCGCTGTTGATCGGCGACCGCTGTGGCGCGCACACCTTCCCGTATCAGGAAATCGGCAACGCGACGGCCACCGTCGAGCACGAGGCGACGACCTCCAAGATCGGCGAAGATCAGCTGTTCTACTGCCGTCAGCGCGGCATCAGCGAAGAAGATGCGGTCAACATGATCGTCAATGGCTTCTGCAAGGACGTCTTCCAGGAGCTGCCGATGGAGTTCGCCGTCGAGGCCGAGGCGCTGCTCAACGTCACCCTTGAAGGCGCCGTCGGCTGATCCCGCCGTCCCTTTCGCATTCACCCCATTCTTGAGGGCCGCTTGCGGGCGGCCTGTCAGCAAAAGGTATCAACATGCTCGTAGTCAAAGATCTGCACGTTTCGGTGGAAGGCAAGGAAATCCTCAAGGGTCTCGATCTGACCATCAACAAGGGTGAGGTCCACGCCATCATGGGCCCGAACGGCGCAGGCAAGTCCACGCTGTCTTCCGTGATCGCCGGCAAGGACGGCTATGAAGTGACCTCGGGCACCATTACCTATGAAGGTGAGGATGTGCTGGAGATGGAAGTCGAAGAGCGTGCGCGTGCCGGCATGCTGCTGGGCTTCCAGTACCCGGTGGAAATCCCGGGGGTCAAGAACGTCTACCTGCTCAAGGCGGCGCTGAATGCCAAGCGTGAAGCCGAAGGCCTGGGCGAGATTCCGGCCCCGGAATTCATGAAGCTGATCCGCGAGAAACTGGCCTTCATGCAGATGGATGCCAGCTTCCTGCAGCGCGCCGTCAACGAAGGCTTCTCCGGTGGTGAGAAGAAGCGCAACGAGATCCTGCAGATGCTGGTGCTGGAACCGAAGCTCGCCATGCTCGACGAGATCGACTCCGGCCTGGACATCGATGCCCTCAAGGTCGTCGCCAAGGGCGTCAACTCGCTGCGCAACGAAAACCGTGCCGTGCTGATGGTCACCCACTACCAGCGTCTGCTCGAGCACATCGTGCCGGACCAGATCCACGTGCTGATGGATGGCCGCATCGTCAAGTCCGGCGACAAGTCGCTGGCCCTCGAACTCGAAGCCCAGGGGTATGACTGGCTGCAGGAGGAAACCGCGTAATGACAGCACTTGCTACCGCGTCCGTCCCCGGCAGCGAAGCCGAAGCCTTCGCCAGCGAATTCGCTGCCCGCAAGGCCCGCTTTGCGGCCGATCCGAGCTGGATGGCCGCCCGCCGTCAGGCCGGTATCGCCCGCTTTGAAGCCCTCGGCCTGCCGACCCGCAAGGTCGAGGCCTGGAAGTACACCGACACCCAGGCACTGGGTCGTCAGGAGTATCGTCTCGCCGACGATGCAAGCCTCGCGCCGGCCGTGAAGGATGAACTGGCGCTCGACGTCGACGCCTACCGTCTGGTGTTCGTCGATGGCCTCTACAATGCCGAGCTTTCCGATGTGGCAGGCTTGCCCGACACCGTGCGTGTCGTGCCGCTGTCTGACGCCATCGTCAATCAGCCGGAAGTCATCGGCGGCTCGCTGAACCGCCTGACCGGTATCGACTTCACCCCGTTCGTGGCGCTGAATTCCGCCTTCACCGAAGAGGGTGCGGTGATTCAGGTCGGCCCGCGCACGGTGCTCGACAAGCCGGTCTACGTGCTGTTCCTGTCGCGTGCCGCCGTCGAAGGCCAGCCCGTGACCATGAGCCACCCGCGCCTGCTGGTGCAGCTGGGCAGCCGCGCCGAAGCCAGCGTGATCGAGCATCACATCGGTGAGACCGGCGCGACCAACTTCACCAACATGGTCAGCGAAGTGATGCTGGAGCGCGGCGCCGTGCTCAATCACTACAAGCTGGGCGAAGCCGCCACCGGCGAGACGCATATCGCCTCGTTGCAGGTCGAGCAGCCGCGTGACAGCCAGTATCGCTCCATCAACCTGAACACCGGTGGTGGTCTGGTGCGCAACGACATCGTCTGCGACCTGAACGGCAACAACGCCCATGCACGTCTCGATGGCCTGTTCTTCGGTCGTGATCGTCAGCACGTGGACACCCACTCGCTGGTCAATCACAACGAGGCGCTGACGTTCTCCGACGAGAACTACAAGGGTATCCTGGCCGACCGCGCCCGTGGCGTCTTCAATGGCCGTGTGCTGGTCAAGCGCGACAGCCAGCAGATCGAGGCGCATCAGAACAACGCCAACCTGCTGCTGTCGGACCGCGCCGAGATCAACACCAAGCCGGAACTCGAGATCTACGCCGACGACGTCAAGTGCTCCCACGGCACCACGACCGGTCAGCTCGACGAGACCGCCGTGTTCGCGCTGCGCGCCCGTGGCATCGATGAGCAGACCGCCCGTGGCCTGCTGACTCTGGCCTTCGCCAACGAAGTCATGACCGGTCTGGGCATCGACGCCATCGCCGAGCGCATCGAGCGCAGTGTCGCGGGACGCCTGCCGTCACGCTTCCACCTCGATGAGCTGGTCGATCTCAGCGTCGAGTTGGGCGGCGGCGCCGTGGCGGTGGCACGTGATGAGGACTTTGCATGAGCGCACTCGATAACCTGATGCTCGACGTCGTGCGGGTGCGCGAGGATTTTCCGATCCTCGAGCGTCGCGTGCATGGTGACGTGCCGCTGATCTATCTGGACAGCGCCGCCACCAGCCAGACGCCGACTGCCGTCATCGACGCGATGAGCGACTATTACCGCAATACCAATGCCAATATCCACCGTGGGTTGCATACCCTGGCGGATGAGGCGACAGCGGCCTTCGAAGGCACGCGTGAGAAGGTGCGCAACTTCATCAATGCGCGCCTGACGCGGGAAGTCATCTTCACGCGCGGCACCACCGAGGCGATCAATCTGGTCGCCAACAGCTGGGGTGCCAACTGGCTGAACGCCGGTGATGAGGTGCTGATCTCGGTGATGGAGCATCACGCCAACATCGTGCCGTGGCAGCTTCTGGCCGAGCGTCTCGATATCGTCATCAAGGTCATCCCGTGTGACGACGATGGCGTGCTCGACATGGCAGCCTACCGTGACCTGCTGGGCGAGAAGACGCGCCTGGTCTGCGTCAATCAGGTCTCCAACGCCCTGGGCAGCATCAATCCGGTGGCCGAGATGGCGACGCTGGCGCACGCCCACGACGCGCTCATCCTGGTCGATGGTGCCCAGGCGGTGCCGCATCAGCAGGTCGATGTGCGCGAGATCGATGCTGACTTCTATGTCTTCTCGGGCCACAAGATGTACGGTCCCACCGGCATCGGTGTGCTCTACGGCAAGGAAGCGCTGCTCGATGCCATGCCGCCGTGGCAGGGTGGCGGCGAGATGATCCGCACGGTGTCGTTCGAGAATGGCACCCTGTTCGCGGACCTGCCGCACAAGTTCGAGGCCGGCACGCCGCCCATCGCCGAGGTCATCGGGCTGGGCAAGGCCATCGACTGGCTGGACTGCACCCACATGGCGCTGATCACGCGCTGGGAGCAGCAGCTGATGCGCCATGCCAGCGAGCGCATGCGCGAAGTGGACGGCCTGCGCATCATCGGCAACTCGCCTGACAAGGCGGGGGCGATCTCCTTCGTGGTCGATGGTGCTCACGCCCAGGACATCGGGCTGCTGATCGACCAGCTGGGAGTGGCCATCCGTACCGGGCACCACTGCGCGCAGCCGGTGCTGCGTCGCTTCGGTGTCGATGCCACCTGCCGGGCCTCCTTCGCGGCCTACAACACGCCGGAAGAGATCGACATGTTCGTCGATGCCCTGCAGCGTGTGCTGACCATGGTGCGCTGAGCACCCCCTGCGGTGGCCCTGATGGGCGCTGATCAATGAGGCTCGCGCATGGCGGGCCTCATTGGTATCGGCACTTGTCAGGGAATGTTGTCACCCGCACGTCTTGAGTGAACCAACAGAATTCTTGATCCGCATGCCTGTCGTGCGGATCGGCAAGGAGAGGGCATGAGCCACACTGAAGACCAGCTGGCCAGCCTCGGCAAGGGCCAGAAGATGCCGTTGCAGCGGGACGTGGAGGGCATCTCGGTACCGTTCGGCAAGTCGGTGACCCTGCATGAGGACTCGGTGGTCGAAGTCATGCAGGCCAAGGGCGGCACCGTCAGCGTCGCTTTCGAGGGTCGCATGTACCTGATCGAGAGCTTCAGCCTCGATGCGTTGGGGCTGGACGCCGTGCCGCGTCCGCACCTGCCGGCCGGCCAGAGCGATGCTGACATCGAGGCTTTCGTCTGGGCCCAGCTGCGCACCTGCTTCGACCCCGAGATCCCGGTCGACATCGTCGAGCTGGGGCTGGTCTATGGCTGTCGTATCGACACCCTGATCAGCGGCGAGAAGATGGTCAATCTCAAGATGACGTTGACCGCGCCGGGCTGCGGCATGGGCAACGTGATCGCCGAGGACGCCAAGCGCAAGATTCTCGGCGCCGAGGATGTCTCCAAGGTCCACGTCGAGATCGTGTTCTCGCCTGCCTGGTCGCGCGAGATGATGAGTGAGGATGCCCGCCTGGAACTGGGCATGTTCTGAGCATCATCAGCGCGTCTTTGCCGTCTGCTGTTGTCGCCCCTTGTTGTCTGTGGCTTTCTGGTCGGCCTGTCATGGCCGTCAGTCGCATCATCACTCGGGCGAGATGCAGCAAACGCAACCGGATGGACGGGAACCTCTCGTCCATCCGGCTATCCAATTCACGTTGCTGAGCGTCCGGGCAAGTTGCTGCCTCGGGCCGTGTCGGCACGTCCGTTTGACGGTTTCCCGTATCACCTGCCTCAAGGAAGACTCCCCAATGCGATTCCAGACTGCGCTGCGCACCCTGACCGCCACCCTGATCCTGAGTAGCGCTGCCAGCGCGCAGGCCGCCTGGAAGCTGGATGGTGATGTGTCACAGCTGAGCTTCCAGACCACCAAGATGGCCAAGTCGGGCGCCAGCACCGTCGAGACGGATGCTTTCACCTCCTGGCGGGCGCGCGTCAATGACGCCGGTCAGCTGTCGGTGGAGATCGACCTCGACTCCGCCAGTACCGGCATCGACATTCGTGACCAGCGCGTCAGCGAGAAGCTGTTCGAGTCCGGCACCTATCCGTTGGCCGTGATGACCGCCAGTCTCGATATGCCGACCCTCAAGGTGATGGAGCCGGGCGATACCCAGCAGGTGGATGTCGAAGGCCAGCTGACGTTGCACGACAATACCCAGAACCTGCCGGTGAGCCTGCAGGTAACGCGCCTGCGCGGCGATCGCTGGCTGGTGCAGACCCTCACGCCGGTGATGGTCGATGCTGAGCAGTTCGCGCTGGTCGATGGCATTCGCACCCTGCGTGACCTGGCCGGGCTCGGCAACATCGCGACCCAGGTGCCAGTCAACGTCAAGGCCGTGATGGTGCAGGAAGACTGAGCGGAGTCACCCGCATGCGTGGCCGGGAACAGTCAGTGCTGGCAGAGCCTCGGCCGCTTGGGTAGGCTGAGCGCTCATGCCTGCACGATGTGACGGTACCGGCAGGAAAGACAGGCAGGGATGGGCGTGGGGAAGTGATGCAGCGAGTGATCATGCGGGCTGGCTGGACCATCGTCGGTCTGCTGGCCGCCGGTGCAATGACGGTGGTCGGGCTCAACCTCTGGGTCGTGATGGCAACGCACGATCGCATTGCCACGTCACCGCTGACCTGTCAGAGCCGTGAGGTGGGGATCGTGTTCGGCACCTCCCACGGCCTGGTGGGCGGGGGCAGCAATCCGCACTATCAGGCGCGCCTCGATACCGCCGCTCAGCTCTACCGCCTGCGGCGCGTCTCCAACCTGCTGCTTTCGGGAGACAATCGCACCCGTTACTACAATGAGCCGATGACCATGTGGCGTGACCTGCGAGCGCGCAACGTGCCGCAGGAGTTCATGACGCTCGATTACGCGGGCTTCTCCACCTTCGATACCCTCGTGCGAGCCCACAAGGTCTTCGGTGTCGACGAGGCGGTGCTGGTCACCCAGCCGTGGCATCTGCCGCGTGCGCTGTTCATCGCCGATGCGCTGGGGCTCGAGGCAGTGGGCTGTCCGGCCATCTCCGAGCGCCAGCCGCCGGGGCTCAAGCTGATGTTGCGTGAGTGGCTGGCCCGTGCGGCGACAGTGGGTGACCTCTATCTGTGGGGGCGCAAGCCGCGCTTCCTCGGGCCGCAGGAGACGCTGCCGACGCCAGTGTTGTCATCGCACTCATCTTCGCATCCCTCATCATCCCATTCCTCAGACAAGCTCTCGATGTTGCCGGCGGCGGACTCCGTGGAATACGGGGAAGGGCAGCAGGCCGCTGCCAGTCGTGAGATGGCGGATGGAGAGGATGTGGCGGATGAAGAGAATGCTGCCGGCTCACCGGACCCGCATGCCCTCGCGCGTCAGGCGCAGGCAAGCCTGCTGGCCAGTCTGCCCGGAGTGAAGCAGGCATTGCTCCAATGGCTGCCTGTCAGGTCTGAGACGCGCTAGCCGCGCATCGGCCTTGCCAGACGCACAGTGTCAACACGAAGACGCCCCGCACTTCCTTTGGAAGGCGGGGCGTCTTGCGTTCACGGTCTGGCGTCGGGCATGTGGCTAGCCGGCGCGGCGGCGGGCGGCCTGACCTGTCTGGTGACGGTACAGCTCGCGAATCAGATGGCGGCAGTTGTGGAAGATGCCTTCCAGTACCTTTTCCATGCTGTCAGGCAGCGGGTGCGTGAAGGCGGTCGAGCAGGCCTGCATCAGGACGCGTTCCTGTTCGAGCAGCTCGTTGATCAGCACCTGATTGTCATTGCCGACGATGCTCTTCAGGCGACTCCACAGCCACATGTAGTCATCGCGCTCGACATCGGCGTCGCGTGGCATCAGGCTCAGATGCTTGCGTGTCTCGACTTCCAGCGCCTGTTTGAGCTCGACACGGCTCGCATAGAAGGGCTCGAAGGCCTTCAGGAGCGCGGGACGCAGCCGTTCGGCGTTATCCTCGAAATAATCAAGACTGTCTGCCAGGGCTTCCTGGACGCTATCCATCGCCACCTGGCGATTGTCGAGAAACATGGGCGGTCACCTCCTCCGTCAGAAGAGATTGTGCGGGTGAAAACAGTGTTTTTCTACCCCTGCAGGGCAGAAAGTCAGGATATTTATTCCCGCACTGTCAATCCCTGCAGTTTACGACAATACAATGACGTTCCGGTGACGATCATCGTTGCCTTTCAGACGTTGTCCTTGCCCCTGTTTTCGCCGCCAAGCTCTCTGCCCGAAAAGCTGTCTGGCCCAGATGCGCCAGGGGTGCCCTCTTGATGATCAGCACCCCTGGTCGAGCGTTGCGTGCAATGCCCTGAGGCTTGAGTCATCAGCCCTCAGCCCTCAGCCCTTGGGCTTGGGCGGAATCTTCTTGGACGGTGCGGCAGACTTGGCGATGTGATCGATGATCAGACCGGCGATGTCCTTGCCGGTGGCAGTCTCGATGCCCTGCAGGCCCGGTGAGGAGTTCACTTCCATGATCACCGGTCCGTGGTTGGCGCGCAGCAGGTCGACACCGGCGACGGCCAGGCCCATGGCCTTGGCGGCGCGGATGGCGGTGGAGCGCTCTTCCGGCGTGATGCGGATCTCGCTCGCGGTGCCGCCACGATGCAGGTTGGAGCGGAACTCGCCATCAGCCGCCTGACGTTTCATCGACGCCACCACCTTGTCTCCCACCACCAGGCAGCGGATGTCGGCGCCACGCGCTTCCTTGATGTATTCCTGCACCATGATGTTGGCTTTCATGCCCATGAAGGCCTGGATCACGCTCTCGGCGGCCTGGTTGGTCTCGGCGAGCACCACGCCGATGCCCTGGGTGCCTTCCAGCAGCTTGATGACCAGCGGCGCGCCCTTGACCATGGTGATCAGGTCGGGGATGTCATCCGGCGAATGCGCGAAGCCGGTGACCGGCAGGCCCAGCCCCTTGCGCGACAGCAGCTGCAGCGAGCGCAGCTTGTCGCGTGAGCGGGAGATGGCCACGGAATCATTGACCACGTAGGTGCCCATCATCTCGAACTGACGCAGCACGGCGCAGCCATAGAAGGTGACGGAGGCACCGATGCGCGGCACGACAGCGTCGAAGTGCTCGATCTCGGCGCCCTTGTAATGGATGGACGGGCGGTGCGAGGCGATGTTCATGTAGCAACGCAGCGTGTCCACCACGCGTGCGGTGTAGCCACGTGCCTCGGCGGCCTCGATCAGGCGGCGGGTGGAGTAGAGGCGTGAGTTACGCGACAGGATACCGATATGCATGAAATCCTCCGGAGCCGAATGGGCCAGACAGAGATAGGAATGAATCAGAAGAAGACTGACGTGATGCCCGTCAGGAGGCGTGGTGTTCGCCGGTGAGGCCTTTACTGTCTTGAGGCGTCACGCGATGCAGATGGCACCGGCGCCAGCGTCTTGAGGCGAGATGCCGAAGCATGCCGCCGCGCGCACGCCTGATGCCGTCAGGGTTCGCCGTGCAGATAGGCAGCGCCCGGTGCGACCAGCAGGCGACGCAGGGCACGGCGCCCCAGCAGAATGGGGTGACGCATCTGGGAGCGGTCCACCAGCGTCATGTCGATATCGTAGTCGAGCCCGGCCAGCTTCATGCGCGAGCGGATCGCGTAGCGCCACTCGGCCTGACCATTGGATGAGCGCACGCGGCGGCGATCATGCACCGGCGTCTCGATCGTATGCGGTGGGGAGTCGCTACCGCCAGTCCGGGTGATGAAGCGAACCCACAGGTCATCGTGCTGCTCAAAGACCTCGATGCTCTCGGCATGCAGCGCACTGGAATGCGCACCGGTGTCGATCTTGGCATTGAGGTGCAGCTTGAGCTCCGGCAGCTCGATCAACTCACGCCGACCCACCACGCCACGCGGGCGGAAGCCCAGCAGGTCATGATTCAGTGTCTTGAGATCGAGGGGCGGTGCCTTGTCGATGTGATGACGCGAAGTGTTCTTGTGATGCGACATGTTTCTTCCTGAATCAGAGGGCGTGAGCGAAGCGGGCAGCAGCTCACGGCATGAAGACACCGGGCAGGCGCGGCACAGGATAATGTGCGTTGCCTGCCTGGCGGGGTAAGGGCCAGGCGGGCGCGCAGCATAGTCACTTAACGTACTGACAGCAATCCTTGCTGAAGCCTCTTTTTTCGCGTCACGAATCCGGGGGTGACGGCGACGCTGACAGCGTCCGGCAAAACCGCCCCGGGCATGCGGTCCTGGCCATCGCTGCCAGCCGCCTCGCTTGAGGGCGCTGGCGCGTGAGACATCGTGCAGGTGGCGCTTCGCAGTGCACTCTGTTCACCTCTGCCGATCAGCCCCGATGCCGTCACTTGACCAAGGGCTCCATCAAGTGTCGTGGGTTATGCGCATGATCTCAAGCACTGTCACCTGCGGGCATGCCCGACGTCAATGACGCGGGGCCGGATTGGCGGTATCGGCCTTGCGGGTCAGGGCGGCAAGCGCCTGCCCCAGCGGGCTGTCCGCGCTTGCGTTGCGCAGTGTCATCAGTACCGGCAGACGCAGACGCGGAATCAGGGCGAGGTCGCGGGCCAGCGCGGCGAAGTTGGCCTGCGGACAGCTGGCCAGGCGGGTCAGGAAGGCCGGCAGACGTTCGGCATCTTCCAGGTGGGCGTAGCCGCGTGCGGCGATCGCGACCAGCACGTCGACATTGACGGCCTGGTCGTCGGCCAGCAAGGCATCGATCCACTCCGCCGCCGCAGGCCGTGGGCTGGCACCGGCGGCCCGCAGGCAGGCGCACAGCGTTTCCAGGTCCCCCAGGTCACGTGCGGCCTGGCCACGCGCGATCAGGGCGGAGAGCAGCTCGGTCTCGTATTCTTCCGTCAGTGAGGCAGCCAGCTGGGCATGGGCGGGCGGTGCCTGCTCCAGACACAGCGCGATGGCGCGCAGCGGCGTATCCGGCAGGTCAGCCAGGCGCTGCACGAAGGCCGCGGCAAGCTCGCTGGACAACTCGCCGCGCCGTGTCAGCACGTCGGCGATGCCCTGCAGGCCCAGTGACGGCCAGTCATCCAGCGGTAGCTGGGCGGTGAGATACTGCTCGGCGAGCTCGTAATACTGGCTGGCAGGGCGGTCGCAATCGAGGCTGGCGCGGGCGTGCAGCATGGCGCGCAGGCTGTCGTCCGGCGTGAAGGCCAGCGGGTTGTCCTGCATCAGGTTGTCGATCTTGCCGGCCTCGGCCTGCTGAAGTTCAGGGCGACCGACGGTCAGCGCCGTCTGACCCAATGTCGTGATCAGGCGTTCGAGGAAGGCGTCGCGTTGTGCGGGGGAGAGACGGCCTTCTTCATCCAGCGGCAGGGCCAGAAACCACACCAGCGGATCGTCGAGCCCGGCCGGGCGGAACACGCATGCCAGGCGTGCCTGGCCCTTGAAGGGCTGCTCCCACGGCTGCTGTTCGGTCTCGAAGGCTTCCAGTTGCTCAAGGCTGAGTGGGGCCAGGGTGCGCCCCAGGTGATAGAGGTGCAGCTCGGCGCCGGTGCGTGTGAAGAAGTTGCTCAAGGAAGAGAGAGGAGTCATGAGGCTCACCACGGCTGTGTCTGTGCCACGTCCTGGCTGGACGTGGCACAGAGCGGAAAAAAGTCTTGTCGAGCATCTTTGCCAGGCGTGGCATGTGTCGTCGAGCGACAGCTGCCGGCGCGTGACATGTGCCTGAGCATGTCTGGAATGGCAGCGACTTTAGCGATTCACCGGCTGTCATGCCACCCGCTGGCGTGTGATGGTGGCCAGAGGGAAGAGGGCGACCTGTTCCTATTATGGCCGCTCTTTCGGCCCGTGATGACTTGACAGATGACGCGGCACCTCAAGCCCCGCTGAGCGTCTTGCAGGTTGATGATTTTTTGATCAATTTTCGTCATCCCACGGCTGACGCGGCTTGCAGCGTGACCGAGACGGGTTATCCACAGCATCGTCCACGGATGGCGTGAATAACTGTCATCCACTTGTCGTCAGACTGACATCCAACGCAGCAGGTAGCCCATACGGCGTCACTGGCCCGTCGAGACAGGCATGCTAGAATCGCGCTCATTGACACGATTACTGTCTTATTCCTTATGGTTATGTACTTAAGGGATGAAATGATTGGGAATGCGGGGCAGTCCCGTTATCCTATACAACCAAATCACATATAAAAGGCTGTGCTTATACCTGTTCTGTTGGCATGACATCCGCGATCAGCCGAATGTCAGCGACCGTCCAGCGCCAATGGCTCAGTCTTGCGATCCATGAGGAATCCCGATGCGCCAATCACGTTCGCTCGCAGCTGTCTTCTCTTCCACCGCTCTCAAGGGCGCCGTGATGGCTGCCGCGCTGGGTGCGACTACCCTGGGCAGCCTGGCGGCACAGGCTGATACCCTCAAGGTCGGCATGTCGGGCGGCTACTTCCCGTTCACCTTCGTCAAGCAGGACAAGCTGCAGGGCTTTGAAGTGGATGTGCTCAACGCCGTCGGCGAGATCACCGGCGACGACATCGAATTCGTGACCATGAGCTTCTCCGGCCTGATCGGCTCGCTGGAAGCCGGCCGCATCGACACCGTGGCCAACCAGATCACCATCACCGATGCGCGCAAGGCCAAGTTCGCCTTCACCCAGCCTTACGTCTATGACGGGGCTCAGGTGGTCAAGCGTCGCGGCAATGACGAGATCACCGGCGTCGAGTCCCTCAAGGGCCACAGCGTGGCGGTCAACCTGGGCTCCAACTACGAAGCGCTGATGAAAGAGCTGCCCTACGCCGACCAGATCGACATCAAGACCTATGAGTCCAACATCGAGCAGGACACCGCCCTGGGCCGTGTCGATGCCTTCGTGATGGACCGCGTCAGTGCAAGCCAGGTGATCCAGAAGACGCCGCTGCCGCTGGAACTGGCTGGCAAGCCGTTCTCGCGCCTGGAGAACGCGCTGCCGTTCCGCAAGGATGCCGAAGGTGAGGCCAAACGTGACGAGGTGGATGCCGCGCTGACCGAGCTCAAGGAAAATGGCCGCCTGGCCGAGATTTCCAACAAGTGGTTCGGCAACGACATCACCACGCCTTGAACATTGCCCGCTGCGCCCTGATACAAGGGCGCATGCAAGGATGTCATGTGCAAACGGGGTGACGGCTTGACCGTCGCCCCGTTGTCGTCATGTCGACGGGTGTCTTTCCAGACCCTCAGCCAAGCCCCCAGCCTGTCCGGATAACGAATGGATACTCTCAATATCGATTACATGCTTGGCCTGTTGCCGGTCATGCTCAAATACCTGCCACTGACACTCAAGATGGCCTGTATCGGCATGGTGGCCGCGCTGGTGCTGGCCTCGCTGTTGGCGGTAGTGCGGGTGCTCAAGGTGCCGGTGTTGAATGCGCTGACCATCGTGTTCATCTCCTTCTTCCGTGGCACGCCGCTGCTGGTGCAGTTGTTCCTGTTCTATTACGGCCTGCCGCAGGTGATGGCGTTCCTGACCCAGATCGATGGCGTCACCGCGACGATTCTCGGCCTGACGCTGCACTTCTCGGCCTACATGGCCGAATCCATCCGTGCCGCCATCGTCGGGGTCGATCGCAGCCAGACCGAAGCGGCGCTCTCCATCGGCATGACCAATGTCCAGCTGATGCGGCGCATCGTGCTGCCTCAGGCGGCCCGCGTGGCGGCCCCCACGCTGATGAACTACTTCGTGGACATGATCAAGTCCACGTCGCTGGCCTTCACGCTGGGGGTGACCGAACTGATGGGCGCGACTCAGAAGGAAGCGGCCAGCAGCTTCCTGTACTTTGAATCCTTCATCATGGTGGCCATCGTCTACTGGGTGATGGTGGAAGGGCTGTCCTTCGTGCAGCGCTGGATGGAGAAACGTCTCAACAAGGCCTATCAGCGATGATTGCAGTCAGAAACCTGGTCAAGACATTCGGCGGGCAGGCCGTACTCGATGGCATCACCCTGGAAGTGAAGCAGGGTGAAATCATTGTCGTCATCGGCCCGTCGGGCACCGGCAAGTCCACGCTGCTGCGCTGCATCAACTTCCTCGAGCAGCCCGATGGTGGCGAGATCCAGATCGGCGAGCGCAAGGTCGAGGCCACGCGCGCCAGCCGTCACGACATTCTCGGTCTGCGTCGCAGCAGTGCCTTCGTGTTCCAGAACTATGCGCTGTTCGCCAACAAGACGGCGCTTGAGAACATTGCCGAGGGCCTGATCGTCGTCAACGGCTGGCCCAAGGCCAAGGCGCACCAGCGGGCGCGCGAGATTCTCGAGCGTATCGGCATGAGCGAGAAGGCGGACGCCTTCCCGGCGGCTCTCTCCGGTGGTCAGCAGCAGCGGATCGGCATCGGGCGCGCCATGGCGGCCCAGGCCGAGGTGATCCTGTTCGATGAGCCGACCTCGGCACTGGACCCGGAGTGGGTCGATGAGGTGCTGGAGCTGATGAAGCAGCTGGCGGTCGAGCGCCAGACCATGATCGTGGTCACCCACGAGATGCAGTTCGCGCGGGAAGTCGCGGATCGCGTCATCTTCATGGAAGGCGGGCGGATCGTCGAGCAGGGGCCGCCGAGCCAGCTGTTCAGCGCGCCGAAGGATGACCGCACGCGCGCCTTCCTGCGCAAGGTGCTGGATGAAGTGCCGCCGCAGTGCGCCGAGGGCATCTGATACTGCTCGCTTGAGGTAATGACCCACAGGTCGCGCGAGGTAGTGCCTCGGGCTGTACCTGCGACAGACACAACGGCCACCGCGAGAGCTATCGCGGTGGCCGTTGTCATTTCTCTGGCGGTGATCATTGATCCGCGTTTGGTGTTGCAGGACGCGTTTCAGGGCGACGCGTCATGGGCCGCAACGCGTGACTAGCCGTGACGGGGCATCGAGCGCACCTTGTCGAAGGCTTCCTGGAGTGCCATCGAGACGCGCTCTTCCAGCAGCTCCTGTTCGGCGGGCGCCATGTAGAACGCCATGTCGACGTCGTGGCGAATATAGCGGGGCGCCAGCTGATTGAGCGCGATGCAGGCCACGTCTTCGCGGCTGTCGACATCCATTGAGTGGCTATCGGGATGCAAGCGCAGCTGGTCGAGCACCAGCTGCTCCATGTAGTTGTGTACGCCTGCGCTATCCATGTGTACTGCCTCCTTGTGATAAGTGCTATCTCCCATGCAGGGCCGTGCCCCCTGGCATGTCGATCCCTTCAGTGTGCTCATCAGCATGTTCATCCGAGCTGACTCTCTGTGACGCTCTCCCTTCTGAACGCCAGTGGCCGATGGCCTCAGCCGGTCAGCAGGCGGGTTTCCGCCTCTTCAATATGATCAGCCAGTCCTGATAATACCAGTGTATCGCCACACGCCAGCGTCAGGTCGCCGGTGGGGTCTTCCAGGTTCTCGCCACTGGCGCGTACCACGCGTGAGACAAGAATGCCGCACACTTCCGGCAGTGCGATGTCGTCCAGTCGTCGGCCACAGGCCCAGGCATCGGCGGTTAGCGTCAGCGGATGTCGCCGCAGCAGCGGGTTGCCGCGTTTGTCGGTCAACTGGGACTGCTGACCATGGAAATAGCCATGCAGCATGCTGTAGCGCGCCTCACGCGCATTCTGGATCGAACGCGCCACGCGGCGAAAGGGCACCTCGAGATTGACCAGCACATGCGAGACCAGCATCAGCGAGCCCTCGAGCACCTCGGGAATCACTTCGGTGGCCCCGGCGGCCTTGTAGGTCTCGAGGTCCGCGTCATCCTGGGTGCGCACCAGCACCTTGAGGTTCTCGAGTTCCAGCGGCTGGATGGCGCGTAATATGGCCAATGCGTGCGAGAGCTGATTGACGGTGATCACCACCTGCCGGGCACGTTCGATGCCGAGGGCGCGCAGGATTTCCAGACGCTGCGCATCACCGAACACCACCGGCTCGCCGGCGCTGGCGGCCTCGTGGACGCGGATGGGGTCGGCATCGATGGCGATCCACTCGAGTTTCTCCTGAGTGAGAAATCGCCCCACCGTCTGGCCGACACGCCCGAAGCCACACACGATGACATGGCCACTGAGCGGGGCGGTGGCGGCGCTCAGCTCCGCGGTGGTGTGCGGGTTCTCCTGGGTGGGCGTGGTGGAGCGGCACAGGCGGCGCGTCAGCTGCTGGTTGTGGCGAATCAGGCTCGGCGTGACCACCAGCGAGCCGATGATGATCGCCACCACCAGGCCCACGGTCTCGTTGTCCATCAGGCGTTGCTGACTGGCCAGCGCCAGCAGCGCGAAGCCGAATTCGCCGCCCTGGGACAGCACCAGGCCAGTGCGCAGCGCGCTGTCCAGCGGGCGGCCGGAGAGGCGTGCCAGTCCGGTGATCAGCAGTGCCTTGGTCGCCAGCAGGCAGGTCACGCCGATGACGACCCAGTACCACTGCGCCAGCA
This sequence comes from Cobetia sp. cqz5-12, assembly GCF_016495405.1. Classification (NCBI taxonomy): domain Bacteria; kingdom Pseudomonadati; phylum Pseudomonadota; class Gammaproteobacteria; order Oceanospirillales; family Halomonadaceae; genus Cobetia; species Cobetia sp. cqz5-12. Next base: position 1,279,023 of record NZ_CP044522.1, read on the forward strand.
ACACCTGCGGGTCGAGCAACATGCCCACCGAGACGAAGAACAGCCCCAGCAGGATGTCGCGGAAGGGCCGGATATCGGCCTCGATCTGATGACGGAAATGGCTCTCGCCGAGCATCATCCCGGCCAGGAAGGCACCCAGCGCCATCGACAGATGCAGGCTGTGGGTCAGCCAGGCGGAGAACAGTGCCACCAGCAGCACAGTGAGCACGAACAGCTCTTCAGAGCGCGCGCGAGAGATCTCCTGGAACACGAACGGCAGCACCCACTTGCCGATCATCAGCATCACCGCCACCAGCCCGAGCCCCTTGATGAGCATCAGACCCAGGTCACTGAGCAGCTGGCTGCCATCGCCGGCCATGGCCGGAATCAGGATCAGGAACAGCAGGGCGGCGAGATCCTGGAACAGCAGCACGCCCACGGCGGCGTGGCCGTGGGGGCTGTCCAGCTCATTCCAGCGTGCCAGTTCCCGCGTGACGATGGCAGTGGAGGAAAGCCCCAGCGCGCCGGCCGCTACCAGCGCCGCCGCTGGTGACAGGCCCAGCGCCGAACCCAGCGCCCAGAACAGGCCACTGCATACCGCCACCTGACAGGCGCCCAGCCCGAATACCGTGGTCTTGAGGGCGCGCATGCGCGGCACCGAGAATTCGAGGCCGAGCGAGAAAAGCAGAAACACCAGCCCGAATTCCGACAGGAAGGCGAGTTCTTCCGGGCGACCGATCCAGCCTGCCAGATGAGGGCCGACCAGAAAACCGACCGCCAGATAGGCCAGCACCGGCGGCAGATGCAGGCGGCGGAACAGCGCTGCGGCCACCACCGAGGCTCCCAGCAGTATCATCACATCATTGAACAGCGTGTCTGCCATGCGGCCTCCTGGCCTTCGGTGAGCATCATCGGGATAATAGCGTGAACGAACCCTGCATGATTTGACGGAGGTCGCATGAATCCGACTGAACCACCCCGGGACGGCGAGATCGCCGGCAATCCCTACGACGAACTGCGCGCGCTGCTGGCACGTCTGGAAGCGACCATGAAGGCAGCAGACCTGTGGCGCATGGACACGCCATCCCCGCAGGCCTTCATGAGTGTGGAGCCATTCTGTGTCGATCGCATGGACATGGGCCAGTGGCTGCGCTTCGTGTTCATCGCCCGTCTGGAAGCGATGTGTGATGCCCGTGCGCCATTCCCCGTCAAGTGTGAAGTGGCCCCGGCCATCGAAGCTTGGCTGAAGGATGCCCGCCCGGAGCGCCGCGTGGCGATGACGGAAGTGATTCGCGAGATCGACACGCTGGTCACGACGCATTGATCGTGACGCACTGATTGCGACGCACTGATTGCCGGGCAGGAATCTCACCTCGCACTGAGTTTCCTCTCCCCGACATCTCCACAGTGCTCCCCTATGCAGGCGTGATGCCCTCGCATTGCGCCACGAGACCTCTTCAGGAGCTTGCATGGCCTATTACTTCGCCTACGGCAGCAACATGAATCCGGCGCGTGTCGTGGCACGCATCGGCGAGACGCGACGGGCCGTGCATGGTTGGCTGGAAGAGCATCGCCTGAGCTTCGACAAGGCCTCTCGGGTTGAGGGTATCGCGCATGCCAACGTACAGCCTGCGCCGGGTGAGCGCGTCGAAGGCGTGCTGTACGAGCTGCTCGAGGCTGAGCAGATCAAGCTGATGGACCCCTTCGAAGGCCGCCCGCATGAATATGAGCGTTTCCTTCACCCCATCGTCACCCGCGAAGGCGTGATCGACGCCTGGGTGTATGTGGCGCTGCCCGAGCGCACCGCCGAGGGCCTCAAGCCGGCACGCGAGTATCTGGAGCATCTGCTTGGCGGGCGTGACTTCCTGACACCGGACTACTTCACGGCGCTGAGCGGCGTCGAGGCCGTGCATGCGCTGGATGACGCCACCCTGGCTCAGCTGGGCCTGTCGCGCAGTGCGCCGCGCTGACGGTCGCCTGATGGCTGACAGGGTGCCTGTCATCTGTTTTCTGTCAGCTGTCTTGTGGCAACAAAAAAGCCCGCCTCTCGCTTGAGAGGCGGGCTTTCGCGTTTCTGGTCACGCTGCGCGACTGATTGGCATAAGCCTCAGTCCTGAGCGGCCAGTGCCGGGTCCAGGTTCGTCTGGTCACGACGGCTGGCCAGCATGCCGATGATCAGCCCCGCCAGTGCCGGCGCCAGCCAGCCCAGATTCATCGAGGCCAGCGGCAGCAGCGGCTCGATGCGATGCGAGATGGCCATCAGCGAGTCAATGCCGCTGGCTTCGAAGCCATCCAGCAGACTGACCAGCAGTGTCAGGCCCAGGGACCAGGCGAACACGCGCGGCGCATCATGCAGGCGCGGACGCAGGTAGGACAGCAGCGTCAGCACCAGCACCAGCGGATAGAGCGTCACCAGTACCGGAATCGAGACGCTGATCAGGGTCGAGAGGCCCAGGTTGGCGATCAATGCCGAGGCCACGGCCATCACGATCACCAGCAGGCGGTAGGGTACGCTCGGCAGCAGGCGATGGAAGAACTCGCCGCAGGAGGTCAACAGGCCCACCGCGGTGGTCAGGCACGCCAGGGTGATGACCAGCGCCAGGATCAGCTTGCCGGCATCGCCGAACAGTGCCTCGACGTAGACCGGGATCAGCTCGCCCTTGGCCGCTTCGCTGACCAGCGCATGGCTGGTGGCGCCCATGTAGGTCAGCGGCAGATAGACGGCGGCCAGACAGATGGCGGCGATGGCGCCGGCCCACAGGGTGTAGCGGGTCACGTCAGCGGTCGCGGTGATGCCGCGTGCCTTGATCGCCGAGACGATCAGGATGCCGAACACCATCGAGGCCAGCGCATCCATGGTCAGGTAGCCCTGCTGGAAGCCGGTCATGAACGGCGCCTCGGCCCACTCGGGGCTCACCGGCCCCAGTGGCCCCTGCGGGTCGATGATGGTGAACAGTGCGATCAGCGCCAGCAGCGCGATCAGCAGCGGCGTCAGCCACTTGCCGACCACATCCATCAACTTGCCCGGGCTCAGCGCGATCAGGGTGGCGATGCCGAAGAACAGCACCGAATGCAGGGCCAGGCCGCTCTGTGCCGACATGTCGATGAAGGGACGCATGCCCATCTCGAAGGCCACGGTGCCGGTGCGCGGAATCGCGAACATCGGCCCGATGGACAGGTAGATGGCAACGCCAAAGGCGGCGGCCGCCCACTTCGGCAGCGGCGAGGTGATCTTGTCGAGGCCGCCACCGATCACGGCCACCGCCACGATACCGGCTAGCGGCATGCCGACGCCGGTGGCCAGAAAGCCCAGTGCCGCAGGCCAGAATTCGGCACCCGCGCCCTGACCCACCTGGGGCGGGAAGATGATATTGCCTGCGCCCAGAAAGAGGGCAAAGGTCATGAAGCCCAGCGCCACGATATCGAGGCTGGAAAGTCGTGTTTTCACTATGACGTCCTACGGATTCAGCAGATGCGTTGCAGCAGGCGCCATCAGGTGACCGATGAGGTGGTCGGTCAGGCAAGAAGACGTGCCGAGAAGCCGTTGGCTAGCGACAGGGGTGGGTCACCAGCAGACCCGGGAGCAGCGGGGTAGTGTTGCGCGCGGGCCGAATGGCGAGAGCAGGGGGACGGATTGTCGCCACCCTGATCTGACGCGGCGCATTATCGTTGATTTCACGTAGCAAGACAAAGCCACCAGCAAGCCAAGCGGCAGGCTCACTGCGCAGCAGGTGGCGGTGGCGGCAGGGGAATGAAGCTCGGCCAGTCGTCCGGTACCACGAATATTCGCCACTGCTGGCGGGGCGTGCTGGCGTTGGTCGGCTCGCCGTCAGGCACCGCCACGCTGCGCTCCAGCCACAGCTGGCGGGGGTGTTGATGCGTGCGCTGGCGGCTGTATTGCTGAGCCGCCGCCTCTTGCACTGTCAGTTCGTCCGGCCTGAGGTCGTCAGCGGCGCCGGGTGGCACGAAGTGATCGCGTAGCCAGCGATCCAGCTCATGCCATGGCTGTAGCGACGCCACGGGCGGGGCGGCCAGCCAGGCAGGTTTTTCCCTGACACAGCCCAGCAGCGGGCCTTCATGTCTCGGGGAAGCCTCGAGGGTCTGACAGAAGGCGGCAAACTGGCTGACACTCATCCACCAGCCGGCCTGGCGCGCACTCTCGGGATGGCAATGGCGGGGCGGGGGCAGCCAGTGGGCGGGCGCCTGGTCTGGCTGCCAGGGGCGAAACAGGCAGCCGGGCAATGCCAGTTGCTGGCCTGCGAGTAACGGGGCACTCGGGTCTTCTGTCGGCGGCGGGTTCATCTCGCTCGCGCCTGCCTGTCTGGCCAGTGCCTGTCTGGTCAGTGCTTGTCTGGTCAGTGCCTGGCGAATCGTCTGCTGTCCGCGCTCGGTATAGGCCAGAGGCAATTGATGCTCAAGGCTGCGCTGATACTTGATGGCGAGGCTGTCGGCGCCGCCGGGACCTATCCAGCGTGCCGGGCTGTCGGCCGCTTCAGGGCCTTCGGGCAGGCCGAGATAGAACTTGATCGCGACCTCCAGGTGCGTGGGCGCCGTGTCCTGCGCCGCCAGGTAGAGCATGTCCAGCTCTCCCAGGGTGACCTTGCCTTGGGAAATCCTGAGGTTGTTGACCAGCAGGCGACTGCCGGGCGCGCGTGCCAGCACGAATTGCCAGAGCAGCTCGTGGTAGTGGCCCAGGCGATAGTGGCGGCGCTCATTCACGGCAGCCTCGAGTGCGTGGGGCGCCTGCTCCAGCGTCATCAGCCAGCGGTGGCGGACGTGGTCATCCTCCAGCCCGAGTGCGGCCAGGGACGGGCGCGGGTAACGTGCAAGCTGCAAGAGGACCGGGGCACTCAGAAGCCAGGCGATATCCCTGACGCGCGGGTGACGGTAGCGCGCGCAGTCGCGGCGCAGGTCGCAGCCGGTCGCACAGGGGGAGTCGCCCCATTGGGCAAAAGGGGGCAATGACTCGGCTGCACCGGGCGATGCATGGGACGGGGCTTCGGGCTCGATAGGCATGATGCCAGTGTATCCCACGTCGTATGACGGTCGATAATGCGTGGCGCCGCTCGGGCCTGGCCCTGTGTGAACCGAGCCGAGTGCTGCTTGCCGGCCGTGGTGTCCTGCTGGCGCTCCTTCTCTCCCTCTATCTACTCCCTTCTCCATTCCCTCTGTCTTCTCGCACCTTTTCCTCACTCGCCACTATTACCCGACCCTTTACGCCAGTCTTGCGCTGCTCACGCGACACTTTCTCGCCGCTTTCTTGACGCTCTTCCAACACGTTCTGCTGTCCGCCGACGGAAATACGACGGCCGTCCCCAGGCTGTCATCATTTTGACATCGTTGCATGGGTCGCCTAAGCGATTGAAAACGTTGGGATTACTTCGCGTGGGTGGGTGAGGGTGCTTCAGTCCGGGTGGGAAGAGCGCTGAATTGATTCGCTGGAGGAATCAATCCTGTTCCGGCGCGGGGATATATCCCGCAGCTCGCGAGGTTCACAATGCACTCCATCAACGTTGCAGCAAATATGCAGGGCTGATGAGGCGGGGTTGACCTCGAGCTCTTGGTTGTCGAGCGACATGAATCTTCTCGACATCAGTGGGCAAGGCGTCACCGACTGACAGTGTGAGGGGCAATATCCACCCCCTGAACAATCGGTCAATGAATATTCGCAAAAATTGATGTGCACAATTTCTTGCTGTTGGACGCTGTTTTCAGGCGCCTCAGCCAAAGCAGAAAGAAAAATACGCATTTTCTTGTTTTTGTGGCATCCAGTTCTGCTGTGGCGACGTATAACTCATCAGCACAGCAAGACACACCCTGTAGCGTGCAGCATGTTCGACCAAGGTGGTGGGTGAGAGACAGTCTTCCTCAACCAAAGTCGCTAGCGATCTGCCAGGCCAAAGCGCCGCTCAAGGGGGTGGGATAGCACGCAAACAAGGAATTCTTGCCCTCTCCATGTTGTACAAGACTTTTTCAGAGCCGCTTCAATAGCTTTATAGGTGATGAGAAGGGCAGGAGGGTCAAGCGCTGGGGAAGGCCGTTCGTTTCCAGTGATGTTGCTCAAAGAGAAACAGTGAGCTTCCAGTTCTACGGCTAGTTTGAACGCAGAATAACGATTAGTCTGTTAATCATCGAAACGCAGCACGCACCACAGTCAGTGAAGGCCAGGGCCCGGACAGGGGTCAGCAAAACACTCCTTTACTGACTGACAACGACTCAAAGCGGAAGCATCCGCACCAGGACCAGGAGATACACCATGAAAAACATTTCCCTCAAGACTCTGATCGCTACCGTCGCCATCGCCACTGCCAGCACCTCCGTATTCGCAGCTGACGATAGCCCCGCCGCCGTGCGCGTCCAGAATGCCATCAGCAGCCAGCAGATCATGGGCCAGACTCAGCCGGCTGCCACCAGCCAGCAGAGCTTCTCCGAAACGGGCATGAGCGTTGCTGCCGGTCGTGTTGAGCAGGCACTCAATGCTGACCACATCCGCGGCGTCGATACCGCTGCCGTGTCCCAGGCCAACGCCACCGTCAATGATCAGGGCAAGAGCGTCGCCGCCAGCCGCGTTCAGCAGCACATCAGCGACAACGCCTGAAGCAGATAGGGTCACGCTGACAGCTCAGTGACCCCCGAACATCGCCTCACCTGACATTTGACCTTGCCCATTTCTGGAGAATCATCATGAAAACCCTGACTTCCCTGATCGCCGCCGCTGCCGTTTCCATTGCTGCCACCGGTGTTGCCACCGCTGATGAAAGTGTTGCCGATGCCCAGGTGCGTGCCGCACTGAGCGAACAGGTCATCCACGGCCAGGCGCAGCCCGCCGCGACGCAGCTGAATGCTGCCGAGTCCGGCATGAGTGCCGCTGCCAACCGTGTCGAGCAGTCCCTGAACGCCGACACCATCAAGGGTGAACAGACGCATGCTGTCTCCCGCGGCCAGAGCCTGAGCAACGACAACGGCAAGAGTGTCGCGGCATCACGCTTTGAAGATGCGTTGAACGACAACGCCTGAGTCTGCAGGGCCTGATTCATGGCCCCGGGACCACAGCAGCACTGTTCTCCCTTTTATCCATTCGCCATTCACCTTTTCTGGAGTCATCTCATGAAAACCCTCAATGCCCTTATCGCCGCCGTTGCTCTGTCCGTGACCGCCACTGGCGTCGCCAATGCCGATAGCGTTGCCGACCAGCAGGTTCGCGCCAACCTCAGTGAATCCGTGATCCACGGTCAGGCCCAGCAGGCAGCCACTCAGCAGCAGGCCATCACCGATGCAGGCAAGAGCGTTGCGGCCAGCCGTGTCGAGCAGGCGCTGAATAGTCAGACCATCAAGGGTCAGCAGGCGCAGGCCACTCGTGACACCCAGCAGTTCGTCAATGATTCCGGCAAGAGCGTTGCCGCGTCACGTGTCGAGCATACCCTGAACGACAACGCCTGATGCGTGGCGCCGCCACGCTGACGGCACCCAAGACAGACCCTGCTTGCAACCTGGCTGATCTGGTAGATGTTGTTGATCCGGTTGGCCCAGTTGACCCGACAAAAGATTTCACTGGAGATATCTCATGAAACTGCTCAATACCCTCATCGCCGCCACCGCGCTTTCCGTTGCTGCCACCGGTGCTGTCTTTGCAGACAGCGTCGCTGACCTTCAGGTGCGTTCTGCGCTCAGCGAATCCGGCATCCATGGCCAGGCCCAGTCCGCCGCCGCCGAGCAAGCCACCTTTGCCGATACCGGCATGAGCGTCGCCGCGGGCCGTGTCGAAAGCTCCCTGAACGATGCTGCGATCGAAGGTCAGCGCGAGACATTGGCGTCCGACTCCCAGCAATTCGCCAACGATGCCGGCAAGAGCGTGTCCGTGACTCGCGTCCAGCATGCTCTGAGCGAAAGTGTCTGATTCAGATCATCCGAGACAGATTGTCTGATTCAGGTTGTCTGAGCCCCGCTCTGATTCGTGGCCACGCATTGCAGCGACCGACTCAAGTGCCCTCGCAGCAAGTGCCCTCGCAGCAAGTGCCCTCGCAGCAAGTGCCATCATGAGCAGCAGCCAGAACAGAAGTAGTAAGAGCTCGAAAACCCAAAAACGTGAACAAGCCAGTCGCTCAGCAGTGTCACTGACACTGATCACCAGGTGACACCCCGTCACGAAGTGAAACGACAGCCAGACCCTTCAGAAAATGGCCGGTACCTGTCGGGAGCTATCCCACGCAGCGACGCCCCGTGCCTCGTAAGATGACGTAGAAGCCCCCCTTCATGGACAAGCCTGAACAGCGCGCCATCGTAAGTCGCATTCTTGTGGGTAGTGCTTGTTGAGGGTCTTTATCAATGGTTCACGTGGGTAGTGTCAGATATCAACTCTGATAAATAATCCGCCTGGATATACGTAGTACATGAAGTGATCAATGGTGTGTCACTGCATGGCAACTCGATAGTGAAAATGAACGGAGGATGGAAAGATGATCAAGTCATTCATGACTCACGGCCTGGCAGTGTTTGTCCTCGCCACCAGCGGTCTGGCCAGTGCCGATATCAGCACTGATGACAGCAGTAACGCGCGCTTCAATAGCGCCCAATCACATGGCATTCACAGCGAAATGCGTGATTACCAGAAGAGCGAAAAGCGCTACGCTGCAAATCCTGACATTCTGATCACCAGCCGTGGCAATGTGTTTGCCGATAGTGATGTGCAGGGTGCAGTCGATATCGACGCCGATCACCGCTGAGCTTTCGATGATGATGGTTCACACGACTCGGTACACATGACTCGCTTCACATGACTTCATGCCGTGAGTTGTCATTGTGAAACGATTGTAGCGCTGTGAATTGATTGCCGCTTGAATCATTGCGCAGCGATGATCAAAGGCGCTAGCACTGATGCGCAAGCCATTGACTGCCGAAATTCAGGGAGAGCGAAAGGAAATATCCCAGACGTAGAGACACTTGGATAGTAAGCAGAACGCTTGAGCAAGGGCTTTGGGCCCCTCCACCAGCCCGTCTTGTACGACCCGGTGGCAAAACCCTTTCTCAAACGCTTTCCTGTCCTGGGTGTCGCTGTCCCGACATTCATTGCCCGCCATCATGGCGGGTTTTTTTATGCCCGGATTCTGGATGGGCGCAGCATGTGGTGGGTCGACTCTGTGCATGACACCTTGCTTGATGCCCGCAATATGCTGAGGGTTTTTCAGGTTATTCGTAAAGATTCATCGGCAGTTCACAGTGTAGGTGCCATCATGTGTCACGGTGGTTAAACGTTGTTATCTACTGGCCTGCATGTCGATATACCGAGGCAGGATGCCATGAAATCAATCAAGTGGAGCCCCATGATGGTGCGCGGAAAACTCAAGAAAGTGGCAGGTTCATTGGTGTTGGGTGTTGGTCTGATGTCAGGAAGTGTGATGGCGGATGATGTCGTTGAAAAGCCCAAGGTGCTGATCTTCGATGTCAATGAAACGCTGCTGGATCTTGCCTCGATGCGCAGCTCCGTCGGTGAGGCACTGGGGGGAAGAGAAGACCTGCTGCCTCTGTGGTTCTCGACCATGCTGCATTATTCTCTGGTGTCTACCGTGACCCGGGATTACCACGACTTCGGCCAGATTGGTGTCGCCTCGTTGCGGGTGGTCGCGCAGAACAACGGTGTCGAACTGACGGAGGAGCAGGCGAAGAAGGCCATCATCACCCCGTTGCTGACACTCCCGCCTCACCCTGATGTCAAGGAAGGTCTGGCCAGGCTAAAGGCTGAAGGTTACAAGATCGTCAGTCTGACCAACTCGTCCAACAAGGGCGTCCAGGCGCAATTCGAAAACGCGGGATTGCTGCCGTATTTCGATGCGCGCTACAGCATTGAAGATATCCAGATCTACAAGCCGGACCTGCGTTCCTATGAATGGGTGCTCGACAAGCTGGATGTCGAACCCGAGGAAGCCATGATGGTCGCGGCACATGGCTGGGATGTCGCCGGCGCCAAGGAGGCGGGCTTGCAGACCACATTCATCGCCCGCCCGGGCAAGGCACTGTTCCCGCTGTCCAAGAAGCCGGATCATGTCGTGAAGGATGTGAATGAACTGGCCGACATTCTGCAATAGCACCAGAATCCTTGCTTGACAGACCCCTTGATTGACGGATGCTGAAGATATCCTGTCATGGCGTTAGTGGCATTGGTGAGGTTGGCGGGCGTCGAGTGACAGGGCAATTTGCCTGTTCATGGTGAGATTGCCGGCCTCATCGCATGGCAGATGACGGCGTCAATGGTAGGCTGGGCGGCATTCCCCTTCTTACCGACCGGAGCTGAATATGAGTGACGCATCACAGCAGCGTGGCCACCGTGCCCCTCAGATCATCGAGCCGAGCGCCCAGGCGGATGCCTGCGTGATCTGGTTGCACGGCCTGGGTGCTGACGGCAGTGATTTCGTGCCCGTGGTGCCTGCATTGGGTCTGCCTGAGAATCACGGTGTGCGTTTCGTCTTCCCGCATGCGCGCGAACTGGCCGTGACCGTCAATGGCGGCATGTGCATGCCGGCCTGGTACGACATTCTCGAGATGAATCTCGGGAGGCGCGTCGATGAGATGCAGCTGCGTGAATCCGCGGCCTACGTGCATGCCTTGATCGAGGAGCAGATCGCTCAGGGCATCGCCAGTGAGCGCATCATTCTGGCCGGCTTCTCCCAGGGCGGCGCGGTGGCCTATGAGGCGGCGTTGAGCTGCGAACGTCCGCTGGGCGGCTTGCTGGCGCTCTCGACCTATTTCGCCACCAGCGCGACCATTGCGCCGAGCGCCGCCAATCAAGGCCTGGCCATCAGTGTGCATCACGGGACCCATGACGATATCGTGCCGCTGGCACTGGGTGAGGCGGGCGCCGAGAGTGCGCGTGCGCTGGGGCATCCGCTTGAGTGGCAGACCTGGCCGATGGCGCACGCCGTGTGTCTCGAGGAAATCGAGGCGATCGGTGAGTGGTTCAAGGCGCGTCTGCTGGCCTGATCGGCTGTCAGTATCGACTGTCAGTATCGACGCCAGAGCAAAAACGCCGCTGACGGAGTGATTCGTCAGCGGCGTTTTCATGTGCTGCCAGCGGCCCCGTCATGCGCCGTCAGTGGTCTTTTCCAGTGCTGGTCGCATTCAGCAGCGATAGCGGTAGGCGAGGTGTTCATCCTTGCGCGGGCCGGTGATGCGCCAGTCGAGATCGAAGCCCAGGGCATTGCCCGCCTCATCACGCACGATGACCAGCGTGGCGGCGTAGAGATCATCGATGCACAGATGCGCTTCACGACTGACGAAGTGATCTTCGCCTCGAGCGCTGTCGGCCACCAGGTCGAACAGGAAGACGGCGGCATCACGGCCACGGCGTTCATGACTGAGCGACAGCGCCTCGCCATCCGCGGCCAGCTGCCAGCGATAGCGGTTGTGGAAGTTGACGCTGGATGACTGGCCCTCGAGCTGGAACTGGCCCTGCTCCAGAAATACCACGCTTTCCGCTTCTTGCTGAGCCGCCTGTCGTGACCCGTCGTGGGGGGAAGCTGCGGCTTCGCGGGTGACCGTCACCTCGCCGCTTCCCTGGCCAGACCAGGCATTGCGTGAGGCCGGGCCGGAACGTGACGAAAAATCCAGCCGGCGGATCTGCGCGAGCAGCGCATAGAGGGTTACAATTGGTGTCAACTTCTTCTGGCTACCGGGTTTACTCGTCATGTCCTACCTGATTGGTGTCACGGCCCTCTGGGCCTTCTCGTTTTCCCTGATCGGCGTCTATCTGTCCGGTCAGGTCGATAGCTATCTGGCCGTACTGACGCGTATCGCGCTGGCGTGCCTGGTCTTCGCGCCATTCATGCGCCCGCGGGCGATCAGCGGCCGCCTGCGCTTCCAGTTGATGGCCATCGGCGCGATCCAGCTCGGCCTGATGTACATCTTCTTCTATCGCTCCTTCCTGCTGCTGCCCGTGCCGGAAGTGCTGCTGTTCACCATCTTCACGCCTATCTACATCACCTTGCTCGATGACCTGATGAACAAGCGCCTGTCGCCATTCTACCTGTTGACCGCCGCGATTGCGGTGCTGGGCGCGGCGATCATTCGCTACGACGGGGTCAGTGACGGCTTCTGGCTCGGCTTTGCGGTCGTGCAGGGCGCCAATCTGTGCTTTGCCATCGGGCAGGTGGCCTACCGTCAGATCGCTCCGCAGCTGCCGGCGGATGTCGCCCATCGCCATGTGTTCGGCTGGTTCTATCTCGGCGCGCTGGCGCTGGTGATCGTGATGTTTCTGCTGTTCGGCAGTACCGACAAGCTGCCGTCGCAGCCGGTGCACTTCGTGGTGCTGGGCTGGCTGGGTATCGTGGCCTCGGGGCTGGGTTACTTCCTGTGGAACAAGGGCGCGACGCGGGTCGATGCCGGCACGCTGGCGATCATGAACAATGCACTGGTGCCGGCGGGTCTGCTGGTCAACCTGCTGATCTGGAACCGCGACGCCGACCTGGCGCGTCTGGCGCTGGGTGGGGCGGTCATCGTGGCGGCACTGGCAATCAATCAGGTGTGGGCACGTCGCCGCGAGCAGGCGCTGCGCATGGCCTGACAGCCGACTGTGTCATTGAGGAATTCAGGCATCGCATCTCAATCAGCCCTCGCCCTGTGCGAGGGCTTTTTGCAGGTGAGCGGTGAGGCGCGCCAGTATGTCCTGCTGGCGGGGGGCCGCGTCAGAGGGCCGCGCAGCGTTCTGCGTCACTTCCTCGCCGAGCTGGGCCGCATTGAGACGCAGGCCGGATTGTTCGGCATTGAACAGGCTGCCGGGCAGGGTGGCGATGCCTGCGTTCAGCAGGTCCTGATGCAACTGCTCCAGTTGCTGCGCCTCAAGGCTGGGCAGGCCACACCATTGCAGATAGCCGCCACTCGGCGGCGGCAGCCAGACGCTGTCTCCCAACGCCGCGCTCAGGTGTGCACGCAGACGCTCCAGGCGTCGCGCATAGCAGCGTCGCATGCGCTGCACGTGGCGGCCGTAATCCCCGCTGGTGATCAGTTCGCTCAGGGCAGCATGCATCCATGGCATGTCGCCCATGCCATTGGCCCAGCGCGCCCGAATCATCGCCTGCAGCCCCAGTGGTGAATCCTGCTCGGGCCGTGACAGCCACAGCCAGCCGCAGCGGGTGCGGGGGTCCAGCGTCTTGGAGAATGATCCGACGCTGATCAGCGCAGGCATCGGCCTGTCGGCATGGCGGTGGGCGAGGTCGGCCAGCCACGGATGGCGGGTATCGAAGCTCAGCTCGGCAAAGGTGGTGTTCTCGACCAGCAGGATGGCGTGGCGGGCCGCCAGTGCCAGCAGGCGGTGGCGATCTGGCGTGCTCAGCTGCCCGCCCAATGGATTGTGACCATCCGCGGTCACGATCAGGGCGTCCAGCGTCAGGGCGGGCGTCTTGTCATCATGACGCTCGAGCAGACGCTCGAGCACCTCGACATCCAGCCCCTGGTGCGCGCGGGCAGGAATGGCGATCGCCTGATGGCCCTGGGCTTCGATGGCGGCCACGATGCCGAAATAGCCCGGCGCTTCGACGCCGACCTGACAGCGGCCCTTGGCGGCACGCAGCTGGCCGAGCAGCAGTGACATGCCATGCTGTGCCCCCTGGCTGATCAACAGGGCGTCGCTGTCACAAAGATGGCCGTGGTGGCTGAGATGCTGGGCGATGGCAGTGCGCAGCGCGCTCGAGCCCGGCGGCAAGGCATAGGCGCTGGGGTGCTGGGCATGGGCCCCGAGCTGAGTGCGCGCCAGACGATACAGGCGTCGCACGGCGGGGGCGTCCAGCTCCGGGTGAGCGGCACCCAACGGTGCCAGGTGCGGATCACTGGCATTCGCCATCGCCTGCCAGGCCGGGTCACTGATGGTGAGGGTGGTGATGGCACGCGGCCTGTGATGAGACTCTTGTTGCCTGTGCTCCAGCTCACCGGGATGACGTGATGAAGCCGGGCGGGTCTGTGAGCCGCCATTCAGGGCGGAATCCAGTTCATTTGTGTCGTGAGCAGTCCCCGTCGATGGCGCGACCCGATAGCCGGCACGCGGCTCGGCGATGATCAGACCCGCCGCCTCCAGCTCGCCGTAGGCACGAATCACGCTGTTGAGGCCGAGTCCCGACTGCGCCGCCTGCCGCCTGAGCGAAGGCAGGCGCTGTCCTGCGCTCAGCTTGCCCGTCGCCATCTGGGTCTTGAGTCGCTCGACCAGCTGCTGATAGCGCGGCATTGTCGCGGCAGTGGCGCCTGAGCTGGTGGTTGCGTCGATAGAGGAGCCGACAAGCGAAGGGCGGCTGGCGGACGAAGCGTGCTCGGCGGATGACATGCCTGTCTGTACCCCTTGAATTGGTGATTATCTGTATCTTGTGCCCCCTTGAGGGTTCGCGGCAAGCTGAAGACTCTTGTCGTGGTCCCGTCGGTGCACGTCCTGTCTCTGCCCCCGGACCGTCCGCTTGTCATTTCTTTCGCTGGAGTCTGCGTGATGTGGATGCCACTTTGCTTCGTGTTTCTGTTCGCCAGCGGCTTCATCGCCGCGCGCTTCGGTACCCTGGACGCTGAACCCTTCACCTTGCTGCTGGTGCGCAGCCTGTTGGTGCTGCCGGTGCTGGGAGTGATTCTGTGGCTGCGCCGCAAGCCGCGTCAGTGGGGCAGGCGCAATGACCGTCTGGCGCAGATGGGCATTGGCATGCTGTTGCACGGTGCCTATCTGGGCGGCGTGTTCGCGGCGGTCAAGGCGGGGCTGCCAGCAGGCCTGACGGCGCTGCTGGTCAGTCTGCATCCGCTGGTGACGGCGGCGTTGTCACTGCCGTTGTTCGGCGTGCGTCTGGGGGCCAAGCAGTGGGCCGGGCTTGGCTGTGGCGCCATCGGCGTCAGTCTGGTGCTGGGGGCAGGGCTTGCCAAGGACGGCGCAGGCACTCTGGACTGGCCGCTGATCGGGCTCGTCTGGTGCCTGGTGGCGCTGATCGGCGTGTCCAGCTCGACACTGTGGCAGAAGCGAGTCTCCGGTCGCATGGGGCTGGTCGAGGGGCTGATGTTCCAGTATCTCGGTGCGGGCGCGGTTTTCGTCGTCGCGGCAACCAGTGTCGGCAGCTTTGCCTTTGACCCCACGCCGCGTCTGCTGATGACCATGGCCTGGCTGGTGATCGCCATCTCGGTCGGTGCCATCTGGCTGCTGATGCTGATGCTGGAGCGGGGCGAGGCCCATCAGGTCGCGCGCACCTTCTTCCTGGTGCCGCCGTGTGCCGCGCTGATGGCATGGTGGCTGTTCGACGAGCAGTGGACCGCGCTGATGGTCACGGGCGCGGCACTGGTGGTGCTGGGACTGGTGCTGGACCGCCCACGTCCGGGCAAGGTGAGCAAGGCGCCGGCCGACGACGCCACGCCGCCTTCGCCCTCAACGCCCTCAACGCCCTCAACCTCAACAGCCTCAGCAACTTCCAATGCCTCGGCAACGAACAGTGGGCAAGCCGCCCCGCGCTGATGCGTGCCGAGCGCATTACTCACCACGCACCACGCACAGCGTATAGATAAAAAAGGACAACGCCCCGCCGGCCCGAGATGGGCTGGCGGGGCGTTGTCGTCTCTGACCAGTCAGAAGTGCTAGCCAGGAAGTGGCTGATCAGAAGCGATAGCTGATCCCGGCCATGGTCACGATGGGGTCGATCTCGACCTTGTCGTTGACGCTGCCTGCCACGGTGACATCGGAATCGATATCCAGATACCAAGCAGCGACGTTGGCCGCCCAGTGCTCGTTGATCACCAGATCGACGCCGATCTGTGCGGCCGCGCCCCAGCTGTCATCCATCTCGAGTCTGGTGCCATCGTCGAGGGTTTCATCGGAGAAGTGGGTGTAATTGACCCCCGCGCCGATGTACGGCTGGATGCGCGATTCACGTCCGCCAAGCGGATAGTACTGCAGTGTCAGAGTCGGCGGCAGGTGATCGACGGAGCCGGCCTTCTGGCCATTGAGCGAGATGTCGTGGTCGAAATCCTGCGCCGCCAGCAGTTCGATACCGAAGGTATCGGTGAAGCGATAGCCGAGAGTGAAGGCAAAGGCGCTGTCATCATCGACGTCCACGTCGGCACCGATGGCATCGATGCGACCGTTGTCACTCTTCGGCGAGACCTTGGCGACACCCGCACGCGTCCAGAACTGCCCGGCGCCGTAGTTGAGAGAGCTGAGAGAGTTGAGAGAGCCATGAGAGCTGGCATTCAGCGAGTCGGCGGCCATGGCAGGTGCGGCGCCGAGAGTCGCGAGGCTGGTGAGGCCTGCCAGTGCCAGAATCTGCCACGGGCGTGCTGCAGAGCGCGGGCTACGCGAAGTCAGGTGCGCGGGGAGGGAGGCTGAGCGAGTGACGACGTCGGACATGATGGCTCCTGAAGGATGGCGGGAAACAATGCCCTCATTCTAGGTAGCCGAATTTCGAGAAATTTGATCTGAGGCAAGAGTTTACGGGCGTTATTGCACGGTGAGGGGCATGGTTGATCCAGGTCAATTTCTGCGGCGCGCCGCTTAAGATCCGCCGTGTAGCCGTTGGCTACCAACAACGAAAACGCCGCAGACCCGAAGGTCTGCGGCGTTCCTGTGTGATGTCCATCTATCGCCTGGACTGCTCAGCGTTGCCGAGCTTCGTCGTCCACGATGCCGTTGTCACGGCGTGGCATCACACGGCTTGCCAGGTGCTTGTTGGAGGCATGTTCACGCCTCGCACAAGGCCTTAGAAGCGGTAGGTGACACCAGCACCGACAGTGACCGGATCCAGCTCGGTGTCGTTCACGTCCTGACCGGCGATCTTGGTATCGGCCTTGACGTCGGCGTAACGAGCGAAGCCGTTGACGGCCCAGGCTTCGGTGATCTTGAGGTCCACACCCAGCTCGGCAGCGGCGCCGTAGCTGTCGTCGATGTCCATGCTCTGGCCACCGGCAGACTCACCGGAGAAGTGGGTGTAGTTCAGGCCGACACCAGCGTACGGCTGGACGCGGGCTTCAGTACCGCCCAGCGGGTAGTACTGCAGCATCAGGTTGATCGGCATCTGATCGAAGCCGCCGGCGCTGTTTTCCCAGTCAGTGCTGAATTCTTCAGTGGACTGCAGGGCGATGGCCAGGTTGTCGTGGAACATGTAGCCCACGGAACCGGCGAAGCCGGACTCGTCCTTGGCGATCAGACCGTTGCCGTTGTTGCTCTTGCCGTCGACCTTGGCAACGCCACCGCGCAGGAAGATATCGCCCTTGCCATATGCCATGGCGGATTGTGCGCCCATTGCCATGGTGCCGGCGATAACAGTAGCGGTCAGGATCTTGATAGCTTTCATGTGTAGTTCTCCTTGAAGCTTGGCTTCGTGAGCTGCCTGTCAGCAGTGCCTCGCTACCCTACGGCTTGGGCCGTGTGCTCTGCGTGGCTGCGTCGATCAGGGGACGCTACGAACTATAAAAAACAGCGTTCTGTTTGGCAAGCATTTTTTTAGAACGTTGTTTGAAAACTTATTAGCCGTCTTGTTAGCGGATGTTACCGATTATTTCAGGGAAGTTTAATGTCTCATGAGTGAGACTTCCCATGACGCATTTGAGCGACATCGCCATTCACTATTGCGCAAGGTGACCAAGACCTTGGTCGCATGCCGTGCGCGAGGTTAGTACTCACTACGTCAAAGATCATCGCCGGGCTCTGCAGGCTCAGTGACGCTTGCGTGCGGCGCGTGCTTCCAGCTGTTCCAGCCACTGACTGACCTCGGTGCTCTGTGCGTCTGCATCACGATAGACGGCAAGAAATTGTCGCCATTCATCGTGCTGCCAGCCCTTCAGGCGGCGCCACAGCACGTAGAGATCGCGCAGGCACTCGTGGCGGCGCAGCACGAAGCGGCGCGTCTTCTCGAGGTCGATGATGACGGCGTCCATCTGCCAGGTGCTGTCCGGCGACTCACTCGGCGGGCGACTGAGGAAGAGGTGCTTGGGAAACAGGCAGCCATGCATCAGGCCAGCCTGATGTATCTCGCGAACGAGGCGGGCGCTGGCGGTGATGACCTGAGAGCGCATGCCGGCATCGAGTTCCGCCCAGCGTTCATGCCAGTGATCCAGATCATCGCGCCCGGCGAGATCGAAGGTGATCAGGATGGCGCGCCACTCCCGGCCTGCGCGCCGCTCGCCGTACCAGCCGGCGTCCACTGACGGGATCCCCCGCGCATGATAGTGACGGATGGCGCGCCATTCACGGGAAAAGGTCGGTTCGCCCAGCGGGCGCGCCAGGCTGCGGGCCAGGTGGTTGGTCTGGCGCTTGAGATAGAGGCGATGACTGTTGCCGTGCTCATCCTCGAGCGTCAGCAGCGAGACCGTCGAGACGCCGCCGCGTTCACGATTTGGCGCGTCGACGTCGTGGGCTGCCACTTGCCACAGGGCATCGAAGCTATTGAGGTCGTGCTGCTCCAGCAGGCGGGCAAGCCCGGCTTCGCAGTAATCGCGGTGGCCGCGCGGCGCCGTGGCGCTGGGGCTGGTAGTGCCGGTGTGACCAGCAGGGGGATGAGTGGGGGAGCGATGCGTCATGTCAGGTAGGAATCACGGTCTCGGGTGATAGGCGGTAGCGTTCACTGGCAATCCTTGTCGGTGAGCGCTGCGATGACTGGCCATGATAGTTAGCCTGCTGGGGAAGTGACAGGTCTGCAGCACAAAACTCTCCTTCCCACCGCGGCAATGGCGGGAGGGCGTGATGGCTTTCTGCGCAGCGCCTGGCGCCGCTCGGGTGCGCCAGTTGGTCGCAGCGTGGCGCGACGTCGCAGTGTGGTCGATGGTCGCAGCGCGCACGCAGGTGCGCAGAGTCAGCGTTGAGATGGTGCCAGGCCAGTGATGCCCGTTGCTTCAGCATCCATGCGGCTTGCAGCGGAGTTATCCAGTGACGACAGGCACTTGGCGGAGGTGACGAGTGCGACATTCGCCCGGTGAGTGCGACAACCTGACATCTGGAGACTGGCGCGGGAGGGTAGACAATGCCGACCAAGGTCTTGGTGCCACGGTGCCATTGCCTGTGTGCTTGCCGGCGAGAGTCGGCCTGATGTGTCCCCCGACGTCGGTGGCAAGCGCATGCAGGGACGGCAGCCTGACCGTCCGCCTTATCGCAAAGGGGTTAAGACATGATCTCCGATACCGTCGTGGAGCTGTCGCGGTTCCAGTTCGGCATGACCGCGCTCTACCACTTCCTGTTCGTACCATTGACCATCGGCATGGCCTTCCTGCTGGCCATCATGGAATCCCTGTATGTCATGACCGGCAAGCAGGTCTACCAGGACATGACCAGGTTCTGGGGCAAGCTGTTCGGTATCAACTTCGCCCTCGGTGTGGCCACGGGCCTGACGATGGAATTCCAGTTCGGCACCAACTGGGCCTACTACTCGCATTACGTCGGTGACATCTTCGGTGCGCCGCTGGCCATTGAGGGCCTGGTGGCCTTCTTCCTCGAGTCCACCTTCGTCGGCCTGTTCTTCTTCGGCTGGGACCGCCTGACCAAACGCCAGCACCTGATGGTGACCTGGCTTGTGGCCTTCGGCTCCAACTTCTCGGCACTGTGGATCCTGATCGCCAACGGCTGGATGCAGAACCCGGTCGGTGCGACCTTCAATTTCGAGACCATGCGCATGGAGCTGACCAGCTTCGCGGATGTCATCTTCAATCCGGTCGCCCAGGCCAAGTTCGTGCATACCGTGTCGGCAGGCTATGTGACCGGCGCCATGTTCGTGCTCGGCATCAGCGCCTTCTACCTGCTCAAGGGGCGTGATCTGGGCTTTGCCAAGCGCAGCTTCGCGATCGCCGCCGCCTTCGGCCTGTTCTCGGTGGCCTCCGTGATCGTGCTGGGCGATGAGTCCGGCTACGAGGTCGGGGATGTCCAGAAGGCCAAGATGGCCGCCATCGAGGCGATGTGGGAAACCGAGCCGGCGCCGGCGTCCTTCACGCTGATCGGCCTGCCCAACGAGGAGACCCAGCACACCGATTACGGCATTCATATTCCGTACGTGATGGGCCTGATCGGCACGCGCTCGCTGGATACCGAGATTCCCGGTATCAAGGAGCTGACCGAGGAGCACCGCGGACGCATCGTCAATGGCATGCAGGCCTATGATCTGCTCCAGCAGCTGCGTGATGGCCAGGACGACATCGCGACCCGCAAGGCCTTCGATGCGGTCAAGGATGATCTCGGTTACGGCATGCTGCTCAAGCGCTATGTCGAGACGCCATCAGATGCCACGCCGGAGATGATCGACAAGGCCGCCGCCGATTCCATTCCGCCGGTCGCGCCGATGTTCTTCTCGTTCCGCATCATGGTGGCGTGTGGCATGGCGATGCTGGTGATCTTCATTGCCGCCGTGTGGATGACCGCCAAGCATCGCTTCGACGTGCGTCCCTTCCTGTGGATCTGCCTGCTGTCGATCCCGCTGCCGTTCATCGCCGTGGAAACCGGCTGGTTCGTGGCCGAGTTCGGGCGTCAGCCGTGGGCGGTGGGGGAGATCCTGCCGACCTTCATGGCGGCCTCGAGTCTGGATGAGTCGGATCTGTGGTGGTCCATCGGTGGCTTCCTGGCCTTCTACAGCCTGTTCTTCGTCATCGAGATGTGGCTGATGTTCCACTTCGCGCGCAAGGGACCGTCTTCCCTGCACACCGGTCGCTATCACTTCGAGCGTACCGGCGCGAGCACCTCTCTGAGCGAACAGGACGGCATGGCGCTCAATCCTTCGCTGTCATTCAAGGAGTAACGGATCATGTGGGATTACGAGATCCTCAAGCTGTTCTGGTGGGTGGCGGTCGGGCTGCTGCTGATCGGCTTCGTCATCACCGATGGCATGGACATGGGCGCGGCGATGCTGATGCCGCTGGTAAGCCGCAATGACAGCGAGCGCCGCGTGGTGATCAATACCCTGGCCCCGCACTGGGACGGCAATCAGGTATGGCTGGTCACCGCCATCGGCGCGGTGTTCGCGGTGTGGCCGGTGGTCTACGGCGCCGTGTTCTCCAGCTTCTATTTCGCGATGCTGACCATCCTGTTCTCGCTGTTCTTCCGCCCGCTGGGTTTTGACTATCGCTCCAAGCTCGAGCACACCCAGTGGCGTGGCTGGTGGGACCGCGGCATTGTCGCCGGCAGCCTGATTCCCACCGCCTTCTTCGGGTTGATCTTCGGCAATCTGCTGCAGGGCGTGCCGCTGGAAGTCGATCAATTCATGCGTGCCAGCTACGACGGCAGCTACCTGGGCCTGTTCAATCCCTTCGCGTTGCTGTGTACGGCACTGTCCATCGTGATGGTGATGCTGCATGGCGGCACCTGGCTGGTGGCACGTGCCGATGAGGCCGTCGCCGCACGCAGTGCGCGTATTGTGCAGCCGCTGGGCCTGCTGACCCTGGGGCTGTTCGGTCTTGGGGGGCTGTGGGTGTGGTTGTCCGGCATGGGCTACAGCATCGATCAGATGGGGGATACCGGCACGGCGCTTCAGCTACTGGACAAGCAGGTCGGGCCGGGCAGCTGGCTGGATGTCTATGCACGTGAGCCGCTGACGCTGCTGGCACCGCTCAGCGCGGTCGCCGGTGTGCTGGCCGCGATGGTGCTGTCGGCTCGGCGCAAGGGCGGCGCGGCCTTCACGGCAAGCTCCGTCGGGGTAGGGGGGGTGGTCGCCACCGCGGGCATCAGCATGTTCCCGTTCATCGTGCCGTCCTCGCGCATGAGCGAGGCCAGCCTGACGCTGTGGGATTCCGTTTCCAGCGAGCTGACGCTCTCCATCGTCACCGTGGCGGGGCTGATGATGGTGCCGACCATCATCCTCTACACCACCTGGTGCTACGTGAAGATGTGGCGTCGCGTCACCGTCGCGCACATCGAGCAGGACGGTCACAGCCTCTACTGAGGTGCGCTGACCTGACCTGAAGTTGTGCTGACCTGAGTTGTGCTGACCTGAATTGGCCTGGCCTGGCCTGGCCTGAATTGAGTTGAGTTGAGTTGAGTTGAGCTAGCTGGGCCAATTGCTTCCATTTGCCAAACAGGCGAGGGCAGTGCCCTCGCCAGGAGACGACACCATGTGGTATTTCGCCTGGATTCTCGGTGTGTTGCTGGCCTGCTTCGCGGGCATCATCAATGCATTGTGGCTTGAGCAGACCCACACCTTTGACGATGATTGAGTGAGGCGGCCCCCAACGTTGCTTCTGCGCCGCTGACCGTTCCGATCAAGGAGAGCTCGATGTCACGACCCTGGTACGCCTCACGACCACCGGCCTGGTGCCGAACTCGACCTGCCCATCTGGCCTCGCTGCTGCTGTCTGCCATGGTGGCCATCTGGATGCTGCTGGGGCCGGATGCGATCGCCTCGATGCAGACAGGGCCGCGCTATCTGATGTTGCTGATCGCGTTGTGGGGGCTGGGCGCCGGCTTCACGCATGGCGTCGGCCTGGTGCCGCGCCACGCGACTCGCGCCTGGCTGCTGGGGGCGCCGCTGAGCTGGTGTCTGCTGCTCATCACGCTGGTGACTCTCGCGTCCAGTCAGTAACGCGATTGCGCAGGCGCTTTGCATTGCGCTCCTGTTCATGGTGATTCTGTTCATTGCGACTCCTGTCATGGCACGAGCAAGCACGGCCGCTCCCCGGAGCGGCCGTGCCTGTTGATGGCTGATGTCATGATTCAAGGGGCATGGCTTGCGAGCCCTTGTGTGATTCAGGCTTTACTTGATGAGGTCGCAGGCTCTATAACGCAGCGAGGTTGCGACGCGCTCACCGACCCGCGCAGATCGCTCTCGCAGACCGCTCTCGCAAGCTCTTGCCGGCCCTCGCAGGCCCTTGCCGATTCCTGACGCTGCTCGGGGCCTTTCACGATTCTTGCCGCTGGCAGGCCCGTTCGTGCTGGCGGCTCAGCATTGACGCTGCGTTGTATTCGTCGCCCTCGGCCCCAAGAGGTAATAAAGCGGAGGGAGAAGAGGCGCCGATCAAGAGGAGGAGCGTGTCTGGTAAGCGTTGGTGCAGCACTTGTGTCCTCTTCTCTCCCACCTTGTCAGATGATGATGCCCTGGCGTGCAGGAATGACGGGGCTCTCGATGGAGGAAATACCATGCGGTCCTCAGCTGATGCATCCTGCGGCCAGGCGTCTGGCAAGCAGTCCTCGACCTCGTCGGGGCATATTCCCCGCGACATGTCGCGCCGCCTTTCCGGCGACTGGGTCTTGTCATTGGTGGTGCCGGTGATGAATGAGGAGGAGACCATCGGTCTCTTTCTGGAGGCCATCGAGAAGACCCTGGGCTCGCAGGTACCGCATCTTGAAGTGCTGTTCGTCGATGATGGCTCGACCGACGGTACCCTGGCGTGTCTGGAGGCCGCGGCGGCCGGCGATGCTCGCGTGCGTTACCTGAGTCTGACGCGCAATTTCGGCAAGGAAGCGGCCATGTCCGCCGGGATCGAGCAGGCGCGTGGCGATGCCGTCGTGCCGATGGATGTCGACCTGCAGGACCCGCCGGAGGTAATCCTCGAGTTCATCAGCCAATGGCAGGCCGGCTATGACATGGTCTATGGCGTGCGCGCCGCGCGCGATGAGGACACCGCCACCAAGCGCAAGACGGCTGGCTGGTTCTACCGCGTCTTCAATCGCCTGACCTTCACCGAGATACCGCGCGATGCGGGCGATTTCCGCCTGCTGGATCGCCGTGTCGTCGAGGCGCTGCGGCGCCTGCCCGAGCGCAACCGCTTCATGAAGGGTCTGTTCTCGTGGCCTGGCTATCGCTCGGTGGGCGTCACCTACCAGCGCCCGTCGCGCACGGCCGGCACCACCAAGTTCAACTACTGGAAGCTGTGGAACTTCGCCCTCGATGGCGTGGTGAGCTTCTCGACCTGGCCGCTACGGGTCTGGACCTATATCGGCAGTGTCGTCGCCGCCATGTCTTTCCTCTATATCCTGGTGATCATCAGCAAGACCGTGCTGTTCGGCGCCGATGCGCCGGGCTATGCCTCTCTGATGGTCGCGATCCTGTTCTTCGGCGGCATGCAGCTGATCTCGATCGGCGTGCTGGGCGAATACCTCGGTCGTCTGTTTATGGAAACCAAGCAGCGTCCGCTTTACCTGATCGACCATGACAGCTTGCACGACAGCCCGCAGGGCAGCGTGTCACCGGACAGGGGGCTTGACAGTGGTCTGAGCACTGCGCGAGTCGTGCGCGGTGCGGCGCGAGGTGAATCACTTGAGCGCTGATCGTGAGGGCGTCACCGAGACTGACAGGCCAGTCGCTGCGCGCGCCAGGGAGGAGGCGGGCACCGCGACTCGTTTCGGGCTGGTCGGGCTGGCCGCGACGGGAGTTCACCTGGGCGTTGCTGCCTTGCTGCTGTTCCTGTGGCCGCAGCTCAATGAGTTCATCGCCAATATCATTGCCTTCTGCGTGGCGTTTCAGGTCTCACTGGTCGGCCATCGCCGGCTGACCTTCAAGCGCCAGGGCAGTGCCTGGCGCTTCGGACTGGTCGCGGCGGGCGGCTTTGCGCTCAACAATGGCCTCTTGGCACTGTTGATGCAGGGGTTGGATCTGTCGGGCTTCGTCGCCATCGCGATCGCAACGCTCTCGGTGCCGATCGTGACCTATCTGGCCTCACGGCTGTGGGCCTTCAAGGAAGACCATGCATGAATGACAGCGTCACCGCAGGACCGCGCTCGACGCTGGGAGAGCGCCTCAAGACACTGGCGGCCGAGACGCCGCCCCCCTCTGAGGCACTCGCGCGGGCACAGGCCGTGCGTATCCCCTGGGGACACATCCTGCTGGCGTTGCTGGTGACGCGCGCAGTCTGGCTCGCCATCGCGCTGTGGGGCGATCACAGCTATCTGCACGCCATGGCGCAGTTCGATGGCAGCTGGTTCAAGGGCATCATGACGCGCGGCTACGATGTCGAGGCGCGCGGCATGAGCGATGGCGACGCCGCCAACTGGGCGTTCTTTCCGCTCTATCCGGTGCTGCTGTGGCTGGTGACACTGGGCGGTCAGCTGGACCCCGAACTGATGGGCGTGCTCTTGAGCAATGCCCTGCTGGCCGTCGCGTTGGGGCTGGGCTGTCGTTATCTGGCCATCACGCGTCCCGGCGCGCCGTTGCTGCTGTTCGTGTGGCTGGCGGCCAGCATGCCCTACAGTTTCTACTTCAGTGCGCTCTATTCCGAGTCCCTTTTCTGGCTGCTGTGTCTGGCGTCATTGATCGACTGGCGCTGTCAGCGCACCGGCCGCGTCATGCTGTGGACCTTCCTGCTGTCGATGACACGCGCCACCGGGGTGTTCTGGGTCATCGCGATGGGGATCGAGCTTGTGGCGCGCCTGCGCCTGCGCGCCTTCGCCGAGCTGTGGCGGCGGTCCGATTGGCTGCTGATCGGCGTGGTAGGACCATTGGGGCTGTTTCTGTTCATGGCGCTTCTTTATCACCGCACGGGCGACGCGCTGGCCTTCAGCCATGTGCAGATTTCCTGGGGCCGTGAGATGGGCAACCCCCTCGCCAACCTCATTGAAGGGCTGAGCTACTGGCAGAGCGTACCGGAGACGCTGCGTCCGGCGTGGCAGGCGAGCATGGCACTGGTCGGTGTCGGTCTGATCGGCTGGCTGGGCCTGCAGCGGCGCTGGCTGGAGATGGGGCTGGCGGGTTTCACGCTTCTCATACCGCTGGCGACCGGGTTGGACGCCATTCCGCGCTACATGATCGGCATGCCGGTGTTCGTGCTGGCCTTGCATGACCTGCTCACTCGTCTGCCACGCACGCTGGCCTGGGGCCTGGTCATGCTGGGCGCGCTCGCTAATCTCTGGCTGGTGGAGAACTGGTATGACACCGTCTTCTGGCTTGTCTGATGCGCTGTATGGCGCGCCACGGCCACGGCGCAGTCAGCGGGGTTGGTGGCTGCTGGCCACCGTCGTGGTGCTGGCCTTCGAACTCACCCTGCTGTGGCTGGCGCGCACGCCCAAGGTCGATGAGCACTACCGGCGTTACTTCATCGAGCATGCCACCACCTGTTATCGGCCGATGGGCGAGGTGCCGGTACTGACGCCGGGTGAGCGCTACCCCATCCGCAAGGGCGAGCCGCTGGGCAATTGCGGCGTGCTGTGGGCCGGTTTCTACTCGCCCAAGCAAGACGTGCCGGTCAGTGCGCGGCTGGCGGAGGTCACGCTGCGCCTGCGGGTCGCGCCCGATGTCTCACCGGCAGGCTCGCAGGCCGTGGTCGTGGCGCTTGAGCTGTCACGCTTTCCGGATTCGGCCGCCGCACAGCCGGTGGAAGTCATGATCGGGGAGCAGACCGTCACGCGTTGGCCAGTGGGCGGCCGTTATGAGCGCTTCGAGGTCGAGGTGCCCGCCGCGCTGATCGCAAGCGATGGCAGCTTCAGCCTGACCCTCAAGGGGCCGCCGCCCATCGCGCCACGCGATGCGGGTCTGGATGCCAACAAGTTTCCCGTGGGCCTGCGCCTGGACGCGCTGACGCTGCGCTCGCCGCTGGGACTGACGCCCGCTCGAGCGCAGCCCTGAATGGATGAATGGCCTGGCAGGCACGCTGCTTCAGCGGCAAGAGCACTGACGTGACGCCAATAGTCAGGTAAATTGTGCGCGCGTGAATACCCAATGATCCGTTCGGCCGAGTGCCTGTGCGTCCCCGGCGCACGCCTCGTGCCCTATAACGATAAAGCACCCGGTAGTCTGCTGACTGCCATGCAAGGGCTGCTCAAGGAGTTGTCGTGGAATTTTTGAATGCCATTCCCATGGATACCAGTCAGCTGTTCGAGATAGGGCTGCAATGGGGCGGAACCCTGCTGTCGGCGCTGGCTGTGCTGGTCTTCGGCATGTGGGTCGCCAAGCGTCTGACCCAGTGGGCGACCTCGCTGCTGCACCGCAAGAGCATGGACGAGGCGGCGGCCGGTTTCGTCGGTCAGATCGCCTACGCCATTCTGGTCGTCATGGTGCTGCTCACCGCCCTGGACCAGCTCGGTGTGGATACCACCTCCATGATCGCTGCGCTGGGTGCGGCGGGTCTGGCGATCGGTCTGGCGCTGCAGAGCTCGCTGTCCAATCTGGCCTCCGGCTTCCTGCTGGTCACGCTGCGTCCGTTCAAGAAGGGCGATTACGTCGAAGCCGCCGGGACCTCCGGTAGTGTCGATCAGATCACCATGCTGCAGACCCGCCTGGTGACGCCGGACAATCGCAAGGTCACCGTGCCGAACTCCAGCGTCATGTCCAACACCATCACCAACTACTCGGCGCTGCCGACGCGTCGTCTGGACCTGGTCGTCGGTGTCAGCTATGACGACGACATCCGTCAGGTCAAGGCGGTGCTCGAGGAGCTGGTCGCCGGTGACGAGCGCATCATGAAGGAGCCGTCCTACCTGATCGCCGTGGCGGAACTGGCCGACAGCTCGGTCAACTTCAACTTCCGCATGTGGTGCAAGGCCTCCGACTACTGGGCGCTGAAGTGGGACATGACCGAACGCATCAAGCTGACCTTCGATGAGCGCGGCATCAGCATTCCCTATCCGCAGCGCGATGTGCACTTCCATCAGGCCAGCACGCCGGCCGAGTAACTTACGCATCACGTATGCAGGTCGACAACGCCACCCTTGGGTGGCGTTTTTCATGGGCTTTCGTCGGGGCATTCCATCGCGCCCCGAGTCAGGTACTCTCGACGTCATCCGTCCTGCGTGTCGTTCTGATCGGGAGTCCAGTGCATGACAAGGTCGCAGTCGTTGTCCCAAGCGTGTGATGCCGCTGATGTCAGGCGACGTCAGGCATGGCGCATTCTGCTTGCCAGTCTCGTAGTGATCGGCCTCGGGCTTGTGCCATTGATCGCCACGCACGCGCTGTATCTGGATGACATGAGTCGTGCGCTGGATGGCTATTTCGGCTGGATGCTCAATGCGCGCCCGGCCGCCGAGGGCATCATGCGCCT
This sequence comes from Cobetia sp. cqz5-12, assembly GCF_016495405.1. Classification (NCBI taxonomy): domain Bacteria; kingdom Pseudomonadati; phylum Pseudomonadota; class Gammaproteobacteria; order Oceanospirillales; family Halomonadaceae; genus Cobetia; species Cobetia sp. cqz5-12. The sequence continues at coordinate 1,306,875 of NZ_CP044522.1, forward strand.
GCTGGGCTTCGGCGATGTGCTGGTCAATATCGCGCCCTTGCCGCAACTGGCAGCCTGGGGGCTGGCGGCGGGCATGGCGCTGGCCTGGTGGCGATGGCTGCCGGGGCTTTCGCTGGTGGGCTGCGTAGCGGGCAATGCGCTGATCTGGCTGACGCCCTTCACCCTGCAGAATTTCAGCTATGTCTTCGACAGCCTGCCGATGAGCGTGGCGCTGGCCAGTGCCATACTGGCCAGTCTCGTGTTGCGTCCTGGCGGGAAAAGCGGGGTAGAGGGAGAGCCAGCCGGAGGGATAAGCGAAGGGCGAGGCCCATGGCCAGTCTGGCAGCCACCGCTGAGCGCCTTGCTGCTGTTGTTGCTGGCGCTGTGCTGCTATCAACCGGCCCTGAATGCCTTTCTGGTGCTGAGCCTGCTCGAAGCCCTGTTCGCGGGTGCTGCCAGCACGTCGCTGTGGTCGCGCTGGCGGATGCTGTTGCAGCGTGGGACGCTGGCCTTCGTCGCCTTGCTGCTCTATCTGCCCATCACGCGCCTGCTGGTGGCGGGCGAATACAGTCAGCAGCATGGCCAGATGCTGCCCTTCGCTGACCCTCAGGCCTTGCTGGCGGGACTCGAGCACAACCTGACTGTGGTGCTGGGCGCGCTGCGTGAGGGGCTGGGGCAGGTCACGCTGCTGCTCAGTCTGTTACTGCTGGTCGGGGTGGCGCTGTTGCGACTCCTGCCTCGTGGCGCGCCTGTGCGTCAGGTAGAAGCCGCTGGCGCACCCGAGGGCAGGTCTCGCTCGACGCGCCAGCTATCCCTGCAGCGCATGAGCTGGGCCCTGTGGGCGCTGCTGCTGGTTCCTGCTCTGTGGGGGCCGATGCTGTTGCTGGCCGAGCCGGTATTTCATTCGCGCACCCTGATCGCCTGGGGGCCGCTGCTGGGTGGCGCCCTGATGCTGGCTCAGAGTACGAGTGAGAGTGTGAGTGCGAGCACGGAAGCAAGCGCAACGCAGAGCATGACTGAAGCGGCCGACACGCAGCGCAAGACACCTGTCCGGCGGCGTCTGACGCAGTGCCCTTTGAAGCAGTGTCTGTTGATCGTCGCCGGCCTGTTGCTGGTGCGCCATGTGGTGATCTTCGCCGCCTGGAGCAATGCGCTGGCCGCCCAGCAGGCTCATGAAACGCAGCTGGCTCGCACGCTGGTGGCTCAGGCGCGGGAGCAGGGCCTGCCGCTGGACTCGCCCCGCGACGCCGAGCGCTATCAGTCGCGCGATGCCTTGCCGGTACTGGTGCTGGGCGAGGCGCCAGTGGCGCCGCTGGCGCGAGTCGCCCGCCAGCAGGTGGCGGCTGTGGGCCAGAATCTGGTCGCCGCCTTCACGCCCGACAACTACTGGGCCGTGGTACGGCTGCGCCTGGCAGGCGCCAGCGCGGTGACCTTGCTGCGCGACGAGGCGCTCAAGGCACGCCTGCGAGCGCATTCGTCTTGTGCGCCGAGCGATGCTGTCAGTCAGTCCTCCGATCAGCCCACCAGTCAGCCTACCGGTCAGTCCTCAGCCCCTTCATCCGTTCAATCTCAAGCTCTGTCGCAAGTGCAGTCTCAAGTGCAATCGCCAGCGCTGTCACTGCAAGAGGGCGTCTGGGTGATCGATTTTCGCAAGCCTCGCCAATGTGATCAGGCCATATGAGAAAGCCATGACAGCGTGAGTCAGTGAGGACCAGTTGCCATGAACGACAACGCCGCCCCGAGGGGCGGCGTTGTCGTATTCCCGATATGAACGGCAATACAGGCGTCAACAGTGTCTTGTCACACCTCGATCAGGCGTGGTTCTCGACCTTGTCGAATTCCGTGGTGATGTCATCAGCCGGTGCTGCGCTCATGATGCTGACCACGTAGATGGCGATGTAGGCGAAGATGACGCCCGGCACGATCTCGTAGAGATCGAAGATGCCACCGGACAGCTGCTTCCAGACCACCACGGTCACGCCACCGACGATGATGCCGGCCAGCGCGCCGAAGCGGTTCATGCGACGCCAGTACAGCGACATGATCAGAGCGGGGCCGAAGGCGGCACCGAAGCCGGCCCAGGCGTAGGACACCAGACCCAGCACGCTGGAGTTCGGGTCAAGCGCCAGGATCCAGGCGATGATGGCGATACCGACCACCGCGAAGCGACCGACCCACACCAGCTCGGACTGGGTCGCATCCTTCTTGAACAGCGCCTTGTAGAAGTCATCGGCCAGCGCAGAGGACGACACCAGCAGCTGGGAGTCAGCGGTGGACATCACGGCAGCCAGGATGGCGGCCAGCAGCACGCCGGCAACCGCCGGGTGGAAGATGAAGTTCACCATGACCATGAAGATCTTCTCGCTGTCGGCCAGGTCCTTCGGCACGTAGACGAGACCCAGCAGGCCGATGCAGATGGCCGCGAACAGACCCAGTGCGGACCAGACGACGGCGATGGTGCGTGCGGTACCGACGTCCTTCTCGCTGCGGATGGCCGCGAAGCGCGCCAGGATGTGCGGCTGACCGAAGTAGCCCAGACCCCAGGCCAGTGAAGAGATGATGCCGACCAGCGTCAGCGCTTCGCCGGTGGAGGCGTCACGGAACCATTCCAGCAGCAGCGGGTTCTCGGCGGTGATGCGCGAGGTCGCTTCTGCCACGCCACCCATGTCGGTGAGTGCCACGATGGGCACCACGATCAGGGCAGCGGCCATCATCAGGCCCTGGATGAGGTCAGTCCATGACACGGCGAGGAAGCCGCCGAAGAAGGTGTAGGACACGATGGCGATGGTACCGACGGTCACGGCGATGGTGTAGTCGAGGCCGAAGACGGTCTCGAACAGCTTGCCACCTGCCACCAGACCGGAGCTGGTGTAGAAGAGGAAGAACAGCAGGATGAAGACGGCCGAGATGACGCGCAACATCTTGGAGTTGTCACGGAAGCGTTTCTCGAAGTAATCCGGCAGCGTCAGCGAGTCGCTGGCGATGAAGCTGTAGATACGCAGGCGCTTGGCGACGATCAGCCAGTTGAGCCAGGTACCGGCCAGCAGACCGATGCCGATCCAGGCAGCGGACAGGCCGCTGAGGTAGGCAGCGCCGGGCAGACCCAGCAGCAACCAGCCGGACATGTCAGACGCACCGGCGGAGATGGCGGACGTCCAGGGGCCCAATGAGCGGCCACCCAGGATGTAATCCGACATGTTGGAGGTGCGCTTGTAGGCCAGCAGGCCAATGCCGAGCATCACCGCCAGATAGATAGCGAACGTGATGAGTATGGTGGGGCTGTTATCGACCATCGTGGAGTAAATCCTTTGCATTTATTGTTGTCGGACGGCGAGCGTCGTGATGATTCACTGCCAGTGACGGTTCCTGTCAGACCGTCGCCGGGAGTCCTGCGTCATGCATCGAACGTCCTTCGAGGGCCATGTCGCGGCGGCTCTCGCAAGTTCCTGCCAATCTTGTACGTTCAGACTAGCGCATAAACGAATCTTCTGACGTTCATCCGTCCCCGCATATTGCCGTCGAGTCAAAAGGAAAAACGGCAACGGACACCGCAGGGCACGAGCATGAGGGGCCAGTCGCTGGCGATTCATGTCCGTGGGCGTCCCTGTCGGTGTCCGGGGCAGACGACGGCTTGCTCGCCGTCATCCACTGGGCATCGTCCTGATGCCCTGTCACCTGGCTACCTCATGCACGTCCAGCATGCAGTCTTCCGCCAGGCATGACCTCTGCTGCTGCCGCGAGAGCAGGTAGCGTCGGTCATTCGTCGCCCATGGCGAGAAGAGACGCGTTGCCGCCGAGAGCCGTGGTGTTGACGGTACGGGTCTTCTCGGTAGCGAAGCGGTGCAGGTAGTGCGGGCCGCCGGCTTTCGGGCCAGTACCAGAGAAGCCCTGACCACCAAACGGCTGTACACCCACCACAGCACCGATGATATTCCTGTTGACGTAGACATTACCAACACGAATTTTCTGTGCAACGGCATTAGCAAAACTTTCGTTTCGCGAATGCACGCCGAAGGTCAGGCCGTAGCCGAGGCCATTGATGGTATCGATGACCTTGTCCACTTCGCCGCCTTTCCAGGTCGCGATGTGCAGTACCGGGCCGAACTGCTCGCTTTCCAGGCTATCGATGCCGTCGATGCGCAGGGCGATCGGCGCGACGAAGGTGCCGTGCTCGGTGATGGTCTTGTCGACGGCGGCTTCGGCGATCACGCGGCCCTGGCTGCGATATTCCTCGATGTGCTTGAGCAGACCGGCACGCGCCTCCTCGTCGATGACCGGGCCGACGTCGGTGCCCAGGTCACGCGGGTCGCCGATCTTCAGCTCGTCCATCGCGCCCTTTAGCAGGCTGATGACGCGCTCGGCGACGTCTTCCTGCACGTAGAGCACACGCAGGGCGGAACAGCGCTGACCGGCACTCTGGAAGGCGGACTGCACCACGTCATTGACGACCTGCTCCGGCAGGGCGGTGGAGTCGACGATCATGGCGTTGAGGCCACCGGTCTCGGCGATCAGCGTCGGCAGCGGGGCGTTTTCACGCGCGGCCAGCGAGCGGTTGATGATCTGCGCGGTCTGGGTGGAGCCGGTGAAGCACACGCCAGTGATGCGCGGGTCGCTGGACAGCACGCTGCCCACGGTCGGGCCATCCCCCGGCAGCAGCTGGACGACATCGTGCGGCATGCCGGCTTCGCGCAGCAGCTCGACCACCCGGTGAGCGACCAGCGAGGTCTGCTCGGCGGGCTTGGCGACCACGGTGTTGCCGGTGACGGCGGCGGCGACCATCTGGCCGCAGAAGATCGCGACCGGGAAGTTCCACGGGCTGATGCAGGCGAAGACACCCTTGCCACCGAGCATGATCTGGTTGTGCTCGCCGGTCGGGCCCTGCAGCTCGGTCGGCTCGGCGAAGTCGGCACGCGCACGGTTGGCGTAGTAGCGGCAGAAGTCGACCGCTTCACGGATCTCGGCGATGCCGTCGGTCAGAAGCTTGCCACCCTCGCGGGAGCACAGGGTCATCAGCTCGGCGGTGTGGGTTTCCATCAGGTCACCGAAGCGCTCGAGAATCGCGGCGCGTTCCTCGACCGGCGTCTGTTCCCAGCGCGGGAAGGCAGCCCAGGCGGCGTCGATGGCCCTGGAGGCTTCCTCGGCACTGGTCCACTGCACATGGCCCAGGGTGTCACGACGGTCGAATGGGCAGGTCACGGCCTGACGACGCTCGGCATTGACCTCGACCTCGAAGGCCAGCTGCGGACGCACGTCGTAAGTGGTGTCCATGTGCGTGGCCATCTCGTCGATCAGCGGCTGATACTGGCTATTGATGTTCAGATTGATGCCCCGTGAATTCAGGCGGTCTGCGCCATAGATGTTCGGCGGCAGCGCGATGCGTGGGTTGTGATAGGTCTTGTACTGGTTGAGCGTGACCACCGGGTGGGTGCACAGGCTCTCGACCGGCACGCGCGGGTCGACCAGCTGGTGAACGAACGAGGAGTTGGCACCGTTCTCCAGCAGGCGACGCACCAGATACGGAAGCAGGTCCTTGTGCGCGCCGACCGGCGCATAGATACGGCACCAGGTCCCCTTGGGGGCGCGCTTGAGCGCGGCTTCATACAGGGCTTCGCCCATGCCGTGCAGACGCTGGAATTCGAACTGACGTGTCTCGCCGGCGTTGGCCACATCCAGGATGGTGCTGATGGTGTGGGCATTGTGGGTGGCGAACTGCGGGTAGATGCGGCCGCGAGTGTTCTCGGACAGCAGGAAGCGCACGCAGACCAGGTAGCTGACGTCGGTGGAGGCCTTGCGGGTGAACACCGGATAGCCTTCGACACCCAGTTCCTGGGATTCCTTGATCTCGCTGTCCCAGTAAGCGCCCTTGACCAGACGCAGCGGAATCTCGTCGCCTTGCAGGTCGGCGATGCGATTCAGGTACTGCAGGGTCGGCAGGGCACGCGTCGAGTAGGCCTGCACGACGAGGCCGAACTTGCCCCAGCCGCGGCAGGTGTCGCTCTCGTAGACGGCGCGGAACACTTCCAGCGAGATCTCGAGGCGATCGACTTCCTCGGCATCGATGGTGATGGCGACGTTCAGTTCACGGGCGATGGCGGCCAGTTCACGCACGCTTGCCACCAGCTCTTCCAGCACCTGCTCACGACGGCCAAATTCATAGCGCGGGTGCAGGGCGGACAGCTTGATGGAGACGGACGGTGACGGGGTGCCTTCCTTCAGCTTGCGCGAGGTGTCGCCGACGGTGCGGATGGCACGGGCGTAGTCGTCGAAATAGCCCTTGGCGTCGGCACGCGTGCAGGCCGCTTCGCCCAGCATGTCGTAGGAGTAGGTGTAGCCCTTGTCGAACAGCGGCTGGGAGCGCTTGAGCGCTTCCTTGATGTCACGGCCCAGCACGAACTGCTTGCCCATCACCTTCATCGCCTGGTACATGGCGCGGCGGATGACCGGCTCGCCGAGACGGTTGACCATGCGGTTGATGAAGGTGGCCGGTTTGCCGTCACCCTTGGGCAGATCCATCTTGATGACGTTGCCGGTCATCAGAAGGCCCCAGGTGGAGGCGTTGACGAACCAGGACTCGCTCTGGCCCAGGTGGGACTTCCAGTCGGCCACGCCGAGCTTGTCCTCGATCAGCGCATCGGCGGTTTCCTTGTCCGGAATGCGCAGCAGCGCTTCGGCCAGGCACATCAGCAGCACGCCTTCCTGGGTGTCGAGGCTGTACTGCTGCAGCAGCTCGTCGATGGAATCGACGGCGGTATCCATGGTGCGAATCTCGCGCACCAGCTCGGCCGTCTTGTCGCCGATGCGCCTGGCATCCTTGTCTTCGGCGTTCAGCAGCCCGACCAGCTCGCTGACGTAGGCGCTTTCATCGACCAGGTAGTGGTCGCTGACGCGCGCGAACAGCGCCTCCGGAGACTGCTGCCAGGTGCTGGCGGCCAGCATCTGGTCACTGCGCAGGATGTTGTCCTTGAGCACATTGCCCTTGAGCACCCCTTGCTTGCCGTTTGTCGAGGACTGGGGGGACGTGGCTGTGGACGTGGCCGAGGCGATCGCGGCATTCACTGCACTGGACTGATCGGAGGGAGTGGAGGTGGTCATGGTGCGAACCCCTTGCTGCTGGGCGTCGAAGCGCCGAATGGGATTGCCGAGTCACAGCGCCGGGAGTGATGCAGAACGCATCAGAAAGCGCGACAGCGGCACGTCTGGATGTATGACTGAGAATGTAGGGTGGCGCAGGGGGGCGGGTCTTTCCAATTTCTCGGCTGCGCATGTCAAATTCACGGGCATGTCAGAAAAGTGACACGCTTCTCCGACCTTTGTCGAAGGCTGTGCCGCGAAATGACGCGATCTTGTTATACCAAGGTCGCAGAGGGTTGAAGGTGAATTGGCTTGCAGCAGACGGTGGGAGCGTCGTTGAACGGCGTGCGCCTCCCAAGGGGCGTACCTCTAAAAGGGATGTACTTCTAAAAGGTATGTCCTTCTAAAAAGGACATGCTTCCTCGAGAGGAGCATTTTTTGAGAGGGGCGTTTTGGAGAGGGTCGTTCTGGAGAGGGCTGTATTGGAGAGAGCGTTCAAAAGAGCGGCGTGTCAGAAACAAGGACGTGCAAGAGAGAAGCGAAAGCAATGGCTGGAACGCGGTTAGGCACGCGATCATCACCAGCTCCTGCCAACTCGATCAGGACTTGCGCAGTGCCGAAGGCGGGAAGCCGAGATGCTTGCGGAAGGCGTGGGAAAGGGCGCTCTGGTTGGCAAAGCCGCAGCGATCCGCGATCTGGGACAGGGAAAGCTCGCTGGTGCCCAGCAGATGGCGTGCCTCTTCCAGCCGACGGCGCAGCAGATACTGATAGGGCGAAAGGCCGGTCAGGACGCGGAAGCGCTCGCTGAAATGCTGCTCGGAGAGATGCGACTGGCGGGCAAGATCCGCCACGCTCAGGCGCTGGCCGAGATTGGCGTCGATGAAGCGGTTGAGCGCGACCAGATCCAGCTGACGGCCACTGGTGCTCAGCGCGCTCATCGGCTCTTCGATGCGGGTGTTCAGGCAGGCGAGGAAGGTGGCGGCGAGCAGATCACCCGGTGCCTGCTGGTAATCGTTGACTTCCGCGAGCATGAATTCGAGATAGCCGCGCAGGCGAGTGTCCAGCGTGAAGAAGCGCGGACGTTCGAACAGACGCTTGAGCTCGCGGTGATGGCCGGTCAGGTAGGGCGCATCATCGGGCAGGTCGAGAATCAGCTGGCGGTTCTCGCCGATGCCCGCGTAGTAATGGACATGATCGGCCGGCACGATGCAGCCGGTCAGCGGGCGAATCTCGCCGCCCTGGCCCTCGATCTCGAATTCGGCCAGGCCATCGAGGCCGATCACCAATTGGTGATAGCTGTGATCATGGTGCTCACGCAGGTTAGAGAGCGGGATCAGGCGCATCTCGCTGGCGGCCATCAGGCGCGAGTCTCCGCGACACCGGTGCGGGCACGCAGATGGCCCAGCAGCACGTTGAGCTCATCACGACCGGCGCGCGAGAACAGCGCACCGCCCTGGGCCAGCTGCCACGGCCTGGCATGGTTGTCGAAGATGCCCTGGCAGCGGCGACGCAGACTCTCCAGATACTCATCATGGCGAATCGGGTAGCCGATCACGCTGTGCCACTCGTTCTCGTTGATCTCGCCGCTGATCGCCTGGTCCAGTACGCGGGCGATATCGCTGTAGTCGGTACGAAAGCGCGGCGTACGCGACATCATCAGCATGGCCACGGTGCCGACGGTGACGATCAGGCAGACCACGAAGGTGATGATGAAGATGGACATGAGCGAACCTTGTGCGGACGTAACCGGAAATAGTGTCGTAGAGCACCATTCTACCACGCTGCACGGCCAGTATCGTCAGTGCGACAGGCGCGTCATGTTCTGTCTGTCAGAACGTTATGGCATGATTCAAGTCCATTGAGGCGGCATGGCGCACCTCGCCTGCCGGCCTCGTTCTTCACCTGCCGTGGGAGTCCCGCCGCATGGCCAATCAACGTGTGGAAGCGGTCGAGCGTGCGTTGACGCTGCTGGAAGCCTTTACCCCCGCGACGCCTCGCCTGACGCTCAATGAGCTGGCGCAGGCCAGTGGTTTCTACAAGAGCACGATCCTGCGGCTGATGGGTTCGCTTGAGCACTTCGGCTATGTGGCGCGTGACAGCCACGGCATCTATTCCATCGGCGCGGCGCTGGGGCGTTTTGCCCAACTGGCACCGGCGTTGCCGGCCCGCGAGGCTCAGCTGCGCGGCTGGTTGGCGGCGCTGAATGCTGCCAGTGGCGAGACGGCCAGCCTGATGCTGGTCGAGCATGGCCCCCAGGCCGAGGCGCGACCGGTGGAGGGCGTGACACGCCCGCGTCAGGCGATGTGCCAGTACGCGCATGTCAGCCAGTGGCCGCTGCGTCATCAGCTGGAGGAAGGCGAGCTGGTCGATGAGGCGCTGTCCGCCTTGCTGCAGCAGTGTGTCGACAGTGGCGAGATCGAGACCGGCGAAGCCGCCGGCCTGTCGGTAGCCGCGCTGGCGGTCAGCGTCGCCCAGCATCACGACGAGGGGCTGGCACCGGCGGAAGTCATCGTGCTCAGTGGCCCGACGGCGCGCCTGACGCCTGCCCAGGCCCACCACCTGCTCACGCAGTGGCAGCAGGGCGACTGACTAGGCGACTCGCCAGTGACACGTTGTGGGAAGCTCTGAAATGACGACGCCCCCGTCGGGAAACCGGCGGGGGCGTCGTGTCTTGCGGGTCGCTTGCCATGCAAGCGCCTGGATCAGGCGTCAGTGGCAGCCTTGGCGGCACTCATGCGGCGACGCAGGATGGGGCCGACGATCACCGGCAGCAGCAGACCGGCGATGGCGATGCACCACAGGGTCACGGCTAGCGGGCTGCCGATCAGGATGGTCCAGTCGCCGTCGGACAGCTGCATGGCGTGACGCAGGTTCTTCTCCATCTCCGGCCCCAGCAGCATGCCGAGAATGACAGGCACCAGCGGGATATCCAGCTTGCGCAGGAAGTAGCCGGCGACCCCGAAGGCGACCATGAAGTACAGGTCGAAGGTCGAGTGGCTGATGGAGTAGATGCCCACGAAGGCGACCATGGTCACCACCGGCAGCAGGTACTTGGGCGGCACGGACAGCAGCTTGACGAAGATGCCGACCATCGGGATGTTCATCAGCAGCAGGATGACGTTACCGATCAGCAGCGCCGCGATCACGCCCCACACGATGTCGCCGTGCTGGGTGAACATCAGCGGGCCCGGGGTGATGTTGAGCGAGATCAGCATCGCCAGCAGTACCGCCGTGGTACCGGAGCCCGGCACGCCCAGCGTCAGCATCGGCACCAGCGCGCCAGAGGCGGCACCGTTGTTGCCGGCTTCCGGGGCGGCCACGCCGCGCGGGTCACCTTCACCGAAGTTGCCCTTCTTGCCGACGACCTTCTTCTCCAGGGTATAGCTGATGAAGCTGCCCAGCGACGCACCGGCACCCGGCAGTACGCCGGAAATGAAGCCCAGCACGCCACCGCGGAAGGAGGTCGGTAGGATGGCGACGATATCCTTCAGCTTCAGGGTCATCTTGTTCATGGCGATCATCGGCTTGCCTTCACCGGCATGCTGCTCGATGAAGAACAGCAGCTCCGAGATGGCGAACAGACCGACGATGGCGATGATGAAGTCGATGCCCTCGAACAGCTCCAGCACATCGAAGGTGTAGCGCTGGGTGCCGGTAGAGGCATCGATGCCGACCGTGGCGATCATCAGGCCGATGGCGGCTGCCATGATGGTCTTGACCGGATTCTTGCCGGTGATGCCGCCCAGGGTCGCGAAGGCCAGCACGAACAGCGCGAAGTATTCCGCCGGACCGAAGGTCAGCGCGAAGCTGGCCAGCCACGGCGCCATCACGATCAGGCCGATGGTGGCGATCAGGCTGCCGATGAAGGAGGCGATCGCCGAGATGGCCATCGCTTCGGCGGCCTTGCCTTTCTGGGCCATCGGATAGCCATCGAGACAGGTCATCATCGCCGGCTCATCGCCCGGGATGTTGAGCAGGATCGAGGAGATGCGCCCGCCGTACATGGCGCCGGCGTAGACCGAGGTCAGCAGGATCAGCGAGGTTTCCGGGCTCAGGCCCAGGGTGAAGGCCAGCGGAATCAGGATGGCCACACCATTGGCCGGGCCCAGGCCCGGCAGCGCGCCGATCAGGGTGCCCAGGAAGGCCCCCAGCACGGCGAACATCAGATTCTCTGGCTGCAGGGCGATGCCGAAGCCCTGCATCAAGAAGCCAAGACTTTCCATTACGCCACCTCCAGGATGCCCAGCGGCAGTGGTAGCTCAAGCACGAAGTTGAACAGGGCGAAGACGACGATGCCGCCGATCAGGCCTGTCACGTAAGCGCGAACCGGCTTGGAGCCCATGCGCCAGCACAGGGTGCCGACAGCGAGGGTGGTCGTGACGGTGAAGCCCAGCGGCTCAAGCAGTGCGGTATAGAGGCACAGGATGACGATGGCCAGCACCATCTCGGCGCCGGTGCGGCTCCACGGCCATTGCTGGTCCGGGTCGGGGCGCATGATCAGATACAGGCTGCTCAGCGCCAGCACGATCGAGAGTACCGTGGGGAAGGTTTCGGGCCCGATGGACTCGGCCCCGCCGAAGGGTTCGGGGAACTGCTGGGCACCCCAGCCGTACGCGACGGCCAGGGTGAGCATCAGCAGACCAAAGATGCGGTCATTCATCAGCGAATCAGCCCAATGTCCTTGGAGAGCGTCTGGATGTCCTTGATCTGCGCCTTCACGAAGGCATCAAACTCGGCACCCGATTTGTGGAACGGCATCAGGCCGCTCTTGGTCATCACGTCTTTCCATTCTTCGCTTTCATAGACGCTGTCCAGCGTGGTGGTCCAGTACTGCTCGGCATCGTCGCTGACGCCGGCCGGGATGTAGAAGCCGCGCCAGTTGGGGGCGACGGCATCGATGCCCTGTTCGCGAGCGGTCGGCACGTCAGCCAGCTTGCCCGGCAGGCGCTCTTCTGAGAGCACGGCCAGCACCTTCAGGTCGCCGGATTCCATGAAGCCCTGAATCTCGGAGATATCACCGGTGAAGGCCTGCACGTGGCCGCCGACGACCTGGGTGATGGCTTCGCCGCCGTTGTTGTAGGACAGGTAGGAGACCTTGGGCAGGTTCTCGACATCGGCTGCCTGGGCGGCGATCAGCACCTTGAGGTGATCCCAGCCACCTGCGGCACTGCCGCCGGCGAACTTGACGGATTTCGGGTCTTTCTTCAGCGCGTCCATCACCTCGCTCAAGGTGTTGTACGGCGAATCCTTGGAGACGGCGATGGCGCCGTAGTCCGCGCCCAGTGCGCCGATCCACTCGACCTGGTCCTGATTCATGCCCGGGAACTGGCCCTGGGCCAGACGGGTGGTGGTCGCGGTGGAGGCGGCCACCAGCAGCTGTTCGTCACCGGCGCGCTTGGAGACGGTGTGCGCGAAGGCGACGCCGCCACCGGCACCGGCCATGTTGATGGTCTGCACGTTGCCCGGCACGAAATCGAGTTCAGACAGGATCTTGCCGACGCTGCGGCAGGTGAAGTCCCAACCGCCGCCCGGGTCAGCCGGGGCGATGCAGTCAACCTTGCCTTTCGGTTCGAAGGCGAAGGCCTGGGCGGACATGGCGGTGACCACCGCAGCTGTCAGGAGTTTGAGTGTCATATGACGTGTCATGGCGACCTCTAGTGTTATTGGATTGTGGTAGCGGCACATGTCGTGGGTCAGGCGCTGGCAGCGGTTGAGCGAGAAGCTCGCCCTGCAGCCGCGAACCTGACAGCAACCTTACAATTCTGTAAGGCGGAACTTTGTTCTGTATGGTGAAATTAGACTGCCCCCTGATGGCTCGCAAGATACCCATTCGTCGCACCGACCTTGGTCGAAAGGGGTGTTTGCGCACCTTTGCGGTGCATTTTTGTGAATGATCCGCCTGGATATCGTGTCGGAATCTGGCGGTGTCCAGCGCTCTCCTGCTCCTGTTTCGCTCCTCTCTTGCTCCTGTTTTGCTCCTGTTTCGCTGCGTTCTTGCTCCTGATTCGCTCCGCTCCTGTTTCTCTCTCGCTTGTCTTTCATGCCTCCCTCGCTCCTCTCCCATCAGGCCCGAGCGAGGCGCTTGCGCTAGCCGCGTGAGCTGTTCGTCCATGGGGCCATGGCTTGCCTGTCGTGTTTGAAACGTTATACGGCGTTGCAGCAGAAGCGTGGCCCTCGGGCTTTGGTCTAGCGTGTAGCCGGTGGCCAGACTGCGTGCTGACCGGGTGCCATCGGCAATCGTGCAAGGGGACAGGGGAGGGGAGAAGACTCATGGCCAAGGTGTTGGGCAGCGTGTGGGCGTTGTTGCTGGGTATCGTGCTGATCATGCTCGGCAATGGCATGCACTTCACGCTGATCGGTCTGCGCGGCGGCATCGAGGGCTTCTCCTCGGCGGAGCTGGCGATCGTCACCTCAGGCTACTTCGTGGGCTTTCTCTCCGGTGCGCGCTATACACCGGTGCTGATCCAGCGGGTCGGGCATGTACGGGTGTTCGCGGCGCTGGGCAGCTTCATCTCGGCGGCCTTGATCGCCTTGCCACTGCTGACCGAGCCCTGGGCCTGGACCCTGCTGCGCTTGCTGATCGGCTTCTGCATGTCGGGCATCTATGTCACGGCGGAAAGCTGGCTGAATGCGGCTGCCAGCAACGAGACGCGCGGCAAGGTGCTATCGGCCTACATGATGGCGCAGACGCTGGGCATCATCGGTGCTCAGGGCCTGTTGACACTGGGCGATGCCGCGACGCCGGTGCTGTTCATCTGTGCCTCCATTCTGGTATCGATCTCCTTCGGGCCAATTCTGCTGTCGGCGGCCGTGGCACCGGCGGTCGAGGTGTCGCGGGCCATGTCGTTTTCGAAACTGTTCAAGGCCTCTCCGCTGGGCGCCATCGGCATCTTCCTGCTTGGCAGTGTCTATGCGACCCAGTCGGGGATGGGCGCGGTATTCGGCACCCAGGTGGGCCTGTCGGGCTCACATATCGCCCTGTTCATCGCCATGCTGTTCGCCGGTGCACTGGTGTTGCAGACCCCGATCGGCTGGCTGTCGGACCGCATGGACCGCCGCGTGCTCATCTGCGGCCTGTCCGCCGCCGGGGCAGGTTCGTGTCTGTTCGGCTGGATGGCGGGCGATGCGCTGTGGCCGTTGATCGCCTCGGCCTTCTTTGCCGGTGGCGTGACCACACCGCTGTATGCGTTGCTGCTGGCCTTCACCAATGATTCGCTGTCGGCCGAGGAGATGCCGGGTGCCTCAGGCGGGCTGGTGTTCGCCTTCGGGCTGGGCGCCATCGTCGGGCCGCTGGCGGCAGGTGGCGCGATGGAGGTGATGGACCCCTACGCCTTCTGGCTGGTGCTGGCGACCACCTTCGTGGCCATCTCGCTGTATGCGCTCTATCAGATCACCCAGCGCGAGATGGTGCCGGTCGAGGAGACCGACAGTTACCTCAACATCCTGCCGACGGCATCACCGATGGCGGTCGAGGTGGCGGTGGAGTGGGCGCATGAGCACGCCGAGGATGAGCAGCTGGCTGCCGAGGCAGCCGAGGCGGCGGCTCAGGAAGAAGCCTTCGAGGTCGCGCTGGAAGAAGCCTTCGAGGAGGCCCTGGAAGAGGCGCTGGAGGAGGCATTCGAGGCCAACGTCGCACCGCTGGAGGAGGCGGAGCTGGTGGCGTCGGACCACGAGTACGTAGCAGAGCCGCTGCTCGAGGCTGACGCAGATACGGAAATCGCGTTCGAGACGGAGCGGTTATCCGAGCTGTTGCCGGAAGTGGGAATGGGTCAGGGGACAGAGCCGGCAACAGCAACCAAGCCTTGCTCTGAGACAGGTTCTGAGACAGATTCCGGCGCTGAGACAGGCTCGGACTCGGAGTCGCATGTAGAGCGCGATCAGGCAACGCCCTATCAGTTCGACCCCGACCATCAGCCGCCCAAGGGGCCGTGGCCCTCCATGCCCTGAGGTCTGTGGGGAAAGCCAGTCAGTCGCGAAGACGCCACCCCGGATAACGGGGTGGCGTCTTGCTTTCGGCAGTCGTGAGCTCTGCCAGGCGAGTGCGTACTGGCTCTCAGTGCCCTGGGGCTGTGCCTCAATGCCTTATTGCAGGCCCAGCTCCTGCGACAGCTGCTCCACATCGCTGACCTGCTGGGTGATGAAGCGATCCAACGCCTTGCCGGACTTGTGGAACGGCATCAGGCCGTTGTCCTGCATCACCTGCTGCCACTCGGGCGCCTCGGCCATGCGGTTGAGGGTCTGCTCCCACCAGTCGAAGGCGGCATCCGATGCGCCGCCCGGCAGGTAGAAGCCGCGCCAGTTGGGTGCGACCACATCGATCCCCTGCTCACGCGCGGTGGGAATGTCGCTGTACTGGCCGGGCAGACGCTCTTCACTGAACACTGCCAGCAGGCGCAGATGGCCGGATTCGACGAAGCCGCGGGCCTCGGTCATGTCGCCGGTGAAGGCCTCCAGGTGGCCACCCATCACCTGGGTGATGGCGACGGAGCCTGAGTCGTAGGCGAGGTACGGCAGGGCGCGCAGATTGTCGATGCCCGCTTCACGCGCCGCCATCAGCACCTTGAGGTGATCGAAGCCACCCGCGACATCGCCACCGGCGAAGCGCACCGCCTTGGGGTCTTCCTGCATGGCGGCCAGCAGCTCGTTCAGCGAGTGATAGGGCGAGTCCTCGGCCACGGCAATCACGCCGTAGTCGGCGCCGAGGGTCATCAGCCAACGTACGTCGTCGACCTTGCCGTCCTGATAGGCATGCTGGCCCAGGCGGGTGGTGGTCGCACTCGAGGCAGCGACGATGACCTGCTCATCGTCATGGCGCTTGGACTTCACATGTGCGAAGGCGACGCCACCGCTGGCACCGGGCACGTTCAGCGTCTGCATGCCGGCGGGAATGAGGTTCTGCTCATCCAGCAGACGGGCCACGCTGCGACAGGTGAAATCCCAGCCACCGCCGGGCTTGGCGGGTGCGATGCACTCCGTCTTGCCCTGCGGGGCGAAGTCGGTCTGTTCGTTCTGCACCTCTTGGGCGGCGTTGGCGCTCAAGGGCGCCAGCAGGCCAATGCTGAGCAGCAGGGCAGCGGGCAAGGCGCCAGTACGCTGTCGAGATTGCTTGCGGCGTGAGAAGGGGGGGCGGGCTGAGGATGTAGCGTGCATGGCAGTCGTGTCCTTGGTGTTCAGCGTCGATCGTTATGGTTATGTCAGTCAGCGCGGCATGGCGCTTGGCGTTGCTGGCTGTCGCACGCTCATGACTGTTGTGGTGAACCTGTGTCATGGCCTTGTGTCATGGCCTTGTGTCATGGCCTTGTGTCATGGCCTTGTGTCGTCAGCTTGCGAGAGTGCGAATGAACGAAAATAGCCTATTTTGGCGAGTCGCGGAAAGGCGCAGCAGGCAGGCAGTGCGCAGAGAAATCGCATTTCCCGCGCCGTCACTCCTCAAGGTGGTCTCGGGATTGCTAGAATTGCGCCATCAGGCTGTGGTGAGCGCTCCGCGATCTTCCAGCCGCCGCCTTTCATTGAGGAGACGGGCCATGACCCTTACCCCGCGCATGCACGACTTTCTCGCCCGCCTGCCCAAGGTGGAGCTGCACCTGCACATCGAGGGCTCGCTGACGCCGGCCTTGATGTTCGAGCTGGCGGCGGAGCAGGGCATCACATTGCCCTACGCCACCCTGGAGGAGGTCGAGGCGGCCTATGACTTCGCGGACCTGCCCGCCTTCCTCGCGCTCTATTACCAGGGCATGGGCGTCTTGAATGACGAGTCACATTTCTACCGCCTGGCGCAGGACTACTTCCGCCGTGCGAGCGCCGATGGCGTCAAGCATCTGGAGCTGTTCTTCGATCCGCAGGCGCATCTGGCGCGTGGCGTGAGTCTGGAAACCCAGTTCGCGGGGCTGGAGCGCGCCTGTCGTGAGGCGGTGAAGGAATTCGACATCACCTCGGCCCTGGTGCCGAGCTTCCTGCGCTGTCATTCCGCGGAATCTGCTCGCGAGCTGTTCGAGGCGCTGATTCCCTTCGAGTCGCGCTTCGTGGGCGTCGGCCTGGACAGCGCCGAGATCGGCAATCCGCCGGAGAAATTCACTGAGGTCTTCACGCTTGCAGGAGAGCGTGGCTGGCACCGTGTCGCGCACGCAGGCGAAGAGGGGCCGGCTGCGTACATTCGCACGGCGCTTGAGGTGCTGGGCGTGGAGCGTATCGACCACGGTGTGCGCTGCCTGGAAGATGCCGCCCTGGTCGCGGAGCTGGCTGAGCGGCGTATCCCGCTGACGGTGTGCCCGCTCTCCAATGTCGCGCTCAAGGTGGTGGAGCGCATGGACGACCACCCGCTGCCGAAGCTGATCGAGGCGGGCCTCAACATCACTCTCAACTCGGATGACCCTGCCTATTTCGGCGGCGGCATGCTCGACAACTTCATCGCCGTGCAGCAGGCGCTGGATCTCAGCGAGAGGCAGTGGCTCACCCTGTGCCGCAACGCCATCGACGCCGCCTTCCCGCAGCGCGCCGAAGGCCTCGGCATGAGTGACGCCCGCCGTGGCGTGCTGCTGGCGCAACTCGATAGCTGCGCAGCCTGAGAATTATCACTGGCGCTTGAATACTGAATGCAATCAACGGCTTGGCCCGCAACATCGCCTGCGCGACGCGCCTTGTGGCAACCGCTCCATCAGATGTTGCTTGACCGCGCTAAGTCGTTGAGTACAATGCAGTTCTGCGTGCGCAATGCACCGCCCTGCGGGTGTAGCTCAATGGTAGAGCAGAAGCTTCCCAAGCTTAAGACGAGGGTTCGATTCCCTTCACCCGCTCCAATAGGGCATTTCCTGATGTTCTAAATTGATTCTAACCTCCTGATTTTGCTATCAAATAGCAGTCGGGAGGTTTTTCGTTGTGCGTCCATATATCCCTGTAGGTCGATCATTCCTGTATGTTGTCGTGTATGTTGTTTGAGAAACATACACGAGGCCCCCTCCGACATGAAACGCACCGCCATCAAGCGCCGCCCTTTGGCCGATTCCGTGCTTGCCAATCTTGAGCCTGAGCAACGCATCTATCGCGAGAGCTATGGTGTGGACCGCCTGTATTTCGTGGTGTTACCTAGCGGCACCAAGCGATGGGAAATCAGGTACAAGCGTCCCTCAGATGGCAAGTGGGCGTGGGTTGGCGCTGGTAGCTATCCCAAGATTTCTGCCAAGCGTGCACGAGCCAAAGCGTTGGAGGTCGCCGCCATGGTGGACGAGGGGATTGACCCTATTCATGGTGAGCAGCAGCAACAAGGCATCTCATTCCGTGAGGCATCGAAAGCCTGGTTCGAGCACAAGAAGGTCCAGGGGAGAGCAGCCAAGACGCTCACGGGCATGCAGCTCTGGATGAAGAATGATGCTCTCCCAATGCTGGGTGACATGCCTCTGACGGATGTGGGGCGCAAGGAGTGTGCTCAGCTGCAAAAGCAAATTGAGGATCGCAAGGCGCACAACACAGCGGAAAAGAGTCGAGTATGGCTGAAGCAGATATTCGACTATTCCATTGCAAGTGGCTGGGCAGACAGCAACCCCGCGACCAATCTTGTGGCCATAGCGGCGCCGACGCCTGTAGCAGACCGCTACCCGCACCTTATGGAATCCGAGCTGCCGGACTTCCTGGCCAAGCTGAGTCTTAGCACGAGTTCGCTGCATGTGCGTACAGCTGCCCGGGTTGTGATGCTGACTGCATCACGACCCGGGATGGTTCGAATGGCAGAGTGGCAGGAGCTCGACCTCGAGGAGGCTATCTGGAGTGTCCCTGCTGAGAAAATGAAGACCAGGCGGCCTCATCGTGTGCCACTTTCCAAACAGGTGGTTCAGCTTTTGAAGGATCTCAAGCCCGTGACCGGACGGTCGAGGTGGGTATTCCCTGGGCAAGGGGAGGCTCCGACCATCAGCGATATGAGCATCAATGGATGCTTCAAGCGTATTGGCTATGGTCGGAAGATGACAGGTCACGGCGCTAGGCATACCGCCAAGACATTGCTGGCTGAGCATGGCTGGAGCCGAGACTGGACAGAAACTCAGTTGGCTCACAAGCGCCCAGGACTCGAGGGCGTGTATAACCAGGCTGAGTATCTGGAGGAGAGGAGGGAGATGATGCAGTGGTACGCCGACTATCTTGATGCCTTGGAAGCCGGCGATGGTAAGGTGCTGAAGAAGCTGTCACGCAAGACTGTCTAGCCACGAGTTGCCATTCGCTGGGTCATCCATTGATCGATCTCGCTTTCGACCCAGCGGATCTGGCAGGTACGGAGTTCTTCCCTACCGAGCTTGATGGGTTTCGGAAAGTCCGGATCTTCATTGCGCAGCTTGTAGAGCTTTGACCGTGACAAGCTGGTCTTTTCAATGAGCTCATTGGTAGTGATGAAGCGGAGCTCGTGTTCGCTGTGTAGTGCTTGAGCTGTATCTGACATTTTCAGTCTCCTTGATATCGACCTTGGCCATAGCCCATGGCCTCACGTTCTTGCTCTTCCTGTCGCGCCGCCTGGTACTGCTCCACGGCCTGACGCACGCCGGGCATCTTCATCAGCAGGGCATGTGCTTGTCGCCAGTGATCGCGGCGCCGACTGATCATCACGATCAGGTCTTCCAGTGGCAGCGCCTCACCATCGTCAGCGGCGTACCCGGTGCCGTGGCAGTGAGCACAGGGCGAACGATGGAAGACGCCTTGGAATGTGCCGCTGCCACCACACTGCGGGCACGGGCCATGTGCTGGCGGCTCCCACGTTGATTGCGATACCTGACGCATCTGGCCTCCCTGTGGACACAAAAAACCACCTCATGGGTGGCCGTGATAGTCGAGGTCGTCGACTCTCGATATGCCTTGATTTACAAGGAGTTATTGCTTGTCTTCATGCTCTGGAGGGGGAGGTCGTCGACTCTTGAGAAATTCTTCCAGGTATTGAATTCGCTTCTTCTCGGCTCGATTGACCTGCCTGCCGACATCCCAGATGACGAGCGACATAAGCCCCCAGATGGCCAGCGTGATGCCTATGGCGATGAGTGCGTCAGTAATGGTGATGTTCACTGGTTGTCGCCCTCCGCCTTCAGTCGCTCCCACTCGCGTTCCACAGCACCGCAGTCACATAGCAATCCCGGCCCTGACATGGGGTGCCACCCCGGAACAGAAGAGCAGTTGGCGTGGTGTTCTAGCTGGCATTCACGCTGGATTTTCCACGCGGTCGGAAAGTCGAGCATGTCAGTACGGGTATTCATGCCTCGCCCTCCGCCTGCTTGCGGTATGCCTCAGCGGCGTCGCGTAGGTGGTCAAGGATCTCGTGATGATCCTCGTAGGCGTTAGCCATATCCTCCAACGCCTCAGCCTTCATGCGGGCGTCGCGGCGGGAGAGGCTGGCGACAGGCTCCCGATCCATCACTGCCCTGGCGTCACGCGAGTAGTCCCAACACATGGTGCCGTTGTGCGCCAGCTGGTGCGTAACCTGCTGCAATGCTGTCAGCTCGCGCATGGCGTAATCCTTCCATGCCACCAATTCATCACGCTCAGCCTCCACCTTCAGCGCGGCCTCTCGAAACCGGTTCTTCTGCTCGATGGTGATCATCGGCATGTCGCGTAGAGTGGTCATTGCAGCATCTCCCCAATGTGTTTCATCAGCCGCTGCCGGGCCATCTCAACCTGCGACGGCGTAAGAATGTCAGCGAACATCAATCGCGTAATGGCGTCGGCCTGGCTGTCCCACGCTTGTGATCTGCTGGGGGCGATATCCACACCCTGATCAGCCAGCTGCTGCGTGATGCTTGGGGCCAGCGCGCCCATCTGGATTTCCACTTGCTTACTCATGCGGCCTCCTATTCTTCACGCTGGCGGTACTGCTTGATGCCCCAGACAATAGCGTGACAGCACCATAGGTAATGGAATTGGTAGCGGCTATCCGAATATTCCCAGAAGTCCTCTAGCAGTCCCGGCGCCTCGGGGCAGTCAAACTCGCGCACTGCCGCGATGGCCTCATACTCATCGTTACAATTGAGCAGGTTGTCCCGTAGGTACTCTTTCACCTCTCCTGTGGTTTCAGGGTCGGGCAAAGCGTTACCTTCTAGCCATTCCTTCCATTCCTGGACAACGTTGCGATGGTGGGCTTCTGAGTCCCACTCTGTGGTGATCGCACGACTACCCTCAGGCCCTGCGCCTGCCTGGATTTTCTCCTGCCAGTAACCGGGACTGATGCCGTGCTCCCCGTCACCAAAGAACTCGAACATGTCTCGGGTGCGGGAGAAAGTGAAGGTGCCCATGTCACCGGCAATGGTCAGATAGCCTGGCCAAGTGATCAGATCGAAGTAGCAATCACGCGTCTCGGGACGCTGAAACCTGAGGTGTCGGTATAGCCCGTTATCGTTTTGGATCTCCATGACATGCCGAGCGATGTCGCGGGAAAAGCGTTCTGCGATCTCTTCTTCTCTGTTCATGTGTTATCCGTGTCGAATTGTGTCGAACAAGCACTAAAGGGGTAGAACAAGCATGAAAAAGCCCCCTGAAAGGAGGCTTGAGTAGCGTGCTTTGATATTTCTGTTAGTTATATCTGCATATCAGTGGATAGCGATCAGTCATCACTTAGAGTTGTCAGCCACATCATAAAGAGAGGGATACTGATAACAGTGATTGACATTAGGAAGGTGGCAAGTAATTCCAATGGCTTATTGCTTAGTCTGTAGGGGGGGGGCGAGGCAATGATATCAGGTGTGGTTAACTCCAACTCTTCTTTGGCCGGCTAATGTTCAACGGCTGGTGTTTTAGTAACCAGTGCCTCTTGCTTGAGCTTTTCGGGGTAGCGGCGCAAGTTTTACTGCGTGAGGGGATAGTTCATGACTTCACCTTGCGATGGCCTGCGTCGTAGAGTGCGCCCAGCAGGTACTCTTCCGACAGTGCCCCATGCAGCTCGCGCTTATGAGCGTCAGCCGCGGCCTTGGTGATCTGCTTCATGTCCTCGATCGCCGTCTCGCGCTCGCTGCGGATGGGGCGGAAGCAATCATCCCCGTATGCATCCAAGGACATCACCCCGTTACCGCAATCAACGATGAACGCCGCCACCATGCCGGCAGGCTGCTTGAAAAGCGCTATAACCTCACACTTGCGCCATTCCTCGCAGTAGCTGGCTTCGCACACGCACCCCACTGGCGGCAGAAAAGGGGGGCCATTCCAGTCGCTTGGATCGACTTCATCTGCTGAGGTGGTTGGAACCGCATCGCAGACTGGCCGCTCGAGGTGTTGGACGTGTGCCAGTAGCGCCTCTTCCCATTGTTCCCGGGTGATGACGATGCGGCGCTCATGGGCGCCTATCCATGCGTAGTGCCATTCGTTGTTGGTCGGGCCCTTGATCCAGCCCTCGAGATCGCCGTGGCCGTTGTCGGTCGGCAGATTGCAGTCCGTCTCGGGCCGCGGCCACGGGTGGGGGAGGTGCAGCAGGCTTTCCATCAGTTGATCGCGGGTCATGTCAGTCATCCTTGGTGAGCAGTGTGTCGAGCCAGCCACCGGCGAGCAGGCAAAAGAAAGCCGCCAGGCAAGTGGCGGCGATGAGTAGCGGGTGAATCATGATGATGCCTGTTTGAGTGAGGCGTAATCGCCCAGTCGTTTGGCAGTTGCCAACAGGTCGGCGGGCGTGCGTCTCAAGGTGCTGATGATCTCTTTATGACTGGGTGATGGTACTGGCTTGCGAGACCTGGTGGCTGGCTCAAGCAGTAGTATCGGGTCATGACGACCCAAGCGCGTCATGCGGGACAAGAGTGTCCCTTTCCCGATACCGAGCCGCTCGGCGTGTTCCGCCATTGTCGCAGTGACTCCATCAATGGTGACTCGGGTTCGAAGACCGAGAGCCATGAAGACCTCCTGCCGAGTGATGATTGAGCGCATAGGTCAGCCCCCAATAACGGCTGACCTATGAGCACAAAAAAACCCACCGTGTAAGTGGGTTAACAATCAGACAGCTTGCACAGAACTAATCCGCTGTTTCTGTATCCTTGGAATGGCGAGCATCTCTACGTATCCGGCCTATAGAGCCGAACGTCAACAGCACAAAAAGTAGGGCCAGACCCAGGCCCATCCATACTGCTTCAGTGCCCATAGATTTATTTCCCCTTCAGAACCCTGCAATTTCCAGGATTTTCAAGTGTAAAGGGAAAATGGGCTTGATTAAACCACTCATGTTTATGGCTGACGCAGATGGTAGTTCCGGCTAAAAAGGCCCCGTCATGGACGTGACGGGGAAGCACAGGCACTGCAGGGAAAGGGCATCGGGAAGCGGTCGCGCTTTGCGAAGGCTTGCCATTGCACTCTCGGGTGGGCTCTGCCATTGGCAAAGCCCCATGCCATTCCCAGTATTTCGACAGCCCTGGGCGGCGTACTCCCAGCGGCCTCTCGCGTGTCTAGCGCTACGGGCGGGCTGGGCATGCCTGATTGTTAAAGAGCAGCCGCATTGCCCGGCGGTTCGGGACTCATCAGGCGATACCGGCAGTGCCGATGCCCTCTGATAAGCGCTGTCTCTCCAGCTGTCACACCACTTGCCCAGGTGTCGGGGGTAAGGCCGCTAGCGCAAGGGAGGAACCGGCGCCTTACCTGCGGGTGGTTATGCTCGCAATCCCCACTGGCACCACCTGCTGGCCTTGGGGCGAGGTCCGATCAGCGACTGGCAAGCTGCTGACCATGCGTAATCTGAGGGGAGCAGAGGCTGGCGGCATTGCCATGGAAGTCCGGCCAGCCGCGGCGTTGTGATTCAGCGAAACCGGCCTTGGCGTCTTCCTGCCACATGGCGGTCATCTCGCAGTATTCGGCTTCGCTGGCGGACAGCTGGCGCGGACCATCAGTCTGCTGGGTGAGGCTGGCGAGCGTGACCAGACTGCCGACGATGACGGCGAGGGTGATGGCTGAACGATGCTTGCGGGCTGTGTCGGTCATGGGCTGCTCCAATCCACTCAGTGACGATGGCGATGTGCCGTGTCGATGGGAAAACAATACTCAAACGCATCGTTTCGTTCAATACTTTTATGTATTAAGTTTCGTTCGGGCATAAAAAACCCGCCACGGTGGGCGGGTCAGATGTACTGCGGGAGGCTTAGCGGTCTACGTTCTCGATACGGCGCTTGTACGCTTCGGCGGTCTGAGTGTCTGCTTGCTGGGCCGCTCGTTCGAAGATGCTCGGCTCGCCCGCGCCAGAGAGAGAGGGGTTAGGATCATTGGTACCCTGATTCGTCGGATATTTTTCCGACCCTGGCACGGATATTTTTCCGACCCACGGGGAGGGTGTCGCCAGTGCCACCCCCAGAGCCTACCTACTTGAACCACTCTCTCTGGTTACGCGTGCGCGCGGGGATTATCTGGGCTGGCGCAGCCATAGCGACCCAACAACGACACCTATGATTTGGCAATTTCCGTTAATGTGAATCCACGGATCGGGCCATGCCGGATTGCGGGCCTTTAGCATTCGGCCACCGCCGGGCTCTTCTACGAGCTGCTTGAACGTAGCCTCGTTATGATCTGTCAGCAGGGCAACCACGTCGTCACCGTCGTATGGTGCCACTTCAGGATCGACGTAGATGATTAGGCCAGGCTCATATTTCGGCAGCATGGACTGGCCGCGAACCCTCAATGCAAATGTGCTGAAGCTTGACCCTGGCGGTCTGGGGACTATTTCGTCAGCAGTGAAGTCTATTCCGTCCATGCAGGTGAAAGCTCCCGCCTGCACCCATGAGATTACTGGAACGTAGCCATCCAGTCTCGGTGCTGAAGTCAGGCTGTCGGAAGTGCTGGGACCGGTAGGCATGGCGTCGATCTTTGCGGCACCTCCCCCTTTCCTGAGCACTTCTGGCAAGACGCCAAGGGCGCTTGCGATGCGCTCGACGTTTGCCTGACGCGGGTCTTTGCTGGTGCCCGCAATAATCCGATGAACCGTCGGCTGCTTCAGGCCTGCACGGCGTGCAAGCTCTCCCTCTGACCAGCCCTTTTCAGTCATCAGATCCTTGATGCGTTCGCCAAGGCGGTTCATCTGGGTATCCCCATGATTCAAATTTGAATACGGGATTGTATTGCCTGTGCTAATACGTTTGAGTATTATCTGGCTATGCTTTTGAGTATTGGAGGGGTCGATGAACTTGAAGACCATGGTGGCCGCTCTCGTTGAGTCCGGGATGAGTCAAGCAGCGATAGCCAAGGCATGTAGCACCAATCAGACGACTATTTTCCGGGCTGCCCACGGCAAAGATGTTCTCTATCGGACAGGGCGTGAAATCGAAAACCTTTATTTACGCCGCGTTGCCAGCAAGAGCACCGCCTGACACCCACAGCATAGCCCGCCGCCCATATCGGCTTAAACGGAACGAACACGGAGAAATTGACCATGGATGCCCATACAGAGATCGAGCGAGACATGGATGCCTTCCTGGACGCAGTGCACGACGTGGCGTTCGAGTGCCAGCCCAAACAGCTGGCGAGTGATCTGGGCATGTCAGCCAAGTCCATGTATCGCCGCCTCAGCGAAGACGAGCCGATGCCGCTGCGCTTCATCGATTTCGTGGGGATCTTCTGGAACGTGGACCGCGAGCACCAGATGCGCCTGATGGCTCCGTTTCTGGATTACCTGAGCATGGTAGCGGTGCCGCGTTGTGCGAAGGGCGAGGTGAGCCGTGGTGACGTGTTCGCGTCAGTGCTGGATGCCCAGCAGGGGCAGGGCGCGATGGCAGCGCTGATTCAGGCAGCGATTGCCGATGGGGAGGTAGACGAGGAAGAGGCGGCGCAGCTTGAGGCGCAGCACAAGGCCATTGAGCAGCAGATGAGCACCCTGATGGGACAGCTGCAAGCGATGCGCAAGCCGCTGAAGGTGGTGAGCCGATAACCGGGCACCAGATACAAAAATCCCCCGAAGGCGTCCAAACCAGTACGGGGGAAGCATCTCAAAACGCCAAGGAAGTATGGCATGACGATCAAGACGAGTGAAGCCAGGCAGATGTTGACCAGCTATCGGGGTTGGAGCTGTGAGTCCCTCAAGGCTGAGACCTATCGGCTGGCGGTGATGGTCGAGCAGCGCGAGCGAGTGGGTGGCGTGATTGACCTGCGCATGAGCATGCAGCACCACCTGGCCGTGGTGGCCCTGCTGGAATGCGGCAAGGGGCAGGGTGAGACGGCGCAGGCAGATGCCCGCCGTACGCTGTCGATCGACCACCACATGAGCGAGGCAGGGCGTTTCGAGCGCCTGTCACTGGGTATGGCCGCCAAGGGCGATGAGGTATCGGCATGAGCATCACGGCACGAATGAGTTCAGCACGCCTTCAGACAGAGATGTCTCGTGCTGGCCGCAAGATCGCCAAGCTGAAGGAGCTGCTGGCAGACCAGCCGCGCCTCACCGGCGAATATCACTCGGCCTATGCCGCCTGGCACCAGTGCAATGCGTTGCTGGCGGCCCGTCGCGGCGACAAGGACGGCGATCTGGGCAGCATGCAGTGGCATCAGGCCCGCGCTGCCAAATATCTGACACTGGCGGGAGGTGAGGCATGAGCATCACGGCACGAATACCCCTACGGCTTCCGGCTGAGCTTCTCCTGAAGAATGTGAAGCATGTAACCGCAATGCCCGTCGCCCCAATGCGCGATCAACTTGAGGTCGTCGGCGTTCTCATCGATGAAGTCATTGAAAAGCTTAACCGCTCGACGTTCGCGCTCAATTTCATCCTGCTGCGCCGCTTCGTGCTTCGCGTCATCCATGTCCCGCTCCTTAGTTTCTCGCGTGTTGTGACCGCCTTAGCTTACACCCGATCACAAACGAGCCGTCAATGCGCGATGCGGGGGTATCGCTGATGCAGTACCTCGTTGCTATCAACCAAGTCAAGGCCGTCGAGTGGGGGCTCAATGCTCAGCAGGCGATGCTGTTTGCGTTTCTGCATCAGGTGCCGACCTGGGCAGATGCGCGTCAGATCGATGGCCACACCTACTTCAACATCGGCAAGGGGAAGATCTGCGAAGAGCTTCCGCTGCTGACTGATAAGCACGACACCGCCTACCGACTCATGAAGCAGCTGGCCAAGATCGACCTGATCGTGATGACCAGTTGCGACAACCGGACGTACATGCGCCTAACCGAGAAGGGTGTGACCTGGGGACGCTCGACAGGGTCGGAAAAATCTCCGATCCGTCCCTCGGCGCCTGATTCTCAAGGGTCGGAAAAAAATCCGACCTCGGAAAAATCTCCGAGAGGGGTCGGAAAAATATCCGTGCCAGGGTCGGAAAAATCTCCGACGAATCAGGGTACCAATGATCCTAACCCCTCTCTCTCTGGCGCGGGCGAGCCGAGCATCTTCGAACGAGCGGCCCAGCAGGCAGACAACGGCCAGCCGCAAGCGACTGCCGGTGCCCGTCAGGTGCCGATGACGTTGGACTGGCAGCCGGATGCCACTCACTGGCAGGCGGAGACGATGCGCCGGGGTAATCCATCCCTGACATGGGATCAGGGCGAGCTGGCGGACTTCACCTCGCATTTCGCGGATCAGCCGGGCCGGAGGCACTCGCATCATGCCTGGTGTACTCGCTTCGTGCGCTGGGTGAGTGAGAACCGAAAGCGAGAGGCGGCCCGCCAGGCCCGCATGAGTCAGAACGCCAACACATCGAACAACACTGCACGCAACGCTGGAGGCACCCATGGAAGCCGTCGCTCAACTGGTCCAATCCGTAACTCGAAACTCTCAGCCGCTGAAGGGCGTGCACTCATTGAGCAGCGCCGCCGTGAGCAAGCCGAAGGCCAGCCGCCGTCCGGCGACGTCATCGATGGCGAGTGGAGCAGCTGATGACCTGCCACGGGTGAGCCAGAAGGCGGTGGATGCGTTGTTCGATCGCTTGGCCCAGCTGCATGGCGCTCATTGGCACCGACACTGCCGCGAGATGGGCTGGGGCATGGAGCAGGACGGCCAATGGGTCAGCTGTGACGTGGACGGTGAGTGGCTGGCGGCTTTGGGTCACCTGAGCACCCAGCACTTGCGCTGCGGTCTACAAGCCGAGAAGGCCCGCACTGCCAAGTCACTCAGACAGCGTGGCAACGCCTTCCCGCCTGACTCCGCGATGCGCTTTGCTGAGCTTTGCGAGATGACGCCGGAAGGCATGGGCCTGCCGGACTTCGATACCGCTTGGCAGGCATTGCAGGACCACGCATTCACCGGCAAGCCGTACCCGCATGAGGCCATCGCCGCCGCGGGCGAGCACATGGACCTTCACGGCATGGCCTCTGCCAGCTATCAGCGCATGGACAAGCACGAACGTGCCTTCCGCGTGTATTACCAGCAGGTGGTGGAGCGCTTTGCCCGGGGGGAAGACCTCAAGCCGCAAGCGGCCATTGGGCATGACGGCCAGCTGTCACCGGCAGAACGTGCCGCCATGGCGGGCCAGGCCCGCGCCCAGCAGCAAGCCGAGGCCGCTGGTCTGCCTCACACAATGAATGCCGATCAGGGGATGCGTTCCCTGCGTGCTGCACTGAAAGGAGCTTGACTCATGAGCAACGTGATCCCGTTCGAGTTTGATGACCAGCAGGTGCGTGTGGTTGAGGGCGATGGGGGTGAGACCCTGTTCGTGGCTTCTGATGTGGCGTTGGCGCTTGGGTACTCCAATCCGCGAGATGCCGTCAGTCGCCATTGCAAGGGTGTCGTGAAACGCGACATCCCCACGGCTTCTGGCATTCAGTCATTCAGCATGATTCGCGAGTCAGATCTCTATCGCCTGATCGTCAAGAGCAAGCTGCCTAGCGCCGTATCGTTTGAAGAATGGGTGTTCGATGAAGTCCTGCCGACCATCCGTAAGACCGGCAGCTATCAGGTGGCCCAGCCTGCGCCGGCACCGGTAGACCCCACCACGGACATCTCCCGCGCCTCTGCCATTGCCAGCGCGCTTGATGGTGCTGCCCGGGCATTCGGCTTTGACGACAACATGCGCTTGCTGTCGGTGAATCAGGCCGTGCAGAAGCGTACCGGCATCAACCTGCTGGAAGAGCTTGGGGCGACCCACCTGCTGAGTCCGATGAATGAGCGCTACCTGACCCCGACCGAGCTGGGCATGCCGTTGGACATGAGCGCGATCGCCATCAACCGCCTGCTGCGCGACAAGGGCTTCCAGCGTCAGGAGCGTGACGGCAAGGGCAAGGCGTGCTGGGTGATGACTGAGGCAGGCCGCCAGTCAGGTGGCCGCATGCTGGATACCGGCAAGCGGCACAGCGACGGCGCACCGGTGCAGCAGTTGAAGTGGCCGGAAAGCATCTCAGAGGCGCTGCGGGAGGATGCGGCATGAGCCCGAAGCATACCCCCAAGACAGCCACGCCCGATCTGACTGTGGTGCCGGAGCGCTTTTGGTGTGAGTCGTGTGGTCGCTGGCGGCCCGCGAGCCAGATGAAAGAGCAGGTGAGCAAGTATGAATGGCAGTACCTGCTCGAGTGCAAGGAATGTCAGTCGAGCAAGGGCCATGCCCACCGGCCAGCAGTGAATGTCAGTCGTCGCTTGAAGCAGGGTGGTGCCCGATGAGCTATCGCCCCGCTGGCAGCTACAGGCGCCCGAATCGTTCAGCCCTGCGCCGCTGCTTTGCCTGCGGTAGTCGCGTGGCCATCCATCAGCTGGCGGGGTGTCTGGGGACGTGCAAGCGCTGCATTGCCCTGGGCGCTCCCCGCTTCAATGCCAATGGTGAGCGACTGAGGGGGCAAGCGTGACTGAGACCACACCCAAGCCCGCTGGCGGCCCACTGGCCCGCAAGGCCGCGATGTTGTGCCAGGCCGAGGGATTCCATCGCTATCTGGATCAGGCGCGCCGGGCTCGACACGGCATCGATACCAATGTGCTGCCGGATGGTACGCACAAGGAGGAAGACGCGGTGGACTTTATTCGCACGGCCTGCGGGGTAAAAAGTCGCGCCGAGATCGATCATGAGCCGAGGGCGGCGCACATGCTGCGCCGGATCATCACCAACTATCGCCGCTGGCAATCCAATCAGGTGAGGGCATCGTCATGAGCTGGGCAACACATCCTTCCGCCAAGGTGGCGGCCCGCAAGTCGCCGAACCGTACCGCCGGCCAAGCCCGCAAGTCGGCGCCACGCATAGACCGTGAAGGGTTGGAGCAGAAGGTGCTGATTCGCTGGCTGTACGCGCAACATCAGAACGGCATGCAGGTGGGGCAGTTGCTGGGCGGTGTGGTCTACCACGTCCCCAATGGTGGCAAGCGCAACAAGAAGACGGCGGCAGACCTCAAGATGCAAGGCGTGCGGGCAGGGGTGAGTGACCTGGTGGTGGCCACGGCCCGTGGCGGGTATCACGGGCTCTATATCGAGTTCAAAGCGGCGCCGCCACATGATGCCGCCCTGGCGAAGTCTCAGCGCGAATGGCTTGAGAAGATGGAGGGCAATGGCTATCTGGCGGTGCTGGCCAAGGGCGTGGATGAGGCCAAGGCGGTGCTGGTGGCTTATGCGAGCTGGCCCGAAACGGTGGTGGCCGGTGAGCCAGAAGTGATGCCGCATGGCAGTGAGTGGCGCAAGGCAACGGCATAGCGCTCACGTAGCAACCCGGAGCAGGAGGGCAGGACATGCAGCGGATCGAGGATATGGGGCTGGCGGAGACCTTCCGCCTGATCGAGAAGCTGCCGGAGGGCGTGAGGCGTCAGCAGGCGTTGGCGCATGCTCTGGATGAGCTGCTCGAGGAGGAGATCGAGTATCGCACCGGGCTACGCCATCAGAATGCCGGATGGCATCAGGTGTCATCGGTGGGCGGCATGGGGGAAGGGCGTGGCGAGTGCACGGGGCTGGTGGATCACGTCGGTAAGGCGGCAGAGCGCTATCAGCAGGAAAGCCAGTGGCGGACGATGGCGGCGGCGTTGCTGTCACGCCTGACCGATCGCCAGCGCATGGCGGTACTGCTGGCGGCCTATGCCATTCCGCCGGTGCAGCATTGCCAGTCACCGCGCATGATGACCCAATCGCAGGCCGTGGCGGCGCAGGTGGCGATTCTGGCACGACTGGGATGGGTGCCCGGGGCAGTGAAGGTGGCGCCGTTCAAGTCATCTACGTCGCTTCGAAAAGCAGCAGCGCGTGGCCGTGACTCACTACTGTATATGGTGCTTTCTCAGGCTGAAATGGCTGCCTGACTACCACATGTTGCAAAAGTGGCCGCGAGAGGGTACGATCCAGCTATTGTGTGATTCTTGCGTCTCTGGATCACCGCTCATTTCAAGGCCCTGCCATCTGGCGGGGCTTTTTCGTTGGGCATCGTTTGTGAGTCCAACACTGCCAAGCTATATCCTGACGGCGTTATTCACACTAGAGGGTGCAATAGTGCCGCATGAATTGATTCATCCCACCTTGGTGAACGAGGCGAAGCGTGGTGATATGCGCTCGCTCGGAGAAGCGCTTTGTGTGGTATGCGACGATATTGGTATGGAGTTGGCTGATGTAATGGATGAGTTCGATTTTTCAGGACTGGAGTTGGAGCTCGCTAAAGAGGCACTTTCTCAAGGCCGTTACTTCCGACGATTACGCGGTAGTTGACGGCTGTCTCGAAAGCCCTGCCATCCGGCGGGGCTTTTTCGTATCTGCTTACCGGTGATTCCCATGCCTGCACATGCCCCCGCGCACTGGCTCGATGAGGTCGAGCTGGTGGGCTTCGATGCGCCTGTTGATCAGGCAGCTGATGACGCCAGCAATCTGGCGGCCTTCCTGGACACCATTGCCTATGCCGAGGGTACGCCCCGCTTCAGCTCGATTGAGGGTTATGACGTGCTGGTGGGTGGCAAGACCTTCGATGGCTTCGATGATCACCCCCGCCAGTCGGTATGGCTGCCGAATCTGGGCATTCACTCGACGGCAGCTGGCCGCTATCAATTTCTGATCCGTACCTGGGATGACCTGGCTAAGCGCTTCCACCTGCCGGACTTCTCGCCGGCCTCTCAGGATGAGGCGGCCAAGCAGTTGATCCGCCAGTGCCGGGCATTGGGGCTGGTGTATGACGGGCGCATCGCTGAGGCCATCCACGCCTGCCGGCGCATCTGGGCGAGCCTGCCAGGGGCAGGTTACGGCCAGCGTGAGCTTGATACCGATGAGCTGCTGGGCGTGTACGTGCGTGCTGGCGGCCACATCGCATAACGATAACGACGAACTACGCAGGGCCTACCGACTCAGGAGGCCATATGCATGATGACGACCACGAGCCCGCCGATATGCCACACCGCGATCCATCGACATGGCAGATGCTGCTGGAGTGGCTACAGCCGTATCAAGCCAACCTCTATGCAGCGGGGCTGTCATTCGCGATCGCACTGCTGCGCGGCCTGCATGCTGGTGGCCGCTTCTACAAGTCATTGCTCGAGGCGACCCTGGTAGGTGGCCTGACATTGGCGCTCAAGCCGCTGCTGGACTGGGGCGGCTTGGATCAGGACATGGCCGTGGCCATCGGGGCTGCGATCGCTTTCCTCGGTGTCGAGTGGCTGCGTGCCAAGTCTGACGCCATCTTCGATAAGGTGCTGGGACGATGGCTGCACTGATCACGACCGCGTGGGCATGGGGCCGCAAGCTGATATCAGGCGTGAAGATCGAGGTCATCCTGATGGCGGTGGTGCTGGGCTGGGGTGCGATGAAGACCTATGAGGCGACCAAGGCCGAGCAGCATGCCAATGATCTCAAGGCTGAGCTATCCACCGAGAAGGCGGTCAACCGCGGGCTCGAGATGATGGCGCTGCACTACGGCAATCAGATGAAGCGATTGTCCGTCGCATTGGAGGCACGCGAGGCCAGCCGCGCTCTGGATGACCGTTCAATCATGGCTGCTCGGGCAGCTGCACGCCGGATGGAGAGAGACGATGCGCCGACTGGGGATTGGGCTGACCGGCCTGTGCCTGACGCTGCTGCTGAGTGGCTGCAGCGCCTTCGAGAGCAAGCCAGTGGTGATGCCCACTGAGTGGCAGTGCACACCCGAAGTGCCGAGCTATCTGCTCAATCCACTGCCTGCGCCTGATCGGCCAGTGACATCCAACCGCGATCTGCTCAGCCTGCTGGCCGACTATGAGTCACAGCGCCGTCGCTTCAATGCTGACCGCACGGCGACGGCCTCTATCCTCGAGCGCCTGGCCGATGGGCCTGATAGCGCCGAGCAGACGACTGCTGAGTGACACCACAAGAATTGAAAAGCCCTGCCTTCCGGCGGGGCTTTTTTGTGGGCGCTTCACCCGCGCCCGGCACTTACCAGAGCCTTTCAGGATAGAGCCTGAGGAGCGCCGATGGCTTCATCGGGCCTCTCTGGGTTGGCGACTCCTGGGTGACAGGCTCTATCTCTAAAAGGCTTCTACCGATGACAAACGTTATTCCATTCGATTACGAAGGCCAGTCGGTCCGCTTCAACACAGATTGCTGGATCAATGCTACTGACATTGGCAAGCGCTTTGGCAAGAGACCGGCCAAATGGCTGGAGCTTCCGCGAACCCAAAGCTATATCGCTGCCTTGGCTAGAGCGATGGGGAGGACCGATGTCCGAAAATCGGACTTCGGTCTCGTGATCACCCGAAGAGGCGGCTTGCTACAAGGCACATGGCTGCATCCCAAGCTAGCGGTGGCCTTCGCGCGATGGCTGGATGATGACTTTGCCGCATGGTGTGACCTACGCATCGATGCGTTGATGCGCGGTGAGCTGAGCGCTATGCAAGAGTTCGAGAAGGCCTGTCGCGCACTGGATGACCAGAATGCCAAGGGCAGCCTTGCCGGTCGCGAGCTGGCCAGCCATCGGTGGGTCAAGCCGGCGCTGGAGTCTCGCGCTGACTACTGGCGGCAAGAGCTCCAGATGGCGTTACCCATCGACTCATGATCACTCCCTTGTCCTGGTCACAGTACGCGGTCTCGCCCAGTGCCTCCGTCGCGGATGACATAGAGCTTGTATCCCTTGATATGGGCGAGAGTCTCAGCGTACTCACGGGCTTCGGCTTCCTGCTTGAATGTCTTGTGCGGCATATCCTCGAGCTCACGACGTACTGCCCAGCCGTCAGTGCAGCGATAGAGATATAGCTCGAGCATCATGGGAGTCTCCTTTGATCGGTGTCCCTGCATGTTCGTGTATGCGCAACTCTCAACGTAGTAGAGGAGATGGTCTGTGCCTATCAAACCGCCGCGACCCTGCAAGGCCCCCATGTGTGGTGGCAAGACGACTGCCTCTCACGGGTACTGCGAGGCGCATGCCGATCGCGCCATCAACTGGGGCAAGAGTAAGCGAGGCGGGCAAGGCCGAGGTGGTCGGCCATGGCGGCGACTGAGAAACGCGATTCTCAAGCGTGATCGCTATCTCTGCCAGCCATGCGAGCGCATGAATCGCATCACGCCAGCTACTGAAGTTGATCACATTGTGGGTAAGGCTCAGGGCGGCACAGACGCCGCTGACAACCTCGAGGCGATCTGCAAGGCCTGCCATCAGACCAAGACGGCAAGCGAGGCGCTGGCGGCCAGATCAGGCGACTGAGGCAGGACCTGAGAGGGGGGAGGGGGGTGCAATCTCTACCACCTTTGGGGGCGGCCACCGTTCCGTTACGTTTCTTTCTCACACCCGCGAAATTGAAAAATCAGCCTAGCGCGAAGGATTCTCAGATGACACGAGGTCGCAAGCCCAAACCAAGCCACTTGAAGGCGGTGCAGGGCAACGCCGGCAAGCGTGCCATCAACCATGACGAGCCCGAGGGCGATGCGCTCGATGAAGCCCCGCCGGCACCCGACTGGCTGTGCGAGATCGGCCGCGATGCCTGGGACAAGCTTGCGCCCTGGTTGGTCGGCTCCAAGATCCTGACGCGCTCTGACCTGCATCAGCTTGAGGCCTACTGCGATGCCTACGCCACCTGGCGGCAGGCCGTGGTCGAGATCCAGCAATGCGGCCTGGTGCTGGAAAGCCCTGCCACCGGTGCCCCCATCAAGAACCCAGCTCTGACCGCGAAGAATGAGGCAGCCCGCCAGATGACCACATTCGGCAGCGCACTCGGTCTCGACCCGTCCAGCCGAGCACGCTTGGCCGTGCCCGGGTCCAAGGATGCCGCCAACCCCTTCGCCGAGCTGCTGGGTGGCAACAAGCGATGACACTCAATGGCCAGCTATCCCAACGTCAATGCTGCGAACAAGTACGCTCGGGACGTGGTGGCTGGCCGGATACCCGCTTGCAAGTGGGTCCGCCTTGCCTGCCAGCGTCATGTCGATGAACAGAAGGCGGCCAAGACGCGCGCCTTTCCCTATCGGTTCGATCGTGACGCCGCCGAGCGGGCATGCGCCTTCATCCAGCTGCTGCCTCACACCAAGGGCAAGTGGGCGCGCGAGCGCAAGCTGATCACGCTCGAACCCTGGCAGCTTTTCATCTTCAGTGTGCTGTTCGGCTGGATGAGCAAGCGCAGTGGGCAGCGCCGTTACCGCGAGGCCTACATCGAGGTACCGCGAAAGAACGGCAAGTCAGTGATCGCCGCGGGCGTGGCCACCTACATGCTGGCCGCCGATGGGGAATACGGCGCCGAGGTCTACTGTGGTGCCACCACAGAGAAGCAGGCTTGGGAGGTCTTCCGCCCGGCCAAGCTGATGCTGCAGAAGTCACCGGCCCTGATCAGCGCCGCCGGCATTGAGGTGATGGCCAAGAACATCAGCATCCCCAGTGACGGCTCCCGCCTGGAACCGATGATCGGTGACCCGGGCGACGGCTCGAGCCCCAGCTGCGCCATTGTCGATGAGTTCCACGAGCACCAATCGCCCAGCCTCTACGAGACCATGCTGACCGGCATGGGGGCCCGCGATCAGCCGCTGATGTTCATCATCACCACTGCCGGCTTCAACCTCGCTGGCCCTTGCTACGACAAGCGCCGGCAAGCGCAGCAGATGCTCGAGGGTGTGGTTGATAACCCTGAGCTCTTCGCGCTGATCTACACCATCGATGAGGGCGACGACTGGCAGTCACCGGACGTGCTGCGCAAGGCCAACCCCAACTTCGGTGTCAGCGTCAGCGAGGAATTCCTGCTCAAGGCGCAGCGCGATGCTATCCAGTATCCCAGTCGCCAGAACTCCTTTCTGACCAAGCACCTCGATGTCTGGGTCTCGGCACGCAGCGCCTGGCTGAATATGGCCACCTGGCTGGCGGCCGGTGATGACTCGATGTCGCTGGACCAGATGGAGGGCGAGCCCTGCTGGCTGGGTGTTGACCTTGCCAGCAAGACCGACATCGCCGCCATCGGCCTGATCTTCCGCAAGGTGCGAGAGGACGCCAAGGTCGAGTGGCGTGCCTTCGTGCGCAGCTACCTGCCGGAAGGTGCGATCGAGCGCGCCAGCAGCAACCGCGCTGCCTATGAGGGCTGGGTCAACTCCGGCCACCTGATCATCACTGATGGTGAAGAACTCGACTTCGAGGTCATCCGGCAGGACATCCTCGACCTCTCCAGTCGCTTCGATGTGCAGGAAGTCGCCTACGATCCCTGGCGGGCTACCCAGCTCGCCCATCAGTTGATGCAGGAAGGCGCGCCAGTCATCGAGTACCGCAACACGGTCCAGAACATGAGCCCCGCCATGCGCGAGATGGAGGCCGCCGTCACTGGCGGTCGCTTCACGCACCCGGCTGACCCGCTGCTCACCTGGATGGCCAGCAACGTGGTCGCCAAGGCCGACGCCAAAGAGAACATCTACCCGCGCAAGGAAGCCGCCGACAACAAGATCGACGGCATCATCGCGCTGCTCATGGCGTTGGGGCGTGCCATCACCCTCGATGTCGAGCCGCCCAGCCTTCTCGACTCCCTCTCAGACGACGACTTCCTGGTCATGTGACATGCGAAACCTACTGTTCGACACCCTCGGGCTGGCCGGCTTCGCCAGCCTGACGGGCGGCCTGTACCTGCGATTCGGCCTCGCGGACGCGCTGATGGCCAGTGGCAGCCTGCTACTGGTGTTGGCACTGCTCGGCGCACGCGCCATGCGCAAGGGGGCCTCATGATTCTCGATCAACTGTTCTCCACTCGCTCGCTCGAGAACCCGGCAACACCGCTCACCGGTCAGACGCTGGCGGACTATCTGCATGGCGACTCCAGCATCACGGTCAACCAGCAGAGCGCCATGACGCTTGGCGCGGTCTACGCCTGCATCTACGTGCTGTCATCCTCGCTGGCGCAATTGCCGCTGCACGTCATGCGCAAGCAGAACGGCGTCATCACCGCCGCCACGGACCACCCCGCGTATCAGCTGCTGCATGACGAGCCCAACGACTGGCAGACCAGCTACAAGTGGCGCGAGACGGCCCAGTCCCACGTGCTTGGCTGGGGCAATGGCTACACCGAGGTGGTTCGGGATGCGCGTGGCAATGCCGTCTCCCTGCAACGACATTGCCCGTGGAACTGCAGCCCGGTGAAGCGCGGCAACCGCTGGCTATATGCCGTCACCGATGAGGATGGCTCACGTGCCGTTGCGACCGAGGACATGATCCACGTTCGTGCACTCGGCTCGCACGATCGCACCGGCGTCAGCGTGGTGCGCCAGCACGCCGAGACCATTGGCCTCGGGCTGGCGGCCCAGCGCTACGGCAAGGATTTCTTCGAGGGAGGCGGGCGCCCGACCGGGCTTGTCACCGTCAAGGACAGCTTGAACGCCGACAGCTGGAATCGCCTCAAGGAGACCTGGGCCAAGGCCGTGGCCAGTCTGCGCCAGTCCGAGAACAAGACGCTGATGCTCCCCGCACAGCTGGATTACAAGTCGATCACCATCGCGCCGGAGGACGCCCAGTTCCTCGAGACGCGCAAGCTCAACCGCTCCGAGGTGGCCGGCATCTTCAACGTGCCAGCGCACATGATCAACGACCTGGACAAGGCCACCTTCTCGAACATCTCCGAGCAGGCCATCCAGTTTGTGCGGCACACGATGATGCCCTGGGTCATCAACTGGGAGCAGGAGATCAACCGCGCCATCTTCACGCCCACCGAGCGTCGGGCTGGCTACTACGCCAAGTTCAACCTCGCCGGGCTGCTGCGCGGCACCCCCACGGAGCGTGCCGAGTTCTATCACAAGGCCATCACCGATGGCTGGATGGATCGCAACGAAGTCCGCGCCCTGGAAGACATGAACCCACGCGATGGCCTCAGCGAGATGCTGATCAGCGTCAACGCCACCCCAGCCAGTCAGCTGGGCCAGTCACCCTCGCCCGAGGACTCCACATCATGAGTGAGACAGAAAAGCGCGCCCTGACGTGCGAGGTCCGCGCCGAAGCGGGCGAAGAAGGGCAGCCGTTGCGGATCATTGGTCACGGCGCCGTCTTCAACAAGCGCAGCGAAATGATCATGGGCATGTTCAAGGAGCAGATCGCCCCCGGCGCGTTCGACAACGTGCTGGGCGATGACGTGCGCGCCCTGTTCAACCATGACCCCAACTTCGTGCTCGGCCGCACCCTCAGCAACACGCTGTCGCTGTCCGTGGATGAAGAGGGCCTGCGTTATGAGATCGACCCACCCGACACCCAGTCGGTGCGTGATCTGGTCATGGCGCCGCTGGCACGGGGCGACATCACCGGCTCCAGCTTCGCCTTCCGAGTCGCCCCCGATGGTGACGAGTGGGGCGAGGACGAGCACGGCGTCATCGTGCGCACCATCCACCGATTCAGCCGCCTGCTGGATGTGTCCCCCGTGACCTATCCGGCCTACCCCGATGCGGGCGCCGCCAAGCGGTCGCTCCAAGCCCGTTGCGATGAACTCCGAGAGATCACGCAGCGTGCCGTCAATCAGCGCCGCGCCCGCGAGCGCTTCCTTGAACTCATCAATGCCTGAGCCCGTGGAGGCTACATGAAACTCTCTGAACTGAAGCAGAAGTACGCGGCCATCGCCAAGGACATGCGCAAGATGCATGAAGATACCGGCGACACCGAATGGAAGGATGAGCAGCGCAGCCAGTGGCAGTCCATGAAGAGCGAGCTGGATGGCCTGCAGGACAAGATCGATCGCGAAGAAGCCCTGCGCGATGCGGACCAGCGTTTCGTGCGTGACAACGAAGAGGAGCTGCGCGGCCAGTCTCAGACGCCGGAAGCTGGGCAGTCCCAGGGCCCGAGCGTGGATGAGCAGCGTGCCGCGGCCTTCGATGCCTTCGTGCGTGAAGGCATGGGCAACATGAGCAAAGAGCAGCGCGCGATCATGCGTGAGATGCGAGCTCAGGCAGCGGGCGAGAATGACAAGGGCGGCTACACCGTCCCGACCACCATGCTCAACCGCATCCATGAGTCCATGCAGGACTATGGCGGGCTGGCCTCGGTCGCCCAGATCCTGACTACCTCCGATGGCGCCACCATCGAATGGCCGGTGTCTGACGGTACCGGGGAAGAGGGCGAGCTGCTGGGCGAGAACACCGCCGCCAGTGAGCAGGATGTCACCTTCGGCATGCAGCACCTCGGCGCGAAGAAGCTGAGCTCCAAGGTCATCCGTGTCTCCAACGAGCTGCTGCAGGACTCGGCCTTCGACATCGAGGGCTTCCTGGCCTCGCGCATCGGTTCCCGTATCGGTCGCGCCGAAGCCAAGCTCCTGGTGAGCGGTACCGGTGCCGGCACTCCCCAGCAGCCCAAGGGCCTCGCCACCTCGGTCACTGGCACCGTGGCGGCAGCCGCTGCGGCCAGCCTGAACTGGAAGGACATCACCAAGCTGATCCACAGCATTGATCCGGCGTACCGTCGCGCGGCGAACTTCCGTCTGGGCTTCAACGACAACACCCTGCAGAAGATCACCGAGATGGAAGATGGCCAGGGTCGTCCGCTGTGGCTGCCGGCTGTCGCGGGCCTGGCGCCATCCACGGTACTCGGTCAGTCCTACTTCATTGACCAGGGCTTCGAAGACATGGCCGCGAGCAAGAAATTCATGTTCGCCGGTGACTTCCAGCAGTTCGTGATTCGCCGCATCAACTACATGACGCTCAAGCGCCTGGTCGAACGCTATGCCGAGTTCGACCAGACGGCCTTCCTCGCCTTCCATCGCTTCGATTGCGTGCTGCAGGACACTGCCGCCATCAAGGCGCTGACCGGCAAGGCGGCCTGATCCTCACCCACCACCTGACACAAGGGCCGCCATCGCGCGGCCCTTGCCTGTTGGGGCCAACCCAATGAGGCATGTCGATGCTCGAGCTGGACATCATCAAGTTGCACGTCCGGCTGGAGCCGGACTTCTCCGAGGACGATCAGCTCCTCGAGACCTATTCCAATGCGGCCCGTCGCGTCATTGAAGGACGCACGGGGCGCACGCTGTATGAAACCCACGACGCCATCCCGGCAGAAGGGGATGAGCACGCGCTGGTCATCGATGACGACATCACCACCGCGATGCTGCTGCTGATCGGCCACTGGTACGAGACCCGTGAAGCCGTGGTCATCGGCACCATTACCTCAGAGGTTCCCATGGCTGTGGGCGCCCTGGTCGATCACTACACCCATTACCACTTCGCATGAGGTGACTATGCGCGCCGGACAGCTTCGTCATCGCGTCACCCTGCTGGGTGGTCGCACCGGGCACCCGCCCAGCTGGCCCACCTTGCGTGAGGTCTGGGCCGAATTCGTGGAGCCCAAGAGTGCCGGGCGAGAAGAGCAGGCGGGCATCCGCGCCCCATCTTCCACGCTGGTGCGCATGCGGCCCCGCGATGAGTTGGCAGCAGGCCAGATCATCCGCCGCCGCGATGGGGTGCTGTTCATCATCGAATCCCTCGACCCGGCACGCAGCATGGTCGAGATTGCCGCGCGTCGCCTGCAAGGCGTGGTGGCCGAGTATGAGCCGATGAGGGGTGAGGCCTATCCCATTCAGGCATGGCTGCACCGGCAGAACGTCTTCATCGGCCAGGCCAATGAGGCCCGCAACGTGGTCGAGGTGCTGCAGCCGGAGCTGCGCTGGCCGTGGCCAGAGCCCGGCGACAGGATCCACATCGCCGGCCTGGCGCTTGAGATCGAAGGCATCGTGGAAGGCAGCGATGACGGCATCAGCGTGCAGCTGTTCACCATCCCTCGCTGACAGGAGGCTGCATGGCGCGCAAGCGTGGCAAGAATTCACGGCTGCCCAATGGCGTGGCCATCGAGGGGCTGACCGAAAGCCTGGCGGAGTTCAAAGCGCTACCCGCGGCCACTCGCCGCGCGATGACCTCGGCCATCAATGAGCAGGCATCCGCGACCCGCAAGCAGCTCATCGACGACATCAGCACCGATGGCAAGGTCAGGCCGACGGCGGTGCGCTCGCGCATCACGGTCGAGAAGGCCAGCAAGGACCAGCCTAGCGCCAGCCTCACACTCAGCCGCTCGCCTGTGCCCTTCAAGTTCTGGCAGTACCGCACCGAGGTGGAGGATGGCGCCGGTACCCGCGCCAGTATCTGGATTCGCAAGGGCGGCCAGCGCATGCGGGTCTATGGCTTCGTCAATCCCAAGGGGGGCAGCAAGACACCGCTGGTTCGCTACCGCAAGGGCAGCCAGCGTCGCCTCAACCGTGCCAACGGCTGGACCCTCAAGAACCACTGGAATCATCAGGTGAATGGCGAGCTGCGCAAGCAGGTCGCCTTCGACCTCCAGCAACGCTTCCTCGCTCGCCTCGCCAAGGAGAGAGCCACATGACGCCCATCACCCGCGTGATCGATGCCTTCGTGGCACAACTGGCGTCCATCTCGACGGCCAATGGCCATGCCACCGACATCGCGCATATCGAGACCGAGGCCATCCAGATCAACCTGCGCTCGGAGACCCCGCTGCCACTGCTGCATGTCCGTCGTCTGACCAGCAACGTGGAGGCCCGTGCCGGGCGGGGGACGCG
Source organism: Cobetia sp. cqz5-12 (assembly GCF_016495405.1). NCBI lineage: Bacteria > Pseudomonadati > Pseudomonadota > Gammaproteobacteria > Oceanospirillales > Halomonadaceae > Cobetia > Cobetia sp. cqz5-12. The sequence continues at coordinate 1,348,686 of NZ_CP044522.1, forward strand.
CAAGGAATCGATCAGCCTTCAGATCGAGGCCTATCTCGACCTCAAGACCCATGGGCGTGCCGGTCAGGATGCGCTGCTCAATGATCTTTACAACGCCATCTATCCGGAGAGCCAGGTACTGCTGGATGGGCTGGCGGTCGCCATCACGACTGGTGAAGCCGAACTGGATGATGCGGAGCTGGGCAGCCGCATTCTTCCCATCTATCTGCCCGTGACCATCACCTACACCCGCACGAGGTAACTCATGGCTGACTTCAAAGACACAGGCCTGATCATGTCTGGCGACATCTTCATGGCCGAGGTGGATGCCGACGGCAAGTTCGGCGCCCTGAATGGCCCGATGAACGTGCCGTCCCTGAGCATCACGCCGACCAGCGTGAACCGCATTTCCCGCCCTTCCTTCCAGAAGGACAACTACGGCCAGGCGCTGGATGCCGTCAACCTGCCCAGCGATTCGGCCAGTGTCACCATCCAGTTCGATTCCATGCCGGCCGCCATGCTGGCAGAAACGCTCGGTGGCACGGCAGAGCTGGCGGATGCCGAAGCTGATAGCGTGACCGGCGAGGTGCTGACCCTGACGGAAGGGGCCTGGGCGGCGCTGCCGCATTCCTCGCTGGCCGCGGGCAGTGTCGTGGTCACCAAGGACGCTACCGATGTCACTGCTGACTGCGACATCAACCTGAGTGCCGGCCTGATCAAGGCACGCACTGCTTCCGCGGCAGGCGATGTCACCGTGGATTACGACACCGAGGCGGTCACCGGCCATCGCGTGATGGGGGACACCGAGATCTCCAAGCCGCGTTACATCCTGGTGGATGGCATCAACCTGGCCACCGGCAAGCGTACCCGGGTCGAGATCTTCCGAGCCGTGCTGTCGGCGGATCAGGCCACCGAACTGATGGGCACCGAGTTCATCACCGGGCAGCTGTCCGGCTCGCTGGTGGTGCCGCCGGGCAAGGGCGCCGCCTACACCGCCACCATGTACAGCTAACGGGAGCGAGCCATGACCGACAAGACTGCTACGGGCAAGACTGGCACTGAGGCAAAGCCCACCGACTCGGTGAGCGTCAAGCTCAGGAAGGCGCACCGCCACGGCGGCAAGGAGTATGCCGCCGGCGACGCCCTCACACTCGAGGTGCGCCAGCTGGATCGACTGAAGAAGGCGGGCAAGGTCTGAGCCTGCCTGCTGTGAGTTGCACCACCTAGCCCGCCATCTGGCGGGCTTTTTCATGTCCGGAGCACGACACGATGGCCAATCAAAGTGACATTCAGCTGCGCATTCAGGCCGCGGTCGATGGGCTGCAAGACATCGGCAAGCTGATGAGCGAGCTGGACAATCTCGGGCAGGACAGCAGCGAGGCCTCAGCCGAGGTCGAGCGCCTGTCTGAAGAGATGTCGGCCATCGGCCAGCAACAGAAGCTGGTCACCCAGATCAACAAGGTCGCGGCGGTCGTGGATGACGCCGGGACTGCCATGCGCGAAGCCGTGGACAAGGCCGATGACTTGCAGGCCGCGTATGAGAATTCCGCCAATGGCGCCGATTCGCTGCGGCTGGCGACACAGCGGGCTGCTCAAGAGGCGGACGACGCCAAGGCGGCGCATGTCGCCCAGACTCAGACGCTGACCCAGCTGCAGACCAGCTACAAGGGCGCCCAGACCGCCACCACTGCCGCCCGTCAGGCATGGCGTGATGCCGCACAGCGTGTGCGTGACCTCAAGTCCGAGATCGGCCGGAGCGCCAACGCCACCGACGAGCAGCGCCAGGCATTGTCGCGGGCCAGTGGTGCCGTGGAGCAGGCGAAAGACGCCTACGATGCCCAGGCACAAAGCCTCAGCAGTCTGCGTGATGAGCTGCAGCAGCAGCGTGAAGCGACGGATGAGGCCAAGGAGGAGTGGCAGAGCGCCAGCGCCAGTGCGGCCCAGCTGACTGCCGAGCTCAAGCCGGTCGAGCGCGAACTGAAGCAGCAGGAAAAGGCCCTCAACAAGGCCCGCGCGGCAGCCGACAAGGCGACCGCCGGTCATGAGGCTCAGGCCAAGAAGCTGACGCGCCTAAAGCAGGATGCCCACGCTGCGGGTGTGGATATCGATAACCTGGCCGATGAAGAACAGCGCCTGGCCCGCCAATCCCGTGAGCTGGAAGACGACGTGACCTCGCTGGCATCCGGCTTGCGTGAGACCGCCGCGGCCGCCCGCGAATCCGGTGAGGCAGCCGAGCGCAGCGAAAGCCGCTTCAAGAAAGCGGGTGCCTCACTCAAACAGTGGGCTGCCGGTGCTGCCGCCGCCACGGTGGCAGGGGCAGGGCTGGCCGTCGGCTGGGCCACGCGCTACACCGCTCAGCAGGCCGAGATGGCCCAGCAGCTGGATATCACGTCGCGCTCGCTGGGTATCTCCACTCAGGCGCTGCAGGGCTATCAGTACGCCTTTCAGCGTGCCGGTATCGATGCCGACAAGACCGGCAATATCTTCAAGGACACTGCCGACAAGATCGGTGACGCCTACCAGAACGGCGGCGGTGAGGCGCAGGACGCCCTCGATGCTCTGGGCATCAAGGCCGAGGAGCTGATCGAGCTGGCGCCAGACGAGATGATGTTGCGCCTGGCCGATGCCATGAAGGATCTGCCCCAGGCAGCTCAGGTCAACCTGCTGGAATCGCTGGCAGACGATGCCACACGCCTGCAGCCACTGCTTGCCAATAATGCCGCTGAACTCCGAGCGCTGATGGAAGAGGCCAGCGAGGTGGGGCTGATCATGTCCTCCGAGCAGATCGCCAATCTGCAAGCGACCAATGCCGCCATCACCCGCCTGCAAGGCCGGCTACAAGGGTTGAGCAATCGCCTGATGGGCGAGCTGTCACCGGCGGTCAATCAGGTGTCTGCCGACTTCGAGCAGGCACTGGCGGAAAACCCCGGGCTGCTGGATGACCTCGCCACGGCCATCGGGGGTGTGATTCGCACCGGCGGAGAGTGGGCGCGCAGTTTCATTGAGCATCGAGAGCAGATCGGCGGTGCCATGCAGTCGATCATTGATACCGGGCAATTCCTCGGCAACTCCCTCACGGCGGTTTTCCGTGGTGTGCAATCTGTTGTCGCGGGGTTGGTTGCTGCGGTCGCGGCAGCTTCCACCTGGGTGCTGGAGTTGACGGCTACCTCGGTCAGGGCGCTGGAGATGGTGGGGCTGGCATCCGAGGCACAGGTGGCGCAGGCCAAGGCGCGGGCCGTGGCTGCCCGTGCCACCTTGAATGACTTGAACGCGGATGCAGTGCGCTATGCCCAGCAAGCTGCTGCCGCTGCCAAGGATGCCTTCAACGCCTTCGACAACAGCGATTCAGCCGCGCAGAAGGCTGCCAAGTCTGCTGCCAAGCAGGCCGCTGCCTCTGAGGCTGCGGCCATTGCCGCCAAGAAGCAGGCCGAGGAGGAAGAGAAGGGCGCCAAGCAGGCAGCGGATGCGGCCGCCAAACGCCAGAAGGCACTGGAAAACGCCGCCACTTCTCTCGGCACCTCGCTGGGCGAGCTGTCCAGTGGTATTGCGGACAGCGAGCAGGAAGCCCTCGATGCTTTCGCCACGCTGGCGGCCAGTGGTGAATTGAGTGCGGCGCAGCTAGCGACGGCCTTCGAGAAGGCGCAGGACAAGATCAAGTCTGACAAGGGGATCGCCGCCCTCAAGGATCAGGTCGATGGGCTGGTGAATGACGGCGTGAGCGGCGCGGATTCTCTCGCGACCAAGTGGAAGTCTGCTGGTGCCCGCCTGGCCAAGGATATGGGCACCACCCTGGAAGAGATCCGCACCGGTGTGACCGAGGCGGAACGCTCGGCCATTGATGCCTTCACCAAGATCGCCTCTACCGGCGAGCTGTCCGCCAAGGAGCTGAGCCGTGCCTATGTCGGCGCCAAGGAGCAGATCAGCTCTGACGAGGGCATCAAGGCCTTCGGCGCGGTTCTCGATGGGCTGGTCAAGGATGGTGTGACCGGGGCTCGCACGCTCAAGGCGCAGTGGATCGAGGCGCAGGAAGCCACGGCCAAGGCAGCCCGGGACACGGGAGACAAGGCGCAGCAGGCCTCTGCCGACACGGCCAAGACGGTGGAGGCCTCTGTCACGCGCAGTGCCCAGACCATTGCCCAGCTGATGAGCAATGCCCTGCACGAGACAGAAGAGCAGATGCGGTCACTCAGTGACGCCGCCTATCAGGCCTTCGCGACTGACTGGGGCATCGATATCCAGGCCGAGGGTATCGAGGGCATGCAGGACCGCATTGGCGAGTTGGATCATGAAATCGGTGATCTTCGCGATAACCTCGCCACCCGTCTCGACTCCACCGGCTTCACGGCCTGGATGACGGACCTCGCCACTACGTCACGTCAGACCGAGATCGCCTTCCTCGAGCAGAAGATCGCCGTGGAATCGCTGACCGATCAGATCGAGGCAGGGCGGGCGCCAGCCAGCGCACTCTCACAGGACATGGACGATCTCTCACGCCGCTTCGACCTGCTCGATGAGTCGGATCTTTCCGGCCTCGAAAGCGCCATCCAGTCGGTGCGCAGTCAGGTCGAGTCGCTGTCAGACAGCGTGAGTGACACCTTGGCCAGTCTGCGCTCTGAGCTCGCCAGCCTTCAGGGCGATAGCGCCCAGGTGGAGGCGTTGCGGTATCAGCAGCAACAGGCTGAGCTTCAGGAGGCGCTCAACGCCGCCCGGACATTGGGCGATGCTCAGACCATCAGCGCGGCGCAGGAGTCGCTGCGTCTGGCGGAACGCGCCCATGATCTTCGCCTTGAAGATATCCGCGCCCAGTCCGAGCAGGAGAAGCAGCAGGCCTTGGCTGATGAGGCTGAGCGTCAGCGCAACGTGCAGGAGGCCGAGGTCACCCAGCGCGAGAACAACCGTGACGCCCAGAACCGTACCAGCCAGCTCACCCAGTCGGTGCAGGCCCAGCGCCGCGTGGCGGTAGACCTTAACATCGGTAACGAGACCGTCACCCTCAACGGGGTGGACGAGCGCGAGGCCGATGCCTTCCTTGACCGATTGACCCAAGCCTCACGCACGACTGCCCGCCGCTGATGGCGGGCGTTTCATTTCCATCGCGAGAAAGTCACGAGAACACACCATGGCGATCACCCTTGAGGGCATTGTGCTGCCCGATGACATCCAGTGGACCGATGAGCTGGTGTCCCACAGCGTCGGCCAGGTGCAGACGCCCACGCTGACCGGGGCACTCATCATCGAGGAATCCGCGCAGGCGGCAGGGCGCCCCATCACCCTCGCCAGTGGCAACGGGGCCTGGGTAACCCGTGCCACCGCGTTGGCCCTCACTGAGCTGGCGGCCACGCCACGGCCTGACGGCACGCCCATGACGCTCATCTGGGGCGATGGTCAAACCTTCGATTGCGTGTTCGATCGTGCCAGTGGTGAGGCGGTCACGGCCACCGAGGTCTATCGCCTCGCCGCTGGCGGCCAGGGGCCGGATCACCCCTACACCATCACCCTGCGCCTGATCACCGCCTGATTCTCACCTTCCTGCTGGAGCCAGCCACATGGCCGACGACACGATTCACAGCGGCGACATCCGCATCCTGCAGTCCGAGCGCATGACCGACAACGCCGATGGTGGTGGCCGACTGACTGGCCGTCCCGTGACCGATGGCGCGAGCAACGAGATCTTCGATGACATCTCCGACCTCGATCGCGCGGCGGGGCGTACCTCGCTGCGCAAGGTCGGGGCCGGCGTGTTGACCGACAACACTGCCCAGTATTTCGGCGCTCACGCGATCATCGATCAGGTGCCATCCGACCCGAACGTCAGCGTGGTGATGTTCGATACCGGCTCCCCCTCGGATGAGCGGGAGGCCGCGCGTGACCATGTGGAAAGCTATGTCACCGCCGGCGTCAATTCACGCATGACACTGCTGGGCGATCAGCTCGCCGGTCAGCGCAGCCTCACCGCGTTTCAGATGACCGAGGCCCCATTGCCGGACCTGGGCGATGTGCTGGCGCTGATCACCGAGCAAGGTGACTTCGCCGGCGAGGTGCAGTACGTGCGTATCACTGAAATCGATCACGAGATCCGCACCTTCGAGTATCTGAATGGCAGCAACGTGCAGACGTTCGAGCGCCGCGTGCTGACCCTGGGGATCTCGACCTCACTACGTCATCGCGTCTATGGCGTGCAGCCCAAGCCCGGCACCGTGGACCCTGACACCGTGATTCGCGAAGGGCAGAGCACTAATGCCGCCCGCTACCATGGCGTCAGCACTCTGGCCCAGCCCGCTGAGTTTGGTGACAACACCGTGCAGGTCGCCAGCACCTACGCGCCACTGGTACCGGCCACCACCACCGAGCAGGCAGTGACCGACGTGCAAGTGGGCGGCACGGCGAGTATCACCGTCAGCAGCAACGGCCAATCCTTCGAGGTGGCGCAGATCGCCAGCACCACCCAGATCGCGGTGGAGCTCAACAATCGCGGCTTCACCTATGTCAATCGCCTGAATCCGCTGCCGGCCCCGGGCAGCGTGGTGATCGCCTTCCGTAGTTTGGGCAAGTGGTACGAACTCAGAGATGAGGACAGCAATGGCGACCTCACCGGCAATGGCGCAGGTCGGGTGGATTACACCAGCGGCTCGGTCAACGTCACGCTCAGCGCCATGCCGGATGTGGGCAGCGCCATCCTGTTCAGCTGGGGTACGCCGGTACATTACGAAGACCGTGCCGGCCAGGCCACCATCGACAAGCCGTGGATGACTTTCGCGCTCGAGCATCCGGGCGTGGTGCCCAACTCGGTCACCGTGCGTTGGATCGCTGGTGGTAGCCAGAAGACCGCCACCGATGACGGTCTGGGCACTCTGAGTGGAGCCGCCACCGGCCGCATCGTCTATGGCTATGCAGACCGCAACGGCAACCCCCAGCCGGGCGAGGCCTATGTCGCCTTCAACGGCGATGCCTTCCCGGATGCCAACTCTCAGGTCGAGATCGAATACGACTACGGCGCCCCGACCACCGAGCAATTCCTGCCGTCTGCCAATGGGGCAGGACTGGTCAGTCTGACCATCAGCGATGCGCCGGTACGCCCGGGCAGTGTGTCACTCACCTGGACCGTCACGCGTACCTGGTCCAGCTCCGAGAATGAGACCAGCACCTCGCGCAATGGCACCTATGAGACGGTCGAGCAGAACGGCGGCGAGGCTGATGTCACCTACACCATTACCGATGACGGGCAGGGTGGCTTCCATGGTGGCTGGGAGGGCAGCATCGACTACGCCACCGGCGCGGTCACCTTCGAGGTCGAGAAGGTCCGCGAGGTCAAGGAGTGGGACGACGGCGACAACATCAACCGTGAGTGGGGCAGTTACGAGAAGCGCGACAATTTCGAGAATGGCTCGAGTGTGTGGCTGACCAGTCAGCTGGACAGCGCCGCCCCGACCACCCACACCATCACTCAGGATCTTGCCCCGCTGGATGTAGACCTGATGCCGCTGCTGCAGGACAGCGTGGTGCCCGGCACGCTCAGCTTCACCTTCCGGGGTGACACCTTCATCGATCGCCAGGGCAGTCTCTATCGCAGCGTGGACAGCAACGGGGCCGGCGTTCTCGCGGGCACCATCGACTATGGCAGCGGCGATGCCCGCATCACTGACTGGCCAACAGGTACCAGCGCCACCATCACCGTGCAGACACTCGTGTCTACCTTCGGCACCTGGACGCTGGATGAAGCCTTCTTCCGCACGCCCGGCTCGCCGCTGCAGGTGGGTGGTCTGCTGATCCAGGCCACGACGCTCGACGGCCGCTCGATCACCGGCCAAGCGGCACTCTCCGGCGAGATCGAGGGCGGCGAGATGGCAGGGCAGGTCAGCTTCGAGACGGGGGTGGTGCGCGTCACTTTCGGCAAGCGGGTAGCCGATGCCAGCCTGACAGCCGCCGAGAAGTCAGAAAGCTGGTATGACGCCGCTGCGGTGGATGATTCCGGCATGATCTGGCGGCCGACACAGATCATCCCCAGTACGGCCCGCTTCAATGCTGTGGTGTTGACCACGCTGCCACTCGAGGCTGAGCTGATCGGTATCGACCCCGTGCGCCTGCCCAGCGATGGCCGCGTGCCCATCTATCGCGCCGGCGGCGTGGTGGTGGTGCACCACACTGGCCGAGCGCCATTCCCCTTGGGACTGGCGGATGGCACCACGCTGGATGTGGGGCGTACCCGTCTGGCCAGTCTGGTGGTGGAGGACGCCACCGGCGAGGAGGTGCCGGCCACCCAGTACAGTGCAGACCTCGATGCCGGCACCGTGCAGCTCGCCGCGCCTGACACGGCCACCTACCCCGAGCCCTGGTACGCCCTTCACCGTGTCGAGGACATGCTGCTGGTGGGTGACGTGGACCTCTCAGGCGTGCTGACGCTCAAGGGCAATCTGAGCCACGACTACCCGTCAGATGACACTCTGGTCAGCGCCGCGATGGTGGCCGGTGACCTGCAGGCGCGCGTCACCAATTTCTTCGACCTCGCCAGCTGGGACCGGGACTGGAGCAAGGATGATAACGACGGCGCAGACGGCACCCTGGCCGAGTACAACGTGACCACCTATCCGCCCATCATCACCAACCGTGGGGCCATCACCGAAGACTGGGCGCTGATCTTCACCGGCTCGAGCACGTTCCGCATCATCGGTCGCACTGTAGGTGAGATTGGCGTGGGCAATATCAATGAAGACACCGCCCCCACCAATCCCAATCACGGCGTGCCCTACTGGACCCTCAAGGCGGGCGGCTTCGGGGCCGGCTGGGTGAATGGCAACGTGATCCGCTTCTCGACCATCGGCGCGAGCTTCCCGATGTGGCTGGCGCGCGTGATCCTGCAGGGGCCGGCCAGCGGCCAGCAAGATTCTTTCCGCCTGCAGATCCGTGGCAACGCCAACGCCTGACCGCCACCGGCAGGCGCAACCCTCTATCCCTCAACCGCCCAGCCACTCGCTGGGCGGCCTTGTTTCTGGAGACGTTCAAGATGGCCGATTTTCCGGTGAAGTGGCTCAGCAGTGACATGGGCGGCAGCCCCGAGAATGGCGACCAATATGGTGCGCTGATCGAGCTGCTGAAAGCCTGCCTCGTGACCGGCTTCAACACCAAGCCCATTGCCTCGCTGACGTATGACAGCGCTACCCAGCAAGCCACCGCGAGCGTGGGCAGTGGTCATGGCTATCTCAAATGGCAGGTAATCGCCATCAGCGGGGCAGATCAGGCTGGCTACAATGGCGAGCATCGAGTGACCGCTATCGGCAGCGACTGGGTGCGCTTCGCGCTCGATACCGCGCCCGCTGCCAATGAGGCGACCGGCGATCTGATCGAGATCAAGACGGCACCCGTGGGCGGCTGGGAGATCGCAGCAGAGGATGCTGACAATCATCGTGCTGTGTTCACGCGTACCAGCGAGCGTGCCAGCGAGGTGATGCTGATGGTGGAGAATGGCACCTGGGGAGGGCATAGCAGTAACAGTGGCCGCCAGGCGCGTGTCAGTCTCATTGAAGAGATGATCGACATCGACACGTATACCGTGGCCGCGTCACGGCAATGGCCCTATTCGGCAAAGGAGACGACGCGAGACTGGGCATTGTTGGGGGATGGTCTGACGATGTTCTATCTCAACCGCTATGGCGGCCAGGGCAAGCACGGGGTGTTTGTCTGGGGTGACATTAAGACGGTACGCCCAGGCGATGCATATCATTGTGTGGTCGCGGGGCTGCAGGATGGCACATGGTCCTCAACCTCAGACACTTACGAGACGTATAGTGCGCTTCCCTACTTTGGCTCGACTGTCGAGATGAGTATCGCGCGTGCCTGGCATCAGCTGCCTGGTGCGGTGGGCTGGACGCTGGAGGGTGTCGGGGATCGCATCGGTAGCCTGATCAGTTACCCGAATCCGCAGGATAATGGCTTCTATGTGGCGCAGGGCGAGATGCTGGTCATTGAGTCAGGCGGCGTGCGCGGCTCGATGCCAGGGATGCTGCAACCGCTTCACACGGGGGCAGGGTACGACAAAGCGGTGGTGGACAATCTGCCCCAGATGGATGATGTGCCCGTCATGTTTCGCCTGGCGGCCAGTCGCGGGAATGCCGGCAAGGAGACGTTGATGGCCTGGCGGCTTGATCGCTGGCAGGAGGTATAAATGGCACTCACACACCATTACCCGCTAGAGGGTGATCTAGTGGATGAGCTGGGCGACTCTACCGCTCAGCAGGCGCTGGGTGACTGGACGCCGAGCCAGATGCTCGAGGCGACCAAAGAGCTTGATCTGGCCGTGCCTGGTGCTAGCGCCTCATTTCCGATGGGGCTGGTGGCACCCTGGACGCTCGAGGTCTGGATGCTGTCAGCAGGGGGCGGCACTAGCCTTGTCCTGGGTGACAGCGGCATCGTGCTAGAGACAGATGCTGATGGCCTCTGGCTTGTCGTATCCGGCGAGCGCGTGCAGGCCCAGGGCTTTTATCCTGGCTACTATCACACCGTTTTTATCACGCATGACGGGGCAAGTATCGGCGTGGCACTGGATGGGCGAGAAGGCATCGAGAGGCCGGCGGCTGCCATGCCACTCGAAACGCTGACCATCTCTCAGGCCACTGCGGCTGACCTGCGCGTGGTCGATGTTCGAGGGTATGACCAGGCGTTGACCAGGCCCGAGCAAGACCAGGCAGCGATGAGTCTTGCGGTACGTGACTTCCGCCCTAGCTGGGCAGTCGGTGGGATTGGCGGGGAGATCGCGGCGTATGACATGAGCATCGTGGCCGGAGGCAAGGTGGTCGATCAGGTCGGGGGCATTGATGCTGAGATCATCGGGGCAACACCTACCACTCTAGGCGGCGTGCCTGCCATGGCGTTTGATGGTGAGGCCATGCTGCGAAGTGACAGTAGCCCCGCCATGATCAAGACCAAAAACCACACCATTGCCATGCTCTATCGCATGGATTCTATCGGTCACGACAACTTTTCCAACTTGGTCACGCTGGGCAGCCCTGGCGAGGATGTGGCCAGTAACTACTATTCGTGGCGCATTGATGTGTCTGCTCGCCTCTATACCTTCTATGAGGTGGGGGCTGGGGCAAATCGTAATACCTATCTCAATCACCGGCTGAAGCTCGATGGAAAATCTCATTTTCTGGTGCTGCTGGTGGGTGATGGTGTTGTCAGTATTTATGAGGATGGGGTGCTGTCAGAGAGCAATGCGGCGTTTGGCCATTCCGACTCTGAGGCCACGCAAGTTGCCATAGGCGCAAACCCCGACACCGGCAGTGATGGATTTATTGGCGCTATTGGAGCGTTCACGTCCTATGACCGGCTGTTGACTGAGAGTGAGGTACTGGCGCTGACGGCCCGTTTCGGCATGCTGGCAGAGGCAAGGATGCCCAAGCAGTCGATGCGCCCACTAACTCGCCCCAAACCCCAAGGGTATACCACCGCCACCGTGCCGGTGCCCAATCCGTCCGCGATTGATAGCAGAGGCATGAGCGATCAGAGGGTGGAGGCAACGGCAGGGGAAGGCATGTCGCACCTCGATCAAGTCGATGGCAGTGGTGCCAATGGCACGCCGACTGGCGGCGTCTCTGATCCGACGCGCATGGGCGTCATTGCAGGCACCGTTCTGGACATCCAGGCGCAGCCCGTCAGCCGGCGGGTGCGGGTGCATGAGCGCGCCACTGGCCGCATCGTGCGCGAGACATGGAGTGATGCCGATGGCAAATACCGACTTACGGACCTCGACCCGCGTCGCGCCTTCTTTGTGATGGCGTTCGATCACACCCTGCAGCAGAACGCGGTGGTATCTGACAACGTGCATCCTGAGCTGGAGGACAGCCCGTGATCCAATTCTCGACAGCAGTGAAGAATGCGCGGCTGGCAGCCATTGCCACCGCTATCGATGCCGGCGAGTCGCCGGCATCTTTCGTTGTGTACTCAGGCACTCGCCCATCACCTAGCGCTGCCGTCACCGATCAGGTGGCGCTGGCCACGCTGGAGGTGCCCCAACCCTTCGCGGCTGACATCTCGAGCGGAGTGCTGACAGGGGCCGGTTTCGAGGAAGTCATGGCCGACGACGACGGCGAAGCCACCTGGGCGCGATTGGTGGATGGCGAGGGTGGCTGGGTGATGGATCTGGATGTCGGCATCGAGGGATCAGGCGCTGACGTGACCATCAGCTCGACGACGATTTATCGCGGCATCATTACCCGAATCAGTCGAATCATTTTCGCCGAGGCCTGATGTGACTCCAATCGATCTGCGTTTCACTGGGCAGCCGTTGGCAGGCGATGCCCTTCAGCTGGTGTTGGATTTCAGCGGTGGCAAAGGTGAAGAGCGGATCACGTTGGCAGTAGATACTACGCTGCCGCCCCCAGAGCTGGATGCCACGCTCAGTCAAGGGCTGCTGATCGAGGTCGTCGCCACGCTGGGCGCACCGGCGGTTATCGATGTCGCCATGACTCGGGACATCAATGCCTATCGTGGTCCTGCCGAACAGGCGGGGTCACGGTTCGAGAATGCCGCGCGGGTAGAGGCGCAAGGCCGGAGCGGGTGGGAACCTCCACTTCGTAGCCTGCATGCGACGCGATCAGGGTTTGAGCAGGCGCTATCTCTCTCGGCAGGGCAGTCGGGCGATTGGGCGTCACGCCCTCGCACTGATGCCGCCAGTGGCGCGCGCTGGGAGCAGACCGAGCGCATTCTGGGCACTCTCAGTGGCAGCCAGTGGTTGCAGCTGCCGCGTGTCCGCCGCGCATCACGGCCGGTATGGGAGCAAGGGCAGGGCATTGCCACGGCTCGCTCGAGTGGTTACCAGCACCCGCCGCGCGCTGATGCGACCCGTCGCTCCCGCTATGAAGAAGCCCGCACCCTCGATGGCGTGGTGGTGCACTCTCCCTTCCAGCAAGGCCGTACCACCGGTGAGGACTGGCGGGTGCCCTGGGAGCAGGCGCGTCAACCGCCACCTGGTATCGATCTGCCCCCGGGCCCGACTGAGCCACCCGATCTGGAGCCGGTAGAGGGCAGCACCCTGCTGCAGTTCTGCCACACCATGCCCAGCGCCCCGTGGGTGCTGCGCTTTGGCCTGACCTGTGACATCCCCACCACCCCGACCATTCCTGTCCGGAGGCTGTACATCGTGCAGAACACCGCCCGCCTGATTCGCCTGTCTGACGGGCGTGAGATTCCCGCGACCCAGATGTCCCTCAGCATCGACACCGACAGCTGGGCATGGTCCTTCTCGGCAGGGCTTGCCGGGCGAGATGCTCAGTCACTGGTGGAAGGGGTCGATGGCGAGCCAGTGGAGGTTGCCGCCGAGATCAATGGTGAGGCATGGCATTGCATCGTGGACGGCTGGCGGCGCTCCGAAAGCTGGCAGAGCCACAGCATCACCATCAGCGGTCGATCGCTGGCGGCCTATCTCGGCTCGCCCTACGCCACGGCGCGAAGCTACACCGAAGATAGCCAAGCTACTGCCTCGCAGCTGGCACAGGCCGAGCTGCCCACTGGCTGGACGCTGGACTGGCAGCTGGCTGATTGGCTGGTGCCTGCCGGTGCCTGGCGCTATGACAGCCTTGCACCCATCGATGCCATCTCTCGCATTGCCGAGGCGGCCGGTGGCTATGTGCAGGCGCACCAGCAGAGCCAGACGCTGATCGTGGCGCCGCGCTATCCCACTGCCCCATGGGAATGGGAAGAGACAGAGGCGGGGCTGGTGATCCCGCGTGACATCATCACCCAGATGGGGAGTGATCAGCAGCCCGGTGATGCTCGCAATGGTGTCTGGCTCCACGGCGATACCGGGGGCATTCAGGCGCAGATCATCCGGCGCGGTACAGCAGGGGATGAGCTTGCCCCGACAGTGGTGGATAGTCTCATTACCGAGCAGGCTCCCGCACAATCGCGTGGTATCGCAGAACTTGCTGCCACGCTGCGACAGTCCACGGAAAGCATCGAGATGCCACTGAGCGCCTCGTTGGGTGGGCTGGTATTGCCGGGACAGCTGATCGAGTGCGATGGCTGGCAGGGTATGTCCCGTGGCGTAAGCGTACGCGCCAGCCTGCAGGGGCGCGCCCTGAGTGTGCGCCAGTCAATCGAACTGCAGCGCTTCCATCTGTGAGGAATGGGGGTGGGGATCAAATGACAACAGGAGAGAATGATGGCCAATCCGTATAAGCGGCTGCTGGCCCTGATGCCCACCACCCCACGACAGGTGGGAGAAGTGATCAGCATCAGTGGCTCGCGTGTGCGCGTGGATCTTGTCGGCGGTGGGGTGCGTACCTGCCAGGGCGTTGCCGAGGTTGGCAGCATGGTCTACGTGGAGGGGGATCAGATCATCGGCGAGGCACCGAGCTTGCCGGTGGTGATGATCGAGGTGTGAGGAAAATTCACACGCAATATGGTCGCGTTCAAACTGCGACCATTCCAGCGTGGTCGCAGTTTGGTCGCAGACTGCGACCAGATAACGTCCGTCATGTGGCACATGGAATGTGCTAAGTGTCTGAAATATCTCGAAAGACCCGCTGCCAGCGCAGTCCACGAAATGCCAAAAACGGATTCAAAATCCGCTGTGTGGAAAGCGCATTGAGGCTCTGGTAGTTTGTAGAGACGAGGTCGTTAGTGCTGTCTAGATGAACAACAAAGCTGAATATAGGAGTTTAGATATGGAAGATGAACTGGCTCAAGCTATAACAACGGTGGTGTGTGCTTTTATAATAACTCAAATTTTCCTAAAATATATAATCGAGCCAGCAGTACTCCTCAAGAAATCTATTGGAAAAATATCATTCGTTTTTTTAGCAAATCAATCAAAATTGACAAATGCTACAGGTAGTGAAGAGCTGCGACAGTCTATTAAAGATTGTTCGGCATCCTTAATGGAAGGGCATCAATCGATACCCTTCTATAAAGTTATCGGTCCTATATTTGGTCTGCCAGCAGAGCAAAATATTTTTGAATCAGCAAAATGTCTCAATGTAATATGCAGTCAGTTATATGTAGATCCTGAATCGGGTGCTATTAATCAACCTATGATAATATTTGAAAATATGAAAGAGATTAAAGAAAGGTTGGGCATTATTATTTCGTATGAATGATATATTACTGCGCCTCTATAGATGCCTTGCCGACTTTTTGCACGGTTTCTGCTATTTGTATTACGGCCGAGTGCGAAAGCTAGCGTTATGTATCATATGAATGAGCGTTAGCCGTTCTGGGGTTCAAGCGGAGCTGGTTGGGTGCACGGTACAAATCTGTCAGAATGATACCCAAGTAGGTGGCATGGCATACGTGGAGGAGGCTCCGCCCATGTCTCTGGTGATGTTAGGGGTGTGACGATCGTTCTGTTCTGAACTCGGTGCTCGGCCGCTTTCTCACTGGCGCATAATAGTGGGAAAGCAACTTAGGATTTTATGTATGGTGGGGCCGATAATTCCCCACCAAGCGCCGTGAGGGGCTGGGATGTATGACTCCTGCAGTGAGTGCCAATTTAGATAGCGCTGCGAATGGGCACTCAGCTGCTCTAGTGCGTTTCTGTTTTTAGATTCGTATTGCTGTGCGTGTTTATTTTGCGCTTTTGTGTATGGTTTTGTGTAGGTTTTTCTTTACACACCTCTCTAAGTGGTTGATATATATAGGTATTAGACTCCCTTCACCCGCTCCAGATTCTTCAAAAAAGCCTCCCATTCGGGAGGCTTTTTTGTGTTTGGGATTCCATGCAGCTCGCGTGTGCATGGAATTCGTTGTCGATGGGATGCGTGGGGATGGAAAACGGGGGCAGCAGCCTGCTCGATGAAATGCCGTGTGGCTGTCTTGCCAAGCCGATCGGAGCGAAAAGTGTTGCTGACGTGGCGGAGAGCCGCGATATTGGCAGGCCGTCTTGCAGTATTTCATTACACCCTGAACGACAAGGAAACCCAGTGGAACTTACCGTCTGGCTGGCATATGTCAGCGTCATCATCGCCTTGATCACCTTCCCCGGACCGGTTGCGTTGCTGTGCATGGATCATGGCCTGCGCCACGGCCGACGCCGATCCTTCGCGACGGTGGTGGGTGGGGCGGCGGCGTCGCTGGTGTTGATGGGCTTGTCGTCGCTGGGCCTTGGCGCGGCATTGGCGGCGTCCGAGACCGGGTTTCTGGTGCTGAAGATCATCGGGGCGCTCTATCTCATCTATCTGGGGATTCAGGCCTGGCGGGCGCCATCCCAACCGGTGGTGTTCGATGCCGTGGGAGAGGAGGGCCCGATGCGCGCCAGAGCCACGCGTTGGCAACTGTGCCGCAAGGGCTTCGGTATCGGGATCAGCAATCCCAAGGACCTGCTGTTCTTCGGCGCGCTGTTTCCCAACTTCATCGACATGGCCCAGCCGCAGCTGCCCCAGTTCGTGGTGCTGGCGCTGACCTGGCTGGTGGTGGACCTGCTGACGATGAGCACCTACGCCCATGCGGGTTCCAGCATCAGTCGCTGGTTTGATAGTCACCGGCGCGTGAGGCTGTTCAATCGCACCACGGGCAGTCTGTTCGTCGTGGCCGGCGCGGGACTGGCGGCGTCGCATCGTTGAGCCAAGCCTTGGCTGCCATCGCACATGACATGAAGCACACGAAGACGACAACGGCACCCGAGGGTGCCGTTGTCGTGTCTGGAGCCTATCGATCATCAGTGCTATCAGGCTCAACGCTCAGGGCGTGATTCAAGATACCTGGTCAGCAGTTCACGATCTTCATTGGTGACTTTCTGCTTCCAGCTTTCCACCACATGCTGACTGCCCTCCTCGAGGGCATCCTGCAGCTCAGGCGGGGCCGGCGTGATCAGCTTCGCGCCGTTCTCCTGCAGGGTGGTGTAGGCCTGGTCCAGCACGCTGTGGGTGGCCGTCCAGCCGGCAGACTCGGCGGCATGCGCGGCATCGATCAAGGCCTTCTGCTGCGCCTCTGTCAGGTCGTCGAAGCTATCGCGATTCATGTGGATGATATTGAGCGGCATCGCGTAGTTGAGCGTGGTGAAGTGGGGCATGTAGCGGTAGAGCTCTGCACTGACACCGCCCATCGCGGAGGTCAGCGCGCCGTGAATGCTGCCACCGGGCAGCAGGGGTTTCAGCTCTCCCCAGCTCATGACCTGTGGTGCCGCGCCCAGATTGAGCAGTACACGCTGCGTGTTGCGGTCATAGGTGCGGATCGGCATGTCCTTCATGTCATCACCATCAGCGATGGGCGCTTTCGACCACAGGCCGCTGGGTGTCCACGGCAGGGCATACAGCAGGATCTGGTTGTATTCGGCGAGCAGTTCCTCGTAGCGCGGCTTCGCGATCACGTACAGGCGGTGGGCTTCATCGAGGTCGTAGGCGATCGCCGGCAGCGAGGAAATGCCGAAGAAGGGGGCTTCCTCGGCTAGCGCACCACTGAGTGTCGCGGCGATGTCGATGACACCGCCGGCGGTGGCCTGCAGGTGACTGGCAGAGCGAATGTCCGAGCGCAGCGTCAGCGTCAGGTCACCTTCGGACTGGCTGGCGACCTGCTGGCTGAATTCGACAGCGCGTTGGCCCATCATCGTGTCGGGCTGGTAATCGCTGCTCATGCTGAGGGTCGTCTGAGCGTGCGCGCTGATTGCGCCGATCAGGCCTGCCGCTGCCAGGCCAGCGGACAACAGGGTGGAGATACGTGAAGAAGGCGTCATGGGGAATCCTTTCTTTTTGTCTTTGACCTATGCCCGCTAGGGTAGAACATGCCTACGTTTATGTTCAGCTGAATCGTGTCTACACGATTTTTCAGCGCTGCCTCGGAAGGTGGCTGTCGTGGCGGTGGCCGTCATGGCCAAGGTTGGTGGAGTGGGCGCGCGTCTGGTTCAGAGGGTGTCGCGTTGTGCGAGATAGCGGTCCAGCAGTTCGCTTTCCTCGGGGGCAACCTTGCTGCGCCAGCTTTCGATCACGCTGACACTGGCGCGTGCCAGTGAGCGCTTGAGTTCGGGCGAGAGGGGGTTGCTGACCGTGACGCCGGCCTCTTCCAGCTGGGCATGGGTCTGCTCCAGGACACTGGCGATGGCGTTCCAGCTGGTGTCTTCAATCTCGGTCGCGGCGCTGAGAAGGGCCTCGCGCTGGGTGTCGTCGAGCGCCTCGAAGCGTGACCGGCTCATGTGAACGATATTGAGCGGCATGGCGTATTGCAGCGCGGTGTAGTGATCCAGCGTGCGGTTGAGCTCAGCCGTCAGGCCGCCCAGGGCCGAGGTCATCACTGCCTCGATGCGGCCTTCGGCCAGTTGCTGTTGCATCGGCTCCCAGCCGAGCACGGTGGCGATGGCGCCAAGGTTGAGCAGCACGCGCTGGGTATTGCGGTCGTAGGCCCGCACGGGCACGCCCCGCAGGTCATCGCGTGTGGTCATCGGCTTGCGCGACCATAGTCCGCTGGGGGGCCAGGGCAGGGCGTAGAGCAGAATCTGGTCATGCTCTTCCAGCAGCGCTTCATAGCGGGGGCGCGCCAGACGGTAGAGTTCGCGCGCCTGATGCGGGTCATCGACCAGGGTCGGCAGCGAGCTGAGGCCGAACAGCGGCATCTCGGCAGCCAGCGCGCCGCTGTGGGAGTCGGCCAGCTGGATGATGTCGGCATTGATGGCCTCGAGATGATTCTCCGAGCGCAGTCGACTCAGCGGGCCCTCTCCGAAGGAGATCTCGAGCTCGCCCCCGCTGAGCGCTGCCACCTGATCGACGAACTGCTGAGCGCGCTGGCCCATCATGGTCTGGGGGCCGTATTCGCGGCTCATGGTCAGCTCGACAGGCTCCGCCTGGGCAGGCGTGCCAAGGGTGGCAAGGCCCAGTGCCAAGCTCACGCCGAGCGCTCGCTTGATGCTGAACATTCTCTTCATGTCGAGCACGCCCTGCATGACAAGCACTGCCTTCATACCGCTACGCTGTCCGATTGGCATTCGTCGTCATCCATCCATAGGGGGTAAATCAAGTATCCCTCAAAAGAGCGGGGTACGCTGTGGCTGTCTCGGTCAACGCTTCCCTCGTTGGCCTGTTTCACGCCTGCACCGGCACGATTCGTGAGGAGCAACGGGCGTTGAACTGCCAGTTGGCGCAATGTGGTCTACGCTCAGAACAAGGCTGTGCAACTGCCCTGACACGAACTCCGCGCCGGGACCGCATGGCCGGATTGTCGACGACTGTCAACGGGAGGTAGACCACATGCTGACCCACGTATGGGGCTTGATGGCGCATCCGCAACGGGAATGGCAGACCATCCGCAAGGAACACGAATCCATCACCCACCTCTACGCACATCATGTGCTGCTCATGGCGCTGGTGCCTGTCATCTGTGCCTATATCGGGACCACACAGTTCGGTTGGAGCCTGACGGAAGGCCACGCCATTCTTCTGGAGCCACTGGATGCCTTCTTCGCCGGTATCGCGTTCTATATCGCCATACTGACAGCGATCGGCTTCATGGGCACTGTCATTCACATGCTCTCGCAGCGTTTCTCGGGGCACCCCAGCCGCCGGCGTTGTATCATCTTCGCGGGCTATGTCGCCACGCCGATGTTCCTCGCGGGGCTGGTCGCGCTCTATCCTGTCATCTGGGTGTGTATCCTCGCGGGTACCATCGGCCTGTGTTACAGCGCATACCTGCTGTATCTGGGCATTCCGCCACTGCTTGATATCTCCAACAAGGAAGGCTTCCTCGTCACCGGGTCGACACTGGGGATCGGGGTGCTGGTCCTCGAAGGGCTGCTGGCGGTCACCGTGCTGCTGTGGGGGTATGGCGCACGCTGGTTCATGTAGTCCTCGCGGCACACGGATGTCAGTCAGTTGATGCCATCGGCGCGAGAAAAGCGCCTCTGCAACGCCTCGCCTTCATCGGCGGGGCGTTGTCGTTTCGTGCGCACCTTGGCGCGTGGCACTTGTACTCGGCGGCGGCGGCGTGGAAAGTGTTGGACTCAATCGACAGTGTGGAAGAAAAGCGCATGGACAAGTTTGAACAGCGGCTGGAGCAGGCTGCGCGGGCTGCATGGTTGTCATATGTCGGTGGACGGACCCAGGACGACATCGCGGTTCAGCTGGGGGTTTCGCGCCCCGGCGTGCAGCGCCTGCTGTCGTTGGCGCGCCAGGAGCGGCTGGTCAAGATTTCCATCGATCATCCCGTGGCCAGCAGCATGGCGCTGTCGGATACGCTGGTGGAGCACTTCGGGCTGAGCTTCTGCGATGTGGTGCCCTCTGACACCCAGTCACCGGAAAGCATCGCGGAATATCTGGCGGTGGCGGGCGCCGAACGCCTGGCGTTCTATCTCGGTCGCCAGCAGCCGCAGACCATCTCGCTGAGCACCGGACGTGCGGTGCGCGCGGCGGTGGAAGCGCTGAGTCGTAGTGAGCGTCCCCAGCATCGCATCGTGTCACTGGTCGGCAATGTGGCGCTGGATGGCTCCTCCAACCGCTACGACGGCGTGATGCTGCTGGCGGACAAGATCGGCGCTGATCGCTTCCTGCTGCCGGCGCCCGTGGTGGCGGCCAGCATCGAGGAGAAGGAGTCGTTGCTGAGTCAGAATCTGGTCAGGGCGGTGTTCAAGGTCGCCTGTGAGGCCGATGTGGGCATGATCGGCATCGGGCGTCTCGATGCTCAGGCGACGCTGTTCCAGGACCAGTTCATCAGCGCCGCCGAGCGTGATGAGCTGATGGAAGTCGGTGCCGTGGGCGAGTTGATGGGCTGGCCGCTGGACACCCATGGCCAGCTGATCGACTGCCCGCTGGCGCAGCGTATCACCAGCGTGCCGCTGACCTCGCTCAAGGCGCAGCCGCTGATCGGGCTGGCGGGTGGGCACGACAAGGTGCCGGCCATCCTGAGTGCGTTGCGCGGTGGTTGGCTGCAAGGGCTGATCATCGACGAGGTGGCTGCCCAGCGGGTCTGCGCGGCTCTCAAGGAGTGAGCAGGGGACGGCCTTGTTCGTATGGTTTCAAGATGTCTGCAATCCGATGGCGTTCCGCTGACGGCTTGCGCTTGACGACTGGCTCCCGATGACAGGCCCCTGTGGATACCGTCCGCACAAGGCGCCGAGCGAGTCGTCGGGGGTAGGGCGGGGCGTATGGCCCCATGACTTGCTCTTGGTGTTGTTCTCGTTGTCAGGGTTCAGCATTGTCTTTGCCCGTGCGATGCCCAGGCATTTCCATGAGCTTCCGCCGCAATTCTTTCGTCATTCCTGCGCTGCTTCTTCTCCATTCCCGGGTATCAGTCACATTTTTCTTGCCCTTTGTTCTCTCTTTCCTCTCTCTTGGTTCGCTCTTTATTTCCCCTCCGTTCTCCCATCCTTGCGTCGGAGCCACGACTTTTAGGGCGAACACTGCCTTCTCTTGTCTGACAATCTATTGTCTGACAATCGAATGGGTTTGTTCGCCTCAATGCCAAAGAGTCGGGGCAACAATGGTGGCCTGCGTTGTTTCGTTTAACGCTAATGTCTGTCTATGCTGAATTGCACGCAAGCTCAGTGGCCATGCCGCCTTGTGGCCTACACCCAAAGGATCAGATCCCAAGGTTGTATAGCCCAAGGTATAGCGCTTCAGGGTTTGCTTTTTCACAGGTCTGATCCGATCATTTGTTCACTGAATGACGTTTTGATCGAACGTGTTTGAATCGCGATGTCTCGCCAGGACATCCGTTCACCAAGCCGGTTGATGGGAAGGTATCGGTGCCCAAGGCGCCGCTGCCCTCGAAAAAGAACAATGCCAATAACGCCCCGATGGAGTGCCCTCATGCGCCTACCTCACATCACCAAGTCCCGCCGTCATCTGCTCTCGCTCGCCAGTGTCGCTGCCATCGCCCCGCTCAGCGCTCAGGTAAGCGCCGAAACCATCACCGTGGCGACCGTCAACAACGCTGACATGGTGGTCATGCAGAGTCTGACCAGTGAATTCGAGAAGGCGCATCCGGACATCACCCTGGATTGGGTGGTGCTCGAGGAGAATGTGCTGCGCCAACGTCTGACCACCGATGTGGCGACCCAGGGTGGCCAGTTCGATGTCATGACCATCGGTACTTATGAAGTGCCGATCTGGGCCAAGCACGGCTGGCTGACCAAGCTCGACAATCTGCCGGACGACTACAAGGTCGATGACCTGATCAAGCCGGTTCGCGATGGCCTGAGCCTGACCGAAGGTGACAATCAGGGCCTTTACGCGCTGCCGTTCTATGGCGAGAGCTCCATGCTCTATTACCGCAAGGACCTCTTCGAGAAAGCGGGTATCGAGATGCCGGAACAGCCGACCTGGACCCAGGTCAATGACTGGGCCGCCAAGCTCAACTCCTCGGATGAAGGTGTCTACGGCATCTGCCTGCGCGGCAAGCCGGGCTGGGGCGAGAACATGGCGGTGCTGGGCACCATGGTCAACAGCTTCGGCGGTCGCTGGTTCAATGAGGAGTGGGAACCGCAGCTGGATTCCCCGGCCTGGAGCGAGGCCATCAACTTCTACGTCGACATGATGGGCAAGTACGGCCCGCCGGGGGCGACCTCCAACGGCTTCAACGAGAACCTGGCGCTGTTCTCCAGCGGCAAGTGCGGCATGTGGGTCGATGCCACGTCCGCAGCCGGCAAGCTCTACAACCCGAAGGAATCCTCAGTGGCCGACAAGCTGGGCTTCGCGCCGGCGCCGATCGCCAAGACGGAGAAGGGCTCACATTGGCTGTGGTCCTGGGCACTCGCCATCCCCGAGTCCTCCAAGTCCAAGGAAGCCGCCCAGACCTTCATCACCTGGGCCACCTCTCAGGATTACGTGAATCTGGTCGGTGAGAAAGAGGGCTGGGCAAGCATCCCGCCGGGCACGCGTGTCTCCACCTACGAGAACCAGGCCTACAAGGATGCCGCTCCCTTCGCCGGCTTCGTGATGGACGCCATCACCAGTGCCGATCCGACAGATCCGACGCTTGAGCCGGTGCCCTATGTCGGTGTGCAGATGGTGACCATTCCGGAATTCCAGTCCATCGGCACCCAGGTGGGTCAG
Source organism: Cobetia sp. cqz5-12 (assembly GCF_016495405.1). Classification (NCBI taxonomy): domain Bacteria; kingdom Pseudomonadati; phylum Pseudomonadota; class Gammaproteobacteria; order Oceanospirillales; family Halomonadaceae; genus Cobetia; species Cobetia sp. cqz5-12. The sequence continues at coordinate 1,371,629 of NZ_CP044522.1, forward strand.
ATGATCGCCGCGGCACTGGCGGGTCAGATGTCGGTCGACCAGGCACTGTCCTCCGCCCAGCGTTCCACCGAGCGCACCATGCGCCAGTCAGGTTACTGATCTGATCGACCGGTCGTGGGGCTGACCTGCTTGGTCCCGCCTCACTACCTGATGGCCTCCCGCCTTGCCTAGAGCCTCAACCGAGAGTGACTCGAAGCACGGCGGGAGCCCCGTCCGACTTCCGCGGCGAACCCTTTCTATCGAGATTCCTGCAACGTCCTCGCGGCGTGGCACGGACAGCCTCTGCCTGAAGGGCGCACCGCAACAGCGGACTTCCTCACCGTATCGAAGGACTCACCATGCGCACGAGAGCATCCGGACGCACCGTCGGGGGATTGCGAACCCTGTCGCTGCAAGCCCCAGCCGTAACCCTGTTGTTGATGTGGATGCTGGTACCGCTGGTCATGACCCTGTGGTTCTCCTTCCAGCGTTACAACCTGATGATGCCGTCGGTGTCCGGCTTCGCCGGCGTCGACAACTATTACTATCTGCTGACCGATCCGTCCCTGTGGACGGCCATGGGCAATACCCTGCTTCTGGTGGGCTGGGTGCTGGTCGCCACTGTGGTCGGCGGTACGCTGCTGGCGGTATTGCTGCAGCAGGAATTCTTCGGGCGTGGCGTCGCGCGCCTGTTCGTGATCGCGCCGTTCTTCATCATGCCCACCGTGAGTGCGCTGGTGTGGAAGAACATGATGATGCACCCGGTCAACGGCATTCTGGCCTGGGTCGCCGGGCTGTTCGGTCTGCCGGCCATCGACTGGTTCGCCAGCCTGCCACTGACCTCCATCGTGATCATCGTCACCTGGCAGTGGCTGCCGTTCGCGGTGCTGATCCTGCTGACCGCCATCCAGTCACTGGATGACGACCAGGTCGAGGCGGCACGCATGGACGGGGCAGGGCCGGTAGCGATCTTCTTCTACATCACCCTGCCGCACTTGAAGCGTGCCATCAGCGTGGTGGTGATGATCGAGATGATCTTCCTGCTGACCATCTTCGCCGAGATCTTCGTCACCACCTCCGGTGGCCCGGGTCTGGCCTCGACCAACCTGGCGTACCTGATCTACATCCGCGCCCTGCTGGACTTCGATGTGGGTGGTGCTTCCGCCGGTGGCGTGATCGCCATCATCCTGGCCAATATCGTGGCCTTCTTCCTGGTGCGTACCGTCGCCAAGAATCTCGAGAACTGATGACAAGCGCTCAGCACAGGGAGACTCAATGATGTCGACTTCAACTTCCAATTCCGTGGCCGCCGCCAGCGCTGCCGTCAGCGCCAGTCGCGCGCGCCGCAGCGTGATCAACAAGAAGCTTGTCCTGACCCTGGTGGCCTGGACCATCGCGCTGGTGATGTTCTTCCCGATCTTCTGGATGATCCTCACCAGCTTCAAGACCGAGGCCGAGGCGATCGCCACGCCGCCGAGCCTGTTCTTCACGCCCAGCATCGAGGGCTATATCGAGATCCAGGCACGTGCGGACTACTTCAAGTACGCCATGAACAGTGTGGTGATCTCGCTCGGCGCGACGTTGCTGGCGCTGCTGATCGCGATTCCGTCTGCCTACTCGATGGCCTTCCTGCCCACCAAGCGTACCCAGGGCACGCTACTGTGGATGCTCTCCACCAAGATGCTGCCGTCCGTGGGCGTGCTGCTGCCGGTCTACCTGATCTTCCGCGATCTTGGGCTGCTGGATAGCCGCACCGGCCTGATCATCATCTACATGCTGATGAACCTGCCGATCGTGGTCTGGATGCTCTACACCTTCTTCAAGGACATTCCCAAGGACATCCTCGAAGCCGGTCGCATGGATGGTGCCAGCACCCTGCAGGAGATCTTCCATCTGCTGCTGCCGCTGACCCTGCCGGGCATCGCCTCCACCGGTCTGCTGTGCGTGATCCTGAGCTGGAACGAGGCGTTCTGGAGCCTGAACCTGACCACCTCCAACGCCGCACCGCTGACCGCCTACATCGCGTCCTTCTCCAGTCCGGAAGGGCTGTTCTGGGCCAAGCTTTCCGCGGCGTCCACGCTCGCCATCGCGCCGATCCTGATCTTCGGCTGGATGACCCAGAAGCAGATGGTACGCGGCCTGACCTTCGGCGCCGTCAAGTAACGGCGCGCCATACGCATGTCGCCTTGATGCCATGCCACCCAAATTTGCCATCACCTGCCCTCGGGCAGGTGCGGATAAGGAAACATCCCATGTCCACACTCACGCTCAAGAACATCGTCAAGGAATTCACCTCCGGCAGCGGCGCCAGCGCCTCCACCACCCAGGTCATCAAGGGAGTCGATCTGGAAGTGAAGGACCAGGAATTCGTGGTCTTCGTCGGCCCGTCCGGTTGTGGCAAGTCCACGCTGATGCGCATGATCGCCGGTCTCGAGAACGCGACCTCCGGTGACATCCTGATCGATGGCAAGCGCATGAACGATATCGGCCCGGCCGAGCGCGGCCTGGCGATGGTGTTCCAGAGTTACGCGCTCTACCCGCACATGACGGTGGGCGAGAACATGGGCTTCAGCCTCAAGCTCGCCGGCGTCTCCAAGGAAGAGCGTGCCGAGAAGGTCAACGCCGCCGCCGAAGTGCTGCAGCTCGGGCCGCTGCTGGACCGCAAGCCCAAGGCACTCTCCGGCGGTCAGCGTCAGCGTGTCGCCATCGGTCGTGCCATCGTGCGCAACCCCAGCATCTTCCTGTTCGATGAGCCGCTCTCCAACCTTGACGCCGCGCTGCGCGTACAGATGCGCATCGAGCTGGCACGCCTGCATGCCGAGCTCAAGGCGACCATGATCTACGTGACCCACGACCAGGTCGAGGCCATGACCATGGCCGACAAGATCGTCGTACTGCAGGGCGGTGTGGTCGAGCAGGTCGGCTCGCCGATGGAGCTCTACCATCACCCGCGCAATCGCTTCGTGGCCGGCTTCATCGGTTCACCGAAGATGAACTTCCTCGACATCACCGTCAATGGCGTGGCGGGTGAGGGCGTCACGGTGCGTCTGCCGGATGGCAGCGAGCGCCTGATCCCGGTGGCGAGCCAGACCGAAGATGGTGCCTCGGTCATCGTCGGCGACAGCCTGACGCTGGGCGTGCGGCCCGAGCACCTGATGCTCGACGAGCAAGGCCCGTTCACGGGTCAGGTGCAAGTCATCGAGCGTCTCGGCGGGGTGACCTCGCTGTACCTGGCGACTCCGGATGGCTCGGGCGATGCGCCGATCGGCGGCCTCAAGTCCGACGAGCAGTCCGACAGCGGCTGGATCCTGATGGCCGACGGTGACGTCAACAGCCGCGTAGGTGACAGCATCCGCTACGGGTTCGAGGTCGAGCGAGCCCATCTGTTCACCGCCGAGGGGCTGGCGTTGCAGAACCTCCACCGCCACCCGCTGACCAGCCTGACGCGTCAGGACAATTCCCTGTCCAGCGCTGGCGCCGCACAGGAAGCCCGCGCATGACCCGCGCAGGTGGAGAGGAGAGCGACATGAGTATCCCCTTGCAGCAGGTGATCTTCGATTGTGATGGCGTGCTGGTGGACAGTGAAGTGCTGGCAGAGGAGGAGCTGAGCCGCCAGCTGGGAGAGTGGCTGCCGGATCTCGACACCGAGGCCGAGTTGCGCGCGGCGCTGGGCATGACCACCGAGGCCATCCTGGGCCATCTGGAGGCCATGAGTGCTCACACCCTGCCGCCGCAGGCGATGGAGCGCATCGACCACGCCATCGAGTCACGTCTGGCGAAGGAACTTGCGCCCATCAGCGGCATGGCGGAACTGCTTGGCGGGCTGTTGGCGAATGGCGTGGCCGTGGCGATCGTCTCCAACAGTGCCGAGCGGCGGGTGCGTGCCTCGCTGGCCGCCACCGGTCTGGATCGCTGGCTGGCGTCGGTGCCGCTGTTCACGGCCGAGCAGGTCGCGCGCCCCAAGCCCGCGCCGGATGTCTATCAGCTGGCGCTGCGTCAACTGGGGCGTGATGGCGAGGAATGTGTGGTGGTCGAGGACAGCCTCGCCGGCGTCAGCGCGGCGGTCGCGGCCGGTCTGCGCGTGATCGGCTTCACTGGCGCCGGGCACATCCCGCCTGGCCACGCCCAGCGTCAGCTGGAGGCGGGTGCCTGGCAGAGCCGTGCGAGCATGGAGGAGGTCAGCGCCTTGATCAGCAAGCTGCATATCGGTCAGGTCAGCGATCTGAGCGCCACATGAGCACCATCAGGGGGTAATGTCATGCACAAGGCGGCAACACCCGTACAGACATCCTCAGTGCCAGCGACTCAGGCCGTCGGCAAGCTCGCCGGCAAGGTGGCGGTGATCACCGGCGCTGCGGGAGGCATCGGTCTGGCCATCGCCACCCGCTATGTCGCGGAAGGGGCCTATGTCGCGCTGGCAGATATCAATGGCGAGGCCGCCGAGCGTGCCGCGAAGCGACTGCGTGAGCAGGCCGGTCCCCAGGCACGAGTGCTGGCAGTGACGCTGGACGTGACCTCCAGCGTCTCGCGCCAGAGCATGCTGGAGTGCGTGCAGGCCCAACTCGGGCCCATCGACATTCTGGTCAACAATGCCGCCGTCTTTGCCATGGCGCCGGTGCTTGAGGTCAGCGAAGGCATGTTGCGCCAGCAGCTGGCGGTCAATGTCGAGGGACTCTTCTTCACTTTGCAGGCGGTGGCCAGGACGATGGTCGAGCGCGGGCAGGGCGGCAAGATCATCAACATGGCCTCTCAGGCGGGACGGCGTGGCGAGGCGCTGGTCAGTGCCTATTGTGCCTCCAAGGCCGCCGTGATCAGCCTGACGCAGTCCTGCGGGCTTGATCTCATTCGTCACGGCATCAATGTCAATGGCATCGCGCCGGGCGTGGTGGATACGCCGATGTGGGATCAGGTCGATGCGCTGTTCGCGCACTACGAGCAGCGCCCACCGGGAGAGAAGAAGCGTCTTGTCGGTGAGGCAGTCCCCTACGGGCGCATGGGCAAGCCTGACGACCACGTCGGTGCCGCGGTATTTCTGGCCTGTGAAGACAGCGATTTCGTCGTCGCCCAGACACTCAATGTCGACGGTGGCAACTGGATGAGCTAAGGATGAAGGGCGCCTTCCATCCTGCTGCAAGCGGTGTGCATCCATGAATGAGGTAGTCACGTGACATCTTTACCCGATTCTCGTCTGGCCCACATGTCGCCCTCGCTGAGGGACATGGCCAGCCGTGTGCTGGCGGAACACGCTTCCAGTCAGCGCACACGTACCATCGTGGCGCTTGCCGGTCCGCCCGCGGCGGGCAAGTCGACCCTGTCGGAATCCCTGTGCGAGACCCTCAATGCGCTGGAACCCGGTATCGCCGTGGTGGTGCCGATGGATGGCTATCACTTCGACAATGCCGTGCTGGCCCCTCTGGGGCTGCTCTACGTCAAGGGCGCCCCGGAAACCTTCGATGCGAAGGGGCTCTACCATGACCTCGTCAGGGTGCGTGCCGATGACGGCCCGGTCGCCGTGCCGGTGTTCGACCGGCCGTTGGATCTGGCGCGTGCCGGTGGCCGTGTGGTCGAGACCCATCACCGTATCGTGCTGGTCGAAGGCAACTATCTGCTGCTGCGCCACGCCCCCTGGGAATCGTTGCTGCCGCTGTTCGATATCAGCATCTTCCTGGACATCGAGGATGAGGTGCTAGTGCCGCGCCTGCTACATCGCTGGCGCGAGATGGGCCAGGATGCACGTGGCGCCCACGAACGCACCCATCACAAGGACATGCTCAACGCACACCTGATCAAGCAGGACTCACGCAGTGCCGACTGGCGCTGGCGTCTCGCGAATGACCCCATCGGGCTCGATGGGGAAGACAACTGAATGATGACGGGCAGGGAGAGCCGCATGTGGGTAGGCGTTGACTGTGGGACCCAGAGTACCAAGGTGGTGATTCTCGATCCGGACGCCGGGCAGATCGTGGCTCAGGGGCAGCGCAGCCATGCATTGGAGGAGGGCGCCAACGGACGCCGCGAGCAGGACCCTCACGACTGGATCACGGCACTGGAAGGCGCCTTCGATGACGCGCTGGGGGCCTGCGGTATTGATCCGCAGCGCATCGCGGCGATCGGGGTGTCCGGTCAGCAGCATGGCATGGTGGTGCTGGATGAGACTGGCGTGCCGCTGCATCCGGCCAAGCTGTGGTGTGATACCGAGACAAGCGAGCACAATGCCGCGCTGATTGCGGCGCTGGGCGGAGAGGCGGGCTGTCTGGAGACGCTCGGGCTGGTGCTGCAGACGGGTTACACCGCTTCCAAGCTCGCCTGGCTGCGTGAGCGGCATCCCGAGCGCTATCAGCGCATCGCCAGTATCCTGCTGCCGCATGACTATCTCAATTTCTGGCTGACCGGAGAGCATGTCGCCGAATATGGCGACGCCTCGGGCACCGGCTATTTCGATACTCGGCGCCGCTGCTGGCATCAGGATGTCTTCGCTCAGATCGCCCCGGAACTGGACGCGCAGCGCGTGTTGCCCAGACTCATCGAATCCCATGAGCCTGCCGGGCATATCCGGCCCGAGATCGCCGCGCGCTTCGGGCTGCGCCCGGATGTCGTCGTCTCCAGTGGTGGCGGCGACAACATGATGAGCGCCATCGGCACCGGCAACATCGCGCCGGGACGCGTCACGCTGAGCATGGGCACCTCCGGCACGGTATGCGCGTGGTCGGCGGACTATCCGGCGGGCTGCGATCCGCAGGTGGCGAGTTTCAGCGCCAGCGATGGTGGCTGGTTGCCGCTGGTGTGCACCATGAATGTCACCTCTGCCACCACACGGGTGCGCGAGATGTTCGGCTTCGACATCGATACCTTCTCCGCGCAGGTGGCAAGCGCGCCTCCCGGGGCTGAGGGCGTGCAGATCCTGCCGTTCTTCAATGGCGAGCGCGTGCCGATGCTGCCGCGTGCCCAGGCCAGTTTCCATGGGCTGGACAGCCGCAACACCACCCCGGCCAACCTGTGCCGAGCGACCATGGAAGGCGCAAGCTACGGCCTGCGCTACGCACTCGAGTGCATGGGGCCGCTGGGCAGTGCGGCGCGCCAGATTCGGCTGGTGGGTGGAGGCGCCAAGAGCCCGCTATGGCGTCAGATGCTGGCGGACATTCTCGGCCTCGAGGTGGTCTGTCCGCAGGTGACCGAAGCCGCCGCCCTGGGCGCCGCGATTCAGGCAGGCTGGTGTCTGGGGCAGTCAGGCGATGAAGGGCAGGGCCGCCACAGCGAGACGCTTGAGCAACTGTGCGAGCGGCTGGTGGCGTTGGATCATACGACTCTCGCCCAGCCCCAGGCCGAAGGCGTGGCCGCCTACCGCAAGGGCTATGCCGACTATCGTGCGCTGCTGGCCAGCGAGCACGGCATTCCTACCGGCGGCTGAATTCCTGCCATCAGCGTTTCAAGCTAGACAACATCGCCCCCGTCGAGACTCACTCGGCGGGGGCGATGTGTTTCAGGCTTCACTGCATCAATCGCAGCTCATGCGAACGCTATCAGGCGCGAACCTGGGTGCGAGCATATGCACGGGCTTAGGCATTCGACGAGCGCGCCCACAGATTGACGCCACCATCGACAGCGTAGCGATCAATCTCGTCGAGCTCGGCCTGGGTGAAGTCGAGGTGATCCAGCGTCTTGACGCAATCGCTGACCTGCTGCGGACGGCTGGCGCCGATCAATGCGGTGGTGACGCGGTTGCCGCGCAGCGCCCAGGCGAGCGCCATCTGCGCCAGCGACTGGCCACGCCGCTCGGCGATGGCGTTGAGGGCGCGCACCCGCTCCAGGTTGTCCTCGGTGAGGTGGTCTTCCTTGATCGCCCCGCCGCGCGCCAGGCGGCTATCCTGTGGCACGCCGTCCAGATACTTGTCGGTCAGCACGCCCTGGGCCAGCGGCGAGAACACGATGGAGCCGATGCCCTCGTCATCGAGGGTGTCGAGCAGGCCGTCTTCCTCGATCCAGCGATTGATCATCGAGTAGCTGGGTTGATGGATGATGCACGGCGTGCCCAGCTCGCGCAGGATGGCGGCGGCCTCACGAGTGCGCTGGGCATTGTAGGAGGAGATGCCCGCATAGAGCGCCTTGCCGGAACGCACGGCGCTGTCCAGCGCCCCCATCGTCTCTTCCAGCGGCGTGTCGGGGTCGAAACGATGCGAGTAGAAGATGTCGACGTAATCGAGATCCATGCGCTTGAGGCTCTGATCCAGACTCGAGAGCAGGTACTTGCGGCTGCCCCATTCGCCGTAGGGGCCAGGCCACATGTGATAGCCCGCCTTGGTGGAGATCACCATCTCATCGCGATAGCCGGCGAAGTCGCGCTTGAGCATGCGGCCGAACATCTCCTCGGCGCTGCCCGGGGGCGGCCCGTAGTTGTTGGCCAGATCAAAGTGGGTGATGCCCAGATCGAAGGCGGTGTGGCAGATGGCGCGGGCATTGTCTTCGTAGGCATTGTTGCCGAAGTTGTGCCAGAGCCCCAGTGACAGGCGGGGCAGTTTGAGGCCGCTCTTGCCGCAGCGCTGGTATTGCATGCGTTCGTAGCGATCTTCAGCCGGGGTATAGCGCATGGCGGTGTCCTTTCGCGAGTGAAGGCGGGGATGTCTCAGGGAGGAAATGACCTCGGATGACGCCTTCAGTCTAGGTCGCGTCTGTCAGTCTGATAAGCACATGCGAACGAATAGATTGTTCGCCAGAGCATACAATGCTGTGGCAGGCTCGATCACTCAAATCCCGGATGGCTGGCATGAGGAGCAGGCAGAATGCGGCATCACAAGCAGGTGGAACGACTGATGTTGTTCGCTCAGGTGGCGGAAACCCTCAGCTTCACCCGGGCGGCCAAGGCGCTGGGCGTATCGCGTGCCCATCTCTCCGAGCAGGTGCGGCGGCTGGAGCACGATATCGGGGCGCCCTTGCTGATCCGCACCACGCGGGCGGTACGCCTCACCGAGGAGGGCGAGCGCATTCGTCAGCGCATGCAGTCGGTACATGGCGAGTTGCTGGCATTGGAGCGCGAGCTTGAACACGACATTGCGCAGTCGAGCGAGTCGGAGCGTCAGGGCTACAGCGGGGTGTTGCGCATCACGGCGCCGGTATTGTTCGCCGAGCGTTATCTGGTCGAGGTCTGCAATGCCTTTCAAGCGCGCCATCCGGCGGTCGAGCTGCGTCTGGATGTCAGTTACGAGAGCCATGACCTGACGCGCGAGCCATTTGATGTGGCATTTCGCGCCACGCGCACGCCACCGGACAACATGATCGCGCGTCGCCTGCTGGATTACGTCCACTGCTGCTGCGCCTCGCCCGAGTATCTTGCCGCGCATGGCACGCCGCACACGGCCGCGGCGCTTGGCGATCATCGCTGCCACGTCTGGTCGGGGCAGTCCGGTTGGCCGCTGGCCAGTGGCGAGGTCAGTCTCGCGGGGGGATTGGCCATCAATGATCATCGTCTGCTCAAGCAGCAGGCGCTGGGGCATGCCGGTATCATTCGGGTCGCTCATTACCTGGTCGACCGTGAGCTGGCCGAAGGCCGTCTTGTGCGTCTGCTGGCACATGAGGAAGGTGAGCCCAACAGCATCTATATGCTCTATCCCCAGCGCCTGCCGCAGTCGGGCAAGCTGCGCGCCTTCATGGCGGCGGTGGAAGCCGCCATGCCACCTCGCGGTGCGTGACCGAAAGACACAGACGCAAGAGTGACACATGCAAAAAGACCGCCGTGCCCTGATGGGCGCGGCGGTCTTTTTCTTCAGGCTGGCAAAGGCTGTTTATTCGGGCTGGCGGGGCCTCAGAGGCCCAGTGCGGCGACACCGGCCTTGGCGATCTGGGCATCCTGCTCCGGCTTGACGCCGGACACGCCGATGCTGCCGGCGATCTGGCCTTCGACCATCACCGGCACGCCGCCGCCCAGCATGCCTTCCAGCTGCGGTGCTGACAGGAAGGCGGTGCGTCCGCCATTGATGGAGTCCTCGAACAGCTGGGTCTCGCGGCGCCCCAGGGCAGCGCTCTTGGCCTTCTCCTGGGCGAAGTAGCCGGTCATCGCCGGGGTGTCGTCGAGGCGACGCAGCCCCAGCGGGTGGCCGCCGTCGTCGGCAACGGCGATGGAGACGGCCCAGCCATTGGCCTCGGCTTCCTTCTGGGCGGCGTCCAGCATCTGATTGACGTCAGCGAGGGTCAGTACGTGGCGAGTGATCATCGGGCTTCCTTGGCAAGTGGTGCGAGTGAGTGAGAGTACCAGTAACAGTAACGGGGAATCGTCATGCCTGCGGCAGCGACTCGGGCAGGGCGTCATCCACCAGTTCGATCCAGTGACTCACCGGCGTGCGTCTGGCGCTCTGCAGGTGCGTCTGACAGCCGATGTTGGCGGTGGCGATGCGCGCAGGCCCGTTGGCCTCCAGCGCCTCAAGCTTGCGGTCTCGCAGCTGGCGTGACAACTCCGGTTGCGTTATCGAGTAGGTGCCGGCGGAACCGCAGCACAGATGACTCTCCGCGACCGGGGTCAGGGTGAAGCCCAGCGCGCGCAATATCTTCTCCACTTCACCGCCCAGTCCCTGGGCATGTTGCAGGGTGCAGGGGCAGTGGAAGGCCAGCGGCTGCGGGTCGGGGGAGGAGGCGGAAAGCGTCGGTCGGTCATCGCGGGCGATCTCCTCACCGAGCACCTCGACGATATCACGCGCCAGGGCACTGACGCGCGCGGCGCGCTCAGCATAGTCCGGGTCATCGGCCAGCATCTCGCCATATTCCTTGACGAAGGCCCCGCAGCCACTGGCGGTCTGCACGATCGCTTCCGCACCGGCCTCGATGGCCGGCCACCAGGCATCGATGTTGGCACGCATTCGCGCGCGACCGGCCTGCTGGGCGTTGAGGTGATAGTCGATGGCACCGCAGCAGCCGGCCTCCTGAATGGGCGTGACGCCGATGCCGAAGCGCGCCAGCACACGGGCAGTGGCGGCATTGATGTTGGGGGCCAGGCCCGGTTGCACGCAGCCCTCCAGCATCAGCACCTGGCGAGACAGCAACTGATCAGAAGGCGTCGCGGTGACGGGCGCAGCTGGGTGCTCGGCTTGACGGTCGCGCTCGCGGGCCAGCGGGATCTTGTCGGCCAGCGCGCCAGGCGCGAGGGGGCGAAAGCGCACGCCAAGTGCCAGCAAGGCCTTGAAGCGAGCGGGTTCGACCAGTGCATGGCGCAGGCCGCTGCGCAACAGGCGCTCTCGCCACGGGCGTCCGACGCGGCGTTCCAGTTCCTGACGACCGATATCGAGCAGGGTGTGATATTGCACGCCCGACGGGCAGGTGGTCTCGCAGCTGCGACAGCTCAGGCAGCGATCCAGATGCTGCTGGGTCTCGCGGGTGATCTGCGTTGCCTGCTCGCGAACTGCCTCGTCGGGACTTTCGGGATCGCTTTCCAGCAGCTGCTTGATCAGATAGATGCGCCCGCGTGGGCCGTCGCGCTCATCGCCCAGCAGTTGGTAGGTGGGGCAGGTGGCATTGCAGAAGCCGCAATGCACGCAGCTGCGCAGAACCTTGTCGGCTCGCTGGATATGCGGCCTGGCAAGTGCGGCGTCACTGAAGTGGGTCTGCATTCAGGTGCATCTCCCGTCATGAAGTGAATCACATCTCGGCATATAGACGACCGGGATTGAGGATGCCGTGAGGATCCAGCTGCTGCTTGAGCTGGAGGTGATAGCGGGCATTGATGGCGGCCAGTGGCATCAGTGGGCTGTCTTCGGCAGCGACGGCTCCCGGGGTGTAGCAGATGGCATGGCCACCCAGCCGACTGGCCAGCGAACGAACCCTGTCAGCGGGGGCGTCGCTGCAAAGCCAGCGCTGGGCGCCGGCCCAGTCACACAGCAGGTTGGCGTCCTCAAGATGACCCAACAGCTCGCTGACGGCGGCTTGCCATTCGACGTGATCCAGTGACAGCGGCAAGGACAGTCGCCACAGGGCCTGATGTGGTGCACGCGCGGTGAAGAAGGGTAGGCGGTGCTCACGCAACTCAGTCCAGTGCGCCGATGCCTGGTCAGGCATCAACACCTCGCCGCCCAATTGCTTGCGCCCGGCCTGTACCGAACGCTCGCCGCCTTCCAGGCGCAGGGTGAGGCGACCGTCATGCCAGCTGGTCGCCGTGACCGGCAGCGGCGTGCGCCCCCAGGCATCCAGGCGAGTCAGCGCCTCGGCGAGACTGAGCTCCAGACACAGCGATTCGCTCGCCACCGGGCGCGGCATCACCTTGAGCGAGACTTCGCTGATCACGCCCAGCGTGCCCTGGGCACCGCACATCAGGCGCGACAGGTCGTAGCCCGCCACGTTCTTCATCACTTCGCCGCCGAAGCGCAGCGCCTTGCCATCGGCGCTGATGATGCGCGTGCCCAGCACCAGGTCGCGCAGGCTGCCGCTCCAGGGGCGGCGTGGGCCGCTGAGTCCAGAGGCGAGAGTGCCGCCGACGGTCGCTTCGGGGCCGAAGTGGGGCGGCTCGCAGCTCAGATGCTGGCCTTGTTCGGCGAGCACGGCTTCCAGCGTCGCCAGTGGGGTGCCGGCACGCACCGAGACCATCAGCTCCACGGGATCGTAGTGGGTGATGCCATGATGCGCGCGCATGTCGAGCACTTCCTCGGCCACGACCTCACGCCCGAGGAAGGCCTTGCTGCCACTGCCGGCGATGCGCAGCGGGCGTCTCGCCGCGTGGGCGGCGCGGACCTGCTCGCACAGTGCCTCACTGGCATCGTGTTCCTGCGGGTGCTGGCTGGCGGCAGGTGTGGCGCACTCGGCATGGCTTGGCACCTGATCCTGGAGCGAATCATCTGGCTCTGGCATGGCATGTCTCTATTAAAATGGCGATGAAGTGGCTATGAAGTGGCGAACGTCAGGCAGCGAACGGTCAGGCGGCAGCTGTTAGAAACGCGGAAGCTCCGGATGCGGCAGCTGGTTGTGATGCACATGCATGGCACCGAATTCGGCACAGCGCGCCAGCGTCGGGATGTTCTTGCCGGGGTTGAGCAGCCCGGTGGGGTCGAAGGCGGCCTTCACGGCATGGAATACACTGATCTCCTCGTGGTTGAACTGGGCACACATCTGGTTGATCTTCTCGCGGCCCACGCCATGTTCACCGGTGATGCTGCCGCCAGCGGCCACGCACAGTTCCAGAATCCTGCCGCCGACCTCCTCGGCCAGCTCAAGCTCGCCGGGCTTGTTGGCATCGAACAGGATCAGCGGGTGCATGTTGCCGTCACCGGCATGGAAGACATTGGCCACCGCGAGCCCCGATTGACGCGAGAGTTCGGCGATACCGTTGAGCACGGCGGGCAGTTCGCGGCGCGGGATGGTGCCATCCATGCAGTAATAATCGGGCGACATGCGGCCCACGGCGGGAAAGGCATTCTTGCGTCCGGCCCAGAAGCGCGCGCGCTCGGCCTCATCCTGTGCCTGGCGGATCTCGGTGGCACCGGCGCGTTCCAGCACCTCACGGACTCGCGCGCAGTCATCGACGACATCGGCCTCGGCACCGTCCAGCTCGCAGAGCAGAATTGCTGCGGCCTCCACCGGATAGCCCGCGTGGATGAAGTCCTCGGCGGCGCGGATGGCGAGGTTGTCCATCATCTCGAGCCCGCCGGGGATGATGCCGCAGGCGATGATGTCGCCCACCGCACGGCCGGCCTTGTCGATATCGGCGAAGCTCGCCATCAGCACCTTGGCGGTTTCGGGACGGGGCAGCAGGCGTACCGTGACTTCCGTGACCACCCCCAGCATGCCTTCGGAGCCTGTCATCAGCGCCAGCAGGTCCAGCCCGGGGGAATCGAGACTGTCGGCGCCGATCGTCATCGCCTCGCCTTCGATGGTCAGCATCTCGAGCTTGAGCAGGTTGTGTACGGTCAGACCGTATTTGAGGCAGTGCACGCCACCGGCATTCTCGGCCACGTTGCCGCCGATGGAGCAGGCGATCTGCGAGGAGGGGTCCGGCGCGTAGTAGAGCCCGTATGGGGCGGCAGCTTCTGAAATGGCCAGGTTGCGCACCCCGGGTTGCAGGCGCGCGGTACGGGCATCGGGGTCGATCTCGAGAATGCGCGATATGCGCGACATCACCAGCAGCACGCCTTGTTCCAGCGGCAGGGCACCGCCGGAAAGGCCGGTGCCAGCACCGCGCGTGACCACCGGAACCCCCAGCGCATGACATTCACGCAGCAGGGCGGCGACCTGTTCGACCCGCTCGGGCAGCGCGACCAGCATCGGCATGACGCGATAGGCCGCCAGTCCATCACATTCGAAGGGATGCAGATCCTCCTCGCGATGCAGCAGGGTGAGATCCGGCAGCAGGGTGGTGAGATGCGCCAGTACCCGGGACTTGTCGTGCTGGGGGAGAGGGCCATCCAGCGTCGGGTCATACAGGATATTCATGCCATGTCTCCAGGAGAGTCCGGTACTCGCGATGACGTGTCGGGTATCCATTGCGCCGGTGATACATGCGGCGTATCGGGTGTGCCGGTCACGACGCTGGGGTGTGTCTCCAATCTGGCAGTGAGAGCTGCGCCTTGTCCATGTGAAGCCACAGTGGTCTGACCAGACATTCGTCTAGTTCATGTCATCGGGTGTCGCTGTTGACAGGAGAGCTCGCTAGGGTAGAGAGCGTGGTCTGACCAGTGAGAAAGGCGGCAGCGTTCTTGCCGCATATGGCCAGGCGATTGGCAGACGAGAGACGAGGACCCCGGGAGAGCCAGTCGGGCTGGCTCGGCCGGTTCATCAGGGGAGGGGCAGGGATGCAGGTGTCAGAGAGAATGGCGTGCGGTGAGCAGCGTGCGCCGGAGCATGCGGCAGCGCGCCTCGAGCAGTTGATACTGGATGGTGTGCTCAAGCCGGGGCAGATGATTCCTTCGGAACGCAGGCTCTGTGAGCGACTGGGTATCTCACGCGCCTCACTGCGCGAGGGGCTGAGGCTGTTGCGTGGCAAGGGCATCATCGAGACGCGTCACGGCAAGGGCTCAAGCGTCGCAGCGCTGTTGCCGAGCGGCGATATCAGCCCGCTGATGCATCTCTTTCGGGACCAGCCGCGCACCCTGTATGACCTGCTTGAGGTGCGCGCGTTGCTGGAAGGACAGTCGGCGCGGTTGGCCGCCCAGCGCGGCACGCCGGCGGATAGAGTACTGATCCGGCGTCATTACGAGGCGATGGCGGCCTGCGTGCGCGAGTATCCGCCGGACTTTCCGTCCTCAGCGCAGGGCGATGAGGCGCTGCCGGATGCCCAGCAGCTGGCGCGTCACGACCACGCCTTTCACCACGCCATCTGTGAGGCATCCCACAATCCGGTGCTGGTGCATACGCTCAAGGGCATCAATGACCTGCTGCTCAGCTCGGTGTTCGCCTCGCTGCGCAATCTCTATCATCGGCCGATTCCCCGCGGCCAGATCAATGCTCAGCACACGGCCATCTATCGTGCGGTGATGGACCAGCAGCCGGACGCTGCCGAAAGCGCGGCGCTGGACCACCTGCACGGCATTCGCGACAGTCTGCGTGAGCTGGAAGCGGAAGATGAGCGGCTCATCCGCTCTGCCATGCGTCTGGAAGGCTTCGAGTAGCGTGCAGGTTTGAGAGCGGATCTTGAGAACTGATCTTGAGAGCTGGCCTTGAGAACAGGCTTTGAGTTCAGGCATGTGATCAGGCTGGCAAGCGAGGCGGACTCAAGGCAAAGTGGTCAGCTCACCATCCAGGACAACGTGCTGCCTTCATGTGGAAACT
Source organism: Cobetia sp. cqz5-12 (assembly GCF_016495405.1). Taxonomy (NCBI): domain Bacteria; kingdom Pseudomonadati; phylum Pseudomonadota; class Gammaproteobacteria; order Oceanospirillales; family Halomonadaceae; genus Cobetia; species Cobetia sp. cqz5-12. The sequence goes on from NZ_CP044522.1 coordinate 1,387,343, forward strand.
CTCTTCCGCGAGTGATTGGCTCGACCGCCTCAATCAATCCCGCCACGCCATGCTGTGGCTGTTCATCGCCTCGATGCTGGAAACCCTTTTGATCCCGATTCCCATCGAGGTCATTCTGATCCCATGGATGCTGCGCCATCCCGAGCGTCGCTGGCGAGTGGCCGCGGTGGCATTGGCCGGTAACCTGACCGCGGCGCTGCTGGGGTTCTATCTCGGGGCCTATGCACTGGCGGCGTGGGGCGATGGGTTGATCAGCTTCTTCGGCGGTCAGCAGGCCTTCGAGGCCTTCCAGCAGCGCTTCAGCGAGCAGGGCTTTCTCGCCATCATGCTGATCGGCATCGTGCCGATTCCCTTCCAGAGCGCCATGCTGGTCGCCGGCGCCAGCGGGTATCCGGTCGGGCTGTTCCTGCTGGCGGCACTGGTCGGGCGCGGAGTGCGCTATTTCGGGCTGGCGGCCCTGGTGGCACTGGTCGAGGATCAAGCGATGGCGCTCTGGCAACGCTATTCACGCCCACTGGGAGTGATCGGGCTGGCGCTGACCGGCGTGTGGCTGTGGCAGGCCTTCATCGCCTGATCGCTCATGCTTGCCGGCTTGTGTCGGCCTGTGACAGCAATGCCTTGCCGCGCTGATAGTCGGCCTGACATATCGCCTCGGGCACCATGCTGCCGCCGGTGGCCCAGACGACATGGGTAGTATTGGCTTGCACCTCGCCGTCATCCAGCCCGGTGGCCGCTCGCCAGGCGTGCCACTCGGGAGCGTCATTGCGCAGTACGTGGTGGATACCGGGCACGCCGGCCAGTGCGGACGGCTCGAGCATGAGTCCCTCGCTGTCATATGCCAGCGCCAGCAGTTCGAGCAGGTGCTCATCGCTCACGGTATGGATTCCGCTGAGCAAGGGAGCCATCACGCGCCCGACGAAGGCCGAGGCGCGACCCACCGCCAGGCCATCGGCGCAGGTGCGATTGTCGAGCCCGATATCTTCCACCGCGATGCCGTCATGCTCGCCGGTCAACATGCCCAGCAGCATGCAGGGGGAGTTGACTGGTTCGGCGAAGAAGCAGTGCACGGCGTCACCGAAGACCTGCTTGAGGCCATAGGCCACGCCGCCCGGGCCGCCGCCGACGCCACAGGGCAGATAGACGCAGAGCGGGTGGCGGGCATCCACCGGGATGCCCTGAGCCGAGAGCTGCTCGGCGAGACGGCTGGCCGCCGTGGCGTAGCCGACGAACAGATCCCGCGAGCTTTCGTCATCGATGAAGTGGGCGTTGGGCTGCTGAGCCTCCTGACGACCCGCGGCGACGGCCTTGCCATAATCCCCGCTGTGCTCCACGACCTCTGCGCCCCGGGCGCGCAGCAGGTCCTTCTTCCATTGCTTGGCATCCGCCGACATGTGCACGGTGACGCGAAAGCCGAGCCGCGCGCTCATGATGCCGATGCTGAGCCCCAGGTTGCCGGTGGAGCCCACCACGATCTGTTGGCTGGCCAGCAGCTCACGTATCTCATCACGCTGGAAGGCGCGGTAATCGTCTTCCTGATACAAAAGCCCTGCGTCAATGGCGAGACGCTCGGCATGCTTGAGCACCTCATGGATGCCGCCGCGCGCCTTGATGGAACCCGAGATGGGCAGGGCGTTGTCGCACTTGATCATCAGGCGGCCGGGCAGCGGGGATTCGGTTGCGCTGAGGGGAGAAGCGGTCGAGGCCATGCTGCTCAGCGCCTGCTGCAAGCCGGGCGTTGCCACCAGCGGCGATTCGATGCGCCCTGACGCGGCGGCGGTCTCGGGGAAGGCCTCGGCAATCCAGGCAGCGAAACGCATCAGGCGCGCGTCGGCATCCGCGATGTCCTGGGCTCCCACGCCACTGGCCTGCAGCGCCGGTGAGGCGAGCGCCTTGGCGGTCGCGGCGCGCTCAGGGTTGAGCCAGCCGATTTCGCGGCCGGCCATCAGGCTGGCGATTTCCGGGTGACGCAGCGTCAGGGTGTGGAGGTCATGGGGCGTGGCAGACATGCGGTGTCCTTGTGGGGGCTCGATCCAGCAATCAGGTCAGATCACAGATTAGCGCGTCTTCCACTGGCAACGCACGTAGCCCAGCTTTCACATTCCGTAAAGGTCAGTGACAAAAAAGGCTGAATTTTTTGGCAACCGTCGGGATAGAAATGCAAAAGGCGTAGTCATAGTAAGCAAGGACATGATGTTATCGCGATGTTATGTCTGGCTTTAACTGTTCTTTGGTCCGCCACGGTTTTCCTGGCGGATTTTTTATGTCTGAAATACGCAGCGCCTTGCGGGTTTTCGACGGGGTCGTCCAGATATCCCTAGACCGTCATTGACTTTCGCAGTGGTCAGAGGCTCTGGTGGCAGGGCGCAGCGCAGCGACCTGCAGCGACGGTCACAGTCCCATGCTGCTGAGCGAAAATTCATGGACGCCATGCCGGCGAGCGATCTTGATTAGCCTTCGGGTAACCTTCGAGGCATTGGCCTGCTGGTACAAGCGTGCGAGAGCCGCTCTTGATGCGCTCGATTCTCCGTCCATCACGCACAGAGCCCCCAGCGGTAATGACCGCTGGGGGCTCTGTGCACAAGGTTTGATTCAGCTGACGAGATGTCCTGGTTGGCGTACTGCCTCAACAGCCGTTCTGCATCACCAGCAGCGCACTCAGGACATCGCGACGGGTGACCATGCCGATCAGACGGCCCTGCTCGACCACCGGATAGACCTTGGGGCGTTGGCCATTCATGTGCTGCGCCAGATCCGTGATGCTGTCATTCGGCCCGACGCTCAGGACTTCGTGACGCATCAGGTCGCCGACCTGGGCATGCTGGCCGCAGTGGTAGGCACTATCGAGCAGCTTGCCGAGGATGTCCTGCTCGGAGATGAAGCCGATCAGGCGGTCCAGGTCATCCACGACCGGCACGCCGGGCAGACGGTGGTGGGTCAGGCCCTGGGCGAGTTCGAGAATGCTGGTGCGTGCCTTCACGCGATAACAGTCGCGGGACATGATATCGCGAAGGGTCGATGGCACCTTGAGCTGGGTGGCTTTCATGGGCTGATCTCCTGCGTCACTGCTCTCCAACTCCCTGCTGAGGAGTCGTGTGATGAATGCCGGCAGCCACTTTCGTGACTGCCGGCGACATTCAACATCTGTTCAGAGCATAGGGCATCACTGCGTGAGCTGCGCGTCCCGTTGCCTTGAGGGGATATCAGTCACCCGGACCGCATTCCATGCAGCGTTCGACCACGGCCGGCCCCAGCTGCAGGTTGGCGTTGAGATCCCGCAGTGCGGTGCGCAGGCCTTCCTCGATCACCGGGTGATAGAAGGGCATTTCCAGCATCTGCTCGATGGTCATGCGTTGCTGATGGGACCAGGCCAGCAGGTGGGCGAGGTGCTCGGCACGCGGGCCGAAGATCTCGGCGCCCAGCAGCAGGCCGGTGCCTTGCTCGCCATAGACACGCAGCATGCCCTTGTTCATGCGCATCACGCGGGAGCGACCCTGACCGGTGAAGTCGACTTCACCCACCGCGTAGCAATCGCAGGCACCGTAGCGCTGTTCGATCTCGGCGGTGGAGAGGCCGATGGTGGCCATCTGCGGATCACTGAACACCACGGCGATGGTGCTCTTGCGGTGACCGGCGCGCACCTCGGGGAAGCGACCCGCGTTGTCACCGGCGATACGGCCCTCATCGGAGGCTTCGTGAAGCAGCGGCAGGTCGTTATTGGCGTCACCGGCGATGAAGACATGGCTCGGAGTGTCATCGCTCAGGCGAGTCTGCAGGGTGTGGCGATTGAAGATCGGCACGCCGCGCTCGTCCAGCTTCAGATCCAGTGCTTCGATATTGAGGCGATCGACATTCGGGCGACGGCCAGTGGCCGCAAGCAGATAGTCGAAACGTTCGGTCAGGCGAGCTTCGCTGCCACGCTCGATGAAGGTGATCTCGACACCGGCACCCTTGTCATCCTCGACACGCTCGATCTTCTCGACCTTGGCGTCCGGGTCCAGGTAGAACTCTTCATTGAAGACACGATCGGCATTGGCGCGCAGTTTCTCGTCACGCAGCGGCCCGATCGCGCCACCGACACCGAACATGCGGATGCGCACGCCGAGACGCGTGAGCGCCTGGCCCAGCTCCAGCCCGATGACACCCGGACCGAAGACGGCGACGGATTCCGGCAGATCATCCCATTCGAAGACGCTGTCGTTGATGATCAGGCGGTCACCGGCATTCTCGAAGAAGCCCGGGTAGCTGGGGCGTGATCCGGTGGCGATCACGACACGCTCGAAGGTGACACGAGTCTCGTTGTCGCCGATGATCAGGCTGTTGGCGGTCTCGAAACGCGCATTGCCGCGCAGCTTGTCGTGGGAAGGGATGCCTTCCACGGACTCGACCACGAAACCGACGAAGCGGTCGCGCTCACGCTTGACGCGGTCCATCACGGCGCGGCCATCCACCTTGACCTCGCCTTCGATATTGATGCCGAACGGCGCGGTATCACGGGCGTGATGCGCGGCTTCTGCCGCACTGATCAGCAGCTTGGACGGCATGCAGCCGACACGGGCACAGGTGGTGCCGTAGGGGCCGCCTTCGATCATGACCACGGAATCGGTGTGTGCCTTGGCGGCGCGATAGGCGCCCAGACCTGCACTGCCTGCGCCGATGATGGCGACTTCAACCTGGCGTTCGTTCACGTCGTACTCCTCAAGGCGCGCCAGCGGCGCACCTGACAAATGGGGTCTCAGGCGCGAGCGTGGCCCGCGCGTGATGAAAAGAGAAAGTTATCGGGGCCTGTCAGAGTGATGCGTTCAAGCGCTGGTCAGGCTGCCGAAGTAGCGGGCGACTTCATCGCTGCCGCCGACATGCTCGCCGTCGATCCAGACCTGCGGCACGGTGGCCTGGCCGGTCATGGCGCGCAGGGTGCGTGAGGTCACGCCGCGGGTGCCGACTTCGATGACTTCGTAGCTGATGCGGGCTTCGTCGAGCATCTGCTTCGCACGTGCGCAGTACGGGCAGCCCGGCTTGCTGAACAGGGTAGCGAAGCTGGGACGGCCGGCGTCCGGGTCCAGATAGTCGAGCATGGTATCGGCGTCGGAGACTTCGAAGGGGTCGCCCGGCTTCTGCGGCTCGATGAACTGCTTCTCGACCACGCCGTTGCGTACCAGCATGGAATAGCGCCAGCTGCGCTTGCCGAAACCGATGTCGCTCTTGTCGACCAGCATGCCCATGCCAGCGGCGAAGTCACCGTTGCCGTCAGCGATCAGGCTCAAGTTCTCGGCTTCCTGATGCTCGCCCCAGGATTCCATGACGAAGGCGTCATTGACGGACAGGCAGACGATCTCATCGACGCCGACAGCATAGAAGCGATCGGCCAGCTCGTTGTAGCGCGGCAGGTGAGTGGAGGAGCAGGTCGGGGTGAAAGCGCCCGGCAGGGCGAAGACCACCACGTTGCGGCCTGAGAAGATCTCCTCGCTGGTGCGCTCGACCAGACGGCCGTCACGACGGATCTTGAAGCTGACGTTCGGGACCTGCTGGCCTTCGTGTGATTCGAGTTGCATGAAATTGGCTCCGGTCTCGATGAGACGTATCTAAAAGGGATGGCAGGCGACTGAGGCTCGATGACAATGTCGAGTGCATGAGAAATCAGTGCCTTGCGAAACTGGAGCCAGTCTAGGGGCAAGCCTCTCGCGGGTGAATTTGATTGCATCAAGCGAGGCGATAGCTTTTCTTGATGATGCTACTGACAGTCAGTGGTGGGCTGGTTCATGGCCTTGATCTCGGCAGGAACGTGCTTGCCGGCAAGCGTCTTTTTTTGTCGGAAATAGTTGTACAGACTTGATATTTGGCCCTGTCAGCCATAGGTAGTGGGTACGTCACAGCATCGTCAGGCGTCGAGTCTGGCAAGCGAGGCAATAGATGAACGCACGAGAGTACATGGCGAAGCACGGCCTGGACGGCGACAAGGACAAGGAGGAGGACAAGCCTCAGAGTCTGGAAGAACATGCCTGGGCACGTGCACGTGAGTCCGGCAGCCATCGGCCACGCACGGGAACGCCGCATGATTGGGAAGACTGGGAGCGCTACCACGAACAGTTGGCCGCGGACTCCGAGAAGCTGTCCCAGAAGATCGATCGTCAGGCCCGCGCCGGCGGACCCGCTTCAGTGCATGACGATGACACCGACAAGGCCGATGCTGATCGAGACGGGCAGTGATCGAGAAGGACACTGATCAACACGAGTACCGAACATTCATGACCTCCGTGGAGTCACGGTTGTCACAATCGCAAGGAGCAACTCATGGATATCATTCGCATCATTCTGGCCATCATCCTGCCACCGCTGGGCGTTCTCATGCAGGTGGGTGTCGCCAACAAGCATTTCTGGATCAACATCATCCTGACCTGCTTCGGTTTCCTGCCGGGGATCATCCACGCGGTGTGGGTCATTACCAAGTTCTGACCGCCGCTGAGCCCCGAAGGCTCTGATATGGTTGCCCACCTCGGGCGGCCCAGAGTTGAAAGATCCAAAGCCCCCTCTGCCATGCGTGCAGCGGGGGCTTTTCAGTGGGCGCTCACCGGGGAGGCGCCATGTGGCGTCAGTGATCCAGCGGCGGGGCTTGCCGAGGGCCCTGGGCGAATGGCAGGCGACGGTAGTTCAATATTTAGACTTTCGCATAGCCTGATTTCAACGCTTTTCAGCGAGCGTGACGCTTGTCGCCTCTCGCCTGCCCCCGTAGGGTCAAATGGGACTGAGGGCAGTGATCAGGGCCGGTGAAGCCTGTTCGATCACCTGCTCCACGATAACAACAACACGTATGGATACCCCGCATGGTCATGACTGCTGAGCCCGACGCGCCGCAGGAGACCAGCTCCTGCTTCGCGATCTTCAATGATGTGCAAAAGAGCTATGACGGCGAAACGCTGGTGGTCAAGGGCTTCAATCTGGAAGTCCAGCGCGGCGAGTTCGTCACCCTGCTGGGGCCGTCCGGTTCCGGCAAGACCACCTGCCTGATGATGATGGCAGGCTTCGAAACGCCGACCCACGGCGACATCCTCCTCGACGGTACCCCCATCAACGACTTGCCACCGCACAAGCGCGGTATCGGCATGGTCTTCCAGAACTATGCGCTGTTTCCACACATGAGCGTGGCCGAGAACCTGGCCTTTCCGCTTGAAGTGCGCGGCATGAGCAAGGAGGAAATCTCGACCAAGGTAGCCAACGCGCTGGACATGGTGCGACTTGGCGAATTCGGCGATCGTCGCCCGGGGCAGCTTTCCGGTGGCCAGCAGCAGCGGGTCGCCCTGGCACGAGCGCTGGTCTTCGAACCGGAGCTGGTGTTGATGGACGAGCCGCTGGGCGCACTGGACAAGAACCTGCGTGAAGAGATGCAGTTCGAGATCAAGCGCATCCACCAGCGTCTCGGCGTCACCATGCTCTACGTGACCCACGATCAGACGGAAGCGCTGACCATGTCGGATCGCATCGCGGTCTTCAATGACGGCATCGTCCAGCAGCTGGCGACTCCCGAAGCGCTCTATGAAGCGCCGGAGAATGCCTTCGTCGCCTATTTCATCGGCGAGAACAATCGCCTCAACGGCCAGGTATCGCAGCTCGACGCTCAGGGTGAGCATTGCACGGTGACCCTCGACAGTGGCGAACAGGTACGGGCGCTCAAGGTGGCTGTCAATGAGGTCGGCGAGCGCACCCAGCTGTCGCTGCGCCCGGAGCGGGTGCGCCTGTTGTCGGCGGAAGAGCCGGGGGCCGCGGGCGTCATGAGTCCACCCGACAATGTCTTCGCCGCCGAGGTGCTCGAGGTGATCTATCTTGGCGATCATCTACGCACGCGTGTCTCGGTATGCGGTAGTGACGAGTTCATCATCAAGACCCCCAACGCCGAGGGCTATCCGCCCTTGCGGCCCGGGCAGACCTTGCAGGTCGGTTGGGATGCCTGTGATTGCCGGGCGCTGGATGCCTGACGGCAGCACAGGAGACCAACGCAGTCCTTGCTTGAGAGAGCAACAGCACGATTCGCGACAAGAGTGCAGCACAACAACAAGAAATCAGGGAGATTCATCCATGTCAGTCATCAATCAGTTCACCGCGTCATTCACTACCTCGCGCCCGGGCATGCCGCTGCGGAGCCTGCTGGCGGTTGCCGTGGCAGCGGCCGGCATGAGCGCCGGTGCGGCCCAGGCCGAGACGCTCAACATCGTTTCGTGGGGCGGCGCCTATACCGACAGTCAGAACAAGGCCTATCACCAGCCCTGGGAAGAGAAGAGCGGTGACACCGTCGTCAATATCGACAAGTCATCCAATGCGCTTTCCGGTCTGCGCGCACAGGTCCAGGCCGACAACGTCACCTGGGACCTGGTCGACATGCTGCCCAGTGATGCGCTGATCGCCTGCTCGGAAGGGCTGATCGAGCCGCTGGACCCGGACACCTTGTTCGCGGCAGCGCCGGACGGCACACCGGCCAGCGAAGACTTCATCGAGAATTCGCTCAGCGAATGCTTCGTGCCGCAGATCGTCTACTCCAACATCGTGGCCTTCAATACCGAGATGTTCCCCGAGGACAAGCAGCCGGACTCCATCGATGACGTGTTCAATCTCGAGGAGTTCCCCGGCAAGCGTGCTCTGCAGAAGAAGCCGATCAACAACATGGAATGGGCGCTGGTGGCCGATGGCGTGGCCCCGGAAGATGTCTACGAGGTGCTGGATTCCGAGGAAGGCATCGAACGCGCCTTCGCCAAGCTCGATACCATCAAGGACAGCGTGATCTGGTGGGAAGAGGGTGCACAGCCACCGCAGCTGCTGGCGGACAAGGAAGTGGCCTTCGCCTCGGCCTATAACGGCCGCATCTTCGATGCCGAGGTCAACGAGAAACAGCCATTCTCCATCGTCTGGGATGCCCAGGTCTTCGAACTGGATGGCTGGGTCGTGCCGACCGGCAAGCTCGACAAGGTCAAGGATTACCTGATGTTCGCCACCGATACCCAGCGTCTGGCGGACCAGGCCAAGTACATTTCCTACGGACCGGCGCGTACCTCCTCCGCGGCACTGGTTTCCACTCATGCGGACACCGGCATCGACATGAAGCCGCACATGCCCACCTATGGCCCCAACTTCGAGACCGCCATCCCCAAGGATGACGAATTCTGGGCCGACAACCTCGATGAGCTGAGCCAGCGCTTCAACGCCTGGCTGGCACGCTGACCTCTGCACTGACCCGCTGGCCCCGGTGGCGCACGATCGCGCGCCGGGGCCTTTTTGATCATGCCTGATGGCCCGTCGGCCATGCTCGATTCCGCCAGGTTGGCTTGCGTCCCTGTCATGCGGGACTCGGCTGGCGGTCCAGGCACCCTCGGATAGCCGATCAAGGAGTGCAGGATGAGCGATTCCTCCGCCCCGGCCACGTCCGGAAGCGCAGCACATGACCCCAATGGTGCCCCCGGCGCGGCGCTGACCACCGCCGATGGCGTACCGCTGAAACAGAGCCTCAACCGCGCCATCCGCCGCAGCCGCATCAAGGCATTGCTGCTGGTGGCGCCGCTGTTGATCTTCATCGGGCTGGCATTCGTCATGCCCATCTTCGACATGCTGTCACGCAGTGTCGACAACCCGGAAGTTTCCACCTATCTGCCGCGTACCAGTGAGGCGCTGGTCGACTGGGATGGCGAAGGGTTGCCGGAAGAGGCCGCCTACGCCGCCCTGGCGCAGGACCTGGCCGCGGGACTCAAGGCGCGCAATCTCGGGCGCGTCGCCTCGCGTCTCAACTACGAAAAGTCCGGCATGCGGTCGCTGTTCATGAAGAGCGCCCGCCGTGCCGGTCGCATGGAGGCCCCTTACAAGGCCGCGCTGATCAAGGCCGATGAGGATTGGGAGGACCCTGACATCTGGCGTCTGATCAAGCGTGAATCGTCGCCCTTCACCGCCTCCTACTACCTGGCGGCGGTGGATCGCCAGTTCTCACCGACAGGAGAGATCATCGAGAAACCGGAGTATCTGCAGATCCACGTCTCGCTGTTCATCCGTACCTTCTGGATGAGCGCCGCGATCACCGGGCTGTGTCTGTTGCTTGCCTATCCGGTGGCCTGGCTGCTGGCGACCCTGCCGGCCAGTCGCGGCAATCTGCTGATGATCCTGGTGCTGCTGCCGTTCTGGACCTCGCTGCTGGTACGCACCACTACCTGGATCGCGATCCTGCAGCAGCAAGGGGTGCTCAATGACATGCTGGTGGGCGTCGGGATACTCGCCGAGGAGGCGCGTATCCAGATGATCTACAACAAGACCGGCACCATCATCGCGATGACCCACATCCTGCTGCCGTTCATGATCCTGCCGCTGTACTCGGTGATGAAGACCATTCCGCCCAGCTACATGCATGCGGCGCGCTCTCTGGGTGCCGGGCCGATCACCGCCTTCCGGCGCGTCTACTTCCCGCAGACCCTGCCGGGCATCGGGGCGGGCTCGATTCTGGTCTTCATTCTCTCCATCGGCTACTACATCACGCCGGCACTGGTGGGCGGGCAGTCGGGCCGCTTCATCACCAACTTCATCGCCTATCACATGCAGACCTCGCTCAACTGGGGGCTGGCAGCGGCCATCGGCTCGATCCTGCTGGTCGTGGTGATCCTCTTCTATCTCGTCTACAACCGTCTGATCGGTGTGGACAAGGTCAAACTGGGGTGACAGATGGCCATACCTTCCTATGCAACTCGTGGTGAGCGGATCTGGCATTGGGTGTTCTGCGTGCTGTGCGCGCTGATCTTCCTGTTCCTGATCGGGCCGATCCTGGTGATCATTCCGCTCTCGTTCAATGCCGAACCCTACTTCACCTTCTCGGAGAAGATGCTGTCGCTGGACCCCGATGGCTATTCGTTGCGCTGGTATCAGGAGTTCTTCACCTCGGATGAGTGGATGCGCTCGATCAAGAACAGCATCATCGTGGCGGTGTGCGCGACGGTGCTGGCCACGGTACTGGGCACGCTTGCCGCACTGGGGCTTTCCAGCCGCTTCATGCCGTTTCGCAATACCATCATGGCGATCCTGATCTCGCCGATGATCGTGCCGCTGATCATCAGCGCCGCGGCGATGTTCTTCTTCTTCTCGAAACTGGGGCTGACCCAGACCTATCTGGGCGTGATTCTGGCGCACACGGCGCTGGGCATTCCCTTCGTGGTGATCACGGTGACGGCGACGCTATCCGGCTTCGATCACTCGCTCACACGTGCGGCGCACTCGTTGGGGGCCAGTCCGAGTCGCACCTTCTTCCGCATCATCCTGCCGCTGGTGACGCCGGGGGTGGTGTCCGGTGCGCTGTTCGCCTTCATCACCTCGTTCGATGAGGTGGTGGTGGTGCTGTTCATCGCCGGGCCGGCGCAGACCACCATCCCGATCCAGATGTGGTCCGGTATCCGCGAGGAGATCAGCCCGACGATTCTGGCGGTGGCCACGCTGCTGGTACTGGTCTCGATCCTGCTGCTGACGACACTGGAGCTGATTCGCCGGCGCAATGAACGTCTGCGCGGCCTGACGCCGAGCTGATCCTTTTCCTTTATCCTCAGTCCTCTGCCCTTGAGTGCTGAGCACTTGATGGCGGTGAGAAACCGGAGTCGCAAGAAACGCCCGTGCCCCCGCAGAGTCTGTCTGCGGGGGCACGGGCGTTTCAGGGCCGGGGCTTGAAGACAGGGCTTGAGGAGAAGCCTGCTGCGTCAGGCCGCGCCGAGTCGCTTGTAGAGTGTGGTGCGGCTGATGCCGAGCTCCCGCGCGAGACGCGAGACGTTGCCGCCCAGCGCGTCCAGCGCGCTCTGCAGCTCCTCGGCACTGGAGAGATCATGCAGCGAGGGCAGGCCGGTCGGTTGCGAGGGCTGGTGGGCAATCTCGTTCTCTGATGCGGGACAATCATTCTGTGATGCGAGACAGTCGCCCGCCAGTATCACATGGCACGGCTCCAGGACCGGCCCATCGCACAGTACCAGCGCCAAACGCAGCACGTTGTCCAGTTCGCGCACGTTGCCGGGCCAGTCATGTCGGGTGAGACGATCGAGAAAGGCGGGCGTGATGCGCGGCAGCTCACGTTGCTGCTCTCGACACAGCCGTGTCAGCAGGGCACGACTCAGGCCGGCGATGTCGTGACGCTCCCTCAGCGGCGGCAAGGTGATGCTGGCGCCACACAGGCGATAGTAGAGGTCCGCCCGGAAGCGCCCGGCCTTGACCAGCTCGCTGAGGGGCTGGTGGGTGGCGGCCACCAATTCGAAGTCGACTCGCTGCGGCTTGCCGCCGCCCAGCGGCGTGACTTCACGTTCCTGCAGCACGCGCAGCAGACGCGCCTGGACATGCAGCGGCATGTCGCCGATCTCATCCAGGAACAGACGCCCGCCATTGGCCTCGATCAGGCGGCCTTCGCGTCCGGCGGGGTCGGCACCGGTAAAGGCGCCGCGCCGATAGCCGAACAGCTCGGCCTCGACCAGCTCATCAGGCAATGCCGCGCAGTTGATGGCGACCAGCGGCTGATGGGCGCGATGACTGGCCTGATGCAGCGCCTTGACCACTTCTTCCTTGCCGACACCTGTCTCGCCCTGCAGCAGCAGTGGCAGGTGAGCGTTCACCAGTCGCGCCAGCAGTTCGCAGACCCTGGCCCAGCCGGCATCGCCGTGATGCAGGCGCGCAAGGCTCGGGTGGCAGGCAGCGGCCTGAGTGGCCAGCGGGCCAGCTCGCTCATCGGTGGGGGGGCTGGCTGGTGCGCGTGCCTGAATGCGTGGCCTGGGCAGGACACTGCACAAGGTGTAGCCCGTGAAATGCGGGTGTTGCGACAGCATCAGGCATTCCGCGTCGTCAAGCCGGGCCAACGGTGCCCAGTCCAGCTGCCAGCGAGCCAGGGGCTGGCCCAGCAACAGATGGAGGTCATCGCGGGTGGCGCAGCTGTCGTTGTCCGCGGGGCGTTCCGCGCAACCTGGCGATGGCGGGAGCTCAAGGTGCGCTGCCAGCAGTTGCAGCCCTCTGCGACTGGCGGCCGCGACCTGACCTTGCGGCGTGACGGCCAGCAGGGCCGCGCTGGGCGAGTCCAGCTGCGAGCGGTTGAGATGCAGGCGCAACAGGTGATGGTCGTGCCCATGTGCCTCGCCCAGACGGCGTTGCTCGATGTCATCCGCCAGTACCCCGAGCATGCCGAGGCTGTACTGGCGCACACGGTAGGGATCGCAGATCAGTCCCAGGCACCCCTCGCAGGCGCCGGGCGTCAGGCCGCGACTGGCACTCCAGCTGGCGGGCGCCAGCAGTGCGGCACTGGCGCTGGCCAGCCCCTTGAGGCATTCGGCGTCATGCGCCTCGAGGGCGATGCGTGCCAGGCGATTGGCGCGCGGCGCATTCAGGGTCTCGGCGATGGCGTTGTGACCCAGCGACTCCTCACGCCAGCGCGCGCCAGGGTGCAACAGGGCGGCCTCATTGCCCAGCAGCTGTTGATGGCCGTAGCTTGCCAGCACCACGCCGTCGCGGTCGGTCAGTACCAGACACGCCTGCCAGTGATCGAGCAGGTTGAGGGTATGGCCGACCACCGCTGACGCCACCGTCGCCATCAGGCTGGCGGCCTGACGCTGACGCCAGACGAGCTCTTCCGGCGGACATACCAGTGAGGAATGCTGAAGTGCCAGGGGAGCAGCGGCGGGATGGGGCGTGGAGTGAGCTGGGGTGGTGGCGGTGTGGTTATCGACGTGGTTATCGACGTGGTTATCGACATGGTTGTCGACGTGGCTGGCGGAATGATGGCGTGCTGTCATGAGACATCCCTTGTGCGGCGGGCCTTTCAGGCCTCTGTTGTTATTGATGCTGTTATCGGTCTGGGGGAGTGTTCACGGCAATGTTCACTTGTGCGTGGCGAGTGTTCAGTTCCGAGGACTCCAGTGTTCAGACACTGTTCATCAGAGTAGCGGCAGACGCGGCGGATGACGGGCTAGACCATGGTCTGCCCCTGCCTTGGTCGCATCTGGCAAGTGGCTGAATGATCAGCGAAAGAGGGCGATCTGGCGGTATCCGAGGGCGTGTGGAGGGTGTCTGTGACGACGGGATTGCGCGCGGCTGGCACAGGGTTCGCTATATGAGAGTCACCAGGTGGGTATGAACACTCGGCAGTGGCTGGCCGTGTCCTTGCCCCGATGACTTTCACCAGACGAGACAGCGCCATGTCCTTGAGCCTTGAGGCGGTCACCCGCCGGGTTGGCCGCGAGACCCATATCGACAGGGTGGACCTGACCTTCGAGCCCGGCTCCTTCAATGTGCTGCTGGGACGCACCCTGTCCGGCAAGACGTCGCTGATGCGCCTGATGGCGGGTCTCGATGTCCCCAGTGACGGCCGCATCGTGATGAACGGCGAGGACGTGACCGGCCGTCCGGTGCGTGAGCGCAATATCTCGATGGTCTATCAGCAGTTCATCAACTACCCGAGTCTGAGCGTCTACGACAACATCGCCTCGCCGCTGAAGCTGGCGCGCATGCCGGCTGACGAGATTCGTCGTCGTGTGCACGAGATCGCCGAGATGCTGCATATCGAGCAGTTTCTCGCGCGTCAGCCAGCCGAGCTCTCCGGCGGCCAGCAGCAGCGGACGGCCATGGCGCGGGCGCTGGTCAAGGATGCCGACCTAGTGCTGTTCGATGAGCCGCTGGTCAATCTTGATTACAAGCTTCGCGAAGAGCTGCGCCATGAGATGCGCAGCCTGTTCGCGACCCGCAACACCATTGCCGTCTACGCCACCACCGAACCCGGTGAGGCGCTGGCGCTCGGCGGCACCACCACCTTGATGCATGAAGGGAGGGTGCTGCAGTCCGGGCCTACCGAGGCCGTCTACCATCATCCGGTGAGTGTCGAGGCGGCGAAGCTCTACTCCGAGCCACAGATCAATCTGTTCGAGGCCGAGGTGCGTGGGCGTGAACTGGCATTCTCCGGTGCCGCCAGTGCCGGCGAGCAGGGCAGCCGGTTCGTGCTGCCCACACCACTGGTGGGGCTCGATAGCGGGGCCTATCGCTTCGGTATCCGTCCCAGCCATCTGGGGCTGGCGCCGCTGGCGGATGATGATCTGGAGTTCGCCGTCACGGTGGATATCGCCGAGATCTCCGGCTCCGAGACCTTCCTGCATGTCAGCAATGCCGATCACTCGCTGGTGCTGCACCTGTCCGGTATCCACGACTTCGATGTGGATGATGCCATCCGGGTCTATGCCCCCGCGCACAAGTTGTTCGTCTTCGCGGATGACAAGAGCCGCGATGGTGCCCTGATCCGCTCGCCCGAGCGACTCATCATGACTGGCGGAGGGCTGGCCTGATGGCGGAAATACACCTCAATGATCTGGCGCACAGCTACCTGGCGGCGCCTACGGCTGACAGTGACTACGCCATTCGGCGCATGAACCATGTCTGGGAGCAGGGCGGTGCCTATGCACTGCTCGGCCCGTCCGGCTGCGGCAAGAGTACGCTGCTCAATATCATCTCCGGGCTGCTGGCGCCCTCGGAAGGCGAGGTACGTTTCGATGACCGCGTGGTCAATCGGCTGCCGCCGGAAGAGCGCAACATTGCCCAGGTGTTCCAGTTCCCGGTGGTCTACGACACCATGACGGTCTTCGACAATCTGGCCTTCCCGCTGCGCAATCAGCGCCAGCCGGAGCACAAGGTGCAGTCCCG